>CAWFRQ010000008.1:0-305000 GCA_963818305.1 uncultured Chloroflexia bacterium
CGGACCGGCATAGAAATCGGTCACAGCGAAGCCTTCGGTTTTGGTTGCGAGGTCATTGATATTCAGGATCAACCCACGGGTGGCGAAATCGGCCACATCGGTTCCGGGGATCCAGAAGACATCGGGAGCGGTGCCGGCAGCAACTTCGGTGCGGAGTTGATCTTGATAATTTGCGCCTTCAGTTCCACCAGGTTCGTAGGTCAGGGTGACACCCTCTAACTCGGCGTCCAGATCTTTGCTGATCTGACTATAGACATCGATTTCTTCCTGGTTATCAGGACGAGTGCGCCAGCGTAAGGCAACTTCTTCAGCAGCAGGAGCGGCGGGTTCGTCTGCGACAGGAGCTTCAGCAGGGGCTGCGGGTGCTTCAGCAGCCGGAGCTTCAACTGCAGGGGCTTCGGTTGCGGGTGCAGCCGGCGCGGCGCAGGCTGAAAGTACAAAGGTAAAAGACAACACAATACATAACAGTTTCCACAAAGAACTGCGTTTCATCTATTCCTCCTAAGAATTGGTTATTAAATTGTGATATTCAGGATCGCGAAATTGCGTTGTTACTGTTTTCTGACAGGCAATCTTCTTACTGAACACCTCCTTTTCGGGTCGATTCGCGCACCACAAGTTGAGCGGCAAATTTTAATTGAGGGCATTTCTCGCCATGGTTATCGATCGCTGAAATCAGCAGACCGGTGGCTTCTTTACCAATTAGGGGCATATCTTGATGCATAGTCGTTAAAGGCGGATCGAAGTAAGAGGAAAGCGGCATGTCATCCACTCCGATGACTGCCAGTTGACCGGGGATCGCCAGATGCATATCTCGGGCAGCATGCAGCACACCCAATGCCATGCGGTCATTTTGTGCGAAAACCGCAGTTGGCTTCAGACCTCTTCGGGTGAGGGCATGGAAAGCGCCCTTGCCCGGAATTAGCAGACCAATCGCCTTCGATGACCATCGATAGATCCACCTGGATGTTTTTATCTTCTAATGCGCGGATATATCCATTCGAACGGTCTCGTGAACAATCTTCTTCCATGGGACCGGAGATCATCGCGATCTTGGTATGACCGCAGGCAATCAGATGATTAGTCGCATCGTATGCAGCTTTTTCATCATCCAGCGAGATGGAACAAACCATTTCATCTCGTGAACGCGCGCCGACCAATACCAACGGGAAATTTTCTGGTAAAGCCTGGAAGCGGTCATCGACATACGGGTTGATCACAATGATGCCATCCACTCGGCGGTGACCCACCAGTTCGTCGACCAAATCTCGAAAATCTTTCGGCTCAGCCGCGGAGGATGAAAGCAGGAAATAACCATTCTTACGGGCTTCGAGCTCAGCACCTTCGATCACACTGGCGAAAGTATAATCAGTCAGGTTCGGTGCAATGCAAGCCAGGGTGTTGGTCTTCCCCTGCGCCATGGACCGTGCAATTGCGCTCGCCCGAAAGCCCAATTCTTCAATGGCAGCTTCCACCCGGGCGCGAGTTTCAGGTAACACATCGTCGCTATGGTTAATGACCCGGGAAACCGTCTGGTGAGAAACACCGGCGTGTTGAGCTACTTCGCGGATTGTGGGTCGGGTCGTGACATAACTTTTATGGGCAGGGTATAATGTTACCGGTCATGTTACCGGTAACATTATCTTACAAGAAACAAATAGGTTTGTCAAGAACCAATTTTAAGGTAAATTTAATACATTCTATCTTCGGAGGTTCGTATGTTTGATTCACCTCACAGGCGCTTTAACCCCCTGACCCAGGAATGGGTGATGGTCTCTCCCCACCGTGCCAAACGTCCCTGGCAGGGTCAGATTGAGAAACATGCGATCGATACTCTCCCCACTTACGATCCGGGTTGTTATCTTTGCCCGGGCAACGAGCGCGCCGGCGGATTGTTCAACCCACCCTTCACCGGACCCTTTGTCTTCGATAATGATTTCGCCGCTCTGTTACCAGAGCAAGCCGCGCCCGAAGCACATACCCACCCTCTGCTGATCGCCCAACCCGAATCAGGTATCTGCCGGGTGGTGTGCTTCTCTCCCCGCCACGACCTTACCCTACCCGAATTGCCTCTTCCAGAAGTAGAAGCGGTCATTGCCACCTGGATGCGCGAGTCGCGGACCTGGCTGCCAGACCGGAAATTGCTTATGTGCAGGTATTTGAAAATAAAGGCGCGATGATGGGTTGCTCCAATCCCCATCCGCACAGCCAGATCTGGTCACAATCTCGCTTACCCAACGAACCTGCCAAAGAATTAGCATCCCAGACGGAGTACTATAACGACCATCATGCTCATTTGCTGCTGGATTACCTGGCAGAAGAAGAGAAGCAAAACGTGCGAATCATCGCAACCAACGAACATTTTGTCGCCCTGGTACCCTTCTGGGCAGTCTGGCCGTTTGAGGTGATGCTAGTCTGCTCGCCAGCCAGTTGCCCATCTGCAAGATCTCACCGCCAGACAGGTCAGCAACCTGGCGGATGCAATGCACCAGGTCACTATTCGCTATGACAATCTGTTTGAAACTTCTTTCCCATATTCGATGGGATTCCATCAGGCACCGGCCGATGGCCAGGCTCATCCCGAATGGGTACTGCATGCCCATTTTTATCCGCCGCTTCTTACGTTCGGCAACCGTTCGAAAGTTTATGGTCGGTTACGAACTGATGGCAATGCCACAGCGAGATATCACCCCAGAAACAGCCGCAGACCGGTTGAAACAACTCTCTACCACTCACTACAAATTTCGAAACTAGGTCTAGCCCGGGGTGCACAAATACTGGATCCCATTGAGGTACAGGTAGATCAGTTTCATCTATAATTGTAAGATCAACCTAAGGTACAGGAGAACAATATGCGCCCAGATTGGGATTCTTACTTTATGAAAATCGCATCCGCTGTTTCTGAGCGATCCACCTGCGATCGGGCAATGGTCGGCTGTGTACTGGTTTTAGAAAAACGTATCCTCACCACGGGATTTAATGGCTCACCATCCGGGCAGCCGCATTGCGACGAAGATGGTCACCTGATGGTAGAAGGGCATTGTGTCCGCACCATTCACGCCGAGACGAATGCGATTATTCAGGCAGCATTGCATGGTGTATCTACTCGCGGCTGCACCTGTTATGTGACTCATTTCCCCTGTATCAACTGCGCCAAGGTATTGGTAAATGCCGGTATCTACCCGTCTGGTGTACGATGTGGACTACCGTAAAGATCCGATTGCCATAAGTTTTATGGAATCTGCAAAAATCGATGTGCACCAGAAAAAGCTGATATAAAGTCGAAAGAAGATGCATCTTCACAAACACCCGGTAGGGTGATATATTATTATGCTGGCAAGTGACCCCGGCGTTTGCCGGGGTTATTTAATGAATATCGTTGTCCTCACGGAATTAATCCACCGAATTTCGGTTTTAGCAAGCACAGATTGGATGCAAGGTTATGTTAATTGAAAGAAAAGATTTACGAAATATTGCCATTATCGCTCACGTAGACCATGGAAAAACCACCCTTGTGGATGGTTTATTGCGTCAGGCCAGAGTGTTCCGCGAAAATCAGCATGTTATGGAAAGAGTCATGGACTCCAACGATCTCGAACGAGAACGCGGCATTACCATTCTTGCCAAGAACACCGCAATTACCATCCCAGACCCGAAGACCGGCGAACTGGTGAAAATCAACATTGTGGATACTCCCGGACATGCCGACTTTGGCGGCGAGGTTGAACGGGTTCTGAACATGGTGGATGGCGTGCTGCTGCTGGTGGATGCCGCTGAAGGTCCGATGGCACAAACCCGTTTTGTGTTAAAGAAAGCGCTCGGGATGGGACTTCGGGTCATCGTGGTCATCAACAAGATGGACCGCAAAGACGCTGAACCAGACCGTACGCTAAATGACACTTTCGATTTATTTGTTGAATTGGGTGCCAGTGATCACCAGGTTGATTTTCCAATTATTTATGCGAATGGCATTACCGGCCAGGCTGGCTACTCTGAAGAGATGAGCCCGGACCTGCAACCATTATTCCAGGCAATTCTCGACCACATCCCCGGCCCAAAAGTCGATCCCGATCTACCTCTCCAACTTCTGGTGACCAACCTGAGCTACGATGATTACCGCGGTACCACCGCGCTGGGCAGAATCCACGCCGGGAAACTCATCTCAGGACAAAATGTTGCCCGAATCACCAGTGAAGGTCAGGTTCTGAACGAACGCGCCCGTTACTTATACATTTTCCAGGGATTGGAAAAAATTGAAGTTGAACAAGCGTCTGCTGGAGAAATCGTCGCCATCGCCGGTTTAGAAGGCATCAATATTGGCGAGACGCTGGCTGATCCCGAAAATCCGGTAGCATTGCCCACCATTCAAGTAGAAGAACCCACCGTACGGATGACGTTCGGCGTAAATACTTCTCCGTTTTCTGGAAAAGAAGGAAAATGGAGCACTTCACGGAAGTTACGCGAACGCTTATTCAGTGAATTAAAAAACAACGTCGCTCTGCGCGTGCAAGAGACCGAGTATGCCGATACCTTTTCAGTATCCGGTCGAGGTGAATTGCATCTGGCAATTTTGATCGAAACGATGCGCCGCGAAGGCTACGAATTCCAGGTCTCACGCCCTGAGGCGATTATGCATCAGGGTGAAAACGGTGAAATGCTCGAACCATTCGAAGATGTTCACATTGAAACCAGCGCCGAAACTGTTGGCTCGGTGGTTGAAATGCTGGGCGGACGACGCGGCCAAATGATGAATATGGTCAATAACCCGGATAATACTGTCTCTTTGAATTACATCGTTCCAGTACGCGGTTTGCTCGGATTCCGGTATCAATTCCTGACCGCCACCCGCGGTATGGGTGTGTTGAACACCATATTCCACGGCTATGATGTATTGGCCGGCCCAATCCAGCAACGCGCCAGCAGCTCAATTGTTGCCTGGGAACAGGGAACCACCTCCAAATATGGTTTAAAGAACGCTGAAGAACGCGGTATTCTCTTTATCGGCGCGGGCGTGGAGGTGTACGAAGGAATGGTTATCGGAGAAACCCAGCGGCCAACCGATGTACATGTGAATGTGTGTAAGACCAAACACCTTACCAATATGCGCTCATCCAACAAAGACATCGAAGTCCGCCTGGTTACCCCGCGCGATATGAGTATTGACGAAGCGATTGAATATCTGGCAGAAGATGAATTACTGGAAGTGACTCCGCTCAACTTCCGTATCCGCAAGCGCATCCTGAATACCGAAGAACGAGGCAAAGTTACCAAAAAAGCCAAGGAAGTCCTCGGCGAAGAATAGAAGGTACAATCCGCTCCCTGTCACACAAAGACAGGGAGTTTTATTGAATCAGTATTTCAATATCGTCTACAATTATGGTAAGTGAATCACAATCTGCTTATGGGAGGGTCAACTGAGATGGAACTTTCATTTGTCATAAGCGTAATGGTCGTAATTCTCATTCTGGCGGCAACTACCGGAATTGTGATTTGGGCAATCAAAGCCAGCCAGCGCGAAAAAGCTCGCAAAGCCGCAGAAGCTTCGCAGCTTGGCTTCCAACCGGTGCCCAATACCGAGTTGTCCAAAATCAAAAGTCGGCTCGCAGATGCAAATCCAAAATTTGGGAAATCGGGCAAAGAGCTAAGAAACGTGTTTCGGAAGGAAACACCGGATGGCAGCCTGATTGTGTATGACCTGTGGGACACAGACGGAGAAGGCAGTGCCGAGATGCATCACCAGGCAATGCTCCTGGTTGTACCAGATCTGAACCTGCCAAAATTTGTTCTGTTGCCGAAGCCAGTGGCATTCCAAAATGCAAGCGCCTCCTCTGTGGTAGGGAGCCTCGTCAATAAACTGGCGTCATTTTCATCCTTTCATTCATTTAGTTCGGTGGATTTATCTGCCGAACCCGAGTTGGATCGCAAGTTCATTCTGGCGGGTGAACCAGCGGATGAAGTGAATCGAATTTTCACTTCTGATTTGCTGTGGAAATTGGAGCACCTGGCCGATGCGTCACTGGCAGGTGGAAAGCAATCTCTGCTTTTTACTCCTCAGAAACAATTATCTTCATCTAAAGATTCGTCATCGGAGCTGGCTGCCCGCACCAGCACTGCATTCTCTACATTTCGGATTCTCCTTGATGCATTGAGATAGAGAGTGGAGGTAGATCAGTGGCCAATCAGCTTTCAGATTTAGACTGGATTGAAAAGATACCTAAAGTTGAGCTGCATGTCCATCTGGAAGGATCTGTCAGACCGGAGACTCTCCTCAAGTTGGCAGCCAGACATCATGTTCCGCTCCCGGCAGATGATGTGGCTGGATTGCGAAAATGGTATACATTTTCTGATTTCAACCATTTCATTCAGATCTATAAGACAATTTCGACCTGCCTGAAAACAGCGGAAGATATTGAGCTGATCACACGCGAATTTCTTATCGGTCAGGCTGAACAGAACATAGATTACAGTGAAGTAACCTTTACCCCTTTCAGCCAGTACGTCAATAATCAGCTCGGATTCCACGAGCAAATCGATGCGGTCGTCCGCGCCCGAATCTGGGCAGAGAAAGAACTGGGTGTGACGATGAATTTGATCGTCGATATTCCACGCATCATTCCCCCTGAAGATGGTTTCACGGTAGCTGAATGGATTATCTCCCGCCATCAAGATGGAATTGTGGCGCTCGGTTTAGGCGGTCCGGAGGTGGATCATCCGCCGGAGAAATATACCCGGGCATATGAAATGGTTCATCAGGCAGGAATACCATGCATTTTACACGCCGGTGAGACGGTTGGACCGCAGAGTATCTGGTCGGCGATTCGCACCGCCAATACTGTCCGCATCGGGCATGGTGTACGGGCAATCGAAGATCCGGCGCTGCTTACTTACTTGAAGGAAAAGCAAATTCCACTGGAAGTGTGCCCGACCAGCAACTTATGCTTGAAGGTTTATCCTATCCCTGGCCGAACATTCTTTACCCAAGTTGGTTGAGGCTGGCTTATATATCACCATTAATAGTGATGATCCGCCCATGTTCAACACGACCCTCACCCGCGAATATCAGATCATTCTCGGACGCGTTTGGATACAACCGGCAGGATATCAAGCAATTTGTTTTCAATGCGGTGGAAGCATGTTTATTGAACTCAGATCAAAAGGACACGTTGAGAGGTCGAGTGCAGGCTGGTTTCAAAGCGCTGGAGTAAATCGTACCGGATGCCTTTTCGCGAATTTCGGGTTTTCAGTTTGTAATTTTCGGGTATAATAGCGGATGCAATTGCGGGTATAGCTCAGTGGTAGAGCACCTGCCTTCCAAGCAGGCTATACGGGTTCGATTCCCGTTACCCGCTCTTTTCATTTAATTTTAGCGTTGCTGGATGGATTCGATTCTCCCCGGGAGGGGATAGGCCGTATCCCCGCTCTTCTCATTTAACTAACTCTCAAGATCGGGCAGACCCGCTCTTTTCATTTAATGGTCAACATTTTGAGAGTGGGTACGATTCTCCCCCGGGAGGGGACAGGCCGTATCCCCGCTCTTTTCATTTAACTGACTCTCAAGATCGGGCAGGCCCGCTCTTTTTATTTAATGGTCGACATTTTGAGAGTGGGTTCGATTCTCCCCCGGGAGGGGACAGGCCGTATCCCCGCTCTTTTCATTTAACTGACTCCCAAGATCGGGCAGGCCCGCTCTTTTTATTTAATTCTTAGATAACACAGTAAGGGCGGGTTTATCCCCAAAAATCGAGGCCAGGCACCCGCCCATACAGCATTCATCAGATATGTAGGGTGCGTTCAGAACCTGAACGCACCCATGTTCTTCATCCTGGGGGAACCAGGATCCTAACCGTCAACTAATCCCCAAATGAAGGTAGAGATCCTCGTCGCTTCACTCCTCAGGATGAAGAACTGCTATTCAGTTCCCGTGTTGAAGCGATACACCGTTGACCAGGCGGAGGCAAATGCAGCTCCATTCGCCTTCACCCGCCAGTAATAGGTCGTCTGTCGATGGGAGCGTCGGCATCAAAGGTGTAGGTGGTGCCTGCCTGGGTCAAGTTCTTCACCAGGCTGGTGAAAGTGTTGTTGCGCGATACCTGCAAGGTGTAGGTCACGCCTCCATTCACGGGTTTCCATTCCAAAGTCGGAGTGTACTCGTTGACCAGCTGGCCAGGACTATTTCTAGGTTTTTCCAACAGCGGCGCGTCCAGTTTCATCTTGAAGCTGCGAGCAGCCGTCCATCCGCTGAAATCTGTCCCATTGTATGCTCTCACCCGCCAGAACCAGTTCTTTCCGGGTGCCAATTCAGTCAACAGGGTGTAGGTGAGGGTGGCTGCCTGTATTTGTTGATTACTTCATCTGTTGTAGAAGGTGGCATTACTGGCTATCTCAACCTCATACTCCGGTTGCTGCCGGGACGAGACGAGACTGCGCCTGCTTTCCAGGTGACGGTCGGGGTGGTATCGCTCAGCACTGCACCGTTGGCCGGGCTCACCAGCACCGGAATGGCCGGTGGGTTGCCTGTCACAAAGGTATCAGACCCTGAGTACTGGCTGGTATTGCGTCCATTTGCACGTACCTTCCAGTGCAGAGGTCTTGCTCCTAGCAAGATCGACACTCGGGGTGTAACTGGTATAGCTGGTGGTAAAGGTTTTCAGGCCCAAAGTGCAACAGATCATTCTCTGCCGACCAGTCAAAGTGTAGCTGGTCGCTCCTGGTACAGCTCCCCACTGGAAGGTCGGCCGATTGGTATGGGTTTCGATACCCGCGATCGGCGCGGTCAGTACCGGTGACAGCATACGGGTACGGATGGTTCGGGAAGTGCTCCACAGGCTCAGGTCTCCGTCCGTGCTACTGATCTCACCCGCCAGTAGTAGGTCAGGTTGGGTTCTAAAGCATCCACAGTCTTATTCAGCGCAAGATCCCAGGATACTCCACCAAACCTGTGGTGAAGTTACTGTTCTTGGCGATTTGCAGGGTGTAGCTGGTTGCTGGTACTGTGCTGCCCGTGCCTACTTTCCAGGTGAGGGTGGGCAAGTAGTCTGCCAGCAAGGTGCCAGTCAACGGGTAACACTTGCACCGGGATAGCCGGCGGATTGGCACTAGTGAAGCTTCCAGGCCAGGCTGTAGTCACCTGCATTGGTACCATTCGCTCTGACGCGCCAGTATAAGTCTTGTCCCTTTGGGGTCAGGTCCACCGCTGGGATAAAGCTGGTTCCGGTCACGGTGTAGGTGAGAACCGGAGTCGCAAAGTTGGCGTTCTTGCTGATCTGCAAGGTGTAGCTGTTGGTTCCCGCTACCGCGATCCACTCGAACTTTGGCCGGGTGGTCTTGACTGCTTCTTCCACTTCTGGTTTGCTCAGCCCCGGTACGACCAGCTTGGTGCGGAAGGTGCGCGCTGCTGTCCAGGCTCTCGGCATCCTTCATCCAAGTCCATAGCGCTTTCACCCGCCAGAAGTAGGTGGTATTCGCTGTTAGTGCTGTTGCTACGGTGTAGGCGGAGATGATTAGATCTGTTGGATGGTACGAACATTCTGGTTGAATGCCAGCATTGGTTGCGTACTGCAGACCGTGTACTGTCCGCTGGCGGAACGCTATCGCTCCAATCCAGGATGGGGGTGTAGTTAGCTCACCAGTGCTCCTGCCGCCGGGCTCGCCAGCGTGGGCAATCCCGGTTTGATCAGCAGCTGGGCTTTGTAGGCCGCGGTCCTGATTCATGACGATCCCGGTGTGGATCGGGTTATCCGTGGTAGCATCCGGTCCCGCTCCGATCTGCCCAGTACTTGAAGGTGTAGCCCGTTTGGGGGTGACCTGCAGGCTGGTGATCGTGGTTCCATCATCCAGGTACAAGTCTCCCAGACAGTTCGGCGCCGGAGCGACAGTGATCGTGCCGCTGCCTTTCAGGTTCAACCCGGTGGCAAGTTCGTAGCAGTAGTCGCCTTGCGTGATGTGCAGGTTCAGCAATCCGCCCAGCTGCTGGATGCTGATCGGTTTCACGCTCTGGCTGCTCATGCCCATCGCGGGGGCATATTCCATGGCTTCGATGTAGTAGGTGTTCGCCGACCGCACGGCTGACGGTGATTTGGGAACTTGTTATCCCCAGTACGATATCGTCACTGCAGCCCACCAGTTCTAGGTCCCCCGGGGACTGTATTCCCAGACCGAGCAAGGTGTCGAAAGTCGCTGCCGATGGTATCCACTGGTGATGAGTCCAGACTGAGTTGGGAAGTATTGGTACCACACAGCTCGCAATGCCCTGTCCGACCCACAAGCCGGGCACGGTCGGGTCATCCATTGCGGTGGTCGAGCCGGTGATGTCGTAGCCTTCTACGCTATACGGCAATCCGGCGATCACTTCGGCGTCTCCTATCCCATCATTCGCGTTGGGGTCGGCGTCATACACCCCGAATGTGGCTTGTCCCTCGATAATGCCCTGGTAAGGGCCGGTGCTAACAGATGCTTTTGCGGTCCAAGTACCCGATGGCCGATCGGCCGGTATGGCAAATTGATATATTGACCAAATATTCGGTTCTGGATCAGTATATGCTCCACTCACTTCGATGCCAACTGTATCAAGAACTTGTATACTTGGCTCCTGCATCCATCCGTTTTTGTCATTGTAAAGTAGGCGGAAACCATATTCATCCTGAAATCGTGGATTTGATGCGTCCAAATTCATCCCCGATTCGATATGGTGCATCATTGATTATTGGTTCAATGGATAGATCACCACCGATACTAAATGTCGCATCATTCGAACCAGTAAACTCACGTTGATCACCATAGAAACAATATACCCATTCATCACCGCCATCCATTAGTCGATTTATCCATTGGGGTTCAAAGAGGGTACCAACTGGAAGGCCAACAGTGACAACATCCCCATCCTCAATTAGGATATTGTTATTGTAATGATCAAAATCACTCATATCTTGTTGGTAATTGACAGCGGTTACAACCATCCAAATTGAAAGTGTATTGTTCCAATGGCATTGTACGAGCATCGAAATTCAATATGCTGTCTGTAGATACCACCTCATTTTTCTTTGACTAGATACCAATTTGGCATCATTGTTTGATATCACAATATCATAGGTGCCTGGAGTCATGCGCAGGAATTGTTTTCCGTTATCCCAGAACGGATGCGGGACGGCAACTGTATAATCCCCTGCGAAAATGCTTGTTTCATCTGCCTCAACTAGATTTCCTGATCCATCCCTGAAATTAAACTCCACCCGGGGAGAGTTATCCGCATCGACATACAAGTATCCAGGAATAGTAACGTTTTTCTGAACAGTGTAGAAGCCCCAGGCTGAAGTGACAACCGTGTATTTGCCAGCCGGCACATCAGTGACTGCCGTGTATGCGCTCCCATCAGCCCAGGCAGATGAAATCTCGTTATTCTCTCCATCCAGGACTTGAACATTGATGTATCTTCTCAGACCACTTGGATTCTCCATTGCCTGAAACGCATAACGCGTCGGCCGGGCAGGTTTCCTTCTTTAGCGTATAGGTTAGATTTCCACCGCCATTCCTGTCAGAAAATCCAATCAGATAAGTTTGGTTGGCGGTAAACTGATATGCAATCGGAGTACTGTTCGGGTCACCATCCAGGTTTGCTGGATCAGCATCTGTTTCATAACAGCTGAGGTGGGTTTTGGCTACATCATTTTTGAAAACCGAAATGGAGTGGTGGTAATTTGATCCTAGCGTATTAATCGAGTAGATCCCGGTTGTAGTAGGTGTGAACTTGTACCAGACACTCCCAGTTGTATCTCCGTTGCAGGTACGATATGGCTCAGTTCCCTCGACGCTCGCTCCACGAGTATCGAGGTTGGTGACCGTGAAGGCATTGTTCGTCAGGGTAATAGCCCTGGCATTGGCGATGTTGTCATTGGGGATGGGTGGTGTTATCACCACGAAATCTTCTGTCTTTGTAATCATTCCTTGCAAGTCACCGGTATCAATTCTAGCAGTGGCATGCCAGTTCCCGGCTTTCTTGGTTGCAGATATTGGGAATTGATAATTGGCAAGCATATTATTCCAACCATCCACAAAACTGCCTGCAACAACCGAGTTTGTTGCATCCTTGATGGTATATTGAAAATTTTGGTAGCCATCGTTATTGTCACTGGAGACAACACGATTCCCGTGGGCATCCTGTAACACAGCGGTAATAAAACCATTCCAACCTAATTGGTATGGTTTATTATCGTATAAATTGTATGCTGGATAAAAGAATTCAATATCTAAAGTTAGACCTCCGCCAAAGGTTAACTCAGCATCATTATCACCGGTAAAGGTGTGTCCGCCGCTTGAGAAACGCATGCCTAAATCATTTACATTTGTCATCTGCAAACTGTTTGCATATAACTGAATATCAGTTTCGTACAGATTCGGGGCAACCACTGAAACTGTATCGCCATCTGTTACTTGAATCAAATCCCCCCAGTAGGATGACCCGGGAAGATTGTGTATATAAAATGTGTCGATTGATATTCCATCAAGGTGGAAGGTGTAATTTTCCGAGTTATACTTGCTCACATCCAAGTCGAGGTTGATACTATAATCCGGTAAGCTGAAGTTATTCAGAGCGATGAGTGTTTTTGCCTCAACTGAAGAAGCCTGGATTGAATATAATCCGTGAGTGGCATAAAAGCCTCTCTTTAGTGGCTCATCGTTTTCCAAACGCACAGAACTGAAATAGTCGTTTCCTTTGGATAGACTGATACGATCAGCCTGGATCATGTTGCCATTCTTATCCTTCATACTAATGTCATAAAATGACATCCCTTTGTCATCAATGTTAATGACACCAGGAATGCTTACATCATCATTAAAATACATGAAACCATCATATCCAGTCGCTACTAGCTTATAGTGACCAGCCGGAATGGAATCCAACACGGTGTTCGTGCCATCAATTCCAAAGGTAGTAGCAACCAAATTATTATTAGAATCCAGCAGCTTCATCTCAAAATTCTTTTGACTAGGGATATAATGTCTCCGAATCGTACTAAAGTCCAGAATGGAACACAAAGCACCAGTTGGACAAGCGAGAGGATTTACCCGCAGGTTAAGAATTCCACCCTCATTGTCAATACTCGAAACAGCGACCAGGTACTCCACCCCAGCTTCAGCATAATAAGCAAACGCAGTCCGCCCCTCACTCATATAAATCGCATTGACATCACAAGCCTCAAAGTTCATATCCGATCCTTGATAGACCGCGATGGAATGCTCATAATTAGTTCCAATGGTATTGAACGTATAGACCCCTGTCGTAGCCGGGGTGAATTTGTACCAGACACTCCCATAGGAGCGTCTGGTACAAAGGTTGTCAGGTTCGCCAGCTTCAATCGTATTCTCACCGGTTTCTTGAATAACCTTCATGCCTATTACGATCTCGATTGCATTCGCCATGTTATCGTTGGACGGGAACCGCCTGCGCGCTGATCGGATGCTCGAGTGTCACTTCCACCAGATTGCTGACCACGGTGCAGTGTTGCCCGCAAGTCATACACGGTAGCAGAGAGCAGCACATCGCCATCCTCATACGCGCTCCAATCCCAGGCAAAGCTGTAGGGAGCTGTTTCTACCACACCGATCAAAGTCCAATCAACCGCTGGAATGACGGTAGAGGCGTAGAATTCCACCTTCGCCACTCCGCTCTCAGTATCGTTCGCTTCCACGTTGATGAGTAAGGGGCTGGCTGTGAAGGTCCCTGCCAAAGGAACGGTGATCGTTCCGGCAGGTGGGGTGACATCCAGCACCGGGGTCTCAGTGACTACCTCGGTAGGAATCAGCACCTCAGTGGGGACTTCAGTTGGTGTCTCGGTGACTGCTTCCGTTGGGCTTTCTGTCGCTTCTTCAGTAGGTGCCGTGGTCGGCTCATCTGTGGGCACCTCGGTAATTACCTCCTCGGTGGGAACCTGACCCGTTTCTGTTGGAACCGGTGTCTCCGGGGTAGCATCCTGCGCGAACACAGGTTGAACCGAGCTGAGCAGCATGCTGAACAGCACAATGATGGCAACAAAATTCTGAAATACTGTTTGGTGATTTTTTCGCAAACATAGAGAGCCCCTTAAATAAGCTGTATTGAATTGCTGTTTACAATATTTGTAAGTCTTCCCCACTTGGTTTCATCATACAAGTTTTCTACATGATCCCCATTTTGATTTTGAGGATTGTAATACTCTTCATTATAATTCCGCTATATTTTATTCTACGTAGAAAAGGATTTCACCATTTCTCTGGCGATTCCTTAACCTTTCCAGAGTTTTCGGAGCTGATACCTGATCCGCCGTAAGGGTTTGTGAGAATATTTGTTCACGAAGTGGACGGCTGCCTGTTCAAATGGAACATAGCCGTTTTTTGATTCCGCCAAAAAATACTGGTGGGTAATAATCCAAAAATACAGATCAGTCTCGGTGTAACCCGGAAAGTCATTTAAGATGTTCCGGTTACGAATGATCTGGACGATAGGCAAATAAACCTTATAGTACCAGGATCGAACTGCCTCTTCCTCGGTGATGGGTTGGTCGAATTTCTCTCCCATGTACCAGCGGTGTACGCTGATATGCTCTTCCAGTTGCGGATAAACACCCACCTGGGTCAATCGAATCTGCTGCTCGGGAACAATTTCATTGATCTTGGTCTTGGAGATAAATTGTGCGTACTCTTGCTGTAAGATAATTTCTTCCAGGTTTTGATCGGGCGTGATTTCAACCGGAGTAATGATTTCGCTCACATACGCATCGATATATACCTGTCCCATTTCGCGCGCCACCGAAACCCGGTGATTGCCATCTTTCACAAAATAGACTTCACCAATTTTGATCACTTCGATGGCTGGTAAATTGACTGCCTGCATTCGAGCTTTATCAATGCTCATCCAGCGCCCACGCGAGTTGGCTTCCTTTGGTAGGAATGCGCGGTCAAAATCGTTATATCGGTTGACAGAACCTACAATATGATCCAATGGGATCACTTTGATGCCCACATCCATCTGCCCTTTGAGTGGAACCACCCGCCTTACTTCATCATAAGGCAGCAGATCATTACTGGAATGATTGAACCAGCTCAAAATCTCCCGAAAAAAAGATTTCATATGAGCACGGTCAAAGTCCATGCGAGCGTTCTGGTCAGTGTTAGTGTTTTCTGTCTTATAGCTGTCAAACATAGGTCATTGCCTCCTATGGTTATAGGTCAATTACACATTTTCCATATACATTTTGAATAATTGTGTTACCCAGTTGGGTTTTGGTGACTGTATCCTGCCGGTACACGTGGATATGTCCATGTAGATGATATTTGGGTTGAAACACACGGTCTAACCAGGCAAAGGCGTTGATGCCCTGATGCGGACGATCTTCCTGGTCGTGGATATGTCTCGGTGGAGCGTGTGTTACAAACACATCCAAATAACGGCCAGAATACATTTTATTGATCAACATGCCTGGCACAAGTGAAAACACATGCCACCACATATCGGTTTGGCTATATTGAAACGGTCCGTAATTATATTGTAAGCATCCTTCTATTCCGGCGATGAATAATCCATTCTGCTTGATGATATTCCGATGGATATTCAAACCACCATCAGGTTTTTTCTTCACTCCGTGTGAAGTCGTCAGCACCTGATTCGCGTGATTTCCATGTACATAGAATAATGGAACATTCAACATGGTGATCATATATTCTAAATAATCATATTGCAGATCACCGCAGGATATGATCATCTGCGCATCCCGATGCTTGGCTTTAATCACCGGGCTGTACATGTAATCTAATTCCACATCACTAACTGCCAGTATCTTCATCGTTCTCCATATCCGATTGCCATGGCAACCGCATAGTGAGTTGAATGACTGATACTGACCGACCAACTGGTGATACTCTGGTCTTGCGCAATTTGAGCTGCCCTCCCGCTTAGGTGCAGACGGGGAGCAGATAACTCGTCGGGCAGGATAATAATTTCATGCCACGAAATCAAGCCGATCCCGCATCCAAGTGCTTTGGAGACCGCTTCTTTGGCGCAAAACAGACCGACCACAGTTTCGTCAGTGAGATGAGGTCGTTCCAGTTCGACAGGGGCGAGAATCCGACGAATGAATCGCTGCCGTATCGATGGTTTTAACATCCTCACACGGTCAATTTCTGCTATGTCCACCCCGGTCGAAAGAACGATGCTCACAATTTATCCTCACGGTCGGGCAATGCCGATCGCAATTTTGTCTGGATTCAGGTACTTGCGCGCTACTTCCAATATTTGCTCAGGGGTAACAGATCGCACCAGGTTTTCGTAACGCTGGAAGTAATCTAACCCAAGCTCGTACCTCTCTAAACTGAGCAGCGATCCGGCTACACCAGCATTCGATTCCAGTGATGAGCGGCAGCCTGCCTATATAATTATCCTGACTATTCTGGAGTTCTTCCATGCTAACCGGTTCTTGTATGAACCGCCGGATTTCTGCTCTGATCAGGTCGATTGCTTTTTCTATGTTTGCTGGATTCACCCCCGCCGAGACTTCCCACGATCCTGGTCCGATACCAGAATTTAAGCTGGTGTACGAATAATATGCCAGCCCAGATTGCTCACGAACGACATCTCCAATACGACCCATCATCCCGAACACACCCAGGATATTGTTACCAACCGATGCTGGCATATAATCATCACTCTTTCGCAGCGGAGCGGTGTTGCCCATCACGAGATCTGCCTGGCTCTTCCCAGGGATGAGGATGGTCTGAGAAGTGGTTTGAGCAAGCGGCTGAAGAAGCGGTAGCGCAGGCTGTTCGACCTGTTCCGGATTTGTCCACCCGCCCAGGTGAGTTTGTACCAGGTCAATGACCTGGGCTGGTTCGATCGCTCCAACCACAGAAATAATCATTCCTTTGGGTCCGAAATGCGTGCGGTGATACTGGATAATATCGTCCCGCGTGATCGCTTGAACGGTCTCGGGGTACCCCTCTTCCGGGAAACGGTAAGGATGGCCTGCGAACAAGATCTGATCGAAGGTCAGAGATGCCATCTCGGCAGTATCCTGAGCTTTCATCGCCAAGCCGGTCAGCATCTGGTGCCGGAATCGCTCGACATGCTCCGGAGGGAAAGATGGGGTGGTCAGCACCTCATTCATCAATTCAAGCACCATCGGGAAATCTTCCACCAGTGATTTACCATGAAAGCTGGTCGTGTGGATGTTTCCGCCAAAAGCCAGACTGGCTCCAGCCGATTCTAGACTCTCAAAAATCTGGTGGAAAGAACGTTTCTCCGTGCCGCGGGTGAGGATGCTGGCAGTAAATGCAGCCAACCCTAATTTCTCAATCGGATCAAAAATTCCACCCGTTGAGATAAATCCGGTCATATAGATGGAAGGATTATTAAAATTAGGTCTCACCAGTACAGTAATCCCGTTCGAGAGGACTACGCGGGTGATATTTTCAGGTCCCGGGAGCGAATTCTTAGACAAGGCAGCAGGTTCCATCATTCAGACTTCCTCGCTTTCTTTTTTGCCGGCAGAGAGATCCCCACAACCCGGTTCGTTGGGACAAGGTAGGTCTGCGCCACCCGAAGAATTTCTTCTTTGGTCACCAGAGATAATTTATCCAGATAGTTCTGGAACCAGGAATAGTTGGCAAATATTTCTGAATATCCCATCCAGAACGCCTGGTTGGTGATGTTTTCTGAGCTATACACAAACAAAGCTTTTGCCTGTTTGATCGCCCGTTGAATTTCCTGGTCAGTTACATGAGATTGAAGCAACTGATCAATTTGAACATCGAACGCTGAAATGACATCTTGAGGAGTGCGGTTGGGATGGACGGTGAGAGTGATATCGTACAGGTACGGATCAACAGTCGCCTGAATTCCACCGTGTACTCCCACGGTGATTTCTTTCTCCACCAATGCCTGATATAACCGGCAGGTCTTGTTTGAGATTCCGCCGCCGCCAAACATATTCAGGCTGGAAGGACCGGTGAGCAGAGAATCCAGCACCACCAGCGGGAAAAAGTCTGGATGACGAGCATTGGGTGAATGGTATGCCACCTGAACAAAGGCTGTTTCTCCGGTACCTTTTACTTCTACCCGTTTTTCCACCTTCTGAGGCGATTCCATGGGCATGGTTGGTTCCATGAGATTGTGGAATGGGATTCCACCAAATATCTGAGTGAGCTTAGCTTGCATTTCAGTAGTGGAAAAATCGCCAGCTACAGCCAAAATCGCATTACCGGGTTGGTAATACTGGCGGTAATGGCGGTAAAGATCATCCCGCTGAATGGACTTTAGGTCCTTCATATCACCGATCACTTCGTGATGATAAGGATGTGAGCGGAAAGCAGCGTTCTGAATGGCTTCACCTAACTTGAATAATGGTTCGTTCTCATTGCCTTCGCGCTCAGAAATAATGACGGTGCGCTCTGAAGCCACTTCTTTGGGATCATATTTGCTATTTACCATCCGATCAGCTTCAAGTTCGAAAGCAATATCGATCTTGCTGGCGGGCATGGTCTCAAAAAAAGTAGTCCAGTCCAGGTAGGTCATGGCATTCCAAACACCACCCTCCCGCGAGATGACTTTATCCATTAACCCGGAGGGGAATTTATCCGTTCCTTTAAACTGCATATGCTCCACCCAATGGCTGATGCCGGTAATTCCCGGTTGTTCATTTCTCGATCCAACCCGATACCAGAGCCAACTGGAAATAATCGGAGCGGTATGTACTTCTTTTAAATGGACTACCAATCCATTGGGCATTTTAAAACTGGTGTAAGCGGTTTGTTCTGTCATGCATCCTCACCACTGAAAGTATCCTGATTAAATCATCTCATCATACTGTGGATGTTAAATTCTACCGTAAATCGATCACACCGTAGTATGTATGAACCATTCGGGACAATTTAGAATCAAATTTGTTTAATCATATTATCATACTCGTTCAGTTGGCTGGGTATAATGAAAAGTATAATCGTTCAATTGAACGTTAGGATGAATATGGAACCAGAACAAAGAAGGTTAATCGCGATCATAGGAGCTGGCCCGGCTGGTTTATATGCTGCGCGTCAGCTGGCAGCCCATGGCTATGAGATTTTTCTATTTAATCGAGATATTAAACCCGGTGGATTGGCTGAATATGGAATTTATGTAGATAAGCATCGCCTTAAAGACGGGATGCGATCACAGTTCCGATCCATTCTGACATCACCTACCATCCACTACCTGGGCAACGTTCAAGTCGGAGTGGATAAAGATCTATACGCTCGATGAAATCCAGGCGATGGGTTTTGATGCCATTCTCATCACGGTTGGTGCGCAAGCTAACAAACGGTTGAACTTACCCGGTGAAAACTTGCCCGGTGTATTCCATGCCAGCCAATTGGTCTATCAATACAATCATCTCCCCCCCTTCTCCTGCCAAAACCTGCCGATTGGTGAGCAGGTGATTATTATTGGAGCCGGGAATGTGATGATGGACATCACCCACTATCTAATTGACCACTCCCCCGCGAAGCATGTGACCATTGTGGTACGCCGGGGTCCAGGTGAAATAAAATTTGACCAAAAAGAACTTGAAAGCGTAATTTCGAACATCGACCTTGAAGCGCTCCAGAAGGAACTGGAGCGCATAAGCTCGGAACTAAAAAACCTGGGACAAGACCCGGCACAATTTCTTTCATTCTATAAGGCATGTTTAGCCGCTGCATTACCTCACCAATCGACGACCACTGTGAATATTCGGTTTCTGTCATCACCGCTAAAGATTCACCCGGATGGTGAAGGAAAAGTCGCCAGTTTGGAAGTGGAATTAAACAAACTGGTCAATGAATCTGGTCAGGTGAAACCAATCGGTACCGGGAAAACAGAAAGCCTACCAACTGATACGGTCATTTTTGCGATCGGTGATGAGGTGGAACCAACCCTGGGTTTACCGATGGAGAATAAGCATTTTGCCCTCAATCCAAACCCGGCATTTCCGGTCAATGAAATATCTTATGAGGCATACGACCCAATCCAATCAACCCCCTTACCCGGTATTTTCCTGGCTGGTTGGGCCAGGCAGGCATCGGTGGGAGTGGTTGGGATTGCAAAACGTGATGGCTTGAATGCTGCCCAGGCGATCACTTGTTATGTGGATTCTCTTACCCCTGCGCATCATAAGGATCGTGTTGGATGATTTGAGACGTAAAGTGCCCCAGCTGGTGAGTTACGCAGAGGTGGCCAGGCTGGAAGAAGAGGAACGAAGACTGGCTGAGTTGAATCAGCTGGAAGAGTATAAGTTTGATAGCAACCAGGAAATGTTGGCAGTGATCAAGCACAGACCATAAAAACAACACATCCCCCGATAAATTTCTCGGGGGATGTGGTTTCGTATCATGTCGAGCAGATTAGTCCGCTTTGCGGTGCCTGCGACCACCAAACATGGTGGAAAGCACAAAACTGACGATGCTGATGATGATGGCGCCCACGAGGGCGGTCCAGAATGTGTCGATGCTGAACTGTAAACCGACCCAGGCGGTAACATACTGGGTAATCCAGAGCATTAATGCGTTCGCAATCAGGGTGAATAAGCCCAGGGTGAGAACGTATAATCCACAGGTAACGAATGAAAAGATCGGTTTGATGGTTGCGTTCACAAGACCAAACACAACCGCTACCAGAACTACAGTCAGAACTTTATCACCACCGATGGTGATACCGGGTAACAACCATGCGGTTGCAGCAATAGCTAATGCATTAATTAGAACACGTGTTAGAAATGATTTCATTTTATCCTCCATTCATGTATACGGAATGGGGCGTAATTGGTTGCAAAATTAGTTAGAGTTTCTGTTAAACCATAAGAAATGAAAATCCCAGGCAGGCAAGTCAACATACAAGCCGGTCTGTGTCATTTCATCTCCATTGCGAACATACACATCACCCTTCAGAAGATCCACCAGTCTCCAATTGTTGCTCAGAAGACTAGGAATGTTCAGGTGAACCGAGCCCTGCGATCGGATCTCTGAATAGTTGAGCACAACCAGCAGCATATTCATGCCCTGATGGATGGACCATGCCATCAGATTACGATGGCTATCCAGGTTTTCCCAACCGGTGATCTGGCACGACTGCCAGGTTCCATTCCTTACCAGTGGAGAACTGGCAGTGCGGATGATTTGCTGATGGAACCGGTAATGATCGGTATAAATCGCTTCTTCAGGTCTGTGTTTGAGGAAAACCGGAATGTGCACCTTTCTGCCTTCCATCTGTCCTTCGTGGAAGATTTTCAATCCCGGCACCGTGGCGATTGCCATCGAGGCAAGCATTTGTTTTCGTTAATGGGAAAGCGGTGCAGGCGCGCTGCTCATCATGGTTTTCGATGAACCGTGCCATCCGCTCCTGGTAAGCTAAATCAGCAGAGAGGTGCGCCTGAATTTCGGCACTATTTCCCTTGAGTAGGCGATCATACATCCGTTTATCGTAGCAATAATCAAAACCGCATTGAATTAACTGCCACTCCAAATCCCAGTAGGCTTCTGCCAGAAACAAGAAATTGGGTTGATCAAAGCGAATCGCATCGATCACTTCCTGCCAGTACTCCGAAGTAGGTCTGGAACCAGCTTTTTCGCCCCAGGTTCCTTCAAACACCTGGTTGAGCAGCAGCATCGCCATATCGCAGCGAACACCATCACACATTCCCGCAATCGATTGGATGGTGAGGACCATGGCGCGCCTTACATCCGGGCTAAAGGCATTGAGTTGGGCAGTATCCTGCCAGGCAGGAAAATACGGGTCTTTACCGCAGGCAATAATCTGCTGGTTTCGCTCAAACACATCCCCGTTGCTACCCAAAAGATCTTGTACGGTACCGTGAATAAAATACTCCGGGTGAGATTCCAACCAGGCGTGGTCGCGGGCAACATGGTTTGGAACAAAATCCAATATTAACATCAATCCGCGCTCAGCCATATCTGCCCGGCAGATTGCCAGTGCATCATTCCCCCCCAAGCGTTGATCCACCTGGTAGTCTTTGATGCAATAGGCAGAGCCGATATTATCTTCAGGTGAAAAATCGGGCAAGGATGCAGTAAATTCTTGGATGAGCGTTTCGTTATGGTTAGCGATGACAGCACTTTCCGGGCTGCGTTCCCAGACGCCCATCAACCAGACCGCGTCAAAGCCGTTTTTCTTCATTTCATCCCACTCTGCATACGGAACATTTGCAAGAGTGATGGGTGTTTCATATTTATGGGAAAGATCATCCAGCCAGGGCCAGGTATTGATTTCATAAATTACCGGATTTTTCGGCCATTGAGGCATAACTTACCTCCAACAAGATAATTATCTATTAAATTATATACCATACTGGAAAGCGGTTTTGAGAATCGGGAATTTTTATAGCAGGATTACAACTTTTTTTGGTGAGGATAGTCCTACACCCACCTTTTGAGTATAAACTAACGCTGCAAAACCAAAATATCATTCTATTGAGCAATCGAAGATTCTAACCATCTGGGAATAACCTAAGCAAGTAGGGGCGGGTTTCTCCCCAAAAACCGGGGACGGGCACTCGCCCCTACTCTACCCTTCAAACCTGTACGATCAATCCAATTCTATAGAGGAGTATTAAAGAATTTAACTTAGATGCCCACAATCTCCGAAGACTTCTATAATAATAAAGAGAATTTGTGATATCGGCTGATGGTGTGGAGGGAAGCTGGGCATTGCAATTTGAGAGAATCAATAACAAGATGGAACATCTTTGTTATCATTCCAGGGATTTGAATGAGAGATCAAAGGATCGCAAAATTACTACTAGCAGATCTTTATTACTCTGGGACTTCTGGAATTTACAACGTAACTGATATATAGATGCTTTGTAATTATCTACGGTTCGTCCGCTCTTTGCATATCATCAATGAATTCCAAATCAACTTTTCACCAATATAGGAAAATGAACTGATGACCTCAAAGTTACATATCAAAGCCGTACTGCAAGCATTGTTTGTAACTTTTCTATGGTCAACATCTTGGGTGCTTGTCAAGATTGGATTAAAAGCCAGCCTACCCGCCATTACTTTCGCAGGCTTGCGTTATTTCATTGCTTTCCTTTGCTTGATTCCATTTATTCTAATCAACCCAACTCACCGAAAAGTGTTACGCACGTTTTCTCGTGCTAACTGGGGACAACTTGCTTTGCTTGGAGTTGTGTTTTACACGCTTGACACAGGGAGCGCAGTTTGATAAGTCTTTCTTTTTTACCTGCGGCTACATTGAGTTTACTGCTCAATTTTTCACCGATTTTTGTCGCATTGTCGAGCGGTTTTCTAAAGGATGAATCACCTTCAATAATTCAATGGGGCGGTATCCTCTTGTCGGTAGTAGGTGCAATTGTTTACTTTCTTCCATTGAATATACCCAC
This sequence comes from uncultured Chloroflexia bacterium, assembly GCA_963818305.1. Lineage (GTDB taxonomy): Bacteria > Chloroflexota > Anaerolineae > Anaerolineales > Anaerolineaceae > DAIOEK01. The sequence continues at coordinate 23,397 of CAWFRQ010000008.1, forward strand.
AGGACAAGTTCTTGGTTTAGTGATTGCGCTTATCGGCGTTTTGGCAAATTCAGGGTCATCCTTATTGGGAAGACAGATCAATCATCAAAGTGGATTAGCGCCTATTCTTGTTACGGCAATAAGCATGGGCATTGGTGGTTTACTTTTATTGATTATCGGAGCAACGACTCAAGGTTTTGGCAATCTTAACCTTATGCAATGGCTAATCATAGGCTGGCTTGCGGTTGTCAATACGGCAGTTGCATTTACATTGTGGAACAACACCTTGAAAACACTTACCGCTGTTGAGTCAAGCATCATAAATAGTACGATGTTGCCGCAGATTGCAATACTGGCATGGCTATTCTTAGATGAGCCTTTAAGTACAAGACAAATTCTTGGTATAGTTATTGTCGGAGTTGGAACATTAATTGTTCAACTATGGCGGTATTTGCCAGGTGGATTTAAACCCAAGTTAGTCAAGCCTGAATAGAGCTGCGGTGAACCAATGTGTATTGACAAATAGTCATCAGCAAAAGAAAGTATTCTGGTAGATTTTTCCGGTTTACCCGCGCAGAAGGAAAATAAGAAGCTCGTGCGGAGGATGTCGTGTTGAATCAACCAGACGGAAATCCTTTGTACCTTGTTCGGGTAGTATCTGAATGACGAAAAACCTCCTGCGAAAATTACTCGCAGGAGGTTTTTGTTTGTGAATTGTTCTAATCCTTGCGGATTAGGTTGCTGCTGCAACTTCTTCTTCAGTGATGGGTTCGTTGGGTCTTCTGGCACGGTAGACGATCCGACCACGCGTTAAGTCGTATGGAGACATCTCTACCCGAACATGATCACCTAACAAAATCCGGATGTAATACTTACGCATTCTTCCAGACAAGTAAGCAAGAACCTCGTGACCATTATCCAGTTTTACTCTGAACTGAGTGCCAGGAAGAGCTTCCACGATGCGGCCATCTACCTGAATCTTATCTTCTTCTTTAGCCATAAAAACCTCTGGTTATTCCAGCTTAAACCATATCCACTGAACGGGAGAAAGAACGTCGGCGCATTCTGCGAGCGGCTTTCTTCTTTTCAATTCTACGCAATTCGCTTTTTGAAATGAACCAACGTTTGCGACGAACCGTGCTTAATACTCCGCTCTTAACTACTTTTTTGCGGAAGCGGCGTAGTAATTGATCTTGTGATTCATTGGGTCTAACTACTACTGAAGCCATGATATTCTCACCTCCCTCCAGCGTGAAATAAAAAACCTCGGTGGGCAAGAAATCTCACCGAGGTCTAATCTGCGATAAAGCAACTAACCTGGGAAGAAACGCCTACCCTCCATTACTGCTGAAGTCATTAAAATTTAACGAGCCAATAACAGATAGATTATACACGAAAAAGGAAGATTGAGAAGTGCCGGTTTGATACAGACCACTGATCATACAATCCATTTTAGTAATAATCTAATCTTACGGTGATAGCTATCAGAAAACTCATATTTATTTTTCCGGATTCTTGTGGTATCATTGTTTAGTTATTGAGTTCGCAATAATATGAATTTGCTTGTGCATGCGCCTTGCCAGTTCGGCAGGCGTTTTTATATGTAAGGAGACCTTTTTTCATGGAAAGTACGTTCGAAATGTTGGGCTTGCGACCGCAGCTTTTGCAGGCCATCAACCAGTTGGGTTTTCAAACACCCTCCGCTATTCAAATGGCTGCAATTCCATTGCTTACCAATGGATCAGATGTAATTGGTCAGGCTCAAACTGGCACCGGTAAAACCGCCGCCTTTGGACTGCCCATGCTGCAAACCCTCGATTTCAACGGAAAACAAATCAAGGCTTTGGTATTAACCCCCACTCGTGAGCTTGCCATCCAGGTGACTGATGCGCTTTCTGCCATGGCGGCAGAAATGCCAGTCAAACTATTGGCAATCTATGGCGGCCAATCGTATCTCATTCAGAAACGCGCATTGGAACGCGGAGTCGATATCGCGGTAGGCACTCCCGGCCGCATACTCGATCTGATCCGCCAGAAAGTGCTCAAGCTAAATGAAGTGCGCTTTATGGTGGTGGACGAAGCAGATGAAATGCTTGAAATGGGCTTCATCGATGATGTACAGACCATTCTGGCTGAATTGCCAGAACAGCATCAGACGGCTCTCTTCTCTGCCACTATGCCCAATGTCATCCGACAAATGGCCAAAAAATACATGGTGGAACCAGAGCAGATTTCGATCGATCCTGAAAAACGGACCGTATCGGAAATTGAGCAGCGCTTCTACCGTATTCGCGAAGACCAAAAACTGGCCTCACTCACTCGTCTGCTAGAAATGGAAGAGGTTAAGTGCGCGCTGATTTTCACCCGCACCAAAGCCCGTGCCCAGGAACTGGCTGACGAAATGAATCGGATCGGATTCCCGGCCGAATCACTGCATGGCGATCTAAATCAATCCCGGCGCGAATCCGTGTTGAACCGTTTCCGCACCAACCAGGTCAAGTTGCTGGTTGCCACAGATGTGGCCGCCCGCGGTCTGGATATTGATGATGTCTCACATGTCTTCAATTACGACCTACCGCAGGATAGCGAAGATTACGTCCACCGTATTGGCCGCACTGGCCGCGCCGGACGGACTGGTATCTCGGTCACTTTCTTTGTGAACCGTGAAATTCACCTGGTTAAACAGATCGAAAGCTTTACCCACCAGCACATCACTGAAAGCAAACTCCCCTCACGGGAAGATGTCATCAATAAACGTGATGAACGATTTGTGGCAAAACTGTACGAAGAATTCGTTACAGGCAAATACGATCACGAACGCAAAGCTGGTTTCGACGCTGATGCAATCAGATATTGATCTGATGGATATCGCCGCGGCAGCCATCAAGCTTGCCCGGGCTCAAGAGCAGTCTGTCTCTCTTTGAAATTCACCAACCCACACTGGATTACAAAGTGACCGGCACATCATCAGCCAAGAAGACCCACCCGTCCAGGTTCAGATCGTCCACGCGGCGATCGTCCAGCCCGTCTGTCCGTTCCCGTCGGGATGCTGACGGTGAGTACAATCAGCAATCTACCTGGACCGACAGACCCCGTGAAGAAGGCATGGTTCGCTTGCGTATGAATCTGGGCAAACAGCATGGCATCCGACCCGGCGATGTGGTTGGCGCGATCGCCGGCGAAGTGGAATTCCAGGCAAATCCATCGGCGCAATTGATATCCGCGACAAACACACCCTGGTGGATGTCTCAGAACAGCACGTGAAAAAAGTGCTCCAGGCCAGCGCCGGAAAATATCAACTGCGCGGAAAAGCCATCACCCTCACGCTGGAAAACTAAGAAGTTTTCTTTTGCCCTTTACTCCTCATCCCGATCACAATCCAGGATGGGGAGTTTTTATTATCCCAACCCGTGCGCCTGACGGCGTTTTGCTTTGGAAATGGATTTGGATCGCCAGAAGAAACACTCCAACGACTCACGTGGAACAATTCCCGATCCGTGAATTTTATATTTAACCAGGTCGACCGCTACTTTTCTGTCCTTGCCAGTCCAAGATCAACGTCGGCAGTAATCCAGTCGGACAAATTGGTCTTGCAGGTGATACAGATGTACATCCGGTTGATGATAAATTCGCTGCAATTGGTTCCAGGCCAATTTGGATTTGGAATTCAGAGTGGAAAGCTGGATTTCTTCATTGGAGACATCCAGAAATCGAAACGAATCTGCCAGTAGGAGCCCTCCGCTCAGGGCGACCAGTAAAAGCCAAGGTTCCAACGCCTACCTGCCTTGCCGAGGATCCATCCCCAGCGCGAGATACAACAATAACGAGGACCCGAATCCCGGCAGAATCCGCTCGGGCAGGCCTAAATCCAGGTGATAAGATAATTCAGTGTTCGCGAATTTCCGGGAAAGGCTATTCTGCCAATTTTGGTAGGCCGGGAGTTTTTGATACGCCAACGGATCTTGCACTTCCAGTGGCAAGTGATTCTGGATCAACGGCAGCATTCTATCCAGGTGAAAAAAACGCCCTTGATCTGTTCGCTGCCTTCCGCGCATCAAGAAAGGTAATCCCACGATTCCCATCCTGTTCGTTGAAACTGAATTGCCTTGATCTCATCCCAGTCCAATTCGTACCGATCCCGAAAGGCGACTACCTCGATTTTTGAAGGATGGATAGTCACCCGGGTGGAGATCGCCTGGGATATCTCCCTGAATAGAAGGATCCCAGCCCCACCAGAAGAATCACGGGAATGAACAGGTATTGAACGTTCAATGCAAAAACAGCGAGATGGGAACGCCAACCAACAGGATGCAAACTGGCAGCAGGAATGTGATCCAGTACAACAGGTGAAGTGCGAAAAGTCGCTTCTCTTGCGCTGGTGCCCATGCTCACCTCCCGGCATGGATGGACATTCTAGGAACAACACCCCCGTTTGAGACGGAGCGAAGACAATGAGATTGTAATTGCAAGGTTCAGCGCCTATAAGAAAAACCACCTCCCTTAAATGGGAGGTGGTTGAAGTTGAACACTTGAATTGAAATATTTAGTCGTCCAGTAAACGTCGTTCCCCTTGCAGGCTGCGGATCCAACTCGCATCCTGGGAGACTTCCAGTGTGCCGTTATACTTTCCGTTCACATCTCGCAGCGCAAAATAGCGGATCAGGATAAAACGCGGTCCCATCTGAATCCAGAAGTCGGCTGTTTCACGTTTTCCGGCGCGGAAATCATCCAGAATTTTCTGCACCTTATCCACACTCTGGGGTGGGTGGCAGTTTTGCACCGCCCGGCCAATGATCGATTCTGTTCGATCGAAGATCCGTTCTTTGCCCTGTGAGAAATAACGTACGGTATCATTTTCATCCACAAAGGTGATATCTACCGGTAGGTTGGTGAGCATCAGGTTGATCTGGTCCAACCGCAAGTACCCGGTGGAAAGCGGTAGTTCGCCGGCCTGGGCATTGGCAACGGATTTTTCTGGTTGTCGACGTTTGCTCAGCCTGCTTCGCTTGTAGTGCAGCCAGGTACACGCCCCAATCGTTACCCGGGAGTGTAGCGGAAGAAGCCAAACTGGTTCTCCTGGCTGCGGATCATGATCCATTCGTCTACAGTCAACCTTTCCAGGGCGGCGGGCAGTAGGATCTTTTCTTCCTTATAGACCATTTCGCGCAAAGCGGTTTCCAATTTCCCGTACAGGTCTTTAAAACTGGCGGCGATGGTTAACGGAGAAGTTCGGATTTGGGTTAACAAGTTCTTGATCTGAGCCCGGATTTCATCCTGCACGCCCCACATCACCTTGGAAGGACCGGTGAAACCATACTTCTCCAGGTGCGGGAAGAGCAAGTTCTCTTTGCGCAGGTAATGCCGGTCGATCTGCTGTACCACTTGCAGATTCGAAGCAATCATATCCAATCCGCTCAACTCACCCTCTTCAATTTGACGGGCAACCGGCTCCATTTGGTCCAGCATCTCAATCAGTTTCTCGTTTTCTGCCCGAAAGGTATGTACCGGATGTCCTGATAGAGTCTCCGGCGGACGTTGGTCATCCAGGGTGTCCTTGAAGAACGCAACATGCACATCGCACAGGCTCTGGATCTCGTCAATCGGCATCCCATCCTGGATCAGCATCTGTTCAATTTCGGCGATCTCAAGATAGCTGACTTCATTGGCCAGCGCGCCGAATTCTGCTTTCACTTCTTCTATGGTTTTTCCCTGGTGCAACTGCTTCAAGACATTCTTGATGGTCTCTTTGCGTTGGCTGACATTATTGATATATTCGCTCATGGTTCCTCCAAGTCTGTGGTTACTCACAGTGATTATTTTGATTGTGACCACAGGATACCAGATCTCCTACTGCACTACTTTGCGCTGGAGCAAGTAGTAAGTTAGAATCCGTGCATATGCGGACCCTTCCCCTTCCGGTTTTTGATGAATTTCAGAAAACACTTCAATCCATCCCATTGTTCAAAGGGATCGACTCAGCCACGCTGCAGGCACTCTATGCAGAGTCGGAGTACCGGGAAGCTGAAGCCGGCGAGTTCTATTTTATGCAGGGATATCCTGCTGGTGCGGTCTTTGTGCTGTACAAGGGAAAGGTTCGGCTGGGAACTGTCCAGGAGGACGGCCAGCAGGTAGTGATGCGCATCATCGCGCCTGAAACACTGTTCGGATTAGTCGCCATCACAACCCCGGAGAGCTACCCGGTATCCGCAGAAGTGATGGAACCCAGCCAGGCGTTCGGTTTTAAACGCGAGACCTTGGTGCGTTTGATCGGGGCAAATTCGACCCTGGCGATGAACGCCCTTCAATTTATGTCGATCCAGATCCGTGAATTTCAAGACCGCTTTCGCGAGTTAGCAACGGAGCGGGTCGAACGCCGTCTGGCGCGTAGCCTCATACGATTGGCAAGTCAGGCCGGGCGTAAGACTTCTGAAGGAGTGCTGATCGATCTCCCCCTGAGCCGGCAAGACCTGGCGGAGATGTCTGGCACTACCCTGTTTACTGCCAGCCGGATCTTAAGTATGTGGGAATCGCGCAGGATTAATCCTGAGCCGGCAGGGAGCGGGTGGTCATCAAATCGCCGCATGGGTTGGTTAGTGTGGCCGAAGACCTGACCAAACCCGAGAAGAAAAAGTAATTTGCGCTTGCGCAAAGTAAACAATCCTATCGAAGTGATATGCTATCCACAGTGAGGTGAGTGTGGAAATTCAATCTGAAACCAGCGTAGCCGAGTTATTGCAAAACCATCCGGAATTGATACCGCTTTTTATCGATCACCAGATGGCCTGTGTTGGCTGCGGCATGTCAAAATTCGAGACCATCGGAGAAGCAGCCCGAATGTACCAGCTGGACCCGTCTAACTTTATTCAGAGTTGCTCGTAACCTGAATGGTCAATTTGCTAACAACTGTGAACAAATGATCGAGGATGGTCCGATTATTATTTTGAGCGGGGGTAACAGCCTAATACTCTGAACATGGCGGCATATTCCTGTAGGTGTGAGAGCGCGTTTTTTACCACCACATCCTTGGTGGACCCCACAAAATCGATATAAAAGAAATACTCAAAAGGCTTGCCCACCAGCGGACGTGATTCGATTTTAGTCAGGTCGATGTCCCTTAACGCAAGGGCGCTCAATGCTCGAAACAACGCGCCGGCCCGGTTATCAAGTGAAAACACAATCGATGTCTTGGCCTCGCCGGTAAATTCCAGCGGAGTTTTGGAGATCATCAAGAAGCGGGTAAAGTTGGATGGATCATCTTCAATGTTCTCGCGCAGAATCTGCATTCCATAGATCGATGCCGCACGTCTGGATGCGATCGCGGCTACGGTAGGATCGTTTTTCTCTTTCATCAGTTTTACGCTCCCGGCGGTATCATACACCGGCTGAATCTGTACACCCGGCAGAGTATGCAGAAAATCCATCGCATTGCGCCAACGCCTGCGGATGGCTGATCACGGTTCGGATCTGGCTGATTTCCACCCCCGGTAAGCCGATCAGGCAATGGCTCACCCGTAGCCGATGCTCCCCCACCACCGTCAACTCGTTTCGTAGGAGCAGATCGTAATTCTGGTGAATACTACCGGCCAGGGAATTCTCAATCGGGATAAAACCCAACGGGCAGGTTCCATCTGAGACGGCCTTGAACACTTTCTCAAAAGTTTCACATGGATACGGCTCTACTTTGTCTCCGCGAAATGCTCCAGAATTGCGGCTTCTGAATAAGCCCCGGGTTCACCTTGAAATGCGATCTTCATATGACCTGCCTGTAGATCTTTTTGTTGATTGTATCGCTTTTTATAAACAAACCCATCTTGAAATGAACATATTGAGACACGGTATAGGTTGTACTCTCTTCCCTATTTCCGACCCTCAAATTGCGAGGGTGGCGGAAATTGGGAGGTCTCGGGAGGGGTCGGGTTTTCTCGCTGCCATCCAGGGAAGATTTCATAAACCAATATATCGTCTGAATTTTTTGCTGATTGTGACATTCCCACCACATCCTGCTACACCTCTCCGGATTATAAAAAAAAATACCGTAGATTGGGTTGAGCGGGGTAAGCGAAACCTAACAATTCAGTAGCTCAAACTAATAAAGAATTAAACCTTCCGTTGGGTAGGCTATTATGCTAGCCAACCCGCCTTTCCACCAGTACGATATAATCAGATGGTATTGATCTATTTAATCCATTTCAGGTGAATCATTGTCTGAACCCTATATCGAAAATCCGCTCTTTACCGACGTCTTCGACCAAGTCTTCGCTCTATCCGGCTGCGTGCAATCATCCATCTACCTGCTGGATGGCACTGATCTCAAATACATCGCTTCCAGTGGATTGCTTCCGCCCGAAAAAGTATCCAAACTGAATTTCCCGCTGGATAAATCCGGTGGAGCCCAGGTGGCACTGATCGAGGAGATTCCGGTACTGGTGGCAGACGTGAAAGGTGACGCCTACCTCGCTCATGCCTTCCAGGATTCCGCCAAAGCCGCACCCGAATCTACCTTCGATTTTATCGGTTCCTGGATCGGCTTCCCAATCCACATCGGCGGCCAGGCCGATTGCCCTGTTGGATGTCTGCCATGGCGAACGCAAATACTTCAACCAATCACACGTGGATAATCTTAAATACGATACATCAAAAAAATTGAATTGGCGATCGAGAATGCTATTCTATTTACCAACTTGACACAGCAATCCACCGAACTTGCAAACGCTTTACACCATTCAGCAGGCGATTTACAGCCATCTGGATGTGAACCTGGTACTGCAACTGATCGCAGACCAGGCACTACAGCTTACTTCAGGCCGACAGATCATCATTTGGCTGCGATCTATTGACCAATTTCAGGTGGTGGCCTGCGCCGGAGTCGCCGATCCAGTTCTGCAACCCGGTTGCAAATTATCGGCTGAGAGCACCTTGGTCAAATATGCTATTGAGAACAAACAAACCATCCGGGTTCTCAACACTTACCGTGATGACCGGATCGATCCGGTGAAACCGATAGGTATCATATCCACTCGATGCTGGCATCCCCGCTATTAATGCAAGAAGGGCCCAATGGCGTACTGATGGCACTCGATAATGAAGTCGGTTCGTTTGGACCAAATGACGAACGGGTGCTATCTTTGCTTGCTGAAGAGCGCCGCGATTGCCATTGAGAACGCGCAAGCATATCGCGAGGAACAGAGTCGCCGCTTTGCAGCCGAAGGGATGCAGCAAATCCTGGCGCAACTCAGCTCTGACCAGCAACTGGATGAAATCCTCACAGGAGTACTCAAACTGGCGACCGGGATCTTGCACTTGGATGGTGGTGCGCTTTATCTCATTACACCAGGGAACCCGAAACCCACCCTTCTGTTGCCACTCATCTGATATCCAAAGCAATTCTTTCTGATCTGGATATCCTGACAACCTGTTATTCACAGAATATCTCCACCCGGCAGGCAGTTTTTCCGGTTGATTCCTGCGAATCTGATCCAAGGAGATCTGGCAGAAATTCGTTCAAACCATCTCGCCCACCATTTATATTCGCAATTTTTCCGAACTCGCCTCAGACCCCGATTATTTTACTGAAAACCCGGATAAACGATCGGCATTTTTACGGTTCGTAACGAAATACGAATCGGTATTACACATCGCCTTTTCCACCAAGGATGATATCGTCGGGTTTATGAATTTATTTTCAACATCCAATCATCGGCTGACACCTGAGGAGCATCAGATCGCGGAGACAATTGGCAGTCATATTGCGCTGCGGATCGACCGCGACCGGTTGGCTTCCAAGGCAGAAGAATTGGTACGGTTGCAAGAACAGCAACGTATCGCCCAAAATTTGCATGATACCGTCACTCAGATTCTTCTTCCGCGCCGGGTTGGAAGCCTCATGGTGCATCCAGAACACAAATCTGATTCTGAATACCGCAATCGGTTGAGAACAATCCAGCATCTAATCACCCGCAGCACCTATGAAATGCGCAGTGCCATTTTTGCATTGAGCAATTATCCGATTGGACAAGACCATAGTCTGGTGGATTTATTGCAAGCACAGGTCAACAGCTTTCAGAACGAAACTGGAGTCCAGGCGACTTTGATCGTGGTAAACGAATTGGGAACGCTGCCTGTACCAGTTACTGAAGCCATTTACCGGTTGGTCCGGGAGGCGTTAAGCAATATCTATAAACATGCTCGCGCGAGCGCCGCCCTGGTGAGCATCAAACGAATCGAAAATCAGGTAATGACCACCATCCAGGATAACGGCTCCGGAATTAAAAAGTGATGCACTATCTAGACCCGGTTGAAAACGTACTGCATTTTGGCGTACATTCCATGAAGCAAATGGTGGTTCAACTTGGCGGAGAATTCACAATCGAAAATAACGATGACCAGGGAGTTAGTGTCAAAGCGACCATCCCGGTACAAATGGAGAAAGCCTCATGAATTCAATATCTGTCCTGCTGGTCGATGACCATCGTATTGTCAGGCAAGGATTGCACGCCATTCTCGATCATGATCCGCGATTTCTGGTAGTTGGAGAAGCTGCCAATGGTACCGATGCCCTCCGCCAGGTGGAGGAATTCAATCCTGATATCGTGATTTTAGATCTGAAGCTGAATGATATTTCGGGTGCTGAACTTTGCCGGCAAATTGTAAAAATCTCACCAAAAATCGCGGTCCTTATCTTGACCGGCTATTTTGAATACGACCTGGTTTGCGCTTGCTTGCAGGCTGGCGCCCGCGGATATCTGATTAAAGATGCCGAACACCTCAATTTACCCGAGCAACTGATGACCATGATGCAGGGTCACGCTGTGCTCGATCCGCGTGCCGCAGATGTATTGACCGATTTCATGAACAACCAGCGCCAATCGGTGGACCCCTCGAGTGCGCGCGAATTAGAGATCATTCGCCTGATCAGCCAGGGATTAAGTAACCACGAGATTTCATTGCAATTACATATCTCTGAAAACACAATCAAAAGCCACATCAAAGAGGTGTTTTCAAAACTGGATGTTCATAACCGCATTGAAGCGGTTGTGATGGCAAAAAAACGTGGGATTTTGTAATACCCGATTATCAGCACCATCAGTTCAGCCAGGTATACCCAAATTGTTTCCGGTAATGACCGGAAACGATTTTTTATTTGTTGGCGATTATTTAGCTGATTTTGTTTTGAACCGTTTGATGAAGAAGAAACCCACAGCCATCAGTGGTAAGTAGATCAGCAGGTACAGCAGGGAATTGATCCCTGACCAGTAGTATAATCCTGCGCCAAAACCAATCAATCCAATCACCATCGTTGCCCAGAGCGGATAATGCAGCGGTCGCGAGAAGCATCCCCAGGCAAATGCCAATAATGGGTACGCAATGAAAAAAATGGCGGTTTGGTACGGGTTTCCAGGCGGGCTTATAAAGATCAAACCAATTTTAACCAGCCGAAGAACGATAAAAATCGCGGCTGTGGTTACCAGCGCAATATCCAATTGGAACTTCCAGGGCACATTGGGTTTCTCAGTTTCGTTTGCTTTCATACATCCTCGGTTATGGTAAGATCAAACCAAGCATTCTAATCTTACAATGAATGATCCATTTCGAGAAACGGAAACTGACATTTTTCGATCATTGGGAGAACTACCTTGGCAACCGATCCGACCTATCAAATCATCCCCTACCAGACCTATTGGATAACCGATTTTGAAACACTGGCAAAAGATTTGCGCCTGGCGCTGGGGGATCTGGCTGTACGGATCGACCATATCGGTTCCACTTCTGTGCCCGGTTTAGCCTCGAAAGACATCATCGATATCCAAATCTCCGTTAACAACCTGGATGATATTTGTGTGCAGCGATTGAATTCAGCCGGATACATCCAATCAGAGGATACTTTTTCAGATCACCGCCCAGCAAATTATGTCGGACCAGATTCTGACTGGCAAAAATTCTTTTTCCATTCCCCCGATTCCATGCGCCACACGCACGTTCATGTTCGGGTGATTGACCGTCCAAATCAAGTGTATCCGCTCTTATTTCGAGATTATCTGCGCGCCCATCCCAACATGGCACAAGCCTACGCCGAACTCAAACGGCGCTTATCCGTTAATCTAGAAGTCCCCTCCACCTACCCGGAGGTGAAAGACCCGGCGGTTGATTTGATCTATTTCGCGGCATCCGATTGGGCTAAATTGGTCAATTGGACTCCCGGACCATCTGACGCGTAATGCTAAGGTTTTGTTGAATGACCTTCAGATGGTAAATTGAAATAGATCGAAACAGTTGTGCCTACCCCAACCTGACTGACGAGATTGATTTTCCCATTTTGTGCTCTTATCAGGTTTTCCGCAATGGAAAGCCCTAGCCCGGCACCGCGAGATTTTTTGGCACTATTTCTGGCTTTGTAAAATCTCTCAAAAATATGCGGCATATCTTCAGGATGAATACCAACCCCGGAATCTTTGATGGAGATTTCGATCTGATTTGCAGTATGTCTGGAAGATAGGGTAATTTTGCCTCCAGCCGGTGAATGATGGATGGCATTATCGATGAGAATCCATAGCACTTGCTTAAATCTTTCGGGATCTACATCAATCTTTGCTGGAGTCGTATCTACAACTACCTCAATATTTTTCTCTTTTACCAGCAACGACATCTGGCGGGCAATTTCACCCAATAACAATTCCACCTGAACTGGAACCAGGTCGAGTTTTATCCGCTGGTGATCCAGTCTGGAAAGAAGCAGTAAATCTTCAACCAATTTACTCATGTAATCAACATCATTCAAAGCATCCGTAAGCCAACCTTTCGGTTCACCGTCAGGCAGGGATCGTTGAGCAAGTTCTGTGCTGGCGCGGATGAGAGTAAGGGGAGTGCGCAATTCGTGACTGGCATTCGCCACAAATGCTTGCTGTAGTTCTAATGACTTTTGGGTGGGTAATAGAGTTTTGCCAGCTAACCACCAGCTTCCAATTCCAAGTAATATTAATAAGAACATGCTTATCAGAATTAAATCTGTAAGATATTGCTTTAATAGACGGGAGTGTTCATCTATGGGCCGGCCTACCTGAATAAATTCAGCCTGGTAGCCATCAGGCACTCTATATGTGAGGAGTCTGAAGGGCGTTCCATTTTTCATCACTACATCTCGGATGTCTGTTCCTTTCGCGCGCGCATCATTCACCCCATCCAAATTAGGTACCATCGGATTCACCAATGGGTTTAACACTGGTATCACAGCTCCAGTTGAGTCAAGGTTGAGAACATAAATGGATGTGACTTCACTGAAATAAATATCATCTAAATCGGGTTCTGCATGAGACTCAATTTCAACAGGTGTTGATACCAGGGTGGGAATCAAGGTTATTTGCACCATTTTGGCTTGCTTCAATCCGGTAGAACTGCTTTCTTCCTCCTTCTCTTCCTCCTTGTCTTCACCCTCTTCCGAATTATCAGGATTTGGGATGGAGGTCTTTTGCCTCGGCTTCTCAGGGGTTATTTGCCGGGTTGCCGTACTCGTGATCGTTGGGGTCAACTCTATCCAATCATCTTCCTCATCGTCCTGCGAGATGGTGGGGGTTGGGAATTCGCCTTCAGATTTTGATTGAAGCAAAAAATCTTGCTCCGCTTCCTCCAATTCTGGAGATACCGGAGCAGCAAGCAGCCGCAATTCCATTGCCAGCCGATACTTCAGGGCTAAATCAGTCGTTGTCTGAAAATAGGTGGCCATCCGGTAGTATAACCAACCACCCATCACAGCGACCAGGATTGTCCCTGCAAGCAAATAAAGCAATGTCAATTGGATTCGTAAGTTTCTAAGCATGTTCAGTATCTAACTTGTAACCGATTCCACGCACAGTTTGGATCGGATCAACCTGGCCAGAGTAATTGATTTTTTGCCTGAGATACGAAATATACACATCCACCAGATCTGTCCGTACGGTTGAATCATATGACCATACGTAATCCAGAATCTGCTGCCGGGTAAGAGATTGCCCCGGATGCCGCAGGAAAAATTCCAACAAATCCCATTCTGTCTTGGTAAGATCCAAAGGCTGATTACCTCTACGGCAGGTGTGCGCGGACAAATCCATGACAAACTGACCAATCCGCAATTCGGATGAATCCGCCATTCCCTGGTTGAACCTTCGCCCAATCGAACGAAGTCTGGCCAGGAGTTCATCAAATGTAAATGGCTTGACCAGGTAATCATCTGCCCCGCTATCGAGGCCTGTCACCCGGTCTTCAATCTGACTGCGGGCGGTCAGCATCAAGATTCCCATGTTGATCTTCGCTTTTCGGATCTCTCGGACGATAGATGGGCCATCCCGTCCGGGTAGCATCCAATCGATGATAGCAATGTCATGGATGCCTCGTAACGCGAGCTCGACACCCTCTGCTCCATCATGGATTGCATCTACGTTATATTTTTCATCACTCAAAACCCGGCTGATCAAACCCGCCAGGCGTATATCATCTTCAATAATCAATATTCTCATCGTTACACTGAGACCCCTGCTGTTCGAACCTATTCATATTTAGTCTAGCATGGAATGATTGGAAATTGATTGGAAAATTCCTATCTGAATCCAACCAAATCTTTAACCTGCCTCTTTATCATTGAGTAAACCACAAGGAGGTTCAAATGAAACGTTCAGCAATGATTTTATCGATAGTGATCACTACCTTTATTCTTGGGATTGTGGGTGGTGTTGTAAAAGCCAGCTCAGATGCAAAAGAGAGCGCTGCGGTTGAAAAATTGAAAGCTACTATGCAGGTGCGGGAAGAGCAGTACTCCCAAACGATTGAAGAAGCGAATGCGTTAATCAACCAGGCAAACACTCAGCTGCAACAGATAAACCAACAAAAAGAAAAAGCTGAGAAAGCTTTAGCGAGTGTACCCACGCCAGAACCCAAGAAGACTGGTATCAGTAGTGATAAAGCTGTCGAATTGGCAATGAAAGCAGTAGGATTGGACGACCCGACCATCGCAGGAAAATCGGAATTGGTTAGTTACAACGGTCAGGAAGCCTTTGAAGTTGAATTGGCGAACGGAAATAAGTTTTACCTGAGTGCCTTCGATGGAGATGTTTTGTACAACAGTGTGATCGGCGGCCCGGGCAAGATTATTGATGATAATGGAGCGATTTACAGCGCTGTAGTGTATCTCAAAGGCGGACGGGTTTATAACGTTGAAAGGACCAACTATGAAGGAAAAGATGTTTTTCTGGTTACCTTTGAAACAGGTGAACAAGTCTATGTAGATCTTGCCGGTCAAATAGTAGCTTACGTGCAGGTACAGTCATACCCGGTATATTCCAATGTTAGCGCCAGTTCCAATAAATCAGATTCTAATGGGAATGACTCTAAGGAAGATGACCACGATGACGATGAACACGAAGATGATGATTAACCACTGCAGGAGTATATGATGAACACAAACTCTAACGGGAAACCCTCTAAAGCTGCATTAACTGGACTGAAAATGGTATTGGTTTCCGCTTCCATTGCAGGCAGTATCGGTTTATGGGGTGCACTCTCAGAAAAAGCAATGCAAGTTGCAGCCAGTAATGTAAGCGATGATAGTGATGCTACTCGATGTAAACAGCCTCAGTACGCTGCCGACCTTAACCAACCTGATTTCAGGTCGATACGAATCAAATGGTCCAGTACCTCCCTACACCAACTGCTGGACCGGCACTCAGGGATGTAGCTGCTCTTCCAACCCCGACCGCTTATACAGCACCTGAAGTCAAAACTGTGCTGATCGGTGTTCCAGTGAGCGGTGGTGGCGGCGGAGCAAAACCCAAAACAGGTACCAAAACCAAATCTTCATAAATATGGCTTACCAAATTGATTTTTATGCAATGGGAACCACCATCCAGGTAACACTGGATGGTGAATCCAAAGCCGCTGCCGATGCCTTGCGTCAAGCTCCGGTGTGGTTTGAAGAATGGGAAGAATGCTTCAGCCGGTTTAGAGCCACCAGTGAATTGAGCCAGTTTAATCAATCAGCCGGGAAACTGTTCCGGTTTTCAGAAGCGTTCTGGCAGGTTCTCCAAATCAGTCTGGAATCCGAAAAACGGACTGGTGGAATGGTAACCCCGGCAATTCTGGCTCCGCTTGAAGCTGCCGGATATGTGCACAGCTTCCAACCAAATACCATATTTCCCTATGAAATCACCAAATTCTCAGGAGATATCTCAATCCCTTTCAGATCAGATCATCTTGTATCCTGACTTGAAAGCGGGAATTTTATCTCCGGGGTTAAGCATCGATTTTGGAGGATTTGCCAAAGGGTGGGCTGCCCACCAGGCAATGTTGAAGTTATCTACTTTCGGTCCGGTGATGGTTGACGCAGGTGGTGATATTGCTATCAGTCAACCACCTCTTGCCAACCCTGGCTGGCAAATCGGAATAGAAAATCCTTTTGGAATAGAAGATCAGGAAATTGAACTGGTTCTCTCATCTGGCGGTATTGCCACAAGCGGTAGGAACCGTAGAAAATGGACGAGAAATGGAACCTGGATGCACCACCTGATTGATCCTCGATCCGGAAAACCATCTGAAGAAGATGTTCTCACTGCGACAGTGATCGGTCAGGATGTGATCCAGGCAGAGATGGCAGCCAAAATGATTTTTCTGTTGGGTAGTCACAAAGGGCTAGCCTGGCTGGAGACTCAACCCGGGTTGTCTGCGTTGATCTATCTGAACAACAGCCAAATCGTTCAATCAAGTAATTTTCAAACTCATAAGGCAGGAATATATGCATAACGAAATATCCACCCAACCTTCCGAATCAAACACCTCCCTGGGTATCTGGGCAGGTTTTGGAGCGGTAGTGATCGGCATTTTATTGTCAGCCATCGCAATCCCAGGCTGGGTTCCAGGTATGCTCTTCTCAATCTCCGGTGAGGAACCCAAAGTGTTCTGGCTGCTTTCACGCGCAACTGCTATCTTCTCATTTCTAATGCTATGGGCTTCACTTGCATTCGGTTTGGCGCTTACAGGAAAAATTGCCAAATGGTTCCCCGGCACATTTACAGCAAACGATCTGCACCAATTTATCAGTATCACCGGGTTATTGTTTGGAATATTGCACGGGATTCTCTTAACGGGTGATCGATATATGCAGATTAATTTGGTACAGGTGTTCTTGTCCTTTCACTGTGACCAGTTACAAACCTGGCTGGGTTGGGTTAGGTCAACTAAGCCTCATCCTCTGGGCTATTTTGATCTTATCCTTCTATGTACGTAAGTGGATCGGATTTAAAGTGTGGCGAACCATCCATTTTGTGGGGTATCTGGTGTTCGGTGGCAGCCTGTTGCATGGCATCATCGCCGGTTCAGACACCGGATCAGTCGTGATGCAGTCTATCTACTGGGCCAGTGCTGCCAGTATTCTCTTTCTAACTTTTTATAGGATTTTAGCAGTCGTCGAGAGTAAAAGAACGGTGCAGAAACCGCTTGAAAAAGTTCCGCAGAGCCAATCTTATGTCTAGGTGATTCAAACGAGCGAAGTTTTCTAACCTTTGTTTTGAAAAACTGGAAGAAATATCAGGTTTGCACCAGCGAATTGAAGAAAAGGTACAGAGAATGGCAAATCGAGATGGAGTGCAACTGATGGAATCACAGGGATAACCAGTATCAGCAACCCTAATAGAATGACTATTATTTTTTGCCCGGCTTCTGGATGGGTATGGACGTAAAATGACCTCAACCAGAGTGAGTAGGCCATAAAAATGACGACCAGCGGCGGAAGAATATACCAGGCAGATTGCACATCCCAGGTGTCTTGGGATACCTTTAAGTAAACAGATAGGCTGTTTAATCCAACAGCAAAAATCACATAAACGACCACGCTGAAATAAAACAAAATTCTACTTTTCATTTCGATCCCCTTCGAATACCGGATTCTAAATATGCCCGGATGCTAAACTTCAAGTACATAAGTAACATATTTCTCGGTTGGCTTCATACCCACCCGAAGATAGAGTTCAGGGGCACCAGTGCGATTTTCGGAATCCACAGTTAATGCGACATCCGAACGACCTAAGGTGTAGAAATCATAGAATAATTGGTGGAGGAGAAAAGACGCCAGACCTTTTCCCCGATGAGCTTTCTTAACCGCTAACTGTTTGATCCATCCACCAATTTCATTATCGAATCCTACGGCTACGCCCGCCACTTCTGATCCTAGCATTACCATCTTTAGTAAAGTGGGGGAAAAATCGCTCCGGTCTAGAATAAATTTCTTCCAGCCTTCAAAGGTATTCCCGTTTCGATGAGGTAACTCAGAAAACGCGGTCTCAATCACATCAAACACTTCGCGGGCGTGAATTTCGGGCCTGAATGGAACTAATTGATATCCCGGCGGGCAGGTTGGCTCTGATTCAGCCCCTGTAAAGGTATACACCATGCGCCACTGGGTTTGGATGGCTTGATATCCCAGACTGACTAATATTTCTTCGGCGTAGGGTTCAACGCTTATTGTCCGCAGCTTGTGAATTGGTCTGTCGTCGGAATTTGCAGCGACCTCTTTGGCCATTTCATAGAATATTATCTGACTGATCAAATTTACGATATTGGGGATGAATATTGGTGAGGTGATCAATATACATCTCGCCATCATGAATCCAATAATCTGCGTATCCGGCAATCTCGCCTGTCGGTGTCTCTAGAATCCACGCATCCCGTTCTACCGAAAATCCATCCCGATTCCATTCATATTCGATATCCGCAGCCGTCGTATCCGGTTTGCCAAAAGCAGCGATATCAAATGAAATATGATAATCAGTAATACGTTGTAGATCTGACAGGGTGGGATGTTTCAGTTCCCATCCGGAAGGAAGTTGTGGAGGATTCATCATTCAGCCTCTGGGTGTATGATTATGTTTTTATTATACTCGGAGGCTGGCCTGCTCTTTTTATTTTAACCGGGGAGACCGTCTGCCCTCATAACGTTGGGGTTACACTCCCTTTTTTTTGATAACACAGTAGGGGCGGGTTTATCCCCAAAAATCGAGGACAGGCACCCGCCCCTACAACATTCATTCAGTGTCGATTATTCAGTTCCCGTATTGAAGCGATATACCGTTGACCAGGCGGACGCAAACGCAGCTCCATTCGCTTTTACCCGCCAGTAACAGGTCTGGTTCGGTAATAGGTCCGTATCAAAGGTGTAGGTGGTAGCCAACCTGGGTCAAGTTCTTCACCAGGCTGGTGAAGGTGTTGTTGCGCGATACCTGTAGGGTATAGGTTACTCCTCCGATGACCGGTATCCAATCCATGGTTGGGGTATAGTTATTTATTTCTTCCAGGTTGGCAGGAGTACGCAGTACAGGAGCAGCGATGCTTTCTTTGAAGCTCCTCGCCGCTGACCAACCACTGAAATCTGTCCCATTGTATGATCTCACCCGCCAGAACCAGTACTTTCCGGGCGTCAGTGCGTTGTCGATCTGCACGGTGTAGGTTGGTAGGCTGTGACCCGACCATGTATTTGGCTTCATCGGATGTGAAGGTAGCATCACTGGCAATCTCGATTTCATACTCTGTTGCCGCCGCGGGACTTCCTGTCCCTGCTTTCCAGTCTAATTTGGGAGTGGTATCCGTCAACACTGCTCCATTAGCCGGGAGTGTCAATACCGGGATGGCTGGCGGATTGCCGGTAACGAAACTCTCTACCACTGAGTTCAGGCTTGGATTGACACCGTTCGCCCGTACTGCCCAGTACAAGGTTCTGCTTCGGGTCAGATCCACCGTGGGTATGTAGCTTGTGTAGCTGGTGCTGAAGGTTTTAAGATTGGTTGTAAGTCCAATATTATCTGCTACCAGTAGGGTATAGGAAGTAGCTCCCAGCTACCGCTTGCCACTGGAAGGTTGGCCGATTTGTATGAGTATTTATCCCTGCAACTGGTGAAGTCAACACAGGTGCAAGCATACGGGTGCGGAAAGTTCTGACAGTGCTCCACAGACTCTTGTCTGATACCCCTCCTTCGCCCACAGCTGCAACCGATCTCACCCGCCAGTAGTAGGTGTTGTTGGCGGGTAAAATACCCGGTTGATAATAGGTAACGTCGGAGGTGGTATCCACGACCAGGGCTGTAAAGCTGGCATTGGTGGCAATCTGGATATCATTATGGTCAGTCAATGCTGAGGTGTCTGACGTATAGTTTGTCCAGCTAAATAACGGCATGGCCTGCCCATCAACCAGAGCTTTGTCCGCCGGAGAGCCCAAGCTCGGTATGAGCGGTGGATTGGCACTTCGGAAGGAGAATGATCCAGAATAGTTGCTCGGGTTCAGGCCGTTCGCCATCACTTTCCAGTAGTAGACTTGATCCCGTAGGGGTAGGTCTGAGGTGGGAGTGTAGCTGGTGCCGATCACTTTGATGGTCTGCACCGGGGCAATGAAGGTGGGGTTCAAACTGAGCATCAGGTTGTAGCCTGTCGCTCCCGGCACAGCGCTCCAACTAAAGGTTGGACGGGTGGTTTCAGCATTACTTGCATCCGCTGGTGCGCTCAATACTGGCGCAAGCATTTTCGTCCGGAAGTTCCGTACTCCACTCCACAAGCTGTAGTCGCCATCTGCCGCTACAGATCTCACTCGCCAGTAGTAGGTGCTATTCGGAGCTAGTGGTGCTGGTTTGTAGGCAGTATCGCCATCTATCGTATCCACTACCAAATCGGTGAAGGTGTTGTTACTGGATAATTGCAGGTCGTAGTGATCCACAGCTGCTACGACTCCGCTCGGGTTCCATTGCAATTCTGGAACATCAGTACTATCAACCAATGCAGTATTCAGTGGGACCGTCAACACCGGGATTCCCGGTGGATTGGCACTGGTGAACTTCCTGGCCAGGCTGTAGTCGCCTGCATTGGTGCCATTCGCCTTCACCCGCCAGTACAGCAAGGTATTGGTCGGTGTCAGATCCACCGGAGGGGTATAGCTTGTCCCTGTCACGGTGTAGGTCAATACCGGGGTCGCAAAGTTGGGGTTCTTGCTGATCTGCAGGGTATAGCTGTTGGTTCCGCTCACCGCGTTCCACTGGAAGGTAGGCCGGGTGGTTGGAACAGAGCTATCTGCTGCCGGGGTTACCAAAACGGGGATCCCCAGTTTGGTACGGAAGGTTCGGTAGGCTGTCCACAGGCTTTCGGCTCCGCCATCCAATCCATAGGCTTTCACACGCCAATAGTAGGTTGTATTCGCACCCAATCCGATGTTGACAGGGTAGCTGGAGCCAACAATCTCTGAGAATTCATTTAGGTATACAAAATTCTTGTCAGTGGCAAGTTGCAGGGTGTAGTGATCTGCGGCAGGGACCGTATCGCTCCAATCCAATACCGGCGCTAGATCGGGGATCAAGGCTCCATTTGCCGGGCTCACCAGGGTTGGTAGTCCCGGTTTGATCAGCAACTGGGCTTTGAAGCCGCGGTCCTGATCCATGACGATGCCGGTGATCGGGTTATCCGTGGTGGTATCCGGTCCCGCTCCGATCTGCCAGTACTTGAAGGTGTAGCCGGTCTTGGGGGTGACCTTTAGACTGGTGATTACTGGTACCATCCACGTACAGGTCTCCCAGGCAGTCAGGCGGTGGGCTAACCGTGATGGTTCCGCCCGCGGGCAGGTTCAATCCGGTTGCCAGTTCGTAGCAGTAGTTTCCCTGCGTGATGTGCAGGTTCAGTGATCCGCCCAGCTGTTGGGCGCTGATTGGTTTCACGCTCTGACTGCTCATGCCCACTCGCGCGGGCGTATTCCATAGCTTCGATGTAGTAGGTCTCGCCAGCTCTGACGGCCACTTCCACTTCGGAGTCCTGGTCATGGGTGGGTTCCAAACTCAGATCGTCGTTGCAACCTACCAGTTCCAGATGCCCCGGGGTACCTTTCCAGATTCCCAGGCTGGTATCGAAGTCGGAGCCGCGGGTATCGAAAAGCACGTAGCCCGATTGATCCGGTGTGTATTGGTACCACACGCTCGCCATTCCTTGCCCTACGCCACATTCATCTAATGTTGGGTCATTTACTGCGGTGGTCGAGCCAGTGATGCTATACCCTTCCAGGCTATACGGCAGCCCTGCTATCACTTCAGCATTCCCAATCTCGTCGTTCGCGTTGGGGTCGGCGGTGTAAACCGGCACCAGTCCTTCTGCGGTGATTTCACCCTGGTCGTAGTAGGGTCCTACATCCAGGGTGCCTTTCACTTTCCAGTTGATTGCTCCTTCTGTACCAAATTCGTACTTGGCAAACAACTCCGGAAGATCCGCACCTGATGAATCGGTAATCTTCACATCAGGCTCGGGGATGGTATCAATAACCTCATAATATGCTATCTGGTTCTGCCAATTACCGTCTACTGGATGTCCGGCATACACCAGGAAGAAGTCGTGTTCATCCTTGGCTTTGATCCAGGCTACACCCGACTCATCTCCAGGGCGGTAGGGTGGATCAATGAATTCAATTTCTGGTGTAAGAGAGCCGCCCAGGGTAGCTGACAGATCACTATCTCCGGTGAAGGTGTGTTTTTCCAGACTGAAGGCATACCACCAATCATCAACACCGAATCCCAGTTCAGGTCGGAAAACAAATCCTTCCGGCATGCCCACTGTGACCGTATCTCCATCCTCTACCGGCACTGAATTGCCCCAATAATCTGAACCGGGCATATCTTGCTGATAGGACACATCTTGATCTACACCATCCAGGTGGAAGGTGTATTGTTCGGTTTCCATGTTACGGGCATCGAAATCTAAGGTGCCATTTGCAAGCACGTTCACACCGGTTTTTGCCAGAACGGTCTTAGACTCACCGTTAGACATTTGAATGGCATAGGTGCCGGGGGTCATGCGGATGTAAAACTTTTGGTCATCCCAATCCTGGTAGGGGTGGGTGTAGCTATGGGCATATTGATCGATTGCCACTCTGATTTCATCCGCTTCGATCAGATTACCCGAGGTATCTCTAAAATCAACCTCCACCCGCGGACTGTTATCTGCCACGATCGGTAATAATCCCGGAATGGTGACATTTTGGTTTACGAGATAGAAGCCCCAGGCTGATGTAATCACTGTGTACTTCCCGGCTTTTACTCCGGGAACAATGGTGTAACCTTTTCCATCACCACCTGCTGATGCAATTTCATTATTGTTTTGATCCAACACATGAACTTCAGTATACGCTTCTGCCCAGTGATAATTTCCGGTTCCGCTGACACATAACGCGCCAGCCGGGCAGGTCTCTTTCTTCAATGTAAAGGTTAGATTCCCTCCGCCATTCCTATCAGAAAATCCAATCAGATAACTCTGGTTGGCAGTAAACTGATACGCCATCGGGGTTCCATTCGGGTCATTTTCTCCCTGAGATGGATCCGCATCGGTATCATAGCAACTGAGATGCGTTTTTGCAGTATCATTTTTGAAAATTGAAATGGAATGTTGGTAATTTGACCCGTGAGTATCGATCGAGTAGATTCCGGTTACTGGTGGGGGTGAATTTGTACCACACACTACCGGAAGTACCCCAATTGCAATTATAGGAAGGTTCCGTTACCTCGACCGTTGCTCCACGCGTATCCAGGTTGGTGACCGTGAAGGCGTTGTTCGTCAGCGTTATCGTTCTGGCGTTTGCGATGTTGTCGTTGGCAATGGCCGCTTTGACCTCGAAATTCTCGGTTGTGGTGACAATCCCTTGCCAGTCACCGGTGTCTATACTTGCTGTGGCGTGCCAGGTGCCGGCTGCTTTGGTTGGTGGGTATCGGAAATTCATACTTATTCCAGACATCTGGCCATTCAAGAGTGTAATCACCCGGAATGGTGGCGTTCGCAGGTGTCTTTTACCGAAAAAGTAAAAGCCTGAGATTATATTGTTTTTCCGTATATACCAACCGGTTGCCATATTCATCAGTCAAGCGCTCCGGCAAGGTATCCTGTTCCACCCAGGCGATAGGGTCCCTCGTACCAGTTATCAATTGGATTGTAGAATTCCACATCCAGCGAGAGGTCACCACCAAAGGTGAGATCTTGATCGTTGCTACCTGGAAAATGTGGTCGTAATCCCATTTTTCAAATACCAGACGATTTTGTTGCCCATCTTCGTCTTTATTTGCAACCAGTTGAATCTTCGTTACAAATTGATCCGGTTGAACGACAGTGACTGTATCCCCATCTTCAACCGGGATCCAGTTTCCCCAAAAATAGGTATTGGGCAAGATTTTGCATGATAAGAAGTACCAAATGGAATATCGTCCAGATGGAAGGTGAATTCTTCAAAATCATAGGCGCCGGCATTCAAGGTTAAAGCACCACCGCCAGCAGGCAATTCAAAATTCACCTGTGAGATCATGGTTTGTGAGGAGTTGGAAGAAGCTTGGATCGAATACGTACCTGGAGTGGCATAAAGCCAACCCCTGCCAATCTCATCAGACCAGTAACTGCTAATTCCATAATACTCGTTGCCGATGCCCAGTGTTAGTTCATTGCATTCGGTTGGGTTACCGTTCTTGTCTCGCAAGTCAATGTCGTAGCGGGGTAGCTCTTCACCTGCCACGGTGTAGATACCGGGATGGAGACTGTATCATCGAAATAAAGCAATCCATATCCTGCGGCCACCATTTTATAAGTTCCGGCAGGAACATCCTCAAACACGAAATACCCATTGTCTGCACCCCATTTACCGGCTGCCCAGTTGTTATCGTCATCCAGCAGCTTGATTTCCATCCATTTTTCAGCCCATGTGGTCCCGTTGCGGACCGTCACGCACAACGCTCCCGCCGGGCAGGTGACGCTTTCCGCTTTAAAGGTGAGCATTCCACCCACCGGATCAAAGCTGGAGATGGCTACCAGGTATTCGACTCCCGCTTCAGCATAATACGCAAAGGGAGTTTGATCTTCGCCGATCTCGTTCGGCTCACGTACACAGGTGGCAAGAGAAAGATCGCTCGCTTTGAAGATGGAAACAGCGTGGTTGTAATCTGTGCCGTCGGTATTGAAGGTGAAGATACCGCTGGTGGTCGGCGTGAATTTGTACCACACAGATCCGCTGGAATCGTCATTGCAGTAAGCCAGCGGTTCTTCCACCTCGAGTGTGTTGCCAGTGGTCTCTTGTGTGTATTCCGTTCCCATCACAATCTCGGTTGCATCGACCATGTTGTCGTTGGGGATTACCAGTTCTTCAAGGACAGTGAAATCTCTTGTGCCGGTGACCAATCCCTGCCAGGCGCCAGAATCGTAGGTGGCACTGGCGTGCCAGGTACCGGTGGGCTATTCAGCGATCGGGAATTCGTAATTCGCCCACACATCGGTGCGTCCTTCATACAGTGAACCGGGGATTACGATATTGTTGGTATCTTTTAACTTCATATACGATCGGTGTTTCAATCCAATTATTTTCAGTATAGAGTAAGTAGTTTCCATATTCATCATGGACAAAAGAGGATAGATAACCAGTACCGCCCAGACGATAATTGCGAGTGAACTGGGTATACGCTGGCGAATTGATCCCGATTTCCATTGTCAGGTCACCGCCGAAGGTTGTGGTGATGTCATCAGAACCGGTAAAAATATGAAAGCCGCCGATTGAGAAGTTGGAGCGATATGGTAAATCCATTACAACTAAGGTGGGGTCAAATCCGTAGTTTTCTGGTAAGGCAACCGTTACCGTACCGCCATCATTGAATGGTAACCAGACTTGAGCATATGTATCATTGAATGTCTGCTCGTAGAACACTTCGCCAACCACTTCATCCAGGGTGACAGTGAAGTCTTCAGTGGGCATCGCGCTCATGTCGAGTTCGATCGTTCCGCCAACGCCATCTAATGTAAAGCTATCATCTACTATGACCGAGTTGGCGTTATCTGATCTGAGTTGCATGGAATATGTTCCGGGATTGGCATAGAACCATCCGTGTCCAATTTCGTCAGACCAATACGTAGTCGTCGCAAATTCATTTTTCCCATGCGAAATAATTAATTCATCCACGACAGCAGAAGAACCATTTTTATCTTTTAGGTTGATTTCATAACGAGGTAATTCATCGCCGGCCACCGTGAATACACCAGGTACATGTACATTTTCATTGAATGAAAGCAAGTCCGTAACCTGCGGCTATGACCTGGTAATCTCCTTCAGGAATGCCATCAAAAACAAAAACACCATTATCCGGGTTTCCAATTTCGCCCACCCAGTTATTTTCATCATCCACAAGTTTGACTGTTAAAAACTTCTCTGCCCATTTGTTACCACCACGTACGGTGACACATAAATCTGTTGCAGGGCAAGAATATGGATCAGCTTGAAAGACTAAAGTTCCGCCTACTGTATCAAAGCTGGAGATGGCAACCAGATAGGTTACCCCTGCTTCAGCATAATATGAAAACGGCGTATGACCATCAATCTCCACTTGGTTCACGCACGCAGGTAGCAAGAGACTTGTCAGATGCCTTGAAGATGGAAACGGCATGGTTGTAATCAGTACCATCGGTATTGAAGGTGAAGATGCCGCTTGCAGATGGGGTGAATTTGTACCAGACACTTCCGCTGGAATCATCATTGCAGTAATCCAGGGGTTCTCCAAGCTCCAGGGTGTTGCCAATTGTATCTTGGGTATACTCCGTTCCCATCACAATTTCAATGGCATCCGCCATGTCATCATTGGTAAATGATTGGGCACTCAGGGTGTGCTCGAGCGTCACTTGCACCGGGTTGCTGACCATGGTGCTGTTGCCCGCCAAATCATACACGGTAGCAGAGAGCAGCACATCGCCATCCGCGAACGAACTCCAATCCCAGGCGTACTCATAGGGTGCGGTCATGACCGCACCGATCAGGGTCCAATCAACCGCCGGGATGGTGGTGGAGACGTAGAATTCCACCTTCGCCACTCCGCTTTCAGTATCAATTGCATCCACGCTGATCTGTAATGGGCTTGCATTGACGGTACCAGCCACAGGAGTGGTGATCGTTCCAGTGGGCGGGGTAATATCTACCACCGGGGTCTCAGTGACTACCTCAGTAGGAATCAGCACCTCAGTGGGTACTTCAGTTGGAGTCTCAGTAATTTCTTCCGTTGGGCTTTCTGTCGCTTCTTCAGTAGGTACCTGCCCCGTTTCTGTCGGGGACGCGGTCGGCTCATCTGTGGGCACCTCGGTAATCACCTCCTCGGTAGGGACCTGTCCCGTTTCTGTCGGGGTCGGTGTCTCCGGGGTAGCATCCTGGGCGAACACAGGTTGAACCGAGCTGAGCAACATGCTGAACAGCACAATGATCGCGATACAGTTCTGAAGTGCAGTCTGGTATTTTTTCGCAAACATAGAAAGCCCCTTTATTCAGTTGAAGTTTTTGAATGCCTGGCAAGAGTGTATATTTCCACCCGGTATTATGATACGGGTTTTCTTGTGCAGACGCTACACATTTTTGATACTGTAATATTTTTGTAATATTTCTATCAAAACCAGTCTTAATGGTTCCGAGGACAAATTCTAATCTGATGCGGCTTTCCAGTTTATGCGTATGGTTCTATAATTTCCTAGCCAGAATATTTTAGGATTTACAAGTACAACTAAATACCGGAGATCATCATGAACCTTGCCGACCCAGCGGTGAGCGTGTTTTTGGCTCGCCCCATCGTAGCACGCATCGCATCCGTTAATCCGAATTCTCTGCAACCGCAGGTGGATGCGGTCTGGTATTACTGGGATGGAAAACATCTCTGGTTGACATGCGCCTATGGGTCGCAGCCGCCAAATCCGCTCCATTGTGTTGATCAATGTGCAGTCATCATTGAAGAAAAATCTGAGGCAGGTAAGCCGCAAGGCATCTTACTGGAAGGGGAGATCTCACCTGCAAATACGATTCCCGTTTCAATTGAGATCAAACGAAAAATTGCCGCCCGTTACGCGAATGCGGCAGATCAAGATCTGGCTCAAGTCCAGGACTGGATCCAGAATTCAGGAGTAATCTTGTACCGATTAATCCCATTGGAAACCCACACCTGGTAAATAAGATTATTGTGATGGAGTTTTAGATTATGTTGAAAATGAAGATGTAATGACAAACCGCGGCGGCTATCACAAAGAGATGCCACACCTCGTGGAAGCCGAAGATGCCCGGCCGAAAGTCTAGCTTGCGGGTGATGTAGATCACCGCCCCAACCGTGTAAAACAATCCACCCAGAAATAACCACATCAGCTGCCCCCAACTGAGGACGCGCAGCATGGCGTTTAGCGCAAAAACAGAGAGCCAGCCCATCACCAGATACACACCGGCGGTGATCCAGCGCGGCGCCTGGATGATGAACATTTTGATGATGATACCGATCAATGCGAACAGCCAGATCGTTGCCAGCAGCCCCCAGCGCCACCAACCGGATAGCAGATGGATACAAATGGGGGTATAGGTGGCAGCGATAAAGATATAAATTGCCGCATGGTCCAGTTTCCGGAATGTCAACAGTGTATTGGGACTGACATTGAGCGCGTGGTAAAGGCCACTCGACAGGAAGAGACAAATCATTCCAATCCCATACACAATGATGGAAGCAGTTTCCAGCCAATTCCCCGGATGCTGGATGAGCAGGAAGAGCATCCCTACCAGGGCGAGGACTGCTGATAGAAGATGCGATACCGCGTTAAACGGTTCACGCAGAATGTAATTCCCCGAGGATGGATTGGACAGAATGGTTTCAGATGGGGCAGGTTGAATCAAGGTCAGTTTCCGTTCGGATAATTGTAGATGGTTCAATTATCCAAAACGAGAACCATGGAACAGCAAGTGACTCTGTACCTATCCGTGGTAGGAATGCAGGGATATTCTTCTATGACTTTTGGTTGTTCTGAATCTAAATGACACCGAGATCAGATTATCGCATAAACAGATACACCAACCACGCGATGGCAGTGAAAACCACACACGAACCCACTTTAAGAGCTAACCTGCGCTGCGGATCGGCAGAGATGGCGATACAACCAAAACCGGTCACCAAAGCCACCAGCGACAAGAATAAAGTTATTCAAGTCCATAAAGGTTACAACGATACAGGCGACAAAGAAAGGCCAACACCAGGAAGGGATGTAATGACCAACAGGCATGGGTTGACCGCTAGCCACCGAGATCTCATCCACTGCCAGGTCATAAGTATTGTAGAAACCATTCGTTGTCATCCGTACCAACAACTTGGTGTTTCTTGAATTCGGCCCTAAAATCGGAAAACATGGGGAAACGGCTGGTTTTCTTGACAGCTGTGGTCTCCACCTGAGTACCATCCACCTGTATCTCTGGCATGCTTCGAAATCCACCGACGCGGAATTCAACGGTGTGAGTTTTCTTATCTAATATGATCGTCCAGATTTTCTTTGCCACAGGTATATACCCTTCCCACGCTGGGATTTAAAAATCAATAGCCAAATTATATGTGCAAACAGGTGATGATCAAAGTGAAATCTCGTGTCAGTCTCCGACCTTTGGGAATCGCGGGATAACGAAGAAGGACTCTACGAAAATCACTCATGGAAAAGTGTCGTAGGGATCCTTCACTTGACCCGTTCCGGGTCTGCGTTCAGGATGAAACCTGCCCGTATTAAACGAATAGAATTTTCCGTTTACGCTTGTTGCGGAGCTTCTTCCACTTCTTCGGTAAGCTCTGGTTTGTTGCGCTTGAGCACGATCTCTTCGCCTTCAGCCAGATCCACCAGAAGCTGATCTCCATCTTTGAACTCACCCGAGAGTAATGCATCTGAGAGGGGATCTTCCACATATTGCTGGATGATTCTCCGCAGTGGACGGGCGCCCATATCCGGGTCGTAGCCCATCTCACCCAGTTTAAGCAGAGCAGCCGGGGTAGCTTCCAACACCAGTTCATGTTCGGTCAAGCGTTCGGCAACCTTGTCCAGCTCCAGGGTAACTATCTGCTGAATATTTTCCTTGTTCAGAGCAGCGGAACACAATCACCGAATCGAGGCGGTTGATGAATTCAGGCCGGAAGACTTTCTTGAGCGAATCAAGCAGCTTCTTGCGCATCTCATCGTATTCTTCCAATTCCTCGGTTGCCTGGTCTTTCTGAATGGCAAAACCGAAGGAAGTTTGTCTCTTAATCAGGTCAGCACCGATGTTGGATGTCATGACGATGATCGCGTTGCGGAAATCCACTTTATGTCCGCGCGCATCCGAGAGGTGACCTTCTTCCATGATCTGCAAGCAGCATATTGTGGGCTTCGGGGTGGGCTTTTTCCACTTCATCAAACACCACAATCGAATACGGACGGCGGCGAAGGGCTTCGGTCAGTTGACCGGCATCTTCGTAGCCCACATAGCCTGGAGGCGCTCCCACCAGCCGGCTGACAGAGTGACGTTCCATAAACTCAGACATATCCAATTGGATGAGCGCTTCTTCGCTGCCAAACATGAATTTCGCCAGGGTTTTGGTCAGTTCGGTTTTGCCAACCCCGGTTGGTCCCAGGAAGATAAAGGAACCAATCGGGCGTTTGGGATCTTTCAGACCAGCCCGGGCTCTTCTCACCGATTTAGAGATGGCTGCGATGGCTTCATCCTGACCGATAATGTGCTTTTGCAGTTCTTCTTCCATTTGCAGCAGGCGGGCGGATTCTTCCTGGGCGATCTGCATCACCGGTACACCGGTCCACATGGAGATCACCTCGGCGATATCATCCACCGATGACTATGGGAGATGTGTTTGGATCCCAACTGGTCTTTAGTTTTTCAATCTGTTGTTCAAGTGCAGCGATACGTTCATTCAAGTCAGCCAGGTTATCCGATGGTCCGTTTTCACCCAGAGCGACCCGTTCTCGTTGGGCTTGTTTCAATTGTTTGGCGAGAGTCTTCAATTCCTGGGCAGTCTCACTTTTGTACATGCGTACTCGCGAAGACGATTCATCAATCAAGTCAATCGCCTTATCCGGTAAGAATCGTTCGGTCACATAGCGGGAAGACAACTTGGCGGCCGCTTCCAACGCTTCGTCGCTGATACGCAGTTTATGATGTTCTTCATACTTTCCGCGGATACCACGCAAGATCTGGATGGTTTCATCAACCGAGGGTTCATTGACCACAATCGGCTGGAATCTGCGTTCCAGGGCCGCGTCGCTTTCGATGTGTTTGCGGTATTCTTCCAGTGTGGTAGCGCCGATCACCTGCAGCTCTCCGCGTGAAAGCGCGGGTTTCAAGATGTTGGCCGCATCCACCGATGAGCCGGCGGAACCAGCCCCTACCAGCATGTGGACTTCATCAATGAACAGAATTGCGCCTGAGGCTTTCAGTTCATCAATGACCCGTTTAAGGCGTTCTTCGAATTGCCCACGGTACATGGTGCCTGCCACCAGCGAGCCGACATCCAGTTGCAGCACCCGTTTATCCAACAACAAGGCGGGAACATCCCCGGCGATGATGCGTTGAGCCAGACCTTCCACGATGGCGGTCTTACCCACGCCCGGTTCACCGATGAGGGCCGGGTTGTTTTTGTTGCGGCGGGCGAGGATTTGAATCACCCGTTCAATTTCCATCTGGCGACCGACTCACCGGGTCCAGTTTTTCTTCTTCGGCTTTGGTGGTCAAATCCACTGCCAGTTGATCGACCAGCGGCGTCTTGGATTTACTCGCCTTTTCTTCTTCCTTCTTCTGGGGCGGCGCTTTGCCCGCGGTGGCAGGCCCGGCGGAAGAACTGGAACTTTCTTGCAGCACCCGGCGGGTCTGACGCCGAATTTGTTCTTCGGTCACGCCCAGATGTTTCAACACTTCCATTGCCAGACCAACATTGGCATTCACCAATCCGAGTAGTAAATGTTCGGTTCCGATATAATGATGCCCCATCCGGCGGGCTTCTTCTATGGCGGCTTCCAATACCGCCTGGGTATCGTCACCCAATTCAATCTGACCTGATCCTTCGGGTCGCTGGTCAGATAGACGCAGGATCATATCTTTTACCCGATCTTCTTCCAGTCCCAGATCACGCAGCACTCGGCTGGCAACGCCGCCGTCTTCTTGTAATAAACCCAACAATAAGTGTTCAGTCCCAATCCGATCCAAACTTGCTCGTTCAGCTTCCTGATGTGCCAGGCTCAACACTCTTCTTGCTCTCGCTGTAAACCGTTCCATTCCAGCCATACTTACCTCCTTTTAACATCCGGTAAACCGGGAAACATCATTTATCCTGCTCATCTGGATGGATTGTGATTAACCACCAATGAATGGATCATCCAGCCCCCGTCAGTGCGCATTCAATTTGATTCTACCTTAAATCCGGTCGATTTGAACAAGCGATCGATCCATGTATAATACCTATCAAGGGTCACCTCCATGAAATCAAACCGTCAGATCAAACCGTTGATCGTAATTTTCGTGCTTATCCTGTGGATAGCTGGCTTGTTGGCTGCATATTACCTGTACCACAAACCAATCGATCTCACCCTCGTCAGCTCTATCCTTCGAATCGGATGGATTCTGATCAACTGTCGCATGGATCCTCTCCCTCGCGGGTGGCTTGGGAAGCTATTTGGTGCGAGACGTAGAAATCCCCAAGTGGAACTTGCCTTTCTGCAATTGGCTTTGGGCTGGGGATTTTCGCCACTATTATCTCTGGGTATCGCGTCGGAATCGGATTCAAATTACGCATTGTTCTGTGGTTACTCTTCCTCCTGCCGGTCCCGTTTCTGTGGCGCTCGATCCTCTTCTGGTGGGATGATTGGATAACTATCTTCAGGGTGGTGGACGAATTCAAACCGGTTTGCCAAAATCCTGATTGTCCTCGTCGGTTTCCTCAGTCTGCAATCCTTGCTGATCGCACTTTCTCCTCCAGTGCATTACGACGCGTTGACTTATCACCTGGCCTTGCCCAAACTCTACCTTGATTCGGGTAGTATTGCCGCCGGAGTGAGAATGGCTGCGGAGCGGGATGCCGCAAGTCGGTGAAATGCTCTACACCTGGGCAATGGTCACCGGGCAGGCGAGCGCCGCTCCAGTGCTGGGTTGGGCAGTAGGGGTGGCGGGGATCCTTGCGTTAGTAAGCTTCATCCGCCGTTTCACAAATCCGGATGCGGCCTGGGTGGGTGCAGCCGCACTCCTGTGCGGGAGCGGAGTGTCTTCCGCGCTAGGCTGGGGATATATCGATTGGTTTTGCCTGGTGTTCGGTCTGGCTGCAATCCTGGCTCTGCAGGCATATTTCGATCATACCCATCTGCGCTGGCTATTCATAAGCGGTATATTCTGCGGTCTGGCGTTCAGCACCAAATACACTGCCGGCATAATCTTGGCGGGGGTAGGGGTTTCATATCTTTTAACCACGATCCGATCCAAACGATCCGTTTTAACAGGTGGTATGCTCTTGTTGGTTGGTTTTCTTCTGCCCAGTCTGCCATGGTTGATCAAGAACTGGGTTTTGGTGGGTAATCCGATCTCGCCTTATTTTTGGGGATCGTCAGTTTTCACGGCAGACCGACAGCAGGTCATTCAGGGGAATCTTCCCTTTGGAAATTGGATGGATATTGTCCTACTTCCATTCCGCGCGACCATCCTTGGCGCGGATGGGGGTCAGGGGTATAGCCATACCATTGGAGTTCTGTTTCTGTTGTTAGGCGGTCTGTGCTGGATCAAACCCGCGCTCGGTACAGAGAGCAAGACCTGGTATCGATCCTGGTGACGATTTCAGTGGTCACCCTCGTGGTTTGGATTGTCGGGAAACCGTTTCAGCGGATTGCTCATCCAAAACCGAATGTACTACGCAGCTTTCCCGGCATTCGCCTGCCTGGCTGCCATTGGATATGTAAAACTCAGCCTGATCCAGGTTCCCGGGGTGAGATTTGCCCGGATCATATCAGCAGTTATTTTGCTGGTGGTAGGATTGAATGCCATTCAAGGCGGCAGGGAATTCATCCGCAGCCAGGCACCCGATTATCTGACTGGCGTGATCAGTGCAGAAGAGTATAAAGAGCATAATTTGGGTTGGTATCAACGGGCGATATCGACTGTAGCCGAGAGCAAACAAAAAACCCTGCTGGTGTATGAACCACGCGGTTTGGATTGCCTGGAAAATTGTCAGCCGGACGAAATATTAGACCGTTGGAGTTACGATTATCATCGCTTTTCTGATTGCGGGTCGGTTCTGACCAATTGGAAAACGCTTGGCTTTACCCAGGTGCTGGTTAACCAGGCTGGGATTGATTTCTTCCGCTCGATTGATGATCCTAACCACAAAATGCAGGATTTGGATGCCCTGCAAACTTGTTTAGGCACGCTCAAACCTAAGCAGGATTTTGGGAATGTGTACCAGCTTTATCATCTTCGCTGAGGCCGTATTGGACGAGCTTCTGGCCCCACGCCTGCGCGCGATCCAGTTCACCCTCATATAACGGACCTTCGGTGCCGTGTACCAGGAATCCTTCCGGCTGATACGGCTGCATCCCGCCCGCTTTTAAGAGACTGGAAGCCAGTGGTTTAGCCGCGTAGCCGAAGATACGAACCAGGTGCTTTAAAAAGAATGGCCCGGCATTGATTTCTTTTTCACTGATGCGTGTATCAAATGCTGCCACTTTTTTCCCGCGCAGCAAACGATCTGGAAATACCTGCATGAAATCTGCAATCGGTTTCGTCGGCCGGAATCCTCTGGTCGGTGAGCCCACTACTACCCAATCGGCATCTACGAAATCAGATTGGGTAACTTCGCCCATCTTCTTAACGCTTACCTGTGTTTGAGTTTCCATACCCGCGGCAATTGCCCGGGTGATTTTTTCGGTATTTCCAAAAATCAAATCATATACAACCAAAGCTTTCATGGTTTTCTCCTGTGATCATTCAATTACATAGAAGTATATCAAAATCACATAAATTATTCCGTGTCGATGGATTATTTATGTCCTTCATCCTGTACGTAGACCCCTTAGGGGAGAATGAGGGGTCTTTACCTCTCTCAGGGAGTTAATAGGTTTGTGGTAGAGATCCTTCGTCACTTCGTTCCTCAGGATGAAGGGCACACCGAATTTCTCTTCATCCTGAACGAAAGCCCGAAGGGCAGAAGTGAAGGATCTCTCCTACCCCAGGAGAGTAATTTTGATTTGTGGTAGAGATCCTTCTGCCTACCCTGTGTACCTGGGATGAAAAGTCTCTAAGGAAGCTAGTCCTTACTAGATGGACAAATAACCGAAAGCTTCTCTTATAATTAATGTAAAAGACAATTTGAAAGGTGATCCCATGAGAAGAATCATCATTGATACAGATACTGCATCAGACGATGCGGTTGCGATCATCCTGGCGTTGCGTGAGCCTTCTGTAAAAGTGGAAGCGATCACTGTGGTTGCTGGAAATGTCCCACTCCAACCAGCCATTAAGAACGCCTTGATCTCCGTGGAAACTGCCGGTACCTATCATCCACCGGTGTACGCGGGAATGGCGAAACCGCTGCTGCGTGATCTGTTCACCGCCGAATTTGTGCACGGTCAGGATGGAATGGGTAATACGAATCTGCCTGAACCCTCTCTTCATATCCAAACCGAACATGCGGTGGATGCACTCATTCGTATTATCGAAGCCAATCCGGGCGAATTGGAATTAATCACCCTGGGGCCGCTCACTAACATTGCCATGGTTTGCCTGAAGGCACCCGAGACGATCCGTAAACTCAAGCGGATCAGCATCATGGGCGGGTGTGGTTTGGGTTCGGGCAATATTACCCAGGTAGCTGAGTTTAACATCTATGTGGACGCTGAGGCCGCCAACATTGTGGTGCATTGCGGTGTACCACTGTTTATCGTCGGCTGGGATGTGAGTATGGGATCCACCTTCCTGGATGAGGCCGACCTCACGCATCTGAACGAAAGCGGATCTGCCATAGCCAGGTTCTGTGTTCGCTGCAATCAATCGTTATTTGATTTTAATGTAGAACACATGCAAAAACGCGGCTTCGATCTGCCAGACCCGGCTGCAATGGTCGCAGCGCTGTTCCCCGAGACGGTTCTTGAGTCATATGACGCCTATGTGGACGTGGAATATAAAGGCGAAAAAACATACGGGCAGATGCTGATCGATTCAATGAATATTTTGAATAGGCAGCCCAATGCGACCATCTGTAAATCCATGGATGGGGAGCTATTCAAACAAATTCTCTATAACCACCTGGTGAACTGAGCGAAGTGAGATGATGTGGAAGATTTGATTTCCACGGATCCAATTCATTCCACCCCTCGTTTCGCAGTAGAATGGAACTAAACGGAAGCCGATGACGTACCAGAAGTATTCGGGCTTACGCTATAAAGGAAAATCTGATGAAAACAAAAACAATTCTCATACATACTCTCATCGGCATGGCATTGTTTTCCAGTTGTGTGCCGCTCGCTAGAACCACGGATCCTGGACCAATCTATACTGCTGCAGCTGAGACCATTGCTGTGACCCTAACCTATGGCTCGGTGCAATCGACTATCCTGGCCGAAATGGCCACCACCCAGACGCCAGCAGTTCCACCAACCATCGAGATGACTGCTACGATCGAACCCATTCCAACCGAAACGGTACAACCCACACTGGCGAGCATCCCAACTCTTGCATCAGCCATGATCACTGCCGATAAGAATACCAACTGCCGGGTTTACCCAAGCGGATCAGCCGAGTATCAAAGTGCCTTTATGGCCGGACAAAAAGTGGCGGTGAGAGGCCGGTTGGCTAATAATACCTGGTGGTTTATTGAAGACCCGGAAGACGCTAAACAATCCTGTTGGGTTTGGAATGACACCACCACTGTCACAGGCGATGCGTCAACGATCACGGTTGTAACCGTTCCTGTCACCCCATACCCTTCCTACTCCATCTCCGGTTCAGTTTCACCAGCCAGTTATTCGGGTGCCTGCCCGGTGACGATCAACGTGAGTGGAAAAATTAAAGCCACAGCCGGTTCAGATAAGGATATCTCTTACGGCTGGACCTCCAATTTCGGGATTGATCCTGGCAGCGGAGTAACTGAATTTGATGATGCTGGCAGCCAAACCGTCGGCGCTTCCTTCACAATCACTGAAGACACCTCTGGTTATATCCGTTTCAAACTTTTTAGCCCGGTGGAACTTTCTACGGGTAAAATGAATGTAAGTGTAGATTGCGACTAGCGATTAGTTAACAGCCAGAGGTAAGGAGACAGGATGCATTACCGTAGATTAGGACGTTCTGGTTTAAAAGTGAGTGAAATCTCACTTGGTACATGGATCACCCTTGGAGCACAAATTGATGAGAAGGGATCGATCGACCTTGTTCACGCAGCCTATGAACAGGGCATCAATTTCTTCGATACCGCCGATATGTATTCCGAGGGATTGGCTGAAATTACCCTTGGGAAGGCAATCCAATCCATTCCCCGCCCAGCGCTGGTAATCTCCAGCAAGGTATTCTTCCCTTCTTTCCCCGGACCCAACGGGAAAGGCCTGTCTCGTAAACACATTTGGGATTCGATCCACACATCTTTGAAACGAATGAATACCGATTATCTGGATATTTATTTCTGCCATCGCTATGACCCAGACACCCCCATGGACGAACTGGTTTGGACCATGACCGATCTAATCCATCAGGGGAAGATCATGTACTGGGGCACTTCCAAGTGGACCGCCTCGCAAATTGCGACCGCCATCATGGTGGCAAAAGAAAATCACCTGATCCCGCCCAGCGTGGAACAACCGCGTTATAACATGTTGGATCGGCGTCAGGTTGAAATGAGTCTTTCTTATGTTGTGAAAGAGCATGGGATCGGTCTGACCACATTCAGCCCGCTAGCATACGGTTTGCTTTCAGGGAAATATAATGATGTGATTCCCGCCGGAAGCCGCGCCTCGATCCCGGAACTCTCCTGGATCAAGGAACGGATCTCGCAGGATGGGATTAACAAAGTGAAGCTGCTTACTCCGCTAGCGCGCGAATTACAACTTACCCCCGCTCAGCTTGCCATCGCCTGGATTCTGCGCCGTAAAGAAGTAAGCAGTGTGATCACCGGTGCATCTCGGATTGAGCAGTTGGATGAGAATATTTTTGCCGGCGAAGCAGTAGACAAGTTGACCGATGAATTCCTGGAAGCGGTAGAGCAGGTGTTGCAGAATCAACCTGAAGACGAATAAAGGATTAAACATCCTGAACGCAGTCCCAGGATGGGACAAGTGAAGGATCTAATTAAATAACACAGATCCTTCGCTACCTCTCTGTCGCGGGGCTTCGCTCAGGATATAGAATCAATCGTGGTATCACTTTTAGTGATACCACGATTAATTCATAGTGCAAGAGATTGACTTACCGTACAGAAGAGGTGATCTCGATTTATGATCTTAGTTTCGCATCCAAGATCATGTTCCAACCGGCGGATGATTTTCTGCCGGATCTGAGCTGCATCCTTATCAGAGAGAGTCTTCTCATCCGATTGATAAGTCAGGTTGTACGCCAACGATTTCTTGCCATCACCCACCTGGGCGCTGCGGAAGATATCGAATAGCTTCACGGCGACCACCAGCTTACCGCCGGTCTGGCGGATCAACCCCTCCACTTTTTCTGCCGGGATGGCTTCATCCACCACCACTGCGATGTCTTCCAGAATCGGAGGGAATTCGCTTACTGCGGCTACAGCAAATCGATCCACATTTGTCAAAGCGATCAACGCATCCAGGTCCAACTCACCAGCAATCACCGGATTCGCCAATTCATAATTTCCCTGTACCTGTGGGTGAAGCTCGCCAAAAACGCCCAGACTTCGATCTTGCACCCGCAGTTCGGCGCACTTCCCTGGATGGTAAGACAAACCAGAGGCTGGTAAGAAGTCCGCTTCCATATGCAATGCAGCGGTCAACAATTCCAGGATCCCTTTCAGGTCAAAGAAGTCCACCCGTTCATTGCTTTTTGAGTCCCAGGCAGCCGGTTGACGTAACCCATAAAGCGCAAAGGCAAGCCGGTGGGGTTCATCCGGCAACCCGGCTGAAACCGGCAGGAAGACGGAACCAACTTCAAAGATCGCGATGGTTTCAGCCGCGCGTTCATTGTGTTTGACAACATTCAAAATAGAATTGAGCAGGCTCTGTCGTAAAACGCGCTTTTCAGGCGTAATCGGATTCGCAAGTCGAACATAATCCTGATCTGTTTTCGACTCTACACCAGCCGGACACAAACGGTTTTCCAGTTCCGGAGAAGTCATCCGGTGGGTGATCACCTCTTGCAATCCCAAAGAAACTAGCAAGTCGCGGATATGTTCCTCGGCTTCCAGGGCGGGGTTGCCGCGTTGAGGCGGTAACGGATCAGCCATGCGGGATTCGGGGATATTTTCATATCCATACAGACGAGCGATCTCTTCCATCACATCGGCCACACCCACCAATCCGGTTCCAATGTCCATCCGGATCGGTGGAGTCTGAACCAGTGCTTTTTCGTCCTGAATTATCACACTGAACTCTAACCGTTCCAGTAGATTCTTAATCTGCTCCAAAGGAATTTCAATTCCAAGCGCCCGGCGGACATCTTTTTCGGTAATCTCAACCACCGGATCAGGTCTTTGCAGGGGATACTCGTCCACGATCCCGGGAGCAACTTTGCCGCCGCTCCAGGCAGCCATCCAATACAGACAGCGTTTCAATCCATCCAGGCACAGGCCGGGATGGACCCCGCGCGAAAAGCGGTAAGAAGCCTCCGAAGGGAGCGCATGTTGGGTGGCGGTGCGGCGAATATTGATAAAGTTCCAGGCTGCAGCTTCCAGCAAGATATCCGTCGTCTGGTCGCTCACTTCACTCTCGGAACCGCCCATCACCCCCGCCAGTGACAGAGCGCCGGCCGAATCGCAAACCAGTACATTTCTATTCTGATAATTTTCGTTCCACTCCATCCAGGGTAGTGAGCATTTCACCAGCTTTCGCTGTACGGGTGGAGATGACAACCGGTTTTCCAGCCGGCTCTGCTGTTGCAGTACAGCGTAATCGAACGCGTGTAGTGGCTCACCCAATTCAAACATGGTGTAATTGGTCGCATCCACAATATTGCTGATGGCGCGTACCCCCACCAGTCGCAGCCGGCGCTGCACCCAGTATGGGCTGGGATGGATACTCACACCGCGGATCAATCCCAGCGTGAATCTCGGGTTCAATTCCGGGTTAGAAATCTCAATCCTTGCCTTGCCGTCCAGCGATTCCCCGGATAAATCTCAATTTGTATTCGGTTTCTTCAGTTCACGGCCAGTTAATGCAGCCACTTCGCGTGCAATCCCGATCACACTGGTATTGCGGGCCATATTCGGGTTGATCTTGATTTCGAGTACCGCATCACCCATGTAGTCCACCAGCGGCATTCCTGCCGGAGCATCGTCATCCAGGAAGATCACACCTTCGTGTTCTTCACTGATGCCCAGCTCTTTTTCCGAGCAGACCATCGAGTATGAATCCACTCCGCGTATTTTTGCGCTCTTCAGGGTGGTAAGTACCAATCCGTCGGCATGACCGTCATAGATCACTGCGCCTTCTCGGGCGTAAGCAACTTTGATCGGTTTTTCCAGCTTTCCAATTCCCTTGAAGGGCATCAAATTGGGTGCACCGGTCAGAACCACATGTCGGGCTTCGCCATCGAACAGATCGCACAGGGTCAGGCGGTCTGCGTTGGGATGTTGATTGACTTCATAGATTTCTGCCACCACAATCTTGTCCGGCTGCCCAGCCAATACCGCCGACTTTAAATCCGTGACCCGGTTTGGTAGGCAGTGGCAGACCGGCGTATAGGATCTCTTCCACTTCCATGCCCGCCATCGTCAGCTTGTAGGCAATATCTGTTGGTTCAAGTCCCGTTAGATCGACATAATCTTTCAACCAGCTTACAGGTATTTTCATGCTCGCCTCCTAGAATTGTTCCAGGAAACGAATATCGTTTCCCCAGAAATAGCGAATATCAGTGATTTTATGGCGCAGCATCAACTGCCGTTCCGGACCCATCCCAAACGCAAATCCGGTATAGCGATTTGGATCGTAGCCGCCATTGGCGAGCACGGTCGGATGGACCATGCCGGAGCCAACAATCTCCAGCCAGCCGGAGCGTTTGCAGACCGGGCAGCCTTTGCCGCCGCAGATGAAGCATTCCACATCCATTTCAGCTGAGGGTTCGG
This sequence comes from uncultured Chloroflexia bacterium, assembly GCA_963818305.1. Classification (GTDB taxonomy): domain Bacteria; phylum Chloroflexota; class Anaerolineae; order Anaerolineales; family Anaerolineaceae; genus DAIOEK01. The sequence goes on from CAWFRQ010000008.1 coordinate 64,454, forward strand.
TGAACGGGAAGTGATCGGAACGGAAACGCATTTTGGCGTTTTGACCGAACATGCGGCGGGCATATTCCATCAGGGTGAACTTAAAATCACCGAAGGTGATGTTTTCACCCACTACCAGGCCTTCCACCTGGTTGAATTGCACCTCCGACCTGGCTGTGATCTGTTCATAGCGGTACACCATCCCGGGCAATGCGATCCGGATCGGGGGTGGGTTTTGCGGATTCATTGCTGAAAATTCACGCATCGCCCGGATCTGCCCGGGGGAGGTGTGCGTTCGAAGTACCATTGAATAGCTGCCATCTTGCTGGGGAGAATCGATGTAGAACGTATCTTGCATTTCACGCGCCGGGTGATGCGGCGGAATATTCAACAGCTGGAAGTTGTTTTCATCCGTTTCCACTTCACGCGAGGTGTAAACTTGGAAGCCCATATCAGCAAGTACACTCAACATCCGGCGTAGATTCTGGGTGGCAGGGTGCAATCTGCCGCGACAGGGGTTCTACCGGGCAAGGTTACATCAATTCGGTCAGTTTCAAGGCTTCTGTATCAATTCTGCCGAGCGAACGATTCTCAAGTTTTTGCTGGTAGGCTTCTTCCAGTTGCAGCTTGACGGCATTGGCTGCCTGCCCAACCAGTGGACGTTCCTCTTTAGCTCAACGCGCCCATGCGGGTAAAGACACCCATCACCGGGGCGTTTCTGCCCAAAAAGCCTGACTCGCCAGGTCTTCCATTGGGCCGAATCTGCAGCTGCCTTTCCAGTGAGGCCAGTCCGTCCGTGCGGATCTGATCCAAGTTCTTCAATGATTTTCATCGTGCATCCTTCTTGCAATTAAAAACCCGCCCCAGCCTGGGACGGGAACTATAACCCGTGGTACCACCCCGATTGACCGCCTAAAAGGCAGTCCACTCGAACGCCAACGGCGACACGCGATTGGCTCTTCCTGTAACGGTGAAGCTCCGGCCCAGACTACTTCTGATGGTTCACCCGGGCAGCTCCGGAGGGAACTTCGCTTTATCCTATCCTGAAAAGGGTTTCAGTCTGTGCCCTTTTCTCCCTGATGGTGCAGATAAAGCTACTTTCCTCCATCCAAGCTGATGGATTTGAATCTTATTATCTCAAAAAGTGGGTGAAAGTCAATGCTTCTTGATTTGATATCATGTTGAGTAACAAATGATCTCCCAATTGCTCTTTGGTTGGCAAGGAATTCCATGCCCATCCCCCAACCCCTTCCCAGCGGAATGTTATGTTTATGGATGAATTTTCCCGCTGGGAAGGGGAGTCCTTTTTTGGGCAAGAAACCTGCGGTTTCTCGCCCAAGCCCACGACGTCCCTTTGAAAATATTTTGCTCGCCTGGAATATAAGTGTTAGCCCAAAATCCATTTTTTACTTCATCCTGAATGTAGCATCCAAAGGATGCGAGTGAAGGATCTTTACGGCATTTATCATTTATCAAAGGTCCTCCCAATCTGCGCAAGGCTGTATCCTTACGCTCAAGAAGCTCGGCCAAATGAAAATAGGGGATCACTCGGATGCGGCGGTTTTACGCTTGGCTTGATCAATGAAATGTTAAACCAATTTTAAAAGTAAGATAGAATCAAATTAAAGACTATTGATTTTCTCAGGAGGAATTATGACCAAACCTCTCTATCATCTGGATAGTTACCTGCAAGAATTTGATGCGTTGAGATCTTTTACCAACCCGGAGACTCGGGCGGTCGTGATTGACCAGACTGCATTCTACCCGGGTGGGGGTGGACAACCTTGCGACCTGGGTTTTCTTACCGACGGAAAAGTGAGCTGGCCTGTTCAAAAGGTACGCAAAGGCGACCAGGGACTCGAGCATATCCTGGATGGGACAGATCCCTTGCCAGAAGTAGGCAGCCATCTACACGGCAAGATCGATTGGGAGCGGCGCTACCGCCTGATGCGCACGCACACCGCTTTACACATCCTGTGCGGAACTGTGTTCCGCGATTTCGGCGCCCTGGTCACCGGTGGTGACATGGACCTGACCCAGGGAAGAATGGATTTTGAGTTCGAATCCATGTCCAAAGATCTGGTCGATGTGATCGAGAAGGCAGTGAATGCAGAAGTCGCAAAAGAATCACCCCATAAAGGTGAAAATTCTTCCACGAGATGAGGCTTTTCAAATCCCTGATCTCATCCGCACAAAGATCAATTTACTGCCTCCCGGAATTCCAGAAGTTCGAACAGTAGAAATCGTCGGGTTAGATTTACAGGCAGATGGCGGAACACATGTTCACTCGACCAGTGAAGTTGGACCTGTTCGGGTGACCGATTACAAAAGTAAAGGAAAAATCAATAAACGAATTTATATTGAACTTATCCTGAGGAGTGAACTGCAATCAGACAAAAAAGTACTCCGACTATTGAAGTCGGAGTACTTTTTGATTATCTGAACTTAGTCGATTAATTCTTTTGGAACACTGCCGCCATTTTCAGCAATCTTCTGCATCACTTTCTTGTGCAGCCAGATGTTCATATTCTTTGAATCTTTCATGGTTTCCGGGGGGCAGCCGAATTCTGTCGCTAATTCTTTGCGGGCAGCCAAACTGCTATCGATGTGCAGGAGTTTAAGAGATCAACGATGGAAGCTTTCCAATCGTATGGTTGACCACTGTCTTTGGCCAACTTCTCCAACTTTGCTTTCACATCTACCATTTCCATGGGGGTGATGGCGGCGGCGGCAGCAGCTTTACGCTCGGCAGCAGCTCGTAAGATGCTCTTCTTGAATCTCGGCAACTGATTTTGGGGCAGCGGGTTTTGGTGCTACCACTGGTTTTGCAACTGGTTTAATGCCCGCTGGAACCGGACGTGAATCGACCTGTGTTTTTGGCGCAACCGGTTTAACTACTTGCGCCGGGGCTTCCTTTGGTTCTTCTTTTTTAAGCCCAATTTTTCCAAAATACTTCCAAATATGCTCATGGCAAATCTCCTTTTAAATCTTGATTATTATTTCCCATCTAGTTTTAATTATAGATCAAATCAGTGGGAAAATACCAGTCGGAGTAGAAAGTAATGCAACCTCACCTTCCTAATAAGATTTGAGGTGGGTTCTTACTTTCACTCAATTGGGTCTCACTCTACAATAGACTGTTCACAGATACTAGGATCTACCCATAAGCAGTTCCCCCAGGGAAGTATCATCGATACCCCAAGGATTTTGAAAATTCTGATTGCTGCGATCTTCCACCCCTACCTCAAAATGAAGATGAGACCTTAGACCCTGGTTAATCACGCTGCCAATTTGCGATCCCGAGATAACCCTTCGGTTCGGTTTCAGTAAATCAGCTTCGGGTTGGATATGAAGGTAAGTGGTATACCAGACTTGTCCTCCTTCGCAAGCTCCATCTTCCAACCATTGCCCGTTCACGCAGTGCTTTAGGAGAAGCATTGAATTTTCCTGCTCTACTTTCCAGCCGCCCACTCGACCTTCGGCAGCAGCAAATACTGCCGTTCCGGCTGGAGCACTGATGTCAGTTCCTGCATGGCCTTGCTTCCCGCTTCCTTCTGCGCTCGAATAGCAGGCAATGATTCCAAACCCATGCGGATCAGCTTGTTCTTTATCCTCATCGTATGGGATGAAGGTGTCTCTCCAATATTGCTCCAGGTCTGGATTCGTAATTGAGCTATTGAGCGGTGGACAGGTGTATCCCTGATTGAGTCCCAGAAAATTCCACGTCCAGGCGGTATTTGGATATTGTGAAATGTGATCGGTTCCAATACTGGCAGGTAATGGCCAAGAAAGGAATGCTGAACGGCCTTTTTGCGTTTCGTCTTCCACTGGTTTGGGTGGGATTGTTGCCGTCAGGGTGGGAACCGGAGTATTGGTTTTTGTAGGAACTGCATTGGTGATGCGGACTGGAGTTGAAGGTTGGCGTGTAACAGTGGGAGAAGAAGCAACCGGGGGTTGACAGGCGGTACCCAGAAAGATAATCAAAAGGAGTGTGAAAATCGAATTTTTCAACCGCTCTCCAGAAATTGAGATTTACCAACCTGTTAATCCTACACTAGAGTGCATTAAACGAAAACAGCCTGAGAGTAGGCCCTCAGGCTGAAAGATTGTTGTAAGAATAATTACCGGGGTAAGGTCAGCCGAAATTCAGCCCCACCATTGGGATGGTTTCGCGCGGTCAAATCACCTGATTGGGCACGCGCCAGTTGTCTGGCAATCGCCAAGCCCAAACCGCTGCCACCTTCTTCTCGATTGCGAGCTTTATCTACCCGATAGAAACGATCAAATATATATGGGAGGGAGTTCTTCCGGAATTCCGGTACCCGAATCTTTGACTGTGATTTCTACCAGGTTTGCCTGGTTTGTAACTTCCATTCGGATGGTACCGCCGGATGGCGTAAATCGGATGGCATTCCCCATCAGATTGGTTAAGATTTGTTCCAATCGAATTGGATCTGGCACACTGACAATGTTCTTCATCATTCTGGCGGAAATCTAGCATAATCCCGGTTTTTCCTGCCTGGCTCTGGAAACGATTCATCACACTGGCTGCAACCCGCGCAATATCTGTTTCCACTTTATCCAAACGCAATTCCCCGGCATCAGCTAATGCCAAAGTGCGCAGATCATCTACCAGGCGTGCGAGAAGCAGGTTCTGCTCCAGCACGGGCTGCAGACTATCTTCATCCAACGGATAAACACCATCGAGCATCGCTTCTACTGTTGCCCGTTGCACAGCAAGCGGTGTTCGTAATTCGTGTGCAATATCTGCTGTCATTGCTTTGCGGCTGTCTTCAGCCCGCTGAAGTGATTCAGCCATGTGATTGAATGTCTTTCCCAGTTGAGCCAGTTCATCCTTCCCCTCGGCTGAGACCCGCTGGTTCAAATCACCCTTCCCTAATTCGGTTGCTGCCCGCGTGAGCTGCTGGACTGGTTTTAAGAACCAGTATCCGAGGAATAAGGAAGAAAGGATTGCGATTCCGACCCCAATAAGCGCTGCTTTGCTGAACAGATGAAAAAAGCTTTGCTGTGAGTGCCTGTTCACCACCAGGTTGAATTGGAGCCGATTCGTCTGTATAGAGATATCCGATCAGGTTGCCATTTTGATCTTTGAGCGCAATCGCCAAATCCAACTGAGTTTGGGTCAGTTGGGTAATATCTGCTTTCCCCCGGAAATTTATCAAGGTGCTGCCAGATGTATCTGTCAGCATAACATGGGCTATTTGACCCGCTTGAGGATCGGGAGAATTAGTTTGATTGTTCTCATTAGAATTCCCGCCCATCATCCGCATGCCGCGTCCGCGTTCTGGCATCATTAGGTCATTTGCCACAAGGGCAGCGCCTTCCCAACTCCCCTGACGGGTGTAATAATCTTCCAGCCGGTTGACAAGTTCATTCAAACCAAACATTCCCCCCCGCAGCATGTACGTATTCACTTCCCGTTGGGTAGAGAACATTGCAAAACCTACCACGCTGGCAATGGTAATCCCTACCACGACCAACATGCTGATCATCAACCGTATTCGCATCGATTAATCCTCTCGCCTAAAACGATACCCCACCCCAAAAACCGTCTCAATTAATGCAGGAAGCTTCGAATTGCGCTCAATTTTTCCGCGCAGATTCTTGATGTGCGCATCAATCGTTCGCTCGTAGCCTTCGTAGGCTGTCCCCTGGGCAGCTTCAAGTAATTGCAGCCTGTTGTAAACCCTCCCAGGATGCTCTGCCATGAGGCTGATCAGGTTGAATTCAGTCGGGGTCAGGTCAATTTCATGATCATCCAGTCGCACAATGTGACTTTCCATATCTATCCATAAGCCACCCGACTGGATGATGCGTGTCGGTTTTTCAGATGGAGCCGCCCGCCTGAGCACCGCCTTCACACGGGCAACAACCTCGCGCGGAGAAAAAGGTTTGGATATGTAATCATCTGCCCCCAACTCTAAGCCAACCAGTCGATCCGTTTCTTCCACCCTGGCGGTCAGCATGATAATTGGGGTTTCCTGGTTTCGGCGGATCATCTTGGCAACATCCAATCCGTCCATTCCCGGTAAGTTAAGATCTAGGAGCACGAGATCTGGGTGATTTGATTCATAGAGGGCCAGGCCGCTATCTCCGCGGTATGCGCAAATCACCTTATAGCCGGATTTTTCCAGGTAAGATTGAACCACTTTTGCCAGTTCTGGCTCATCTTCAATGATTAGTATTGTTTTCATGCTATCGATTATAGCATCCAGGCATTTTTTTCAACTGTTTAGCTTAAAAACCTTCATCAAATCTTCACAAATTCACAACCTACATACCCTTTATGCTTCTAATTGTTCTGAATTTTTCACTGATATGTAATCTATAGGAAATAATCTTCGATTTGATGGGTGAGATTCTAATTACCAGAAGGAGCAAAACCACTACGCCCATGATTAATGGGCGGACTATGTTACCGCTTAAAGTACTGAGAGAGCCTTTTACGGCAAGCGCATAATGAAATACTGCTAACCCGCCAATCACGTAAACAAGTTTATGCAATCTCGCCCAGTTTTTTCCCAGTCGTTTAATCCAGTACTTGAAAGATGTTACCGCCAAAACCAGGAGGAATAATCCTGCGAGTGTACCCAATAGAATGAAAGGTTTTTGAACCGTCAACGTAACTATTTGTTTGATATCAAATCCATAATCTACTGCTGCAAATGTGATGAAATGCAGGATGAAGTAGAAAAACGAATATAAACCAAAGGTTCGGCGGTGTTTGGTGAGTTTTTTCCAGCCAGTGATAGCGACAGCCGGTGTCACTGCGAGAGTCAGTACGAGCACGTTTAAAGCTGCCCGGCCAAAGAATTGCTCAACAAATTGGATAGGGTTGACTGTTAGTTGGTTCATAAAAAACCTATACAACAATTCAGTAATCGGCAATAAACCTATTGCGTGAGTCCCGATGCGCAACCAGGGTAGTGTTAAAACGCTAGTAATTATTGGTCGAGTGTTAGGCATCGTAGTGTTTGTATTCATAGTTTCCTCAATAATTCTTTTTAAGATCCATGCCTTTGTAAAGATAACTAACCTGGTCGGCATATCCGTTGAACATGACTGTATCACGACGACTAAATTCGCCAATTCTTCGTTCAGATGCCTGGCTCCATCTGGGATGATCAACATCGGGATTCACATTGGCATAGAAACCATATTCATTTGGTGCAATGGAATTCCATAAGGTATCTGGCTGTTGGTCTGTGAGTTCGATCTTTACGATTGCTTTAATGGACTTGAATCCATATTTCCAGGGTACGACCAACCGGATTCCACCGCCACTTTGCGCGGGAAGTTCCCCGCCATACAGTCCTGTTGCAAGCAGGGTCAGATCGTTCATCGCTTCATCAATTCGCAACCCTTCCTGATATGGCCAGGGATAGGTGGCTTGTCTTTGCCCGGGCATTTCATCTGGATTAAACATTGTCTCGAAACGAACATATTTCGCTTCAGCCTTCGGTTCTACATACGCGAGCAACTTTGCTAATGGAAATCCTAGCCAAGGGATCACCATGCTCCAGGCTTCAACGCATCGCAATCGATAAATCCGTTCTTCGGGTGGAAATTTCTTTACCAGGTCATCAACACTGAATTTTCCAGGCTTTGTTGACCAACCCAGATACTTCAATATCCCAGGGTGAGGTTTTGAAGTCTTTGGCAAGAAGAGCTACACCTTGTTTATCTGTTGTGAACTCATAGTAATTGTTGTAATTCGTGATCTCTTCGAATGTGTTTATTTTGCCATCTAGTAAAGCGGGTTGCGTATTATTGATGGTTACGGAAGAATTGCCCTCTTTAGTTGATATATCACATGCCGAAAGTAAGACACTTCCAGCAATTACACCTGCTGCCTTAATAAAATCTCTCCTTGAAAGATAAACCTGTTTGGGAGTGATTTCGGATGATGGAATTCTTGGTATTTTCATGGTTACTCCGGTAAATTGTTATTTTCGTTTAGTAGTGCCTTGATTGCGGTTTCGGTTTCTTGATACTTTCCCTCACCAAAATGGGTGTATCGGATGTGTCCTCGTTTGTCGATCAAATAAAGACTGGGCCAATAATGTGTGTTATATGCTTTCCAGGTCTCACCCAGATTATCTTCAGCGACAGCATAAGGAATACCGAGGTCAATAACTGCTTGTTTAAGATTTGAAAGGTCAGATTCATGCTCAAATTCTGGATAATGGTTACCGATAATGACCAACCCGTCAGCTGAATACTTATCATGCCAATCAATTAAATTGGGAATCACGTTACGGCAGTTGATACAACCGAAAGTCCACATTTCAATGATTACTACTTTGCCTCGCAGATCAGCTAGTCGAAGTGGATTTTCTGCATTGATCCAAATTGTGTTGGTCAACTCTGGCGCAATCCCAAGATCAGGTAAATTGTTCGACGGATTTGTCGTAACCGAACTTTTTTCAGGACTGCAAGCTGAAAAAAGAATAATTAAGCTGAAACCTATTAAATAAAGAAATCGCATAAGCTTATCTCCAATTTGATAAGCTTATGCTAATCAGAATGTATTACGAAATTCTTAATTATTGAAGAACAAACTATTAACGTTTTGGCAATGTAATCGTAAAAGTGGTTCCCTTTAAACGCTCACTTTGAATGGCGATCTCTCCATGATGAGCTTCAACCACACCTTTCGCAATAGCCAACCCTAATCCTGCCCCACCGCTTACGCGACTGCGAGATTTATCTCCTCGGTAAAAACGCTCAAAAACGTGGGGGATATCTTCAGGCAAGATACCTTCGCCAGAATCGCGAATGCTGACAACAATCTTGTTTCCAGCCGGTTGCGCAGTTAAGACAATTTCGCCTCCTGCTGGAGTATACCGGATGGCATTACTGACTAAGTTGTTTAGTGCCCTACCCATCCAAAGGACATCGATCGTTATCGGATCCACACCTTCTTCGGCTGAACCAAATAATTTCACACCTTTTTGAGCTGCTAATCCGGAAAAACTTTCTAGCGTGTCAGAGATGAGGTCGCTAATTGAAGCTGGCGCAAGGTTTAGCGGCATGCCGCCAGAATCTAGTTGCGAGATTTGAAACAGATCATCGACTAAAAACGATAGTGTGTCGACTTGTTTTTTTGTTTGGGACAAGTAATTTTTGATCTCTTCTGGATCACTTACCACACCATCTGAGAGAGCTTCAATTAATAATCGAATGGAAGATAGCGGTGTACGCAGATCATGCCCAGCCCATGCGACAAGATCGCGCCGCAATAAATCCAGTTCTTTTTGTTTTTGATCAGCAGTTTGCAACCGCACAGCCATTTTATTAAATAAATCGGCTAGTGAAGCTATTTCATCTCTTCCAACAATATCCGCCCGGGTGCTTAAGTCACCGTTTTCAACAGATTGAGTAGCCGTTTTTAGATGAGAAATCCGATCTATTAAGTGCGCCTGTAAAAAAACTGCCTAATGAAACGGCAATCCCGCTCGCAAATAACAGAAGGACGGTTGCTAGTAACAAATCATGCTCGCTGGCAAACATTAACCTTGCCGTGAGCCATACATTCAAAAAAGTTAATAGGCTGGCAATTACATAGGATCCCAGCAATACCCATCTAAGTGATGGTGCAGATATGAGCCAGTTGAACCGGTAGGCTCCATAACCTGTAAGGATGGAGATAACTGCAGTGATAGCCAAAAATTGAGCCATATGCTGCAGATCGCCAAGTGGGGGACGCATCAGAAGATAGAAAATCGCCAGAGAAATCAGTAAAACGATTCCGATGGTAGACGCAAATAAGAAAGTTCGGTTATTTGAGTTTTTCATAGATTAGGGCTCAAATTTATAGCCAACACCCCAGGCTGTAACAAGATGCTCTGGAGCGGTGGGATCATTTTCGATTTTTTCTCGGAGACGACGGATATGTACGGTTACTGTACTCGGGTCAATATAATCGCGTAGCCCCCAGATATTTCCGAGTAATTGATCTCGTGTAAAAATCTGGCGGGGATGGCTTGCCAAATGATACAACAAATCATATTCTTTGGCGGTTAAGATCACAACATTCCCGTTAACTGATACTTCTCTTGTGGTTGGATTGATCGTGAGATTGCCAACCTCAATCATTCCCTGGGATGGCGAATCTGGTTTGGATTGTAACCGTCGCAGAACAGCTCTGACGCGGCTGACCAACTCTTGTGGAAAAAAAGGTTTAACCACATAATCATCTGCGCCAAGTTCCAGTCCGGCGATCCGGTCGCTCTCTTCACGTCTCGATGTAAGTAAGATCACAGGGATGTCAGATCGATCACGGATACTTCTAATTAATGAGAATCCATCCATACCTGGAAGCATAACATCTAAGATAACAAGGTCAGGAAGTTTTTCAGCAAATGCATCAAAAGCTGTCAAGCCATCTGGATAGGTGGAAACCTCAAAGCCAGCCCGTTCCAAATACAGGCTAACCACATTACTGATATTGGGTTCATCTTCCACAACTGCAATTTTTGTCATGTTTGGCTCACTACGTAAGATTGTATACTAAAAATCTTACACAAGTCTTAACGCCTGTTCATAGAACCGTAATACATTCTTTTTATTTGAATAACATTTTGAATATAAAGTTGATTTAACAAACAAATAATGGAGGTTCAAATGAAAAGAAAAATCCTGGCTACATTAATTACTGTATCAATTTTCTTGCTGCCTGTTCGCCGGCAGCTCCAACCGTCGAAGTCATGATGGATAAACCCACCGAAGCAATGATGGACAAACCAACTGACGCGATGATGGACAAACCCACTGATGCAATGATGGACAAACCCACCGATGCAATGATGGAAACCCATTCTCCTGAGATGATGGCTCCTAAATTTTTTGAAGCTTCACTAACCAATGTCAATACCGGTGATTCTTTCAAAATCTCCGACTTTTCTGGAAAAGTAGTATTAGTTGAAAACCTGGCTATGTGGTGCCCCAATTGTAAGAAGCAACAGGAACAGGTCAAAATATTACACGAAATGTTAGGCATGGATTCCGACCTGGTATCTATCGGATTGGATGTGGACTTAAATGAAGATCCTGCAGACTTAAAGAAGTATACCGAGAGCAATGGATTTGATTGGTTGTATGCAATACCACCCCAAGAAGTGCTCACTGAGATAAGCAATTTATACGGAGCCAATTTCTTAAATCCACCATCAACACCTATCTTTGTCATCGACCGCAAAGGCGGTGTTCATCCGATGCCATTTGGAGTAAAAAGTGCAGATGATTTGAAGGAATTTATTGATCCTTTCTTATCTGAAGGAATGTAACATATCCAGTTTGTAGGTGACTGCAAATTATGTTTCATAATTTGCAGTCATTATTTACGAAAGGTATCCATGGACTCAATACTCACTTCCTTAAGTTTAGGTTTATTAGCCAGTGCCAGTCCTTGCATTATTCCGCTTTACCCGGGCTATCTTGCATATTTAAGCGGAGCAGTAGTTGGAGAAAATCGAAAGGGTCGTTATTTCTTAGGTTTCTTCGTTTTAGCCGGTGTACTGACAATGATGCTTGCATTGGGATTGATCATCGCCTTGTTATCTGTCTCCGTCGGTAGTGCATTATCTATCATCATTCCAATCGCAGATCTGTTGCTCATTACACTAGGAACGCTACTACTTTTTGATAAAAATCCATTTAAATCTTTACCCCAGATCAAAGTTCCGGCTCTAAAAAATCCGTTTGTGAATGCATTTATTTATGGCTTATTGTACGGACCCATTGCCCTACCCTGCTCAGGACCGTTGGTTGTTGGAATATTTGCAATCTCTTTGACAACTACTGAAGCCTTGAATCGACTTGGTGTATTTCTGTGGTTTGGAATTGGATTTGGTTTACCGCTATTAGCATTATCTCTGATTTCAGGCGTTCTTCAGCGAACTATCACCCGCTGGCTTGCTCATCACGCAAGATTGATTAACATCATTGGTGGAATTCTATTGGTCGGAATCGGTATTTATGATTTCGTGTTGAATTTGCCGCTCATTCGATTGGTGCTGGGGTTCTAAAGTATTTCTGTAGTAGACTGTCGGAGCTTGATGATGGTTAGTTAATTCTTCAGAGAACTTTCCAAACAATGATCCAGCTCGATATCAATTTGTATTAAGTAAGTTTAAGGAAAAGAATAAAAAATGATTCTCAGGAATAATCCCCCCAAAAAACTACAAGGCGAAAAACAAGAAATTAGTATCCTTTCTATGAAATATCTTCATCAACCTTTCAATCAAAATTCACAACTTCTGCATATCTTTCTCCTATTATCAAACTAGATACCAAAAAGGAGTTAGATATGAATAAAACCATAATCATTGTGTTAGGAATTGTTGTTGCTGTTGCACTCATCTTAGGTGCAGCCGGACTATTTGTTGCCATGCAGAACCGCTCTGCCGCGAATGGCCGAGCCGGGTTTGGAATGATGCCATTCTACGGCGCCAACCAATCATTTCAAGGTGGGCAGTATGGCCGTGGAATGATGGGTGGACAAACTGGCCGTGGAATGATGGGCGGAAATGGGTTTCAATCGGACGCATACGCATCCAGGGTAAATATGCAAAGCTATATGATTACTGCTTTAGCCGCGGAACTGGATGTTACTGAAGATGAGTTGAGTACTGAACTGAACAATGGCACTTCAATGCTCGAAATGCCTTCCATCCAAGAACTAACAGTAAAAGAATTAAATACAAAACTCGTGGCAGCCAGAACTGCTGCCGTAGATCAGGCATTAGCTGATGGAGTCATCACCAAAATTCAAGCTGATGCGATAAAAGATGCGCAAGGTGGTTGGATGATGGGCGGGTTTGGGTTTGGTTTCCGCAGATAATACTGAAAACTTGCCCTACAAATCGAGCGAGGCAAAATTGCCTCGCTCGAAATTTATCCCTTGATATTGCCAGAAGCTATCTATCCAGTGCCATTTCTTCCAGGAACTGGATCGTCTCCCGTTGCTGTCCCAGACAAGCGTTCACCACATTCCGCATGGAGATTACACCAACAACTTTACCGTGATCTACAACTGGGATATGCCGGATTTTACGGTCTGCCATTAACGACATTGCAGCTTCGAGCGTGTCTTGCGGGGTGAGAGTCCACACGCTGGTGGACATGATTTCTTTTACAAGAGTTTGATCGGATGTTTTACCATTCAAACGGACTTTTCTAGCATAGTCCCGTTCAGAAAGGACACCACAGATTTTTTCATTATCGAGCACTACCAGAAAACCGATATCCTTATCAGCCATAAGTTGGATTGCTTCAAGCACGGTAGCGTCTGGCCGAATAGAGAAGACCTTCGGGTGTTTAAGCTGGGTGAGGGTTCCAATTCGATTGATCATGATATCCTTCCGATCTCACTTCGAAAAGTAAGGCCAAATGTAAAACCAACTATCCTATGCTTTATTACATTATAGGAAAGAATCAAGACTCAAAACGTCTAGACAAGTTAATAATTCGTAAATTAGGAATAAAATATTCCCAATCTATCCATTTTGGGGGTAATTTTGTGGGGGGGATCTGAAATCTCAACAACTTTGACTTATTCCGTCGGATTTTTCCCTGGCTGCAGCATTGCCAGCGTAACACCGGACGGCTCATTAAACAAACATATTTTTGATCCTGATGCCAAGCTGATAGGGCCTTCGATGATTAAACCCCCAGCTTCCTGGATATCTCTGGCTTTTGCTTCGATATCATCTACCCTGATGTACATTGTCAGGAAAGGTAGTTTGGCTTTCCGTAGAGTAAAAACTCCTCCGGGACAACTCCCTTCATTCATACTACCTGGTGCTTCAAAGATGGTTGTGACTTGGTCATATTCCATCTGCCATCCGAATACATCTTGCAAAAACCGGCTTGATTTTTCTGCATCATGAGAAGCCAGCTCCCAATACACCACTCGATTTTCCATGGGATTCCTCCAGTCTAGTACTTAGCCTGTGGATAAAGCTTTGCGTTAATCGCGTCTCCAATTAAATTCCAACCAGTCCCAAAAAGGATCAACGCAACTGTCACAGGCAGGTACATCCACCAGCGAAAGAATAAGCTGCCGCCTGGACCAATGATCCAATTACGGGAATATGCCAGAATCTCGCCCCATTCTGATGCACCTCCCAGACCGATAAAGGTAAAGGAAGATTGTAATAACACAAATCCGCCGATATCCTTAGCCAATAGAATAACCACAGGAGTGAGCGAATTTGGAAGAAGATGTCTCCATAAAATTTTCCAGCGGTCTTCTCCAAGCGCAATCGCCGCGGTAACAAAGGCCTCTTGTTTTACCCGTATTACCTGGCTGTTCGTAAGTCGGGCATATGGCATCCACGAAAATAGGATTAAAGCCATCCAAACCGGATTGATCCATTGGATGAAGTTAATGATATCGTTCGATAAACTGGTATGGGTCATAAAAGTTTGTATCGATCCACCTTGAAGAACCAACAAAATTTGCTGTATAACCACAACTCCTACTACAACAGGGATCGAGAGTAAGGCATCGGTGATCCGCATTATGAGATCATTTAGCCATCCTTTTGATATAGCGCTGATGCCCCCCACCAGTATGCCCAAAACACACGCAAACAATGCTGATGTCAATCCGAACAACAACGCCGAGCGGGATCCAGCAAGTAATGTGCTCAACACATCCATCTGCCGGGTTCCAGCCCTGACAGGTACCGTTCCCAACCAGTTGGTAGCGTCTGGCGGATGTGGAGAAAAACCATGCGGATCGTCCATCCCATTTAGTATCAGTGGGCCAAAACAAACCTTCATGCGGATATATGTATGGGCCTAAAAATGCCAAAACAACAAATATGGCAACAATGATCCCACCGGCTATGCCACTGAAATCTTTCTTTCGTTCGGGTATATCGATCCGCCTTAAATCTATAAGTTCATCCATTGGTAAGGCCAGTCAGTACTCTTGGATCAACAATTGCCTGGATAATATCGAAAATAAAAATCTCAGTCAAAACCACCAACACACTATAGACCGCAAAACCCATGACCGCGCTCATATCCGGTATCCTAGAAATTGAAAGCGCCATATCTGATATACCATACAAGTTGAATGTTCTTTCAATGACGATCACGCCGGTAAACAAACTGGCAGCAGAAAGTGCACTATTGGATAGAGCCGGTGAAAGGATATTGCGCATGATGTGCCGCCAGGTGATTTGCTTCTCTGATACGCCATGTGCCCTTGCAGATAGAACATACAACTTGCGTCGTTCTTCAATAGCCGTCACCCGGACTACCCGACCGAGGGTTGCCCAGTGTAATAACCCCAGGCTGAAGACCGGTAACACCAGATGCCGAAGTGCGTCCAGTGTGAGATCCAAACGACCATTCAATAGACCATCAATCGTAACCAACCCGGTGTAGGCATGATAGTCAGCCGAGTGCATAATGGCAGAATACCCTGTACTCAATCTTTCTGGAGGAAACCACTTGAGGTAGACGTAGAATATTCCCATCAAGATGATCGCTAATACGAAGGGGGGAATCGATGTGGAACTGAATGCGGAAAACCGAAAGATACGGTCAGAAAGAGATCTTTGTTTTTGAGCTGCCCTCAATCCACTCACTAATCCCAACGGAATAAAGGTGAGCAGTGTATATAACGAAAGCTCGATTGTTACCATCGAACGGGGACGAATCAAATCTGTTACTTCAGCTTGCAACAATGGGCTGTATCCCCACTCCCCCTTGAGTAGGTTAACTGCCCAATATCCGTATTGGATCGGGAAAGAATCATTCAGATGCCGTTCTTTAATGATTTCTTGCGTGAGCAAAGCTATTCTGTCCGCTGACATCCGATCAATCCGACGAGGTAAGAACAGACTGGCTCTATCTTCAGGCGGAGTAAGCATCATGAATGCGTACAAAGCACTGGTAACAATGATCAGCGTGACGGGAAGCGCAAGCAGGCGACGGAGTAGATACCTAAGGAATGGCGGCATAATCATATTGTATGCCACTTAATCAAAAAAATCAGGCAAAAGATTCTTTCTCTTGCCTGACATAGAAGAAAACCGTACTTGGTTATGTTGTCTCGGTTACTTTTGAAATGATACGTGGCTTCTCAGTGCTTAAGCCGCGATGCCTTGTCAGATGTAAGGCAAACAACTGCCCGGGAATAATGGAAATGATGGGGCTCAACCATTCGGGGATTCCCCGTGGCAGTTGCATCGGCATCTGGGCTAACTCAAGAACATCTTCTCGGTCAGAGATCACAGCTAATTCGATCTGATATAAATCGATCATCTTCTTTAATGACTCTTGGATCGTTTGCAATACTTTTCCCGAAGGCGCTACTGCCATCACCGGGAAACCGGGTTCCACCAATGCAATTGGACCGTGCAAAAAATCGGCTATGGAGTATGGCTCTGCGGCAATGTAGGATAATTCTTTTACCTTGAGTGCCCATTCGAATGCTGTGCAATAATTGAATCCGCGCCCGAGCATCACACACCGCTGCATGTAGCGGTACCGTAAGGACATTCGAGCAATATCCTCGTCTAACTCTAATACAGCTTCCACCCATTCGGGTATTCGTTCCAGTTCTTGCCACCGTCTGGGGTCACCTTCCAGTGCGGCTGAAATCATGGCTACCGATAATAATTCTGCAGTGTAGCTTTTGGTCGCGGCGGTGGCTGCCTCTACCCCGGCGCAGATATCCAGTACAAAATCTGACTTTTTCGCCAGAGGAGAATCGGGAGCATTGGTGATGGACAAGGTCAAACAGCCCTGCTTATTCCCCTCATCAACCACACTGATCAAATCGGGGGACATGCCGGATTGCGAGATCGATACTACCAGGGCATTTTTCAAGATTAGGTGGAGCTTCATATGTCGTAAAAAGTGAAGGGGTAGCTAGCGCCAGGGGAAGGTGGTTATGCGCGCCCCACAAATAATTGGCATATCTTCCGGCATTATCAGATGTTCCACGCGCCACAAGAAAAACGTACGGGATTTCGCGCTGTTTGATTTCTATCGCAATTCTTTCTGCATTCTCGCGTTGAGATTGTAAAAGATCTCGTAATCGTTCTGGTTGTTCAAAAATTTCTGAATAGGTTGTCATGCTCTTATCCACTCATCTGCTTGAATCGTAATGCGCTCCATACATCATCTACTGACACCTGCCGGTTGGGCGACAGGTGAAATTCGTCAGCAATCGGCCAAATTGTATCCCGGTTGATATCGGTACTTACCCCGGATGTGCCTTTGGGGTAACTGATCCAGAGGATACCTTCAGGTTTCTTAAGGAATGAGGCAGTTCTATTAATCTGGCTCGTAGATTCTGTTCACTTTTTACAAAGACCTGAATGATATCCATCTCTGGTTCCGGGAGGGTAAAGAAATTCACTCCCTCAGGAACAGCATCATAAACGCCAACAATTCTTGCGGAATCCCAAGGACAAGAAATCTCATTCCGGGCTTTATAAACATTTTTTGGAATAAATCAGCTGAACCCATAGGATCCTCCAGAGAGGATTATACCCTCAACCAATACCTGGATTGAGGTCCGTTGCTGATATATGAATTGGCTTATCTCGCAAGAATTCGTTTTATGATTCAGATGCACACCTGGTTGCGGCCATCCTCTTTGGCTTTGTACATCTATTTATCTGCGACTGACACAAGTTCCTGTAAACTGGAAATACTACTTGCCATGGTGGCCACACCAAAAGAAGCAGTTACCTGTAGTATTTGTCCATCAAAATCAAAGGGAGTAGATTCAATTTTCGCCCGGATCCTCTCAGCTACCTGCCCCGCTTGCCTTAGCTCGGTTTCAGGAAGTAAGATTATAAATTCTTCTCCTCCCATCCGGCCAGGAATATCCATCTTTCGGAGAGAAGATTCAAAGATTGCTGATAATTGCTGCAATACACAATCACCTGCCTGATGACCATAGCGATCGTTGATCGTTTTAAAGTGATCCAGATCCATCATAATGATGGAAAATGAGCTGTTGTAGCGTTGGTATCTCTCATATTCTCTTTCTACCAACTCCAAAATATGTCGCCGATTATATAATCCGGTGAGCATATCAATAATCGCCATGTGTTCCATTTTTTCAAACATCTGGGCGTTATCAATTGCGATCGCTGCCTGGTCGGCAAATAGTTGAAGTCTATCTGCCTGGCTTCGATTAAATGCTTTTTTCTTGGCGCTATCCAGATTGATGTATCCAACCACTTTACCTTTAATGTAGATAGGAGCACCAATATAGGAATGCACCCAGCGTGTGTAATCAATATCTACCATCCCGGTTCTTGTAAGGTGTCCGCAATCACCAATGGCATTCCGCTTAAAGCCATTTTCAAGAGATTGGGAATTTCTGCCACCTGGAAACGGGAAGTGCTGTCCACTCCAGCAAACCCGGGCCTTTCATAGCCCTTTGCACGAACAACTCGGCCAGTTCCGTTCTTTATCGACTAGTATGATGTTAGCTGTATCATGTGGAATCACTTGTTGTAAGCTGATCAGAATCCGATCGAGAACTTCTTCCAGGTTGAGGGTACTGTTAAGTGCGGCAAAACTGCTCCGGAGTGCTTCTGAAAATAAACCGCTCTTGTCTTTCTGATTCTTCAATGATTTTTCTCGCAGTAATATCATTGAAAGAAAGTAAGAACGCCTCTTGATTCTGGTATGGAAGGCTGCTCGCCGAGACTAATACCCAGGTTCGTTTATTTGACCCGGTGATCACTGGGGCTTCATAATCACTGAGATACCCATTTTTGCGAGCTAAGACGAAAAATCCGCTGCGCTTCACCTGCCCTGCCAAAGTAAGTTTGTATGGTTTGAGATGCCAGTTCTAATTCTGACGTCTCAAACAAATTCAGTAAGCGCTGATTTGAATATAAAACTTGAAAGGATCTCTGCCTGAACGATTGCAACCGGAATCGCACTGTTTTCAATCAACGAGATATTCCGTTTTTCTGAAGCTTCCAGAGCCATCATGGCCAATTTTCTTCGGTAATGTCTTTAACCAATATTAGGGTTGAAGAACTTTCAAGTGCACTTCCTGCCATCTTTTTCGCCCTTACTTCGAGGTGTTGGACAGGTTTCTCCACCTACCTCAACTTCGACCACAGTGTCTTGGTCTTTGATGTTCAGTAATAATTCTTGAGAAATTCTGGGATAAAGCTTGCGGATATCTTCACCAATCACATCCCCGTGTTTGATGGCAAAAATGGTACAAATCGCCAGGTTCAAGTCAACAATCCGGAAATCTTCATCAAGAATGATGACGCCATCCATTAGATTTTCTAAAACAGTATCTCTCTGTACCGGGGAAATATCAAATAAGTGGATTTTGTAGATTCCCCAGCCCAGCAGTACTCCTGCTAGAGAAAAAGCCACTGGTGTAAGATCGATCCCGATGATTGGGCTCAATCCGGTGACGTACAACACATTCCACACCAATGGGATTGGGATGGCGCATAAGATGGTAATAGCTTGTTTACGATAGATATTCCGGTATCGAATAGCACTCCAACATAAAATTCCACTACCAACAGCCATCAAGATGTACAGGTAGGTGATGTGTGCCCAAAATGCAATCCCATGGTGGTAGATCAGGATGGTTGTGTTTGGAACATACTCGAAACCACTCCAGATTAGATAATGATACTGGTTTGTCCAACACAAGATCAATGTGATAAGTGGAAGCGCCCAAAGAGCGACAAGACCATAAGGGGCTATCTTTTTCTTGAAAGAGGTATATTCATACGCAAACAAGAAGAAAAGCGGACCTGTGCTGATGATACCAAGATAAGATACTTGCGACCAGAAGATTTTTTCAGGAACCGTGATGACTGTTGCTTCCAAGGCAACCGAAAAAGACCACTCGGCTGCAGAGAGCATCAGCAAGGCAAGCGGTAACGCGCCTGGTTTAGTTCTACGCTTCCAAATCACCCAGAATACAAACAGAGTTAATGCAGATGAAATGACAAGAGCATAGGCATAAAACGTAATTCGCCAATCGACATCCATAATGATTATTTTTACATCAAACTGCCAATGTAGGAATAAAACGTAAGTTAAATTTCCCCAAAAAAGACACCCCTACGATTGGTTGTGCCCAATGGTTAGGGGTGTTGATAATTTCTATGTGGTTTTCAATATTGAAAATCGATCAAAACATCATTTAATTTCTGAAGTGCAGTGCGGACAGCGGGTCGCCTGGATGGGAATATCAGTAAAGCAATATGGGCAAGCTTTCGTTGTGGGAGCTGCAGCGACCGCTGGTTTCTTCATCTTATTCACTGCCTTAATCACCAGGAAAATCACAAACGCGACGATAACAAAATCAATGACAGTATTCAGGAACAGCCCATAATTGATAGTCGGTGCGCCTGCTTCCTGGGCGGCTGCCAGGGTGGGATATCCTTTTCCGGATAAATCCAGGAACAAATCAGTGAAGTTTACCGATCCCAGCAATAAACCGATGGGGGGCATGATGATGTCATTGACAAATGAGGTCACAATCTTCCCAAACGCGCCACCGATGATGACCGCAACAGCCAGATCGAGTACATTTCCTCGCATGATGAAGTCTTTAAATTCTTTGATCATAATATTCCTCCTTTTGTACACAATAAGATTGTATGTACATTAAACATCAAATCGGTGTGGGATACAAATCCCCAAAAACTTGGGTCGATCAACCAGAAATTTTTTGGCATTTGACACTGCCCCTTTACACAGGTAGAATGACCGGCGTGGACTATTTAAATCATCTCAACCCCCAGCAACGTGAAGCCGTCACTGCACCAGATGGACCAGTATTAGTGCTTGCAGGTCCTGGCTCCGGCAAGACCCGGGTTCTCACCCATCGAATTGCGTATCTGGTGGCAGGCAAGAACATATCTCCAAGTCAGATTCTAGCGGTTACCTTTACTAACAAGGCTGCCCGGGTGATGGAAAACCGGGTAAATGAGCTGATTGGTTATGGTCACAAGGGTATGATGCTGGGCACATTCCATTCAGTCTGCGCTCGAATTTTGCGCCGAGAAGCCCAATACATTGGCGTCACCGCCGATTTTAATATCTACGATGCCGATGATCAGGAGAATCTGGTCAAACGTGCATTACGCGAGTTGAATATCGACGAAAAGATAAACCGTCCTTCTGTCGTATTATCTGCAATCTCGCGTGCAAAAAACGACATGATTTCACCGGATAAAATTGAGGTCCGCAGCTACCGCGATCAGGTGGTTCAAAAAGTTTTCACCCTTTATCAACAGTTACTGCTCACATGTAACGCGCTTGATTTTGATGACTTGCTTTTAAAAACAGCTGAGTTGCTTGCCAATTACTCTACAGTACGCGAATTCTATTCGCGCAAGTTTGAACATATCTTGATAGACGAATTTCAGGATACCAACCTGGCTCAATATACCCTGATCAAGTATCTTTCATCCATCCATCAAAATGTTTTTGTGGTGGGAGATGAAGATCAATCCATCTACCGCTGGCGCGGTGCTGATTATCACAATGTTTTGCGATTCGAAAAAGACTTTCCCACTCACAAAAAGATTCTTCTGGAACAGAATTATCGTTCCACACAAACCATTCTGGACGCCGCCAGATCAGTGATTGACCGAAATTCCAACCGGACTGTGAAACGCTTAAAGACCGAACGTGGCAAAGGTGAGCGCATTATCTTTAATGAAGCTGCCGATGACCGCGAAGAAGCGAGCTATGTTGTCGCTGAGATCGAACAACTAGTTAAGAACAAACGGGCAGATTATGCCGATTTCGCAATCATGTACCGCACCAATGCGCAGTCGCGCTTATTGGAAGAAGCGTTCATCCATGCCGGGATTCCATATCGGTTGGTCGGTGCGCAGCGATTCTACGGTAGGCGTGAGGTCA
The DNA here is from genome assembly GCA_963818305.1 of uncultured Chloroflexia bacterium. Classification (GTDB taxonomy): domain Bacteria; phylum Chloroflexota; class Anaerolineae; order Anaerolineales; family Anaerolineaceae; genus DAIOEK01. The sequence continues at coordinate 86,357 of CAWFRQ010000008.1, forward strand.
AAGACTGTATCGCCTATGTGCGGTTGGTTCACAACCCGGCTGATGAAGTAAGCCTGGATCGGATTATCAATGTGCCCACCCGTGGAATTGGGGATAAAACCATTCAGCAACTGCATGACTGCGCCAACCAACATCAGAAAAGCGCTTCTGATATCTTGCTGGATCTTGCTGCCGGTGATAAATCAATCTACTGGAACCAATTCTCAGGCGCGGCAGCCCGAAAATTAGCAGATTTTGGCTCATGGCTGCAGAAGTGGATCGGGATTAAAGCCAATGATAATGTTGCAGAACTTTTTACCACCATCCTGGCGGATGTGGAATTCAGACAGTATTTAGACGATGACACCGATGAAGGTACCGATCGTTGGGATAACGTCGAAGAGTTGATTCGCCTGGCTGAAGAATATAAAGACCGCGGGATCACCCCATTTTTAGAGAATATCGCATTAGTGGCAGATCAAGACACCTTGCCGGAACGGCCAGATGCCCCTACGCTGCTCACCCTGCATGCCAGTAAAGGTTTAGAGTTCTCCACCATTTTTATTATCGGATTGGATGAGAAAGTTTTACCTCACAGTAGGTCACTGGATGATGTGGAAGAAATGGCCGAGGAAAGACGTCTCTTTTATGTCGGTATCACTCGCGCAAAGGATCAGTTATACATCGTGAGGTCAGAACGCCGCGCACAATTTGGCGGATACGATTACACCGAGCCATCCCGTTTTCTGGCAGATATTCCAGCCGAATTATTAAATCAATCATCGAAGGCAAAATCTTCTCGCGGCAGCTCAAACCACTGGGGGAGCCGAGGCAGTACAGGTAGCTCTGTCAACTATCACACAACCAATTACCAATGGCAGAGCGCAGCCACACCGAAAGCAGCGCCTCCCAAAGAACTGCGCTACCAACCCAATATGCATGTCACCCATCCCTCCTGGGGAGAAGGTCTGGTTCTTGAAAGCAAACTGGTAGATCAGGATGAGATTGTGGTGGTCAATTTTGAAACTGTTGGATTAAAACGACTGGATGCTGCCCTGGCCGGGCTTTCAATCCTGGAGCAAAAAAGTTAACCTGATTTCTGGAGAGAAAACATGAAGATTTTTGTGGCGGGTGGAGCAGGATATATCGGATCAGCAACCGCTGCCATGCTGCTAGATGCAGGGCATGAAGTGATCGTGTACGACTCGCTGGTCAAGGGGTATGCTGCCGCAGTACCGGCGGGCGCCGTCTTTATTCACGCCGATCTGGCTGACACAACCCGCTTAGAGCAGGCGCTGGCAGATCATCGACCTGACGCTGTGATGCAGTTCGCCGCATACATCGAAGCCGGCGAGAGTATGAAAACCCCCGGTAAATTCTTTGACAACAACTTAAACAATACCATCCATCTGCTGGATGCCATGGCAAAAACCCAGGTAAATCAAATTGTCTTTTCGTCCACAGCGGGAATCTTTGCCTCATCAGATGAACCGTTGACAGAAAACAGCCCGGTTGGTCCGGCCAGTGTGTATGGTCACAGTAAATTGATGGTGGAACAGGCGTTGGAATGGTACCGAAAGATCTACGGTCTTCGGTTTGCTGTCTTAAGGTATTTCAATGCGGCTGGCGCACTACCAGGCCGAGGAGAAGCTCACCAACCAGAAAGTCACCTCATTCCATTAGTGCTTCAAGTTGCTCTGGGACAGCGGGAAAACATCGCCATCTTTGGAACTGACTATCCCACACCCGATGGAACCAATATTCGGGATTACATTCACATCCGGGATCTGGTGAGTGCCCACTTGCTGGCTTTAAACGGATTGAAATCGCAGGACAAACTGGTTTATAACCTGGGGAATGGCAAAGGATACTCTGTTCGTGAGGTCATTGAGACAGCCCGAAAAATTACCGGGAAGAATATTCCCGCTGTTGAAACCCCCAGACGCCCGGGAGATGCTCCCCGCCTGGTTGCCTGCGCCGATAAAATCAAAAACGAACTTGGATGGCAGCCGCAGGTTCCAGAATTGGAAGAAATCATCTCCACCGCCTGGGAATGGCACCGGACTCACCCCAACGGGTGGTCATCATAACCCACTGATTTCAAAACTCCCTCTTGTTTTCAATAAGAGGGAGTTTTCTGCTTGCTTGTAAAACCCCTTGAATTAGCTAAAATGAATTTATAGTCATGTGTCGGTCAAATCAGAGCCGATCTCCAACCCGGGGGATTGGCTTTCTTTAATCCAAACAGAGGAGGAATATGGCAACCATAACGATCTCTCGTGAACTGGGTAGTCTGGGTACCTATATCGCCAGAGAAACCGCCCATCGTTTGCAAATACCCCTGTTGGATAAAATTGCTATTGAGCGATTGGTTCTGATTTCGCAGGAGAATCCACCAAACCCAAGGAAACGGGCATTTCGAAGAGTATAAAATCAGGTGGGATCTGACGGATGCCGATATGATCTACCTGTATGATCGAGTTATCCAGACCGCTTACCGATGGGGCAGTAGTGTAATGCTCGGCCGAGGTACTTTTGCAGCATTGCAGCATAAACCAAATGTCCTCAATGTCCGTATCCAGGCCCCCTTCGAGTTGCGAGTCCAGCGGGTGATGGAAAAAGATCACCTGGGTGACCAGGAAGATGTTGAAACACTGGTAAAAGAAAGTGATCGGGTTAGATCAGTATTTATTCGGGATTGGTATGGGAAAGATTGGGATGCCGCAGCCAGTTTTCATCTGGTTATTGATACATCGGTGGTATCACCTGAACTGGCAGTGGACTGGATATCCGAATGGTATGATACCCAGCTGATCGAACAGGTTCGACCATCCCTGGAGAGTAGTGAGTTGGAAATTGAATCTGCAATCCGATCCGCGATCTTCACTGAGTTAGACAAGTTTAATACTCATCCCGCTCCGGTAACTCATTAGTGGTTAATGATCACCATTTCACGTCTTGACGACATGGACCTGATTATTTCCCGGTCATCACCGGTACCACTTTAATATCTCCAGCCAAATCGGTGTTCCCCAGCCATACCCAGCACTTGGGTTCCCAATCATTGGTTGGATTCACGATCAGTGCCCAGACACTAAATTCATCCCGGGCTTGCACTTCAGCATATTGACCTGTTAAAAAATACCCGATCACTTTCGCGTCTTTTTCGGGTGATTTTCTGCAATTGGTATCCGATTTTGCGGTGACTTGTGGTTTGATACCAAGCGTGGGAGTCGCGGTGACGTTTAGATCCATGGTCGGGGTAATTGTTGGGGTTTCAGTCGGAGGCAGCAGTGTAGCTGTTTCAGTTGGAGTTTCGGTAGGGGTGGAGGTATTGGTCGCCGTGGGTGTGATGGGAGTAGCCGTGGTTATTTCCCAACCAGGTGTCTCGGTGGGGATAACGGTCGGGGATGGTGTGGGGGTGCTGCAACTGCTTAGAAAAAGTGCACCGATCACCCATGAGGAAAAGAAGGAAATTCGTTTCATTTGAAATAATTCTACCTGATCCGGTATCAATAATCGAAATATTGGTTTAATATTCGCGAAAATCATACTGAAAGGCGTACTCGGAGAGTACTACGAATGTATCTGTTTCAGGCGGTTTTTTCCACCACCCATAGGTGACTCAGCCCGAAAAACTTAAAGGGAGTTCTTTCAAAAAATTGCATCACGCTTCGGATGATTTTTCCGAGCCAACCCAACCGTACCACCAGATTGTCATATCCACCAAAGATGATGGTCTGTGTTTTCATTTGTACCGGTAAACCCGCAAATAGACGAGATAAATCTGCGGAACTATAGACTCTTACGTGCGGTGCCAACCGGTTCCGCCATCCCCTGGGAAGCCAATTGACCAGGAATTTGTTGCCGAATGAGTACTTACCCTGCCAATAAATTCCATGCGTTTCAAAGGGATATCCGATATTCGGACAGAACAACACCAATCTACCGCCTGGTTTTAACACCCGCACCATTTCTTCCACCGTCATTCGATCATCAGCCACGTGTTCAATCACTTCATTGCTTACGACCAGATCAAATGTATCGCCTTTGTAAGGCAAAGTCTCTCCGGCCGCGTTGATCGCCTGCAACCCCAGTTGAACGGTATCTCTGACGCGCTCAAAGTCATAATCCAGACCTGTCACTTTTCCACCCAGCGTCTCAAACGCCCGCATATACTGACCTACGCCGCAGCCATCTTCCAAAATCGATCCGTTGATCCGTTCTCCGGCAGCCTCAATAATCATCTTTAATCGCCGTTCCTGTCCAGCCCGCCAGACATAAGACGGCTCGCCGCGTAGTGCTGCCTTTTCAAGGTTTTCTGGGTTTGGCATTCTATTACACCTTTGCTGAATGAATCTGCACAACTTGTCCATTCGTTATTCGCACCAGATCGGTGGGAAGTAATTGAAAGACCGCGTGGGGCGTTCCGGCAGCCGCCCAAATTTCTGAATAAGTTAACAAATCTTGATCGATGAGGGTCTTTATGGTCTTCTCGAAACCAATTGGGGGAACTCCACCAATCACAAAACCAGTTTGTTCCCGCACAAATTCGGGATCAGCTTTTTCAACTGGTTCACCGAGTATTTCTGCAATTCGGTTCACATCCACCCGATTGATTCCGCTGGCTAGAATGAGAACAGCCATCTGACTGGTTGCGCCTTTGAAAACGAGTGATTTAACAATTTGGCCAACGGTGCATCCGATTGCCTGGGCGGCTTCGACCGCGGTACGGGTGGAATCGGGCATTTCAACAACCTTGCCGGGTATCCCAAACCGGTCAAGCGCTTCCTGTACTTTTTTTGCGCTAGAACTCAGATCATTGAACATTGAAGAAGTCTCTTCCAATCTATTTCAAAATTACTCGGGTTTATAACCCCAGTGAATCGCGGCTGCACCAAGCATAATCCGTTGGAAACCAACCTGTGTAAAGCCGGCAGAAGACATTTCTGCGTGCCAGAGTTTCTGCCCGTGCAAATTGTTCACTCGATCGAATGAGATAGTTGTAGGCAGAAACACGTCCAGTCAGTAGTGCGCCGATGAATGGTATAGCCAACCTCATATACAATCGGATGAATGGCTGCAGGAATTTGGAAACTGGTGGGGTCGTATCCAGGCTCACAAAGATGCCGCCCGGTTTCAGAACCCGCAGTACTTCTTGAAAAACCAGGGGGTAATCAACTACATTCCGTAATAAGAATGCACAGATGACTCGATCGGCGGATTTCTCCGGGTGAGGGAGACGAAGCGCATCTGCCGCATAAAATGAGAGGCCTGTCTGACTGCCCACTTGCATCATGGGCAGGTTAAAATCGGAAGGAAATACACGGCAATCGGGTTGTCTGGCTTGCAACAAACTGGTCAATTGGCCACCCCCCGCAGCCAAATCCAGAACAACCTGTCCGGGAAGAACATTCAATCGATTGATCGCCAATATTCGCCACTGGTTCACTTGACCAAAGGTCATTATCTGGTTCATCAACTCATACCGCCTGGCGATGAGTGAAAATTCTTTTTGAACATACGCTGCACGATGTACCTGAGACTTCATCTCCATAATTAGAAATTCTCCCGGTATGGAACCCAGGCTAAAATGGTCGTGCCATCATCCGGTTCAGAACTAATTTCCACATCTCCAGACACATTTCTGGCGCGCGTGTGCATATTGGCTAACCCATGTCCCAGCGTGAGAGATGTATGGTTTGGATCAAAACCGCGTCCATTGTCGTGAATTTCTAACAACAATCGGTCAGCTGCTTTCCAAAGTGTCAATTTCACCTGGCTCGCGTGGGCATGTTTAGCAATATTCGCCAGGGCTTCCTGGCATATGTGGAATAAAACAATGGCGTGAGATTGCGGTAAGCTGCGGATGTTGTCATCTGGTACAACCAGATCTACGCTTACTTGTGTGTTTGTATGGAAATCTTCAACCAGGCGCCGGATGCCATCCACCAGGTTTTCTTCATTCATCTGCCGTGGACGCAAATCAAGAATATAAGCCCGGATATCCCGGATGGTATGGTTTAGATCAGCAATTGCCTGCTGGAGGCGTCCTTCTGCTTTCTGGATGTCCTCGGGCATGAGCAGACGGGCATGCTCCAACCCCAGACCAACCGCATAAATGGATTGGATTACACCATCATGCAAATCCATTCCGAATCGCTCGCGCTCTTCCAGGATGGCCAGTCTTCTACCCTGGTAGAACAGGCGAACATTCTCGATCGCAGTGCCTACCCAGGCTCCGATGGCAGTTAAATAACTGAACTTCATGCTCATCCATATATTTGTATGGCATGGTTGCCAGGCAAAGAACACCTAATGAGCCGCTCCGGCCGGTCAGGGGAAAGCAACCCAATTGACATAAATCAGAAGATTTTACTTCTGGTTTTAAAAATCTACCATAATCGCCGGGAATTTCTTTGATGTAAGGTGTTCCTGTCGACGCGGTTGTACCGATCGGACCTTCACCGAATTCAAAAACACTCTTCATCCAGAGGTTGCCGTCAAAGTCTCCCAGGTGATGCGCCAGATGAAGTTCGTCCACATCTTCTTCGCTCAAGAAGATTTCGGCTACCGAGATTTGCGGATTTTCCATGACTCGAACGATTGATTTCTCAATAATCTCATCAATATCCAACGATGAAGCCAGGGTGGAAGCGAGATCGTTCAGTAATGCAAGATCCTGGTTACGGCGCGTGAGGGCTTTATCGCGATTGCTTAATTCTTGATAGGTACGGGCATGGGCGATTGCCACCGCGGCATAAGCTGCCAGCATTTGGATCACCTTTGTATCATCCTCGGTAAACTCAGGGGCTGTTTTCTTATCGGTCAGGTAAATTTGTCCGAGCGAGGTATCTCCCAGACGAATCGGAACACCCAGAAAAGATGTCATCTGCGGATGATTTTTGGGAAATCCACTGGAATTGGGGTAGCCTTTGATATCCTTTAATCGGAGGGGATCCTTGACATGCATCAATTGACCAATTAGACCCAGGCCTCGCGGGGGATGATCCATTCGGTCCACTTCATCGCGAGGTCATACCTACCGGAATGAATTTCTCCAGGCCACCCTGCGCATCAATTACCCCAACCGCGGCGTAGCGGGCATTTACCTGATCACAGGCAATCTCGGCAATCCGCTGTAATAGGGAATCCAAAGTCATCTCTTGCACCAGTTCTAAACTAGCCTGGTGTAAGGCTGCCAAACGGTTTTCTAATTCTTCACAGCTGCAATTTTTTTCCATTTTCGGTGTAGATAATTTTACTCGATCATGAAACAATTCGGTTTAACCGGATAAGCAGAGTCCTTCTCACAAACCGCAACCATCTTCGATATTTTTGCGTACATTGAATGAATGGAGAAATACCCTATGACTGATCCGAAGGTTCGAACCGAAGAATTTTCTGTAGATGGCGAACTGCTCCTCTCTAAAATCAAAGAGATTTTCAGAGAAGGCAATATCCGCCGCATCACCATCAAGAACGAAGATGGGCATGTAATTCTAGATTTCCCAATGACTCTGGGGGTAGTCGGTGTCTTATTAGCACCCCAACTGGCAGCCATAGGAGCGATTGCAGCATTAGTTACGCGTTGTACGCTGGTGGTTGAAAAAGAGGACTAAACTCGGGATAAATTTTGCGTAAATAATTCTCAAGGTACTTGAATTTGTCTAGACGACTCGGGATAATAGAGTCGCACTCCGAAAAAAAGCAAAACTGGTGAAAACCAGCGACGCAAAGCGATGGGTCTAAAACCAGTTCTGAATTGGTCATGACAGCCAAGCTACCGAAAATAGCAAACTCGGTAAAAACCGAGGACGCAAAGGCAAGGGTCTAAAATCGTTCAAGATGGGGATGATCAGGACAGCCTGCCTACCCGAAAGGCAAAACCAGCGAAAGCTGGCGACGCAGAACCACGGGTCTAAAACCAGTTTAGAATTGGTCATGACAGCCGGATACCGAAGGGTGCAGAATATCTTCCTTCCTCTCAGCGTATACTGAGAGGAAGTTTCTTTAAACTCAAAATCCAAAACTTATCCATTACTGTTTTGTTTTTTTAAGTATTCGGTTGCGTTATACCGATCCATCGGATGTGCGAGTAAAAATCCCTGTACAAAGCTACAGTTCAAATCTGATAACTTGTCCAGCTGTTCCTGAGTTTCTACCCCTTCGGCAATCGTCTCCATACCCAGGTTGTCTGCCATGGCAATCATTGCCTGAATTAATTCGATCCCTCTTGATCCTTCGGCTACATCATGCACAAAAGATTTGTCTATCTTGATGGTATGGATCGGCAGATGTTGTAAGTAACTGATGGACGAGTATCCAGTTCCGAAATCATCAATCTCAAACTGAATACCCAAATTCTCAAGGTATGTGAAGATGGTGTTCGCATTACCAATATTTTCTATCAGGACACTTTCAGTAATTTCAAGCTTCAAACAATGCGGATCGAGTTTTGTTTCGGATAGAATTTTCTGGATCAGGTCAACAAATCCATTGGTAGCAAACTGCTTCCCAGAAATATTTACGTTAATAAAGAGTTGTTGCATGTTGGGAATATTCTTTTGCCAGCGAACCACTTGCCAACAGGCTTCGCGCAATACCCATTCCCCAATTTGAATAATTAATCCAGTTTCTTCAGCAACCTGAATAAACTGGTTGGGCGGGACCAATCCACGGGTTGGATGTTGCCATCTCACCAAGGCCTCAAATCCAACTGGTGCGTTTTCACCGACATCAATAATGGGTTGGTAATGCAGAAAGAATTGGTTTTCTTTCAAGGCGGTTCGCAGATCATTTTCCACTTCGAGGCGTGTAATCGCTTTGGAACGCATATCCGGCTCAAAGTAGGCAGCCTGAGATTTTCCTAATTCCTTTGCCCGGTACATGGCAATATCGGCATCCCGCAAAATATCTTCTGCAGATTTGTATTCGTTGATGTCACGCACTACTCCGATACTGGCTGTTACAAAGGTCATCTGATCATGGATTATGAGAGGTTCAGCAAATTCCTGGTAGATTCGGTCGATCACCAAATTGATAGAAGCTTCGTCAGAGGTGTTTTCCAGAAGGAACACGAATTCATCTCCTCCCAGGCGCGCCAGCGTATCACTATTTCGAATACATTTCAACAATTTCTTTGAAACCGATATCAAGAGAGAATCACCGGCATCATGCCCCATGCTGTCATTGATTACTTTAAACTGATCCAGGTCCAAAAACATCACCGAAAAACAAATATCATCAGACCTTCGGCAATATTCAATTGCCTGCGTTAATCGGTCTAAAAATAGAACCCGGTTGGGAAGTCCCGTTAGCCAATCATGCATCGCATTAAAGGCCAACCTGCCCTCTACCTGGCGTCTCTCCTGGTTTTCTATCTTTAATTCATCATTGATTTGTGCTAATTCGGATTGTTTTTGTTCCAGGCTATTCAACGATTGACTGAGGCGTTTGTTGAGATGATTGTTCTCTGAATACTCGATCACCAGACGAATGATATCCAACAGAATGATGCATCCAACAACGATGGACATCTCACGGAATGTGGAAAGGCCATGGAAATTGTAAGTTTGAATCAGGAAGTAATAGCCCAACGCCAATAATAGGTATGGGAGATACGGAAATGCTGCATACAAGCCTCTAACAAATTTCCGAAACGGTTCGTAAAAAGCATCATACCGCGATCCAACTCGCTTAAGATGATTTTGATTCATGGCAGCGATACCGGCTAACGCATACGCTAGCATCCATCCAAATTCCAACCAACCCGTCGAACTTTCCTGCATCATGAAAAACTGATAACTGTAATAACCATCACAGACGATATAGAGGAGGATCGAGCAGGTAAAAAAGAAGGTGGAAAGTTGAGAGAAGTAATTGAAGTCGCAGTCCCGAAACCGGATGAGGAGGATGATTAGAAGTGAGCTTGAGATAGTATAGACATAAAAGACAAGCGGATCCGATGAAACATCGCTTGGCATCTGTGAATACGCCGGATTCAATAAGAAGATCCAATAAACGATGAATACACAGAGGAGGATGACAAGCGATTCTAAAAGGCGCTTGATGCGTGTTAAGCGTGTCATTGCAACGAGCGGAATCATTAATCCGCCGATAAATATTAAAGGATGAAATGCAAGATATACAGCTTGAATTGCTACTGATGAGAGAGGCGTCGTATCTGGCGGGCTGATAATCGGGTAAAAGCTCCACGCCATATCACCGATGAGTACTGCAGAATAGGCAATTGCCCACAGCAGAAAAGTCCGGGATGTCCGCTTGGAAAATGAACTGGACACCTTTGATGCGGTCCACATTCCAATTACATTTATAAAATTGATAACTAACAGAAAGGCATTAGAAATCTGGAAATTGAGATCCTCTGGAATAACGATTATCTGCAGAATGGCATAGATAATTGCCAAAATCAGAGAGAATGCAATGGCGAGTGGGTAGTACCTGGTGACGAGCGGAAAGACATCATTTTTCATGATATAAACCACATTGGGTATTTCTATTGTAAGATTTCTTGGTTAAAAAGACTGTAAAACGTGAATAAATTCTTCCTGCAACTTTTCTAGTAATCCTATTCATTTCAACCTGCTAGACACAATCCCATTATTCGGGATACTTTTATCCAACAAGGATTATAATTTTGCGAAATGCTTGGTAAGGATTCTATATGAAATCGCTTCTGGTAATGAAATTTGGCGGTACATCCGTTGGCAGTACAGCAGCAATGCGCCAATGTGTTGAGATCATAGCCAATGCGCAAAAAACCTGGAAGAATGTGATCGCGGTCAATTCCGCTCTGTCTGGTGTAACCGATATTTTGCTGAAAGCCGCTCAGTCTGCGATGGATGGGAATGTAAAGGCAATTGACCAGGCTGCAGCTGAATTATCCAGCCGGCACAACCAGATGATTTCTGAATTACTTGACAATCCTGTCAATCAAAAAGAGGTCAAAACTGAAATTGAGGCTCTCTTATCTCAATTTGTGAACTTGTGCAATGCCGTTGCAGTGTTAGGTGAGGCTACGCCTCGAGCCCTGGATGCTATTGCTAGTCTGGGTGAACGGATGTCGGTTCGGATTTTGGCAGCCGCGTTGAACCAGGCTAATATCACTGCCCAGCCAGTAGATGCTTCCGATCTGATCATTACAGATGAGAATTATCAGTCTGCCAATCCGATCATGGATCTGACTACCGCCCAATCGCTCGAAAGATTAAAACCACTCCTATCCGAAGGCACGGTTCCGGTTGTCACTGGTTTCATGGGAGCTACCAGCAAAGGTGTAATCACCACCCTGGGCAGGGGTGGATCTGACTATACGGCTGCGATTCTGGGCGTGGCATTACAGGCTGACGAAGTGTGGATTTGGACAGATGTGAATGGCGTGATGACCACTGATCCGCGCCTGGTCGCAGATGCGCGCACGATCGATACTCTCTCCTTTAAAGAAATTTCGGAGTTAGCCTATTTTGGAGCCAAGGTGCTCCACCCCAAAACAATTCGTCCTGTGATCGAAGCTGGAATTGTATTGCGAGTACTCAACACCTTTAATCCCGATCATCCTGGCACTCAGATTGTTGCTGACACAACTCAAACCAATGGGAACAATATCAAAGCAGTCACAATTATCAAAGGATTAAAGCTTGTCACGTTGGAAGGGCGGGGCATGCTGGGTGTTCCCGGCGTAGCAGCCCGAACATTCAAGGCGATCGCTTCCACGTATACCAGCGTTCCATTAATTTCACAAGCATCCTCCGAGCAATCGATTTGTTTCGCGGTACCAGCCGAAGCAGCCCAGCAGGTGATTCGCGCACTCCAATTTGAATTTGAAAGAGAATTTACTCGGCGTGATATTGATTCAGTCTGGGCAACCGATGAAGTAGTCATCATTTCAGTGGTTGGCTCAGGGATGAGACATATTCCCGGCGTAGCAGGTAAAGTGTTTAGTTGCATGGGTGAGCAAAAAGTCAATGTCATCGCCATCGCACAGGGATCCTCCGAAGTGTCCATCAGCTTTATTGTGAGCGCAGCAGATGGAACTCGGTCAGTTCAAGCCCTGCATACACTCATCGCGTAAGGAAGGTGTTCAATGATTAACCAAAAAATCCCGGTTGCAGTTCTTGCTGCCACAGGCAGCGTCGGTCAACGATTTGTTTCTTTGCTCGAGAACCACCCCTGGTTTGAAGTTGCGGCTGTCACAGGTTCAGATCGGACCATTGGGCAGAATTATGGCGATGGGTGCAAATGGCTCCTGGCTGAGCCCATGCCTGCCGGGGTGAAACAGTTGAAAGTATTACCCACCGACCCCGCCAGTCTGCAGGGGATCTCCGTCGTATTTTCGGCTTTGCCAACCGAGATAGCCAAAGAGGTGGAACCTGCTTTTGCCCGGGCTGGAATGGCTGTTTTCTCGAATGCATCTGCGTATCGTAGAGCCGATGATGTTCCCATTCTGTTGCCTGAGATGAATGCCGACCATATCGGAATTATTCATCACCAGCAACAAACCAGAGGCTGGTCCGGGAGTATTGTCACCAATCCCAATTGCACCAGTACTGGACTAACTGTTGCATTGAAACCATTGCAGGCTGCATTTGGCCTGAAACGGATGTTTATTGTCTCCATGCAAGCCCTATCTGGCGCAGGGTATCCCGGAGTAGCTTCGATGGACATCATCGATAACGTGATCCCCTACATCGGCGGAGAAGAAGAAAAGGTGGAGTGGGAAACCAGGAAGATGCTTGGTTCACTGAAAGGGAACCAGATTGAACTGGCTGATTTTGAAGTCTCAGCTCATACCAACCGGGTCGCAGTGAGCGATGGGCATATGGTATGCGCTTCGGTTGAATTTCAAACTCGTGCGAACGCGGATGACGCCGCGCGTGTCCTGGCGAGTTACCAGGCACCTGAAGAAAGCGCTTCCTTGCCATCTGCGCCAAAACCAGTGATCATCGTCCGCGATGAACCGAACCGCCCGCAGCCCCGTTTAGACCGGATGACCGGAAACGGTATGGCGACCGTGGTAGGCCGAGTTCGGCCAGATCCTGTATTTCACATCAAGTTTGTGGTACTTTCGCATAACACCATTCGAGGTGCTGCCGGCGGCAGTATCTACAATGCGGAGTTGTTCGTACATTCAGGAATGATTAAGGGAATGTAAAACAGGTATTCGCACTCACCTGATCAATTGATCTTCAATGTTGTTTGGATGGATTTTGGCACTATTCCCTAGTTTGTTCCAGGGTGAATCATATCTTTTTAGGAGTTGTACATGTCTGCAGTAAAGAACGAGAAGAAACAAGGGCCAGTATCCAATAAACAGTTTGCCACTGGCCTGGGGATCTTGATGGCCACCCTTGGATCGGCGGTTGGCCTGGGAAACATTTGGAAATTCCCTTACCTGACCGGCAGTAATGGTGGCGCGGCATTTTTGATTATTTATTTGGTATGCACGATCGTGATCGGATTGCCAATCATGATCACCGAGCAAATGATTGGCCGTACCGGCCGCGGTGACGCGGTGACTGCGCTGAAAAAAGTAGCGCCCAAAACATTATGGTGGCTCATTGGCGCAGGCGGTATTCTGGCTGCCTTTATGATCATGGCTTTTTATTCTGAGGTGGCAGGATGGGTCTTTGCATATATCATCAAATCACTCACGGGCGGATTGCTCTCCTCTGACCCGCAAGTAACCTCCGAGGCATTTACCTCCCTGGTTAGCAACCCTACTCAGTCATTGATCTGGCAATGGGTCGTGCTCATAATCACAGGCGGAATTATTATGCTGGGTGTGACCAAAGGAATCGAAGCAACCACCAAGAGATTGATGCCTCTGCTGGCAATTATGCTGGTGGTGGTCGGTATCCGCAGCTTGACTCTACCTGGCGCTGCTGAGGGATTAGCCTTCTTATTCACACCCGATTTCTCAAAAGTCACATTCAGTACTGTACTTACAGCCATGGGTCTGGCATTCTTCAAACTTTCCATTGGTATGGGTTGTATGATCACGTATGGAGCATATTATCGTGACGATCAAGATATCCCGCTCACAGCCACTCGCGTAGTTCTATCTGACTTAGCCATTTCCATCCTGGCCGGTATCGCGATCTTCCCAGCTGTGTTTGCCTTTGGTTTTGAACCGGCGGCAGGTCCATCACTACTGTTCATCACCATTCCAGCGGTGTTCGCCTCAATGCCTTTTGGTAACGTCTTTATGGTGATCTTTTTCTTGCTCACCGCGTTTGCAGCCACAGGCGCGATCTTGTCGCTGCTAGAAGTCATCACCGCTTTCCTGGAGAACCGATTCAATCTGAGTCGGGTAAAGGCAACATTACTTACCATTCTTGGCCTGGTTATTTTTGGCGCTCCAGCTGCCCTCTCCAGCAGCACTATGGCAAATGTCACATTATGGGGAAAGAACTTCTTTGATATTTACGATTTTGTTTCCTCCAACATCCTACTGCCGGTAGGCGGGTTTTTCCTGGCGATTTATGCAGGCTGGGTGTGGGGATTACCCAAATTCAAAGAAGCCTTATCTAACAAGGGCAAGTTGCAAAATCAGAAAGCAACCCGGGTGGTGTTTTTCATCCTGCGGTTTGTAACCCCGCCTCTGGTGTTGGTTGTCCTTCTGAGTGGTTTAGGTTTGTTCTAAGAAATCCTGTTCATTTGGTTGTGTTATCAAATGGGATGGTGTGCTTGATACACCATCCCATTTATTGAACTGTCGTTTGTCATTGCATAACCCGCCATCCCTATTACGAGATAGTCCTAGCGATCTCCGTTTTGAAAAGTAGTTTGGATTTCGGACAACCCCGTGGAGCGGCGCCAACGTCCTCTACCCAACCTACAGTAAAGAGACCCTTGACCGCCAAATCCACTTATAATTACAAAATGGCTAAACAAAATTCATTCATGTCATTCACAAACAGCATCCTGGCCAGGATACTGCGATCACCGCTGCATTCCATGGTCAGTAAGTCAACTCTGCTCGTCTCTCTGACCGGAATCCGCTCTGGAAAAACCATCCAGACTCCCATTAATTACATTCGTATAGGTGACGGCCTGTATGCTACCAGTTCGCGGAACCGTACCTGGTGGCGCAATTTGCGCGGCGGTCAGCCTTGCACCATCTGGCTGGAAGGAAAAGCAACTCCGGTAATCGGCACCGCTATCGAAGAACCGGGCGAAGTAGAACCTGTTCTTGCCCAATTCATGCTGGCATCACCAACCGTCGCCAAGTATCTGGGTGTTCAGATTTCGCCTTCGGGTGAAATCGATCCGCAAGGGCTAGCCCTGGTAGCGAGCAAACAGGTAATGATCCGATTCGATCTGCATCCGAGAGATTCTGCTTGACCAATTTATGGGCAAGGATTCAATCTGCACTTCTGGCTGGCTGGCTTTTGCTCTGGCTGGCGGGGAGAATCTTACCCGGCGGACTGGGACGCCTCGCCTACACAACCAGAAATCTTTTATTTATCCTGCTCAGTGCAATTACCATTTGGATTGGTTATTTGATGGTGAAACGAAAACAGAAGTTCATTCTGTTTTTTATGTCCATCCATTTTTGGCTTTATCGAAAATTCTTCAAACCCGACCAAGTGGCAGCCCTCATCCGACAATACAAACGATCCGCCACTCAGCAGCAGATAGGACAGATCCTGCTGTTGACAGGGGGTATTTGCCTAGCGGTCGGGTTATATTATTTTTTCTGGTGATCCTGCATCATGGCTTCGATATCACTGTATCCGCCGGAATGGCTGGTCACCTTACCACCATCCAAAACCAGGATCCGGTCGGCAACTTGATCTAAGAAGTAGCGATCATGCGATACCACCAGTACCGTCCCCTCAAAATCAGACAGTGCTGCTTCTAATACCTCGGCAGATTGAATGTCCAGGTTGTTGGTAGGCTCATCCAGAATCAGGAAATTTGCGCCACTCATAACCACCAACGCCAATTGAAGCCGGCTGCGTTCACCACCGGAGAGCTCTTTCACCTTTTGCTGAACTTGTGGATAAGTGAATAAATATCTGCGCAGGAGAGCTACTCCTTTTTCCTCGCTCATTTCTCCAGCCAAACAAACCACATCCAAAACACGCTGATTGAGCTCGAGAGTCTCATGCTGTTGGGCATAGTATCGCACAACGGATGCTTGGTCCGATGATCACCTCACCTGTAGATGGTTTTTCAATTTCAAGTGCCAGACGCAGCAGCACCGATTTTCCAGTGCCATTCTTGCCAATCAACACCCACTCTTTCACCGTGCCGGATCAAAAGATCGGTTGGTTGTAAGATGATCTGATTTTCAAATTTCTTGCTGACCTGTTTGAACTCAATCACCTTGGAAGAACCGCGCCAACCATGCATTCGCAATTCCATCCGACGGCGTTCCAGGATCGGCCGATCCATTTTGTCCATCTTGTCCAACCGGTTTTGGATCGCTTTTGCCCGTTTGGCAAATTTCTCATTATCATACGTTTTCGCCCAGATCGAATAACGCTTAATGGCAGCTTCAATTCTGGCAATCTGGTGCTGCTGCACCTGGAACAGCTCATCTTGCCTTGCCAGGCGTTGTTGCTTTTCCAAAACATAAGACGAGTAATCACCCTGTTTCATTTCCAATTTTCCATCTTCCAGTTCGGCGATGTGAGTCACACACGCATCCAGTAAGATAGCGGTCGTGTGAAATGATCACCACCGTCCCGCGATAATCCTGGATAAATCGTTCCAAAAACTGCTTGGCAGAAAGGTCGAGATGATTATCCGGTTCGTCTAGCAGCAAGACATCTGGTTCATCCAACATCAGACGCGCCAAACCGACTAACTTCTTTTGACCTCCGCTCAGCAATCGGATCGGCTTTGCCTGATCGGATAGATCCAAACCCAGGGAAGCTAAAACGGATTGAACATGACCGGGATAAGAATCTCCACCCAGACGGATGTATTCATCTAAAGATAATTGCTGCTGCTCCAATACCCTGGTCAGCTTATTCGGGTGGTTATACACAGCAGAATTGCCCAGGTCTTCTTCCAACTGTAGGAGATGAACAACCAGTTCGTTGTAACGGCGATTTCCTTCCAACGCCGATTCGAAAGCAGAATGGTTCATATCCAATAATGGATCTTGTGCCAGATATCCAATCTTCAATCCACTGGCCAAGGTGATACTTCCGCCGGGCTCTGCATGAAATTCTCCGGTAATTAATTTGAATAAAGAGGATTTCCCTGCTCCATTGGGGCCTATCAAACCGATTTTTTGGTTTTGTTGAATTTCCCACTGCAATGTGGTGAAAATATTCCTCGATCCGAGGGATAAGGTGACATTTGAAAATTGGATTTGGATCATACGAAATTCCTATAAATAAAAACCGCAGGTTTGCGCCTGCGGTGATGAAATAATCAGATAGAGATGGGATCAACCGGAAGTTGGCGCAGTACGATAAGGAAAAGTGAAAATTCCTGAATCATTAATTCCCAAAAAAGAATAATCGCAAGCGTTTTGTACCATGCTCATCATTATAACAGGGAACAAAAGATCTCCTGGAAAAATTATCTTAAAAAATCAAATCCCGGAAAACTATCCCGGGATTTGATTTCATCATTCTGAAATTCAATAAGAATTATTCAAGGGCATAGGTCGCGTTGACATCCACCGTAATAGTTAGTTGGCCGGCAGAAACCGGAACTGTGCCCTGCGCATACGCCGCATCGCTCTTGAGGCTGATGGGGCTGATGGGGGAGCTATAGCTATTTACGTTCAAGTTCTGAATGGCTCCCAGCTTAGCGCCAGCTCCAGATGCCAGGGCTTCTGCCTGGGCAGCGGCATCTTCCACTGCTTTCTTGCGGGCTTCTGACATGGCTTTGGATCGATCTGCTACATCAAATTGAATACCGCTGATATTGTTTGCTCCAGATTTCGACCACCAGGGATAAAATTTCACCCATTTTTGTCAGGTCTCGAACCGTCACATACACCGAGTTATCTACCACATATTTGATTCCGAGCATCTCGCCGGCAGGACCGTACTGTTGCTGGGGATACACATTGAATGCCGTAGTTTGTACGTCCTTCTTTTCAATTCCCAGTCCGCCTAACGCATCAGATACGGTTTGTGCCTGTTGCGTATTGCTGGCTAATGCTTCGGTCACATCTTCTGCTTCAGTATGAACCCCAATCGTAATGTAAGCTACATCGGGTGCAATGGTGACCTGGCCAGTACCGTTCACGTTCACTGTACGAGTGATGGGATTACTCTCGTTCTTTACCACTCTTTGCAGAGTGCTGCACCCGGTCAACAAGCTCAACGCTAGCAGCAGGCTAATTCCAAAAATCAGTTTTTTATTCATTCTTTCCTCTTTCAATTCAATCCGCCAGAGATGATTATTGCATCTCGTAGGTGATGTAAACATCCACGCTCACAAGCAGTTGCCCACTGGAGATTGGGGCAGGTGCTGCTTCAGCCATACCGCCGCCGCCTCTGCCATAGCCATCGTACATTGGTACAGGTTGGCTGGAGCTCTTGCTGATGGTGATCACTTTACCGACTTTCACGCCCGCCGCTTCGGCTACTTCGTCTGCCTGAGCGCGTGCATTCTTAATTGCTGCATCCTGCGCATCAGCCATAGCTTTGGTCCGATCTGAGGCATCAAAGTTGATGCCATAGATGTTGTTGGCGCCTTTTGGTATGACCGAGCTGAGGATCTGCCCAAATTTGGACAGGTCACGCACCGTGATGGTAACCGAGTTGTCAACCATATATTTCATACCCACGAACTCACCCATCGCACCATATTGTTGGCTTGGATAGACGCTGAAATTGGTGGTTTGGATGTCATTGGAAGCCACCCCGAATTCAGTCAGGGCTGCATGAACTGCCTGCACCTTGGCTGTGTTGTCATTCAGCGCGGTAACCACATCTACATCCTCAGAGTGGACACCGATACTTATGGTGGCGATATCTGGCGTGAGATATGCCTTGCCTGATCCGGTCACAGTGATGGTCCGCGGACGCAGTATCGCCCACGTTTCCACCTCCGCCGGGGTTAACAAATGCACTCAGGCTAAAAATCACCGTTAGTGCAGTAAGAATTAGGATCATTCGCTTTCCGTTCATTCAATCCTCCTGGATTATTTTGTACTCATGAGACGAAAGTAGTCCAAAAAAGTTCCCATATTTCATTCTATTCTAAAAGGATTTAATTCGGAAATCCCCATCAAACCTTTTGGTTACTCTTACCCAAGTCGATTAATGCAGGGAATCAAGTGGATTGCAGTCGATTTAAATGCAGCGACCAAGCGAACACCTGGCACCAGGTTCATTTCTTGTGCGGATGGACGGGTGATGAGCGCGTTCAATGGGAATCCAGCATCCAAGTGGACCCTCATAAAAGGTCCCTGGTTCGTGAGCCGTAAAACCGTGCACTGTAATTGATTTCTAGCCGAAGAACGCTCGCGGCTGCTGTTCTCTGGGAAAAGAGTCACATCTTCGGGTCGAAGGCAGAGAAATACATCTGATCCAACCGGTTGATCACCGGCTGCTTCCAGGGTGGATCCGTTGACTTGAACTTGAAGTAAATCATGTTCTTGCGAAATTACTTTTCCGGGGATAATGGTTTCCACACCTACAAACGCCGCGGTTTCAGGGGTGGATGGGTGAAGAAAAACCTGTTGGACAGTATCGATCTGATGCATTTTTCCAGAAAAGAGGACCGCCACCCGGTCTCCGATCGCAAGTGCTTCTTCCAGGTCGTGGGTAACAAAGCAACAAGTTTGTTTAATTTCTCTAAAAATTGAGCGTAGATCTTCTAGCAAAGCCTGGCGGGTGGGAGTATCCAAAGCACTGAAAGGTTCATCCATGCAGATCAGATCAGTTTGCAGGCAGAACGCTCTGGCCAAACTCACGCGCTGTGCCTCCCCCCCAGATAGACTGTCGGACCTGCGTTTAGCAAGGTGCGCTATATGCAAGCGCTCCATCCAATTTCTTACTCTACGATCTATTTCAGTACGCGCTACACCTCTAAATCGAAGTCCGCTGGCAATATTGTTTTCAACCGTATCTGAGAGCAATAATGGGGATTGGAAAACTGTGCTCACCCTGCGGCGATACTCCAGCTCTGTGGATGGCTTGGACCGGGAAAATCGTACAGATGGGAGATGCTCTTTCTTTAACCCGGCTATTACTTGCAACAAGGTGCTCTTCCCGGCGCCATTCGGACCCAAAAGGATTAGCACTTCACTTTCTTGAATGATAAGCTGGGGAATATCCAATATCACTTTGTGATCTGCTTTTACCTTGAGATTCCTAATCTCCAGTAAATCTGTCATCGTGTTACTTCTTCCGTTGCTGTAAGGTAGTCAGCCCAAGATTAACCAAATATGCCAGACCAAGCAGAAGCAAACTCAAGGCAATTGCAGAGGCGAACATTCCACGGCTGGTTTCCAGGACAATCGCGGTCGTCAGTACCCTGGTTGATCCTTCCAAATTTCCGCCAACCATCATCGAAGCTCCTACCTCTGAGATCACACTTCCAAAGGCGGCAATGATGGCAGCCATCAATGGCAGACGGGCTTCTTTCCACAAAGTAAAAACCATCTGCAAATTCGAGGCGCCCAAACCGCGCAACTGAATGCGTAAACGTGGGTCTAATTGTTGGAGAGCAGAAGTTGTTAACCCTGCAGCAACCGGAAAAGCGATCAGCACCTGTGCAATCACGATCGCTGTAGGGGTGTAGATGAGATGCATGAAACCAAGCGGACCATTCCGCCATAAGAAAATCGAAACAATCAAACCAACCACCACCGGCGGCAACGCCATTCCGGTGTTGACCAGACTGATCCAAAATCTGCGAGTGGGGAAGGTGACCAGGGCTAATATGGTTCCAACCGGCACGCCCAATATTAAACTAACCAGGGTGGCCATGCCTGAGACTTCTAAAGAAAGCAGGGTGATCCGAACAACTTCCGGATCACCCTGAATCAGGAGTAAGAAAGCTTGTTTTATGCCTTCAAGAATATTTTGCATGCAACATTATTTTACTTCATCCTCAGCTTTGCCAGCATCTGGTGTGAATAAAGCCTGCCCATACTTCTCAGCTCCAAATTCGGCGATGATCTTTTGGGTATCATCTGAGACCATCCAATCAGCAAAGGCTTTGGCACCTTCGTAATTCATATTTTTCCATAGGTCCGGATTCACCGTGATGACATGGTAGATATTTAGAAGAGCTTTGTCGCCCTGGTAGGTGATCGTCAAATTAAGCGTGTCTTTCATCGCCAGGTAGGTGGCCCGGTCGGTGAGGGTATAGCCAGCTTTTTCTGATGCGATCCGAAGAGTATCTCCCATTCCTTGACCAGTCTTCAAGTACCAGTCACCTTCAGGGGTTAATTCCGCCGCCTTCCAGAGGTTCAGTTCAGCTTTGTTTGTGCCGGAATCGTCTCCGCGTGAGACAAAGACCGTCTTTGCCGCAGCGATCGCTTTAAATGCATCAGCGGTTGTCGCACTGGCGGCAATTTTTGCCGGATCTTCGACCGAGCCGACGATAATAAAATCATTATGCATTACCAGATAGCGGTCTTTCCCAAATCCGCCATCCATATATTCTTTTTCTGATTTTGGCGCGTGAACCAGTAAGACATCGGCATTGCCTTCTTGTCCCATTTGTAAAGCCTGGCCAGTTCCTACCGCAACCATCTTGACCTTGAAACCCGTGGCAGCTTCGAAGAGCGGAAGCAGTTCATCCAGCAGACCTGAATCCCGAGTACTGGTGGTCGTCGCCAGGATGATTTCTGGATTGGCGGGCATTGTGGGAGCCGCTGTTGCTGGCACTTCTGTTGGTACGGGCACATCGGTTGCCGGTATATCCGTCGCTGGTACCTGGGTGGGTACTGGCAAGGCAGTCGGCTGGATGGTCACTGCCGGAGTACAAGCAGACAAAACAAGGATAAGGATGATTGCCAAGCTGGATAAAGCAAAGATGTGTTTCTTCATAGATCGCTCCTTAATGCGAGTGTATTTATATAGGTACAATTATACAGGAATGCGATTCTGATCACTATGCACGAGGAGGTCGGAGCAAGCCTCATCAGCCCAAGGGCAAACCAGGGAAAATCTTGACGAATTTAATTGTGTGTAGTATAACTTCGGCCAATATGAAACAACTAATTGCTCAGCTCCATCACCATCATGCTCTCACACCCACGTATTCCGGCGGGCGCTGTTAGCGTATCCTTTGTCTGTTTAGGGTAACCCCTCTTCCAAAGCCTCCGGTCTCCGGGGGCTTTTTCTTTTCCTACCTGGAGTCATTCTATGTTTCAAATTTATGACGTGAATCAAGCGCAAGAAACAATCTTAAAACGATCCAATATCGACCAAATGTCAGTCTCTCCGGTTGTGGCTGAGCGATTAGAAAAGCTGTTTGGCCAGCCAACATCACCTGAAGATGCAGTCAGGATGATTTTGCTGGATGTGCGTGAACAAGGTGACCGCGGATTATCGCAGCTGGACAAAAAAATTGGATGGGGTTGATTTACAAGGGTTTCAAAGTAACCTCAGATGAAGTCCAGGCAGCCCTCGATTCCCTTGATCCTGAATTAAAAACTGCCTTACAGGAGTCTGCTAGCCGAATCCAAAGTTTTTACGAGCTTCAGCCAAAAATCTCCTGGGTGGATTCTTCCCTGGGCGGAATACTGGGACAGATGCTGCGCCCGATGGAACGAGTTGGGATCTACGTGCCCGGCGGTACCGCTCCGCTGCCATCCACGGTGTTGATGTCTGCCATTCCGGCTAAAGTGGCTGGCGTCAAACAAATCGTGATGGTCACCCCGCCCGACCGGATCACCGGGAGAGCGAATCCGGTCATTCTGGCGGCTGCAGCCATCAGCCAGGTGGATGAAATTTATCTGGCTGGAGGAGCGCAGGCAATCGCCGCACTGGCCTACGGGACTGAGACCATTGCAAAAAGTGGAAAAAATCGTCGGTCCGGGCAATTTGTTTGTGACCCTGGCCAAAAAACAAGTCTATGGGGTAGTGGGTATTGATGGTCTGGCCGGCCCGACCGAGACCATTGTGATTGCCGATGAACAGGCAAATCCGGTTTGGGCGGCCGCTGATCTGATGGCACAGGCCGAACATGATGTGCTGGCCACTGCCATTCTGCTCACTCCATCCCGAGAGTTCGCCCAGGCGGTGCAGGCAGAAATTCTAAAACAAGTACAAACCTTATCGCGCTGTGAAATCATCACTGAATCTCTCACTGCTCGCGGCGGCGCGGTCATCACCAGAGATATCCAGCAGGCGATTGAGTTATCCAACCAATTTGGACCCGAACATCTGAACCTTGCAGTGAAAGATCCCTGGAATTACGTCGAACAGGTTACCTGCGCGGGCGGTGTTTTCCTGGGAGAGACATTCCTGTGAGGTCATGGGAGATTACGTCGCCGGGCCATCGCATGTAATGCCCACCGGTGGAACCGCCCACTTTGCTTCGCCACTGAATGTGTGGGATTTCATACGCATTATCAGCCTGGTTGGCTTGAATAGTTCCACCGCCAGCCGGCTGGGCAAGCAAGCTGACCTGATTGCCCGGGCAGAAGGATTGGACGCACACGCGTTGGCGGGGAGGTTGCGATCCAAAGAAAACTAATCAACCCCTTTAGAATTCGCTTCACACAATAGTTAGCGCAAAATTCAACCCTTTGGTTCTACTAATCAGGGGGAAACAAAAACAGAGGAGATCAACATGAAAAAGACCATCGTAAAAATCGTAACTGCCATTTGGATCCTGAGCATGCTTGTTGGCTGCGCCCCCGTCCGCAAGCAATCAACCGGTCAAAGTTCGGATTGGAACTCAACCCTGGATCGGATACGGTCCCTGGTGGATTGCAGCAAAAAAGGCATGTTTGAAAAGTATGGCTTACAAGCCGAACTGGTTGACTTTTGTGAAGACAAAGAAGTCAACGCGGCTTTCGCCAGCGGCGAAATGGAAGCCGCCAACCTGGCAACTCACACTGCCATCAAATTCGAGAGCGTCGGTGTCGATCTGAACTTGGTCCTGCTTGAAGATGTCTCTACCAGCGCGGATGCCATTCTGGCTGGCGATGGGATCAACCGATTGCCGACCTCAAGGGTAAACAGGTTGCCTACGAAGAAGGCACCACCAGCGATCTACTGCTCGAACTATGCCCTCAGCCAGAATGGAATGACACTGGCAGATATCGTCCCGGTGCCCATGCCCGCCTCTGATGCCGGTTCAGCACTGATCAGCGGAAGTGTGCCCGCCGCGGTCACTTACGAACCGTACCTCACCGAAGCGGTCAAACAAAATGCCGCTCTGAAATGGCTTTACAAAGCCGAAGAACGTCCCGGGTTGATTTCAGATGTACTGGTGATCAACTCCAAATGGGCTAGCCCAGAACCCGGAAGCTGCCAAATCCTTACTCAAGGTATGGGATGACGCCCTGGCGTATTATCAATCCAACCCAGCCGGACGGACAGGCGATCATCGCCGAAGCAGTGGGCAGTTCGGTGGAAGACCTGCAGACTGCGTTCACAGGCGTGAAATTCTATTCCCTGGCAGAAAATCAGAAAGCCCTCAGCAGTGATTTCAGCGCCACCATTCAAGGATGTGGCCGAACGTTGCCAAAGGAATCGGGTTAATTGAAACCGTCCCCGACCTCACCAAATTGATCGATGCGAGCTACCTGCAATAACGCATGAATCAGACCGAATCACTGTCTTACTTCCCGAAACGCGCAGTCAGATTAAGCTATTTGAATTGCGCAAAGAGATCCCAACCAGGGTGTATCTGGCAGCAGGCCTGAGCCTGATCGCCCTGGTTCTACTCACCTGGTTCGCCCTCACTTCCAGCGGGTTGGTCTCGCCGATCTTTCCTGCCCGCCCCGGGCGCAGTCTGGGCTGAGTTCCTGCGCCAGCTCTCGGAAGGGATCCTGCTAAGGGATACTGCCATCAGTCTGTACCGGATCCTGTTGGGTTGGACTATCTCCACCTTACTGGCATTACCCATCGGCATTTTGATGGGCAACTTCAAGTTCTTTGAAGGACTGTTTGAACCCAGCATTGACCTGGTGCGCTACATGCCAGCGGTGGCATTTGTCCCATTGACCATCTTATGGGCGGGGGTGGGTGATACCCAAAAGATATGGATTCTGTTCATCGGCACTTTCTTTCAGGAAGTGCTGATGATCATGGACAATGTCAAGGGTGTTCCGCGCGAACTGCTGGAGGTGAGCGCTACCTTCGGTCTCAACCGGAGGGAGATTCTTTCCAAAGTGGTCATGCGCTATGCCATGCCAGGCATCTGGGATACCTTCCGCATCACCCTGGGCTGGGCCTGGACATACCTGGTGGTGGCCGAATTGGTGGCTGCCAACGCCGGACTTGGGATACCGGATCATGAAAGCCCAGCGCTTCTTACAGACTGAATCGATCATCCTCGGTATTCTGGTCATCGGATTGCTGGGTTGCTCACGGATACAGCTTTCAAACTCGCTTACCGGCGGATGTTCCGCTGGATGGATCGGAAGGGTTAAGATGGATCAGGCAGCGCTTCAAATTACAAAATATCTGGATTCGATTTCAAACCCGAAGGTCAGCAAACGATTACGGCAGTAGAAGATGTCTCAATGGATATTCAACCCGCTGAGTTCGTCAGTCTCATCGGACCTTCCGGGTGCGGAAAATCCACCTTGCTACGGACAGCCGCCGGACTGGAGGTCCCTGCCAGCGGGCAAATTCGGGTTGATGGCGCCCTAGTCGATTCTCCGGGCGCTGATCGAGGGATGGTGTTTCAAGCGTACACCCTCTTCCCCTGGTTGAGCGTGCGAGAAAACATTCTGTTTTCACTTACCAAATCTGCACTAAGTCAACCCGAAAAAGAAGAAAGAGTCAATCAGTACATCCAATGGATTGGTTTGACCGGGTTTGAAAGTGCTTACCCGAACCAACTTTCGGGCGGGATGCGGCAGCGGGTGGCGATTGCCCGGGCTCTGGTATACCAGCCCAGGATTTTGTTGATGGACGAACCTTTCGGTGCATTGGATGCCCAGACCAGGTTGCTGATGCAAGAACTGCTATTGGATGTATGGGATAGGCAAAAAGCGAGCGTTCTGTTTGTAACCCACGATGTAGATGAAGCAATTCTATTATCGGATCGCGTAATAGTGATGACCGCCAGACCTGGAACGATCAAAGCGAATATTCAGATCGATCTTCCCCGTCCAAGAAATATCTTCCAACTTGGAAAACAGCAAGGAATTCCTGGCGTATCGCGCTCAGATTCTGGAGTATGTGCGGGAAGAAGCCCGCAAATCATTCGCAATGCAGGCAGACCTGATCCGCATTTAGACCAGATCTGCGTGTACTGATTACTGCTCGTCCTCATGGACGATCTCCCACCGCAAAAAGCGTTGGATAACGATATTCTCACCTACCGTGCGGATGGCTGTGATTGAGCAAGTCCTGAACAGTAAGTGTCTCGTCTCGAATATATTCCTGTTGCAGCATTATTTTGCTGCGATAAAATTTCGCTAGTTGACCTTCGACAATTTTCTGAACGACATTTTCCGGTTTCCCTTGCCGGTGGGCATACCCCTCTGCTTCCTCGCGGATCTCAGCCAGTTGTACCTCTGGCACCTCATCCACTCGAATATATTCCGGATTCACGGCAGCGATTTGTAGCGCAATCTCGTGGCAGAACGCCAGAAATGATTCTGACCGGGAGGAATAATCAGTCTCAGTATTGATTTCAACCATTACTCCGATTCGGCCACTGCCATGTGAGTAAAGCTCAACCCTCCCTTGCTGAACCGGGCGGTCTGCCTTTCGGCTGGCAGCTGTGGCAGCCTGTTCATTTAGTATCTGTAAAGCGAGTTCAAGATTTCTGGTTGGATTCAACCCATGCCTGACGGCAGGTGAAGATAGGTGCGAGAGTTTGTTCTCGTAAGTTTTTGATGGCTTCCATCGTGTTCATAGCAATTTTCTTTCATCATTATTTTCGCCCTCGTTGAGGGTGATCGGTTTGAATATAACAAATCAGTAGAGTCCAGAATTTCAGGCGGGAGTGGAACCCTGCGATAGATCAACTCGCAGTTGCCGGACCCAATCCAATTCTTGCTGCAACCGCGAATTCAGATGCGTGTCGATGCTTTCCCAAATTAGCGTTTCGCGCCGGGTACGGGCAGGAACCACCTTTCCTCTCGTCAATTGTTCTTCCTGCATTCGTACCTGAATCTCTAACTCGGTTTGATATTGATCCAACAACTGATCGACTTCTTCATCTGAGAGTAAGCCTGTCCAGGCTAACTGGATCAAAAACGGCAATTTGATTTCCGGCAGTTCTGGCTGCTGCAAGCTCCAATCACGAAGTTGAAGCTGCCCGCGGGGGGTGATCTGATAAATCTTTTTGGCGGGTAGGTTCTCTTGCTGTTCAACGGATTGAGTGACAAAACCCATTTGATGCAAATGAACCAGGCTGTAGTAAATCTGATTATTATTGCCTGACCAATAAAATAGATCGGAGTCCGAAATGATTTTTTTTAAATCGTATCCCGTGAACGGCTTCCAATTGAGCAATCCTAAAATTGCGTAGTGAATATCCATAAGGTCAATTCCTTCCTAGTTCTAGATAACATAGGTTAATAATAACCTATGTTATCGCAATCTACAAGACTCTAATTAAGTACTAAAACGGTGTCTTTTTTCACTCGAGCCTCAAACAAAATTTTTATGCATCTCGTGAATAATTCCTTGTTATTGAATAGGGCTCTCCTCTTTTGGCATTAATCACCTTTCGTATTGCATTAAATTCCTTTTTCCCACAAGATTTATCCTATTTTTACATTCATTTCGAAATAGCTTGCCATACTTTAATTACTACAAATGTGCTTGGAGGAAAATTTATGAATATGAATCAAGGTAAAACGAAAATTACCGGCCTACAATCCTGGAAAATCCGGTTATTGCTTAATTCAACTGTTATGGTTTTGCTAGCCTTACTGATCTTCAGTGTGGCTGCTTTCTTTAGAACCCGCGAAGCGTTGACCGTAGCTTACTCGAATGGAATTGAGAGTACTACCGAGGCACTCTCAACTGACCTGGAAAAGTGGTTGCAATCTCACATCAATTTCACGACCTACCTTGCGGATGATCCTGCGATCCAATCGATGGACCCAGCAAGATACCAACCGATTCTGCAAAGTGGCCTGAAACAATTTCCAACCTTCAGTTTCTTCATTGTGCTCACTCCAGATGGTATGGAACAATATAATTCTGCGAACACGCAAGGAGCTGCGGGATTAAAAAACCTGGCAGATCGTGCTTATTTCATCTCTGCAGTAGCCGGGGATACGGTGATGATGGATCCGGTTGTTTCGCGGACAACTGGAAAGGCTGTTATCGTCATCGCCACTCCCATTAAATCAGACGGAAAAATTGTGGGTGTACTGGCTGCTCCGGTGCAAGTGGATACAATCAATCAACAAATGACCAGTGCGAGCAAAGGCGAAACCGGTGAAGCATATCTGGTAAATAGCAAGGGTGTTTTCTTAACTCCATCCCGGTTCACCGATGAGCTGATTGCCAAAGAACTCGTCAAAGAATCTGCTGTCCTTGAGTTAACCAACGAATCCACCGGTGCGCTTCAGGTAATATCCGGAAATATGGGCGTTGAACAATATTCGAATTACCGTGAACAACAAGTGATTGGTGCGTATCATCCCATTGAAGTTCAAAACGCAAAGTGGGGGTTACTGGTTGAGCAAAACGCGATCTGAAATTCTTGCCCCGGTCAACGACCTGCTTATCCTATTTGTTGTGCTGGGTGTAATTATCCTTGCCGTGGCTGTCCTTATCTCGCTGGTCCTGTCTGGTCGAATGATTAAGCCGTTGGTACAGATTTCAGATGCTGTTACCAAACTAGCCACTGGAGATATCCAGCAGACTGTCACCGTTAAGGGAGCAGATGAGGTCGGTGTGATGGGCGATGCGGTCCGTACTCTGATTGGATATATGCAGGAAATGTCTGGGGCGGCCGAAAAAATCGCAGGCGGGGACTTAGCGGTCACTGTAACTCCTCGTTCATCTGAAGATACACTGGGACTATCTTTCCAAAAAATGATCCAAAACCTAACCCAGCTAGTTGAATCTGTGAAGCGAAGCGGACTGGAATTGGCAGATTCATCCCGTCAATTACTGCTAGCCGCCAATCAATCTTCCCAGGCAACGACTCAAATCGCCTCGACCATGCAGCATGTTGCAACTGGCGCATCTGAACAATCGAGCAGCGTAAATGAAACCGTTGGCGCGATGGAACAGATGGCATTCTCTATCAATGACATTGCTGCCAGCGCAGATGAGCAGTCTAAGGCAGTAAAAATTGTTCTGTCTTCTGCCGCTGATCTAGCCAAGCAAATTCAGGATGTTTCACATGGCGCCACTGCCGTGCGTAAGGATGCCACCGGAGCGGCTGATCAAGCCCGAAATGGGACTACGGCTGTCGAAAAGACTCTGAAGGAGATGGACCAGATCAAACAAAAGGTCAATCTAAGCTCCGTAAAAGTCGAAGAAATGGGTTCACAATCTGAAAAGATTGGCTCGATCGTTGAAACCATTGCTGAAATTGCCTCACAGACCAATCTATTAGCACTCAACGCGGCTATCGAAGCTGCCCGGGCAGGTGAACATGGGAAGGGGTTCGCGGTTGTGGCGGATGAGGTTCGCAAACTTGCGGAGAGGTCCAGCCAGGCTACCAAAGAGATCGGAGATTTGGTCCGAGATATCCAGTCCACCGTGGTGCAAGCCGTGGATGCGATGCATGAAAGTGTAGAAGAAGTAGAAGTCGGCGCCAAACAGGCTCAGGAGACTGGGGAAACATTACAGGCGATTTTAACCTCATCCGAATCAGTCTCAAACCAGGCACGGCAATCAGAAAAAGCAGCCAACCTGATGGGTGAAGCAGTATCCAAAATGAAAGATGTCACCGAATCAATGACCGAGCTGGTAGACCGAAATACCGATGCGATCCGGCAAATCACCCGCAATGCCGATTCAATCAGCAATACAATGCAAAATATCGCCAGCATCAATGAAGAAAACAACGCCGCCGTAGAAGAAGTAACCGCTTCTTCAGAGGAGATGAGCGCGCAAGTGGAAGAAATCAGCGCCTCTGCTACACTACTCGACAATACTGCCCAAAACTTGAAGAAAGCCGTTGATAACTTTAAGTTGAACTAATAATGATTTAAAACCTACCTCCTCAGTTTAATTGAGGAGGTAGGTTTTTTAACAAATACATCTAAATCATACGATTCTGGTAGAAAGATATTCTCCTCCCACATACTTTTCTAACAGTTGAATTAATTCCATTCCGGCCTGATCGATTACCTTTGAGCTGCCATCATCCTGCGCTTCGATTGTGATTAACACCTCACTCGTACCAAGTCCAGCGGCACTCTCCACACTCTGACGCCAACACCAGCGCCGAGCCAGTACCAGACCACCTTCATCCACAAAAATCACTTCTCCCGAGTCTGGCGGACCGGGCTGGTCTTCACCCAACGGATTGAAGTGTTCACTCCCATCGGCAAATTTTACGGTCACCTGGCCAATCACTTGTTTCAAGTCGATGGCGGCTACCGGTAAAGCATAGCGGATGCTGATCAGATTGCAGCAATCAACCACACCATTAATGGAGGGAATATCTCCCTTTTTTTGCAGCCGGCGCAGTAATGCTTCTGCTGCGCTACGGTATTGGGTTGGATCGACGCCAAATTTTCTGAATGCACTCCGCCAGCCAATGAGAGAAGGAATTTCTGATAGTGCGGTTGTGCCGATCTTTTGTTTCACTCTTGCTTGCTCTTCTTGATACAAAGCGGACAAACCCACATCCGCGGGGGAATTACCGATACTGTATCCGCGGATCGCAAATCCGGACAGATTTGGAAAATCTATTTTTATCTTGGGGTCATATTGAAAGGGAATTGAGTCCATATTTATCTCCATCTTTCCCCATTCTACAACGGCATTGGCTGATTGGGAAACAGCCAAAATCTCACTTATTGAAAACCCACACCGAGATCCATCATCGACCATCCTTACCTGTATTACAATACCTGTACACATGGATACAGATTCCCTTACTCAGAATGATTGGCAAATAATTGGACATACCTGGGCGGTCCAGATGTTGCAAGAGCATCTCCGCTCTGATCAAGCCCGGCACGCGTATCTCATCAGCGGGCCTGCGGGAATCGGCCGGCGTACTCTGGCGCTTAGATTTATCCAGGCGATGAATTGCCCAAATATAACCGATTCGGGCCAGGGATGTATGCAAATCAGTTGCAGAACATGCCGTCAGATTATGGAAATGACCCATCCAGACTTGAAGATTTTACGTGTTCCAGCTGGTAAATCAGAAATTTTGATTGATCAAGTTCGCGAACTGCAGGCATTTTTAATGCTCGCTCCATATGAGGCACCCTATAAAGTTGGCTTACTACTCAACTTTGAAAGAGCAACTGTACAGGCTCAAAATGCCCTTTTAAAAACTCTGGAAGAAGCTCCACCTCGAGCTCGAATACTGATTACCGTTGATTCTCCTGAAAGTTTACTGCCCACCATTCTTTCGCGCTGTGAGCCACTGCGGTTACGGCCTCTCCCACAGGGAAAAATTGCCGCCACCATCAATCAAACAGGTATTACACCAGAACAGGCTCGCCTGATCGACCATCTATCAGCGGGCAGGTATGGATACGCACTCCAATTGCTTGAAGAACCAGAACAGGTGGAAGAGAGAGCTGAGGCGATCCGCTCATTATCCGGGTGCATTCCCGCCTCGCTGCGAAAGAGATTCCAACTAATTGAAGAGCTCCTCCCCAAAAAAGGCGATCTCTCAAGCCAACGCCAACAAGCTCGGATGATTCTACAGATCTGGCAAAGTTATTTCCGTGATGCGATCCTTCTGAAAGCTAATCAATCCGAACGGATGATGAATCAAAACCTTGTAGTTGAAGTAGAACGAATTACGAAAGTTTTTTCTGTTGCTCAACTTCATCGCCTGGTATCCAACTGTGACCTGGCACTGGAACGAATTGACCGTTACTGTAACTTGCGACTGGTGCTTGAAACTTTCATGGAAGAACTTGGATAAAACCGATGCCACAGACAATGCCGCTCATCCCATTTCCAAATGATGTAGAACTCCAAAATGGATCTCTCCAACATACAGGAAAATTCCATTTTGTTTGTTTTCCTCCAGATAACCGCCTGAGTCGGTTTCTAAACCCACCAAAGCAGTATCCGGAATTTTCTTCAGACAGCGGATCTGACAATTCGATTCCGATCGATATTCACCTCACCGATCAGATCAGTGTATCGGGCGAAGAGAGCTATGAAGTAGAAATCAATCCGCATGACATCATACTTCGGGCAGCTTTCCCTGCGGGTTTGTTCTACGGAATTCAGACCTTGCGTCAGATAATCCAGGGCGCCAAACAGAAAATTTCGGCTATGGTCATCCATGACTCACCGCGCTATGAATGGCGGGGTTTGATGGTGGATGTAGCCCGACACTTCTTCAAGGTTGAGGATATCAAAGCGATTATCGATCAACTGGCGACATTTAAATTCAACCGGCTGCATCTGCATCTCACAGACGACCAGGGCTGGCGGATAGAAATTCCATCCTGGCCAGATCTGACCCGAATCGGCAGCAAATCCGCTGTCAATGGAGATCCGGGTGGGTACTACACCCGCGCCGATCTAGAAGAAATCATCCATTACGCTAAAGAACGATTCATTGAGGTTGTCCCCGAGATTGATATGCCCGGACATACTCAAGCGGCGCTGGCGAGTTATCCAATCTTGAATCCGGATGGAAAGCCGATTGAACTATACACAGGCATTGAGGTAGGTTTTTCATCCCTGGATCCTTACAAGGAAATCACGTACCAGTTCATCGCTGATGTGATCTCTGAAGTATCGAGCATATTTCCTTCACCCTGGATTCACATCGGAGGAGATGAGGCGGCATCCACCGCACCTGAGGCGTACATCCAATTTATCCAACGGGTCGAACAAATCATTCACCAAAACGGAAAGATCATGATTGGCTGGGAAGAGATTGGAAAAGATTTGCCGGCTGAAGGAAGTGTGTGCCAATCCTGGAAGGTGGAAGACAAAACCATCCCACCAGCCGGATGTAGCGTGATCCTTTCACCAGCAAACCATGTGTACCTGGATATGAAATATGATGAAACCGCACCATTAGGATTGCAATGGGCTGGTTTTGTTCCACTGGAAAAATCTTATCGTTGGGACCCGGCAACAGAGATTCCGGGTGTACAACCAGATTCAATTCTCGGGGTAGAAGCTTGTATCTTTAGTGAAACCCTGACCACCCGTCAGGAACAGGAGTGGATGCTATATCCACGATTGTTAGCCGTGGCAGAGACCGCGTGGACCCACCAGGAGAAACGGAACTGGCAAGACTTCAGATCCCGCCTGGAGAAACTGCAAGGATGGATCACAAGTCTAGGTATTAATACAGGTCCAATGCCAGAGGTCTCGGATTAAAACGCACGCAAGTATTGCTCAGGAACTGGTCCTTCTTTACGCAAGATGCGAGCCGCATGCAATGCCCAATATGGGTCTCGTAACATTTCACGCCCCAGTAAAACCAGATCAGCCCGCTGGTTGCGAATGATCTCATCCGCTTGCATCGGAGCGGTAATTAACCCTACCGCAGCAGTCGCAATTCCTGCAGTACGAACCGCTTCTGAGATTGGCACCTGATAGCCGGCTCCAGCGGGAATAGTCTGTCCCGGATCGATTCCGCCGGAAGAACAGTCAATCAAATCTACACCCTCGGTTTTCAGCTTCCCAGCCAACTTCACTGAATCTGGAAGATCCCATCCACCCGGCATCCAGTCTCTGCCAGAAATTCGAACGATGAGTGGCAATGTAACTGGCCAAACGGTGCGTACTGCCCTTACCACCTCGAGCAAGAATCGAACGCGGTTATCAAAACTTCCGCCATACCGATCCGTGCGATGATTGGAGATGGGGGAATAAAAACTGTGCAGTAAATAACCGTGGGCAGCATGTATTTCAATCAAATTGAAACCTGCCTGAAGGGCTCTAAAGGCAGCATCCCGGAAGGCATTAACAACCTGTTGAATTTCATCTATCGACAACGCGTGCGGCACCTGGGATTGGGGTTGAAATGCAATTTCGCTGGGTCCCACCACTTGCCAACCTTCAGGCTGAGATGGTGGAACTGGAACATCCCTTTCCCACGGTCTGGTGACAGATCCTTTCCGACCGGCATGGGCCAGTTGAATCCCCGCAACAGCTCCATACTTCTTGATTTCTCTGGCTACTTTTTCCAGAGGTTCTATCTGATCATCAGACCAGAGCCCTACATCGTGATAAGTAATTCTGCCGCGTGCTTCCACGGCTGTTGCTTCTGCAATTACTAACCCGGCCCCGCCAATGGCGCGGGATGCCAGATGAACCATCTGCCATTCATTCGAAAACCCATCCTGATAGCTGTACTGGCACATGGGCGAAACGCCGATTCGATTCCGAATATGAACAGACTTGATCGTGAATGGTTCAAACAGATGTGGCATATTTCCCTCCGGTTAGGATACTCTATGAATAATCATATCAGCTTGAGGCATTAAATCATAGCGGGCATCAGGAACAATTCTGAGACATAAATCAAACCATCCACAGGAAGACAATTGCAATCACCGCCAAACCAGTAAACGAAAGCATACTCAGATAGATCCGCATGAGAACCGACCACCATCTTTTGATCCATGCCAGGATCGTTGTGATAAATACAAGCAACAGAAACAAACAAGTGAGAACCATCAGGGCAAACAATGGCCAGGCGCTCATCGGAAATCCGAAGAAGATAACAGCTTGATTAGCCATAATGAGTTGGTAACTCAGAATGCCTGCACCAATCGCAAAGACACCTAACAATATCCCTGAGAATCCTGGCAGCCAGAGTGTCAAACGAGCGATCATGGAAGACGGGGCATTGGAAGATTGATGATTGATACGACGAACGATCCAGGCGATGGGTAATATCACCCAGGATAAACCCAGAAACAATCCAAGTAGTATATAGAGGACAGTCGTGATCAGGGCAAAGGGTTGTAAGTTGAGGATGTCAAAGACCAACGGGAAATCGATGACCGTGCTCGGGGTGAGATACTTTGGAAGCCCCATCTTTTGGATACAGTTTGTATCTACCTTTTGGGAAGGTTGATTAAGAAAATTAAGGGAGATCGTTGTGGCACATTCGTTCGAAGCAAACTGACCATGCCCCATACCCGGGAAAACCAGGTTGGTAGCATTACCCAAACTTTGGGTGGCGTGTTCACCGTAAGCAGGCGGTGTGATCGGATCCATCTCCCCGTTTAAAAGTAGAACCGGTATCTCAGTTTTCACCACCTCATCTACCAGTGGGTTTAAGTCCAGGCTTCCCCAAGTCTGGCAGATTTCGTGAATTGATTTTAGATCATTTACTTCCCCATCTGAGAGCCATTCGGGCAGACCCACCAATTTTGCCTTTGCCTGCTCAAAATCGATATCCACATCTTCAGAGCAAATAACCGAATAGTACATACCCTCGCTCATCGTGCGGTCAAAATAGACCAATCCTAACATCCGGCCAAAAAATTCAGTGTTGCCCTTTTTGATGTCATACACGGTGCGCGGGAGCGCAACAATCATATCGCTGGAATACAGCATTTGATGGTACATGGAGACCAGGGTGTCACCATTGACCAGAGCCGGGTACTCTTTAAAAGTTTCCATATCCGTAGCCGATACCTGGATGGGTTTTTCATTGAGTTGATCCACCAGGTCGATGAAATCTTGCTCCAGATCAGGATAGGCTGAATTGCAAGCTGGATCTTGTTTACAGGTATCAAACATCAATCGGAAAGATCGATACTCTGATCGGGTGGCATCCACCAAAAAGTTCTGATCCGGCGGAACGATACCATCGAGGATCGCAGCTCGCAGCCATTCCGGCTGGGTTCGCAGCAGATGGAATCCCAACAAAGATCCGTACGATACCCCGTAAAAGTTAACCTGGTCATAACCCAAAGCCTGGCGGATCGAATCAATATCCGCAGCGTTTTCCAGCGAGTTAAATGCAGCCAGATCCACTCCCTCATCAACCAAACGCTGGCGGCATTCATCCAGCGCCTCCAGATACATTTGGTTACCGGTTTCATTATCCAGATCCTCATCAATGGTCTCTATGGTGAGATCAACGCTCTCTGGACAAAGTAAGGCCGGTTCAGAATACAAGGTCCCGCGTTGATCAAAAAGGACCACATCCCTATCTTGCAGCATCTCGGGTTTCGAGAGCAAGGTACTGGTGTAGGTCTCGAGAGTCGATCCGCCGGGTCCGCCTTGCGCCATGAACAGCGGATCTGGTGCTGGATCCTCGCCTTGTGCATGGAGGACAACCACGCTGAGGGTGATGGATTTCCCATCCGGCTGAGCATGAAACTCAGGAACCTGCACCGTTCCACAGGTCACTTTTGAAGGATCGACCTCTCCGAGCATGAGATTTGGGTCACATTCCGTTTGAACAAACTCGGGATTGGTATCCGCCTGAACTGGCTGAATAGCTATCGCAAACATAAATAAGATAACAAAGACGGGTAGGATGTATAAGATACGTTTCATGAAAACTCTCAGTACAAAAGGATCAGTTATGTTATCCCGGTAAAACCGGATTTTAGTCAGCTGTAATTTCTATCATAACCCAGATAATTTGGAAATGGGTGTTTATCTATGCCATAATACAATCATACTTACTGATCATAACCAAATCCGAGGCAAGAGATGTTTATTCAAAGTAGTGATGGAATCAAGATTCATTATCAAACAGCAGGGTCAGATCTTAACCCCGTTCTGGTGATGGTGCATGGTTTTTATGGGAGTTTAGATAACTGGTTTGATTATGGCTATGTGGAAGTTTTAGCGAAAGACTTTTTCCTGGTGATGGTTGATGTACGCGGGCATGGATTGAGTGGGAAACCAACAACTCCAGACCCTTATTCTCAAACTCAACGGGCGCAAGATATCTTGTGCGTTTTGGATGCAATTCAGTGCGAGAGGGCATTTTATTATGGATATTCAATGGGTGGGTGGATTGCCTACCGGTTGATGGAAATGGCTCCAAGCAGGATTGTTGCATATGCCCTGGCTGCCAGCCATCCATACCAGCAAAATATCATCCAGTGGAATGAGGATATCCTTTCCATGGATTCCTGGGTGGACCGGCTACAAATCACTCAACAGCACAAACAGCGATTCCTGCTGAATGATCGCCAGGCGCTGCTCGCTGCAGCCGCCGAAGATCGGGCAGACTCTTCGCCAGCGTTATTAGCAAACCAAAGTCCGCATCTGTTTATCTATGGCACCCGCGACCCAATCGCCGCGAAGTTGGAACCACTGAAACAGAGCAATTCCAACAATCAATTCAGCGCATTGGAGGGTGTGGATCATGTAGGCTGCCTGACCCGGTCAGATTTGATCTTGCCGATCATCACCTCCTTCTTTTCAAAAAGCAACCTGGAATCAAAATCTTAACCGCTACCTATAACGAGGCAAGGTATGGCAAACAATCCCCAATTAATCGAATTTGTTCGCCAGTTGGTACGCACCCGTAGCTACTCCGGTCAAGAGAAGGAAGCCATTTTCATGATTCGTGATCAGATGCAGACCCTCGGTTTTGATGAAGTTGTTATTGATCGTATGGGGAACATCCTGGGTCGAATCGGGACCGGGGATAAATCGATCCTGTTTGATTCACATATCGATACCGTAGAAGTCAATGATGAAACCTCCTGGCTTGTACCGCCATTTTCAGGCGAAATTGTAGAAGGTAAGTTGTACGGGCGGGGTTCGGTGGATATGAAATCCGGGGCAGCGGCTTCCATTTTTGCTGCCGCCGAAGGAAAAATGCGTGGATGGACGGAAGGTAAATCCATCTTTGTGTCATGCACTGTCTTTGAAGAAGATTGTGATGGTGAGAATCTAAAACATCTTTTTCAAGAACGAGCTCTCAAGCCCAACTTTGTAGTAATCTGCGAACCATCTGATAACCGGATCGTCACCGGCCACAAAGGGAAAGCGCAGGTTGCCATCACAACCCACGGTATTTCTGCACACGGCTCTGCGCCAGATAAAGGTCGGAATGCAATTTACGAAATGGCAGAAATCATCCAGCGCGCTGAACAACTCAATCATTCTTTGCAAAAAGAAGGGGAGCAACACGGAACGCTGGTACTCTCCCGAATTTCAAGTGTCAGTGCCTCATTAAATGCGGTACCTTCAGAATGTGAGATATATCTGGATCGAAGGATGGTAGTGGGTGAGACCCGAGAGACAGATAGAAAAGGAAATGGAAAGTCTAATTTCCAGAAAACACGCCAGTTGGAAGCTGGGCACTTTGGAACGTAAAAGTTGGACAGGATTAGATATCCTCTACGAGCCATTCCACCTCGCCTGGAATATCGATATCGGCGCTGAACTGAGCCAGGCTTGCATCCGATCGTATGCGGTCTGTTTCCCTGGGCAGGCGGTAGAGTTTGATTATTGGGATTTCAGTACCAACGCCGTCACCCCGGTCATGTTGGGTATTCCAACCATCGGTTTTGGCCCGGGTGAGTATAAGCAGGCTCACATGCTGAATGAACATATTGAGTTGAGTCAAATCAACGCTGCCTGCCAGTTTTACACCCGGCTCATCCGGGAGATTTGAGATCGAATGTGTTGTGCTAATTAAGAGAAGGAGACCAAATGAGACAAACAATTTCTTGGATTTCGGTGATGATAGCACTTGCACTATCAGCATGCGCTCCGTCCACAACAAATCAGCAGATCGCCCAAACACCTACTGGTCTCATCCTACCTTCAGACACACCCGGTGCGGATATTCCAATTACACAAGCACCCCAACCAACAGTGCCCACCCAATCTGTGGAGATACTTCCACCTGACCCGATCCGAGTGGAGTTTACAACCGAGGATGATGTGCCCCTGATTGGTTATTATTACTCGGCAGCCCAGTCTCCAGCGCCAGTGATTGTTCTTATGCACTGGGCACAGGGGGATCAGACTGACTGGGTAAATGTCGGAATGGTGAGTTGGCTGCAGAACCGGGGTGTGCCCTTTGCGGATAATCAGGATAATCCAAATTTTGATACACCATTTACTTTCACGCCGCTGCCAGCTGAAGTATCGTATGCAGTATTCACTTTTGATTTCAGGGGTTATGGAGAAAGCGGTTTCAGCGGCGAAGGATCCAAACATATCCTCGATGCGAAGGCTGCTTACAAAGCAGCAGCTCTACAACCGGGCGTCGATCCATCCAAGATAATTGGGATTGGAGCCAGCATCGGTGCAGATGCAGTGGTGGATGGGTGTGAATCGTGTGCGGGCGCCATTTCATTAAGCCCGGGAGATTATCTTAATACCCCCTATGCCGAGGCCATGTCAGTGTTGACCCAACGAGGAATACCGGTAATGTGTGTAGCCGCAGAAAACGATCTGACTTCGTTTTACAAATGTAAAGACCTGGAAGAAACCGGTTTTAGCAAGCAGATCTACCCAGAAGGTGGACACGCCATGAAGTTGTTTCGGGAATCAGTGGAACTGGATCCTGCGATCGATATCTTGATCACCAATTTTTTGATTGCGACACTAGATTGATTAGAAGCAAAAAATCATAGTTGATCAAATCGCGAATTCAAAGTGGTAAATATTACTTGCCATCCGCTGGATTTGTTTGTTTATTATCAAGATACCCTTGTTTGATCATCTCTTTCAGTACCTCGATATCAATATCTGCCAACTTCTTTATATACAAACAACCCTTACCCAGTTTAAATTTACCTAACCGAGCCAGATAGGATTCTGCATCTGGGAATGTTGAGACTCCATACAGGCTGATCGGACCAACCCGATGGGCGAAGCCAATCCGCATCCATATACCTTCTCTGCTCGTGGAATGATAATGGTATTGATCAAAACCAACGATGCCATTCCCCCACATGACCGCCGGCTTGCCTGTAATTTCTGACATTAGTGCCATCAACAGTTTACAATCTTCCCTGCGGGTTGACTCTTCAATGGCTTGAATATAATCATCCACATTCGCCGAGGTGGGGAGTGTTTTTTGATCTGTCATCACATTCTCCTAAGTTGGTTTCAACCAGTGATTCAATTATAAAGAGTTGAATGGTGCAATCAATTCGATTGTATATACCCCCGAACCCGAAGTTCAGGCGGATTTAGGTTTAAGGGGAATGGATTACAGACCACGCTGCATCAAATAGTCGTGTTGGACATCTGACCCGAGCAAAAAATCTTGCCTGCCTACAATTTTAAAGCCCCATTTTTCATAGAAACGGATTGCGCGCGGGTTCTTATCCCAAACATCCAACCAGATCGAGTCGTAACTGTTATCGCGGGCAAATTGAATGGAATGATCCATCAACCGGGCGCCGATTCCATGCCCGATCCAATCCTTCCCTGCATAAATGCGAACAAGTTCAATGGGGTTGTGTCCGGTGATACATGCCGGTGCAAGCCCGGCTTTCAAGCGCACAAAGCCTGCGGGCTGACATGCAACCTCCGCTATGAAGAAGGTAGTAGAAGGGTCTAGCAATTCTATCAGTTGGATCTCTGGGCTGAATGACTTTGCCAGGTACGCAGCCATATCCTCAGAAGTGTTATCAGATCCAAATGTATCAGCAAACATACGAGCGCCAATTTCGGCCAACAATAAATTATCTGCCGCTACACATGGCCGGATGATCACTGTTAAATTCGAATCAGATTGCATTCACCCCTCCGAAACCACTCGCGAGATATCTGTCACACTGCCGAAGATCTCCTGAGGCAAACCGCGGGATAGCACCTCTGGCAGCGTATATCCCCAGGAAACAGCTCCGAAGGCAATCCCCGCTTGGTGTGCGGCTTCCATATCCCTGATTTCATCCCCAATACAAAGCGCCTGATCTGGGCTGGTTTTGGTTTTCTTAAGTACCTTCTTAAACTTTGAGGTTTTTCCAAAAATGGAAACACCGCATTCGTATTGATCGAATAAGGAGCATATTTCCGGTCCGAGGACTTGCTGAACATTATGCAATGAATTGGAGGTTACCAGCGCTAACTGCACCCCAAGGTCATGTAAATCTTTTAATACTGCTTCCATTTCAGGAAAAAGTTGAATCTGATGAATATCCTTTTTCATGTGTTTCTGAACATACTGACTCATACGCAGCATTTTCCAGAAAGAGACATTGTATTTCTTCATTACTTCGCGGGCGTGTGATGTACGCAAAGATTCAAGATCAAATTTACTGGGTTGATCAAAATGAAATTTTTCAACCAGGTGATCAATCATAGAATATAACCACGGCATGGAATCTGCCAACGTACCATCGAAATCAAATATGACCAATTGGTATTTTAAATTTTCTTGCATCTGAATCTTGTTGTCCTGCTTTCAAAACATTATTAATGTGTAAGGATAGATTTTATTCTAAAGTGACTAAAATGGTTAGGTATTGTTACCTAATTACCAGCATATTCCAAATTCAATAGAAAACAAGACACAATCGAAGCAGGGTGATTTCGACGGTGGTGTTCCCAACACAACCTCCACACCAAATATCTCACGGCTGCTCAAAAGATGTTTTTGTAATTGCTAGCTCTGCGATTTTGCCAACGCGGTCACAATCCCGTCGATACTCTTCAGGCTGTGACCTTGATTGAATTCGGCGATCCCCTGCGGACCAACCTCTTCTGCCCAACGAGGATGAATATCACGCTCACCCTGGTATTCGAACATCGGCACCACAAATCCGCACGAAGTCTGAACCCGGTCAATATCTGCCAGAATGATTTGGCGAGTCGCGGGAACAATCGGAAATACATCAGAATATTGGTCCCATTCCGCCGTACCTGGCAGAATCAGCCGGCCTGTTCCCATACAGACGCAAAATTGAAGGGGGTCCGTCAAATGAACAAAACATAAAGGTGATTCGCCCATTTTCATGCACATGGGCAGAGGTCTCAGTTCCGCTGCCAACCAGGTCCATGTAGCCTACCTGATGATCAGATAAGACGCGGAAACAATCCATCCCTTTCGGTGAACAATTCACATGTCCCTCTGAACTAAGAGGCGCAGTTGCCACATAGAAAATATGCTGATTCTTGATGAATTCTTGTAAAGCAGGAGTAATGTTCTCGTGAATACTCGCCATAAAACCTCCATGTGATAGTAAAACTCTCAACAAATCGTAATGGGATTTTAGTCCATTTTGACCGGGTTGACCAATCTTCAACCTGGCATATGAGTACTTACCGACCTAGATCTTGATGAAGATGCACGAAGCAGGAAGATGATACAATTACCCCCGTACAACTTGAACTTCAGGGGCGAAAGACATGCAAAAACTACGAGATAACCCGGTATCCACAATTCAACTTGGCTTTCTGATCATCTTCATTGGATTAAATCTGGTAAACAAGGTGGTGCCATCCATTGAATTACTGGCTTCCGTTTGCATTGCCATCTTTATCTGGAGATCCCAAGATCGTAAGTTGCTTTTATCTTTGCTTCCGCTATTCATCATGTTATTAATCTATCAATCACTCCGGTCATTTGCTGATGATCTCTCTCCTTCCCGGGTTCATATCGCAGATTTAATCGTGATAGAAAAAGCTTTATTTGCTGGCCACATTCCTGCTCATGTTGTTCAATCATGGGTACATACTTTACCGATCAATGGTGTGATTGAATTTATCTGCAATGTCGCGTATATGAGTCATTTTGTGACTCCATTGATTGTGGCTTTGTGGTTTTGGTTTAAGAAACCAAAAGGGTATTGGTTTTTTGTAGGTGGATTGCTCATTGTGACATATCTCGGTTTCATCATTTACTATCTCTACCCGGCTGCTCCACCCTGGCTTGCCACACGGAAAGGTTTTCTGGATGACCAACCGGTGATCTTAAGTCGAAGCTATATCTACACTGCTTTCATGGATATGGGGCCCAATCAAGTTGCCGCCATGCCTTCATTGCACGCTGCATATCCAACCTTTATCTTCTTTACTCTTTTCTATTTTCAAAAATGGAAAGCCTTACCATTCATTCTCTTGCCGCTTACAGTGGGATTCGCTACCCTTTATCTCGGGCATCATTATATTATCGATTTAGTGGCAGGGGCCGGTCTTTCTAGCCTGGTTTTCTGCGGAATCGTACTTTTCACCAAATATCGAAAAAAAGAAAAAGTGGCTGTAGCTGTTGCTCCACTGGCTGATAAAACTTGAATATTTTAATTAGTCTGTGAGATAAACCGAATCTACGATCCCAACAATCACAGACATGACGCACGCATCCGGATTATTCAAGACTTGACGGGCCCCATTCCCCTCCCGGTTGATTAAGACAGTATCACCAATTCCCGCCTGAGTATTATCAAGTGCAATGAAATCATCTTCTGCCTTCTCCCCCGCAACTGCCAGCGGTTGAACCACTAACAAGCGCCGATTCTTAAAATCGGCGTGACCGATGGTAGTGACAACCGTGCCAACAACTCTGGCTAATATCATTTCAATCCAATTCTATAGGTAGCATCAATAATTTGATGGGTTACTGGAATTGTGTCCAACCCTTTTTCAGGGTGTATTCCGCGGGATTATCAGGTATTACCTGCAATTCGTCCACAACGCCGATCAATGCCAGATCGACCGGAACGAATTTGACGTCTGGCAATGCAAGTGAAGCTTCACGAGAACGAACCATCACGCATAAATCGCCCACACCTGCCTGGGTTACATCTACCGCTACCTGCAAGGGTCCTGTGGATTCTAATTGCTTATTGAGCGGCTGAACTAATAAAAGCTTCAACCCTTCAGTGCCAGGGTGTTTGATGGTACAGATCGCCGTTCCAACCACACGTCCG
Source organism: uncultured Chloroflexia bacterium (assembly GCA_963818305.1). Lineage (GTDB taxonomy): Bacteria > Chloroflexota > Anaerolineae > Anaerolineales > Anaerolineaceae > DAIOEK01. Next base: position 130,377 of record CAWFRQ010000008.1, read on the forward strand.
AATAACATATGGTTACTTCATTCCGGTACTTCGTAAAACCCGCTGGATAATGACATCCAACAAGGCTGGATCTACCTGATTGCCCATTTTTGCTATCACAGCCTTTTTTATCCGATCTGCCAGGTCACTCTCTCCAGACATAGACACAGCCGCCTGTGTTTCTCGGACAGGCAAGGTGGTAGTTGAGCTTACCTTCTGGGATAGGTACGGTCTGACAGGAGCTGCAGGTGGAGTATCTGCGCCAGCTTGCAGCAAGCGCATCCCCAGCCGTCTGGCTTTCTCGTATGCCAGGTCGGTCAATACCGTATCGGCGGTTATTTCCAGGGTTAATACCCCGGTCTTTACCAGGTCTTCAATATCGTCTTCGGTAAAAAACTGCTTGGACATAATCTGCTCCTGACCAACAATAAGCGCACTGGACTATACGCTCAGATTACGCGCCTTTTCTTCCATTGATTGACTCTAACGCTTCGATACAGGCATCTCGGGCAGTGAGAATCTCCGATTCTGATCCGCCCAGCCACATTCTGCCGAACCTGCCGATTGAAGAGACGTGAATGATATTGATGTTGGCTTTCTTTTCGGCTTCATTGCATGCAAAGTTAATGTAAGCCGCTGGAGCGCATTCAAACACAAGCATCGTCTGGTGTGGCACTAACATGCTGCCACGGCGAAATCGATTGATGAGTTGCGCCTGGTATGGGTCGATATTGGTGATCACCTGAATGGATACTACTTCCGGTCGAATCCGATCCTCTTCACGGAGACCCAACCGATCCAGCACTACGCGGCCAGCTTCCAGTACCGCGGCTTGATTGGTGGAGTGGACCTCAAACATACCAAACTCGCGTTCCACAATCTGAGCTCCTGGACGTGCTTCGGTCGCCTTCACAGCAATATCCACCACCCGAAATGCCTCGTTACCAGGAGCCATCTCCACATAAAGTGAGGCCATTCCTTCAGTTGGAAGGTCACCCTGGGTGATTGTGCCCACAAACGCGGCATACTGGGGCTGCATACGATCAATGTAACTGTAACAACGTAAAGAAAAAGCTTCTGCCATAATCTATCCTTCCGGCGTGTCTTGTAGTGCAAAACCGATGGGTGTAATAAATACAGGATGAGGTGCAACCCGGGTAGGGATGCCTGTGTATTCCTGCACCACCTCTCCCATCCCCTGAAATGCCGATCCGCCGCCAACCATCACAATCGATTTCACTTCCATGCCCTGTACATTTCGGGCGATGATATTTCCTACTTTTTCCATCACCGGGCGTACGGTAGGGAAAAGCCTTTTTTGTTCCGCAACGGTCACCTTAAGCTGTTCTGCTTCTTCAAAGGAGATGTCCATCGAACCAGCGATTACCAAAGAAAAATGGGTACCTCCGGTCGCCTCATCTACGGTGAAGACTACTTTGCCATCTTTCAGAACTGCAATCCCGGTGGTACCACCACCCACATCCACAATTGCGCCTTCGGTTAATTGTAGAACCTCATTGGCAGCAGATGGTTCATCCACCAGCCGTGGGCAAGAAATTCCGGCAGCCTCAATCACATGCGCGGTAGCACGTACCTCAACCAGAGGAACTCCCGGTGGGTAACCCGAAACTGCATGCTCAATAGACCGTCCAAGCCGGTTTTCTACTCTTGCTTTCATTCCGCGCAGCAGATCGGTGGCGCCAATAAAATCCACCACCAGACCATCACGCACCACCTGCGCAAATTGCCATTCACCCGCCAGCGGCGTGCCATCTTCATCCAGAACAACGATAACCAGATACGCAGTCCCAAGATCGACTCCTACCCGTATCTTCCGTTCAGGGTCAAGATGCAGCCGCTCAGCAACAGCGGATTGGCTGGTATGTAAAATGACCGATTCCGCCTGGTGCAGGTACTGGTTGAGATCTGCCACGGGAAGGGGATTTTTATTTATAACCACTCCCGTTCAGCTCCAAACCTACTTGATGGGTTTTGGCGCTTCAGATCCGCGGCCGCCGATGGCACCTTTTGAATGTTGTGGAAGAATCGTTTCCACATCAGCGTGCGGCCGTGGTATCACATGAACCGAAACCATCTCGCCAACCCGTTTTGCAGCAGCAGCGCCTGCATCCGTAGCGGCTTTCACCGCGCCCACATCACCGCGAACCATCACGGTAACGAAACCACCGCCTACATATTCTGAGCCAATCAGAACAACATTGGCAGCTTTGACCATCGCATCGGCAGCTTCAATTGCAGCGACCAAACCGCGGGTCTCAATCATTCCTAAAGCGATCAAAGATGAATCAAGGGCCATATCTTTCCTTTCGTACCTTTCAGAAAATAAGGTTAGGAGCTTGGTTTGCTTTGCAAGATTTCATTCACAACCTGACGTACTATCTGCTCCAGATCAGAAGCAGAAGGACCGGCAGGGGTATCACCTGGTTTGAGTGCCTCCAGCGGGGGAGGGATTAGCTCATACGCCAACCGTTTAATGTTGATGAGGTGGCGGGTTGTAACATTATCACCGGTGATCGCACCGCCCACTCCCCCGGATCCCAGGGTAAGTGAGGGCATCAATCCGGTGGTTAATCCGATTGCACCTAATGTGCCCATCGCGTTCACTACGATTCGAAAGACGGGTTTTTCGAGGCCAAACGCCATGATCACCCGTTCGTCGGTGGCGTAGATAATTTGTGAATGGCCTTTTCCGCCGGTGTTAATTAATTCGATCGAACGGTTGCAGCCTTGTTCCCAGCCATCCACATCATACCACCCCAGCACGGTTGTTAACTTCTCATGCGAGAGCGGTTCTTCTTTGCCAACCTTCTGGAGTGGAGTCACCAAAATCCGGGAGCCATATGGAATTGTAAACCCTGCATATCCGGCAATAAATTCTGCCGATTTTCCAACAACCGCGGTGTTCATGGCGCCGTTGGGATGAAACACGGTTTTGCGCAAGAGGGCAGTCTCATCGGGATTACAGAAATATGCGCCTTCCGCCTGCATTAAGTCCGCTAATTGGCGCGCAATTGGACGATCTGCAACCACGGCCTGTTCCGTTGCGCAAATGGTGGAGTGATCAAACGCTTTGGAAGCGACAATATATCTGGCCGCTTTTTGAATATCTGCGCTGCGATCCACGTATACCGGAACGTTTCCGGGCCCAACACCATAGGCAGGTTTCCCGGTAGAGTGAGCTGCCCGAACCATCGGCGAACCACCCGTTGCCAGAATCAGCGCGGTGAGGGGATGGGACATTAATTCGTTGGTTGCAGGCAAGGTGACCTGCGCAAGGCAGCCAATGAGTCCTTTGGGAGCTCCAGCATTTTCTGCTGCGGCCGCCACAACCCTGGCCGCCTCAAACACACACTGGGCTGCTGAAGGGTGTGGTGAAAAAACAATCGCGTTACGCGCTTTGACCGCGATGAGTGCTTTAAAGAAAACAGTTGAAGTGGGATTGGTGGAAGGCACCAGGGCAGTAATGACTCCCATTGGCCAGGCAATCTCATACACCTTTCTTTGCGGATCGTGATGGATGACGCCGACCGTTTTTTCAGCGGCAATACTTTGCCAGACAATGCGTGATCCGAACTCGTTCTTGAGTTTTTTGTGTTCTGGAACTCCGAAGCCAGTCTCTTCATGTGCCAGCCGCCCCAGACGCTCTGATGCCTGGTACGCGGCATCAGCCATCGCCTGACATACTCGATCCACCTCTGCCTGGCTGGCATGACTCCAGGTTTCCCAGGCATGATGGGCGCTGGTGATCAGGTCACGGGCTTCTTGAATGGAGGATAGGTCTTTATCCAAAACTGTCTCCGATGGTCCAGGTCTTATTTCCGAAAGGTGACTTCGCCGCCCACTTCCAGCGAGTCGATGACTGACATAATTACCGCATCTACCGGGGTATCTTTGGTGATGGTGGTTTGGCGGGCAGATGAACCGGCGCAGGTTAGCACCAGGTCGCCCACTCCGGCATCTACGGTATCCACAGCCACGAATGGCTTGCCAACAAATGCACCAGTTTCATCTGTTTGGCGCACAATTAATAGTTTTCGCCCAACTAGTTTTTCATCTTTGATGGTTGAAACTGTGGTTCCAATGACTTTTGCAATCAGCATTTGGTCTCTCCCGTTAATAACTCTTGCCAGCCGACTGTTCAGTCGGTGATGCTGGCTTTTCTGTGCTTGGTCCCTGGATGATCTTTACCCCGGCGCTAGCTCCGATGCGAGTAGCACCGGCTTTAACCATATTATCTGCATCTTCAAAGGTGCGGACTCCGCCGGATGCTTTGACTCCCATTTCTGGGCCAACCACCTTACGCATCAGGGCGATATCATGTACGGTCGCACCGCCAGAGGCAAATCCTGTGGATGTTTTTACAAAATCGGCATTGGCTTCTTTCGAGATCAAACAAGCAATGGTCTTCTCTTCATCATTCAAGAGTGCGGTTTCAATAATCACCTTGACGATCGCACCTTGCTCGTGTGAAGCTTTGACCACGCCACGGATATCTCTTGCAACCAGATCCAGATCGCGTGCTTTTAAGCGCACCGATGTTGATGACCATATCAATCTCTTGTGCACCCTGCTTGATCGCATTCAGTGCTTCAAAAGCTTTGACCTCAGGAGCAGTGGCTCCGAGCGGGAATCCGATGACAGTACACACTTTGACCTGCGAACCCTGCAGGAGTTGGGCGGACAGCGGCACCCAGGAAGGGTTGATACAGACGGATGCGAATCCATACTTCTTGGCTTCGAAGCATAATTGAGCAACCTGATCAGGAGTAGCATCCGGCTTTAAGCAGGGTATGGTCAATCAAGCGGGCATAGTTCAAGTCTTGAGGAATGACGCCTATGGTCGAGGAAATGCGTTCAGCACCAGCTCCCACCACATTACCAGCACGGTCAAAACAGGTTTTCACGCACAAGCCGTCTGCGCAATTAAATTTACATTCATGATCAGCCGGAATCTGGTTACGCTGCTCTGCTTCGGCAGAAGCGGCCAGCACTTCGTGGGTGATGATCTCAATCAACTGCTCTAATTTCTGAATATCAGTTGGCATAAAGGCTCTTTATTTGAGATATTGTTTTTCTACTGCAGTTATTTTCTGTATCCGACGTTCGTGTCTGGCACCACCAAACGGGGTTGCCAGCCAGACTGTCACAATCTGTTTTGCAAGGTTCACCCCAATCAATCCGGCTCCGAGGGTGAGCACATTGGTATCGTTATGTTCACGGCTGTTCACCGCGGATGAATAATCATACGCCATTCCAGCCCGAATTCCGGGGACTTTATTCGCTACGATGCAACTCCCGATCCCGGCGCCATCAATCATGATTCCGCGCCAGGCTTTGCCGGTGCTGACCAATTTGGCTACCTCATGCGCGAAATCCGGGTAATCTACGGCTTCTTTCCCTTTGGTGCCCACATCGATATATTCATAGCCCGAGCGCAGTCAGTTCGGCTTTGAGAAGTTCCTTCGAGATCGTATCCACCGTGGTCAGCCCCAAGCGCGATTACTTTCTTAGGGTGAAGAATCCGGTTTTGGCAATTGACTGATTCTGAGATAATCCCGACGGTTTGCTTAAGAACTTTTTCAACGATTGCATGGATTTCCGCTTCAGAAGGTTGACTCATCTGTATCTCCGGCTGCTCATTGGGTGCCCGTGGATTGGTTCTATTATCCGCCTTTATGAAAGAGGGGTCAAGTGAAGAAAGACTAAGCTTCAGAACGGTGATTTGAGCCAGCGATACTGATGGCTTAGTCCTTCTTTAGGCGATGGGAGATTTTCTTCATTTCATTCAAATGAATCAACTGATGTCGCGTAGGCGGCATAAGTAATAATCCGGCAATCGATAAGACTCAGCCAGTAGTCATTTACTGGTCGGGTGCTTTCGGAAAGGATCGCCATATCCCACAATTTTTGTAGACGCACAGAAGATGTCTGGATGGGAAAGATTCTGCAGAATCGCAGAGGCGACTTCTCTAGTACGACGAGTTACCGCACACCAGTACTCGTGTAGGTTAGCAAGGTCGATCGACTGACTTAATTCCACGATCTCGTCGGGCGTCATTTCGTTCCCAATAGCAACAAATCGGGTTCCTAATCGGCCAAACCAGCCATCGTCGAATACTTGCGGGCTATCAGCAATTAGGATATTCATTACCACGTCTTCGATTCGGGTGATGTGCCAGATGCACCAGACAGCAGAATGATCCATTCCAGACGGAATGATACGTAACTCTTGCTCTGAGAATTCATTCCAGAGCGAATCGGCGTAGGTCAACTGCGAATTCATCAGGGGTTGAGGGTGAACCTGTCGTGGAGCGTGCAAATAGAGGAAAAAATTTGTCCCGTGTTTCGGCGTTCGCCAAGGTTTTGCGCAATTATTTGTGTTGCTCATTCCATTCACGACACATGAAACGCATATTACCCTCGACAAATTATTCTGAGCAGGTCGGCAGCCAGGGGGTTTGGTTGCCAGCTAGTTGCTCATTCCAAACTTCATATCGGTCTCTACCATTTTGTTTTGCCTGGTATAGAGCGCATGATCTGCGTGCGATAATAGGTCATCAATCGTCTGAGAATAATTATCCAACTGGGCGATTCCGAAACTGGCGGTGATTTTTATGGAAAACAGGTTGCTGACCATGGGCTGATTGTGGAAAGTAGCAATGATACGGTCAGTCAGATTGGTTGCGCCATGCAGGTCAGTCTCTGGTAAAAAGATGCAAAATTCATCCCCGCCATAGCGGCAGCAGATATCTATTTCGCGAACACAACTTAGGATCTGCCTGGCAACATCTTTCAGCACCTGATCGCCCATCGGATGACCATACATATCATTGATACTCTTAAAATTATCGACATCAAAAATGATCAGGCTGCACGGGTAATTGAACCGGAGCGATCGCCTGGTTTCATTAAAAGCCAGCTTGAAAAAATGCCTGCGATTGTTCAACCCAGTCAAATCATCCATTATTGCTAAATCCTGGGTTAGTTTAAAAAGTCGAGCGTTTTCCAGGGCAATTGCTGCCAGATCTGCGAAAGATTGTAAACGGAGAGCCAGTTCCTCAGAGAAAAAATTAGGCTCCAGGTTGTCCTGGTTGATGAAACCGAGCGTGTGGCCTTTAATATGGATCGGTGCGCCAATGTAAGATCGAATATTGTCCACTTTATTCACCCAGGTATTCAGGGTATGGGCATCATTCACAAGGATTGGCTTGCCAGTTTCGATCATTTGTCTGAATGTAGCCACATCCTCAGTGCGAAAGTGGATCGTCTTTACCCATTCTTCCAGTGAGTGGTCTTTATAACCTACAGAGCGTACTACCTTGCCTACTCCATCCGAATCGATCAAAACCAGGTTTGTCATCGTATTCGGCATCACCCGTTGAAGATTCGTGATGATTTGATCTAGAACCCCATCAAAATCCAGGGTGCTGGTTAAAGCTACGAGGACATCTCGGTAGGCTTCAGCCAATTCCCGGTGTTCCTTTTCGACGGCTTCGATCTGCTTATATTTGGTCACATCTGTAAAAGTGAGAAGACGGCCATAATCTGCCTCTCCGGGTTTGCTGAGAATCCGGCCGGAAATGGATATTTCCATATTTTCCCGGGTGGAGAAATCCAGCAAAAAATCTTTCTCCTGCTTAATCGCTTCATCTAATCCGGAAATCGGTTTAATGGCTTCAAAAATTAACATTCCAATTGCCCGTTGCCGGATATCATTCAAGTATTGTTCAGATGCAGGGTTGCAATCTACAATCCTATCCTGGGCATCAATCACAATCACTCCATTTTCAAATGATTCCAGAATTGCTGATCGTGGGATGGGGTAGATGGAAAATAATCCCAGATAACGGGCACCCAGATAAAAAATCCCACCCATCATTGCGAATCCTATTGGGGTGAAATCGTACCCACCAAAAACTTCTCGGGTAGCAAGATACATCAGACTGGCAATAAAAACAGGCGCTACCCCAAGGGCAATCGTTATGGATTGTTGACGCAATAATCCTTTGACTGTTCTGATATGACTGAACAACAATAGACTGATAATAATTACCAGCGAGTAAATATAAGCAACCCCTAACCAATACAACGGTCCACGCAGATACGTGATAACATTCCGGGGATCTTCCGGGTTATATACAAAACCTGACCAAATAAGAAAATGGTACTGGTTGGTCCAGCAAAGCAAAATAATCACAACCGGTAATATGAAGATAAATACTGCTCGAGAGATCGTAGTCCACCGATCTAGGCCTACATATTTGAGGGTAAATAACAGGAAAAAGGGAATGGCACCGTAAATGCCGATATAACTCAACTGCGCCAGGAATACCTTGGTAGGAAGATGGGTGGAGAGAGATTCAAAACCCTGCATCCAGGACCATTCTGCTCCGAGTAAAATTCCGATCATTAAAAAAAGTGCCTGATCATCCTTGCGGTTTTTCCACAAGGATAGTCCGATCAGCGTAGAGAATGCAGCTGCAAGTAAAATGACGAGGGCGTAAAGATTGAATTGGAACGGCACCTTTTCATTATAGTGAAATCCAGATATGTTCCGCAAGCCTTTATTCCTTTGAAACCGTTAAATAAGTCGAGTGGGTTAGAATTTGTAACTAGTGGGGTGATATAATTTCACTCGATCGAGCTGCCCGGCAAATAAGTTTGTTTGGATTTTTGGAAATAAACACGACAAAGATGAGCGGGGAAACGATTAAACCAACGCATCAGAAATTGTTTATCATACTTATACGATCAGATGAAAATCAAATCCAATTCCCAGATTTTTCAAGAACCCTATCATGTAATCTTGTTTTCGATCTTGCCTTTACTCATACTGATTTCAAGCAATATCAGTGAAATCAATTTGTCCTCTACAATACGTTTTGGAATTGGCTCCCTTTGTTTAGGCATTCTTCTCTTTGCAACGCTTTTATTTTGGATAAAGAGCAAGATGAAAGTTGCGGTTATCGTTACTTTTTCACTTTTGATATTTTTTAGCTATGGCCATGTTTATGATTTTTTGCGAAATGCCTTTCCTGGAATTGCAAGTTCGGTGCGGCACCGATACTTATTACCACCGATGTTAGTTTTCTACATTACAGGTTTGGTATTTATTTTCAAGAAACTTTCATTGACTACGCTGATTCAACTTCAATCTGCACTTAATTGGATTGGTCTGATATTGGTAGTGTATAACCTGGCATCCATAACCGTATATCAATTTCAGAAAAGTGCAATTGCGAGTTCCATTTCACCCCGAAGAACACAGCAAGGCATATCCGCGAAAACAATGCCAGATGTGTATTTCATCATCCTCGATTCATATACACGCGAAGATGTTTTTAAATCTTTCTTTAATTACGACAATTCCGACTTTCTCGAGAAATTAAGGGATTTAGGCTTCTACATCCCTCCTTGCAGCCAGAGCAATTACAGCTACACAATTGCATCCGTCTCGACAACTTTAAATATGGACTACTTGGATCAATTTCAACTTTACGGTCCCAGCTGATCCCAGTAGTTTTATCCCATACCAGAAGCATTTTCAGAACAGTCTGGTGAAAAAGAGGTTTGAGGAGGCGGGGTATAAAATCGTCACTTCAGATAGCGAATATCCCTGGTTAGTTTGGAAAGATGCCGATGTGGTTTTTAAGTTGCCCGAGCCAAAATGGAATATCCGAAAAACTGCAGCCATTTGAATTAATGTACTTGCAGACTACAGTCTTACGTTATTTCATTGATCAAAACCCATGCGCTAAATCTGGTTGCTAATAAGGTCACAAAGTATCAGCTTGCCAATTACCAGATTTCCCGTTTAAAAACGTTGCAGTAGGATGTGTCATCTCCAAAATTTTTATTCATTAATCTGGAAGTGACCCATCCACCATTTGTCTTTAATCGCAGACGGATCAATTAATACAGATACTGGCTTTTCAGATAACTTGAAATTTAGTGATTATCCCCAGTTCAAAGCTGATTATGTAAAAGCTGTGCAGTTTATCAATGGCGCAGGTGCTTGAGATCATCGAGAATATTCTTGCCAAATTCTACAAACACCTCCGATCATAATTATCCAGGGTGATCATGGCTTTCGAGATAAAGATTACACCAATATGAATTTTGAAGCATTTCTGATCCCGGGAGCTGAATCATATTATTACCCGACGCTCTCGCCCGTGAACACTTTTAGGATCATCGAGAATGTGCTCTTTGAACAGTAAACTCCCGTCTACTGCCCGATCTGCATTATCTTCGGCCGGGAAAAGAATATTATGAGTTTGAGCAAATTTTCGAGACGATGCCGGGGTGTAAAAAGTAGCCAGACAAGGTGTCTAACTGATCATTTCTCTGCTTTTTCAATCAAAGACTAATTCCCATTTCGTTGACAGGTTGAGTTGCATAAGGTATCCTTCAGGGCGAGTGCCGGGTGGGTCCGGCGCGGCGGAAACCTTCGAACCCCGCCAGGTCCGAGAGGAAGCAACGGTAAGGAGGCCCTTCTGGGTGCCGCCGGGAAGCCTATCTGGCACTCACTTTTTAACCATATGACTGAATCCAACTCCCCCCGTTTGTAACTATGAAGGATCTGATTACCAGACCAGTTTTTGGGATCAGGCTAATCGCGCTTATGAAGATGGCGCCGAAGAAACCGCACTCAAGCGGATGCTGCCTGTAACCGGGCAATGGATGCTCGAATTAGGAGCGGGAGCTGGACGGAATACCCATCGTTACGCTGGGTATGAAAAAATTGTTGTGTTAGATTATTCGCACACCCAATTAGAACAAGCCCAAAAGACGGCTTGGAACCAGTGACCGATACATCTATGTGGCAGCAGATATCTACCGGCTACCTTTTGTGGATGGTTTATTTGATGGCGCCACCATGATCCGCACATTGCATCATATGGCAGATGCTCCCCTCGCACTTACAGCAGAGTGGAGCGGGTTCTGCAAAAGGATGCTACCTTTCATTCTGGAATATGCCAGCAAGTTGAATCTGAAAGGCGATTGCGCGTTGGATGCTCTTCCTGCAAAAATGGAATCCGTTTTCACTCGAACCGGTGGAGTTTACCCGATTAAATTTTGATTTTCATCCCGCAACGGTTCGTAAGTGGCTGAAGCGATGCGGGCTTTGAAATCGAACGTATTTAACAGTTTCTCATTTGCGATCTACCCTGTTTCAAAAAACTTATCCCGCTGACGCTGGATGATCAAGATGGATGCGCTATTTTCCCTCACAGGGAACTTGGTGGCAGCTTGACACCAAGCGTGTTCATGAAAAATCGTGCAATCAACGAAAAACCAACGCCCGGCTGGATTTTTCCAATGCCCATCCTGCCAGAGCAGCAGTCTGACCGAAGCCGGAGAGGTGGTGATTTGTAATCAGTGCCACCATACTTATTCCAGAGCAGGCGGAATCTACGATTTTCGGCTCGGTGTGGAATAGAAGAGGTTCACTTCGAACGCACGTACAAATCAAAATTCCCAGCAAAGACGGGATTTTTATTTATATTTCAACAGTTAGTCAAGGTCAAGGTGGGCAACGGTGACACCATCGCCGCCTTCTTTATCCATACCAGATTCAAACCGTTTCACGTGCGGAGATGCTTGCAGCGCTTCGCGAATCACCTGGCGTAATCGACCAGTACCTTTGCCATGGATAATGCGCACAAAGGGTAACCCGGTGGAGTAGGCACTATCCAGATAGCGATCCAACATATCCAGAGCATCTTCAGCCCGTTGGCCGCGGATATCCAGCTCCATGCCAGGGCTGGCTTTCACTTCAGGGGACGTTGAGTTGAGACACAACTACGGTTTGCTTCGTTTTGGAGAGGGATGTTCACCGGTTCGGGATACCCGTACCAGGACTGACTTAAGTCGGAGAAGCGAGCACGCAGCCGTAAACGGCCGATCTGAACTTCAGCATCTGATTCTGGAGACTGGTAACAACCCCTTCCATCCCGATCGAAGCGACATGCACTTTCGTTCCGATTTTCAGGTTGGCTTCCTCTGCCCCAGACAGGATCTGTTGCCTGACAACCGGCAGATCCACCTTGTCTTCTGCTTTTTCGAGCTTCTGCTTCTGCCGTGTGAATCACGTCCAACGGCTGCTTGGCCCGGTTCAGCGCGCGTCGAACCTCATCCATTTCGTGATGCAGGGTGATTAGCTCCACCTCCATCTCATGCCGGGTGGATTTAACCATTTTCAATCTTTCATCTTCCAGTTGCTCAAGCCGTTGGTTCAATTCTCGTTCCAGCTTCCCAGCTCTCTCCTGAGATAGCTGCGCCTGTTCTCGCGCCTCGCGGGCAATAGCTGCGCTGCTGGTAAATTTCATCCAACAAATCTTCTGCTCTGAGCTCATCTGGATGGATATCTTTGCGTGCATCGGCGATGATATCCGTTGGTAGCCCCAGTTTTTCGGCAATCGCCAGTGCGTTGGAACGACCAGGCAATCCCATGGAGAGATGATAAGTCGGTTTCAGGGTTGACAGGTCAAATTCCAAACTGGCGTTCATCACACCGGCCGTATTGTGCGCAAAGGATTTCAGTTCCGGGTAGTGGGTGGCGACCATGCAAGTGATCTTCCGTCCAAGCAGATTCCGGACAATGGCCATTGCCAGATGCGGCTCCTTCCTGCGGATCAGTTCCTGCGCCCAGTTCATCCAGCAGCACCAATGACTTGCGATCTGCTTTCTTTAGAGATTTGAATGATGTTGGTGATGTGACCCGAAAAAGTGGATAACGATTGTTCGATGGATTGCTCATCACCAATATCGGCGAAGATAAAATCGAAAATGCTAATCTCTGATCCGGATAGCGCCGGAATATGCAAACCGGATTGCGCCATCACAGCCAGCAAACCCAGCGTTTTGAGCGTGACAGTTTTCCCGCCCGTGTTCGGTCCGGTGATGATCAAAGCAAAGGTCTCAGTTCCAAGATCGAGATCAATTGGAACCACTTTCTTTGGATCAAGCAATGGATGGCGGGCGCGGAAAAGCCGTATGATGCTGCCTGGATGGTTGGTTTCTTTATCGTATTGGAAAGGCTTCAGTAGCGGTTCGGATGCCTGGATGGAATCGGCGTATTTTGCTTTTGCCAGAATGACATCCAACCTGGCCAGTGCTTCGATTAATGAGTTTCGCCAATCTCCACTGCATGAAAACCTACCTGGTTGGTAATTTCTGCCAGAATCCGTCTTTCTTCATCCCGCTCTGCCAGTTGGTATTCTTTTAACTGGTTGTTCAATTCAACCGCCACCAGCGGTTCAACAAATAAGGTTGCCCCTGATGAAGACTGATCATGCACGATCGACTTGATCTGACCTTTAAATTCCGAACGGAGTGGGATCACGTACCGGCCGTCCCGCTGGGTGATGATACTTTCCTGTAACATGGGTGCGTGGTGCGGATCGTTTAATATCCGTTCCAGTTTTCCCAGCAAGCGGTCATGGGCAGTTTTTTGCTCTCTGCGAACCTGGGCTAACTTATCTGAGGCCGAATCTAATACCTCGCCCCGTTCAGAGATACACCTGGAGATCAAATCCACAATTCCGGAAGGGACTTCGACCACGCGAGACAATGATATCCAGTTGCGGGAACTCATTTTCAGCTTTTTGCATTGAGCGCAAAACTTCACGCGCAGCGATCAGTGTGGCTTTGATCTGCATGAACTCTTCACCTGTCAAAACACTCCCGTGCATTGCCATGGAGGTGAGCTGGCGAATATCATCCACACCGCCCATCCCAAAATCCAGACTGGTAGCAAGTAACTTGCGCGCTTCCGTCGTTTGTTGAAGCCAAGTGTGCGCCAGGTCAATATCCCGGGTTGGCCGAACTTGAATTGCCAGCTCCATGGATGCAGAAAAACTGGTAAACCCGGCCAGAATGGCTCTTATTTTAGGGAAATTCGAGAGTTTGAAGTGTTTTCTCGTTCATATGAGTTGTTATAACATGGAAAATTAGAATTTAGTATTCATACTCGTCAATGGACTTATTGACAGGTATACTCCAAAATTGATCCAAGCAGGGCCGTTGTAGGGGTGGCGAAGGATCTGGCTGTTTGGGAAATAATCGATATAGAAGCCAGATCCATCAGTGCACCCAAAGAACGGGTGAGTACATTCCCGATACATTAATTAATCGTTATACAAACCGCTTATTATCACGTTTACACAGTTTTGGCAATCGTCTCCTGCCCGGTCATCAAACCAGACGGTAGTCCACCGCCAGCCTGAACCCATTGTCCAACCATGGAAAAATGCTCCAGGCCGGGTAATGTTTTGGGAATTTGAATATTGACGGTTTTAGGAGTGGGCAAAAAACCTTCAAAACTAGCCTGCCAGTTGCCGGTGTAGCGTTCAAATGTCATTGGAGTCGCGACATCAGCCATCTCGACCTGTGCTTCAACCCGGGGAAGTGGTCTGATCCAGGTTACGAATTAGTTCCACCCCAATCCGTTCTTTTTCCGCCTTGTATTTCTCGGGTTCAGCACTCAATTCTTTCCAGTAGCCGTAATCGGTCGGGATGGTGACTGTAAGGACGGTTTTACCTTCTGGCGCCAGGGTCGGATCAAAATTGTAGACCATGCAATCGAGTCGATTCAATCGACTGGCCTGCGATCTGAATTGGTTGTTTCAAGTCGGATGGACATCCCCGCCGTGCAATGGCCGGTACGTCATCCAGCTTGCGGTTCACTCCAATTCCAACCAGCAGGATGGCGCGGGAACAGTTTGTTGGGTGACATAGATTGCGTTGATCTTTTCATCAACATATTTACCAGCGAGCATGTCGAAAATGGTGGCATGCCCATCTGCAGCCGAAATGATTTCATCAGCGTGATATTCGCGGCCATCATCCAGTCGAATTCCGACCGCCTGGTCGTTTTCGACTAGAATCTGTTCCACCTTACAACCATAATGGATTTGTCCGCCCAGGTCTTGGTATTTCTTTTCCTGGCCCACTGCCATCGGAAGGGAACCGCCGATCGGATAACCGGCATTCGATTCGTGCAGCATGGCCATCAGAAAAACAATGACCGCCGGCAGTCATTTCGTCAAACCACATCTCGGCAAACATCTCATGCAATGCTGGAGAGGTAAACAAATCTGCGAATTCTGCCATTGTCAGTTCTGCCCCATTTCACCATGACCGGTAGAGCAATGACCGTGCGGGGTAATCCCCGCAGGGTTTGTAGTGCAGATTCTATCGGGTTGGCAGTGTAACGCACTGGAGGGTTGAAACCCAGCATCTTTCGGGCAGAAGAACACAGGCTTCGAATTACTTTCGCATCCTGAGGAGCCTATTTCCAGGAAGTGCTTCTCTAACCGGTCAATATTGCAATACCAGGTAACCTTGGTACCATCACTCGTTTCATACATCGTAAATATGTCAGGGTGCACAACCTTTGTATCTGACCTAAAGATGCCGACATCACGCCACAGTCTCATGGTAGGCTGATGTCCGCCAGAGCCCGTGAGCCAGTGAATGCAGCCATCAATGGTGTACCCCTTCCGCTTCCAGGCGGTCATCAATCCACCCGGGAGGGTGTGCATTTCAAAGATCTGAGACGAGTATCCATTTTTCTGGGCAAAAATTCCGGTGGATAATCCGGCGACACCAGCACCAATGATAATGATGGAACTGGAATGGAAGTTGGTCATTGTTATGATCTCCTGATTCAATCTACTACCATATAAGGTACAATCACAATTTTCTGATGCAAATTCATTATACGGGAAGATGAGGACGAAATTTGAGTGAAAGATTGTCCAAACTCAGCTGCATCCGGTACAATCAGGGCATATTCTTAAAAAAACGGAACCAGAACTTGTTATGAAAATATCAATCGTAATTCCTTGTTACAACGAATCCCGGACCATCCAAGAATTGCTCGACCTCGTACTCGCGGTCGATATGCCCTATGAAAAAGAAATCATCATCGTGGATGATTGCTCCAAAGACGGTACCCGTGATATTTTGGCAGCGTTGGACAACGAGTGCATCAAAGTGGTCTTACACGAAGTGAATCAGGGCAAAGGCGCCGCCCTTCGAACCGGATTTGCCCACGCCAGCGGAGATGTGATCATTATCCAGGATGCTGACCTCGAATATGACCCCAATGAATACATCCGCTTACTTGCGCCAATTGCCAGTGGAAAAGCAGATATTGTCTATGGCTCCCGCTTTATTGGCGGTGATTCGCATCGGGTATTGTATTTCTGGCACTCGTTGGGTAACCGCTTCTTGACCTTACTTTCAAACATGTTTACGAATTTGAACTTGACCGATATGGAAGTTTGCTACAAGGTCTTTAAGCGGTCTATTTTGGAAAATTTCACACTGGTTGAGGACCGCTTTGGTTTTGAGCCAGAATTTACCGCGAAAATTTCCAGGCTGGATAATCCGATTTACGAAGTGGGAATCTCGTATTATGGCCGAACTTATAAAGATGGTAAGAAGATTGGGTATAAAGACGGTTTCCGCGCAATCTATGTGATTTTAAAATACGGACTATTTGTACACTAACGACTTGTGCATCGGATGAACATATTCAAATGGCTGACCTTTCTTACAGGTCAGCCATTTTATTTCACTTCTCACTTTACGAAGGTTGTTGGGGTAAAAAGTTTGATTCCAGTGGGTAAAGTGATCGGTGGCAATACAATTTCCGGGTCACTCCCACATGCAGAAACGACAATATCACCGAGCACCTTGCTTCGACCAATGTTCGCATTTTTCTTGTCTGTTGCAACAAATTGATACCAAAGAAAAGCAGATGAGAATTTTCGGTTATCTTCGAGCGAAGCGGTCTTCAGTGTAAATTGATAAACACCCGGCGTCGAAGTCGATTGCATTGCAAAACCATCATTCCAGGCAGTTGTCTCATCGCTGCTTTGATCCTTCAGATGCACAAACAGGTAAACATATATTTGATGGCATCATAGGGGGTGATCTGACCTGAATAGTGGTTTGGTTAGGCGAGCAACTACCCACCTTGATGTTGTTCTCGGAAGCGCTTTGAAACGAAAACCATCTCCCGGATCGTAGGCGTCAGGGTGGGTGTGACTGATGGACTTGGTGATGGCGTGATTGTCTCCGTAAAAGTTGGAGTGATACTGTTGGGCTGACTGTGATTTCTGGTGTGATCGTAAAAGTTGGCGTATCAGTTATTTGCTCCCCGATGGAAACACGTGCAAGTGCTGGCGCTCCCCACACCCAGCTTGATTTTGTGCCCGTGCTTGAATCTCATATTCGCCCGGTAGTTTCAGGTGACCAGCGGTACTTGATGGTCGCCAGGGTCGTCCCGGCCGATCCACCGGGATGGTGGCAACAACCGACCCATTGACCGAAATTTCACCTGACTCAACCCATCGGGATTAGACAGATGAATCACTATCTCATACGGTGCCAGTGGGAGTTGGCTTCCATCCAGTGGAGCATCGATCCAGGCAGCCGGATAGGCAATATCGAATTGAAGTTTTCCGGTGTTGTGATTGCCGCTTTTTGTTACAACCCGATAAAGCCAGTCCCTAATAGAATCAGATATGGCGAGTAATCTTTGCGTTTTCATCCTTCACTCCTCTCAGCTTCAGGGATCCGGTGACCGGATTACCATTGCTGTCATATTTGATTACTTCACTGGGTGCCACCGGGTTTGCGAAATCCCAGCGATCAGATCCGCCATTGCTGCACGGTACCCAGGGATGTACTGCTGCCTGAACTGTAGCAGTACTCATCTGCAGACATGTGAGATTGGCCTTTAAAGAATAGGTACTGGATATCAGCGGTCATAATGCAGTTTTCTGGATGCCAGCCAGTCAGTTGGACCAACTTGACCGGGATGTCAATCGAATTCTCCCGGTTGCAAGCCAGGGCACCGAAAGTTCAACATCATGATAGATAGGTCCCTGCATCGGCGTATCACCCAGGTAGTGATACCCCCAATTAGCGACCTGATCTTGTCGGATGGTATTTATCTGGCACATTGATCAACCGTCATATTATCAATATACTTGCAACTGCTGGCGTAGTAGCCCTATGCGGCTGGAATTCTCCCCGTTCACATTCAACCCGAATTTTCACCTTATCCTTGGTCTCTGATTCAATTGCCGACATCGATTCAGGTGAAGACTTTCGGGTGATCCGGAGTACCACGTATCCCGGGAAATCAGCCGCTCCTTCAATCGGATGCACCACTGCCGGAGGCGGAACACACGGCGGGAACATGCCATAATGTCCATTGGGCGAGTAACACCCGGGTTGGCTGTAATACGATTTTGCCTGGGCCAGATAAGGTTCCATTTGGCTGGCAATTTCGACTCTGACAAGCATCTCCGCAGACATATTCCATCACACCCGGATCACTGATCCCGGCCAATTGGCCTAACGACTACCGATGTCACTCCTTGCGATACCAATTCTTCATAATTTGGCAGGTCAGGAGGCATGCCTGTCAGCGCAGTCAGACCATAGTTGATACCAGCCTCAATGGCACCCTGGCAGATTGAACTGTCATTGCAATAAGGGATTACATCGGCTATCGCTCCAATAATTGCATTTTTAGCTGCACTGTAGGCATCGGTGATCATTTCCCAGACCTTTGCCAAGCGTTCCCCAGAAGCCCGGATCTTCACATTCTACATTGACATCACAATCCACATACCCAAGCGGAAGCAGGACACTTCTCCAGGATCATACTTCTCAGATGGATCAGAATCCACCATGATGCCGCCCCAGTTTTCCCAGATTTCAAAACGCGGTGCAACATAGGTTTCTGGTAAGATCTGAATATCATACAGGCTGGGGATATCTGAAGCCAATGCCGGAAGTTCGTTTGCCTGGGCTCCGGTTTTATAGTGCATAAACACGGTATTGGATAAACCGTCCAAGTTGTTTTCTTCTACCTGAATTGAAGTACGGAGTTCAAGATCGAATGGTTCCCCTTTGGGATGCATCAGATCAAAATCTCGATAGGCATAATTATCGGTGCTATCGCCGGTAAAGATTTTTACATCCGCCTTATTTGCTGGATACAAGATCTGCCCAAGATCCAGCAGGTACGTGCCTTCCGTCCCACCTACCATATCCTTACCGTCACTGTAATAACATATATGCTGCAATACCGGGTTAGCAGAAAACGAAACATCATCTTTGAAATTCTCAGCCAGAGCCAGGCAGACAGTATCGGCGACTGAAAGTGAAGAAACCTGCCAGCGGATTTCGTACTTTTGCTGATCGAGCGGCTTGATTTCATTCGAAACCAGGTTCATTTCACCGACCCAGGTACCTCCGCCGCCATTGGTACAGGCTCCTTCCCCTTCCATGGAACAAATGGTCAGAATGGTTCGGTGAACAGTCTGGTCAAGTGTTCCAACAAATACCAGGCCGCCATTCTGCCAGCCCCAGACCTCCATATGCACATCCAGGTCAGAAACCTGGAGGGTGTCCACCAGACTGTCGAGATACGTTTCCAGGTTAAACTTTTGGCCTGACCCGGGCAGGAACATGCGGTTCCCCTCGGGTACGCGGATGGTCGGTGATTTGTTAATTTGCAGGTAGAGGTAAGCCATATCCAATCCGTTTGGCAACGTCAGATTGTGATCAGAATCCAAATTGATTTTCGAATTATCTACCGGTCCGGGGCAGTTATAAGAAGACAATGGATAAGTCACCGGCTCACCGGGATTCTCACCTGCGCTGTTAAATGTGGAAGCATAATAGGTGAGCGTACCGTATTGAAGTTTGTCCCAAAGAGCCCAATCCAAATAATCACAATAGTTGGCATCACACGCCGGAAAGGTCGCAATCCGCTCATACGGACCGCCGTCTCTGGAACGATAAAGAAAATATCCATCTTCAGGGACACCCTGAAAATCGGTGGTGAATGTTTGCACGGTCAGGTATACATCGCAGCCATAATTATCACCAAATAATTTCGGCGCTGGCGGAAGGGCACTGTTCGTATTTCTCTTCAGGAGCAGGCTGTTCCTTTTTTGGGAAGAGTGTTCTTTGCCCAAAACTGGAGTTATCGAGAAATTCCATTGTTTGGTGACCCCGAATTGGTATCTTGCGGTGGTGGATAATTCACCTGACGGTGGATTATCAAATGGATGTGAATGGTGGAATGATTGGAGAGAAGCTTTCGGCAGGAGGGATTACAGGAACAAACACCAGATCATTCTCCGGTTAGAGCCTGGTTGGGATCTATTCCAGGGTTTACTTCTTGAACAGCGTCAATCGGACAGGTTTTTCGCAGGGCAATGCTTTGCAGAGTATCTCCCGCCATTTACGGCAATCAGAAGCTTTGTAACCAACCGGATCACCCGATTCGAGTGTTACACTCCGTGAAATTCCAGACCCGCCGGCAGAATTGGTTGCCCGTGCAACCAAACTATACTATTCCTGCCTGTCCTGGCTGCCATGGGACAGTAGTCTGAAATTCCTTACTCCAGCTTCCCCCGGTCTGTATAGAAGGACTTATACAGGGTGTTGTTGATATATAAATCAACCTGGGTGATCGGCTTTGACGCTCCAGGCACTGATGCTAACCGGAATTTGTGTGTTCATCGGCCAGAGTTTTCCATTGGTCGGATAGTCGATACTGATTTGTATTGGCATTGATCCAGGTGGAATTTGACTATTGACTGAAGGAACTTGCCGGATCGCCCAGAAACCGATGGCAGTGAGTGTCCCTACACACAGGCAAACAACAGCTAGAATGATCCCAACCCACAGAATGCGCTTATTCATAACCCTCCCACATGGATGTTCGGCTCAATTCCTGGCTGATATCCACCCTCATTACATTGATCACAACCAACACCTAATTGATCTGGTTGTTACCCCGCAATCCATTGCGTAGCAATTTGGTATGTAGTTGACTTCAATGAACCCCGCTATGATTTCTATTCTACATACTATGCCAAGTTACTTCAAAAAACAATCACTTCGAAGAAAATTAGTTCAATGAACTCATCTGGAATGTAATTTAGGGATGATTGAGACTCCAGAATACCATCGTTCCGTCCTCAAATCTTTGCTCGAAGGACGCTTCACATATAATTATCTGAACGTGAACGCAGGAGAGTCAATATGGAAACAACAAAAAAGTGCCCAAATTAGTCGAAATTCTTTTATTCAATCCTTTGTGATCTTGCTGATCTTGATCATTCTCTCGGGGATTCTCACCCGGGTGATCCCGGCAGGCACATTACGAACGAGTTGAAAAGAATGGGATCATGGTGGTCAATCCGGATAGCTTCACCCGGTTGATCACCCGAATTACCCGGTCTGGCGCTGGTTCACTGCCCCGGTTGAAATTCTGGCCGGGCCAGATGCGCTGACCATCATCACCATCTTGTTCTTCTTGTTGATGATCGGGGCATCCTTTTCAGTCTTACAACATAGCGGAATCCTGACTGGTGTTTTGCAAAATATTGTGCGATATCTTTGGTAAACGCAAATATGCGATTATGTGGATCGTTTCATTTTTCTTCATGTGTCTGGGTGCCTTCTTTGGCAGTTTTGAAGAGGTCATTCCGCTGGTTCCGATCATGGTCGCCCTCGCGCTCTCGCTAGGTTGGGATTCGCTGGTCGGGCTGGGAATGAGCCTGCTGGCAGTCAACCTGGGCTTTTCCACAGCACTCACCAACCCCTTCACGATCGGAGTCGCACAAAAACTGGCTGGACTACCGTTATTCTCCGGATTTGGCCTGCGGTTGGTATTCTTTGTGATTGTGTACGTCCTGTTCTGCTTCTTTCTCACCCGCTATGCCCGCAAGATCGAACAAAACCCGCAATCCTCACCCATCTGGAAAGAAGAAGAAGCAGCCAAATTACGGGATAACCAGCAAGACTTCAGCCAAATCTCTGCAAATTCGGCCAAACTCAAACCGGCATTGCTTTTCTTCGGTTTCTGGCTGTTCCTCATTGCCCTGTGCCTGTTCCTATCCCCGTTTGTCGCTTTCCTAACCAGCTACTCGCTGCCGATCATCGCATTATTCTTCCTCATCGGTGGATTGGGCGCCGGTTTCCTTTCGGGTATTTCATCCAAAGCAGTCTGGAAATCCGCGTTAGATGGCATGCTGGGAATCGCACCGGGCATCCCGTTGATTTTGATGGCTTCCAGTATTAAATATATTGTCACCCAGGGTGAAATTTTAGATACGATCCTACATTCCGCGACCGGATGGATTCAGGGAACAACCCCATTAGCCGCCGCATTGATTGTGTATGCGTTGGCACTCATTGTGGAATTCTTTATCGGATCTGGTTCTGCCAAAGCATTTCTGTTGATGCCGATTCTGACCCCGCTGGCTGATCTGGTAGGGGTAACCCGCCAGGTGACCGTGACCGCCTATTGCTTTGGTGATGGATTCTCGAATGTGATCTACCCCACCAATCCGGTGTTGCTGATTGCACTTGGTTTGACGGTGGTTGGATACAGTAAATGGTTCAAGTGGACTCCAAATTCTGGGCGATCTTATTTCCGCTCACCGTATGTGCTTTCTAGTCCATCTGGCAGTAGCAATCCAAAATTTGGAGCCGATTTATAGAAGTTCAAAGGTTTCGCCCGGTTTTAGAACTACCACCCTTTGTTTGGGTGCTGGCTTCTACCTGCTGTTTCCAGGCGACCGGATCCTGCTTGAGCAATCCCGCTCTCATGGTAGTGCATGGGGATGGCAACTTTCGGGCGCAGGAGTTGAATCGCCTTCAAAGCATCATCCGGACCCATGGTGTAGTTGTCTCCGATTGGCAGACAGGCAACATCCAGACCTTCATCGCCGATCCATTTCATATCGCCGAAGAAACCGGTATCGCCGGCATGATAGATTTTCTTGCCTTCCATGGTGGTGATGAGTATGCCCGCCGGATTACCTCCGCAGCCATGCGGAACAGCATCCAGATCCGGCCCCGTGCAGGGCGTAGGTCAGCTTAAGGTAACCAAAGGGATGGTGGAATCCGCCGCCCAGGCTTTGCCCGTGCGTCCTTACCCCTTTATCCGATAACCAGCCGCATGATTTCAGCGTTGCTGATCACAAGCGCATTCGGTCCGTTTCGCAATCGGCAGGGTGTCGCCCATATGATCACCATGTCCATGGGTGACCAGTATGAAATCGGCTTCTACTTGATCTGCACTGATCGGTGCATCTGAATTATGAGTTAGAAAGGGATCGATCAAAATCTTGTAACCGCTAATACCCATTGAAAACGCGGAATGCCCCAAGAAATGTGAGTGTATCCATTTGATTGCTTCCTTCTCAATAAAAAAGCAGGATCATCGTCAGATAATCCTGCTCTATTCCGTCTTTATTCAAATCCGATCAGGCGAATTGCCCGGTCGGTGAAAATGTAATCCCAGGCCCAGTTAATCAAGGACCAGCAATTTGTTGCGGAAACCGATCAAGCGGATGAGATGGATAAATAACCAGATGAGCCAGGCAAAGAAGCCTTTGAAGTTGATACCCCACAGGCGCGCAACCGCATCGTTACTGACCGATGGTTGCCAGCAAACCCGGGCTGTGATAGACAAATGGTTTCTGGATGTTGCCAATCGGCTCTACATTGCGAATGATCCGGAACACATAATCTGCCTGTTGGAGCGCAACCGGCGCCACCATCGGAAGTGCAGCCCCATTTTCATCTTCCAGGTAGGCAGCATCTCCGATGACAAAAATCTCTGGATGGAGCGGGACCTGCAGGTATTCATTCACCTTGATTCTGCCCAGGCGGTCTTGCTCAAAACCCAGCGTGTCCAGGAAGCTGACTGCGCGAATGCCTGCTGCCCAGACCAGCGTTTTGGTGGCGATGGTATGATCCATCTTTCAGGCTGACCATGTTCCCGTCATAATCGGTGACCATTGCCCCAAACCGGACATCGACACCCTTCTTCTCCAAGCACTCTACGTGTTTCTTCACTTAAGTCATCAGGCATGGCCGGCAGGAGTTTCTGTGAGCCTTCCAGCAAGATGATGTTTACCTCACTCATATCCAGGCGAGGAAAGTCATTCTTCAGGCCAAGGTTAACGAGTTCTTTGAGCGCACCTGCATATTCCACACCGGTCGGGCCGCCTCCGACGATCACAAAGGTCAACAATGGCTTTACGTTTTTCGCAACTGGGCTCGCGGCTGGCAAGTTCAAACTGATTCAAAATCTGATTACGCAGATTGACCGCATCGGGCATGGTTTTCAACCCGAAGGCGTGTTTAGCAATGTTTTCGTTCCCGAAGAAAAATGTCTGTCCACCGGCAGCCAGCACCAGCTTGTCATACGGCACTTCTCCGTTCGAGGTAATGACAACCTTGCGGTTCACATCTACGGTCTCGACGGTTGCCATCAAGAAATGGTAGTTCTGCTGACCATTCAAAATAGCCCGAACCGGATGTGCAATTTCATTGGGCGAAATAGCCGCTGTGGCCACCTGATAGATCAGGGCTTGAAACACATGATAATTATTGCGGTCAATGACTGTTACTTCTACCGGCGCATCTTCTAGTTTTCTGGCGAGTTCCAAACCGCCAAAACCGGCTCCAATGATGACTACTTTCTGATTCATTCTACTAATACCTCATCGATGGCGCGCAACTCTTCGAAGCTGAATTCAAGGTTTTGTAGAGCTGCCACATTGTTTTCAATTTGTTCCACAGAACTGGCTCCCACTAAAGCGGACGTGACGGTCGGTTGACGCAAAACCCACGCCAGGGCCATTTGAGCCATACTTTGCTTTCTGATTCTGAGCAATTACATTTAAGTTTGCGAACTTTTCTAACAATTTCTTCGGTTACTTCCTCCGGCCTGTAAGTATGAATCTCGGCGTGAAGCCCGTGATCCTTCTGGAATACCGTTCAAGTATCGATTGGTCAACAACCCTTGTGCCAGAGGAGAGAAACACAATACTGCCAATTCCTTCCTCTTGCAATACATCCAGCAAGCCATCTTCAATCCAGCGGTCGAACATGTTGTAGTTGGGCTGGTGAATGAGCAGCCTGGTGCCCATTTGCGCTAGCAGATTGGCTGCCTTGGCAGTTGATCTCAGGGCCGTACTGTGAAATGCCGACATACAGCGCCTTTCCGGAACGGACGATCTGATCGAGGGCAGACATGGTCTCTTCCAGCGGGGTTTCCGGGTCGGGGCGGTGATGATAGAAAATATCCACATAGTCCAAACCCATGCGCTTCAAAGACTGGTCGATGCGAGGCGACCAGATATTTGCGTGAACCCCAATCACCATACGGACCCGGCCACATATCCCAGCCCGCTTTGGACGAGATGATCATTTCATCCCGATAGGGTTTGAAATCCTTCTGGCAAAGATAGCCCCAAAGGTTTCTTCGGCTGATCCGTAGGGCGGACCATAGTTGTTGGCCAGGTCAAAATGAGTTACCCCCAGGTCAAAGGCGCGCCGCAGGATGGCGCGCGCGTTTTCGAACGAATCGACTCCCGCCGAAATTGTGCCACAGCCCTAGAGAGATGGCTGGCAGGTGAATACCACTTTTGCCGCAGCGGTTATATTTCATCTGATCGTATCGTTTTGGTTCAGCTAAATAGGTAGGCGTAATATTCATATGGATTTCTCCTGAATTAATGTGATTTCATTATAGCTGATTGAATTCGACATGACTCAACCATTGTGGAAGAAAAACCAATCTACACATTAAAATCAATATTTTTAATGAGGTGAGAATCGTGCCAAACCGGGGGAATTCTCCAGCTTGGATATCTGGAAGCCACATTGGTGGGGTGAGTTCGATCTTGCCCCCATCCTTTGTCCACGTTTTGTGGGGATCGGGTGATGAACGCACCAAATAAAATCAAATTGGTGTCGCTCGGTAGGGTGCGTTCGATCTTGTCCCCGGTCTTCGGGGCATAACTCACCACATCAATAAAAACCAAATCGGTGCGTTCATCCAAAAACCGGATGAACAGCACCCTACCAAGCTATTGCTATAATGAAAGCATGGATAAACAATCCGAATTTTCCACCTGGACTGTAGCAGCTACGCTGGCTGAGCCAGCGAAAAACGGGGCGGTGCGCTGCCTTGCCTGCGCTCACCGCTGCCTGATCGCGGAGGGGAAATCCGGCATCTGCAAGGTGCGCACCAATCAGGCCGGATCCCTACAGGTTCCCTACGGATATACTGCCGGGCTGGCTGTGGACCCGATTGAGAAAAAACCCTTCTCCCATTTCTTGCCAGGTTCCACGGTGCTGACCTTTGGCATGCTGGGATGCAATTTCAAATGCGATTTCTGCCAGAACTGGGTCTCATCCCAAGCCGTGCGCGACCCGTGCACCGACCCGGATGAGCTCGTTCAACCTATCACAGCCAGACCAGATTGTAAAATTAGCGCTACGATCAGGCGCGAGCAGTATTGCCAGTTCTTACAATGAACCGATCATCAGCGCGGAATGGGCACATGAAGTATTCGAGCTGGCGCATCAGCAAAACCTGTTCACCCTGATGGTATCCAATGGATTTGCCACCCCTGAGGCGCTGACCTACCTCCGCCCGGTGATGGATGGCTATAAGATCGACCTGAAATCAATGCAGGATAAAAATTACCGCTCCATGGGCGGACGGCTGCAACCGGTTTTGGATAGCATTGCGCTGGCACATGAACTGGGCTACTGGGTGGAAGTGGTTACCCTGGTGATCCCCGGCTTTAATGACAGCCCAGGCGAATTGTGGGATGCAGCCCGTGCCATCCGTACGCGGTTTCTCCGTGATATCCCCTGGCATGTGACCGGCTTTCACCCGGCTTATAAGACGCGAGGATAACCCAGCCACCCAACCCAGAACATCTTGCAGCAGGCGGCGGATATCGGTCAGGAAGCCGGATTGCACTTTGTGTACGCCGGAAATCTACCCGGCAAGGTCGGATCACTGGAAAATACCTATTGCCCGGTATGCACCAAACTCTTGATCGAACGCCGTGGATATCAGGTAATCCGGAATGAAATCACAACCACCGGGGAGTGCCCCGGCTGCGGAAAAGCCATCGCCGGTTTCTGGGGGTAAGGTTCTCTGCACGAAGTTCGGGGAGATGTTTCCTGCTATACTTAAGTCATGGATGAACGCTCAACTTACCAAAAAATTGCTGATTACTTAAAAGATGAAATTCTTTCTGGTAATTTTCAACCGGGCGCAAGACTGCCCGGGGTCAGAGAGCTATCAGAACAGTGGAAATGTACTGTCGGAACGGTTCAAAAGTCATTTGACCAACTGGTTCGAGCAGGTCTGGTGGATAGCAAACCCGGCAAGGGGACTTTTGTATCCTCAAGTGCCCAAAATGTAATCCCCAAATACGAAAGTCTCCGCCGAATCAGCCTGGTACTGAAGACCGAGCAATTTATTTTGGAAAATATCACCGCCGGATTTTCGTTGGAAGAAATCTCTGAAGGATTGCACCTGGCCACTGAACATTGGCGCATCCTCGGTGACTTACCAGAAGCGAAAGACACTTCCACTATCCGTTTTTTTGGCAGCAGTGACACCGTGATCAATATGCTGGCTGAAATGTTGGATAGTTTTTTCCCGCAATATCCATTTACAGGTATCGGTTACTGGATCCATGGAAGGTATCATCGCTCTCGCCAAAGGGAAAGCGGATATGGCAGGCTGCCATCTCTGGGACCCGGAGACCAGCAGTTATAACCTGCCGTATATCCAAAAGCTGTTTACCCGGACGCGATGTAAAGGTGGTCACCCTAGCGCGTCGAAATATTGGTTTGATTACTGCACCCGGAAATCCGCTTGCGATTACAACGTTTGCAGATCTGACCAAACCCAATGTGCGCTTCATCAACCGTCAAAATGGATCGGGACGCGAGTGTGGTTCGATCAACAACTAAATTAGCTCAGGTCTGATCCCGACCAGATCAACGGCTACAACGACGAGAAAATGACTTATACCGAGATTGCCCGGCTAATCGCCGAAGGCAAGGTGGACACAGGTATCGGACTTGAAGCTGCTGCCAGAGCATTTGGTCTGGACTTTATCTTTTTAACCCGGGAGCAGTTTGATTTGGTCGCGTTGAATGGATGTTGGCTGCGCAATCTCCGATGTCTGAGTTCTTTGCATGGTTAAGATCTCGGAAGCGCACGAGTTTATTTCGCAATTTTACGGATACGATGTCAGCCTCACCGGAGAAACCCGGGTTCCGTAATAAGTAAATCCAAACCAGTCTCAACTGGTAAATTATTCCCGTGTCATGACGGGTAAAGGCAAGGACAATTTGTGGTTGGCGGAAACTAGGAGTTGGTGATGCAAAACATCTTTGTTGTGATCTTAATTGGCCTGCTTGGAGGCGCTGCGGTGGGGGTGCAGTCACCAATTGCGGGTGCAATGGGACAGCGGATCGGCGGAATAGCCGGAGCTCTGGTGGTGCACATCAGCGGAGCAGTCATTGCAGCGGCAGTTCTTGCTGGTCCAGGGCGGTCAACGCATTCGCGATTGGCACACCCTTCCCTGGTATATGCTGGTATGTGGTGTTTTCGGGGTGTTGCTTTATCAAACTATCAGCATCACTCTGCCGCGCTTGGGTTCCACCTACATGGTCACCTTGATTATTCTGGGACAGTTCATGGTGGGATTCTGATCGATCATTTTGGCTGGCTGGGAGTGATCCAACATCCGGTCACTTTCACTCGCCTGGCCGGTGTACTGGTTTTGCTGTTAGGCGGTTCCTGATTTCGAAAGTAGGGTGGGCTGATATGCCGGTCAATTATCTGGATATCAACCATCAAATCCCTGCTTTTTGTGAACACGCAATTCTGCGGCAAAAGGAACTGGCGATGCAAAAAGAGGAAGCGCTTAAGTTGGCTCAGTCAGCACGCCGACTTGCAAGCTGAAGCCATTGAGAAAATTCAAGCTGAAGCCCAAAAGAATCAGAATCTACGCTGCGCCATCCCTGGATCGGAGCGCATGGATCAGGCTTACACCTCGTTAGATATCCACTCAAGCAGCGACCATCCTGGCGGCAGATGGATCCCAGGTTATACCTTCCCGCCACAGCCAGGTGCAATTCGGGGCTTTGAATATCGCCGCGGTGATTCTCAAACCGGGCAGCGGTTGAAGCTCCCGGATTGTCACGTGCAAAGCGAATTACTCGATCCGGAATTGCTCGCCGAAGGGGACTGCCAGCCTCGGAAGCCTATATCGCTCTCAAACGCGACCTGGCTGAGCGGAAATTATCTGCCGAGTTGGCAAAGAATGTGATCAAACCAGTCGTCTCGCTCACCGACGGTGGGTTGGAGCTTTATCGCGAACCGCAGGCCAGCAAGCAGTACAATCAGGTTCTAAAAGAGTATGTCACTGTCCTGGAAGATCTTTCTGAGACCGGCATCACTCTATGCGGGTCTGGTGGATAAACCGGGCGGCAGTCTGGTGGTAACTACCTTGAATCTGCTTGCTAGTCCGGATGGCGGTTCGAATCGCAGAGATGGATTGATCGACCGGGTACTTTTCTCTGAAATTGTTGGAGCCAACCCGGCAGCCGGTCTGCCATTTTCCAGATTCAATCACCGCAGGCAGACCATTTCAGCGAAAAGCAGGCCATTCACTTTTTCTATCTCAATACGGGTAGTGCTACCAAACAAAAAATTTCGCGGGTTGAATTTCCGGGTTGGGTGGCAGAATCTGCCGGAGCTATTGAATCTGCTTACAGAATAGTATCTTGCAGCAGTGTGCCGCATCCGGTAACGGATTCCCGTATCTGCTGCACCGCGCCCACGAAGAAGCCGTCATCCAATACGCGGACGCCGCTCAATTGGAATCGATTTTGGTTCGCGAGATGCAAGAGCGCGGAATTGCGTTGGATGACAAATCGGATAAACAAAAAATGAAAGATCTGCCTGGCAAGAGAAGGATGGGAGTATGAATCCACTTGAAATCGGTAAACTTCTACGGGCATCGACCACCGGTTTTGTGGTCGGTTGCCGGCTGAACCAGATCAACACCCCTGCGCTGGGTGCGCTGGTATCTGTTTTTTTGGATGATGGCACCCAGGTGTATGGCATCATCACCGATATTCACATCGACGATGACGGGCTGGTACGCCAGTTGGTGACCAGTTCGCAGATCACGCAAGAGATCATCGCCGATAACCGTGAAAACCGGAATGTGCCGGTGGAGATCAGTGTGCTGGCGGTGGGTTATCAAGCCAAAGGAAAAATCTCGCATCTGCTGCCGCCCCGGCCACCCTTAACGCTAGAGACGATCTACCCGTGCGGTGCAGCGGATATTGTTCAGTTCACCGGCAGCGGACGGTTTGGCTATTTCCGTCACATCCTGCGCAGCCAGGATATTCCCATCCCGGAAGTATTGGCTGCTCACATACAGCAGGCGCATGGAGCGCATGTAAGTGCCGGGAATACCGCCTGGCTGGAATCGGCGACCCAGGAATTGATTACACTATTGCGAGATGATTATCAGGTGCTGATGAGTGTACTTGGCGCTTTGGCGGATATGCAGGTGGACAAGGAGGCAGCATAATGGAGCAGACACCATCCAAAAAATCCATCGGTTATGTGGTGGGAGGATCGCTCAAAGAGAACCTCACCGTCCGCCTGACCACCTCACCGCAAGAAGTGCAGGAAGGCGCCTTCGTGGTGCTGGAAAGCGGCACCTGGAATTATTACGGCCTGGTGACCAATATGATGCTCGGCGCCACCAATCCGCGCTTCGCGGATGAGCAATCCGAAGCGAGGTACCCGGAATACCTGGCCCGGCAACTGCACGGCCAGACCCTGTTCACCAACCTGGAAGTCCTGCCTACCCTGATGATGGATCAAGGACCTGATCTGGACAGCCCGGAGTATGAAGAATGGGCAAAAACTCATCCGGTTGACACATCGGATTGCTTCCGATCAAGACGATTCCTCCGCACCATACCGATGCGCGATTGGCAGAGGCGCTGGATATCGCCACCATCTTTGGCTCGGAAACCGATGCCGGCAATTTGAAGATCGGCACCACCCGCGAGCAGGGGCATCCGGTCTGCATCAGCCTGGATAAATTTGTGCAGCGCTCTTCGGGCATCTTCGGCTCCACCGGTTCCGGCAAGAGCTTTCTCACCCGGATTCTGCTGGCCGGATTGATCCAGTACGATCATTCCTCGGTGCTGGTGTTTGATATGCACAACGAGTATGGGGTGGAAGATATTGCTTCCGATACCCACCAGACCGTGCCAGGGCTTAAAGACCAAATTCCCGGTCAAGGTCCGCCTGGTTGGGCTGGGTGCTGGCGCGAATATTCGCGGCAAGAACCCGGATTTCAACCTGGAAATCGCCGAAAAAGACATCACTCCGGCCGATATTGAGCTGCTCACCCGCGAGCTGAACCTGAAAGAAACGACTGCCACCTCGTTGGATGCGCTCTACACCAGCTTCGGATCCAACTGGTTCAACGCCTTCAAACAGATGGTGAACGGCCGGACTGAAGAGAACGAAGACGGAAAACGCGTTCCCGCCCCGGAAAGCACCGAGTACTGGGCGAATGAAAACGGAGTCAACGCGGCGGCTGTGGTCGGGCTGCGCTCCAAAATGGATCGTTTGTTCAAGCTGCCCTACGTGGTGGAAGAACCGGCCGCCGACAGCCTGAAGCAGATCATCAACGCCCTGGAAGCAGGACAGCATGTGGTGCTCTCGTTTGGCAAAGCACGAACGCGACCTGGATTATCTGCTGGTGACAAACCTGCTCACCCGCAAGATCCGCGAGCAATGGGAGAAGACCACCAATGAGCATCGCAGCCAGAACGGTAAGGAACCCCGTCCGCTGGTGATTGTGATTGAAGAAGCGCACAAGCTGCTCAACCGCGAGATGGCCAACCAGACCAGCTTCAGCATCATCGCACGCGAGATGCGCAAGTATTTTGTGACGCTGCTGGTGGTGGATCAGCGCCCCTCGCAGATTTATGATGAGGTCATGTCGCAGTTGGGTACCCGCATCACCGGCAAGCTGGAAGATGACGATGACCTCTCGGCGGTGCTGGCAGGTGTCTCCGGCAAGGAGACGCTGCGGAGTATGCTCTTCACATCTGCAACCCAAAGAAGAGGTGCTCTTGCTCGGGTGGGGAGTGCCCATGCCGATCCCGGTGACGGTCACGGCGATATGATGACCTGTTCTGGACGGAGTTATTGGGGAAAGATCGCAAAGAACGCACGATCGATGCGATGCTGAAGTCGATAGGGCAATAGCATCCGTTTTCATCCTGAGACCGACAGCGAAGGATCTCTACGCCAGTGGGAATAAGAACAAGATCCTTCGTCCCGATTTCCCTACGGGGACAGGCGGTCCTCAGGATGAAGAATAATTAACTTTGTTAGGTTTCGCTTAGCTCTACCCAATCGATGAATAAACGGAGGTATGATGGGTTCTACTGATGATATTAGTTTTATTACCAAACAACATGATCGGCTATTAAGGATTGCTTTCTTCTCAAAAATTTTTGCCTGGATTGCACTGGTCTTTCAAATTCTATATACAGTTTTGATGTTCTTTGAATCCAAATTCCTTAGGGGATCCATTAATGTTCCAGTGGCAAGTACATCAGAAACACGAAAGGTTCTTAGGTCATTGATCTGGTTACCTCATCCTCCCAATTCGTAGGTTTGCTGGTCCCCTGATAAAGGGAATTATCCTATTACCTCGTTCTTAATGGAATTTCGGTTGGATTAAATATGATTGTTGAAACCGACTTGAACTATAAAGAGATGTCTATTGAGGCTAACAATGGCAATTGATTTTCGTACACGACTTTTTGAAAATATCAATTTAAAAAACACCGATGAACTTCTAAGTATTTGGAAGAAAAATGATCGGGCGGAATGGTCCGATGATGCTTTCATCATCATTGAAGAAATTTGAGAGAACGAACTAATGAACTCCCTCCACAAGGCGAGCCAATATTGTTTTATAAACGAGAAAAAATTGTGAGATCAGTCCCCGGTTTTGAGTATCTCTTGGATGATGAGAATCCCCCGAGTTTTATCAACCACAGGAAGTTTTACGTTTAATGACTGGATAAACAAAGCTGCGAAAGCCTCGGTCGTTATCCTTGCTACTCGCTGGTTTGTTTTCACTACCTCAAGTTCAACAGACACTCCTTGCCTACCCAATGCTGGGTCCGAATAATGGGCCGCTATCATGGATATTAGCGATTGGAACAACGGTTATTGGCGTATCACTTCAAAGTATTATCACCTATTTCGCATTAAGAGCTCTTGCATCCGTATTGAAAATTTTGATGGAAATGGAATTTAGAAGTCGAGGAGCTGTCAAAAAGGTATCATAGCCGTAGTACCGTAGGTTGGGTTGAACGGCCTACCCACGTTCTCTGGGGGTTGCGTAGAAACACAACATTTCCCAATACCCTCATCAATTGTTGGGTTGATATCGATCGCCTCGCTACGCTCGTTGTCGACATCAACACCAACCTACATTTATTTGTGTTTTCTCTCCTCCATTTTCTGGGCTTCCCCCCGCTCTTTGGGGGTTTGAAAATGGGGGAGGCAGGAAGGGGTCCAATCCGGTATAATCATAACTAGAAAGGATAACCGCCATGACCGAATTCAAATTCTTTCACCCCATTCATGTCCGCTACAGCGACCTGGATACCCAGTGGCACGTGAACAACGTCAAGTTCGTGGAGTTCATGGAAGCAGCCCGCTTCGCCTACATCTCCGCCATCGGAATCTGGTCTGGTAAATCCTTTCTAGATCTGGGTCTCATCGTCGCCAATGTGCAGGTCAACTACCTGCGCCCGATTCCACCGGATGCAGAAATCCGGGTGGGAGTACGCACCAGTCGGCTGGGCAATAAAAGCCTGGATTTTGAGTACATCATTGAAATACTCCCCGGCAACCATGTGGTAGCCACCGGCTCCACCGTCATGGTCACGTTCGATTACCACACCCAATCCACCATCCCGATCCCCGAGAAATGGCGCGAGATCATCTCTGCCTACGAAGGCATCCCGGCCATCTCAGTCGAACACCCCAAATCTGGTTAATCCGCAGGCAGGCAACCCGATGAACTCTCTCCCTGAAATCAACACTGAACGGATGCAGAAATTTCTGCTGGATTTGCTCACCATCCCCAGCCCGACCGGATTCTCGCACCGGGCGATCGAATTCACCCGCCAGGCTGCCGAACAGATCCCCGGCGTTACCTGCCAGCTCACCCGGAAAGGCGCGCTGCTAATCGAAATCCCCGGCAAGCACAGTGATGCTCCCCGGGCGCTCTCCGCGCACGTGGATACCCTGGGCGCGATGGTCAAAGAGATCAAAGCCGATGGACGGCTGAAATTGTTTCAGGTGGGCGGTTATGCCTGGAATTCGGTCGAAGGTGAGGATTGCACGATTCATACTTCGACTGGAACCACGGTCAGGGGTTCGATTCTGATCCACCACGCCTCCGCACATGTGTACGGTAAAGAGGTATCCGAATTAAAGCGCGAAGACTGCCACGATGGAAGTGCGATTGGACGCAAAAGTCCTAAGCAAAGCAGAAACCGAAGCGCTGGGAATCAAAGTGGGAGATTTTGTGTCCTTCAATCCACGGGCGGAATGGATCAATGGCTTCATCCGCTCGCGGCACCTGGATGACAAAGCCGGGGTCGCCTGCCTGCTGGAAGCGGTCACGCTGTTAGCTGAAGCCAACCTGCAACCGGAACAGAAGAGCTTCCTGTACATCAGCAATTATGAAGAAGTGGGGCATGGCGCCGCGGTAGGGATCCCAGCCGAAGTGCAGGAGCTGATCTCAGTGGATATGGCCGCCATTGGTGAAGGCCAAAACTCGGACGAATTTCACACCACCATCTGTAAAAGCGATTCCACCGGACCCTATGACCATACCCTCTCTAACCGACTTGTGACGCTGGCTGAGCAGAATCAAATCCCATACAAAACCGATATTTATCCCCACTATGGGTCAGATGGATCCGCCTTCTTAGCGGCCGGCGGAAATGCCCGGGTCGCATTGATCGGTCCGGGAGTGGATGCCTCACATCATTACGAGCGCACCCATCAAGATGCGCTCGCAGCAACGACAAAATTAGTTTTAGCTTACCTGCTCAGTTAAGAATCGCTTTTCTTTCCATCCCCGATTCCGAGCGGCTTCCATTTATCGCCATCCATCCGCAGGCGATGGGCTCCACCGCCGCGGTTGTGCAATTCGTCAAAGCCTTCCGGTTTAATGAACATCTGGTCGCCATCCAGCATGCCCGAGATTCCGCGCTGGCCGGGTTCGCCGCGCTTGTTCTGGCAGATACGAGCAGGTGGTAGGATCATGCGGCTGGTACTGGACCGGCTCTTCGTAGGCGGTGACATAGCCCTCATAATTGCGTAAGACGATCTTATGATCTGACATCGAGATCATGTAATTCGGCATCACCGGGATCTTGCCGCCGCCGCCGGGAGCATCCACCACAAAGGTTGGAACCGCGTACCCGGAGGTATGACCCCGCAGGGCTTCGATGATCTCGACTCCCTTGGCCACCGGGGTGCGGAAATGTCCGGCGCCATCCACCAGGTCACATTGATACAGATAATAAGGCCGCACGCGAATCCGCACCAACTCTTGCACCAACTGGCGCTGGATGTGTGAGCAGTCGTTTACCCCGGCCAGTAAGACCGACTGGTTGCCCAGTTGAATCCCAGCCCGAGTCAGTTGATCGCAGGCGGCTTCCAATTCCTTGGAGATCTCATTCGGGTGGTTGACGTGGATATTCATCCAGAGCGGATGATATTTCTGGAGCATATCGGTCAGTTCCGTGGTGATCCGTTGCGGCATGAACACCGGTACCCGCGATCCGATGCGGATGATTTCAATATGTTCGATTTCGCGCAAACGAGAGAGGATTTCTTCCAGCATCTTGGGCGCCAGGGTCAGCGGATCTCCGCCGGAGAGCAGGACATCCCGCACCTGGGGATTTTGCTTGAGGTAATCGATCTGAGCATCCAATTCCGAACGGGTGAAGGTAGCGGATGGGTCGCCTACGATCCGGCTGCGGGTGCAATAGCGGCAGTAGGATGCACACTGGGTGGTGACCAGCATCAAAACCCGGTCGGGATAGCGATGTACCAGCCCCGGCACGGGTGAATGACGGTCTTCTGCCAGCGAATCTTCCATCATCCCGGTGAAAGGCAGGATCTCATCGGCGGTGGGGATGATTTGCCTGCGGATGGGATCATGCGGGTCATCAGGTAGAATCAGTGAAATAAAATACGGGGTGATTTCCACCCGGAATAAGCCTGCGGATGATAGCGCTTTCTTCTCACTATCGGTCAGCGGAAAGACCCGCTCTATCTCTTCTACTGTGTTCAGGCGGTGACTTAGTTGCCAGCGCCAATCGTTCCATTTTTCATCAGGCACATCACGAAACGCAGGTGCGCGCCTGCTGGTAAATTCTCGTTTAGACATGGGTACCTCGTTGGGATATTTGGATTAATCACAGCGCGGAATTTCCGCTGCATCCGACAGGTCTTCCCTCATTTAGGTATAGACGGGGGATCATGATCGGTGCGGAAAAATCCGGAAAAGAAATTGTACGATTGCAGACGAATCATAATCCTATTGTATAGAGGTTGGGGACACCGGTCAATGAGATGCATCGGATTCGGTTCGTCATTGCGAAACCGCAGGTCTCATCTGGACCGAGCATCTGAGAGCGAAGGATCTGGCACTTCTTCGAGATTTTCGTCATGCGATCCGTTCTTGCCCTGGCCCGAAGCAATCTCAGGATAGAAAATTACAGATCTAGTTTGTGAGATTGCTTCGTCGTTCCTCCTCGCAATGACGAGGTAAAAGTTATATTCCAATCAGGTGAGGATTAATTCATCCAAACGGGTGAGGGTGGTTTCAACGGAATAGGGTTGTAGTATACCTGTCGATTTTTGATAATCAAGACAGCTAGATTTGCGTTTGGAATTCATTTTATCTACCTCTCAATTAAGGAGATTTTCAATGGAAGAGAAGCTTGGAAGAAGATCATTTCTAAAAGGCGCTGCCATCACTGGTTTAGGATTGGCAAGCGCTGGTATGTTACAGGGCTGCGCTCCTAAAAAAGCCGGCAGCTACGACCTCTGAAACCTGGGATAAAGAAGCCGATATCGTCATCGTTGGCGGCGGCGGAACTGCAGTCGTAGCCGCATTGGAAGCCAAAGCCAAAGGCGCTACCGTCCTCGTATTGGAAAAAGCAGCAGCACTGGGTGGTAATACCATCAACTCGAGCGGTGTGGTTCAGGCTGCTGGCACTAAATACCAGAAAGAATTCACCGAATTCCAGGATGATACCCCCGAGAAGCACTTCGAATACTGGAACCGTGCCGCAGAAGGTATCGCCAGCGCCGACCTGGTCAAAGCCATGGCCGATGGCGCTCCCGGTTGTGTCGATTGGGTAGTTGAACAGGGCGTCCCCTACATCAACGTGTACGGCGTAGCCCCCATCCCATACATTGATTCACAATATATGGCTCACCGGATTCATGTGCCTGGCGGCGGTGAAAATAACACCTCTGGCTGGGGAAAATTCTACATGGATACTCTGATTGCCAATGCCAAGACCGCCGGAGTCGAATTCTTGACTGATTCTCCAGTGACAAAAGTTCTCCGTGATGCTGAAAAAGGTGTCATCGGGGTAGTAGCTACCAGCGGTGGAAAAACCATCCGTGTGAAAGCCAAGAAAGCTGTCATTATGGCTTCCGGTGGTTTTGACCAGAATAAAGAAATGGCACAGAAATACTCCGCCCACCAGCTTTGGGCGTTGGAGACGGGCGTGTCTTACTGCGCGCCCACCAATACGGGTGATGGTATCCGCATGGGTATGGAAATCGGCGCCGACCTGGCTGGTCTGGGCGGGACCATCGGTTTGCCCACCTCCAATGTCGGAATCGCCCCCACCCTGCCGGGCAATAAAGAAATTACCGGCATCATGGTCAACAAGAACGGTCTGCGCTTTGTAGCTGAATGTAACCACTATGGTTACGTCATGCGTATGGCCTTCAACCAGGAAAGCCATCAGACCTGGCAGATCTGGGACCAGACCATGATGGATCTGGGCGGTGCGGCAGTCAGCGGTATCTCGATGATGAGCGAAGACATGGCGAAAGAAATCGCAGACGGGAAAGTCTTCAAGGGCGATACCGTGCGTGCACTTGCTGAAGCAATCGGCGTCAACGCTGACAACCTCGAAGCCACCATCACCCGCTGGAACGAAGATATGGCCAATGGCGGAAAAGACACCGTCTGGGGCAAGACCTTCGGCCTCACCCCGATGGATAAGGCGCCTTACTACGCCGTCCCGGTCATTGAATATAACCTGGGCACCATCGGCGGCCTGCGCATCAATGGTAAGAGCCAGGTGCTGGATACCAACGGTGAAGTCATTCCTCACCTGTACGCCGGCGGACAGGTAGCAGGCGGTTTCATGGGGCCATACTATCCTGGCACCGGAACCGGTGTCATGGCGACCCTTTATTTTGGACGGATAGCCGGGCAGACAGCTGCTGATGAGGCTGCCTGGGAAGCATAACCCTTTATTGGTAGATGTTTTTTGGGTAGGGCTGCGTTCAATCCATGGGATCTGAACGCACATATCTGTTAGTTTCCGGAATTAATCTTTGCAGGTGCGTTCAGCAAAATATCCGCTAGAACAAGCACCCTACCTCATTATTGATTAAATAGAGTTTTTAGGCTTTGTTTGAACGGCGGATAAGCGATCCCTTTTTCAGTGATGATGCCGGTAATGTAACGGGATGGAGTCACATCAAACGCCGGGTTGAATACCTGCAGCTCCGGCCGGAGCTACTGCAGTTGCCTTCGATATGAGTCACTTCATCTGCGCCGCGTTCTTCCACCGGGATATGATCTCCATCCGGGATAGCCATATCAATCGTGCTGGTTGGACCGACCACATAGAAGCGAACGCCCATCGCGTAAGCTGCCAAGGCCAGGTGGAAGGTGCCGATCTTGTTGGCAGTATCACCATTGGAAGCCACCCGGTCACACCCCACCAGGCACAAATCTACACCGAGGGTACGCATCACATGGGCTGCTGCTCCATCTACGATGATCTTGTGCGGTACTCCTAAATTAGTCAACTCCCAAGAGGTGAGGCGGGCACCTTGCAGGCGGGGGCGAGTCTCATCCACATAGGCAAAAATATTCTTGCCGTGTTCATGCGCGGTGCGAATCACTCCCAGCGCAGTACCATACCCGGTAGTGGCCAGCGCGCCGGTGTTGCAATGGTGGATGGCGGTCGCATTTTGGGGTACGACAGCCAGCCCGTTTAAACCGATTTGGATGTTGGCGGCTAGATCTTCCTCAAAAATCGCTTGTGCTTCAGCTAACACCGCTTGTTGGATCGCTTCCCGGGTTGGCAAGGCTGCCTTCTCGATTTTGCCCATGATCCGGTTGACCGCCCAGGGTAAATTGACTGCGGTCGGGCGGGCTGCGATCAGGGTCTTCGCAGCTTGCCGCAATGCAAGAAGGGTCTGTTCGGCGGATCCCGTTTTTTGAGCTAACCCTGCCAGCGCCATGCCATACCCGGCTGCAGCGCCGATGGCGGGTGCGCCGCGCACAACCATGACTTGAATCGCTTCGGCCACGGATTCATAATCCACATAATCCAAATACTTTACTTCACCGGGCAAGATGCGCTGGTCAATCATCACCAGGTGGTCATTCGTCCATTTCAAGCTGTAGTAATCCATGCTTTTCTCTCCATTTAGGGTTGGGTCAGAGTAGGAATTCGATAGAAATCGACTTGTTTGTAATTGGCTACCTGCGTTACTAGCTTCCATATCCACTTTGTCTTGTAGGTGATTTTTCGTGAGCACATGCTCCAGCGTTTCATCATATTTTTTATTCACAACCACCAGGTAACTGGCAGTCAATGGATCAGCCGGACGGGAGGTGATGTAAAAATCTGTCCCAATATCGCCTGTTTGGTTGTAGTAATACTTTACCTGAGTGCCTGATGGAAGCAATGTCACGATCTGCTCATTCTCCTTGATCTTATCCTGCAGAATCCAGGCAATTGATTCTTCTACGCCGGGAGTTTCACGCTCAGGGTAGATTTCCCGCATGATCTGAGTGCTACGGGTAAACAGGATAAACCCTGCAACCAAGATGACGAAAATGGTTCCGATCCATTTGTTAGCTTTTTCTGGCAGCAAGGAAATCAGCCCCACAAAACCGGCACACACCCAGAGATAGAACCAGGGCAGCAAAAATTGCCAGATCCGCGGCATGGGTGCGACTTGTTGAATACTCAACATAGTCCCAAGTACGATGACGGTAATAATCACCAGATGGACCCGGCTTTTGGTGAGCCGATGGTGAAAGAGTAACGAGAATCCAAAGCCAATGATAAGACCCCAATACACAATCGTGGTTTCAGTATCGGTCCAGCCTCTCCAGGTGTTGCTCAGCCGGCTTTGTATGTCCA
Organism: uncultured Chloroflexia bacterium; assembly: GCA_963818305.1. Taxonomy (GTDB): domain Bacteria; phylum Chloroflexota; class Anaerolineae; order Anaerolineales; family Anaerolineaceae; genus DAIOEK01. Next base: position 170,820 of record CAWFRQ010000008.1, read on the forward strand.
AAATGAATTCATCCCAACCCAACGGAGATACAAATCCATTCGCAGTGATGGATTCTAATCCGGTACCCCAAAAGATGACCGGCGAGTAGACCAAAAAAGTCCCAATGACCACCCCGAAAGCGCTGATAAAGATCGGTAGAATTGGACGTTTTATGGATTTATCTGCTTCTGAAGAAAGAGTTGCATCGACCACCATCCAAACATAGATCACGGCTAAGGGGTAGAGCATAATCGGGATCGTGAACGCGCCCAGGATACCAGCAACCGTGAGTAGAACCCAACCAGACCAGTGGGACCGTTTTGCGAGACAGCCTGCCATCCACAGCATCACCATACTCATCAGGCATATCAGTGAATATCCGCGAGCATCTACGGAAAAATTGATCAACAATGTGCTGGATGCTACCAAGGTAGCCCCGACCAATCCAACCTGGGGGTGATAAAGCGCACGGCCTGCCAGGTACACAGCCGGAATCATCAAGATTCCCGCTGTCAGTGCGGGAAGACGCATCACCCAAACAGATTGAACTGGGATGAGGTGAGTAGTCATAGCGACCAGCAGGGTATGGAAGATGTGGTTATTCGGGAATGAATAATCTGTCAAAATCTGCTTGTAGGGCAGGTTGGCATAAGCCAGGTAAGTGTACGCCTCGTCAAAGCCAACCGGCTGAAGCATATGAACCAGCCGAAAAAGGAAACCCAAAAACATAATTACGATCAAGAGCAGTACGAGAGGAAGCTCGTGCCGATCTGGTAAAGCCATACGCCAGAACAACTGACCGGCGGTCGGCGGTGCGGATGTTACAGGTTTACGAACGAATTCAACCATCAATCCCGATTATAACGGATTCAATCCGTTTACCACGCAGAACAAGGTGAGGATAACCAGATCGGATCATCAGCGCCTACCGCTAGATTATCCTCAATGCGGATTCCGCCCAGACCAGGGATATACACCCCGGGCTCTACGCTGGTTACCATCCCTTCCTGGAAGATTTCCCGTCGGTTTGGACCTAATTGTGGGATCGACTCGTGATATTTGTACCCCACTCCATGCCCGGTACCATGGATGAAGTATTCGCCCAATCCAGCTTCGGTAAGCACTTTCCGAGCTGCATCATCCGGGCTGCCCCAGGGATTGCCGGGGATCAGGCATTCTGCAGCGGCTTTTTGTGCCTGCAGTACCGCGTTGTATATAGTTTTCTGGCGCTCAGAGGGCTGACCCACACAGTACACCCGGGTGAGATCCGACCAAAACCCGTCTGCGCAGACAGCCATTTCAATCATCACCAGATCGCCGGTTTCGAATTTGCGCTGGCCGGAAGGGGTAAGCATATATTGCTGGATGGTGCCTTCCACCCCACTGGTGACCTGGGCGAATGCCTTGACCAACCGGGCTCCTTGAAAACCAGTGCCACGGATCCGAATTTCAGATTCCACCAGGGCGGCCGCTTCCACTTCGCTCATGCCGGGCTGGATAGACTTCTGGAGTGCATCTAAACCCAATTGGGCAATCTGGTTGCAGCGCCTGATTTGCGCCAATACCGGTTTGGATTTGATGGAGCGTGCTTCCATCAACCCAGGAGTCACATCAGCGATGGCGCATCCGGGGAATTGTTCCTGAAGTATTGCGACCCAGGTTTGATCAGGAACTGTCATCTCTGCCGCAGAGAATGTCGGGGCAGCTGCCGGACTGGTGAGTTCCACCCCAAGCGTGCGGATATTCTGACCGAACCGCGCAAACAAACCAGCACACCACTGCCGGACATTCGAATAAAAGTCAGTATCTCCCAGATGCCCGCAGGAGAAGGGGACAACTTCACACGAATCAGAAGCCACCCATTGAATCTCCGATTCGGGTTGGAGCAGGATGGGTCTGATTCCGGGCTGGTAATAAACCGCGGAAATTCCCAACACCGGCTGGGTGGAGGTGAAATAAACAATATTCTCTGGCAGGAGGCACATATACTGCATCCACCTGGTGCTTTTTTAGCCATACATCCATTAATGGAAAGGATTCGCTGCTCAAAGTCGCTCCTATATTTATGATATTATACATTGCGCACTTCCATCTCAATCTACCTGGTACGAATATGGTCCCCCCAGCACAAACCACTGATTACTCGAAGAAATGGCCCATCATGGCCGCAGTATCCATGGGAATCTTCCTGGCTACTATCGATGGCAGCATCGTAAATGTAGCTCTGCCCACCCTGGAAGCTGAACTCAATACCAGCTTCAGCCTGGTTCAGTGGGTGGTGGTGGGTTACCTGCTGGTGATCACTACCCTCTTGCTCAGTTTTGGCCGCTGGGCAGATATGATTGGCAAGAAGAAGATTTACATCGCCGGGTACATCATCTTTACCCTGGGATCTCTCTTCTGTGGGCTATCCTCCTCCATATATATGCTGATTGCTTCGCGTTTGTTCCAGGCGGTGGGAGCTTCGATGCAAATGGCGCTGGGAATGGCAATCGTGACCGAGGCGTTCCCTCCCAACGAACGCGGCAAAGCGCTGGGTTTCACCGGGTTGATGGTTTCGCTCGGAATTATCGCCGGGCCCACCCTGGGCGGCGTGATTTTAGGTTCGCTTTCGTGGCATTGGATTTTCTTTGTCAATTTGCCGGTTGGGATCCTGGGTACGATGATGGTAATTCGCTTTGTTCCCAATGTCATTCCAGGTATCAAGCAAAAATTTGATTTTATCGGCGCGGCATTATTGCTGGTTAGCCTCAGTTCCCTGACAATCGGCTTGACTCTGGGTGAGCTGAATGGGATTTCAAACCCTGCCGGTATATTTATTGCTGGCGCTTGTTCGTAATCACGTTTGCGGCTTTCCTCTATATTGAGAAACGAGTAACGCAGCCGATGATTGACCTGCGGTTATTTACCAATCGCTTGTTCAGCATTAATCTGGTCACCGGATTTCTTACCTTTATGGCTTCGGCAGGTACTACCATTCTGATGCCATATTATCTTCAAAATGTGATGGGATACACTCCCCAAAAAACCGGTTTGCTGATGGCAGTGGTTCCGATAGCACTTGGGATCATTTCGCCCATATCCGGTTCTCTCTCTGACCGCTTCGGTACCCGCCCGTTGACGGTGATTGGTCTGGCGTTTATGCTGTTGGGTTATATTTTGGTCAGTACCCTGCAAACGGACACTTCTGCGTTGGGGTACATTCTGCGCTTCCTGCCGATCGGCATCGGCGCTGGAATTTTCCAATCACCCAATAACAGTGAGATCATGAGCTCCGCTCCACGAGAGAGCCTGGGGGTTGCTTCCGGTCTGCTATCGCTCACCCGCACTCTGGGGCAAACGACCGGTATCGCCATTCTTGGCGCGATCTGGACCGGATTTGTATTCAGCCAGTATTCAGCCGAGGTGTTGGATGCTACCGCTGCGCCGGGTGTCAGTTCAGGTGTCTGCGCTGCAATCTACGCTGCATCTGGTGGCGAGTGGGATTCTGGTTGCGTTGATTTTGAGCATCCGGGCGTTACGGATGAAGAAGAATTAGGTCTTGTTGAAGAGGGTGTTTGTAGGGGCGGGTTACCCGTCCCCAAAATACGGGGACGGGTAACCCGCCCGATTTGGGTACAATCTTTCGGGCGGGATAAATCCCGCCCCTACAGTAGATCGTTATTCAATCTCATCCCGGATAGGATGATTCTCGATCGTGATCTCCTTGAGGGAATCCTTCACCGCTTGCTGTAACTGCTTCTTTGCCGGGTTTCTTTTTCCCTAAAGTCTTCAAGGACTTCAGTAATTGATCTGTTACCTTGCGCGTAAGCTGATTTAGCGACTCGGTAGATAAGCGTTCACCTTTTCTCGAACCATTCCATGGCAGCGTAACCCATCACCACCGTGGTGGAGGCGGCGATCGCCGCTGAGAGAATCCAGCCTGGCACACCGCCCAATTTGGAGAGCTCCTGAAAGAGCATTCTTCCCAGGAAGCCCATCCCAAAAGTAGCTGCTAATTCTTTGGCACGCGCCAAATTGATCTTGTAGTTGTAGATCCGGGCAATTCCCAAGTACCATGACCGCTTGATTCACCAGCAGCGGACCAAAATCCAGTAAAGGCAACGGAGCCAGCGCGATGGCGCCCGAGATGGATGAAGCGCTGGCGATGTTCCGCCACGCCAGACGAGTTCGGAATTCTGGCAGGGCGCTACCCAGGGCAGCCACAATCGAAGGCTCGGTGAAAGCGATACTCATCAAGAGCTTATCAATGTTTTTCCCGCTCTTGGCGGTGATGGGTACCACCTGCCCGGGCTGCAACCCCAGGTGATTGATCACCAGGCGTACCACACCTTCTTGGTCCGACTTTGACCAGATCGATCTTATTCAGGGCGATGATGAATGGTTTTCCTAGTTCTTTAAGTTCGTCAAAAATCTCTTTTTCGGTCTTCTTGATTCCCTGAATGGCATCAAACAAAATGATCAGAAAATCGGCATCTTTGGCAGCACGTAGAGCTTCCATCTTTTCGTTCTCGCCTACATCCCCCACCGCATCTGCACCGGGTGTATCCACAATGGTGAATAAACCCGCATCCGATTCCTGATTGACCCGGGTGGTGCCGGGCAGCGGACTGACGCGAGCAGCTTCATCTTTTTTATGGACAAACTGATTGTACAGAGTCGATTTGCCTACATTCGCCGGTCCAACAATGACAACCCGAGATTTTTGTCCGAAAGGTCTGTTTGAGCTGGGTGGCGGAGAGCTGGATGAGGATCTTGACCAGGCCAGCTTCGGTGGGGATGCCTTCGGTCAGCTTGAGCAGACTTGCCTGCTCCGCCGGGGAGAGTGAATCCCAGATTGAGCGGACGTACCCCTGCACTTCCTGCGGGAATTTCTTGATGATCTCGTCAAAGGTTGCTGCCATAATCACTTAACCTTTCAGGTGAGCGCAGGCACAGATGGTCCGTGCCAGACAATGACTGCGTGTGAATTGAATAAATCGCCGGTCCATTCACCGGCTCAGCGACCTTGAACTCGCCCCTGCTATAATATATTCTACTATTTTGTAGACGAAAAGACAGGTCTTATGCAAATCAAAGCAGTATTGTGGGACATGGATGGCACCCTGGTAGATAATGGTGAAGCGCATTACCAGGCCTGGACGGAAACGCTGGCGGAATATCAGATACCGTTCTCAAGACAGATATTTCAAGATATCTTCGGTATTCCCAACCAACCTGCGATTGAGATGATGATCGGAAAGCAAAAATCGGATTTAATCTGGCAGGAGATTGGCAATAAAAAGGAAACCAATTTCTTGCACGCCATCCACGGAAAAGTACAACTCTTGCCGGGCGTTTTGGATTGGCTTCAATCCTTGCAAGCAATGCAGATTCCATCCGCAATCGCTTCCTCCTCACCAATGCTAGAATATTGATGCCATCGTGGATGAGACTCAAATCAGCCCTACTTTCAGGTGATCGTTTCTGGTGTGGGTAACCCGGCTAAACCGGATCCATGGATCTTTCTGGAAGCAGCCCGCCAGGTGGGTGTAGCAGCCAGCCAATTGCCTGGTGGTGGAAGATTCCATTGCCGGGGTGCAGGGTGCCAAAGCAGCCGGGATGAAATGCCTGGCAGTCACCACCACCCATCCAAAAGCAGATTTGCTGGCAGCTGGTGCGGATTGGGTTTTCTCGTTCTTGGATCAGGTGGATGTGCATGATTTACGTTAATTTATTTGTACAATAACTGTAACCTCGAATTTTCAAAATAATTATTTCTAAACAGAACAAGGTCAAAGTTTGGGTGTGCGCTCCACTTAGCAAAGAGTTGTTTTCATCGGGACATCATTTTCTCTTCGCGTCTAACCATTCAAGAATAGCAATCATAGCCGTTACAGCGGGATAAACATCTCGAACTGTAATTATTTTGTTTCCGGTCTTCAGATCATGTGCACCCTGATCACCAATTATCCGGATAGTATGCAAGTGAGATTCGATCAACTTCAGGTATCTGATTTGTTTGCAAGAGGTTTTTTATGATTTCGTATAATGTCGCTTTGTCATCAAGATTTCTCAGTAACATAGGTCTCGTAATATGTTCTGCAATTTTCCTTAGATCTACTGCTGCACTACTCGGATATGATGGAACTTTCTCGATTGTCTGTAAAAAATATCTTTTTAATGCTACATTCGAGTTTATCGAATAATGTTTAATCCGCATTCTGTGCTTCGGCAAGGACATCCACGTAGTATGATAATCGTTTCTTCGATTGCGTTCGTTTGCGATTTCAGCCTCATGTTTCCATCGTGGGAAGCGGAAATAATTTGTAATGCTTCATTGTTGTCTTTTGTCGCTTCATGCATACTTTGCCAAGTTTCTCAGTAATGCCATCGCGCGTTGAAAATAAATCATTCCATCGCCTGGATACAATCGAATCAATAATTTATTAAAATCCTCGAACACCTTTACTCATAATCTTTAACCATTACCATCCCCTGCATCCGCCGCTTTCTCCATGATATCTTTCCAGTTATCGGATCTTGGAACCACACTTTGATTAGTTCTGGTAATAGATAGAATTTCAAATTAGAATATCTATCGTTCTGTGACATGCATCTTCAATATAGATCAATATATGATTTCAGATTGGGATCTTCTACGAGGTGAACGGGAATAATAATTCTACTTTCGTGATTCCTTTGCTCAATAATTGTTCTTGGATTGTAAGGAGAGTTCTGGTACTTCATGCCGGTAGTAAGAAGGTGATCGTACCAAGGAAGTAGCTCATTCCAATCTACCAAGACCAAATTTTCCCGACAAGAATACAAAATTGAAGATTTGAAGCATCGGCTATTTCTTGGACGTGGACAATACGAGAACTAATATACCGTTTGTAGGCAGGGATTAGACCTTCAGATGGATCTTTACTAGCTGAGCAATTTGTGCAAATGATTTCCATTTTCCCTCCCTCAGGAATCCATGTATTCAACCATTCATCAAGAATATCTAGGTATATCCAGAATATAACAACAGGGAATATTTAAATTATCAACGTGATACAAACACCGCCCGGGATTCATTTCCTCAGGCGGTGTCCATTTACACTAATTAATCTATTTCTTATCTCTTGCCAGCTTGAGCAGTTCTTTGGCGGCGATTTCCGGGCCGGAGTGCTCAAAGCCGGGGATGCCCAATTGGGTACAGATTTCTCCCACCCGGGTGCCGTTGGTAAAGAAGTGATTGAAATACTTCTTGGAAAGCACGTCATATTCGGGGACGTACTGGGCCGGGCCGAAGACGTTCGCAAAATAGGTCTGGTTCATGCCGGTCAGGGTGGTGGTGCCTTTGCTCATCACCTTGCCGTCCCGGAAGACTTGCAGAGCGGCGAGTCGGATCTTTGAAACCAGCGCAGGGTCGATTGGCCTTCCTGGACTGCAAGATAGTTGTTGGCATACAAAATCACATCAATCGGGAAGCCGCGGGTGATGGTTTCATAGGTGGTGACCGGTAGCACCACCCGGGCGTTGACCTGGTCTGGGCTCATGATGATGGTGCGGTCGATCTGACCGAAGGCATACCCGGTCTGCAGGTCATCCAGGCGGATGAACGCGCCGGTCTCGGTGCCATACCCGACAATCGATCCATCCGGTTTCAATTCCAGTGAGCCCATATCATCGGCGATGATGGTGATCTCTTCCACTTCATCGCCGCCGATCTGGCGGAAGGCTTCGAGTGTTTCCGATTTGCCCGCCCCGGTATCGCCCAGGGTCAGGATGGTCATCGGTTTGGCGCCGCGTACCCGCAATTGCACCATCGCGCCGTGATACGGCATGAATCCGCGCTTCATCATCACGATGTTGTGCAGGGTCAGGATCATCTTCTTGAGGTAACCAAAATAGCCAAACTCATCCGAATCCGGGATGGCGCCAATCAGGATGTCGTTTTCTTCATCATCGAAGAAGATCTGCTTGCTCGCTGCCTGTGGTCAGAAATTCCTTTTCAGGAATGCCGTACACATAGGCAGCATCCGGTTGGCGCTTTAGGTCTTCTTCATCGGCCATCTCGAACAGGTTGCAGAGCGAGAAACCCAGCTCGGCGAACTTGAGCGAGAAATAGACCATGATCACCAGCGAACCGACCTTGGCCGGGTAGCACAGCCAGTTTTCTTTCTGCAGGTCACGTTTTGCGAGCGGATTCTGACAAACACGCGCTCAAATTGCCCGGTGCGTTTGTTCATCGGCGGGTTGAAGATGAGCGGAGGGTAGATCAGGATCTGGCGCATGACCGCGATATCATTCAGCTTCTGGTAGAGCGGGGTCGGGTACGGAATGGCGCGCGGCAGGGCGATGCAGGCGATTTCAGCCCCGGCCGGCACCTGGCGGTAGATGCGTAGATGGGTGTTGGTGATGTTCTCCTGCAGGTCGCGGTAGGTACTGCGGATGAGGGTGGTGAGGGTTTCGACGGTGCGGTTGAAGGTCTGGTGCGGACGGCGGTCAAAGCGGTTGCCTTCCGAATCACAGATGATCACCCGCAGGAAATGGCGCCAGTAGTTATAGACATATTCTACGAACTGGTTGAGCAAATGCGCGGTCACGCAGGAATTGTTCTGATCCGGGCAAGATTCGCGGGATCAGTTCGATATCCATTTTGAGCATGAATCCCAGGGTGGAAGCCAGCACCTGAATATCTTCATCTTCAATGACCCGTTTATCGAAAATACGGATCAGATCGGAATTGCGGCTGTTCAGGTCACGCACACATCGGCGCAGGATTTTAAAAAAGAGTTTGCTCGAGAAAAGCTCATCGGTCGTTTCGCACACGCGGTCTTTGGTGCGAATCACCACTTTATCGCCAATAATCCGATGCGGCCAAAGATGTTCCATACTCACCTGCCTGATGCCTGAAAAGAAAAGATGAAACAAATATTATACATCAATAATCAAGACAGTGTCTTACAAGATGGAACACGGATAGGTAGTGAGGATTTAGCAAGCCTCCCAATTTCCTGGTCGGAAATTGGGAGGTCTCGGGAAGGTCGGGCTTCATCCTGAGGAGCTGGCGACGAAGGATCTCTACCATCGGCCAATCAATATCCACCATACGTAGAGATCCTTTTCAGTTTAGGTACTTAGCCCATCCCCAACCCCTTCCCACTTGGGAAGGGGAATACCTTTTACTGGAAGCAGGAACCGTGTCCGGTTCCTGCTTCCAGATGCCAACAATCTCCTAGCTAAACAAAATACTATTAAGCAAAAAAGCCACAACGTCCCTTCGAGAATTCTCAAAATTGGATGACCCAATAACTATATACAAAATGGGTTGAGGATATATCCTCAACCCATTGAATAGACAGTCTACTTGAACCCACTCCTTTATCTGCCGAACTTCTTGAAATGCGGAGCAAACATCTCTTCCGGGTCGGGGATGACCGGCGGAATCGGGAACGACACCCAGGTGACATTCATGAAGTGCTTCCAGCACACATTCTCGGTGGTGATGTTGCCGCCCCAGGTACCGCAGCCAAGCGTCATGGTGAAGGGCATGCCGTTCACCCAGTCGCCGCTGTTGCCGTAGCTTTGAGGTTGGCGCACCATCATGCGGCTGACTTTGGCTTTGAGCGCCAGTTCCATAATGTGGTCCTGGTTGGTCGAGTGGATACCGCAGGAGTGGCCGTATCCGCTGAAAGCGGTGATGTCGATCACCATCTGCACGGCTTTGCTGAAATCGGTATACTTCCAGAGGGTCACCACCGGGGAGAGTTTTTCAGCCGAGAACATGTCTTCGGGGCCGATCTTTTCGCCCATGACCATCAGGAAGGTGGTTCCTTCTGGAACAGTGATGCCTGCTTCGGCGGCAATGACTTTGACGCTTTTAGCCACGATCTTTCCGCTCAGGTGCGAACCATCAGGCCACATGGCTGCTTTCAATTTGGCGCGGTCTTCACCGGTCACCAGGTATCCGCCGTGAGATTTCAAACCGGCAAGCAGGCCATCAAAGATGGTTTCGTGAATGATGAGGTTGTTTTCAGCCGAGCAGGAGGTGGCATTATCAAAGGTTTTACCCTGGAAAATCTTTTTGGCGGCATCATCCAGATCAGCGGATTCATCCACAATCACGGTGGCATTGCCAGCACCCACGCCATAGGCTGGTTTGCCGCTGGAGTAAGCTACTTTCACCACACCGGCTCCGCCGGTTGCCAGCACCAGATCCACCATGCCCATCAATTCCTGCGAAAGCTCCATGGTTGGTTCTTCGATATACTGAACCAGGTCTACTGGAGCGCCTACTTTGCGCAAGACCATCGCGCATGTGTTCACAGATGGTGGCGCAGGTTTTCTTGGCTTTGGGATGGGGGGCGAAGATGACCGCGTTGCGGCATTTGAGAATGGGCAGACCATTGCACGGCATGGTCGAAGATGCATTGGTCATGGGGGTGATGGCGCCGATCACACCGATCGGTTTGGCAATTTTTACCAGCCCCTTCGCGGGATCTTCTTCAATCACACCCACGGTCTTAACTCCCTTGAGGTCGCGCACCACACCCAGGGTTTTCTTCTGGTGTTTGGATACTTTATTTTCATAGACACCCAGACCGGTTTCATCCACGGCCAGGCGGGCAACTTGTTCGGCGGTTTCGAGCTTGTAAGCTTCCCAGCCGACTGCCAGCACCATTTCGTCCACTTTCTCTTGTGGCCAGAATTCGATCACCTTTTGCGCTTCTCGAGCGCGTTGTACCATTTCCTGACAGGCTCTCTGCCATTTCAAATCCTCCTGAAAACTGAAAAAATTAGTGAATAGTCTCTTTCAGGGATTCTTCAAAGATATTTAACGCCTCATTCATTTGCTCTTCGGTTACATTCAAGGGCGGAATCCAGCGGATGGAGTTATCCCAGGTCCGGCGGTGAGCAGCATCATGTTGCGATCTGAACAGGCATGCGACCACACCCTTGGCTGTCTTTTTATCCGGTTTACCTTTGGCATCGCGGAATTCAGTGCCAACCATCAATCCCAGCCCGCGGTTTTCGACGATCTGCGGATATTTCTCCTGCAGATGTCCCAGCCCAGCCATCAGTTGTGCTCCGCGTGCCAGCGGCGTTTTCGAGCATCTTTTCTTCTTTCATCGCCTGGATGGTGGCCACAGCCCCAGCAGCGGCGACCGCGTTTCCGCCGTAGGTGCCGCCATGTGAACCGGTGATCCATTTTTTCATCAGATCCAGGCGGCTGAAGACACCCGAGATGGGCAAGACCCGAACCCAGTCCTTTGGCGACGGTCATGATATCCGGTTCAATATCGAAGTGTTCATGAGCGAACCATTTGCCGGTTCGTCCAAAACCAGATTGGATTTCATCGGCGATCAACAGGATTCCGTGCTGGGTGCAAATCTCGCGCAATCCTTTCATGAATGAAGTCGGCGGCACGACATATCCACCTTCACCCAGTACCGGTTCAATGATGATTGCGGCGGTTTCCTGTGGGGCAGTCTGGGTGAGAAGCAAGAATTCCAGTTCATCCAGGCACCATTGACTGGTTTTTTCATCGTCCCAACCATATCGCAGCGCATACGGGAAGGGCGTAACAAATACACCCGGCATTAACGGTTGGTAACCGGCTCGGTAGATTGTCTTCGAGGTGGTCATCGACATGGTTGCCGACCGTGCGTCCGTGGAAACTGCCCTGAAAAACGATCACATTCGTACGTCCGGTGGCGTGGCGGGCCAGTTTGATAGCGCCTTCCACTGCTTCGGCGCCAGAGTTGCTGAAGAAAAAGCCATCCATCGATCTTGGCACGATGGTTCGTAGTTCTTCCACCAGTTCAAGCATGGGTTTATGGGTCACCAGGTTCACTTGACCGTGCAGCAATAATCCGGCCTGTTTTCGAATGGCAGCCACCACTTTGGGGTGACAATGCCCGGTATTGGTTACCCCAATACCGCAGGTGAAATCCATATATTTCTGGCCATCGGTGGTGTATAGATAGCTTCCTTCGCCTCGTTCTACGATGATATCCGAATAATGAGACCAAACTGGAGAGAGATGCTCAAAGGATTCTTTGATAATTGGTCATGCTCTTCCTTCCTTTTTGACTATGGGCTTTTCGACTTTCTTTAGTATAACTATACCCCGATTCGTGTATAAGGAGGAGCAAAGTTCGCTCCTCCTGTCATCATTTTGTGTTATTTTCTTCCTGTTTTTACTAATTGGCTTACCACTCCTTCATGCCCCAGGGGAAGCCGTATTCTCCCATCAGGTCCATGAACGGAATTGGATCGAAGAACTTCTGGACCATCTACGCCACTACCTTTCCAGACACCAGTGGCAAGCAGTTCCATACCGATGACGGCATTGAAACCGGTTTGGGCAACCACAGACTGGACATTGAATTTCTCCATGCATTCTTTGTTGTCTGCCACCTGATACAGATAGACTTGTTTCTCTTTTCCATCTTTCTTACCCTTGATCCAGGTGCCGGCGCAGGTTTGACCTTCCATCCGGTCACCAAGATGGGCAGGATCTGGCAGGCAGGCTGCCACCACATCACGCGGAGCTACTTCCACATTCTTGACCTTGATGGGTTCTTTGTTATCCAACCCCAGCATATGCAGGGTCTTGAGAACACCAATAAATTCATCACCCAGGCCATATTTGAAGGTGACACGGTTGCATTTGATGTAGCGGGGAACCAGCAATACTTCTTCATGCTCCACATTGACACATTCCACATGGCCAATTCCCCCGGGGAAATCGAATACTTCGGGTTCTGAGAATGGAGCGGTGGTAAACCAATTTTTACCTTTTTCCCAGATGACTGGTGGATTCAGGCATTCTTCAATCGTGGTCCAGATGGAGAAGTTGGGGGCAAAATCGTAGCCATGAACGATCAGGTTGGCGCCATCACGGATGCCAATTTCATCAATTTCATCGAAGAGATGGTCTGCGGCATATTTGGCAAAGACATCTGCCATACCAGGTTCCACGCCCAATCCGAGCAAAGCCAGAATGCCTTTCTCTTTCCACATTTCGGCACGTTCAAATTGGTAATCACCTAATTTGATGCCGGTTTTGGTATGTGGATCGGTAGGATGTGGTTCTGAGAGTGTCATCGCCATATCCATATAATTGCATCCGGCCTCATAAGCCGCATCAAAAATGGGAATATTGAAACTAGGATCACAGGCGTTCATGATCAGATCAACTTCGTACTTTTTTGCCAGGGTAACGATCATTTCTTTTTTATTGGCATCAACAAATTCAACCGGAAACCGGGTTTTATCGTTGAGCTTTGCCTGAACTTCTTCAGCACGAGCTTTGTTGTAATCAGCCAGAACCATTAGCTCTAACCACGGTCGCTTGGCTGCCATTACCGCAATCGCTTCACCTACTCCACCTACACCAACAAGTAAAACTTTCATATTCTTCTCCTTTGATGATTGTGAATTTATGAAACGAACTACTATTCAACCGGATTAAGATCATACGGGTCAACATCCGGGACACCCTTTTTGACGAACTTGCGAATTGGGAAGTATAAGATCGCTCCAACAGCCATGGCAATCAATCCCCAACCAATGGAAGATTCCCAGCCGAAATCTCTAACCTGACTGACGATAGCAATAATAATGATGGTAGCAGGAGCAACAACAATATAAACCAGGCCCAATACACCACCGGGTACACGGTTGCGGGGCAGTTCAGGTCTCTTGATCCGCAATGCAACCAGAGCCAGAATTTCAGCCATCAGTACCAGCATGTTCAAGAAAACATCAATCACCACCAGATTTTGGAAGGCGGAGGTGGAGAAAGACAAGGTAGAACGCTCCACAGATCAAGATGGAGACCCAGGGTGTGCCATATTTGGGGTGGACTTTATTCAGCCAACGCGGCATCATGCCGTCTTCAGCCATAGCGTAGGGCACGCGTGTTCCGCCCAGATCCGTTACCAATGAACAAACCGATCATGGAAAGTATTGCAGAAATACCCACGATAGCACCCAGGAAGTTCGATAGCGGGCTGTCTTTACCGGCAATCTTGTCGCCGATCTTATGGGCAATGGTCGGAAATTCCCAACCAGCATCTACTGAAACATCCTCGTCCCATTCCGCGATCTGATCCTCAGTAACACCATATTCTGCTAAAACCGGGCCAAGACCTTCGCCCGACTCATATTCTTCGATACCCCACATCTGGTAACGGCCATTTTCACCGGCACCACCATACAACCCGGCGACGGTTGGAATGGAGTATGACAATATTGCCGCGAATAGTACCAATACCATGGCTCGAGGATAGGTTTTCTTGGGTTCTTTAATTTCATCGCCAGCAGCAGCAGGTAATTCCCAACCCATGAAATTCCACATGGCCACGTAAATACCCACACTCATACCGGCCAGAATATTGCTGGGGGTCACTTCCGCCCCGCCGGATAAGAACGGAATCTCAGGGGTGGTGCCTGATGAGATCCACGCATAAATACCAAAAGCCAGACATGATCACCAGCGGGATGATCATAAACAGACCCAGCCAGTTGGTTGTCAGACCTGAGAGGCGTGCTCCGCGCATATTAAGCAGGGAAATACTGACAATGAGCACAGCCGCCACCAATCCACGAAAGGAAATCGGATGAGAATTCGATACCGCCAATGGTTGCGCCTTCGCTTAGTGCAGGAATGAAATAGCTCAGGTACCAGGCAGTCCAGACCGGATAGATGGACACATCCACCCAGGAAACTACCCAGTTCATCCAACCAGACATGTAGCCGGTAAAGGGGCCAAATGCCTGTTTGACCCAGTGGTAATAACCACCTTCTACTGGCATCATCGATTGCATTTCACGCACCATCAGCATGTTTGGAATACTGAAAACAAGGGGCGTGACGACCATCAACACCAGTGCCAAACCCGGACCAGAAAGACCCACCATGGGTTCTGCACCAAATGCACCCCCGCAGACTGTGAAATAGATCAGGCCAAAGAGTGGAAGTAAGGTTAACTCCCTTTTGAGCTTGTTCTTCTCCGGGCTTACCGCCTTTTCAATACTGATATCCACTGACATGTTTCCTCCTCTAGGATCTTTCATGATTGCTGACTTTCAGAAATAACTGAAAGGAAAGTCCAACGACAGACAGAAAAACACCAAATTCAGCGAACTAACGCACTGATACCAGTAAAACTAGCTTTTCTTTACACAAATGGAGGGTATTGGGAAGCGATGATCATCCTTAATAATGACCGGGACGAACGACGTATGCGTTCTTCTCACCCCTGCGATACGGCTGATGACATCTGTAACAAAGGTATATAACTCGGTATTGTCTTTAGCAAATATCTGGACGCTGATATCTCGTTCACCCGTCGCACAGGCAACATAGCTAACTTGTTCAAAATCGGCAATTTTTCTGGCTACTTCAATCACCTGGCCGGGTTCCACCTCGATAAAGACATCAGCGAATACATGGAACCCAAGATTCAACGCATTTACATTTCCGCGAATCGAAATGATTCCCTTTTTGATCAGGCGGTCAATTCGATAGCGAACCGCACGCTCGGTGATATTTCCTATCCGGCGGGAGATTTCTACACAGGTCATGCGGCCATCTTCGATGAGGAGATCAGATATCTTTTTGTCAATTTCGTCGATTTTCGACATAATTATCTCAGTTACGCGCTGGATTTAACATATATTATAAGGAATATATCATAAATTACAAGTAAATTGCGCAAATAGAAAAAACCCGGCTTTGCAGCCGGGTTTGCTACAAACCCAGAAGGCTTATTTAGATACTTTTGGATGGTTGACCAGGAACTCCCACAAGACCTGGGTAACCGGGAGGTCTACCGATTTGCCCTTATCCATGGCTGTACCCTGCGGCCAGGCAGCAGTACCCGTCCAAATGGTAATGCTTTGCAATTCGGTACCATTCTGGCAGGCTGTCCAGGTGTGCTTGAGGATGTGTTCATTCTTGGTTTGTTTGGCTTGCATTTTACTGGTGCAGCCAATCGCCTTCACCCAGAATTTTTCCATCTCTGCAAAGTTCAGATAACCCACTCCCGCTTTCTTTTCTTGCGCGCCCATATTATCTGAGATTACATCATCTTGTAATCCATGAATGGCAATCACAGAAAACGGAGAGGATGGGTTAGATACCATGAGTGGTTGGGCTTCCTTGTCAGATGCGAAAACCAACTGCGCCTCCATAAACTCCAACACCGGCGACCTGGTCACTCAGGGCTGCTGCAGCTTGGAAGGCCATGATACCGCCTTGCGATTTGCCAGACATAATGACTTTGTTTTCGTCAATCTTAAGGTTAGCCTTCAGCTCCTTCAGTAAGGTCTGGATGAACAAGACGTCGCTTGGGCCGGTAGTACTGGATACACCATTATTCCATTTGAGGCCTTCGCCATACTGATCTGGAACAACCAGAATAAAGCCTTCGTTGTCTGTAAACTTCTGGAATTTTGTCTCTTTCAAGAATTCTGCAGCGTTCTGAGCATCTGCAGGGAATAACATGAGCATGCCTACGGCTGTAGAAGAATCATAAGAAGCTGGAACATGGAGATTGTAAGACCGAGTACGAGCTTCTTTGATGGTTTCATCTTTCACTTCTACGGTCAGCACATAATCTCCGGGCGGGGTTGGGGTTGAAGCCGCCTTAAATAAAGATCCAAACCAGCTTTTCGAAGTGGATTTCGTGCTTTTATCCAGGCTGGAACTTGAATCAGGGATTGCCCGCGTACAACTGGAAATAGCCAGCGCCGCCAGGATCAAACCAATGAAGAATTTCTTAAATTTATCGAACATAGTCTTCTCCGTCTCTGGGTTTAATGCGTAAAAACCTCAAACGTAAATGTGCAAGAATATTGCCATTTTGACGAAATAACGGAGAAAATATGATGATTAAACCCAAAGAGCCCTGGCGTATTCCTCAGGGCTCTAAGGTAAGCACGGCTATTTATCTAAAAAAATAGATCTTTGGTTGACCGTGGTTCGAGCCGGGCAAACTTGACAGTGTCCAACTCGGAAAATATCTCATTCTTGCGGTATTCGATGTACTGCTTCAGCGTCAGCAACTGTTTTCGGTTTGGATTCGCCTGTAATCCAAGGATTACCTGATTTGTCCCGACGAATCGCATGGATTGGATGTGCGCATCCATCTTTACAGGAGTAAATCCGTATAGAATCGGTATTTCTACTCTCACCCTGGATCCAATATCGAGCTTTGGACCCTTTTCTTGCATGTGATATAGGAGAACACCCAAACCCTGGACTGAAAGATTATTTAGACTGCCAGAAACCAATTTGCTGGAATGATACAGTCTGACTTGAATTGGGCGGGCGGGTTGCACCCGATCTTCCTGGCGATCCCGCCAGTTTGTTTGGAGCGGAGTGAAGTGGGAGAGGGTGATCCATGCTCGTTTTGGATTCACTTCATCAATCCGCGCACGAATGGTTTGTGGATCTTCTGTCCCATGCAAATACACAATTTCTTTAATTCCAGTCAAATAATTCTGACCAGATGCCTGGAACACACCATAATCATGCCCCATATGTAAAGGGCGAATCAGTTCAGACAGCACCAATCCTTTATAAAGGACAGACATGGTGATCCCGGGCATATTCGATAAGCTGAAATGGAAATGGAGCGGTGTTATTACTTCTTTGAAGAAATGTGTTCATCTACAACCTCCAGTGGGTACACAGAATCACACCTCGTTCAGGGGTGTATGAGGACCAACATAGATAGGTAGAGATGGAAGTATGATAGCGACTATGCGGTACAATGCAGATCTAAGAAAGTAACCTCATCTGTGTGCCCTGCATATTGGACTCATATAATAGCGTGATCGCGCTATCAATTCAATAAAAACCAGATTAAAACCGGATTAGAATGTCTATACAACTATGAATGAATACTTTTTACCCGAAGAACAAACTCAACCAGAAGAAATCACTCATGCGGTTTTGATTTCTGCCGATCGATCCACCTGTTATCAGGCATTAACGACTGCCCAGGGCTGGAACGCCTGGTTCACATTGGACTCGGTGTTTGACCCGATCCCTGGAGGTACTCTGATTTTTCACTGGAAGAATTGGGGAGCAAGCCATTATTCAGGTGGCGATTACGGCAAAGTAATCGAATTGTGTCCACAAGAATACTTTAGTTTCTCCTGGCACCCAGACCAACCAACCTACGCTACCCTGGTTGAGTTTTTCTTTGAAGATGATCATGCAGGTACGATCATACGGGTACGTGAGACGGGGTTTGCAGATACACCGGAAGGATTGAAGGCAATGCTTCAATCTGCTGCTGGGTGGGGTGAAGCTCTCACCTTGTTGAAGATGTATTTGGAGCATGGCATTTCTACCAGAACAGAGGATCATTAATTTCCTCAGAGAACTATTCTCTTGGAGTGTTAAACAAAAAAGTGCACAGTCGCCTGATCTGGGCTGCGCACTTTTTACAAAATATTTAATTTAACGGTTGAGTAACAGGCTATTGATTTTGTTTCATCCAGTCCTGTGCATTTCCGGCAAATGGGTAAATCCTCCAATTTTCATGCAACCGAATCTCTGAACCTGGAGCTAATTGTTGGATACCACTCAAGACTTCCAATTCTACAAAATCTTGATTGGTGTAGACTTCCAGGTTGCATCCATAATCCGGATATTCAGATTGCGGGTCAAACTCAATACTCTTTTCAAACACAATCCCATCCCGAAGGTAAGCCAAACGTGCTTGCGGACTGCGTAACCCAAGTTTAAATGGATCGTCCGTGGTATTTGAATGCACAATGATCGAATCATCTTGCAGATTCAATCGCCGGTCGTCAAAACTGGCGTATGGCCACATAACCAACGCGCGGTCTGGCAGTAAACCGGTTCTGGCATCAGTTGCTTTTCGAACCGGGAGCATTGCGCTGCCACCAGGCGCCATCATCGATAATCCCCAGGCAGCGATCTCAATTGGCGTGGTTGATTCGTTACGTATGACCTGATTTACTTGAACATTTGATGAGGTTGGATCAAGTTGAATACTGATTTCTTTCGTGATCATGGAGGGAGCTAGTCCGACTTGTCTCAAATTAAGACTGGTAATCCCCGGCCTCAATCAGGATTTCTGGATTTTCCTGGGCGTAGGTCAGATCCCAGGTTTCCGGGGAGACCCACAGGCGGTGCCCTCCGCGTAAAAAGTACTTACCATAGCTTGTAGGAAAACTAAATTCTGGAGTTTCAGCAAATAAATTAATTCCACTCGGTTTATGAATACATCGAATAATCCGCAAACTCTGTTCTTTCAGGTACTCCAGTTGGATAGTTTCATTTTCCAGAATACCTGTCTGTAATTGATAATATGACATCTTAACTCCACACAACCCGGGATTTATTCAACCAGAATAGGGTACTTAATAACACCATCATTTTAGTCCGATTATTGAAATGGTTACAACAGTTCGGACGAAAATTTACACAGATTGATTTTTGGTCTTAGCGAGCGGTAGTTTTATGCGAGAGGCTACAATCCAATTGATGCATGCGATCACCACGCCAAGCATGAAAACATATTGGTAACCAAATTGGTTCCAAATCACGCCACCGATTAATGCAACACTAATAGAGAATATGTGATCAATGGTCACCGCCACAGTGAGCGCGGGTTGAACATCTTCTGGAGATCGCGCAATTTTTCGCATAAAAGTCGCCCGAGCCATATTTACAGACATTAACATCTGATCAAGTAAGTAACATCCAAATGTAATCCAAAGTGCTGCATTTTCGCTAAACAGCTCTCTTGAAAAACCATACAAGAAACAAATGGCTGCCAATAAAATCGCCTCAGCAGTTAGTACGGTTTTTTCCCCAAGGTGATCAATCAGATAACCAAGTAGCGGTTGAAAAACAATACCAATAATTCCTCCAACCATGAACAAGGTCGCCATGGTTTGAGTGGGTTGCTTGAACACCGTTACCAGTACCCAGGGAGCAAAAGTCAAGAATATCTGTTTGCGAGAACCATACAGAATCGCCAGTATGTAATACAACTTGTATTCTGGGCGCAACTTGAGGTAGGAGGCTGGCATTTTCCGATTGCTCGGCCGCATGGCAAACAACGCGATCCCCGCGAGTAATAAAACTACTGCTACCAGAACAAAGGTATGCAGATATGTGAAATGAAGATACTTGAATCCGATAAAAACCAAAAAACTCCCGCCAATAGCAGCTAGATTTCGGATTGAGTTGATCTGCCCTAAACGTTGACCAGGTTTGTCCGGATCAGCCAGCTCCATTCCAATCGTTGATTGCAAAGGTAAAAAGAGATGGCTTCCGAGACTATAAATAAACAGCCAGATCATCAAAACGCCGTAAGATGGAGAAGCAAACCAGATGAGGAGTGAACCAACTGCCCCGAATACCATCGCTACCACAGCCAAACGGCGACTCTCTAGAAACCAGAACAGGGCAGTAACAAAAACACACAATAATCCGGGTAATTCACGGGGGATCTCAAGGAAAGACCTTTGAAATCCAGATAATTCAAAGCGAATATTCAGGTAATTATTAAAAGTTGAATCGTATACACTGTAGGCAACACCCATGAACAAGGAAGCCAAAAAGAATAGCTTCAGTTCACGGGGAATAGTGGATATAGATTGGCTGATTCTTTTAAGCAACATAATGAAAAAGGATAACTTCCTGGTAGATAAGAATATTCAATTCTAGCACAGCCATTCGCCTCAGCCTGGTCGACTTTTTTTGAAAACTAGCTCAAATCTGATTTCTAATTAGTTACAACCCCAAAATTGAATGAGAGTCATTACCAAAACCGAAAAGGAGTCGAGTTGGTGTCTTAAAATGGTTGAATGGAAGAACCCTTTTGGTATAAAATATATCCACATTAATCGATGAAAACGAGGGACTACCATGAAAGTATCCGTCTCACAACAGAATCTGTCACATGGACTGAGTATAGTCACCCGGGCAGTAGCTCCGCGTACTACCCTCCCGGTGTTGTCCAATGTACTACTTGCTACTGATGAAGGACGGCTACGATTATCTGCGACCAATCTGGAATTAGGTATTACTTGTTGGATTGGGGCGAAAGTCGAAGAAGAAGGTAGTTTTACCGTCCCTGCCCGTACCTTTGCGGACCTGGTAAATACATTACCCAACGAAACTGTTGGACTTACCTTAAACAGCCGCACTCAATCTCTTGAAATCCAATCCTCTGCATCTGCTTCCGAAATGAAAGGAATCGATGCACAAGAATTTCCTCCAATGCCCACGCCAGATTTGGAAGCTGGGATCACCCTCAATGTTGCTGATTTGAAAGAGATGATCCAACAAGTTGTCTTTGCTGCTTCATCCGATGAAGCCAGACCGGTTCTGATGGGCGCCAAGATTAGCATTGAAGAAAATGAAGTGGTAATGGCTGCTGCAGATGGGTTCCGGATTTCCGTCAAGCGATCACCGCTTTCAGCTCCAATTCCCAATCCGGTGAGCATCATCGTCCCGGCAAAAGCCCTTACCGAGCTGGCTCGGGTCGCAGTAGATGGTGACCAGACTGTTCGGATGACTGTGCCCTCCGGACGGGGTCAGGTAATCTTCACCCTGAAAGATGTGGAAGTCGCTTCACAATTAATTGAAGGGAAATTCCCTGATTACAATCAAATTCTTCCCCGTAGCTATAAAACCCGAACCATCCTGACCACTCAATCGATTTTAGCAGCCTGCAAACGGGCAGAAGTGTTCGCACGCGAAGGGTCCAACGTGGTCAGAATGAACCTCAAACCAACCTCTGAAGGTGAAATGAGTCTGGTTGAGATTTCGGCAATGAATGAAGAAACCGGTAAAAGCGATGAGGGAATTGATGCTACCATCGAAGGAACCAGTCTGCTGATCGCATTCAATGTAAAGTTCCTGCGGGAAGTACTGGAAGTGATTAAGACCCCCAATGTGGCAATCGAAACAACTGCCCCAAATACTCCTGGCGTGGTGAAACCAGTCGGTGATGACAGCTTCATTCACGTGATCATGCCAATGCATTTGTAGTCAATGGGATTATTTTATGTAACAGACACAGTAGAGGCGGGCAATCCCGCCTCTACTTTTTATCTTCCTGGGTGCATTTTGCTATAATCTAAATATGGTTCCTCCTCAACGCTTTACCCCAGCAACCGATCGCCTCGTTTCAGTCTATCTGACGGTCTCGCAATATCCGATCTTGAGCCGAAAGATTAGATCACTTATGCGGAAACGACTCTACACCTCAGAATACATCACCAAAGATCGATTTGATGAAGAGGTTCGAAATCAAGCGGTACAATCTCAGACCCGGGAGGGATTGAACGATCCCTTATTGGAAGAATTGCCAGATGTTTGGGAAAAGCGGATTAGCATTATCCGGGAACAATTGACTGATTATTACTTCAGTATCTACTTTCCATTTCAAGATTTAGAAGCAGTCATCAAAGAAGTCTTGCAAGAGCGGGGAGTCGAAGCACAAGAATTGTTACTCTCGATCAATCCAGAACTTGCCCCTCTTGAATTAATCATCGAACAAGCTCAAACCATTGAGCAAATGCCTGGACCACAACGGGTGAAACTGGAACCTCGCCTTAGTGAATTGAAGGTGGTTCTGATCCGCCAATTAATCAGCGACCAGTTGCGTTATATCAATATTGCAAAAGAATGGTACACCGTGCAAGACCTGGCTGAAGTTCGCAGGCGTAAAACCGGATCGGGGCGGATCGGTGGAAAGGCAGCAGGCATGCTGCTGGCCAACCGGATCATCCAGCGAATTGGGGATGAGGAAATGCGCGATCATATCCGTGTGCCTGAAACCTACTTCTTAGGTTCTGATGTGTTTTACAACTTCATGGAAGTGAACAATCTGGTTCACTGGAATGACCAAAAATACAAACCAGAAGACGAAATGCGGGCAGAATATCCGCAGATCTTAAGTGAATTTGAACATGGCACTTTTCCTCTGGAAGTGATCGAACGCCTCGAGTCAATTTTGAGCCAGGTAGGGGAAAAACCGCTCATTGTACGGTCTTCAAGTTTGCTCGAAGATAATTTCGGCACTTCGTTTGCAGGCAAGTATGACAGTTGGTTCTGTCCCAACCAGGCTGATCATCAGGAAAATCTTCGAAATCTCATGCGTTCTATCGCCAAGGTGTACGCATCCACTTTGAATCCGGGGGCATTGCTTTACCGCCGCAGCAAAGGCTTACAAGATTACGATGAACGAATGGCAATCTTGATCCAGGTGGTGGAAGGCGAAAAATTCGGTAAATATTATTTTCCAATGGCCGCCGGAGTCGCATTCAGCAGGAATCTGTACCGGTGGGCACCCCAAATAAAAAAAGAAGATGGATTTATTCGCCTGGTCTGGGGGCTCGGAACCCGGGCAGTGGACCGGGTAGGCAATGATTATCCGCGGCTGGTGGCGCTCAGCCATCCGCTTTTACGCCCAAATTCTTCTTCGGATGCAATTCGCCGTTACAGTCAGCAATATATTGACCTGATCAATATAGAACGGAACGAGCTGCAATCATTACCAATCCACACGGTCATCAACTCTTATTACGAGCCTCTTCGGTTTGTGGTACAGCAAGATCATGAGGACTACTTCAGTTCATTAAGGTCCAATATTATTGAAGGCGACCTGACTAGTTTACGGATCACAATGGAAGACCTCTTGAAGCGAACCCCATTTGCAGCTCGCATGAAGAGTATTCTTCAAACATTGGAACAGTATTATCAATCTCCGGTTGATCTGGAATTCACGGTTGAACTCAACCACCAGAATCCACACAAAACCGAAGTGGATATCACCTTGTTACAATGCCGACCGCAAAGTCAACTGGAGGTTACTACCAGGGTTCAGGTGCCGGTTGATTTGGATGAAAGCAAAATCATCTTCTCTACTAATTTCATGGTTCCCGAGGGATTTGTGCCGGATATCCAGGCGATCTTGTTTGTGGTACCTGAAGAGTACTACGCGCTACCAACTGCGGATTTGAGATCCAAGCTAAGCCGGACGATTGGGAAACTGAATGCGATGATGGCGAAAACTCCCTATATCTGTGTTGGCCCCGGCAGATGGGGAACTTCCAACCCGGATCTGGGTGTATACATCAATTATGGAGATATCTATAATACCCGAGCACTGATTGAACTAACCGGAGAAGGGTATGGTCTGGCACCGGAACCTTCACTAGGAACTCATTTTTTCCAGGATTTGTTGGAATCGCAGATTTATCCGTTGGCTCTCAATTTGGATGACAAGGACGTTCGTTTCAACCGGGATTTCTTTTACGCCAGCAAGAATCATTTACTTGACTACTTGCCCGGAGAAGCAGAACTATCTCATTGCCTGCGGATCATCCATGTAAAAAGCAGCCATCCAGGTCAAAAACTTGGAGCTGACCATGGATGGCACCAAAGGCTATGCTGCTGCGTATTTTAGAAAGGATTGACGATTCGCTTTAAGGTTCCGGTAGTTGGCAGTTTGCCCTCTGGCAATTGAATGGTGATCGTGCAACCTTTGTGTTCACCAGCACTCTCTGCCCAGATTTTTCCACCGTGTAAATTTACAATTCCCCGGGCAACACTTAATCCCAGTCCCAAACCACCATAGGTGCGGGTGAGGTGTTGCTCCACCTGGTAAAATTCTCGGAAAATGTTATCTAATTCTGCTCCGGGATACCAATCCCGGTATCGCTAATTTGTATTTCTACCATATTCTTCTTTGATTCTGCCATCACCGTGATACGGCCCCCATCCGGGGTAAATCGAATGGCATTCTCTAATATCGCGCTGAATACAGCAGGTAGTTTTTCAACATCCGCATTGATCATGATTGGTTGCATTGGCACCAACCATTCCATCTGGTGGCCATGTTTCTTGATCTCTGCCATCTTATTTTGGAGGGCTTTGTCCAGAATGGATTGAAGGGATACCTGCGAAAACTCTGAGCTCATTTCCCCTTTTTTGATCAGCTCAAGGTTCGTCATGGTATCGATAATTTCTTTCATATGATTGGCCGCATCCACAACTTTAGATGCCGCATCGGTGATCTTATCATCCGTCGATTGCTTCAGGATACTGCCATAACCCAGAATATGTTGAAGCGGAGTGCGGAGTTCATGCGAAGCCAATGCCAGAAAACGGGTTTTCATGTCATCTGCGCGTTGGATCTCCTGGTAGGCATTCCCCAGCGCCTGCATCTGGCGGGCATTGTGGATGGCAACCGCAGCCTGATTAGCGATAATGGAGAGGATATCGGCATCATCTTTACCGAAAACACCGTCTGTTTCATTGAATGCCTCGAGCACACCGGTTACACGGTCTCTTACCCGCATGGGTACGCCGATCAGACTTCGCGGTTTTGAAGTGAACTTGCTCTGAAACGAATTCATAATGGCGCGGGTCCTCGTTGACATCATTTGCTACCACCTGCCTGTTTTCGCGGAAAACCACACCGGCGATGGAATGATCTTTAGGTACCGGGATTTCAGCCAACTTCTTGGGGTCAGCTCCGGTGGCAGCGGCAAAATGAAGCTTCTGAGTAGATCTCGTCGAACAGGAGAAGGGACGCCGCTTCACAATCAAGCAACTCAGTCGCGGATTGGATAATCGATTGAACTAATTGTTCTGGATCCATGGTTGAGTTCAGACGGATACTGATTTCAACCAAACGAATCAGTTTTTTAAGCTGCGCTTTTAATTCCCGCTGACCAGGAGGAAGGGAGACAGTTGACATATGAGTAGTGTAACAAAATCAGATGCATTTGTCTAACGAGTTGACGCTCAAAAAGGCAAAAAACCGTCTCCCAACCCATAAAAATCCGCATTGTAAGGAGTTTGTAAATAGAACATTTATTCTATATTTAGATTCATACTCGTCTTCCGAGCACGAGCTGCCTCGGAGGTGAGTACACGTTTCGCGGTTGCCCAAATGGCTCCATCTGGTAGCGAGATTGTGCTCACAACCTCCCAGCCATCTGAACCCATGGCGTTTAGTACAGATTCCATCTCCTCTGGCTTAACTCCCCGCCAATTACTAAATTTTTCCACGTGATATTCCCATTGAACTGGAGTAGACATCGTATCCTTCCGAATTTATTATTTGTTTCACATGAAACAATTTATGAATGAGGTTGGTATTTCAGAAACAAAATGTATGAATACACGACCGAACCCAGAGCGACCAACAGCACTGGAATCACAATAAAATACATCGCCAGATTGGGAGCAAACAGTCCAACCAACGAGATGGCAGCAGCAACTTGAAATGCTATTCCACCTACCCGATGGGTCTCATCCCAGACCGCAGTATTCGCAAGCGTCCAGGGAGTACGGATACCAATGAAGTAATTCTGACGTGCATGCTTGATCAGGTGCCCCACCAGGAAGAACAACCCGGCGAAGGCTGGCAGGATGAGCTGGTTCATATCAAATTTCCATCCCAAATTCCATGCCAGTGTCAAAAAATGGATGTAGGCCAAGAAACCGGTGAAACCCTGCAACAAACATATGATAGGTAGATCTAAAGGTGGCCAGGTTCTGTTTCATGGGATCCAACCTGGGGATAAAATACAGCACCCCTACCACGACCAATTGAAGAATGGGTAAAAACCAGAGACCGGAAGATTGCGAGGAGAATCCATCTGCCTGTCCATTGATGTTCCAATGTGAAGCCATTTCGACAGGCATTCTGCTGGCCGCCAGGGCGGAGCTGCTCAAGGTTAGTAAGATAAATATTCCAGTTGCGATTAAATAGATACGAGATTTCATTTTTTCCTTTGATGGCGTTCGGTTTCGGACACATCTGTAGATTGAATATTCTCAATTTGCTTGTAAGACCTATTCCCAACCGACGATTACTTTTAGATTGGTAACGGGCGGGTCGGGTGCCCTACGGGGATAAAGACCCGCCCGACAAGAGAATTATGTTTCACGTGAAACATTACTCGTTGTGGTTCGCCTGGTTCTGTGCCAGTGAGACCATTCCGCTTAAACCGCCCAGGTTCATGGTATCGACTGCGCTGCTCGGTACGATGACCAAAGCACCTTTCTCTTTGAGGCCTTCGAAGAGCATGTTCATGGCGCGCAAGTGTAATGCGGTTGGATTGTTCGCGTAAGCTTTGGAGGCTTCCGCAAAACTGTGTGCAATCTGCATTTCAGATTCGCCTAAGATCACACGTGCCTGGCGTTCCCGCTCTGCTTGAGCCTGTCTGCTCATGGCGTCTTCAAGATCTTGCGGAATGATCACATCTCGAATTTCGACTGATTGAACCGTAATGCCCCAGGGGGTGGTGCGTTCGTCGATAATTTTTTGCAGATCCTGGTCCATCTTAGCCCGACCAATCAGGATATCTGCCAGAGCTCATCTGACCAATGGTCTCGCGTAGCGCTGTCTGTGCCGCCCAGGAGATGGCTGCCCGGTAGTCTTGCACTTCCAGGGCTGCTTTCTCCGCATCCCAGACTACCCAGAATAGGACTGCATCTACATCCACCGGAACGGTATCGCGGGTAAGGGTTTTCTCTGCACTAAAGGGCGTCACCATCACCCGGTGATCAATCCAATTGGTAATTGAGTCCATCAGCGGTATCATCCAGAATAGACCAGGGCCTTTCAGGCTTTGGAACTTCCCCAACCGAAGGACAACGGCTTTTTCCCACTGGCGCGCAATTTTGATGGAGTACAGCAAAGAGACGCCGATGATGAGCATGACGACCACAAACACACCGATCCATAAATCGGATACTCTGCCATCCATCAGGATTACACCCTTAATTGTTCCAGCCATAATGATGGCAAACGCGGTGCCCGCAATTGGGTTGATCCGGGTGTTATCTGTTTTGATTGGTTTCATATTTCCACCCATTTTGTTTTGATACAGAACAGTCATTCTTTCCTCATTTCATTTCTAATTATTGATTTTTACTTAGCTCGTTAGTCACATAATCCAGTATCCCTTGTGGGGTAGCCCCGCTCAATAGCGCTTCTGCAACAAACTGTTCCGTAAGCTCGCGTAAGCTTCGTTGCTGAAGCAGATGCGTAGTTGCAGGATCTGGCTTTTCCAAAATGTATGTACCCCGCCCTTGTTGGGTGGATATCAGACCCGCTTCATCCAGTATCCGATACGCCCTGGCTACCGTATTGAAGTTCACCCGTAATTCGGTGGCCAACGCACGCACTGTTGGCAGCTGGTCTTCAGGTTTCAGAACCCCTTTGAGCATCAATTGCTTGATTTGGTCTACGAGCTGCAAGTAGACCGGCATCCCCGATCGAAAGTCAATGGTCAGGTTCACTGCATAGCTCTCCTCTACTTTGTCTTCATATTGTATCATTGTATCTTTGTATCATTGTATATCTTCTTGCCAGTTTGTCAAGAGGTGAATCAAAAAAGCAGCACCTTCAACGAGTCAGGTGCTGCTTTAGGAATATAAATAATTATTATGAACTGCTGCCCATCCAGAAGGTGCGCCAGTCATCCTTGCTTTTAATTGCCGCCACAAACATGTAGATTGCGGCTGTGAAAAATCCAAGGGTGAGCATAAAGAACACCCAGATGGCTGTACTCCACCACTTCTTTTCACGGAAAGCTATCCAGATACTGAATAAGATAAACCCCGTATAAAGATCCACCATGGATACTTGCCCCCAGGCAGATTGAATAATCATGCTTCCTTCCTGTGCGAAGTTTCCATTCAGGAGAGCATTCCCAATTCCAAAGGACATGACGATTATTCCAAGCCCTGAAATAATTTTCACCCATTTCATGTTCGCCTCAATTCTTGTGTTTTCAATCAAATTATCCTGGAGTTCAAAGAAAGTTGCAATACCAATTTACGTGGATTCTTGTTCTGTTCTGAAATTTCAGATAGTCAAGACACCCCCCTATTCAGTAGAGCCGCGCAGCTTATCAACCAATTTCGTTACCCGGTTGCGCGAATCGGGTAGCGCATTCTTCGCTATCGCGCATGCGCAGATTGCCCCGGGACCTACGTGTGATCCAATCACCGGACTCACATCAGAGACCCAGATCTCTGTACTCGATGGAATCATTGGGCGAACAGTCTGGATCAGGTTTTCCACATCTCGCTGAGCATTTGCATGCACAAAACCAATCTGTTCCAGATCGCCGAGTTCTTGGACTAATTCCACTACTCGCTGATCTGCCCTACGGCGTGTGCGCACAATTTCCATCTGAGGTTTCCCTTGATTCATCTTCATAATGGGTTTGATTTCAAGCATGCTGGCTATTCCCTGACCGATATCATTCAGTCGTCCGCCCCGACGCAAGTACTCCAGGGTATCTAACCGGGCATAAGAGTATGTCCGGGTTCGTAAATCATCAAGTAGCTCCAGAATCTCTGCCAGAGACTTCCCTTCCTTGGCTGCCATGGCTGCCCGCGCAACCATCATTCCAGAACTTAAGGACAGGTTTCCCGAATCAAATACGTGGATCCGGGTTGGATCAAGGGTTTGAGCAGCCAGTATAGCTGAGTTATAAATATTACTTAGGCGACTGGATATATGAATACTAAGGATAGAATCGGTACTGCTTTCCAGAATCGGAGAAAATACTTCTGTGTATGCCTGTGTTCCCGGAGCAGCAGTGGTAGGTAGGTTCTGCTTCACAGACAACAATTGATAAAATTCGTCGCGCGTCAGATCCACCCCATCGCGGTAACTCTTACCATTAAAATGGACATAGCAAGGAACAACCTTAATATTGCAGTGACTTGAATCAAGTGTTCAGGTAGATCACAAGTGCTGTCGGTGGCGATCTGAACTGTCATTTCAACTTCCTCCCTATTGGATTAATCTTATAGTTATAAGTATAGCAATATCAAAATACACATTAACAGTATTTGTATACTGTTTGTATCTTTTTTGTATGATTTTCAACCATATTGATCTTTCTAAGGTTTGGAACGATAACATCCAGATTTACGCTCATTATCAAACCCGAGCAACCCTTGTCGGGCTGGCTTGCGCATCGGTCATGGCGTGGTAGAATCTTAAAGAATTATCAGCTTTCAGGAGGCCAGAATGGAAGGACAGACAACAGCAACTTTTGCAGTGAAGAAGGGCTTGGCTCAGATGTTAAAGGGCGGTGTGATTATGGATGTGGTCACACCGGATCACGCCAAAATTGCAGAAGATGCCGGAGCCTGCGCCGTGATGGCATTAGAACGGGTTCCGGCCGACATCCGCGCCAATGGCGGAGTTGCCCGTATGAGCGACCCGGAGTTAATTTTAAAAATAATGGATTCTGTGACCATTCCGGTGATGGCAAAATGTCGAATCGGGCATTTTGTCGAAGCGCAAATACTTGAATCTCTTGGTATCGACTACATTGACGAATCTGAGGTGCTTACCCCGGCCGATGAAGCCCACCATATTTACAAACATTCCTTCAAGGTCCCTTTTGTATGCGGATGCCGCAATTTGGGTGAAGCCTTACGTCGTATCGGGGAAGGTGCTGCTATGATCCGCACGAAGGGCGAAGCAGGTACCGGGGATGTGGTCGAAGCCGTTCGACATGGTAGATCCGTGCTGGGCGCTATCCGCGAATTACAGAATAAACCTGTTGAAGAGTTAATGGCGTATGCAAAAGAGATTGGCGCCCCGTTTGAGCTGGTTTTAGAGACCAAACAATTAGGTCGTTTACCGGTTGTCAACTTTGCTGCCGGTGGTCTTGCCACTCCTGCGGATGCGGCTTTAATGATGCAATTGGGTGTGGATGGTGTCTTCGTAGGCTCAGGTATCTTCAAATCAGGTGACCCGGCCAAACGGGCTGCTGCAATTGTGAAAGCGACTACACACTACAATGATCCTAAGATTTTGGCTGAAGTCAGCAAGAATTTGGGCGAACCAATGGTTGGCCGCCAGATTTCAGCGATCCCCGAAAACGAATTGATTGCCACGAGAGGTTGGTAAGCGGTTACATGACAACCATAGGTGTGCTCGCACTGCAGGGTGATTTTAAAGAACACCAGACCGCGCTTGAAAAAATAGGAGTTGTAACCCGTGAAGTACGGTTAGCAAATCAGCTGGATCAACTTGACGGGTTAATCATTCCAGGTGGAGAATCAACCACCATCGGAAAGTTGGCAGTCGATTTCGGACTCATAGAACCACTAAAAAGATTTGGTGCTGAGAAACCGATCTGGGGAACCTGTGCGGGCGCCATTTTTCTTTCCAAAGATGCCAAGCGTAGCCAACCCTTGCTTGAATTGATGGACATTACAGTTGAACGGAATGCTTTTGGCCGGCAGATTGATAGCTTTGAAATTGATTTGAACATTGCAGCCATTCATTCGTTTTCGCCAGAGAACCAACCCTACCATGCGGTATTTATCCGCGCGCCACTCATCGAATCTGCCGGACCAGGCGTGGAGATTTTATCCAAATTGGAAAACGGAAAAATAGTGGCAGCCCGGCAAGGGAAATTACTGGCAACTGCCTTTCATCCGGAATTGACCGGCGACAACCGTTTTCACCAGTATTTTGTGGAGATGTCAAAATAACTATTCGATCAGTCGATCTACTCGATTTACCGACACTGCACAGCTTGCGCAATCAGGTGCGTTTCCTTTGACACAATACAACAAATCACGCGCGGCAATCCATTGCGGGCGCGTGCTTTTTTAGATTACCTCAACCCGGCTAAAGGTGTTTACACTGCTTTGGTGGAACAGGATTCAAAAATCCTTCTCACCGGACAGGTGACCCATACCGGGAACTCCCGTTCGAGCAACCTCTCTTTCATCTCACCTGGTAGAGGAATAAACTCAGAGCATTTCCAGCCCCTGCTCGAATTTTTAATCGACCAGGCTGGACGGTGGGGAACATTTCACTTTTTGGTTGAAACCGACGAACATTCCAACTCATTTGACACATTTAAAGGGGCTGGTTTTTCTGTTTATTCATGGCAAAGGGTATGGAAGTTCAAACCCGGGTCAACCATCCAGATACCTACAGAAAACACCCTCCTCTGGTCTCCGGCAGTAGATCGGGATCAGATCGCGATACGCGGGCTTTGCCAATTGCTAATTCCCGCACTCGTACAGCCAGTTGAAAATGTATTCGATAAAAAAGTGGCTGGTTGGGTTTGTAGATCTGATTGTAATCTGATTGGTTATGCAGATATCATCCAGGGATCTGAAGGAGTCTGGGTTCAACCTTATATTCATCCCGAAGCGGAACATGTGGATCTGATATTATGCGATCTGTTGAACCAACTTCAACAAAAATCGCCAAAGACCGTTTCAATCTGTGTGCGATCTTACCAGGCGTGGATTGAATCGGCATTAGAAGAACTACCCGTACTCGCCAGTCCGCGCCAGGCATTAATGGTAAAACATCTGGCGCTGCTTCAAAAGGTATCGCTGCCGGTTGGAGTACCTGCCTTTGAGAAAAGCCCAAGCAAAGCTTCGGTAGCTCACAGTGAAATAAAACAGGAAGTCCTATGACACAACGCAGAATTACAGATGATCTCAATATCTTGATGGGCGTATTACCGCCAGCCATTACCTCTGCCGTGACTCGCCTGGATAATAGTGATCAACTGATCGAAATCATCTTAGATCTTGGCCGCCAGCCCAGTGCCCGTTTTGTTTCCGGTGAGATACCTTTGTTTGAAGCAGAAGTGACTCACCAGGAAATTAACTTTGTAGTGGAACGGATTGGCGATTTTGATGCAGATAACCGGGCCGGATTGGAACGTACCCTCCACCGAATTTCCGGCATCCGTAATAGAAGAGGTCATATCGTTGGGCTTACTTGCCGGGTTGGTCGGGCAGTGTACGGAACCATCGATATCATTCAGGATTTAATCGAGTCTGGAAAAAGTATCCTATTACTGGGTAAACCGGGAATCGGAAAAACCACCATGTTGCGGGAAGCTGCCCGTATGATGGCTGAAAAGAGTCGGGTAATTATTGTAGATACCTCGAATGAAATTGGCGGAGATGGAGATGTTCCCCACCCAGCGGTAGGTAGGGCGCGCCGAATGCAGGTCGCTACTCCCTCCTTACAACATGAAGTCATGATTGAAGCGGTAGAAAACCACAACCCGGAAGTGATTGTGATTGACGAAATTGGCCGAGAATTGGAAGCCGCAGCTGCCAGAACGATCGCCGAACGCGGCGTACAGTTGATTGGTACCGCGCACGGTCGTTCGCTCGAGAACTTGCTATTGAACCCAACCCTCTCAGACCTGATTGGCGGAATCGAATCAGTCACCCTTTCTGATGAAGAAGCCCGCCGACGTGGAACCCAGAAAACCGTACTAGAAAGACGGGCTCCACCAACTTTTGATGTGTTGATTGAATTGATCGATCGAGATAAGGTTGCTGTCCATTCAGATGTAGCGGCAGCCGTGGATGGTCTGGTTCGTGGATATCCACTGCCCCCAGAAATCCGATATCGAGATGAATCTGGGGAAATTAAAATTGAAAAATCTGCCCCTGCCCCTACACCGCAAGCTGGCACTCGGACACCCCGAAAGATGGAATCCTTTGGCGGTCAGGTTGGCAGCCAGGGATACCGGCGGTCACAAAACCAAACACCGTTGACCGATCCTGTAGGCCATGTCGTAGACGATCATCCAGACGATATGCAGATGGTAGGAAAAAGGTCACAACCTATTCGTATTTATCCATATGGTGTTGCCAGAAACCGTTTGCAACAAGCTGCTAAGCGGCTAGGTGTTCCAGTAATTGTAGTTCGGGACATCATGGATGCCCAGAGTCTCATCACCTTGCGATCGTACTACCGTAACCGACAGGCAACCATCATTGATGCGGAAGCAAGAGGAATGCCCATCTATGTCTTGCGGGCTAATACGGTCAGCCAAATTGAGCAATTCCTGGCAGATATTTTTAACCTGTCGGAAGATGCTATTCAAGATCAGAACCTGGATGGAGCTATCCAACAGGCTCAAGCAGCCATCGAAGCCGTACTTAATGGAGAGCGGTATATGGATCTTGCTCCTGCCGCGTCCTCAGTCCGCCGTATGCAGCATGAACTGGCAAAGAAAGCAGAGTTGATCTCGCAATCATACGGACGGGAACCTTATCGGAGAGTGAGGATTTACCGGGAATGAGTGGAATCTTCATCACACTGGAAGGGCCTGATGGCTGCGGAAAGACCTGTCAGATACAACCCCTGGCAGAAGCACTTCGAAGTAAGGGATTTGATGTCGTAACTACCCGCGAACCAGGTGGCACAGAGATCAGCGAACAAATCCGGCATGTCATTATGGATATGTCTAACAAAGGCATGCATCCGCGGACTGAGATTCTATTGTTTCAGGCTTCCAGAGCACAACATGTAGAACAGCTCATCCGCCCTGCTTTAGCTGCCGGCAAAATTGTGATCTGTGACCGTTACTCAGATTCCACGATGGCTTACCAGGGATACGGACACCAAACTGATCTGAAATTCTTACAGCAGCTGCTCAACTTTACTACTGGGAACCTTGTTCCAGATATCACGTTGTTGCTTGATCTGGATGCAGAAGAAGGGTTGAAACGTAGATTGTGCAGCGGTGGGGAGTGGAATCGGTTGGATGATTACGATCTTGAGTTTCACCGCCGTGTACGAGAGGGATACCATCAGCTATCACAAGATTCATCCGGGCGGTGGTTCACCATCGATGCCAGTCATTCAAAAGAAATAATTCAAACTCAACTACTCGATCTTGTTTTTGCCAGGATCCAATCCATACGTTCTGAGGAAAAGCCTTCATGAAAAAAATAATCACCGGTATCAGCCTATTATTCTTACTAGCAGGTGCCGCAGGATGCGCGCCTGCAACCACCATGCCCCAATTTGTCACCGAGCAGGCACCTAAACAAGAGACCCCCGCAGTAGTCCCTGCCACCGCAGAACCAGCTAGTGCTCCAATCCCAACTTCAGCGGTAAGTTGCCGGGCATTCCAATCAACGGCGCAAGCTGACGACTGGGTAAAAGGGAATCCAGCTGCTCCTATCACGATTATTGAATACAGCGATTTCCAGTGCCCGTATTGCGCACAATTTACAAACGTATTGAAAGATTTACTTCAGCAATATCCTGATGATATAAAAGTAGTATTCAGACATTTTCCCTTGTCTTTTCATCCATATGCTCAGATTTCAGCTCGGGCAGCAGAAGCAGCAGGGTTGCAGGGAAAATTCTGGGAATATCAGGACATCCTCTTTCAAAACCAGGATAGCTGGTCTAATCTCGATGAGCAGGGTGTGCAATCTTTCTTGAATGATTCTGCGACCTCGCTCGGATTAGATTTGAATCAATTTGCCTCTGATATGGATAGCTCGGCAGTGAACCTGAAAATCGTCAATCAGACAGATTTTGGTACTGCTGAAGGAGTAACCGGTACTCCGTTTGTGATCGTAAATGGGATGCAGTGGCAGGGTGTTGACCAGGCAAACATGCAGCAATTGATAGAATCATTAAAGGCAAAACCTCAAGCCTATTCAGAATGTCCGCCAACCGTTTTGGATCAGAATAAATCTTATACAGCAGTGATTGAAACCCGAAATGGCGAAATTGAGGTCAAACTGGCTTCGCAAGATTCCCCTACGGCAGTAAATGCCTTTGCGTATATGAGTCAGCGTGATTGGTACAAAGATCAGAATTTCTTTAGGGTCATTCGGGATGAGGCTACCAAACAATTAAAATTCATCCTGGCCGGAAATCAGATAAATCAGGGATGGTATACGCTGACGCCTGAAGCCTCTGGATTGGAGTTTGATCATAAAGGCGTGGTGGGGATGATCAATGGCAGCCAATTTTTTATTGCCATGGAAGCTGCGCCTGACCTGAATGGTCATTATTCTATTATTGGAGAAATCAGCCAGGGAATGGATGTGCTCGAGAGTATGGTTGCAGAAGGCGAACCTATCCTGAACATCCGAATAGTTGAAGAGTGATTCCTCTGCAAGAAACGCCAAAACGCAACACAGCTAGCCTGCTTCAATTGATACTAAGCAGTCTGGCTGTGTTGCTTTCAACCGGACTGAGTATCTTGCTTCTGGCAGTTGTGGTGGTGAGGCTGCTCTGGTTAAAAGAAAGTTTTGTCGTCAATGCGGATGCGATCACGTTATCATTCATCATCTTCGCCTTTGGTATTGTCTTCCTTCCATCCGCTTTCTCTGCCTGGCAACACCTGCGTGGAAGTGACCAATTTCTTTTTGAGATCAAAGATTGGAAACCTGGTGTATTCATCGGGTTGGGTTGGGTGATAAGTCTGGCTGCAGGTAGGTATTTGCCAATAGAAAGCTTGACCCGTACCTTTGTATTCCCGGTGGCACATTTCTTCGCGGTCTTATTGCCTATCCTCTTCATCTTATGGTTTAGCTTACGCGGATTTGGCATCCTTTCCCGCAGCCGAGTATCCGGTTTATTCAACCTGTCATTAGTTGCTGCACCTGCGATTAGCATCATGCTTGAAGGCGTGATTTTGGTCGGTGTAATTGGATTGGGTGTCGTCTATCTCATGATGAATCCGGATTTAGCGACATTTTTCCAAGACTTGGCTGACCAGGTAATCGCCCTTGAGATGAGCACTGAGCAATTGCAGGCATTTCTGGGCGTATATTTGCAATCTCCTCTAACGGTTCTGGTTATGCTCGTTTTCTTTTCGATCTCTACTCCATTGATCGAGGAAGCTGTTAAACCGCTTGCCCTTTTGATTTTGAGACGGCAGATCACTGCCAGAGATGGGTTTATTTACGGATTGGTATGTGGTGCAGCTTTTGCATTTTTTGAGACAATTCTGAGCGCTTTACAATCTGATCCAGCAGACTGGCTTGTGGTTGTAGTCACCCGGGCTGGGACAGGTTTGCTGCATATGTTTGCGACTGCTTTGGTTGGGATGGGATTCGGCATTGCGGTGGAAAAGAAGAACTTTTTCGCCTGGCTGCGCTATTACCTGATCGCGGTCATCATCCATGGAGTCTGGAATTCAATTGCCATTCTTTATGGTATCTCTGGTTTCTCTCAGGCTACAAGAGACTCCTTTCTGGGACGCTATCGAAGTGGTTTCGCCGTGGCTGATGCTTCTGATCAGTCTTGCAATTTTCTTGAGTTTAGTCGGCATACGACGCCGATTTGTGATTCCTCTAGAAATCCCGTTGAAGTAGATAGGTGAAAATAATTGATACTGTTTCATGCTATAATGCCCATCTGATTCGGATAATTAGCTGAAATGTAAAGGATAACAATGGAAATAATCAAATTCCTAATCGATTTCATTCTGCACATGGATGTTCACCTGGCAGAAATTATTGCTGACACAGGTAACTGGACCTATTTAATACTGTTTGCAGTTATTTTTATGGAAACCGGTTTGGTTGTCACTCCCTTCTTGCCCGGAGACTCATTGCTCTTCGCTGCCGGATCTCTGGTTGCATTGGAAGGCAGCACCTTAAATATTGGGCTGCTCTGGGTTCTATTGGCAATTGCCGCTGTGGTTGGAGATACTGTCAACTATGAAATTGGTAAATTTATCGGACCCAAAGCATTTAATAGCAAATCCAGGTTTCTGAAAAAAGAATACCTTGATCGGACTCACGCGTTTTACGAAAAACATGGCGGTATCACCATTTTCCTTGCCAGGTTTATTCCGATCATCCGCACCTTTGCCCCATTTGTGGCCGGGATTGGAAAGATGTCGTACTGGCACTTCATCAGTTACAACTTCTTTGGTGGTGTCATCTGGACAGCATTATTCACATTCGGTGGATACTTCTTTGGCAATTTACCATTCGTCAAAGAAAACTTCTCATTTGTGATCTTTGCAATTATCATCATTTCTGCATTGCCTGCAATTTACGAAGTAGTTAAGAGTAGAGCAAAACCCGAAACCAAAACCGACTCAATCAAGTAGAAAATTAATTCACAGATCAGGAGTCGGTGAAACCCGGCTCCTGTTTATTTTAATAATTGCAAGATCATGTTAGACTGGGTAAAATCTAATTCAATCTGGAATATTTTTAAAGGATGATCTGGTGATTATAAGCAGAACCAATCTAAAGAGATTTGCTGCCTGGGTGTTCAATTCTCTCACCGTGATACAAGTGGAAGGGTTAGAGAATATTCCACCCACGGGTGGGTGTATTCTGGCGACCAACCATCTAAGCCGGATCGATACACCATTCATTTTCATCCTCGTGGACCGGCCAGATCTGAGCGCCTTGGTAGCTGATAAATATAAATTAAATCCACTGTTTGCACTATTCGTCCATGTATCAGATTCTATCTGGATCAACCGCGAGATTGCAGATTTTCAGGCAATTCGCGCTGGCCTGGCTCGTATCCGCGCGGGTGGTCTGCTGGGAATTGCACCGGAAGGAACCCGTAGCCGGATCGGTGAATTGATTGAAGCTAAATCGGGAGTAGCGTTACTTGCTGAAAAAGCGAATGTTCCGGTTTTACCAGTAGCATTGTATGGCACTGAATCTGCAATGCAGAAAATTCGTGCATTTCAAAAGCCCACCATCTACGCAAAATTTGGACCAGCCTTCACATTGCCCCCGGTGGAAAGGAATAATCGCGACGAAGGTCTGGCACGGAATACGGATGAAATCATGTGCCGAATCGCCGCGATGCTTCCGGAAGGATATCGGGGCTTCTATCGGGACCATCCCCGTCTTAAAGAACTTCTTACATCTGAGTAATCTGTTCTGATATTCTAGAGAGACCGTGTATTGAAAACCTTACTGATGGATTACGGCAGCCAATCCAGGCGATAGCCATTGATGAGAATTTTCTGGGTGATGCCAGTCTTACTATCCATCATCCAAACTTCTCTGGATTGGTTATAAGAAGCGGTATTAAAGCGTAAGTAGGCGATGTATTTACCATCAGGGCTCCAAGTGAAGCCGAGATGGTTATTATTTTCACTGTTAGTCATCGCACGGGGATTATTTCCGTCAGAGCGAACTAACCAAATCTGTCTGCCTGGTGTCCACTGGGACGCAGTCAGGTATTTTCGAGCAAAAACAATCCAATTTCCGTCTGGCGAGTAGACTGGTTGGACATCTTCAGTGGTGTCGTTCCGTGTGATAAATTGTTCTTCTCCTGTTTCAGGTGAAAATCCAACCAGTTGGCTGGAATATGCAGCCACTGCGCTGGCAGCATCTGGTGGGTAGATGATTTTTGGGAAAACAAACATTGCGCCATTTGGAGACCAGGTTCCAATCTCTCCGGTATCATGTTCGTAAGTCAATCTCTTCCCGGTAGCGGGATGATAGAAACCGTACGCCTTCTCAGTCTCATCGTAATACACCACCCACCCGTTATTTGACCAGGCGGGGTCTCTGGTTGGATGATCATTACCAGATACAGGGATAGGATTCCCGAATACAGATAAATCGTTCAAGCTGAGCAGCATTACTTGACTGGCGGAAGGATTAAGATTTTGTGGGGATGAATTGACTGTAAAGGTAATGAACTTCTGATCTGGTGATAACAATGGCATACTGCACAATTTGTTCTTACAGGTATAGAGAATCGTATTGTCTTGCGTCTTCAGATCAAATAATTCAATCACAGTATCTGAACCTGATTCTGCGGCGTAAAAAACCATATCGCGGGATGAAGAGATTGAATAATCTATGATACTTTGGTTGGTATCGATTAATCTTTCAGCTTCTAAACCATCCGGATCAATTTGATATAGTTCCACCCTTCCGATGGTGTCCAACAGATACAGCAGCCAGGGATGTTTGATTTGAAAAGACCAGGAGGGAGGTTGGGCAATGGGAATCCCCAGAGTGGATTTCAGTAACGGATTGACTGCCACCTGTACGGTTTCATCAGGTTTGAATCCGGCATCAGGTGAAAAAGTGAGTGTTCGTCCGTCCACTTGATACGCACCTGGTACCTGTGGCTCGAAAATGAGATAGTCAAAATTTGGTCTTGGGGCTATCGGCTGCGAAAATTCCACTTCGATCTTTGTGGAAGGTAAAACCTGGGTTTCACTATCAAATGGCTGGGTAGATACAACTCGTGGCATGAACAGCCAGTATAAGCCAGCGGTGAGAAGGAAAAGACCACCCAAAATCATCAGGATCAGTTGGAATTTGTTGCGCATGCCCTAATTATACCCATGTACAATTCAGGTTCTTCGTTCGGAGGATGAGTATAATCATTGCATGTGGATTTCATCTTTCGCGATTATTGTTCTCGGATTCTTCCTGTATGGGCTTGGACATTCCTGGTTGGCTAGTATCCGCTTCAAGAATTGGTTGTTTGCGTGGATGCCCGGCATGGAACGTTATTATCGATTGATCTATTCAATTTTCGCAACCATCACATTGATGCCGCTTGGTTACCTTCTGCTTTCATTGCCTGACCGACTACTATATAAAATACCTGCTCCGATCCTGTATTTCACTCTGCTTGTCCAACTTGGGGTGGTATTCCTTCTCTTTGTAGGAGTCCGTCAAACGGACAATTTTGGATTTCTTGGAATCTCACAAGCATTGAAAGGAAAAGAAGACACTGAACCGCTGATTGTTACTGGGTTGTATCGATCTGTCAGGCACCCGATTTATTCCCTGGGGTTGGTACTGATGTGGCTCTTTCCCGTCATGACCAGCAATCTACTGGCTTTCTTTTTCTCTATTACGGTATATATCCTGATCGGTTCCATTTTTGAAGAACGTAAATTGGTTTTAAAATATCCAGAATACCGGGCGTACCAGCAGCAAGTGCCCATGTTCATACCAAAAATCCGCTAATTTGTTTGTTTCCGTAACTCTATGCCATTCTTCTGGATTTCATCCTGCTTGATCACCGGAATCATCCTGGCTCTCCAGGGATTCTCCTCACCTGGATGGAAGTGGGTGTCCCTGTGGGTGGTTCTAGCGACAGGAATTCTCATCCTTCTGCGCCTTCGTAAGAAAACTTTTCCAGGTTCGGGGTTTTTCTACCGTTTTCTCCCAAACACCCGTTTGCCGTTATTTCTGCTGCCTGTGTTTGTGGTGGCGGGTATGTGGGTCTACCAGTTCCATCTGCCCGGTGAGACGAATACGATTTATTCTCAAAACCAGCCGAAAGGGTATATCACCCTCTCTGGAAAGGTCGTTGAACCACCGGATGAGCGAGAAAAAACTACCCTGGTGAAGGTACAAGCAAGCCAATTTCAGTTTGACGGAAGTGATTCGTATCCAACCCATGAGACGGTGCTGGTTTTTCTGCCTGCAAGTTACGATATTCAATATGGAGATCAGGTTACCTTGAGGGGTGATCCGGTGACTCCTGCTGATTTTGATGATTTTTCGTATCGAGATTATCTGGCCGGTCAGAAGATTTTTTCGATCTTGTATTATCCGGTCGTTCAGGATATTCAACCCCAAAATCGGTTTGATCTATATCAGTTATTTGTATCAATTTAAGAATAAATCGCTTGATTTGATCGGCAAGTTGTACCCTATGCCAGAATCTGCGTCTGATCAAAGGGATTCTCCTGGGAGATGATTCGGATATTCCTGAAGATGTATACTCAGCATTCAAAAAAAGCGGAACAACCCATTTGATCGCAATTTCAGGATTTAATGTGGCAATCGTCAGCTCGTTGGTTGTACTGTCTGTTTGGGGGGTTGCTGGGAAAATGGCGTGGAACACTGACTTCGATAGTCTTGATAGCGGTTTACACCATTCTGGTGGGAGCGAGCCCTTCGGTGGTCCGAGCGGCGATCATGGGCAGTATATCCATGATTGGTGTTTTGATTGGAAGAAAAAATAGCGGTCTCAATGCAGCTTATTTCACAGCCGGTTGTATGCTGGTTCTCAATCCATTTTTGCTAAAGAGCATCAGCTTTCAATTATCATTTGCTGCGACGCTCGGACTGGTAATGTATGCATCTTACCTGCATGAGAAAACGGTAGGCCTGGTTCGCAAAAATCCTCCCCGCAGGATGGAGTGAAAAAGTTGCCAGCGGATTTAGTGAGTATGTTTTATATACGCTTGCTGCGCAGGTGTCTGACCTTTCCCCTCTTGTTGTACCATTTTCATAATCTTCCGCTCGCTACCTTTATTGCAAATCCACTCGTACTGCCATTTCAACCTCTGCTGATGATCACCTCAGGTTTGTCTCTTCTGACCTCGTGGATTTTTTTCCCGCTCGGAAATATTTTGGCATATCTCAGCGTTCCGTTTAGCTACATCACCATCCAAATTGTGGAATGGGCTGCTGGAACCAGGCTTGGAAATATTCAGACATTTTCCAGTTTCAATGGGCCTGGCAGCCGGATGGGTTTTTTTGCTTATCCTTTTACGCGCAGTACCACAAGTGTGGAAAAAGATATTCGTGGCCAAAATCTCAGCTGAAACCGATCCTGGTGCTAACCAGTCTGGTATTGGTAAATTTTCTTTTGTTGAATTCCTTTTATCGCTTGCCAGATGGCAAACCTGGTGGTACAAATCCAGGGCGGAACCAATCCAGGTGTGATATTGATTCAAACTCCAACGGGTAGTCGAATCCTGCTGCGAGCCGCGGAGAGCGCCAATCAGACCCTCTATTTCCTGGATCCATTGATGCCGATCGTGAATCGTCAACTGGATGCAGTCATCCTGCCAGATAGATCAAAAATCAGTGTCAGGTTATAATTGATCTGATGAACCAATTCCAGGTTGCAGCAAATCTATATCCACTCAATACGAGCATGGCGATCTTGCGAACGGGAATCGCGCCAATTCAACTCAACGCCGGAGATCAGCTCGTGTTGGATCAGGATGTTATCCTGGAATTATTTGAATGGATCTGCTTATCTGCGATTACAAGGATTTTTCGCTTCCTGTCTGACCCGGCTGGAAAGTCCAGGTGCGGAATTTGTGTAGGGGAAATGTGATTTTGTTCGAAGACTCAGAACCAGAAGAAATGCAGTTGCTCGCCTCAGGTAATAATTACCCGGACAGGATCAGGTTGGATCGAATCTTTCCCTCGGATCGATGCAGCGGTTGAAAATTGCAACCGATGGCCAACAGGTATGGATGGAGCGATACTAAACCGTGGAATATCCTTTTATAATGGGAATGAGTCGTTATGAATGTATCTGAATCTTTTCCAATCCAGGAGTTAACCATGTCTGATGTAGTTGATCGCTTCTTAAGATATGTAAAAGTGAATACCCGCTCTGATCTCAGATTCCACCACGTCACCCAGCACGCCCGTCCAATTCGATCTGGCCAAGTTGTTGGTTGCTGAAATGAAATCTATCGGAATTCAAGATGTGGAGCTGGACGAAAAGTGCTATATCTACGGCACCATTCCGGCTACCACGAGCCGAAAAATCCCGACCATCGGGTTAATTGCCCATATGGACACCAGTTACGAGATCAGCGGCGAAGGGGTAAATCCTCAGATCATTCAATCCTATAATGGCGAACCGATTGTCCTTAATGCAGAAAAAAACGTTGTCCTTTCACCGGCTGAATTTCCCGAATTATTAAAATATGTTGGAC
The DNA here is from genome assembly GCA_963818305.1 of uncultured Chloroflexia bacterium. Classification (GTDB taxonomy): domain Bacteria; phylum Chloroflexota; class Anaerolineae; order Anaerolineales; family Anaerolineaceae; genus DAIOEK01. The sequence goes on from CAWFRQ010000008.1 coordinate 214,280, forward strand.
AGAGTCTTGATCACCACGGATGGTAATACCCTGCTTGGAGCAGACGATAAAGCGGGGGTAGCAGTCATTATGACTGTAGCAGCCACGCTTCTGCAAAATCCGCAAATTGAACATGGCAAAATCCGAATCGGTTTCACTCCGGATGAAGAAGTAGGACGAGGAACGGAATCATTCAATGTGGAGAAATTCAACGCCGATTTTGCTTATACGATTGATGGCGGTGAGATTGGCGAGTTGGAATACGAATGCTTCAATGCAGCCATGGCGCGGGTACACATTCAGGGGAGAAGTGTTCATCCGGGCAGCGCCAAAGATCAGATGGTGAATGCGATTGAAGTGGCAATTCGTTTTCACGCTATGCTGCCTGCCGCCGAACGCCCGGAATATACCCAGGGCTATGAAGGTTTCTATCACTTGACGGAATTCCACGGCGAAACCGAAGAGACGAAAATAGCTTACATCATCCGCGACCATGACCGCAAGAAATTTGAACATAAGAAAAGCCTTGTTCATGGAAGCAGTGCGATTCATCAACCAGAGTCTGGGCGCGGAACGGATTACAGTGGATATGGTTGATCAATACCAGAATATGAAGGAAGTGATTCTGCCCAGCATTCATATTGTGGAGACAGCCCGAGAAGCGATGTATTCAATGCGGTGTTACCCCCAAGATCGGACCCATCCGGGGCGGTACAGATGGAGCCCGATTATCTTATATGGGATTACCAACTCCAAATATCTTTACCGGCGGGCATAATTATCATGGAAAATATGAATACATTCCACCCGCTTCTATGGAAAAATCAGTGGAAGTAGTATTGAAAATATTGGAGTTATATTCGAAATATCCCGGTGGAATTGAAAAAGTAGATTATGACATATAGCCGGTTGCAGATTGACAATCGACTATTGACACGGGTGCAGGCCTTATGTTATTGTAAAGTACGTTCGAATAAAAACAATTGAAAGGAAATGTCAAATGGCTTACGTTATTAGCTGATGAGTGTATCTCTTGTGGTGCATGCGAACCTGAATGCCCGGAAAACGCGATTTCCCAGGGTGACACCATCTATGAAATCGACGCGGCCAAATGCTCCGATTGTGGCACCTGTGCATCAGTCTGCCCGACCGAAGCTCCCCACCCTGCGTAATTCGATGGATTAAAAGAGCCGCCTGATTATCAGGCGGCTTTTTTTGTTTCGGAAAATGTTTTATCTGGTCATTATGTTTGGATGAATACAGAGTAATTGAAGTCAATATTCTGAAATTCTTTTGCCCATACCCAACCTCCTCTAACATTACTTTCAATACCTACAAAATAGGATAGGTGATTCCACCATTCGGGAAGATAAGAACGGTGGGATTTTTGGGGGTGTGTTTCGCAGCAAATTGAATGCATTCTTCTGGCGATGGAATAAAGGTAACAAATGGCAAATTAGGGTGAATAGCGTCTGGAATGGTTGGAGCATAGAGGAGCAAATGTCCCATCCGCATGGCCTGCAGGGCAAAGTACAGGAAAGAATCGGTCTTCTTCACCCATTCCTTTCAATTTCAATTTCTTCACAAGCGGTAAAATCACCGGAGCCAGCAGGTGGAGGGCTTTCTTTCCTAGCGGAAGTTTTTTATTGGCCAGACCAAATACCCCCACCCCTTCATTAGCTTTGACCAGGGTGATCAGCACCCCACCTGGTTTGAGGGCACGTACCGTATTCGCCAGCGCCTTTACTCCCTGACGTAGGTCGGAATCCATCGGGTGAGAATCGGTGATGACGATATCTGCTTTGGCTGGAATGTTTACTCCGTACAAACCCGCACTCACCCGTACACCTTCCCTGTGGGCTGCAATCGGATCACCGGCGACAATTCGCACTACTTGTTGGTGATTATCCAGAATTGCATTGATGACAAAAACCTGCGGTTTTAGCATCTTTCCGCCTTCTTCCAGGTCTTGTCTCATTGGATTGTTGATCGATTGGTTGACCAACCATATTAAACGTATCGGGTTGGCAATTGAGCGCATGATTATGAGCAATGGAAATTCTGGCCGCAATGCCGGGCAAGATATTTTTATATCCACCGCCAAAGCTGGCGATGATATGGGGCTCAATACACCCGATCGAGATAATCAAATCTGCGTTGGCAGCAGTCCGGTTGATCCATACCGGTGTGCCGCGGCTGGTAGTCCCTAAAAATTGCTGGAGTTCCTGATTATCCGCGTCCGGGTTTTCCCAGTTGATTCCATCCAAACGTGCTAACCCGGTTCGAGCTAGAATCTCCTGCAGTTCCATTCCACGATGGACCCCTAATGCAGGAATGATGGTGATATTCTCATTCTTTGCACCGGCAGTTATTAATTCAGCCAGAACAATCGGAAATATCTCTTTCACCGGTGTTGGACGGCTGATATCATCTATGACCACCACCACTTTTTTTCCGAACAGATTCCTACTTTCCGTAGAGTATCAGCTTGAATGGGATGAGTAATCGCCTTGAACGATTTCTGCTTTCAGATTCACTTACAGCAGGTTGGGAGGCCGGATCGAATATTCCGATTATTTTCCAGTCTGAGGGTAGATTGAGATTTATTTCAGATTCTCCCCACGGTAAACTGATTTTCTGGTCAGTCATTACCCACCTCCAATAATATAAATTATTCCAATGAGATTGGTTACCTTAAATTATATTCCGAGCTTTAACTCTGGATGCTATAATCGACTTGATGAAAAAATTCATTGTGGTTGCGGGGAATATTGGAGTGGGAAAAACTTCCCTGGTCGATCTACTCAGCAAAAAAATCGACTGGCATCCATTTTACGAACCCATTGCTCAAAATCCTTATATCAGTGATTTCTATGCAGATATGAAATCATGGGCATTCCATTCGCAAATTTATTTCCTGGGTCATCGACTGAAAATGCATCGTATGATCTCACAATTGGACGAATCTGTCATTCAGGACCGCAGCGTGTATGAGGATGCTGAAATATTTGCCAGAAATTTATTTGAGCAGGGCTATATTGTCGAGCGTGATTTTCAGACCTATTGTGACTTATACCAGACTCTGCTGTCCTTCTTACCTGCACCTGATCTGGTCATCTATTTACGGGCTTCAGTACCAATCTTACAGAAGAGAATCAGTTTAAGAGATAGAGACTACGAAAAAGGTATTCCAACTGAATATTTGGAAAGACTTAAATGATTTATACGAGCGCTGGATTAATGAATTTACCCAATGCCCGGTGTTGACGGTTCCAGCTGATGATTTAGATTTTGTGATGCGTCCAGAACACCTTGAATTAATCGCCTCGAAAGTGATCGATAAACTAACAGGCAAAGAAATGGTTCAGTTTTTTGAAAACGAAATTTAACTTAGACTTTTTCTGCAATAGGATCAACTACCAACTTGATCGCAGTTCTAACCTTTCCATCAATCTCAACATCCACAAATTCAGGAATGCAAAAAATCGGAATTCCATCCGCAGCTAAGTAACCCTTGGCAAGTACCAGGGCTTTGATCGCCTGATTAACAGCTCCAGCGCCAATCGCTTGTACCTCAGCGTGATGGTGTTCGCGCATAACCCCTGCGATAGCTCCTGCAACAGCAGCAGTGCGGGAGTTGGCGGAAACTTTTATAATGTCCATGTTAATCTCCCTCTCAACAACTTTGGTTAATGACCTGAAGTACATACGCTTTTTATATTAGTATTTAATCATTGTACAAGATTTTGAATGGTTTACAAGCAATAAGGATATATAAATTTTAAGGATTCGTAATCTTAGTAGAGTCTGTGTATAAGTGGATAAATCCGGATATTTGGTCAAGAATGCCTATATATAGGGGTATCTATGTGATAGCAGATTTTATATAGGGTTTCCATTTCAATACTTTGGACAATTCTAATTGTGAATAACTTGTTCATAACAACCCTTCACATCGAAATTGCTCGGGGTAGGTGAATAACCCATCTATTATCCACACTCCATTTCACAGTTTATCCCAATATTATTAGACAGAACTTATTCATAAAACTCGATCACATTTATTTATTAGTTCCAATTTCGCCTAAATCTCGAAAGAGAAGATCTGGCATGTCCATGTTTGAGTTTATACATTTCTCACTTTGCCAAATTTTCGAATGATCCGTACTGAAATTTCGTAATTAGATATAATACTCCACACATTTTTTGAGTTATCCACCGTTATTTGGCAGTTATCCACATACACATGGTTTGAGATAAAAAAATCACCGGGGAAAACCCGGTGATTTAGGACTAAGCGCCATTCTCAAGAGACCAACGGTCAATCGATTCTTCCAGACGATCCAAGAAATGATCCAGTCCATTCAGGCGGTCTGAAAAATCATCCTTCCCCAGGTGGAATTGATCCATCGATTTTAGCCAAATTTCAAACTCTGGAGTTGTGGACAGAGTTGTATTTACGGCTTTCGTCCAGGTGTTCAAGAACATCATGCTGATCGATCCGGGATCATCCTGTTCCAGTCCGCTCATGACAGCTTTTAGGTAATACTCTTTCCGCAGCGGATGCAGATCAATGTTGAGAGGATCTTGTTTGGAGGCAAGTTGAAAAGCACTTTCCCATCCCGGCAACATTGATTGAATATCTACGGTATTTACTTCATTCATACCGGATAGTACCTGAAAACCGGCATACATATCTGAGAGGCCGACTGCCGCAAATCGAGAAGATATTTGTTTGGAAAAACGCCGTTTGCTTAAAGGCGGACCGCTTAAACAAGCGATTGCATTCCCTGCGCTGGCAAGGGCTTTAAGATATGCGGCAATTCTTTCTCCGTGCATTTTTTTTGTCTGATGCAGTTCGGTCCAAATGGATCGGGCTCGTTCTGAAAACTTGCGCGCACGCCCTGCTGTGTGGTCTGGTCGGTAGAATTGAGAGCCCGCACTCGCCTGGGTAAATTCAAACCAATGGCGCACATCGTAAAAAAGCTGAGGGTGGTCTTGAATTGCATATCCAAGCCAGGGGTCAACCCGAAGTTCGCGTGGAGTCAGGTAGGTTGATTGGGAATGATGAATGATATCCAGGTGTACTTCGTCGTACACGCGAATAATTTCTCGCTGCATTGCTGGCTGGTTGGCATGCACCAGAACCAGATCAATATCTGCCTGGCCACCCAGTAAGAAATCATCTGATAAAGCTGACCCAATGAGATAAGCCGCTACCAGATCTTTTTCTGACTTGATGCGCATGGTCACGCAATCGCGGGCAGATTTTTGTAGCATTTCTTTCGTTATTCGCATAATACCCCTGAAATCTTTGCGGAACCTGTTCTGATAATAAAAGTCAGTTGGGAACGCGATTTCCTTCTATTTTACTCGGTAATCCACTATCTCCGATTTCTGATTCTATCCTCAATCCATAGGTAAACCGGGTTGGAATGGAGCGAGTTCTAACGCTTGTCGGATTTTTAAATCAATGGATCGAAGGTCGTCAGGATTACTGACGAAATCTACACTACTTGAGTCGATGGTTAATACTGGACTGGTATGGTACTGACGTAAAAAGAAATCATCGTAAGTCCGGTTGAGCAGATCAATATAATCCCATTCCATTTGGCGTTCGTACGGGCCGGTCGCGCATTGCAATCCGCTGCATGAGGGTTGAGGTAGTTGCCCGTAGATAGACCACCAGGGTAGGTGCAGGTATTTTTTCTGCTAGTGCTTCATGCACCCGGTAGTACATTTCTAATTCATCGCCTATCAGATTGATGCGGGCAAAGAGTGAGTCCTTATCAAACATGTAATCGGATATTAGATCAACACCGTTAACCATTGCCTGTGGAATAGTGGAACTTTGTTGGCGATAACGGCTGAGGAGGAAGAAGATCTGGGTTTGAAAAGCGTATCTGGCGCGGTCACTGTAGAAATCAGATAGAAATGGATTCTCTTCGAATACTTCAAGCAGGATATTTGATTTATAGAAAGGCTGGAGCAAACGAGCCAGCGATGTTTTTCCTACGCCGATAACGCCTTCAATCGCAAAATACATGGATACTCCTCAGCTATGTAATTGTAAATTGGACGCTTATAAGTTGCTATCAGTGATTTGGTTTGGGCAAGCTTTTCTAATTGACTCACCAGATCGGAAAGTACGTCAAATCCGCCTTGCCAGAAAGATTTTTGATGGAAATCGATTCCAGCTTCTGCCAATACTTTTGCCGGAGATTCTGATCCACCGGCTGAGAGTAATTTGATGTATTTGGGCTTAAAGCTTTCACCCTTCTGCTTTATATTGGCGGTAGAGAGCCATAACCAATAATTGGCCAAAGGAATACGCGTACACATAGAAAGGTGTATGGAAGATATGCGGGATGGATACCCATTCCCATTGGAATTCCTCATTCACTTGAACAGAATTCTCCAAACTGGTCTTTCAAGATTTTGGAGATACGCGGCAGCAAGTTCATCAACAGATGCGTTTTCCAATACCAGCTGATGCGCCTGCTTTTCAAAGATAGCAAAGTACGCCTGACGCATAATGGTGGCATAGGCATCATCTACCTGGCGGAAGAGCAGATCTCTGCGGACTGCTTCATCGGATTCTTCTTTCAGCAACTTGTCCACCAGCATCATCTCACCGAAGGTGGATGCCGTTTCAGCCAGCGGCAGGCAGGCGTGTTGGGTGAAATAGGTATGTTTATTCGCCAGCAAGGAATGAATGGCGTGTCCTAATTCGTGTGCCATCGTAGCGACATCATCTGGTCGTCCCTGGTAATTCACCAGTACCCAGGGAGTGAGGGATGGGGTGATGGTTGCGCAAAAAGCGCCAGACCGTTTGCCTTTCCGCACTTCGCTGTCCAGGTGATTTTCTGCAGGAATTTTGCGGGCCAGCGCTTCAAATTCGGGGTTGAATTCATGGAAGGCTTCAAATACCACGTGAGCCGCATCATCGAATGGGTAAGCCTTTTCTGATTTAGCCACTGGGGCATAGATATCGTAGCGTTGCAGCTTCTCCACACCCAGCCATTGGGCTTTCAGTTTGAAATACCGGTGGAAGATAGAAGCGTTTTCTCTGGCCACTTCGAGTAAGGTATTGACTACTTCATCCGGAATATCATTCCCGAGGTTGCGAACCGCAATCGGGTCTTTGAAATTGCGCAATTGGACATGTTCGTTACGCCAATCGCGCACCAGGGTCTGGTACATCTGTCCCAGAATGTTGCCATCCTGGCCGAACACTCGATACATTTCCTGGTAGGCTGCTTTGCTGATCGCTGGATCATGGTGGCGGGCATATACCATCAATTCACCGCGGGTCAGTTCTTTTTCTTCGCCATCAATCGTCAATTGAAAATGTGTAACGATTGGTTATCGCATCATATAACGTAACCAGGGCGTTTACGCCGGTCACATTCTTGATATTGATCACTTTCTCTTCCGGCTCAGTGAGGGTATGCGGTTTGAAATGGCGCATCTCTTCTAACCAGTAACGGTAATCACCGGCTGATTGCATCAGTCGCTCTGCATCTGCATCTTCCAGGCTCTTCCACCACAGGCTGAAAAATAATTCGCGGTTACCGTATTCAGCCATCATCTGGTCAATTTTTGCTACCATTGTTTGCGAAGCCTGGTTCTGGGTATCTTCCGCAAACCATAAACCGGCAAACCCCCCTAAAATGCTTTCGAGCCGGGAGATTTCTTCCTCTAGTTGAAGAATCTGCATGAATTTTTCAGTTGAAATTTGTGGATTCAACTCCGGTTTATAACTTTCCAGTTGTTTCACCAGATCATCCAATTTCTTATAAGCAGCTTCAATTTCAACTCCATCAGCAGATGGAAATAGGTCTGCGAGAGACCAGCGGGTTTGGGTAAATTTTGTTTGTGGCCATTTTTTACCTGTCGGGGGTTGTAGATTGTCGAAGTTGTTTTCGCAATTCATGAATACAAATTCGCATGTGTAGATTGGGCATCTTCATAATACCAGCAATCCCATCCATTGGCTGGCGCCTGGTGAATCTGACGGGCGATCTGATGGATGGATCCAATCTGGCCATGATACTCCAGCGAGCCATCAGCCAGAACGCGAGCGACTTCTTTCCGTGCTCGCCAAAGAAAAGCAACTGACCCGCCTGAAGCATCCCATTTTCCACCAGGGTACCGAATGGAATCCGTACTTCTTTGCGCGGATCGGGTGTGACAAACAGGGGTGGATTGAATTCGACCTGATGGATCTCAGTGATTCGTTCTCGGGCGGCGGCAGCGTATTCCGGGTCGCGTTCAATTCCAATGAAATGACGATGCAGAGCGTTTTGCCATCGCACCGGTGGTACCGGTTCCAAAGAATGGATCGAGGACAACATCACCCTACCTGGCTGCTGGAAAGCAGACACCCGGTACAAAAGTGCTTCTGGTTTTTGGGTGGGATGCAGTTTCTTGCCATCTTTCTTGAGCCGTTCACCCCCTGAACAGATGGATAGTGACCAATCGCTGCGCATTTGCAGGTCTTCGTTCAGGGCTTTCATGGCGTGGTGATTAAAGGTATAATGCGCGCCCTGTTCTTTTTGTGCCCAGATGAGGGTTTCATGTGCATTCGTAAAGCGAACTCCCCTGAAGTTTGGCATCGGGATTGGTTTTTGTCCAAACAATATCATTCAGAATCCAGAAACCCAGATCTTGCAATATTGACCCGACCCGATAAATGTTATGATAAGAACCGATCACCCACAGGGTGCCATTCTTTTTCAGATACCCGGCGGGCCTGGGTTAACCAGGCTGTCGTAAAGCGATCATAGGCTGCATAATTTTCAAATTTGTCCCAATCGTCATCGACCGCATCCACCAGCGTCAGGTTTGGGCGCCACAGTTCCTGGGCAAGCTGCAGATTATAAGGCGGATCGGCGAAGATGAGATCGACTGATTTGGCTGGGAGGGCAGACATTACCTGGATGCAATCACCTTCAATGACTTGATCAACCGGAAGGGCACTTAGATCCATTTCAGGTTGGGTGAGGAGTGTATTTGATGAGTCCATGTGACCCTATTGTAACCTGAGCTGAGTCAGGTCACAAAGGAAATGAATCCTCAATTTTGCGTATAGTGAGAAAAGGAGGTTGTTGGCATCTGGTAGAGGAACAACCGTTACTCTGCCAGACAATAATCATGCCCTTCCCGAAGTAACCCTATTTCAAGGTTAATAGAATTATCGGGAAGGGGCTTATTGGGATGGGCAAATCGGTTAAGTCTTGGTTCTCAGTTCAGGAGAACGTGAAGAAAGGTTGCCGCGGCGTGGAGATTGCTTCGCTCCCTTTGGTCGCTCGCAATGACGGATCGATTAGGCTTTGAGATGGCAAAATTTTATTCTGCTTCGAGAGCCTTGAAATGGTTGGTGAGGGTGTAGGTGATGTAGTTCTCCCACAGATCTTTCACTTCGTCTTGTCTGAAATCGTGGTTACAGAAGGTTTGGAATACCGTCCGCCCGCCCATACAGACCGTGATTAAGTCCTTCATCATTCTTACTGAATTTGGTGATACCAGCCACAATTTCAGCATCTCCGCTGGTACGAACTCTCACCCGGTCACCCGCATTGATCGGCCAATAACGATTATAGTGAAGTAATGGCAAGACCGTATTTGGATAATTGAATAATTCATGGTCTGGTTTAGACCAATAGATGGATTCCGCCAGGTCCCAATCTTTCTGAAATGAAATTCCGCATTCGTTGGTGAAATTTCGAATCTTTCCTCCACCCAGGTTATCTAAATACCAGACTTCGGCGATGATGGCGGTTTTCTTGTTCGCCTTCTCAAGGATCAAGTCCCAGAATTCTCCCTGAATGGCAGTATGATCTTCAGCCGCAATGATAATCAGGTCCCATTTGGTCCCTGAATCCAGATATTGCATAAAGTTGCCTGAATAAGATTCGGTATCCGTGTATTTCAATCCCATTCGATCTAAGGTTTCAGCGACCCATTGGCCAATCCCCAGATCACTTGTGTCTTCATACAAGAGAATTTTGGCATTCTTAATTTTTTCTGAATAATCAGCTGGACCTTCATCGGGTGGGAGGTTAGTCCTGGGGTTCAACCACAACAGGTTCGGCGGTGATCACAATTGGCGCGGGCGGTTCATCGGTCGGCACCTGGAGTGCCTGGGCAGCTTGGGTACCCATCCAGGCGACCTGCGTTCCCTGCATTTGTAGTGCTTGCTCGGTTCCCTGGAACGAAAGCTTGATGGATGCATCTGCCTGCGAAGTTGACTGGATTGCACTGGCTGTACCGGCCACATCCTGGGTAGGTGGAGGAGGTTGGGTGGGTGAGCTACTCATGCAGGCAAGCTGGACCACCAGCATCACTACCAATACTACAATCAAGTTGGCGTAAGGTGATTTTTTCATGGTCAACATCCTCCCAGAACAAGATACTTCACATTCTAGCGTACTACGTTGGAGCAACCCCTTTTATAAATTATGGATTAATTCCAGTTCTAATTCAATTCTTTTAGTAGATGAGAATGGATTTGCGGAGCAGCACACAGGATGGACGGGGTATTTTTCAATGAGACAGGTGTTCCTTCAACCGTGGTAACCTGCGCACCTGCTTCTTCGGCAATGAGAATCCCCGCGGCGACATCCCAGGGTTGAACAGCCAACTCCCAATATCCGTCAAATCGTCCGTCTGCAACGTAGCAGCAATCCAGTGCTGCTGAACCTAACCGGCGTACGCCCTGACTGTTTTTGGCTAAAGAAGAGTAATTGTGTAAATTGTCTTGAGCAGTCGTAGCAATATCATATGGAAAACCAGTTACCAGTAAACTGCTGATCAAGCTGGTGGATTCAGAACATGAGATCCTTTTGCGATTCAAAAAGGCACCCTGTCCCCTTTGCGCAGTAAAAAGCTCTTTACGGGTTGGATCATACACTGCGCCGGCGAAGATTTGCTCATCAATCGCAAAACCAATCGAGACACAGAATATCGGAATTCCGTGAGCGAAATTAACCGTTCCGTCCAACGGATCGATAAACCAGCAATAGCGGGAAGTCTGGTGGTTGTTGCCAGATTCTTCTGCGATGATCTGATGATCGGGGTACTTTTGATAGATGTTCTCTAACAGGAACGCTTCAGAGAGTTTATCCGCTTCGGTTACCGGGTCGATCAGGCTTTTGTACTTGACGTGATGAGATTTGCCAAACCTGCTCAGCAGGATTTTGCCTGCTTCTATTGCCAGCGCGCCAATTTCATCGATGGATGGAATTTGCTCCACCATTAAATTTCTCCCAAGTATTCCCGATGAAGTCGTTCATAGAAGTTTGCCAGGTACTGGTGCCGGGCTGCGAGCAATTTTTTTCCCTGTTTGGGTAAATAACCTGAGATTTTACATTTCGTAATTTGAAGATGTATTCATGGTAACTGGAATGCGGTTCACCGGGCAATTTTTCTCCGGTTTTGCTGAATTGCTCTGACACTGGCGCCAGGAAGGGTTGCCCGCCCAGGGCAGCATAGGCAATGGTGCGGGCAGCACCGATCGCTCCCAGCACATCCAGTTTATCTGCGTCAAAAAGGCACTTTCGCCTCAAGGGTAGGATGGTTCTTCCCTTCCACTTCTAAAACGGTGCGCGCGGATACAATGCAAGACAGCTTCAATTCGGTCAGTTGGCCAGTTTTCCTTCTGCGAGAATCTGGCGCGCAAATTCAGCAGAACTCAGGTGATGAGTGGCTCTGCCGGCCGTGTTGCCTTCTCCGGGTGCACTACCTTCGGCATCATGTAATAAAGCAGCGACCTGGACGATCTCCAGGTCGGCGTTTTCTGCCAGAGCCAGGCGGGTTGCCATATGATATACCCGCTCGATATGTGAAAAATCGTGCACCGGATCCGCGTCACTGTACCAGCTGCGGGCTGTTTCAAGGGTTAATTCCATGATGGATTTGTGTAGACCTTGCCTTTTTTTATAATTTGATGACCAGATTGGTTCCAAAGCGATATCCCAGATGACGATAGTCATCCACTGATAAGATTAGCATATCTGCTTGTTTTCCCATTTCTAATGAGCCGATTTGATCTTGCATCCCAATCGCTGCTGCGGCATTGATGGTGGATGCTGCTATTGCCTGAGCTGGAGTAAGTTTGAGATGCCGACAGGCTAGGGCGATCACAAATTGCATACTTTCACACCAGGCTGTGCCCGGGTTGCAATCTGTGGCCAAGGGCAAGCAGTCCACCAGCCGCAAGGATTTCTCTGGCAGGAGTATAGTGCGGGTCAGCCAGACCAAATGGAGTGCATGGCAGTGAGACAGCTACGGTATCGCTTTGAGCCAGACCGAAGGATATCGTCTGCAGATGTTTTTACCAGGTGATCAGCCGAGATTGCGCCAAGTTCTGCTGCCAGCGAGGCACCCCCCAGGTTTTCAAATTCATCCACGTGGATTTTGAGAGGAAAGCCCAAGCTTTTTAGCACTTACCAAGATCTGGCGGGTTTGCTCCAGGGTAAATGCACCAATCTCGCAGAACACATCCACAAAGGGTAGCGGGTAACCTTTTGCATTTTCGCTCCACCAGGTCTGGATTTCTGGAAGCATCTCTTCAACAAGAAGTCGGGTGTATTCGTCCGGGTGATCTTTGTACTCAGGCGCGATAGCATGTGCCCCTAAAAAAGTAGGAATTGCCTGTAACGGACCTTGTTGGTTAAGGTGAAGGATAGCCTGTAATTGTGCAATTTCTGTGGTTGTAGAAAGACCGTAGCCGGTTTTTACTTCCGCGGTCGTAGTTCCGTGATAAAAAAGTGATTGAGCCCGCTCCTGGGTTTGCTGGAGTAAATCTTCCGCTGATGCGTTTCGGGTGGCTTTGACCGTGGAAATGATTCCACCACCAGACGCAAGAATTTCCATGTAGGTTTTTCCCTGCAAACGCATCTCAAACTCCGCAGAGCGGTCACCCGCCCAAACGAGGTGGGTATGCGGGTCTACAAATCCAGGCATGACTACTCTGCCACCCGCATCCAAGACGCGGTTCATTTGGGTAATTTCGGAGCAGATCAGAACTTGTACCCACTTCTATGATTTGCTCATTTTGAAAAAAGACAGCTCCATCTTCGATGATCTTCAGGTTCCCTAAATCTGATCCGCGTTGTGGACCACCGGCAAGAGTCAATACCTGGGATGCGTTAAGAAGCAGGGTCATATTTTTCTCCGTTCACAGGAGGAATGAAAACTCGGCTGAGCAAGATTCCAAAAATCAGCAAACTGACCACGAGTAGGATAGAAGAGAACTTGATTGATGGTTGAACCGCTAGCCTGGATGGGAGCCTCTGGGTGCAGGACTGATTGGATTTTACTGATGTTGTAGACCAAGATGGTGCCAATCCCCAGGTTAGCCAAAGAAGAGACTGTTGGAATTTTGATAAAGGTCACTCCCAGTTGAACCAACAGGTCTGCGATGGTCAGAGAAAAAGGAATGCTCCAGCGCGGCTCCGCGAGGAAGAATCCGCCCCAACTCAATTTCATTACCAAAAGTGCCATGGGCAGGTAGAGTAAAAGAAAAATTAGTCCGACACGGGCAAAGGCCGCCGAGTTTTCATGGAAGGTGGGTTTTCTAAGGATGATTGCCAGTAGTCCGCAAGCAGCAGAGATGACACACAGCAAGATTCCGGTCCAGATCCAGGCTCCGTGAAAGTAGATGAGACGAATGAGGTTGCCGAGAGTTTTTTCGGGAGGAATCAGACGCAAGTAGCACCGAACTAGCAAGTATGGGGAGGAGAAAAGGAAGCCATCCGAAACGGGGTCTCATGGCTTGATTATAATTCAGGCAAGAGGCGACTTACTAAATTAAGTAGAAATCTCATTATCAACAAATTTTGAACAAAAAAAAGAGGCTGATCATTATGGATCGGCCTCATATCAAGAATTTCAATAATTTGATTATTCTATTGTCTTCTTCGGTGAGTCGGGCAGGGTTACAAAATGGACCTGCAGATTATCGAACATTTCAACCAGGCCGCTTTTACGGAGTGTTTCCAACTCCTCATCCAGGGTGGTGTGAGATACATCTTTTTCGTCAATCGGGAAAAATCTTCCGGTTGCCACTTCCTGACAGATGTCGTTTCCCCAGTCGACAACGATGCTGCTATTTTTTAATGTAACTACGCAATGTCTGCTAACCGGGGTACCTGATTTCATTGAAGCCTCTCACGAATGATCAAATTCTTCGTCTTATTTGAGGAATTGTGAAAAGGTTGCTCTGCGAAGTTTCTCAACCAGTTCCGATTGGGTTCCACACCACAATGGGCGAATTGGACATTCTTCACCAAAGACACACTGGTGCGGGTCAAGAGTGCAATCGTTGAAGGAGATCGGCCCATCAATTGCTTCCACCACTTCCAGTACGGATACTTCGGATGGATCTCGTGCGAGAGAAACACCGCCCCGCGCACCGCGTGAGGTGTGAATTAATCCAGCAATGGAAAGTTGAGAGATAATCTTAGCCAGGAAGGATGCGGGTATTTTTTTTGATTCTGCGATCTGGCTAGTAGCCGCCCGCTCTCCAGGTTTTAAGCTAGGAGAGGTAAAGTATTGCGCGGATGGCGTAATCAGCTTGACGGGTGATTTGCATGAAATGATCCTCGCAGGTAATAATGATAATCTGGATGAATTATAGTTTATTCCATGAATCTGTCAAAATCAAGTGACAGGCATCACTAGAGTGGTGTGACCCAGATTCAGGCTGTTCGGTTAAGATTGACCAGCGATAACCAATCGGGCAATGAATTAATCAATTCCTGCATGATTGGTTCGGTACGGGATACAAATAACTGGATGTTTTCATATGCCTCACCGCCAGTCTCGGGTGAAACCAGATCGGAGACTCCCCGAAGAATGAGACATGGTATCTGGTTAGCGTGGGCGATATAGGCAATGGAGCCCGATTCCCAATCGCCGGCAACAGCTTTATATTTTTGTTTCAATCCAATAATCTGTTCGGGCATCAGGTCACGATCTGCGCTGACCAATACCGTTTGAATTACATTTCGTGGGTAAGGAATGGTGAGGAAGGAAAGATCCAGGTGAGTAGAATAGGCTTCGATAGCTTCATCTGGATCGAGCATCTGCTCATAGATATCGTAGATGATGGTTTTCTCAACCAGAATGGTATCTGCCACCTGGACTGATCCGGCAAACCCACCGCAGGTACCCAGGTTAACCAACAAATCTGGTTGAAAGTGATCAATGGCATACTGGGTGCTTCCGGCTGCTTTGGTTTTACCCCATCCGCTTTGAACAAAAAGAATTTCTATCGGAATCGTTCGGGCTAGAGACGTTTCGGTGAACCATTCACCATAAGGACTTGTGTCCAACTTGGCTGGATGAAGGATCTTTTTAACCGCGTTCCACTCCTGGTTCGCGCTGATCAATACAATAACTTTTAAGGGAAGTTTAGAAAGTTTGGTCACTGACCCACACGCTCAATTCTTTTCGGTACTTCTTTAGGGTTCGGATTAATTTTGCCCGTTCGAATATATGAGTAACCGTACGCTGGGTTCCTTCGGTGTTTGCTGCCTGCCAGATGTGATCGACTGCATGATATGCTGAAAGAGGATGGCCAATTTTACTGGCATTCCGAGCAGTCGCCTGCAGCAGCTCGGAATCATTCTGCAGCCAATGCGAACAGGTTTCTAATAATGAGATTGGATCTTTCACCATTGCTCCTGCTTGATTCTGGATGACGTATTCTGCGTTTCCAGTCTCTTGTCCGGGTAGAACATTCATCAACAACATGGGCAACCCGCATGCGAGAGATTCTGAGACGGTCAATCCACCAGCTTTGCACAAGATGGCGTCAGAGGCGTGCATCAGCGTGGGCATAAAATCAACGAAGTGGTAAACCTTAACCGGAATATGCCAGGATACTTGCTGGCATTGCTCATATAATCCTTCATCGCCCCCCGCCACTAAAACAAGTTGGATGGGCAGGCCGGAGTGATTGAGGCCAGTTAAAATCTCGGGTACTCCTTCCAGGCGTTTACTGCCGGCAACCAGTAAGGTCAATTTGTCTGGATCCAGACCGAGCATTTGTCGCAGTTCTGGTTTCGAGCGAGTTTCGCGTGAGATTTCTGGAGAGATGGGAATACCATTGAGAACAACTTTTTCTGATGGAATCCCGGCCTGGATGGCCAGTTCCTGTACAACTGGGGTAGGAACCAAACAGCGATCAACCCCGAAATTGAACCACAACCGATGGACTGACACGAGGTCGGTGACCACTTCAATGATCGGCACGCTCCCCTTTTCGATGGTAAAGAGCGCATCAAGAGGTGACAGGTAAAGGGGGTAGGTTGAAACAATCACATTCGGCTGGTAGCGCTTGACCAGGTCTCGCATCACATCATACAACATTAAAACGAGCGCACTTTCCATGAGTGTGCTTGGAAAGCCAGCATCGCTGGCTTCATATCCAATTTTGTACAATTCTGGCATGGTGCGAATCAGATTATCGTAATCTGATTGGCTGTCCCTTAAGACTGCCGGTGTCCGGGCGTCGTCCAGGGCATTGACCATATCGATGGTACAAAATGCGCCAAATTTTTCCTGTAAAGCATCTTTGATCGCCAGTGCCGCGCTGCGATGTCCGAAGCCTGCATCTGCGTATAAAATGAGAACTCTTTTTTGATCCATACCGTGGTATGCCATTCCCAATGAAGAGGTTAAATTACCTGACCGTCTTTCCAGGGGGCTCCGTTGAGAAGCATTTGAGCCAGTCCTTGTAAGGCAGCTTCAGCTGATGCTGCTTTTACCTGCTCCCGATCCCCGGGGAAAAGAAACACTTTACTCCAGACGTTATCTGGACTACAAATTCCGATCCAAACGGTTCCGACCGGTTTATGAGGTAAACCTCCACCTGGTCCAGCGATTCCACTTACAGCCACCGATAGATCAGCCTGGAATAAATTGCGTGCTCCGCAGGCCATCTCCAGTACGGTCTCCTGGCTTACCGCGCCAAATTCAAGCAGCGTATCGCGCCTTACTCCCAGGGCTTGTTCTTTGGCTTCGTATGCGTAGGCGATGACCCCGCCCAGAAAATACTCAGAACTGCCGGGTACATTTGTGATTCGATGACCAATCAAACCGCCTGTGCAGCTCTCGGCAGTAGTCAGTTTCCACCCACGTTCAATTAATTTTGCTCCGATTTGATATTCTGGTTTGACAATCATACGTATCCTACTTCTTGGATAGGGTGGTGTAATTATACACCGGAGCAAATCGACGATTCTGCATAACTGGACTGGAGCCAGAGGATGTGTTTCTCGGATAAAATTAATCAAGTAGATTATTGTGCCCGGGAGACCCTATGATAGATCACCAGTCTGGAATCAAAGATAAAAAAGATGGAATTGCCGGTTCGATGTGGGTTGTTATGGCTGCCCTGGCAGTGACCGGGCAAATTGCCTGGGCGGTGGAGAACATGTGGTTCAACACCTTTGTGTATGATGAGATCACACCTGATCCACGTGCGGTCGCCTGGATGGTTGCGGTGAGCGCAATCACAGCGACCCTGACATCCTTATTTATGGGAACCCTCAGTGACCGAACCAGATCCAAACTGGGCCGGCGCAAACCATTTATCTTGTTTGGTTACATTTTGTGGGGAGTATCGACTGTACTATTCCCAACCGTGTCGTACATTCAATCCACCAGCCTGGCGGTATTAATGGTAATTGTGGCTGATGGGATGATGACCTTTTTTGGTTCTACCGCCAACGACGCGGCATTTAATGCCTGGACGGCGGATGTTGCGAGTTCGACGACGAGGGGGAAGGTCGAGGGAGTTCTGCAGGTCAGCACCTATATTGCCCAGGTCATTGTGACGGTGGCAGCCGGGGCAGTAATTGATTCGATCGGGTATTTTTATTTCTTCTATCTTCTGGGAGCAATTGTCCTGGTGGTGGGGTTGATTGCTGGCGGACGGCTTAAAGAGCCTAAAGCACCTGAATTGGATCCATCCAGCTCGTACTGGCAAGAATTCAGGCAACTCTTTTCTTTCCAAACGATACGAGAGAATAAAATTCTATTTATGCTTTTAGCCTTCATCATGGTCAGTTCCATTGGCAACCAGGTATCAATGCCATATCTACTGGTGTACCTGGAAAATTACCTGGGAATGACCAAGACCCAGTTCAGCGTTGTGGGTGGGGCGGTGATGCTGGGTGGAGCCGCGGTTGCGATTCCATTTGGAATATTGGCAGATAAGTGGAATCGTAGGAATATGATCGTTGCTTCTGTCATCATCAGCGCCGCTGGAGAGGTACTGCTCTCGCAGATGACTCAACTACCACTCATCGCGCTCAGTGCGTTCATCTGGCAGGGATTCCTCATTGCCTCAGGAATTGCTTCAGGCGCGTGGATGAAAGATCTGCTGCCGGAAGAAAGCAGGGGAAAATTTCTGGGAGTGCGTATGATCTTCTGGATCGCGATCCCGATGGTGGTGGGTCCCTTCATAGGTTCCACGCTGATCCGCACTTTCGGGATTCCGACTGTAGTCAATGGGATCGCCGGATTTATTCCGGTGCCGATCATTTTTCAGGTGGACGCTGCGATTGCCCTGCTTTCGTTGTTTGTTTTGACCCGCATAAAAAAACAGGATGCGTTGCCAAGATCCAGCAGAATCCTGGCCGGCGAAAAGGAAGCTGAGTGAATCCCCAATTTGCTGACACGGGAAAGATCCATTCAAGAATCACTGCAGGTTTCTGGCGGGATCGACTCACAATTCATTCAGAAAAAGCTCTCTTTCATCAGTACGAACAATTGAAACAAACCGGATGTCTGGCGAATTTTTCCATAGCGGTAGGAACAGGGGATGGATTTCGGGAAGGCTTTTTCTTCGCTGATTCAGACGCGTACAAGTGGATGGAGGCTGCCTGCTTGAGCCTGGCTGATGCTCCTAATCCAGAGCTTGAGTGTCTCTTGAATGAATTCATCGACCTGTGCGAAAGTGCCCAGCAGGCAGATGGCTATCTCTTTACCTATAATCAGATCCATTTTCCCGGTTCCAGGTGGCAGAACCTGCAAGTAGAACATGAGTTATATTGCATGGGACACTGGATTGAAGCGAGCGTGAGTCACTACCTTACGACCGGATCAGATCGATTACTGAAATTGACCTGTAAAACCGCAGATCTGATCGTTGATTCCTTTATGGATGCCGGGAATGACCAAACCGATGGTCACGAAGAAATCGAAATTGCCTTATTGCGCTTGTTCCATGTAACAGGAAAAGAGAACTACAAAGCAATGTCCCGTCGATTTATTGCCAGACGCGGCATAGTGACTGGGTATGGCTGGAAGATGGCCGTCCAATTAATTCGAACTGCGCTACGGATGAGAAGGGTTGGGAAGGCGAGAGAACACTATTATCGGTCTCACCCTGACCAGCAACGGATAATGCTGCCCGCCCGGAATGCCTATCACCATCCGCGTTGGATTGGCGCGCGTTTGGTTGGCAGTTTATTGAGCGGCAGATTCACCCAAAACGAGAAACCCGTATCTGATCAGGAAGACCCGGTGGGGCACGCAGTCCGGTTTGTTTATCTGCAAACTGCCCGGGCGATGTTAGCCGGTCTGGAAAATGACCAGGATAGTATCCATGAACAGATTTCGCTCTGGAATAAGATGGTTGAACGAAGAATGTACGTCAGCGGAGGGATCGGCGCACTGCCTTTGATAGAAGGCTTTGGCAATGATTATGAATTACCTGATTTGGGCGCTTATGCTGAAACCTGCGCTGCCATAGGCAGCATCTATTGGAACCAGGCGCTGGGTGAACTGACCGGCGAAGCATGTTTTGCCGACTTGTTAGAGTGGCAGTTGTATAACGCAGCCGGCGTTGGGGATGGAAAGGATGGATGCAGCTACCTGTATAACAATCCACTTTCCAACCTGGGAGAAATCCAACGCCAGAGTTGGTATGACTGCCCGTGCTGCCCGTCCAATCTGACCCGCACACTCTTCAAATTGAAGGATACCATCTGGAGTGTTGGGGAGGGTTACATCCGCCTTAATCAATATATCTCCAGTGACACTGAAATCCAACTAGACCAACTGCTTCGGGTGCAAGTTGAATCTGGGATGCCCTGGTTAGGTGATAGTCACATCAGGTTCCAAATGGAGCGCCCTCAGGATTTTCGACTTGAATTCAGGTATCCTTCCTGGGCAGATGGATGTGTAGTTGAGGTGAATGGAGCGACTGAAACTGAACTTATCCAAGAAGATCAAGATACTCACATTACAGCATGCGGATTGGAACCTCGGCGAGCAAGCTGGATTCAGATACAACGAACCTGGCAGAATGGGGATGTGGTAGTTATCCATTTCCGCATGAATGTAAGGGTCTATCCTCAGGATGAACGGATTCCGGGTTGCGGCGGATTGCAGGCAATGGGGTATGGACCATTGCTCTATTGCCATGAGAGTCCTCTGACTGAACCGTTTAATCTCTACCCGGAGTTAATATCTGACGATATCGAATTGGATAAACAGCCGGATGGGACCAACTGGTTGCAAACTAGAACTGCAGATGGAAGTAGAATTTCGTTGATTCCTTACTTCCAATGGGGGAATCGCGGACCATCTGCGATGAGTGTCTTTTTCAAGATGGATACAACCCGGAAATTGACACAATGAGATACGGACACAATAGAATCCCTCGGATCGGATTGGGCATTGAGGTAGCAAATGAGAAATAGCTGGCAAATTATTGAAGGAAACTTGTTAACCCGCTGGGCACAGGATGTGGATCCTGACAAGCCGCTGCCCGAGTATCCGCGCCCGCAGATGGTGCGGGAACGATGGATGAACCTGAATGGATTATGGGATTACAGTATCGTTGATCAACGTGTCGATCGAATCGAAAGGTTTACTCAGCAGATTTTGGTGCCATTTCCGGTGGAATCGGCTCTCTCAGGTGTAAAAAAACCACTTCGAATCGATCAGCGCATCTGGTATCGTAGAATTTTCACCATCCCGCAGGAATGGACAGGTCAACGCATTTTGCTTCATTTCGGGGCAGTGGATTGGCAGGCTGAAGTATGGGTAAATGGGAAGAAAGCTGGCAGTCACCTGGGCGGATATTTGCCGTTCCATTTCGATATCACCCCGCATTTGTGGGAAGGGGAGAACGTGATCCTGGTCGCAGTCTGGGATCCCAGCGAAGCTGGGATTGCAGGAATGCGGCAAGCAAACCTCATCCCCGAATGGGATCTGGTACACCGCAGTCTCCGGGATCTGGCAGACTGTGTGGCTGGAGCCGGTTCCTGCCACACATATTGACTCAATCCGCCTGACACCGGACTTGGATCGGGGGGTAGCTTACGCTGGATGTGCAACTGGCGGGTGAGACCAAAGGTACGCTGCTTGAAGCCGAAGCATTATTAGATGGAAAAGTTTTGGCGAGTGCGCAGGGAATGACCTGGATTCCGTTCGAGATCACATTACCGGATGTGCACGCCTGGACACCGGAAGACCCGTTTTTGTATGACCTGCACCTCACCCTCACGAAAGATGGACAAAAAGTGGATGAGGTGAGCTCGTACTTTGGAATGCGTAAGGTCAGCATTGCAAAAGACCTGGCCGGGAAACCCCGGATACTGATCAACAATCAGCCTGTGTTCATGCTGGGTCCATTGGATCAGGGCTATTGGCCGGATGGTTTGTACACGCCGCCCACCGAAGAAGCCATGTTGTATGATTTGCAGATCACCAAACAACTGGGCTTCAACATGGTACGCAAGCATGTCAAAGTAGAGTCGCAGCGCTGGTATGCCGCCTGTGACCGCCTGGGTTTGATTGTCTGGCAGGATATGCCCAATGGCGGTAAGCCGGTGGGAGAAAAAACGTCCGCACTGGCCATGCATTTTGGATTACAGAGAGACGACTCGCGCGGGTATCAGAAGGCGGGCAGGGAGGAAGAAGCCAACCGGAAACAGTACAGGGAAGATTTGAAGGAGATGATTGACCATCTGTACAACCATCCCTGCATCGCCATTTGGGTACCGTTCAATGAAGGTTGGGGACAATTCGACTCGCTGGAAATTGGAAGGTGGGTCAAGGAATATGATCCAACCAGATTAGTGGACCATGCCAGCGGTTGGTTTGATAAAGGCGGACCGGATTTCATCAGTAAACACGCCTATGTACTGAAACTTAAAAACCATTCGGATCGAACCGGCCGGCCATATGCAATTACAGAATTTGGCGGATACAGTTGGATGGTCCCCGGGCATAGCTGGGATGAACATAAGAAATTTGGGTATAAATTCTTTGACTCACAAGAAGCACTCACCACAGCGTATGTGAACTTGTTGGAGCGGGAACTGCTTCCGTTGATCTCACAGGGGTGCTGCGCTGCGATCTATACCGAGACCACCGATGTAGAAATTGAGATCAACGGATTTTTGACATACGACCGTGAAGTGGAGAAGATGGATTTTGATCAGGTACGGGAGATTAATCAAAAATTGATTCAAGCGGGGCGCTCCTGATATTGGCCTGATTCTATTCGCGCGAATAGCACCACCACGGGTATCATTATGGAAGTATGATGAGTCTTCCGAGTTCATTATTTCCATTAGAACAAACCAAAACCTGGATTTCCGGTCCTGCGGGAAGCGGGAAAACATCCCGGGCGGTTCAATATTTGCTCCAATACCTTGAACAGGGCATCCCGGCAGACCAGATCATCGTCTTGACACCCCAGCGCAGCCTGTCCAGGCCTTATCAGGATTTACTCCGCTCGGCAGCTTGCCCGGTCGGCGGGCAAGTGGACGTGTTGACATTCAACAGCCTGACGCAGCGCTGCATCAGCTTGTTTTGGCCGATGATCGCCAGGTCAGCCGGTTTTCGTGAACCGATCCATTCGCAGCCGACCTATCTCACCATTGAAACGGCGCAGTATCATCTGGCGGGGCTGGTGCGGCAGAAGATGGATACAGAAGGCTATTTTGCTTCACTGAATCTGGATCCGAACCGCATCTTCAGCCAACTGCTCGACAATTTAAATAAATCGGCACTGGTGGGGTTTCCTTATCAAGAAATTGGCCCAAGACTTAAATCTGCCTGGAATGGACTGAGCAGCCAGTTGCGGGTTTTTGATCAGGCGCAGGATTGTATCCAGTTATTCCGCACCCATTGTCTGGAAAACAATCTGCTTGATTATTCCTTGCAAATTGAAACTTTCATCCAGTATCTGTGGCCATCCATTTTGTGCAAGCAATATCTGACTGCAAAATACAGGCATCTGATCTTTGATAACCTGGAAGAAGACACCCCTGTGGTACACGAATTCATCCGGGATTGGCTTCCCAGTTTAGATAGCGCGATACTCATCACAGATGAAGATGGAGGCTATCGGCAATTTCTAGGGGCTGACCCGATTAGTGCTGTTCAGATGGCATTCACACTGCCTAACCGGATTCAAATGGATCCGTCTGATTCCCACCCCAAAGCCTTTCAGATTTTTTCGCAAGAAATTGGGCGAACACTCAAATTCACTAATGTTCAAACCGAAATACCGAATGTTTTTGATTTATCTGATCGCATGACCCTGCAAACCTGCCGGTTTTTTCCACAAATGTTGGATTGGACCGCGGATCTGGTACAGGACCTGATCCAAAACCAGGGGATAGTTCCCGATCAAATTGCAATCATCTCCCCATTCTTGCCGGATACCATGCGTTTCTCACTGGGCCAACGCCTGGATCGCCGGCAAATTGGATACCGAACCGTTCGACCCTCCCGTTCTCTGCGGGAAGAACCGCTGGTACAGTGTTTACTTACATTGGCCAAACTGGCACATCCGCATTGGCGTATGATGCCCCACAAACAGGATGTGATCTTGATGCTGATGCAATCGATTGCCGATCTTGATCCAATCCGGGCTTCGATTCTGGGCGAAATCACCTACCGCAAATTGGATGGTGCGATTCAGTTAAGCAGTTTCAGCCAGATTGTAGAAAAACAAAAGACTCGCATCAGCTATTTGATGGGAGAGCGGTTTGAGGTGTTACGAACCTGGTTACTCGAGTACCAGTCCAGACAGCCAGACGAATTGGATATTTTCTTTCAAAGGATCTTTGGCGAGTTGCTGACCAGGGAGGGTTTTGGCTTTAGAGAGAGGTCATCCGCCGGGGAAATCACTGCGAATCTGATTGAATCTGCCCGCAAATTCCGTTTACAGCTTCAAACCCGACCAGAATCGTCTAGTACCAGTTCTGAGGGTTATATTCAAGCACTCGAGCAAGGACTGGTTGCCGCCCAATTTATGCGTACCTTTGAACGTAATCAACCAGCTGCAGTTTTGATCAGCCCGGCGCACACTTTTTTGATGCAGAACCAGGCGGTGGATATTCAGATCTGGTTGGATATCGGCTCGAATGGATGGTGGGAAAGGCTGGAGCAGCCGCTTACCCACCCTTATGTTCTCAGCCGCAACTGGCAACCAGGGAATCAATGGACGGATGAAGCTGAGTATCAGGCAAACCAGCGCAATATGCTGCAGCTTGTAAGGGGATTATTGCGCAGGTGTGACCAGCGGGTATACATGGTGAACTTGGAGATCAATGAACAAGGCTATGAACAGCAAGGTGCATTCTTAAAAGCCATCCATAAAACCATGATTCATCTTTTGAAGGCGAGTGGCCATGCAACCTGAGCTCAGACCCTCGCAGCGAAAAATTCTGGAATATACCCGCGGTTGGATGGGCATCTCGGCTGTTCCCGGCAGCGGAAAAACCTATACACTATCTGCATTGGCAGCCAAGCTGATTCGGGAAGGAAGGCTGCAGGACGATCAGGAAGTATTGGTGGTGACCCTGGTCAATTCTGCCGTAGATAACTTTTCGCGGAGGGTGGCAGGCTTTCTGGAAGAAGATCAGTTCTTGCCAGGGATAGGTTACCGGGTGCGGACACTGCATGGCTTGGCGCACGATATCATCCGTGAAAGGCCATCACTGGCGGGTTTGCCCACCGATTTTTCGATCCTGGATGAACACGAGATAGAACGGATTTTGCAGAACCTGATCCAAACCTGGATGAAGACTCATGAGGATCAGGTGAAAAGTTGGGTGGATCCAGATGCGCTCCAACGTTTTGGAGAATATAAAGTGATGCGGGAAGGCATGCCCCGTTTGCTGCAAGATGTGGTTTCCAGTTTTATTCGCAGCGCGAAAGACCGTCAACTTTCCCCCGAAGCGTTGGCTGGGAAATATGTCGAGCTAGGCCAGTCATTACCGGTCGTCTCGAGCTGTATAGAGATGTACGCGGATTATCAACGCGCCCTACTTTATCAGAATGGCCTGGATTTTGACGATTTGATTTGGAAAGCACTGGAAGTATTGCAAAATGACCAGCCGCTTCGGGAGCGATTACGTCACCTCTGGCCATATATCCTGGAAGACGAAGCCCAAGACTCGAACAGACTGCAAGAATCCATCTTGCGCCTGTTAGCCGGAGAGAATGGCAATTGGGTGCGAGTGGGAGACCCGAACCAGGCGATCTTTGAGACATTCACTACTGCCAGCCCGCAGTTTCTACGCGATTTTGTACGGGAGCCTGGTGTGCAAGCCCACGACTTACCGGAGAGCGGTCGATCATCACGGGGAATCATCCGATTGGCAAATTACCTGATCGATTGGGTGATGGGTGATCATCCCAACCCGGTTGCACGTGACGCTCTGAGTTTGCCATATATCCAGCCCGTCTCAACAGATGATCCAGCTCCCAACCCACCTGATATGTTAACCAAAATATCCATTATTTCAAAGGTGTATACGCCAGAGGACGAGTTGGATCGGGTGGCTTTATCAGTAGGTAAGTGGGTCAAAGACCATCCCGAATCAACGGTGGCTGTGTTGGCTCAAAAGAACAAACACATGGAAGGGCTCGGTCAATGCTTGCAAAAGCAGGGTGTTCCTTACATTGAACTGTTGCGAAGCACATCCACCTCCCGTGAGACGGTTGCCCGGCTGACCAAAGTGATCCGTGCGATCGCTAACCCGCAAAAAACCCTCCTCTTGGCAGATGCTTACCAGACCTGGATGTTGGTTCGCTCCCAGGCGGGTGAATTGACTGAAACGCAGCAAAAGGCGTTTGAGTTTTTGAAGAAATTGAACAATCCCGAAGAATGGATTTATCCGATTGGAATCGATCCATTGGAAGCAGATGAGTTATTTTTCTCAGAGCCGGGAATGGTGCGGACCATCCAGGAATTTCTGGTTGTGTTCCGATCGTGGCAGCAGGCGATTCTACTGCCGGTGGATCAGTTACTCATTACGGTTGCGCAAGATCTTTTTACGACCCCGGTTGAGCTGGCGCTGGTGCATAAGTTAGCCGCCTATCTGGTGCGGCAGGCAAGAATCCACCCGGAGTGGCGACTCCCGGATTTTATTGATGAACTGGCCAGCTTTGCGGGGTATCAGCGCAAGCTCTTAGGGTTTGGAGATGAAGAGAGGTTTTGACCCCAAGAATTATAAAGGCAAGGTAGTGCTTGCAACCATGCACAAAGCCAAAGGATTGGAATGGGATAAGGTATACCTGACCTCGGTCAATAATTTTGATTTTCCCTCCGGCGCAGCCGGAGATGATTTTATGGGCGAAAGCCGGTACTTAAAGGGTAAGCTCAATCTGGTAGCGGAATGTCTGGCAGAATTGGATTACCTCTTAAATCCGGAGAAGATCAGCTTTCCTATCCCCGGAGAGGCGACACTGGCAGATCGGAAGAAGTTGATTCAGGAACGGCTGCGGTTATGTATGTAGGGGTCACCCGGGCAAAGTCGGAATTGGTGATCACCACCAACCAGGGTCTAAATAAAAAGTCACTGCCTGCCATCTGCTTGTTAGCACTCAAGCAGTATCAAGATGAAGTGGATCAAGCTGGGTAGGATGGATCAATGAACACATTCAACCACGATTTTAGCCAGCACTCGCTGCAAGATTATCTCGATTGTCCGTTGCGATTTAGACTTCGCTATCTGGATCAATTTGCCTGGCCGGCCGCGCAGACGGATGACCAGTTGGAAAATGAGCAGCATCAGCGCAAGGGAGTGGATTTTCACCGATTGGTACAGCAATGGGCGATTGGGATCGAGGAATCAGTACTGGAAAATGGAATTACCGACCCACAGGTTCAATACTGGTGGCAATCGTTCAAGGCATGCCACGAGATCTATTCCCCAACCGTTTGGAAGCAGGACCAGGTGGAATGCGACAGGCGGAATATACCCTGGTCGGGCAGCTTGCTGGCTTGCGGCTGCAGGCAAAGCTGGATTTGTGGATAGTTCGTCCAAAAGAGCAGATATGGATCTTCGATTGGAAGACGAATCGCCGTCCGATCCCGGAGACTGTGCTGTCAAACAGGATTCAAACGAAAGTGTACCGCTACCTGGCGGTCAGCACCGGCGGACGCTTTGCGCAGGCGGATATTTTCCCGCCCGAGCAGGTGGAGATGATCTACTGGCAAACGGCGTTGCCAGGCCAGTTGGCACGTCTGCCATATTCGGGTGATCAATTCCAACGGGATGGTGATTATCTAAGTCACTTGATTCTCGAAATCAGCAGCCTTGCCCCCGATCAATTTGAAAAGACCGACGACACCCGAAAGTGTAAATTCTGCAATTTTCGCTCGTATTGTGAGCGGGGATTGCTGCCTGGCAGTTTAGATGAGATGGATCAGAACGGACTAGATGTGGATGATTTCTCTGACGTGGAAGCGATTGAGTATTAGCATGTAGATGCAAGTGGGTCAATCCGAGGAGAGCAGGACGAAGCGATCTGAATTCAACGCAAAGTGGATAAATAATTTGATTGTGTAATGAACAATTGGATAAATAATACCTATCCCCAACCCCTTCCCGGTACAATAATAGTTGTTATACCAAATGGCTAGTCCGGGAAGGGGCTTTTATTTTCTTGTGGGAGAGAACACGCTACTTCGCAGCGTTTCCTCTCCCACAAACCCACAACCTTCACGATCTTTTGCCTTTACGTTACCTTAATCGTTTCAACCCGGGTAGGGTGGGTTCGAATTAGAACCCACCAGAATGATTTTACAATAACCGAGCAACAACTTTGAAACAATATCCACCCATCCCCACAACATCCATTTGGAGATTTTGATCCAACCAGGATAATCGATGCATAGAATTTGGAAGATTGCGCCAGAGGTAACGGTTCCGCCAGAGATAGTAGCTGCCTGCGGTGGAGACACTCTGGTTGCTTCCATCCTGTATCGGCGTGGATTCACGACAGCAGAGCAGGTACGCGGATTCCTGGATCTGGATGCTTACCAACCAGCATCACCCGATAGTTTTGCGGATATGCAGAAAGCTGTGGAGAGAATTCTAGCGGATGCATTGAAACCCGGGAAAAGGTCTTGATCTGGGGAGATTTTGACGCGGATGGGCAAACTTCCACGACCATTTTGTTTGAAGCGTTCAAAGCAATCGGATTGAATGTCCAGTACCATGTTCCTCTACGTGAAGGTGAGGGACATGGTATCCGCGAGAAACCATTGCAGAAATATATCGCGAATGGGATCAGCTTGATTGTGACGTGTGATACTGGCATATCAGAGCATAAATCCATCAAAATGGCACATGACCTCGGTGTGGATGTGATCGTCACGGATCACCATGAGATGCCGGAAGTCATGCCTACCGAGGCGGTAGCGGTACTAAATCCACGGATGCTGCCGGCGGGACACGCGCTTGCAACCTTGCCGGGGTGTGGGGTGGCATATCTGTTGGCGCAAGCTGTTTTGTTTGCAGCCGGGAAACCAGAACTGGCAGAAAAAGGTCTGGATCTGGTTGCGATTGGTATTGTGGCCGACATGGCTGAATTGAAGGGAGACGCTCGCTATCTATTACAGCGCGGTTTGCAGGCTTTACGCCGCAACGAAAGGTCTGGACTGGCCAGTTTATATCAGTTAAACGACCTGGATGCAGGAGCAATCACAGAAGAGCACCTGGGTTTTTATATCGCTCCTCGTCTGAACGCGCTGGGTAGGCTGTCTGATGCCAGTCTGGCAATCGAATTCTTTACCACAAAAGACCTTGCAAAAGCACAGTATCTGGCGCAAACCCTGGATGACCTGAATACCCAACGGAAGGTGTTGACAGATCAGGTGCTGCAAGGGGCATTGGCACAGATAGAACAGCATTCAGAATGGTCATCCAATTCGATTCTGGTATTGGCACATCCTGAATGGCCGGGTGGGGTTTTGGGGATTGTGGCGAATGGGCTGGTAAACCGCTACCAGAAGCCAGCCATTTTATTTCATGTCGGGAAAGATGGCGTAGCCCGCGGATCAGCCAGATCGGTGGAGGGGATTCATATCACCCATGCTATCGCTGCACACCACGAGATGCTATTTTCGTTTGGCGGGCATCCGGGTGCAGCCGGATTATCCCTGCTAGCCGAGAAGATCGATGAGTTCAGACAAGTAATGCAAGTATCTGTTTCCGAAATGGGCAGAGAAGCTCCTTCGGCTTCTGAGCTAGCCGTCGATGCTGAAATCACTCTGTCAGCTGTCTCGCTGGATCTGGCAAAACGGCTGCAAATTCTTGCCCCATTTGGGCAAGGCAACCCGGCTCCGGTATTCTCCAGCCCGATGGTAAAAATTGTCGAAAGCGTGCCTGTTGGGAAGTTGAAGGATCACCTTTCGATCCAGATTCAAGACCAAAACGAAAACCATGTCTTCGATTTGGTGGCAGGGAGCAGGGCAGACTCTACCGGAAGATTGGTTCCAATTGGCATATACCATCCGGGCAACCACCTTCCAGGGAAAAGAACAATTACAAATCGAGTGGATTGATTGGACCGAAACCGCTTCTGGCTCTGAACTTTCAGCTGTACAACCCCAAAGTGAATGGATCGATTGGCGGGGAGCAAGCGATTGGAAGGAGCGGATTTCAGAACTGCGAGCGAGTGAGAAGTCCATTTGTGTTTTTGCAGAGGGCGAGTATAAAAAATTGGCAAGCGGTGTTGACCGAAAAGAAGTCTCGCCAGCAAGGGTATTAGCCTGGGTTACCTTACCGCCGGGACCAGAGGAACGGAAGCAGATAGTTGACCAGGTTAAACCTAACAAGCAAATTTGGATCTGTGTAACACCAGAAAGTAAGGATACACATACTTTTATAAAGAGATTACTTGGGGTGACGCGTTACCTGGTCGAGAAATCAGCCGGGCTGGTTGATCTGACACAATTAGCTGCGGCGACCGGCGAGCGAATCTCTTCCGTGAAGTTTGGGTTGGACTATCTAGCTGCCTTGGGAGAGTTGGAGCAGTATGAGATAGATGGGCAAACTGTGAGAATTCGGTTGGAAAAGATCCCTTCCGGAGGGGATTCGGTAAAGATATTAGGAAAACTACAGAGATGTTTAAATGAAACCATTGCGTTTAGGAAAGCTTTGATTATTTCTTTAACAGATCTGATTTCGAATTGCACTAACAGTAGCGAGGGCAATTCACCTAAAGAGGTATAGAATCCGTTAAAGATATTTTGAATCAAAACAGGAGAGACTAAGATGAGATTTTTCCGTATTATTTTTCTAATTGTGATTTTAATAACAATTGTCTCCTGCACCACACAAATGGCAACCCAAAATCCTATTCCAACAAATACAAACATACCCACCATGCCTTCCGTGGTGACTTCTTTACCGACTTCAACGCTACTCCCTACTGCGACACTAGAACCCACATTAACTCCTGTTCCCTTCCCGATCGAAATCCAGGAAGAATTTTCAGGGTTAAATTTGGTTTGGCGAGATGATTTTATTTATCGTGGGATGGCAGGTATGACTCCATTGGGTTGGACGAATATGACAGATCCAGCCGAAAATCAGAGAGTGCGGTTGATTGATGGGGATATATTGAAAATGGATCAACCAGATAATGGTTTTATGTATGCTTATACCACCGGCACTCTTGGACCTGGTACGGGAATTTTCTTAAAATATAAATATTCTGGCACAAAAGGCGTATTTACTCTCGGGATGGATGCGATCGATGACCTCGGACAATTGTATTCATATCGGAGCGATAATTATCATTCATTTGCCTTTTATGTCGAGAAACAGAAGAAATTGGTCCACGTTATTGAAGGTCCTTACATAAAAACACTTAAGTCATCTGGTGAGTTCACCCTGGTAGAAGATACATGGTACGACTTAATTCTGGCAATTACTCCAGAAAACGAATTTGTAATACAAATATGGAATCCACAGGAACCAGATAAACGACAGATAACCTGGTACTCTGCCGAAAAAGTTAATCAGTATTATTTTGTTGGATGGATCGATAAAGGACGAACGGTATTTCTTGATGATTTTACATTCTTCCAGTTTGACGCAACGTCGATAGCGAAGTGATTTTCATCAACTCATAGAACTGTCCTTTCTGGGTGAAGATAGTTGAAGCACCAAATATCACTTTCTATTGCAGAGGGTTCACTCCTGTGATATAAAATGGTCATGCAAAAACAAATGGCAATGCAAATGTACTTCTTGTTCAGGCGGCGATGAGCCAGAAAAACCGCCGGGAGTCCATTCGTCTCCTAAAAGATACCCAACGCTGGCACTAGCCAGCGTTTTTTGTGCAACAACATGTTAGAATCCGTAACAACGAGGAGAAATCTATGAAAAAACACATTCTTGTTTCCGCCGCCTGGCCTTATGCCAACGCTGAAATTCATGTGGGGAATCTGACCGGGTCATACCTTCCAGCAGATATCTTTGCCCGCTATCAAAGACTGCGCGGAAATGAGGTGTTGATGGTATCCGGTTCAGATGCCCATGGCACCCCCATTACCATCCGGGCAGACCAGGAAAACACTACGCCATACCACGCTTACCAGCGTTTTCACAACAGCTTCCTGAAAGTTTTTCAACAGCTCGGTTTACATTACAACCTGTTCACCAGCACCCATACTGATAATCACTTTGATGTGTCTCAGAAGATGTTCCTGGCACTAAAAGAAAATGGCTATCTATTTACGGATCGTCAGATGCAGTGGTTCTCGGTCACCCAGAACCGCTTTTTGCCCGATCGCTATGTGGAAGGCGAATGCTACATCTGCCACGACCTGAACGCCAGATCGGATCAGTGTGATAAGTGCGGAAGCATGCTGGAACCGGATAAACTGATCCATCCACGTTCGAAAATTGATGGATCGACCCCTGAGCTGCGCGAGACAGAACATTACTATCTGGATTTGGGTAAGTTACAGCCGGAAGTCGTGGAGTTCTTGAAGCAGCGCGAATCCTACTGGCGGCCGAATGTACTGCGCCAATCTCTCGGTCAGATCGAAGCCAACGCGTTGCGCGGCCGGGCTATCACCCGCGACCTGGATTGGGGCATCCCCGTTCCGCTGGATGGTTGGGAGGGGAAGTGCCTGTACGTGTGGTTTGAGGCGGTGATCGGTTACCTTTCTGCCAGCATCGAATGGCAAAAGTTGGGCGAGACCGGAAAGAGCTGGACCGATTGGTGGCTGGATCAGAACACCGAGACCTATTACTTCATCGGCAAAGATAATATCCCATTCCACGCGGTCATCTGGCCGGCAGAACTGGCGGGCGTGGGGACAAAATTCGCTGAATTGATGGGCGAGGCACCGGCCAAACTGGTGTTGCCGCATGATGTGCCTGCCAATGAGTTTATGAACCTGGAAGGGCAGAAGATTTCAGGCAGCCGCAACTGGGCGGTCTGGGCGTTAGATTTCCTGGAAAGATATGACCCCGATCCGCTCCGGTATTATCTCACTGTCAACATGCCTGAAAGCAAAGACGCCGACTGGGATTGGGATGATTTCTACCATCGCAATAATGATGAGCTGGTTGCCACCTGGGGTAACCTGGTTAACCGGGTGCTGGCATTTACCTACAAACACTGGGAAGGCGAGCTGCCCGACCCGGGTGAGCTGCGCCCAGGTGATGTGGCTTTGCTGGAAGAAGTGGAACGTGGATTTGCTACCGTTGCTGAGCTGATGGACGGGGTGAAACTGCGAGCAGGTCTGGCTGAGGCGATCCGTTTGGCTTCTGAGGTGAATAAGTATCTGGATACGTCAGCGCCGTGGTTCGAAATCAAGACCGATAAAGACCAGGCTGCCAAGTCAGTCTACACCGCCATCAAGGCGATTGATTCGATTAAGATTTTGCTAGCCCCCTTCCTGCCATTTACCTGCGAGAAGGTGCATTTGTTCCTCGGATACCAGAAGCCATTATTCGGTACCACTCATGTGGATACGATCAAGGATTCCCTGGGAGAACATGCTGTATTGCGA
Source organism: uncultured Chloroflexia bacterium (assembly GCA_963818305.1). Taxonomy (GTDB): domain Bacteria; phylum Chloroflexota; class Anaerolineae; order Anaerolineales; family Anaerolineaceae; genus DAIOEK01. Next base: position 247,569 of record CAWFRQ010000008.1, read on the forward strand.
TATGTCCCCGGTGAGGCATCCGGTGAGTGGAAAGCCAGCCAGCTGCAACCGCTTACCCGGTTGGTTCAGCCGCAACCGTTGTTCAAGAAGCTTGAACCGACGATTGTGCAGGTCGAGCGGGAACGCTTGGGAAGATAGATTGATTTCGATGCATCACAAAAGCAACTAGAATATCAAACTGGATACCCCTAACCCCTGCCCCTTCCCCCGTTTTCACGGGAGGAAGGGGTAATTCTTTTCTGGGAGAGGAACCGCTTTGCGGTTCCTCTCCCAGATCATCTGCCTAAACCAGCAGGTGCAGGTCCCACAACCTCCATATTTTCCTTCACAATAATTCGTCCCGCAACTCGGGGCGAGCCTGCGGAGCAGGCGATCCCGCCCTGGGGTTAGCCCCGCTTAGGGTGGTAGCGAAGGATATGGTTTTATGTAGGGGCGGGTTTCTAACCCGCCCGTTTGGAAATATTATCCAAAAATTGGTCAATAATGGTTGGTGTATTATTAATTTCTTTGGGCGGGTCAGGTCCCCTACAGGACAAAGACCAGCCCCTACATTTTCTCATAAATTCATTCATTACCGTTATCCCGGACAGGCCTGAGTAACGAAGTGGCGAAGGATCTGGATTTAAAGAAAGATCCTTCGTACCCATTTCGGGTACTCAGGATGTATTTGAATTCGTTAGTTGGGTAGAGGGCAAAGTTTTTGTGCGCGATACCCAACTAACAATTTCTCAGACAATTTTATAGTCAGATTATGGGTGGTTTAGTATTTGCCCAGTAAAGACTAAGTACATTTGATGTGTTGCGAAAGCTAAGAGGAAAAGACCAACAATACGATTTATCCATACCCAAACTGCTGGATACTCGATAATATTTTTCCTGATAATGTTATCTCTCAAAAAAGCGGGAGATAATTCGTTATCGATGTCAATCCATCGAATAATCCATTCTTGAAGTTTTTTCGGGTGATTAATAGCCATATATTCATAACCGATGGCCATTAAGAAGAAAAGGGTGTTTACAAATTCCATTATCCCTCATCCATAAATCGTAATATCTCGTCGATCAACACATCCGGTTGTTCCAGCGGCAGCAGATGACCCGCCCCTGGAAAGCTAACCGCTCGGGCATGGCGAATGGAATTGGATAGTTGCCTGGAAGCAACCGGTGAAAAGAAACGATCTTTCTCCCCGTAACAGATCAATGTTTTGGCACGGACGCGCCACAACTCCTGTTTGAAATCCTGTTCCTGGCAGGCGATGAAATCACCATATAAAACACCCCGCCGGGTTTGTTCAATTGCCTTCCGAGTTGCTTCCACCCACTTGCTTTGCGGATCACTACCTGCCAGCTTGTCAATCAACCAATCGAAGGAGAGATCACCGGTGAGCGGGTTGAGTAATCCCTGGATGATATCGTTGGGAATCGGGCAGGATGCAGCGCTGTTGACCATAATCAGGCTTGGAAAACGGTCCGGATAATCCAACACTGCTTTCAAAGAAATCATACCTCCCAGCGAATGACCGATCAGAGTGGCCTGGTAAATTCCAATGGCTTGCATGAATTGAACAACATCCCGGGCGTACGCGGAAAGCGATTGTCTGCCTTCCCCCGGAGATTTTCCGTGTCCGGGCAGGTCGAGCGCATAAATGTTATATCCGGGTATGCGGCGGATATGATTATGCCATCCGAGGAACGATCCGCCCGCCCCGTGTACCAGAATCAACGGTTGGGAACCAGGCTGACCTAACTCCGAAACCGAATAATAAATTCCTGCGGTAAGTGGCATTGATCAATCCGATGTTGCGGGTAAGAAGCGGCGTTTGAGACCGCGGAGCAAGCTGAACAGTTCTGGAACGCGCAAGAACCACAAAACTAACGCATAAATTCCGGCTCCGAGTCCGATTCCCGCTACCGCCTGGATCCAGACTGCGAATCCTACTGGAAAGGGCTAACCAGATGAGGATAGCCGCAGCCATCAATCCACCTGCCAGGCAGGCTTGCCAGATGATCTGCCAGATCCGTTTACCCTCCATGCGGACCAGACGGCGGCGCAGTAGTACCAATAAGCCAATCATCTCCAGCGCGGTTGCCAGTGAATTTGCCAGCGCTAAGCCGCCGTGCGGCATCCAACCCATCCGACTGAAAATCACCGAAAAGACCAGGCTGAGGAGAATATTCAAAGTCATAGCCAGCGCGCCGATGATGACCGGTGTTTTGGTGTTGTGTAAGGCATAAAAAGCCCGGCTGAGTACTTCGACCAGTGAATGACCCACTAATCCGGCAGAATACCAGAGTAAAGGCCAGGCGACCAGCAATGTGGATTCGGCGGAGAAACTTCCGCGTTGATAGAGCAGAGAGATGATAGGTACCCGCAGGAGGATCAGTCCGATAGAAGCCGGGATGGAAAGCATCAGTACTGCCCGCAGACTCGTGGCAAGTGAATGCCTGAAATCATCAAATTGATCCAGGGAGACCTGGGCAGAGAAGGTAGGCATGGATGCAATCGCGATGGATTGTGCAATCACCGCCTGGGGCATGAGCATGAGCGCAAAGGCATAGGTTAGACCATTCAAGCTGCCCTGGTTAAATGGAATAGCCAGGTTGTTCAACCAAATAGCCAGGATTCCGTCGATCCAGCCTGTTCCCAGAATCGCAGATCCCTGAAACGTGCACAAGAGGGTATTCATCCAGAAATTGAGTTGAACAATTCCGGCACCGAATAATCGCGGCAGCATCAACCAGCCTACGCTGGCGACCAGTCGGATTCTTAAAACCGAAGGAGAAGGCGTATTTTCCGTGAAGCGAAAACAAGGCGGGGAGCTGAAGTAGAAGGTGTAAGCTAGCACCAATTACGGCGCCCCAGGCTAGACCAAATATTCCCAGCCTGTTTCGGAATATCAGGACACCGATTATCATGCCGATGGAATACATCGCTGGGGTGAGGGCAGGGATGAGGAACTTTTGATGTGAGTTGAGAATACCCATCACCAGGCCGCTGATTCCGAAAATGACCACGGAGGGCAAGAGCACCCTGAGGAATTTGAACTGTTAGGAGGCGCAGCTCAGGAGAGAAACCTTTTGCGAGAGCATGATCCACAATCCACGGGGCAAATAGCATGGCTAGCAGGCTGGCTACGGTTAAAACCACTAACAATAGATTCGCAATCGAGCTGGCTAACTTCCAGGCAGCTTCGCGCAGGTCTTTGACCAGCAGACCGGTGAAGGTGGGTACAAAAGCGGATGCCAACGCTCCGCCTGCCATGAGGTTAAATAATAATTCCCCGACCCGGTTGGCAGCATTGAACGCTTCTAGATCGGGAGAGGTACCATACGCGCTGGCGATGATCATGCTGCGGACAAGTCCGATGATGTTGCTAAAGATAATTGCAATCATGACGGTGCCGGCAGCACGGGAGATTTGACGGTTGGCGGTGGATTGAGTAGGGGAGGCCATTGATTCGATTATAACCCAGCAAGAGTATTGGTTTTAATTCTTCAAAGTTGTTTTCTCTAAGTCGGGTCTGATCATTGGAAATTCTGGCATTCACCTATTCGGGTTATTTATACCCATCCCCTTTATCCCCTTCCCAGCCAAAGGGGAAAAAAATATATATTAGCATTTTGGGGCTGGGAAGGGATTTAATTCAATTCTGGGCAAGAAACCTACGGTTTCTCGCCCAGATGCCCACAACGTCCCTTTCAATTTGTCATTGCAAGTCCGCGCCTACAACTGGACCTTTGAGGAAGCGGGATGAAGCACTCTCACTATAATTGTAGTAATTGGTGGAGTTGACGAAGGATGTAGCAATCTCAGGAAACGATATTCTCAGAGATGATGTTTGTGATTGCTACTCCTATAGCACAGGGACAGGCGACCCGGAAGAGCTTGGGTCTAGCAATGACGAATGAGCGCAATGACGGATAATTAAAAGCCAGGATGAGGTTCCTCATCCTGGCTTTAAGGGATTTCGTACTGAATTATTGGGCGGTGGCAGTGAAGTTTTCGAATTCGATTTCTGCTCCGCGAAGGTTGGCTGTGCCAACCGCAATCCCAACTTGTCCTTCACTCAGGTCGCGATCCTCGATCTGTACCAGTTGATGGCCATTTGCAGAAAGGGTGAGCGTGGTCCCGATACAGGATGCTTCCAGATAGTTGGTGTGTTTTTCTAGCGCAATATATTTGGATGTTCCTTGTTTAAGGATATAGAAGTACCCTCCATCACTCGCGTTTGGATCATACTTCCAGATGAACCATTGTCCGCCAACAGTTACGCTAAATTCATACCAGCCGGCATCAGAAGCACGGCAAATAAGTTCCTCCCACATCCCGTTAGGACCACTCAGCTTGGTTGCCTGGGTGGTTAACACGACATCTGTAAAATTGTAATTCTCATTCAATAAGTAGGAGGTTGAACCCTTGGTGTCGACTTTGATGATCAGGCGGCCCGGTTTCTGGGTTACGCTGGTTTCAGGGTCTTTCCCGAATTTCAGTTCATACCAACCTTCAGTCAGATAGTCAGTTTCAAACTCGGTGGAGAATAGTCGCTTGAGGTGGCGGTGTTGTTATTGGTGGTTGGTTATTGTTCCCCGATGTTAGACCGCCGTACCCGGCGTTGACCAACTGATCGCCATTCAACTGACCTTCCAAAATTTCATCCGTGCTGGGGCGGTACACCCGCAGTGTCATGGTTTCATCAGATTGAGTGGCCGCGGAGTACATCACAGTATTCTTTATAGGTACCATCGGTGGAGAGCAGAATATTTTCCATTTCCAGGATGATATCGCCAGCTTTAACGCCTGCTTTGGCAGCCGGTGAACCGGATTCGATGGAGTAAGCCCAAATTCCCGGGTACTCATTGTTAGGCCCAAAGCTGAACGCTTCACCATTCACGCCGATTGAATCGACATCTGTTCCGCTGCTCAGTTCTTCAATGACTGGAAGAGCAACATTGGCGCCGATGGCAAAATACTGGTTGGCTTCTGATCTTCCGCGGTAGTTGACGCCCACCACTTTCCCATCGGTGGTTACCAATGGTCCGCCGGAGTTGCCGGGGTTAATGGTGGCATCATGTCCGATGACCGATTTGATGGACGACCAGGATGTTTGACCGTCGGCAGTTGGTTTTCGAGATGATGCCCTTTGGTCAGGTTGAATTCAGGTTCAGCAAGTGGGTAACCAGCAGCATACACTTCCATACCGGTTTTGAGTGCACCATCATACCATTCCAGATAGTTGAAGTCTTCGGCATCCACCTGAATCACTGCCAGATCGGAACATTCAGAGACACCCACTACCCGGGCGTTATGTTCGGTATCATCACCGCCGATATAGACTTTTAGGATGGCCGCACCGGTGACCACATGGTTGTTGGTCACAGCCAGACCGGATGGAATCGATAAAGAAACCCGAACCAGACCAACCGGCATTCAATTGGGTTCCTTCTTGCGGGTCGACGCTGGTTCCTTCGGCGATAATCTGAATGGTCGCATTTTGGACATCATCCAGGCTGGCAACCAGGTTGCCTTTGCCGCTGGTATTCTTTTGGGGTTCATCGGTATTTGTGGTGACTTCTTCCGTTGGAGTGTCTTCATTTTGATTGGGAGTTGGTGGTTCGGAGGTACCCTTATCACTGTTCCCGCATGAAAAGCCTACAATGAGATAAATAAGATCAAGAAACACAAATGGTCTCAATACCTTCAACAGCATGACTTCTTCTCCTTTCAAACCTTCCAAAAAATCCCATTAATTTCGACTTTGTATCATTAGTATAGCTAGAATAAAGTAGGAATCAAGTTGAGACGATATACAAAGAATTAGGATTTATTTTTGATTTGGAAATCGCTAAATGAAAGGAGGAAGAGCTTACTCGAGCCCAGATTTGAGTGCAATCGCTACCGGTAGCGTAATACCTTTGACCGATGTAAGCTGTTCAAGCGAGGCATCTCGGATTGCTTCAATGGAACCAAAGTAAGCGCAGTAAAGCTTTGCGGCGGGTCGGACCAATTCCAGGAATGACATCCAGGCGAGAAGCGAGCCCTACTTTATCCCGTTTCTTGCGGTGGGTGGTGATGCCAAATCGGTGGGCTTCATCCCGGATGCGCTGTACCAGGTACATGCGCCTGGCTGTGACGGGGCAGTAGAATCGGGATCGGGTTGGATGGCAGGAAGAGCTCTTCTTCCCGTTTTGCCAGACCCACTACCGGCACCAGCTCAGTCAGCCCGTAGGCGTCTAAAATCTTGACCGCGCGGCCCAAGTTGTCCTTTTCCGCCATCGACAATGAGCAGGTCAGGCAGAATCGCAAAAGCCGGATCGGTTTTGCTACCCGGGTCCGTTTCTTCGTGATACGTGCGCCAGCGTTTGAACCGGCGGTTGAGAGCACTTCTTCCATCGAGGCAAAATCATCCGGGCCGATCACGGTTTTGATGTTGAAGTGGCGGTAATTCTTTTTATCGGGTACGCCCTGGGTGAAAATCACCATCGAGCCGACCGAGGATGTTCCCTGGGTGTTGGAAATGTCGTAACATTCGATTTTATTCAACGGTTTGCTCAGTTGCAGCGATTGTTGCAATTCCTGCAATGCCTGGGCTTGCTTGTTGGTATCTGCTTCCCAGCGTGTCGCGCAGGGCTCTAAGGTTTCAGAGGCGTTTTCGGCGGCCATCTTCACCAGGTCTGCGGATCTGCCTCTGCGCGGAACAAGCAATTCCACTTTCTGGGAATTTCGCCGGGTATTTAACCATTGCTTGATAATGTTGGCTTCTTCAATTTCATCCGGCAGCATCACCTGGGGCGGGATGGCTGGCCGCTTCAGCATAGAATTGTTTGATGAACTCGAGAGATCACTTCCTGGTCGGCACTGTCTTCGGTACCTTCCAGAATGAAATACTCGCGTCCGATCAGCTTGCCGGCGCGGATGAAGAATATCTGTACACAGGCTTCTCCATCGGCTCTGGCCATCGCAATTACATCCGAATCCATTTGATCGGAGGTGATTACCTTTTGTTTTTCAACCACGGTGTTGATGGCCTGGATCTGGTCACGCAGTGCAGCAGCCTGCTCGAATTTCAAATCTTCTGAGGCTGTTTCCATCTCATGTTGTAGACGTTTGACAATGGGTGCGGTGTGACCATTCAGAAATTCGCACAGATCTTGAATGGTTTGCCGGTAGGCATCTTTTGTGATCGCTCCGATGCATGGACCGGAACACAATTTGATGTCGTAGTACAGGCAGGCGCGCTGGTCGGTGCCGGTGATCTCACGGTCGCAGGAGAGGTAAGGGAAGATCTTGCGGATCAAATCGAGAGTCTGATGAACTGCCCAGACCGAGGTGTACGGGCCAAAATAATGGGCGCCGTCCTTCAGCATCTCGCGGGTGATGGTCACCTTGGGGAAATCATCCTGCAGATTGACTTTGATGTAGGGGTAATGCTTGTCGTCTTTCAGGCGGATGTTGAACTGCGGCCGATGCTTTTTGATGAGGGTCATCTCAAGGATGAGTGCCTCGAGCTCTGAACCCACCACGATCCATTCGATCTGGGTGATGTTCTTTACCAGTTGGCGGGTCTTGCGGTCGTGTTCTTCCGGATTATGGAAATAGGAACGCACCCGGTTGCGCAGGTTGATCGCTTTGCCAACATAGATGATGGTGTTTTCGGTGTTGCGATAGATATAGCAGCCCGGCTTGGTGGGCAGGGTATCTAATATCGATTGGATTTCAGGAGAGACTTCCATTGCAACGTATTTTAACACGAGCGGGCAACGGAGCCGAAAAGATGTAAGATCTTGAAGCACCGCCAACCCCAAAGGATGGATGATGTCCTTACATATTTCGATTTTCTTCTATAATACTGAAAGCATTTTAAGTAGATGTAGAGGGTGGAGTGAATATGCTGAGGTGAGGACGCATACTCATCGTACAAATACTTCATCCTGAGGGACGATGTCCCGAAGGATCTCTACCGTAGTCGTTGAAAATGCAAGATCCTTCGGAGCGTTCCCCATGCGGGGGACAGGTGCTCCTCAGGATGAATATCAGCTAATGGAAGTTGGGTTGAGCGGTTTTTGCGAAACCCAACCTACCATTACTGTTTTAACGGTTTTCCCATAATACAACGGTGTTTTGCGCCAGGCTGGCCGGGACGTTGATGATGCGCTGGTTGGCAGATCCGCGCCATTGTAAATTGGGCTGGTACTGCTCCTGCAGAAAGGGACCATCTACGATGACATCGCAGGCAGCTATCAGAGCCTGGATATCGGGGTCAGGGTTTTGGAGCAGGTCTTCCCAACGATAGCCGGTATATGCCCAAACATCCTTGTGCGCAGCCTGAAATGCTTCTGCCAGAGCGCGGGCAGGAGCAGGCTGGATGAATGGTTCGCCGCCGCTGAGGGTAATACCCTGGATGAGAGGAGATATCCGCAATTGTTTCAAGATGGTTTCGGTATCCAGCTCGGTGCCGCCATTCAACGCCCAGGTGTGGGGATTGTGACAGCCCGAGCAATGATGCGGGCAGCCCTGAAAAAACACCAGGCAGCGCATCCCCGGGCCATCAGTGACACTTTCGGTTTTGATTCCGGCAATGCGGGCGAGCATTACGACCAATCGTGGGGCAGGCGGTCACCCAATTCGGCTACTTTGGCTTCATTGAAACGATCCACGGTAGAAAGATAGCCGGTGATCCGTCGGATGCGGCGGATATCCTGCGATCCACAGGAGGGGCATTCATTTTCGATCACCCCGCGGTGGTGGCAGATGATACATTCGTCGATCGGGAAATTGATGCCGCCGTAACCCATGTTCGATTGCAGCCATGTGGCGGATGATGGCTTCGTAGGCAGCCAGGTTCTGGTAGGGCGGCGCATCCAATTCCACGTAGCTGATGTGCCCGGCGTTGGTGAGGGCGTGGTAGGGGCCTTCGAGCGAAATTTTGTCAAAGGAAGAAATCGGGAATCCGACCGGAACATGGAAGCTGTTGGTGTAGTAGTCCTTGTCGGTGACGCCTGGAATGACGCCGTAAGCTTTGCGATCTTTTTGCAGGAACCGGCCGGAGAGACCTTCTGCCGGGGTGGCTAATAGGGTGAAGTTGAGGTCATGCTGCTCGGCGAAGTAGTCGGTCAGCTTACGCATAAATCCGACGATCTCCAGCCCTAGTTGCTGAGAGAAAGGATCCTGGCCGTGATGCGCGCCGGTGAGCATTACCAGGGTCTCTGCCAGGCCGATGAAGCCGATGGAGAGGGTGCCGTGTTTGATGACTTCACCGATTTCGGAATCAGGAGTAAGGTGATCGGAGCCGATGTAGAGTCCCTGCCCCATCAGGAAGGGCATATCCCTCACTTTCAGGTGGGACTGGGTGTGATAGCGGTGTAAGTAACATACGCGAGATCAGATTCATCTCGGTTTCAAGATAATCATAGAAAACCTGCAGATCGCCATCGGCACGGATGGCCAGGCGCGGAAGATTGAAGGAGGTGAAGGATAGGTTGCCGCGTCCATCGCTGGTGGCGGGTCCGTGGCGGTCGGCGATCACGCGGGTACGGCAGCCCATATAGGCTACTTCGGTCCCGAAGGGCTGGTTGAAGGACGAATCCATGAAGGAGAAGGTGGGATTCAGGCGGGAAGCGGAGACCCGCATGGCCAGTTTGAACAGATCGTAGTTGGGATCACCCGGATTGAAGTTGATACCCGCTTTCGAGCGGAAGATGATGTTGGGGAAGATGGGGGTCTCGCCATGTCCCAGACCTTTTTCGTAAGCGAGCAGCAGGCAGCGGGTCACCATGCGGCCTTCGGGAGTGGTATCGCAGCCCAGGTTGAGGGAGCTGAAGGGCACCTGCGCGCCGGCCCGGCTGTGCATGGAGTTCAGGTTGTAGACCAGGCCTTCCATGGCCTGGATAGACTTCGTCTTCAGAAGCGCCGGCGACGAATTCTGCCATGTCGCGGTCAAAGAAGGCGAAAGATTGCCCGCCGTGCATATCATTTTGTGAGCTTTGCAGGATGATGGCGGCCTGCGCGGCGGCTGATCCGGGTCGGCGGGGCGGGCGGATGAAATCCGTGCCCGGTGTTGAAACCGGTGTGGAGCAGCCTGCCGAGCGGAATCTGGACGCAGGTGAGGGTCTTGGCATAAAAATCCAGATCGTGAATGTGGATATCCCCGTTCAGGTGCGCCTGGGCCATTTCTTCGGGGATGACTCTGGAAAGGTAATACTGGCGGCTGGCAGCGGATGCGATCTGCAGCATCTTGGCCGAAGGTGAATTTCCCACATTGGCGTTTTCGCGATTGGTTTCCACCAGGATTTCAGCCATCGCATCCATCAGATCAGATTTGCCATCGCGGATGCGGGTACGCCGGTCGCGATATAAAATGAAGGCTTTGGCGGTACGCGCGTGACCATCTTCGATTAAGATCTTTTCCACCGCGTCTTGCACTTCTTCGACTGTGGGTAAGAGGATGTGTTTTTCTTCGCTCAGGTAGTGCACCACAGCCCGGGCGAGTTCTTGCGATTTTTGAATATCCTGTCCACCCACTGCCTGAGCAGCCTTAAAGATGGCTTCCGTAATTTTATCCAATTCAAATGGAACCACGCGGCCGTCGCGTTTTTGGATTGTTTGAAATGTGGGTTCTGAGTAATGGGGTGGGTTGGTGGGTAAATCTGCCTGAATTAGCAAGCCTTCAGAGTTCCGGTGCTGATCATCCATCCTAACCACCTCTCATCCAGTTATCTCATCTTGACTAGACAAATATTCTGGTTGCAAAAAGCGTGCTAATCTATTTTTCTCAGGAAGTTGTTGCGAGCGATTCAAAGAATCGAATCCGAACAACAAAATATCTCTCGGATTCATTTTCCTACTGGTTGGTATGAGTGGGAATTGTTACTTTCAAGGAAGAATTTCAAATAGTCATTATCCGGATTGGAAATCCCCACTTTATTTAATTTTCCCAACCTTGAATAAGTATAGCGATGGTTTTTCTACGCGCAACCCTTTTAACGTTAAAATATCCGGTTTTTTAAGGTTGGGCTAGGATGGCAGCTCGACTATCATTTTTCGCTGGCTAAAGTTTTCTACTGTAAAGAGGATCAGAGCTACCCAGATGATGATAAAGCCAATCAATTTTTCTTGTGAAAATGGCTCTGCAAAGATAAAAACGCCAGTGATGAATTGGAGCGTAGGAGCGATGTATTGCAAGAGACCCATGATCGATAATGGCACTGTTTGAATTGCGACGGCAAAGATCAGGAGCGGGGCGACAGTCACTACACCGGTGAGTACCAGCAAGATATTATTTTGAAGATTTGTATGCCCCAACATGCCAGTTCCCATCCCTTCTTGGACCAGCAAGTACAAGAGAGCTGGGATGAAGATTCCCGTAGTTTCCAGTGTCATTCCGTGCAGTGGACCGAGCGGAGACATCTTCTTGATCAGTCCGTAGAACCCGAAGGATAATGCAAGTACCAGTGAGATCCACGGAAGCTGGCCAAAACTAACGGTGATATACACTACTCCAGCGGCTGCCAGACCAATTGAAATCCACTGGAAAGGCCGCAGTTTTTCTTTGAGGAAGATCACTCCCAGCACCACATTCACCAGCGGATTGATGAAATATCCCAGACTGCTCTCGATTACGTAACCTGCACCGATTGCCCACACATAAGTGAGCCAATTGATCGCCAGCAGAATACCTGCACTGGTGTAAAGAATTACTTCTTTGCGGTGGATGGATTGAAGAAAGGATCGAATTTCCCTTTTGGCGGCCAGGATAATGATTAACAACAGGAAAGACCAGACAATCCGATGCATGGTCACCTGCACCGCAGGTACATCATGAATTTGTTTGAAGTAAATGGGGAACAATCCCCAAAAGAAGTAGGCAATAAAGCCGTTTATGGTGCCTTTGTTTATCATGATGTTCCGATCATAACAAAAAATCCCCTGATCAGGGGATGGTTGTACTGAATTCCAGTACACAGATTTAGTCGGGGTGGGCGGACTTGAACCGCCGGCCCCCGCGTCCCAAACGCGGTGCGCTGCCAACTGCGCTACACCCCGGCGCAGAGAGTATAATTCGAACCATGCAGAACCGTCAAGGCATCCTCCTTATAAATGTATCGGTTGTGTGTGCCTGGATGATGATTCTGGCTGGTTTGAGCGGATGCCAGACAAAGCCGCAACAAACCGTTGAAGTAATACCCCCAACCCAGCAAGCCGTTGATAAACCAACCCCTTCTCCAACAAAACTACTGCCATCACCGGTGATCCCCAGCCCTACACAAGAGATCGTAACCGGTTGTACCGAAAAGCATGGAGTGGTCAGCCGAGAGACGATTCACTCTCAGGTACTCCCGGGGCGGATGGTTTTTAGCCTGTACATTCCACCCTGTTATGATGCCAAAGAAACAACCCCGGTGCTATATTTACTGCATGGACTTAACTTATACCGATGACCAATGGATCCGGTTGGGTGCGGTTCAACTGGCAGATGAGAAAATCAGCTCTGGAAAGCTGTCGCCATTCTTGATGGTTTTTCCCTATCATCCAGACCCGAAACTACCCTCTGATACTAACTTTTCTAATGCGGTAATCCAGACTTTGGTCCCCTGGATTGATGAGCATTATTCAAACTGTGATCAACCGGCATGCCGCTGGATCGGCGGACTCTCACGCGGGGGAGGTTGGGCATTTGATATATTTAGCAAAGCAGATGGCGCTTTTGGAAAGCTGGGCGGGCATAGTCCTTCGCTGTTTACCCACGATTTGGATCGCAATCTACAAAAAATCCAAACTGCCTGGAACGGAGAAGCAATTTGGTTGGATGTGGGGCAGGATGATAAAGAAGTCCGCTTCTTGCAGGTTCTACATGAGCGTTTAGAACAAGCAGAAATTGAGCATCAATTTAATGTGTATCCTGGGAACCACGAAGAAGCATATTGGGAATCACACATGGCAGAGTATCTGGATTGGTACGCGGGGGAGACACAATAAACATTACTCTTCCCAACCCAGCGAATACCAGCGCAGATAACCGGGGAGGTTGACAGTCCAATAAGCATCGTCATGTGTACCGGCATTCAGATGCCATTCATGCGGATACGAATATTCAGATAGTTTGATTTCGAATTTTTTGGCCGAGTCCTTTAAGTAATCTTGCATACCAATATCCAGGTATAGGCGGGGCAGGGATTCTTCTTCTGTCAGCCTGCGCCATTTTTCGATTTGGTTGATATCGGCATAGAACAGCGCCAGACTGTGTGCCCCTACATGTCCGAAGGTTTCGGGATGCGCCAGCCCGAGGTGGATCGCCCATCCGGCTCCACGAGATAACCCTCCGATCGCGGTATGGGCAGGATCAGTTTGGACCTTCCAGTTCTTATTGATCTGTGGGATGAGCTCTTCAAGAATCACGCTCCCATATTTGGAGGTGCGGGTGTCTTCCAGGTAAGCTTGTTCTTTTGGGAGGACAATAATGAAGGGAACGATCTTTTCCGCCCGGATCATCTCATCCATGCTAGTTTGTACGCCCAGGCGAATCCACTGGTCATTGGATGAGGACGATCCATGCAAGAGGTACAGGACCGGGTATCGTAAAGATCCGGCAGGATCGTAGCAAGGTGGAGTGTACACTTTGTAATCTACTGACCGGTGCAAAATGGCTGATTCGAGATTAAAGGATTCGATGGTGCCGGATGATTCCGTACAATTAGAGCCCAGCAACTTACTATCTAGAACGGGCATATCCAGTGATTTACCCGGCAAAAATGCAGAAAGACAGAATTGCATAATCAAAAAAGAATAAAACAATTGAAAATTTTTCATAGGTTTCCTAATTTGGGTGACAACACTTCAAATTATACAACCAGCTGTACCTGGTTATCGTGAATACTGATCCAAAACCCGAGTTTGAGCGGTTATAATTATCGTATGCCGCTTACCCGTGATGATGTAATTCAAATAGCCCATCTGGCGCGTTTATCATTATCTGAAGAAGAAATCCAATCCTTTCAGGTTCAGTTATCCGCGATCTTAGACCACGCTGACCGTCTCAAAGAAGTGGATACCGGGGGTATCTCACCCACGGCTTCGGTTCTACCTTCTTCGGGCAACCTACGGGAGGATACTCCCCGGTTTGGGTTAGATATTCAAGCTGTGCTGCAAAATACATCTCGCAGCGAGGCAGATCAATTCCGTGTTCCCCCCGTATTGGATGAACCATGACCGAACCGCTTGATCTGACCATCACCGAAGCCAGCCAACTCTTGCGGTCTGGCGAACTCTCCTCCCGGGAATTGACCAAGGCTTGCTTGCAACAGATCCGGGAATTGGATCCCTGCATCCATGCGTTTTTGACCTTAACTGAGCCAGAAGCAATGTTTCGCGCGAATCGGGCAGATTATCATCTGGCGGAATACCGCAAAGATCACTCGGTGGAAGTCCATCCTCTAGAGGGAATTCCGATAGCGGTCAAAGATGTCATCTCAATTTCAGGAGTCCGTTGCACCTGCGGCTCAAAGATTCTGGAAACTTATGTTCCACCCTACACCGCAACCGCGGTGGATCGACTTTTTGAGGCCGGGGTGGTGGTGTTGGGAAAAACCAATACCGACGAATTTGCCATGGGATCTTCTACTGAAAACTCAGCTTATGGAACGACCCACAATCCGTGGGATCTGGAGCGGGTTCCAGGAGGGTCTAGCGGTGGCTCAGCCGCCTCCGTAGCTAGCCGGATGGCTTTTGCCGCGCTAGGCACAGATACAGGCGGGAGCGTACGCCAACCGGCATCGTTTTGTGGGATTACCGGACTTAAACCTAGTTATGGACGTGTTTCTCGCTACGGCTTGATCGCCTACGGTTCTTCATTGGATTGTATGGGTGTTTTTGCCCGTTCTGCTGCAGATGTAAACATACTGTTTCAAACGATGGCTGGATATGACGAGCGGGATGCGACCTCAGTCAATTTGCCTGTACCAAATGTCAGCTTGGATGCAAGCACCGATTTACACGGAATTCGATTGGGTATTCCCGCTGAATACTTCATTGATGGGATCCAACCCGATGTGGAACTAAAGGTGCGTGAAGCAATCCAAACCTATCGCGAGTTGGGAGCTGAAATCATTCCGGTTAGTTTGCCCCACACCGATCTAGCATTACCGGTCTATTATTTGATTGCACCGGCAGAAGCCTCAGCCAACC
Organism: uncultured Chloroflexia bacterium; assembly: GCA_963818305.1. Lineage (GTDB taxonomy): Bacteria > Chloroflexota > Anaerolineae > Anaerolineales > Anaerolineaceae > DAIOEK01. Next base: position 262,747 of record CAWFRQ010000008.1, read on the forward strand.
TGGCCAGATATGATAGTGTGCGTTTTGGCCTGCATCATGCGATGGAAAGCTATATTGAACAATTCAAAATAAGCCGGGGAGATGGATTTGGCCCGGAAGTGAAACGCAGGATCATGCTGGGTACATATGCGCTCTCTGCCGGGTATTATGATGCCTACTATGGTCAGGCTCAGAAAGTTCGCACATTGATCAAGCAAGATTTTGATGAGGTTTTCAAAACTGTAGACGCGATCGCTGCACCGGTTGCTCCTACTACTGCATTTAAAATTGGGGAGCATGGAAATGATCCGGTGGCCATGTATTTGGAAGATGTCTTCACCCTGCCAGCGAACCTGGCGGGTGTTCCTGGTTTATCTTTTCCGGTCGGATTCGACGCGAATGGTTTACCGGTTGGAATGCAATTAATGGGCAAATGGTTTGAGGAAACCACCTTGCTGAAACTGGCACACGCCTATCAGCAAGTCACCATCCTGGCACAGAGAAAAACCAGAACACATTTCAATTTCGTAAAGGAGTACGATCCATGACATTCAAAGTTCCCGCGACTACTGAAGAATTAATGCAGATGACCTGGTCTGATTACGAACCGGCATATCTGGAATTGGAAAAAGAGGAGCTTAACCAAAGACAACCTGGAAAACTGGTTAGCACTATGGTCACGACTCTCTGAATGTGTGGATGAACAATTCAGACGTCTGGAAGTTGCCACAACACTTGAATACTGCCGATGAAGAGACCGAGAAAAGTTGCTCAAGTACCTCGATGAGATCAGTCCGAATGTACAAGCCCACGAGCAGAAACTGAAAGAGATGTTGATAGCCACCAGGATAGAACCTCTCGGTTTTGATGTTCCTGTTCGGAATATGCGCGCTGAAGCAAAACTCTTCCGGGATGCGAATATTCCCGCTGCAGATTGAAGAGCAGAAGCTCACGAATGAATTCGATAAGATTTCCGGTGCGCAGACGGTCGATTGGAATGGTGACGGAGAAAACTGCGTCTACAGTCTGTTCGCATTCATGGGTTCTGAAGACCGGTCTGTCCGTGAAAAAGCCTGGAATACATATATGGGACGGGTATTTGCCGACCGGGAAAGCTTGAATGAGCTCTGGAAGAAATTCCTGGCATTGCGGGTGCAGATTGCAAAAAATGCAGATAAAAAGGATTACCGGGAATATAAGTGGCAGCAGTATTGCCGATTTGATTACACCCCCGACGATTGTCTTGAATTTTCACAGTGCGATCGAGCAGGTAGTCGTACCGGCGGTTTCAAAGCTGCTTGACCAGCACAAAAAGTTATTAGGCGTTGATGTCTTACGACCATGGGATATTGACTTGAAATCCTACGTGGATCCACGTGGACTGCCGCCATTGAAACCATTTACAACGATCGAAGAACAGGTGCTGAAAACGCAGAACATCTTTAACCATGTCGATCCGGTATTGGGCGGATACTTCCAGGAAATGCACCTGCGGGGCATGATGGATTTACCGAATCGCAAGCACAAAGGTCCGGGGGCATATTGCGAGGGTTTCAACAAAATTCGCAAACCGTTTGTATTCTGCAATTCAGTTGGAACCCATGAAGATGTACAGACCCTGCTGCACGAGAGCGGACATGCCTTCCATGTCTTCGAATCAGCCCACTTGCCTTATTTCCAGCAGTTGAATGTGACCATGGAATTCGCTGAAGTCGCTTCCATGGGAATGGAATTACTGGCTACCCCGTTCTTGCAAAGACCTATGGCGGGTTCTATACCGAACAAGAGGCTGCGCGAGCCCTCTCACAGCATCTGATCATCCAGCCTGATGTTCTGGCCTTATATGTCGGTCGTTGATTCATTCCAGCACTGGGTGTATACCCACTCCGAGCAGGCCATGGATACTGATCAATGTGATGCGGAATGGAACCGGCTGTGGGACCGCTTCATGCCCGACAGGATTGGAGCGGATTTGAAGAGTACCGCAAGACCGGCTGGCATCGCAAACTGCACATCTTCCAGGTCCCCTTCTATTACATTGAATATGGTCTGGCGCAGTTAGGTGCGGTTCAGGTGTGGGGCAATTCACTCAAAAATCCAACGAAGGCGATTGGAGAATATCGTCGAGCCCTGGCTTTGGGCGGCACAGTTCCATTACCGGTTTTATTCCGTACCGCAGGCGCCAGACTGGCATTTGATGCAGATACCTTGAAAACCAATGTGGATTTGATGATGGAGCAGATTGAAATGCTCGAGAAAGTGATTTAGTACTGCTGTGAACATGCAATTGTTGTGGCAGATATTTTTGCTTTTCACCCGGGTCGCCCTGTTTAGCTGGGGCGGAGGACCGGCTTCGCTGGCTTTAATGCAGCGGGAGGTGACCTCGGCCGGGTGGTCAACCAGCAGTGAATTCGCCGACGCGGTGGCTTTCGGTAATGCATTGCCGGGTCCAATCGCACCGCAGGTATCTGCTTATATCGGTTACAAACTGGCAGGTGCATGGGGAGCAGTGGCGGCGGCTACCGGGACGGTCGTTCCGACAACGGTACTGATGGTGGTGTTGATCTCCTTTTTCTTTGGGCATCAAAGACAGCCCGGTGATCAAAGCCATGTTGACAGCCGTGCGCGCCAGTGGTGGTCGGGTTATTGATCTGGACCGCGTACGATATGGCGATGACCATCTTCAATGTAAAAAAGCTCGGGATTGGGAATGCATTCATTCAGGGGTGGGATAAAGCGACTCATCGCATTGACTGCTTTTGGGTTACTGACATTTACCAATATCAATCCCGTCTTCCTGGTTTTGGGAGCAGCGCGACTAGGCTTTTTTGTCTATCGTTAAACATGGTGTAGGGAGGAATACAACTTGATGAAAGAAACTCTAAAAATTGCAATTCCAATGGCAGGGTTAGGCTCACGCTTACGACCGCACACCTGGTCTAAACCGAAACCGCTGGTTCAGGTTGGCGGAAAAACGGTCCTGGCTCATCTACTGGATAGTTTTAAGACTTTGCCGGACCCAGAAAATGTGGAATTGATCTTTATCGTGGGTTACCTGGGAGACCAGGTACGTACCTATATGGAAGAGTATTTTCCCGAAGATCAAAGCGAATTATGTGGTTCAGCCTAAGATGGAAGGGCAATCACAGGCGTTATGGTTGGCCCGAGACTATTTGCATGGACCGATGATGATGGTTTTTGCTGATACACTCGCAGAGACAGATTTTTCTTGTTTACGAAATCCGGATGTCGATGGGATCGCGTGGGTAAAGGTGGTTGAAGATCCACGCCGGTTTGGGGTGGCAGAGGTAGATGATGCCGGTTATATTACCCGGATGATCGAAAAACCTGACGAACTGGTAAATAACCGGGCTGTGATCGGGTTGTATTACTACCAAGAGGCTGAAAAGATCGTCTGGCAGCGATCAAACATCAACTGGAGACCGGACGCACTGTGAAAGGTGAGTATTACCTGACAGAAGCAACCAACATCTACCTGGAGCGCGGAGCTCGTATGAAAACCGAAATCGTAGATGTCTGGCTGGACGCTGGAACACCGGATGCAATTCTGGATACCAACCGATATCTTCTTAGCCATGGCCGAGCGAGTGTACCCTCGTTGGGAGCGGATGTTAAAGTGATTGCACCTGTCAGTATCCACCCCGGAGCAAAGATCAGTCGCAGCGTGATCGGTCCGTATGTGTCTATTCCTCAGGGATGTGTAATTGAGGACAGTCAGATGAGCGATTGTGTGCTCGATACGGATACCACCATCAAAAATAGTCAATTGGAGTCCTGTTTAATCGGACGAAACGTCCTCATAGAAAATGTACACGGTAAAATGGATGTAGGTGATCAGTGCAAAGTGGTATGCACCCGGTAAGGGTGGAGTGCAGATCAGATTTCAGGTTTGCTCAGAAGCCAGTTCGCATAGAGTGGGCAGAAAATTGGGTGCACATCGAAGAGGTTCTGGATGAAGCTGGTGTACCAGATGGGTGGGTTTTCACGGTGATGACAACGAGCGGGCAAAGATTTATGTTGAAATATCTGGCAGTGGATGATATCTGGCTGGGAATTGAACAATAGATTGAGGAGGAGAACAAATGCGTGATTCCTATATTTCCAAACGTGTGGCTAATTTGAAACCATCCGGTATTCGCAAGTTTTTCGATATCGCGGCTACCATGCAGGATGTGATCTCATTGGGAATTGGAGAGCCAGATTTTATTACCCCCAAGCCAATCCTGGATGCGGGGATACGATCCATGCAGCAGGGGGATACCCATTACACCTCCAATGCTGGAATTATGGAATTGCGACAGGCGTTATCTGACCATCTGAATAAGCTGTACGGGGTGAAGTATGACCCCGTAAATGAAATCATTTTGACTGTAGGGGTTAGCGAAGCGCTTTATCTGGCGTTCACCAGTATCCTCGAACCGGGGGATGAAGTGATTGTTCCGACTCCGTGTTTTGTGGCTTACCAGGCTGAAGTGATATTAGCTGGCGGCGTACCGGTCGAGGTTGCCAGCCGGGTAGAGAATCAATTCCAACCCGATCCGATGGATATTGTTGCAGCGATCACACCCCGCACCAAAGCGATTTTAATCGGTTACCCAAACAACCCGACCGGTGCGGTGGCGTCTAAAGACATCCTAATGGAAATTGGCAAGATCGCTGAGCAGCACGATTTGGTTGTGATCAGTGACGAAATCTATGACCGATTGGTGTACGGGTTTGAGCATGTGTGTTTCCCGGCTCTGGATGGTATGCGACCACGGACGATCTTACTTGGCGGCTTCTCGAAAGATTATGCCATGACCGGATGGAGAATTGGGTACGCAGCCGGACCAGTGGAATTTATCCAGGCGATGAATCGGGTACACCAGTTCACCATTATGTCTGCCCCCACCATGAGTTCAGCGGGCAGCGTTGGAAGCTCTTTTGCATGGCGAGGAGCATGTGCAGTCGATGAAGGCGGAGTATGATCGCAGACGAAAACTGATCGTACCCGGATTGAATCAAATGGGATTGGCTACATTTGAACCACGGGGTGCGTTTTATGCATTTGCAAGTGTTCAGATATCCGGTATGGATGATGATACTTTTGCCCAAAAGTTATTGCAGGAAGAACAAGTAGCCGTGATTCCAGGTTCGGCTTTTGGGGCTGGCGGTGCCGGATATGTTCGCCTGTCTTATGCTACAGCTTATGAAAAAATTGAAGAGGCACTCCGGCGGATGGAACTCTTTGTTCGCAGGATGGGGTAAGGATTCTCAGATATGACAAATTGGGAACCGGTCATCGGGTTGGAAGTCCATGCCGAATTAAAGACAGCAACCAAAATGTTTTGCAGCTGTCCGGTGGTGGATGTGATTACTTCGCACCCGAATTCGGCTGTTTGCCCGGTTTGCCTGGGTTTGCCCGGAGCACTGCCGGTGCTTAACCGGAGAGCTGTTGAGCTGGGTGTAAGGGCCGGTCTGGCCCTTGGGTGTGAGATATCTCCCTACCAGTATTTTTGCCCGAAAGAATTATTTTTATCCTGACCTTCCCAAAGGTTATCAAATTTCGCAATACGAGACCCCACTGGCGGTCAACGGTCTGTTGGAATTGGATACCGCGCAAGGGAAGAAGACGATCCGGATCCGACGGGCGCATTTGGAAGAAGATACCGGTAAATTGACACATATCCACCAGGAAAAAGAAGACTACACCCTGGTTGATTTGAATCGGGCTGGAATTCCTTTGCTGGAGATTGTTACCGAGCCGGATATGCGCTCGATTGAAGAAGCAAAGACTTATGCCATGACCCTGCACCGGCTCTTACGTTATATCGATGTGAGCACGTGTGATATGGAACGAGGCGCGATCCGATTTGAAGCCAATATTTCCATCCGCAAAGCGGGACTCGATGAACTGAACACCCGGACGGAAATTAAGAACCTGAATAGTTTCCGGACACTGGAGCAAGCGCTTGCCTATGAGATTCAACGCCAGATTCGGAGTTGTAGAAAATGGCGGCCGAGTGATTCAGGAGACAGTCGGATGGGATGATGAGCAAAGGGCGTCACCTTCTCGCAGCGCAGCAAAGAAGAAGCTCATGATTACCGCTATTTCCCGGAACCAGACTTACCTCCATTGGTGATTGATTCAGCCTGGTTGGAGAAAATTCAGGGCAGAAGTGCCTGAAAAACCGGATGTAGAAGACTGGAACGATTCCGTAAACAATATACGCATTACGGAGTATGATCTGCAGGTGTTGGTGGATGATCCGCAAGTGGCTGATTTCTTTGAAGCCAGGCAGTAAATGCCGGCCAGGAGTCCGGCGAAATCAATTGCCAATTGGATTACGGGGAATTATTCAGCTTGCTGAAGCAGACCGGCGAAAGCATAACCCAGAGTAAAGTTACTCCAATAATGTTGGCCGAGTTGGTGCAAGAAGTGGAATCTGGGAAAGTCAATCCGAACACCGCCAAACAGGTTCTGGCTGCAGATGTATCAGACCGGAAAAACGCCTGGGAGAATGATTGTCGTCCAAAGGGTTAGGCCAGATTAATGATGAAACCATGCTGGCCAGCTTGGTGCAGCAGGTAATTGGAAGCCATCCAGCTGAAACTCAAGAGTTATCTTTCAGGTAAAGAAACACTATCCAACTGGTTCTTCGGGCAGGTAATGGGCAAAGCCAAAGGCCAGGCTATCCTGCTGTAGTCCGAAAGTTTTACAAGATACCCTGGAACAGTTGAAAATATTATAAATAGTAGGGAAATAGAGGGTGAGATCATCATGGCAACTCAAATCATCTGATTAATGCGATGAATTTAGGAGGTAGATCATACCCAATTTTGCCGATTATCATATTGACGCATTCTCAGGTATTCTTGTATGCTAGTTGAGTGTACATCAGGTACCTATGAGGGTAAATCTGATGATACTCAAATTATGTTTCAAGGGAATACCAGGCGGGCAGTCCGATGTGCCCGCCTAATTTTTTTTAACCACCAGAATTCAAACCGAGAGAGGAGAGTACCATGGCAGTAACGACCAACGCTTTTGAAATGGCTCAACGTCAATTCGATCAGGTATGCCGGTCAACTGAAGTTGGACCCCCAGGTAAGTGAGATATTGAGGTGGCCAGCCCGGGAGTATCACTTCAGGATCCCTGTGCGTATGGATGATGGAACCATTCGAGTGTTTAATGGTTACCGTGTGCAGCATAATGATGCCCGTGGTCCAAATAAAGGCGGTATCCGTTTCCACCCGTCTGAGACGATTGATACGATCAAAGCTCTGGCTATGTGGATGACCTGGAAATGCGCCGTTGCCGATATCCCATTGGGAGGCGGTAAAGGTGGTGTAGTAGTTGATCCGGCAACCTTATCTGTAAATGAAAAAGAACGATTAGTCCGCGGTTGGATCGACATTATGTGGAAAAACATTGGCCCACGCCAGGATGTGCCCGCACCAGATGTTGGAACCACACCTCAGATGATGGGCTGGATGATGGATGAATATTCCAAACTGGTTGGTCAGTATACCCCGGGTGTTATCACCGGGAAACCGGTTGGCGGCGGCGGATCCCTCGGCCGCACTGAAGCGACCGGTTATGGTGTGATCTACACCGTCCGCGAAGCCATGAAATACCTGAATATGGATTCCACCAAATCAGTTGCAGCCATTCAAGGCTTTGGAAATGTTTCCCAGTATGCAGCGATCGGATTCCGTGAAATGTTGAAAGGTAAAGTGGCTTGCGTTTCTTGCTGGGATCGCGAAGATCGTGTTTCTTATACATTCAGCCACAAAGACGGTATTGATCCGCGCTTCTTGATGACTATCACCGACCAATATGGATCGATTGATAAAGGCAAAGCCCGCGATGCCGGTTATGTGATCGAAGATGGCAACGCCTGGATCACCAAGGATGCGGATGTGTTGATCCCGGCTGCACTCGAAGGCCAGGTCAATGCCGAGACAGTGCAGAAGATCAGCAAACAGGTGAAGATTGTGGCGGAAGGCGCCAATGGCCCAACCACACCGGAAGCAGATGAAGTCTTCAAGAAGAATAATGTTTACATGATCCCGGACTTCCTGTGCAACGCCGGTGGTGTAACTTGCTCGTACTTTGAAGGTGTTCAAAACGACATGAACTTCTACTGGACAAAGGAAGAAGTATTGGAGAAGCTGGATACCAAGATGACCCAGGCGTATCATGGTGTCAATGATATGGCAGTCAAAGAAAAAGTCTATATGCGTGATGCAGCCTATATGGTTGCCATTGCCCGGGTTGTAAAAGCGATGGAATTGCGCGGCTTGATCTAAACAATCAGGTTCATTCCCCTACTTACGTGAAAGACCCCCGGAATTCCGGGGGTCTTTGTATTTAGTGACTTTCATAAATTTCGGCTTACAAAGGAGGTAATCGATAATTTACAGCTAGATGTGAAAAATATCCAAAATTAGATCAGTACTTTAAAACCACATTGATTTAATCTAGTAGATTTGACCATAATTATTAGTCACAAAATTTTTTGACCGGTAATCGAAAAAATATCTAATACTAATACTCGACAAGGGGCTTAACCCGATGAGAACATCAGTAATGATATATTATGTGTGATTGGCTTCTTTTCTTTGATTATTGCAATGGTTGGTTTAGAAAGATATCTGAATTAAACAAGTTTCGTGGTCGCAAGCCATCCATCCAAAGTAATAAGTCATCAACAATAATCCGTGAATGTCTTTCGGGTACTTCAAAGGTAGAACCCGCCAAATGGGGTGTCAAAGTGACATTATCGAGTTCCAAGAGGGGGTGATTGGCGGGTAGAGGTTCATACCAGAAAACATCTAGTGCCACTCCACCAATCCTCTTTTCTCTCAATGCATCAATTAATCCCTTTTGATCAATTACACTTGCGCGTGCCGTATTGATAATATATACGTTTGACTTCATTAATCCAATGGCTTTTGTATCCAAGAGCGCTTTAGTGTCGTTGGTAACGTTACAATGGACAGAAATAAAGTCAGATTCGGAAAGCAACTGATTCAGTGTAACAATCGTTACGCCTATTCTACTTGCGCGTTCCTGATCTCGAAGTGGAGTATGGGTTATTACACGCATTCCCATGGCAATCGCGATGCGTGCCACGTGGGAAGCAACATTTCCGAAACCGATCAATCCAAGCGTCCTGCCACAAAGTTCTACTCCACGAAGAGCGATATATGGAGAATCATCATCAATATTCCAGGTAACATCATCATTATGATTTTCAGCGTATAAATCATTTAATGGTTCGCCTAAATATTTGCCTGACCTAAGTAATCGATCCCCAAACGAAATTTGGCGTGCTTGTGAAAGCATCAATCCTATTGTGAATTCAGCAGCAGCAATTGCATTTCGACCTGGAGTAAATAACAATGGGATTTTTCTAGCGTTCAGTGCATCAACAGAGATATTGACCGGATTAGCTCGTGCAATACCCACGAGTTTCAAAGCTGGCGCTGACTTGATCACTCGATCTGTGATCTTTTCATATCCTGCTAAAAGGACATCAATATTCTTTACTTTTTCAACAAGTTCGTCCTCTTGTAATCGGTGACCTGTGAAACCCCAACCTGCTTGCGTCAGGTTCACCCTGGATCGCAGGCGTTCTAGTTGGGGTTCGGATATAGCCATTGTAATTAATACATTAAGCTTTCTATTTGTGCTCATCATAGGGTAACAATATTATCATTTATTCCTGAAACAGGAAAAGCTAAATGGAAAAGGCGAGATAGCAGACGAACCTCAATCTGATATGGATAATAAAAGTTCCGCGGTATTAATGTCTGTGATCAGTGTGTTGATCAGCTTGCCACGTATTGCGCCTAAAATGGACTGTAGTTTTCCTTCACCTCCTGCGACCCCAACAACACGATTGATATTTCGCAACTGATCGAGATTGACGCCGATAACCCGTTGATTTAGGTTCGAATCGATTAAATTACCTTTGCAATCATAATAACGTAAACTAATATCTCCGACCGCACCCTGCTTGATGAGGTCTTCCATCTCCAGCCAACTGATTATATACTCGTCGCGCATAAGTAGCGTATCACGGCTAAGGTTACCAATACCGACGAAGGCTATCTGAACGCTTCTCGCCCGCTCGATGGAATGAGCTATGGATCGGTCGGATAGTAGTAGCTTAGCAGATTCTTCTGAATCGATGACACCAGGGGCAGGAAGAAGCCAAATACTAGCACCTAGAGCTTGTCCAGCCCGACTAACTAGGCCGGTTGCGTGAGTCTCTGAAATCGGCTCCCCCAATCCGCCCACCATCTGGATAATTACGCAATTAGGTTTCTTTTCCGGCTGTAGATTTTCAACCATCGCGGCCAGCGTCCCACCCCAAGTGAAGCCAATCAGGTCACCGTCCATCACAATACGGCTAAAATACTGAGCAGCAGCAATACCTAATGCACGAGTAAGGCTTTCCGAAGTGATCGGATCGGTAGTTTCAGCTACAACTACTTCCAGCAGGTTGTACTTTGTTTCTAACTGGCGTTCCAGGTCTGCGTATCCACCCGGTTCTTGCATAATCGAGATTTTGACTATACCTTTTTCAACAGCCTCTTGCATCATACGTGAAACTCGCGGTCTTGAAAGGCGCATCTTTTTTGAGATTTCATCCTGCGTCAAACCGCTTTCGTAATATAGCTTTGCGATCTTGATCATCAAACGTTGTTTATCATTCATTAAAGCCCCTCACCTAAATCTCGCACCTCACGATTTTACTATTAATAAGAATTTTTATCTTTTGAGATTTTCTTCGAGCAGATCATTCAGGTTTACTAGTTCTGACACTATTTGAGTATGCCAAAATCTGTTGGTACTTGCGGTAGTTGCCTTCCCAGAACGAGGACATGGTTGGAGAGAAATGCTGCATTGGGAATGAACGGCGAATTATCTGGCGGATATCGCTGAGAGAGGAAAGCTCCCCTAATCCCATAGCCTGGATGAGCAAGTTTCCGGCAGCCGTAGCTTCCACGGGTCCAGACACCACTTCTCGCATCGTAATGTTAGCGGTTAGTTGGTTCAATAACTCATTCTTTGATCCGCCTCCGATAATGTGGATGACTTCCAACGGTTTACCTAGAATGGATTCAAATCCTTCTAGAAGCGAGCGGTAAAGATATGCCAGGCTTTCGAATAGGCAGCGAACAATTTCACCATCAGTCTGAGGAACATACTGATCGGTGCGTTGGCAGAACGTCTGGATTCGCGAAGACATTTTTCCGGGATCGAGGAATACAGGATCGGTTACATCGATAACTGGACCGTGTTCGGGCACTAAAGAAGCTAGTCCTATTAATTGATCGTATGAATAGTCTTTTCCGGCTTCCAACCATTCTTTCTTGCACTGCTGAAGAAGCCACATCCCAGGCACTATCTTAAGAAAACGGGTGCGACCGCCTATCCGACCTTCATTGGTAAAGTTAAATTCAAAACTATTATTGGAGATTATTGGTTTTTCAAGTTCGGTTCCAACCAGCGACCAGGTTCCGGAACTGATATACATGAAGGAATCGTTCTCAACTGGAACTGCTGTCACGGCGCATCCAGTATCATGACCTGATGGAAGAATAACCGGTACCGATCTACTTGCTTGTGGCAATACCCAGTCTCGGATATGGCCTACCATCGAACCGGGTTGCGCGATAGATTGAAAGAGATGAGTGGGAATCTGTAATGTATTTAAAAGCCCGTCCGCCCATTTTTGGTTGGTTTGGTCGAAACACTGAGTGGTGGTGGCGATACAGTATTCGCTACACTTTTCTCCGCTAAGCCAAAAATGGAAAAGGTCGGGAAGCATGAGAAGCTGATCAGCCTGCTCCAATAAGTGGGGTTCTTCTAGCCGTGCAGCAAACAATTGAAAGAGAGTGTTGAATTCGACTAGCTGGTTGCCAGTTTGAAAGTAGACCTGCTCTGGCGGGATGATTGGAAAGAGTTTTTTGAAAATTCCTGTAGTACGGTGGTCGCGATAGTGATATGGATTCTGAAGAAGATTGCTGTTTTTATCTAGTAAAGCATAATCCACACCCCAAGTATCTACGCCAACCGATGATAATGTTGAATTAGCGAGCGCATTTCCCTTCTTTAGCCCAATCTGGATCTGCTCCCAGATATTCAAAACGTCTGTATAGAGGTGATACCCAACCCGGACGGGACTGTTTTGGAAACGGTGAACTTCTTCGAGGGATATACGCTCACCATCAAACCGCCCCAAGATAGCTCGGCCGCTCTCGGCACCGATATCCAATGCCATCATCACCATTTCAGGCTGGTTACGGTTTTGCAAAAGATATCCTCCTATGGCCAAGCCTAGACTTTAAACAACCGTTGGACACTGCGGTAAAGTTCCAGAAAGACAGGATATCGTTTTTCGTAGATTTCTGAGCCTAACGGATAATGCACCTGGTCATCGGTTTTTATGATTTTTCCGACAGCTTCTTCATACGAAGTGAATATTCCCAAAGCAACTCCGCACATCAGTATGTTACCAAGATTGGCGGTATCGCGGATAGAAACGGTTGAAATGGGTTTACGCAGAACTTTACCAAGTATCTCAAGCCAAACCTGGCTTTTCAATCCACCACCGACAGCGCGTACTTCGTTGATCTGTATCCCAAGTGACTCGACGGTTTCAATATTATTACGCAAACCATATGAGACGCCTTCCATGATGGCACGCACAAAGGCAGCTTTGTCAGTTTTGAGATTTATTCCGAAAAACACACCTCGCGCATCAGGGTCCCAGTAAGGTGTACGTTCACCGTTTAGGTAGGGAAGGAAGATTAGATTATCACATCCTTCGGGTACTTCCCGCACAGCTTCATTGTATTGGTTGAAGATGTCACCAGAAGAAGATTTTCCTTCCTTCTGATGGTCGAAGGTGTTCTTAAACCATTCCAGGGATTCTCCTGCGGTTTGCATGATGCCCAGAGTTGCCCAGCGGTTGCGCAGGCAATAATGCCAGCACAGGGTTCGTTTCTGTTCGTCTACCAGCGGACGGTCTGAGCAGACGGTTATCACACCGGCTGTACCGATAATCAGGGTCACTTGTCCTGGAGTAACCATTCCGGCACCCAAAGCTGAGGCGGAATTATCAGAACTGCCATTGACCACGGGGATACCAGCTTTTAATCCGGTAATGCGAGCAGCTTCTTCGTTGATCTTACCGATGATCACATCAGAGGGTTGCACATTTGGAAAGTATTCGCGTGGAATTCCAAAATAGTCGAATACGGCATCTGACCAGATTTCATTTTGAACATCAAATAAAAGTGTTCCGCTTGCCTCTGCAAAATCAGTTACGAGTTCTCCAGTTAATTTGTATTTCAAATAGTCTTTTGCCACAAGAATGTGACGGGTTTTCTCCCAAATTTCTGGTTGGTTCTCTTGAACCCATCTAATATGTAGTGCAGTATATGTGGTCGAAACATCGTTGGAGGTTTCATTGAAGATCAGGTCTCGGGCGATTGGATTGGTTTTGATTTTTTCGACAATTCCGGAAGAGCGTTGATCCATCCAGGTGATGGCGGGACGAAGATTATTCATTCCACTATCTAGGTAGACCTGGGTATGCATCTGTCCGCAAATTCCGATACCGCATATCGCATTGAATTCCACCGGATTTTCCTTGTGAAGGACCTTGCATGCATTTACCAGACCATCCCACCATTCATCCGGGTTTTGCTCTGCAAAACCTGGCTCTGGGATGAGGATGGGATACACACAAGACTGCGAAGCTAACCATTCACCGTTCTCCGAAAAAAGACTGACTTTGAGACTGGTTGTCCCGAGATCAATACCTAGCAGTGTTTTCATATCGATCGCCTTTTCTGAGAATGCTGATCAGCGATATGTTTGATGATCATGACAGTTATCAAAACTGCCCCCCATAAGGCTAGAGTGAGAAAGTTGCTGACTCCCATTAAGTTGAGACCACTAGAAATCATCTGAAGAATGATTAAGGACAAGATCAGACCAGATACTTTTCCAACGCCCCCGGCAGCACTGACCCCACCTAAGACTGCTGCTAAGACAGTAAGCAGCAGGTAGGATTCCCCATAATCAGCTTTTGCTGAATTAAAGCGAGAAATCATAATAACTGCAGCAAAACCAGAATAGATGCCAGAGATCAAGTATGTACGAAAGAGGACAGCTTTGTTATTAACACCAGAATAGAAGCAAGCTAAGGGATTTGAGCCAATCATGTAGATGTGGCTACCTAATGGAGTTTTGTTTAAGATTACAGCCATAATCCCGGCCACCGCCAGAAAGATCAACAAAGGTATTGGGAAGCCAAATACAGCTTTATTCCCGATTGCTAAAAGGGTAGGTGAGAAGCCAGAGATGACGTATCCTTCGGTCAGAACCAACGATACACCACCCAGAGCGATCATCATTCCCAGGGTGGCTAGGATGGGAGAGATGTCTAAAACAGCGATCAGGAAACCATTGATTAAGCCTATGATGGCTGCCACCACAAGTCCTGCCAGGATAGCTAATACAACCAACCAGGGGCTATTGATATAGGCGCTATCCGATGGTACTGTTTTTGTAAGGATGAGAGCCATCACTATACCAGCCAGATTGGCGGTGGCGATGATTGATAAGTTGATGCCAGAAGTCAACATGGTGATCATCATTGCCAAGGTTAGGATTCCGAGTTCGGGTAGCTGATATGCCATAGACTGGAAATTGTCCAGGCTCATAAAATTGCCTTTGTTGACCTCCCACATCATGAGGACTACAACTAAGAGAACCGCTAGTAGGATGGTGAAATGTGAAATTTTACGAAACACGGTGAGATCCTCCCCGATTAGTTGTTATCGATAATCAGTCGCTTATGGGCAGATGTCTTGCGGCGATAGGCGCTTACACCAACGCTTAACAGGATCACCACACCGATCACGACCTTGTACCACAAGGCAGGCACATGCATGAGGGTCAGACCATTTCCCATGATGGCAATGAGCGTCACGCCAAGGATGGTACCGAAGATAGTTCCGGTTCCGCCTGCCATGCTGGCACCGCCTAATACCACAGCAGCGATGACATCCATTTCCTTACCGACCAGCGAATTTGGCGCAACAGTCTGCACCAAGAGGGCTTGGATTACACTTCCAATGCCTGCCATCAATCCCATATAGGAATACACGAATGCGGTAATACCAAAAATATTAAAACCTACCCTTTGGGCAGAATTTGTGTTTCCGCCCATGGCGAAGATCGAGCGACCAAGGATGGTGTAGCGCAATATAAAATAGCTTATTAATAGAAGAGCGATCCAGATGACGGTGATAACAGATAGACCATAGGGGTTCCCTTCTGGTGAACTAAGTGTAAAAACCCGCAGTGTGGCAAAGTCACCGAACCAGGTGGGGAACCCATACAACCACTTCCCGTTAGATATCACTGTCAATAGACCGTAAAAGACGTTCATAGTGGCAATTGTGGTGATAATGGGAGGAATCTTGAAAAAGTGGATGATGACTGCGTTGAAAAATCCCAATGCAATACCTATTCCACCTGCGATCAGGAATATCAAAAGGATGTTCAAATTGTTGCCGAATTTAAGGAGCAAAACTGCAACTGTGTATCCTGTGACCGTGGCAATCGCCATAAAGGAAATGTCTATTCCGCCGGAGATGAGGACGAAGAGCATTCCGATGGCAAATGTGCCCATCAATGAATAGCTCTTAAGCAAATCAAATAGGTTTTCAAGAGTGAAAAAGCTGGGGTTGATCGTTGTGATGATGATAGATAGGATCACAATGGCAATTAAAACGTAGGTTTCATGATGTCTGAGTAATTTCTTCATACCGTTTTCCCTTAGCACGTCCCATTGACGTAATCCTGAATCTCATCTTCAGTGGTTTGAGTTGTGTCGAATTCCTTAACAATGTGTCCTTTACGCATGACGATGATACGATCACAGTTGTGATATACCTCGGGAATTTCTTCCGAGATCAAGATGATAGCAATGCCATTACGAGCCAGGTTGCGGATGATTTCATGGATGGCAAATTTAGCAGCCACGTCAATACCAATCGTCGGTCCATCAAGAATGAGTACTTTGGGTTGTGTGGCAATCCACTTAGCCAATACCACACGTTGTTGGTTGCCACCAGAAAGGGTTTGTACCATTGAATCTGTACTAGGAATTTTTATGGAGAGATCTCTCACCCATTTCTGGATATTTTCGGAGACTTTCCGTTCATCAATTAAATGAAATTTGTTCACCAGAGATTCGATAGTTGTTAAAACAATGTTATCGCCTACAGATTGATTGTTGACAAGACCAAGAGTCAGGCGATCTTCGGGAACATAAGCGATCCCAAGATCCATTGCATCTTGAATTTTGTTGATGGAGACTTCTTTATTATTGAAGAGGATATTCCCACTGTCGATCTTGTGGATACCGAACAAAGCAAGGGCCAACTCAGTACGTCCGGAGCCTAATAAACCAGTGATGCCAAGAATCTCGCCATCATGGATCTTGAAACTGATATTTTCAAACTCCCCGGAGCGAGATACGTTTTTACATTCCAAAATTGGATCGTCATGCATGGTTTCAGTAACGAATCGCTGATACTCAACTTTTTTTCCTGTCATCAAGACCGTTAATTTCGAATCGTCCAGTTCGTTACTGGGATATACCCCTACCAGATGCCCATCGCGGATAACACTGACACGGTCTGCAATTTGTAGAACTTCGTTGAGTTTATGGCTGACGAACATGGTGGCGATGCCCTTGGCTTTCATGTCCATTACAATGTTTAGCAAGGAATTGACCTCTTTTTTGGTAAGGGAGGCTGTGGGTTCATCCATAATGATTAACTTCACGTTGTGCGTAAGGGCACGGCAGATCGCAACCAGTTGTTGGTCGGCGATTGAAATCTCACCGACAAGTTCTTCCAAGGGAAGTTTGATGCCGATCCGCGCCATTGCTTTTTCTGCAATTTCTGCCATTTCGCGCCAGTTGATTATTTGGTTATGGTTGGCGATAAATCTTCCGATGGCGATGTTTTCAGCGACAGTCAAATTTGGGAATAGAGAAAGATCCTGGTAAATGACCTGTATACCGCGATTGATTGCGTCAATCGCTTTGTGGCTGTGCACTTGTTTCCCTTCGATTTCGATTAGCGAACCCGGGTCGGCTTCAACCGTACCTGAGATAATTTTAATCATTGTCGATTTGCCTGAGCCGTTCTCGCCGGCCAGACAATGTATTTCACCACAATTAATCTCGAAATCTACATTATCCAGAGCAGTAACACCAACATAATGTTTGCTCACCTGTTTTAGTGTCAAAAATGGTTCTACCATACAAAATCCTTGACGGCGTTATTTGAATAATTCTTTTATACATGAAAATGAGAAAACAACAACCGAAATCTTACCAGTTTGATTTGTGAAATAAAAAACTGAAGCTTCCTTCCAGGATAGAGAAAAGAAGCTCCAGTTTCATAGAAATTGATTCTTAGAATCCTAGAGATTCAGCGTTCTCAGCTGTAATATCCAGGATTGCATCTAATTTTATGACCGTACCGTCCACCGTGACTTTTCCAAGTCCGGGGATCTCGGTGCCATTCTCGATTTTGTTTCCTTCGAGCATGTATTTCGCTAACCAGACCATTCCGTATCCGGCATCAGCGGGATTCCAGAGCAAGCCTTCCTTCAAAGAACCATCCTTGAGGTAAGGTGCCGCCTGAGAGGGAATAACAGTACCGACGACTGCGATTTTATCGGTCAAGCCTTTTTCTTTCAAAGCTTGAGCAGCGCCGATAGGGCCGAGGCTGCCAAAACCTACGATACCTTTGAGGTTCGGGTAGGCTTTAATCAACTCAAGGGTTTTCTGGCGGGCAAGTTCCTGATCTTCACCACAGGGGATTCTTTCGGTGACTAATGTTAACTTCGGGTATTTTTCTTTTGCGTATGCAATACCGGTATCAGCCCAGAAGTTATGGAGCGGCACGGTCAGTCCGCCGACGAAAATGGCATATTCGCCGTCTTCGCCCATGTATTTCACCAGTTGATCCCAGGCGTGTTGACCGAATTTAACGTTGTCGATTAATTCGAAGTCGTAGTCAGTGCCGACCTGGTCGGGGGATTCGTGGGTGATGACCACAATGCCTTTTTCTTTGGCTTTCTGGAATACGGGTTCCAGAGCTTTGGCGTCATTAGGGACGACGGCGATGGCATCGACACCCTTGGCAACAAGATCTTCAACGATCTTTACCTGTTGAGCAGGATCTGCCTGGGCGGGGCCAGTTTGGTAGGCGTTTACGCCCAATTCTTTCGCGGCGCGGTTGACACCGGTTTCAACAACATTGAACCAAGGGATACCGGTGATTTTCACAACGACTGCGATTTCGAAGGGCTCTTTTGCAGCAGGAGCGGCAGGAGCTTCTGGGGCAGCAGCCGGAGCGGGGGCTGGTGCACAAGCAGCCAGCATGCTGATCACGGCGATCAGGGAGACAATACGAACTAAGAACATTTTCTTCTTCATTTCTCTCCTTCTTTTGATGGTTGAATAGAATTGACTATCAATGTTGAACCGCGCTAAGCGCTGCACGGATAAACAAACAAAACAAATCTCACTGTCTTTGTCCGTAGGTTTTGAATTTTTCTCCGATAGTGATCATCTCCTCGTTTGTAAGAATAACTGGCTGTCCAATGCATTTGGTCTGGTAGTATATTCTGGACACAAGTTCTAGTTCTTCTGCGGTAGCAAATGCCGAAGCAATGTTAGGGCCGACAGTGACGATTCCGTGATTGGCCATCAGACAGGCGTTGTAATTGCCGATCGCAACCAAAATGTTGTTAGAAAGTTCTTGTGTCCCAAAGGTTGCATAATTTGCAAGAGGAACTTTGTTGCCCGAGAAGCCGACCAGATAATGAACAGCAGGCAATTCCCAGTTCATACATGCGATTGTGGTGGCATAGACCTGGTGCGTATGAACTACAGCATTGATGTCTGGACGGTGTTTCATCAACGCTAGATGGAAACGGATTTCACTGGATGGTTCCAGGCTGCCGTCGATGATTTTCCCATCCGGGTTGACAACGACAACATCTTCGGGTTTCATGAGGAAATAATCTACTCCGGATGGTTTTATGGCAATCAAATTCTCGGAGCGATTGATGATGCTCAAGTTACCACCAGAACCGGTGGTTAGATTAGATGTAATTAGCTTTCTTCCGAATTCAACGATAGCTTCTCGCTCCGTTTGTAGTAGCATGGGATCTCCTATAGATTAATTTTCTAAATCAAGTATATACCCAATGTTACATTATTTCAATACTGAAATTATGTAACGCGTATTCAATATTATAGTAAGTCTGTGGAAGAATTGTGATCAATTAAATTGGAAGCTGTAGTAGTGAAGACCATCTATTCAAGTAAATGCAGGAAGGATTATTTCCGTCGGAGGATGTGATCATCTGTTCAGAAGTACAATAGGATGGAAAGTATTCCAGGAGGACGCGATGAACGAAACCATTTCAATACTCACCCAACGAAGATCCATTCGATCATACTCAGATCAAGTTATTACCACCGAGGAAAAGAATCAGATTATCCAGGCGACCCTACAAGCGCCTACCGCCGGTAATATGATGCTCTACAGCATCATCGAAGTAACAGATCAGGAGATTAAAGATCGTTTGGCAATTACTTGTGACGACCAACCCTTCATAGCAAAAGCGCCTTGGGTCTTGTTATTTTTGGCTGATTACCAGCGTTGGCACGATTACTATCAATATTCCGGTGTAGAACAGAAGTGTGTTGAGCGGAACATTTCACCCCGAAAGCCGCAGCAAGGAGATTTAATGCTGGCCTGTTGTGATGCATTAATCGCTGCCCAGACTGCGGTGGTTGCAGCTGAATCTCTGGGAATTGGTTCATGTTACATCGGGGATATTCTTGAGAGATATGAAGATCATCAGAAGATGTTCGACCTGCCCCAATATGTTTTTCCGATCACCATGGTGTGTTTTGGGCGAACTGCCCAGCCCGAACTCAACGGGAAGACCCAACCTCGGTTCCCCGAGAAATTCATACTGCACCAAAACTCATATCGGCCTTTATTAGCCCATGAGGTAGATGAGTTTGAAAAACCAGTGCTGGATAGATTTCATGCCAGCGGGAAATTCCCGCAAGGTATAGAGAATATGGCGCAACAAAATTATTTCAGAAAATTTGTGGCTGATTTCTCAATTGAAATGAATCGATCTGTCCGTAAAATTCTGGAAAACTGGACAGAATAATTCTACAGATCAGGAAGTTTTCGCCTTACCTGACCGGTTTAACCAGTTTTTGATCCATGGCAGCCGGATCAACAAGAGAATGCACAGTATTCCGCCCACAATCAGCGGCTGGATGATATTGCCTTGCAATTGCAGCGGATTTGCCTTCTGAGCAAGCGCATCATGAATCAAAACCAGGATGGCGGTCAGATACACAAACCGATGTAAGGGTTTCCAATTCTTCCCCATCTTCTTTTTAATCGATCGGATTGAGGTGAAGGCGAGTGAAGCAAGAAGAAGGAATCCCGCCAGGCCAAACCAGATGAAAGGTTTTTCTGTGAGTTGGCCGACGAGGAGGGCAAGATTTAAATTGAAATCTAACAATGTAAAAATGAGCATATGGATACTGGCGTAGAGAAATGCATACAACCCCACTGGCTTGCGGATCGACCTCCAAAACGGATCATGGGTCAGGATGTACAGCGGTGTCCCCGACAGCGAAATCGTCAATAAGATGATAGCCGTGAAACCTGTCCGCTGCATGGCAGCTTGAATCGGGTTGGCAGTCAGATTGTCCATTACCGTATTAGCGATCAGAATCCCGAGCGGAATCAGAGAACCAATATGAAGTAGCCACCTGAGAGGGGGTTTGTAAGAATCAGGGATTGTCAGTGTGTTCATTAATAATCTACATGCAGATCCATGTTGGCGTATAGGTCTTTGACCCGGTCTTCATAACCATTAAATAGGAGAGTACGTCTTCTTTGCAGCTCGCCAATTCGGCGCTCTGAATCCTGGCTCCATCGCGGATGCGGATGATAAGGATTTACATTCGAATAAAAACCATACTCATCAGATGCGATCGTATTCCAAAAAGTGGCAGGGATTGTATCCGTCAGGGTGATCTTTACAATCGATTTGATACTTTTAAAGCCATATTTCCAGGGAACTACCAACCTGACGGGCGCACCATTGGCAGGGAGAAGGTCTTCGCCATAAATTCCGGTGGCGAGTGTAGTAAGCGGATTCATGGCTTCATCCATACGTAACCCTTCTTTGTATGGCCAGGGATAAAAATCCAATTTTTGGCCAGGCATCTGTTCTGGGCGATAAACTGTTTCAAAGCTCACGTATTTTGCTTCTGATTTGGGCTCCACCTGTTTGAGTAAATCAGCCAGGGAGAATCCCTGCCAGGGGATAACCATTGACCAGCCTTCAACACAACGCAACCGATAGATCCTATCTTCCTGGCTAAAACCTTTCATCAGGTCTTCCAATCCGAAAGTTTTTGGATTGTTGACTAATCCATTGACCTCAATCTGCCAGGGATTGGTAGTAAATGTGGACGATAGTTTTGAGACGGATTCTTTGTCTAATGCAAATTCGTAATAATTGTTGTATGTTGTGATTCGGTCTAGTTCAGTCGCAGGATCACCCAGTTCATCTTTATACACGGATGTTTTGACCGGAGTTCCCAAAGAGGCCTGTTCCGTCGATTTTGGTACACAGCCTTGT
The DNA here is from genome assembly GCA_963818305.1 of uncultured Chloroflexia bacterium. GTDB lineage: Bacteria > Chloroflexota > Anaerolineae > Anaerolineales > Anaerolineaceae > DAIOEK01. The sequence goes on from CAWFRQ010000008.1 coordinate 284,532, forward strand.
AAAGCCAATCCTGCTCCCAGAAAGCCAGCCGCTTGGATGAATTGGCGTCGGTTCATGTAAACATCTTTGGGCGTAATTTGCGAGCTCGAAATATTGAATGGATTAAATTTTGGTGATTTCATACTATTCCTCAATAGACTTCTACCAATAACACAGGTCAACCTGAGTCCAGAGTTGAACTTGTCCTAAGCCTAACTTGTAATAAAAGGTTTGGAAAGGGTTTGTAAAAGGATAAGCAGCTAAATCCTCATAATTCAATATCAATTTTCTAGATTAATGATAATAATCGTCAAGTTTGATTGTAAAATGAATAAAATACCGAACGTAAAATTTGACGGTACATTTGAGATCGTGTATGCTAATCCAAATATACTTTTTGAATGTTTCGGAGGGATATGGAATCACTTAATGATGTATTGGCAGTGATTTTAGGTGGCGGCCGTGGTGCCCGGTTATATCCACTGACGAAACTACGCTCGAAACCAGCCGTACCTATGGCAGGAAAGTATCGATTAATCGATGTTCCTATCAGTAATTGTATCAATTCATCCATTTACAAAATCGCAGTACTCACACAGTTCAACTCGGTGTCTTTACACCGCCACATCACGCGAACATATAGTTTTGACGCTTTCCACACCGGCTGGGTACAGATCTGGGCAGCCGAACAAACTGTCGATTCGTCAGATTGGTACCAGGGAACAGCAGATGCGGTTCGCAAACAGCTTTTCCAGATCCGTTCAGCGGGAATGAAGTACACCCTGATATTGGCTGGTGATCACTTATACCGTATGGATTATGCGGCGATGGCAGAATTCCACTGGACAAATCGGGCTGAAATTACGGTTGCTGTCCAACCCGTACACAAGCATGATGCAGCTCGTTTTGGCATCCTCAAACGTAATATCGACCTGCAGATCAGTGATTTTGCTGAAAAACCCAAAGATCCAAAAGTACTCCAGCACATGATCAGCCGGGAAGATCCCCAAAAACCCTATTTAGGATCGATGGGAATCTATATGTTTAATACCGATCTGTTGTTAGATTTGGTGGAAAATACCAACTTTGCAGATTTTGGCGGTGATGTAATTCCGTATGCAATTGGAAACCATCGCCTCTTTGGATATGATTTTGATGGCTACTGGGAAGATATCGGTACAATTCGATCGTTCTACGACACCAACCTGGAACTTACCACCAAAAAACCATCTTTTGATCTGTTCGATGCTGAACATCCGATTTATACTGCACCGCTCTTTTTACCCGGATCCAAAGTTGATAACACGATCCTCAATGATGTACTCATCACCGAAGGATGCCGAATTGACCATGCAGAGATCAGCCATTCGGTAGTAGGGCTGCGCAGCCAGATAGATGATGGCGCTGTGATCAAGGATAGCATCATCATGGGAGCCGATTACTACGAAACCAGCCGGTCCAGGTCAAGGAACAAAATTCCCATTGGTATTGGCCCTGGATGTCATATTGAAGGTGCGATCGTGGATAAAAATGCACGTCTTGGACCTGGTGTTGTGATCAAGCCATTTCCACGTGGTACAGATATTGATTCTGACCCGTGGTTTGTACGGGATGGGATTGTGGTAATTCCCAAAGACGCGGTGATCCCGGCCGGAACACACATCGAACCTGCATAGAAGAGAGATTGACATTTCTAAGCAAAACTCTCAACGCCTTCTTATCTAGACAACTCATCGGATTGATAGATTCTGATAGCATTGATCTATTAAACTAGCCGATCAATCATAGGCTTATTCAGACGTAAATTCAGGAGCAAACGGTGTCTCAATCTTCCAATTCCGGTCAAAAAACACAAGAGAAAGTACAAGTCAGCTGGCATTCGCTTAACAACGAAGAAGTCCTCCGTTCCCTTGATACTCACCTCGACCGCGGGTTAACCACCGAGGAAGTACAGAAACGGCAAGCGGAGCACGGTTTCAACCAACTGCAAGAAGCCCCAAGACCGGGTTTCATAAAGATGGTTCTGGATCAGTTAAAGGGATTTGTCATCCTGATTCTGATTGTTGCTTCGCTCCTATCGGCTGTGATGGGAGAATATGTAGAAGCTGCAGCGATCCTGGCGATTGTCATTTTAAACGCAGTGCTTGGTGTGGTGCAAGAAAGCCGGGCAGAAGAAGCGCTGGCTGCATTAAAGAAGTTGGCAGCCCCAGAAGCGCAAGTAATGCGAGATGGCCGAAGAGTGTCGGTGCCTGCACCGCAGTTGGTGCCGGGGGATATCGTCTTCCTGGAAGCTGGTAATTACATTCCGGCTGATATTCGCCTTGTTGAAGCAATCAACCTTAAAGTGGAAGAGGCTGCCTTGACCGGGGAATCTTTGCCCGTGCAGAAAAATGCGCAGGCGGATCTACCTCAGGACATTCCATTAGGTGACCGTAAGAATACCGCGTTTATGGGAACTTTAGTTTCATACGGACGTGGAAAAGGAGTGGTTGTATCTACTGGAATGACAACCCAGCTTGGATTGATTGCCACCATGCTGCAAGCGGTTGGTGTGGAAGAGACTCCGCTGCAAAAACGGCTGGAAGAATTGGGAAAGCTGCTCGGGATTGGTGCGTTGATAATTTGTGGAATTGTCTTCGCGGTTGGTGTCCTTCGCAACCCAACTGATGTTGAGCATATCTTTGACATGTTCATGGTGGCGGTCTCATTGGCGATTGCCGCTGTACCTGAAGGGTTGCCTGCAATTGTAACGATCTCGTTAGCGTTAGGCATGCGTGAGATGGTGAAACGCCACGCGTTGATCCGTAAACTGGCTTCCGTCGAAACCCTTGGTTCAGCTACTGTAATTTGTTCTGATAAAACTGGAACCCTTACCCAAAATGCGATGACAGTCACCCGTATGTGGGTGGATGATCACTTTGTTGATATCACTGGCAGCGGATACACCCCTGAAGGTGAATTCTTGGTAGATGGAACGAAGATTGATTTACGTAAGTATCCAGCCATCGGAACCGCATTGTGGGTTAGCGTACTAAATAACGACGCCCAGTTGGAAGAAAATCACAATGAGCCATCGGGAACGAGAATGATTGGCGACCCGACAGAAGGTGCATTGTTGGTGGCAGCCGCTAAAGCAGGTGCAGGGATCGAGGATGTGCTCGCCGCGTATCCACGGGAAGAAGAGATTCCATTCGATTCTGTCCGTAAACGTATGGTCACTGTGCATGCCATCAAATCACCCAGTGACGAAGATCTCTCTCCAGTTTATGGAAACGAGAAAGCTGCCTGGTATGCGGTAGCTGTTAAGGGTGCTCCAGATGAAGTGCTCAAACTCTGTTCATACATTCAAAGCATGGATGACAAGACACACAAGGTTTTGGATGAAGCGACCCGAGTAAAAATATTAGCAGCAAATAATGAGATGACCGGAGTCGCCTTGCGCGTATTAGGTTTGGCTTATCGGTTGATGCCAGCAAAACCTGAAGAGATCAGTACCCATGCCCTTGAAAAGGACCTGGTATTTGCCGGATTAATCGGGATGATTGATCCTCCTCGATCAGAGGTTGCCCCTGCATTGAAGAGAGCCAGCGAAGCTGGTATTCGGACCGTGATGATCACCGGAGATTTTCCGAACACTGCCAGAGCTATCGCCGAATCAATTGGATTGTTAAGACCTGGTCACCAGGTGCGCACCGGGGCGGAAATCGAAGATTTCACCCTGGATCAAATGAAGGAAGAAGTAAAGCTGACGGATGTGTACGCCAGGGTTTCGCCGGAACATAAGATGAAAATTGTTGAGGCGCTGCGCTCCAATGGAGAAGTAGTAGCCATGACAGGTGACGGTGTGAATGATGCACCTGCGATCAAACTGGCTGATATTGGGGTGGCGATGGGGATCACCGGGACCGATGTAGCCAAAGAAACCGCTGATATGGTACTGACCGATGATAATTATGTCAGCATCGTGGATGCAGTCGAGCAAGGACGCGTCATTTATAGCAACATCCGGAAATTTGTGTATTACCTGATTTCCTGCAACATGGGTGAGATCGCTATCATTTTCATCGCAACGCTGATCGGGTGGCCCTCTCCGCTTACCGCAATTCAGCTACTCTGGTTGAACTTGATTACCGATGGAGCACCGGCATTGGCTCTGGGTACCGAAAAGGGAGACCCGGATATCATGCGCCAGGCACCCCGCCCACCGGGAGAATCGATTATTAATAAGTTTATGCGTCTGGGCATTGGTATTCAGACCGTTGCTATCGCATCTGCGACCCTGGGTGCGTATTATATCGGTATGTATACCGATCCGACACACATTGAATTTGCAGAGACGATGGCGTTTGTGACCCTTAGCTGCTCGGAACTGCTTCGAGCATATACCGCCCGATCTGAATATTACCCACTACTTAAAATCGGGATGTTCAGCAATAAGTGGATGAATATCGCCGTCCTTACTTCCTTTGCACTGATTCTGCTGGTTGTCTATGTTCCTTTCCTAAACGGTATCTTCAACACACTCCCGTTGGGATGGATTCAATGGGCAGAAATTATCCCATTGTTCCTAATTCCATCAGTTGCTGCAGAGTTAACCAAGTTCTTCTTCTCACCAGAGAAAAAGCGGTTCTTGTAAAGCTATAATGTATTTTTCTAACAAAATAATCCCGGTGGTATCTCACCGGGATCTTCTTAATTCTGTAGATAATTGATAGCGATTTAGTCTGATTATCATATACAACAGGCTGCAGTGGTTTGAAAGACATCCGGTGAATTGGACACGGACCCAATTCGCGAAGTAGTCGGAGATGAGTGGCAGTTCCATAACCTTTATGAGCAGCGAATCCATATCCGGGGTAGTCTGCTTCCATTTGTTGCATGGTTTGATCACGGCTGGTTTTTGCCAGGATAGATGCGGCAGCGATGGATAGCGAGCGTGCGTCCCCTTTGACCAACGAAGTCTGCGGGAGCGGAGGATCAGTGATGGTCAGGTAATCTGTCAGCAGATATTCAGCTGACGGATAACACAAGGCCAGAGCTCTACGGACAGCCAATTTGGTGGCAGGTAAAATCCCGATCTGATCAATCTCTTGCGAGGATGCCAATCCCACCCCGAAAGCAATACACTCATTTTTGATATTGATGGATGCCTGTTGGCGTTGGGTGGGTGATAATTTCTTTGAGTCATTGACACCGACCAATCTGGTAGTCAGGCTGGGATCAGATGGGAATATCACTGCAGCAGCAGCAACCGGGCCAGCCCAGGCACCTCTACCGGCTTCATCGATACCTGCTATCAGTTTTATACCAGTGTTCCAGAGGGGAATTTCAAAGGAAAGATCTGGCCAATCCGGGAGGATGATTGGGTCAATTTTGCGGGTCATACTTGCCGCGGAACCCATTCCAACGGATAAGCACCAAATCGCGGACAACCTGGCTTAGATCCCGCGCGACCCGAACTTTACTATTAGCATCGTAGTACCAGGGTATGCCGATTTCTGTTATGGAATATCCATGTTTTCGGGCAATGTATAAAACCTCGACATCGAAGGTCCAGCCATCAATGGTTTGGATCGGAAAGAGTTCTTCTGCCGCTTTTCGCGAAAAACATTTAAAGCCACACTGAGTGTCTTGGATGCCCGGCAGCGCCAATATCCGCACCAGGGTGTTAAATGCCCGGCCGATCAGGTGGCGATTCTGCGGTTCGTTATACCGGATCGCTCCTGGTACCTCTCTGGAAGCGATTACGATATCTTGATTTTGCATGGGTGGTATGAAACGACTGACTTCCGTGATGGGCATTGAGAGATCTACATCGCAGGTAATTCGGTATTCACCTGTTGCAGCAAGCATTCCGCGGCGGACAGCCAGACCTTTCCCGCGTCCATCTTCATGGATTGCATGGATGAAGGGATAAGAATGTTCGAATTTCTGCGCGATTTCGAAGGTGCTGTCAGTGGATCCATTTTCCACCACAATTACTTCAGCAATGTATGGTTGTTGGGAAAGAAATGCTACCGTCTGCTCCAGTGCTGACTGCAGGCGTGCTTCTTCGTTGTGGGCAGGAAATATGATGGATAAAAAAGGATCAGACAAAGAAAGTATCCAGGTATGAATTTAGATGACTGGTAAACCAGTCAGTTTATCCGTTTGTGCGGAGGAATGGTCTGGAGTAACCAGGGCATGAGATTCAGTTGAGCTAGATAGGATGACAGGTGCGCTAATATTGAACGTAGATGCCAATCTTTTTACCCGACTACCGATCGCCACTTTTTTGTTCTTTTTTAGCGCTTCAAGCAGCATCTGGCGGGTATAGATCACCCGGTCAGAATACGATGAGTCTCTTCGCTCATATAAGCGAGCAAATTCTAACTGGCCACTCTGGTCGAAGTGTCCTGCTTCAAGGATAAAATCGTATCGATCAGTCATATGGTAATTATAATTCCTGAATGAAATTAAAATGATATATTCACCTTAGATAATTCTCTAATTTTGTTGTAGACTTCATAAATCAAAGGAGATTGCCATGATTTTTCAAGATTCCCCTTTTGCACACACATTTTCGATCGTAGCTCGTGACCCCGAATCCGGCCAGATGGGCGTGGCTGTTCAATCCCATTGGTTCTCGGTTGGATCGGTTGTTCCCTGGGCACAGGCTGGCATCGGCGCAATAGCAACGCAGTCACTTACAGAGATTAGCTATGGCCCGCTTGGTTTAGATCTGCTGCGGGGAGGGAAGTCAGCACGCCAAGCATTGGAAGCACTCCTGGTTGCCGATGAGAATAAGGAAGTCCGCCAGGTTGCGATGGTGGATGCAAATGACTCCGTCGCCGTCCATACTGGAGCACGCTGTATTCAGGCGGCCGGTCATGTAGCCGGGGACGGATTCTCGGTGCAGGCGAATATGATGCTCCACCCAGGTGTTCCAGAAGCGATGGAAGCAGCGTACAAAGCCAGCCTGGAGAATAAGAGCATCGATTTGGCTGAGAGGCTACTGTTGGCATTGGAAGCTGCTCAGGCGGCTGGCGGAGATATCCGCGGGATGCAGAGTGCGGCGATCAAGGTGGTGGGGAAAGAGTTGAGCAGCAAAGTGTGGGAAGGGGTGGTGATGGAACTGCGGGTGGAAGACCATCCACAACCGTTGGTTGAACTTCGACGGGTCATGAATATCCATCGGGCATACACCTGGATGAATCAGGGAGATGCTGATCTGGCGGATAATAAACCGGAGGCTGCACTGGCTTCCTACCAAAAAGCGGTTGCGCTGGCTCCAGATATTGTTGAGATTCCGTTCTGGAACGCGGTCACACTGTGCGAATCAGGTAGGGTGGAAGAAGCGATGCCGGTATTCCAGGCTGTGTTTGAGCGAGAACCGGTTTGGGCTGAATTGTTACGCCGGTTGCCGGCGGCTGGTTTGTTCAAAGAGGATGCAGACCTGATGGAGCGGATTCTAAAAACTAGTTCGGGCATAAACCAGCACCGCGCCGGACGAATTATCCATTCTGGATTGGTTCGAAGATTATGGGTTGGATTATCTGGCACGCTGGCAGGATGGCGTAGATTCTTTTCACAAAAGGACAGGATAGATCGCCGGGGTGGTACTGCCAGGGTATCATCTGCCATAGCGATTTGCTAAACGGTCGCCAGAATATATCCCAATGGGAAGGAATGATCGTCTTCGGTTGTAGGTGTTCGATCAGCCGTTCCATCTGCGCAGGCGGATGGTAAGGGGAGAGAGCCAGCAGGTCAACCGGATTAGATCCGGCAGGTGGATCACCTGGATCGGTCAGGAAAGTGGTTTGACCGATCGTGACCCGGTACGCGAGCGGCCTGTCCATCTGGTAATCGATGGCTCTTCAATGGAGTGTGCAAAGCCGGGAGATTTGCGCGACTGTGAAAACCGGGGATGGGCATGTGGGTGGCGGGAAAGACTTTTACCTGGATATCTCCCACGAATAATTCGTCACCTGGTGAACAGTATGGATCAGATTTTCATCGGTACTCCATTGGCTTGTAGCAATCTGGCCGTGCTGAGGAGTACCGTATACCGGAATCTGTTGTTGCTGGGCGATTATCGGAGCATCTAATAAGTGATCGATATGGGAATGGGTGATCAGGATGGCATCTGCTTTTACGGATGAGCCGAGATCACCTTCAGATCAGGTTGCACTGCACCCCAAAGCAATTTGCGGAGCGGCAACCGTGAGAAATATGGATCGATCAGAATGGAATGAGTTTCTGAACTGATCAGAAATCCGGCGGTTCCGAGCCAGGTGAGTTGGAAGGTCATAGCACGATTCTTCCAGATCCTTAAATTGCAGTTACTCCAGAAAGTTGTTGTATCGAAAGCAGGAGACGATATGGTCATTGACCAGACCCGGCGGATTGCAGGATGGCATACAGAATGGTGGTTCCGCAGAATTTGAAACCGCGCTGGATCATGTCTTTGGACAGGCGATCGGATAATTCGGTTCGGGGTGGGATTTGAGCAAGCGTCTCCCAGTGGTTCTGGATGGTCTTGTTCCCGGTGAAGCCCCATAGGTAGGCATCCAGGGAGCCAAATTCCTTCTGAATCTCAAGCACGCGGTTGGCGTTATGACACAATGGCATTGATCTTGGCTTTATTCCGGATGATGCCGGCATCCAGTAATAAGGCTTCTTTTTTAGCGTCATCGTACCTGGCGACGGTTTCAATGTGAAACTGATCAAATGCCTTTCGGAAGTTTCCGCGTTTGCGCAGAATGGTGTTCCAACTCAAGCCGGCTTGCATCCCATCCAAAGAGATAAACTCAAACAGCAGTTGATCGTCATGCACCGGAGTGCCCCATTCTGTGATCATGGTAGGCGGTCAGCAGCTCATCTTTGGCATTCCAGTCACATCGGATAATTTGGGGAAGGGTTGTATCAGTCATGTTTATATTTTACAGGGTTAATTTCATGGGTGGATTGAAACTCCACCCCTACAAAAACACAACTTCTAATTTTGTAATTGTCCTCTGACTTGCTATAATTTTTACATGAAGAAAAATCCTCTCCTCCCCTTTTTTGAACCAAAAGGTATTGTATTGAGCGGGATCTCTCAAGATCCAGGCAAGCTAGGGTATGCTCTGGCTCGCAATCTGGTAACCAGTGGTTATCCGGGAGCTATCCATTTTGTGAATCCGCGCGGGGGAAAGCTCTTCGACCGGATTATTTATCCTTCGATTGTGGATGTACCTGACCCGGTTGATCTGGCTGTGTTGTTGGTTCCACCGCAGGCAGTCATGCAATCCATGCAAGATCTAGCACAACGCAAGATTCTGGCAGCGATTATCGCAACCGGTGGTTTCAAGGAAACTGGGGCGGATGGCGCAGAACTAGAAAGAATGGTGGGCGAATTTGCCCGCGAGCATGGAATTCGCTTTGTAGGTCCCAATTGTGTGGGGTTGATGAATACACATTATCCTCTGGATACTACATTTTTACAGCCACCCGGTCCGCCGGCGGGCGAGATTGCTTTCTTATCTCACTCCGGAGCTATTTGTGCCGCGGTCATTGACTGGATCCGCGGGCAGGGAGGCGGGATTATCTCACCTGATGAGTCTGGGCAACCAGACAGATGTCTCTGAAACGGATATGCTGCCCGAGATTGCAAAAGATCCCCATACTCAGGCGATCACGTTATATATTGAAGGCGTCAAAGACGGCAGGAAGTTTATTGAAACTGCCAGCGAAGTCACACGCAAGAAACCGGTCGTTGCCCTCAAAGTGGGTCGGTATGAGAGCGGCAAACGTGCAGCCGCGTCTCATACCGGGGCATTAGCCGGACAGGAAACCGCGTATGATGCTGCTTTTGAAAAATCGGGTGTACTACGGGCGAATACCACTGAAGAGATGTTCCAATGGGCAAGAGCTCTGGCTTGGTGTCCGCTGCCGGCTGGGAATCGAGTGGCTGTGCTCACCAATTCAGGCGGTCCAGGTGTTACCGCTGCCGATGCAATTGAGCAAAATAAGCTGGTTTTAGCGGATTTGAGCGAGGCGACACGTGAAAGTCTCAAGCAGTTCCTTCCAGCAGCTGCCAGCGTCATGAACCCGGTGGATATGCTCGCTTCAGCCACCCCCGAACAATTCAGCGCCAGCTTGAAATTATTATTGGAAGACAGCGGGGTAGATAGCGTTATTGTCATTTCACCTCCGCCGCCGCCAAGCACAATTGGCGCCATTGTAAAAGCAATGATCCCGGTTGTGCAAACTTACCCGGAGAAGCCGGTTTTGTTCAGTATTATGGGATCAGAACAAATTGGTGAAGGGCTCTCCTTATTACACGCCATGAAGATGCCAGATTATCGCTTTCCAGAAGCAGCCGCATCCGCTTTAGGTGCGCTATACAGGCATTCTGAATATCTGAGAGTCTCCACGAGCGGTTCGCGAGATCCCATCAAAAATCAAGAAAAGTCGGGCTGCTTCCATACTTACACGAGGTTCAACAGGTTCAAGTTGGCTCGAATCTGGTGATTTGTTAGGTATATTGGAAGCTTATGGGGTTCGAACCAGCCGGATAGAACTTGCTGTCACCGAAGGTGAAGCGGTTCGATGGGCAGATCAATTCGGCTACCCGGTGGTTTTGAAGCTCGCATCACCAGATGTTCCGCACAAATCTGATATCGGAGGCGTATTGCTGGGGATCCGATCAGCAGCAGAAGTTCGGACTGGGTACCAGACTATCTTCGAGCGGACTCGCATTGCAAAGCCGGATGCCCGAATTGAGGGTGTTTCGGTCCAGAAGATGGTGGGAAATGGACAGGAAGTGATTTGTGGTTTTGTCCGTGACAGGCAATTTGGACCATTGATCATGTTCGGTTCAGGCGGAGTGGAAGTAGAAGGATTGAAAGATGTAGCTTTTGGCCTGGCACCGCTCACTCGGATGGAAGCTAAGAAAATGGTCCATTCCACCTGGGCTGGAAAGAAGTTGGCTGGTTTCCGGAGTATTACACCCGCGGATGAAGAAGCGGTAGTTGATGTACTGCTGCGGTTAAGTTGTTTGGCAGAAGACTTACCCGAAATAACGGAATTAGAAATTAATCCGCTCCGGGCACTTACCCCTGGGCAGGGGTGTATTGCTATCGATTGTAGAGCCAGGTAAATAATAAAAAAGCCCCGCGTATTTGCGCGGGGCTTTACAGGTTTCAGTAAAACTTACTTCACTGTTACGTGAGCAGCCTGTAAACCTTTGGGGCCTTTTTCAATTGAGAATTCGACCTTTTGGCCTTCTTCGAGTGATCGATAGCCATCGGCTTCGATTGCAGAGAAGTGAACGAAGATATCGGCGCCAGCTTCCTGTGCGAGGAAACCATAACCTTTGCTGCTGTTGAACCACTTGACGGTTCCTTGAATTCTGTCGGACATATTTATCTCCAAAACTGTGTAAAAAATTAATAACGACTAGAACCGCCGTTGCGGCTCTTATTACCACCAAAACCACCCTGGCCACCGCGGCTATTGTAACCACCACCGCCGCCACCGCCACCACGTCCACCAAAGCGATTCTCTTCTTTGGGGCGGGCTACGTTGACGCGTAGTTCGCGATTGCCCAGACTATAACCATTGAACATGGTGATAGCTTTTTCAGCGTCTTGCTGTGTGCCCATCTGGACAAAAGCAAAACCCTTTGATTTCCCTGTTTCACGATCCATAATCAGATCAACAGTTGAAACAGTTCCTGCCTGCGTAAATAAATTACGCAGCTCATCCTCGGTCGTGGAGAATGAGAGATTACCAACATAAAGTTTGGTTTCCATCAATATCTTCCTCTAAACACCGGCACATAAGCCGGAAAAAAAGCCGCTTCCTTGATAACAGGACAGCGACTTTACCCACAAATCCAATTACAAAGAAATTATATCATATTCTTTCAATAAGAGTCGATATTTGTGCAAATTTGATTCAATTGCGTAAAGTAGATCAAATCTTATTGATTGAGATAAAAAATCTCCCCAGAAAGGGGGAGATTTTGTTGTGGAGATGGTAAACTATACCGGCTTGACGCTGGCGGCTTGCATCCCTTTTTGGCCATTTTCAATGGTGAATTCAACCTTCTGGCCTTCTTCAAGAGAGCGATAGCCATCAGCTTGAATTGCTGAAAAGTGAACGAACACATCTGGGCCATTTTCTTGTGCGATAAAGCCAAAGCCCTTGCTACTATTAAACCACTTTACGGTTCCGATTACACGTTCTGACATTTCTTCTTTTCCCTTTGTTAATAATTATTTTTACGGCTTAATTTCTTTTGTTCTAAGATATCAAACCGCCACGATAATAATGATGACAATCCTCATTAAATTTGGATGCAGATTGTCATACATCACAACTAAATTATTATACAATGAATCTGAAGAGAATCACAAGGGATTAAAATCAGATTAATTATTTGGCTGTCTTTAGGAATATTTGTCTATAATCAATCTAATTACCCTCATCTAGTAGATTGGATACCAGTATGGAACAACCATCCGGTATTGAAATAATTGCACCCGCAAAAATGGCTGAAAAAGCGGTATTCTCGGCTGAGCAAAAATCACAAAATGCTCCTTGGAAAACCCTACTTCTTGCTTTGCTGGCAGGTATGTTTGTCTCCACGGGTGGGCTCATCTCTACCACCGCAACCAGTGGAACAGCCGATCTGTTACCTTATGGTGTTATTCGTTTAATCGCCGGATTTACTTTCTCGTTTGCTCTCATGATGGTACTTATCTCAGGTTCCGAATTATTTACCGGCAACGTTTTGCTGGTGATGGCTTGTTTGAGTAAGCGGATCACATGGATAGATATGCTTAAGAATTGGGTGCTGGTTTATATTGGTAATTTGGCTGGTTCTCTCGCGCTGGCGGGTATGGTGTTTGCCGGAAAACAATATTTGAACGGACATGGATTAGTGGGTTTAAACATACTTATCGTAGCCGAGTCGAAAACCAGCCTGGAATGGATGCAGGCTTTTTGGTTGGGTGTGTTATGCAATTTTCTGGTCTGTCTGGGCGTATGGATGGCTTATAGCGGCAGATCAACAATAGATAAAATGGTAGCTGTCATACCGCCCATCACTGCATTTGTGGCTTCAGGTTTTGAACATTCAGTAGCAAATATGTATTTCATTCCAATGGGATTACTGGTTAAATATTTTGGAACTGATACTTTTTTTGATGTGATTGGAATGACTTCCGGGTCTTTTCCACACATCACAATCAACAATTTCTTATTCAATAATCTATTACCAGTCACTCTAGGTAATATTGTGGGCGGGGGTTTCTTCGTCGGTGTCTTATATTGGTGGATTTATCTTTACAAAAAACAATCGGTAACCTAGTTTTCTGATTTTGTGAGAATGAGCGCAGAGCGGAATTTTCCGAGTGGCGTATAAATTGACCAGGCAATGGAAAATTCTGGATCGCTCATCCAGCATAATTCTTTTCCCCCGTCGAACCATGAGTTGATAAAACCCCAGGGGCGGCAGACACCGTCATCTGAAATGTGGTTCAAATCATATGCGGCAAAGAGCATCGTGTGATACCCATTGCGTTTTCCCAGTGCATTCAAGTTCTTTCCCGAAGATCCGTAGGTTATTTCTGGCGGGGGAGTTAATATCCATCCAATGGTGATGATAATGACTTGATTTGGGTAAGGAAGAGATGCGATTAGTTCATCAGACGTAAGTGAACTGATTCTGATCTGAATTGGGTGCAAGTCTTCTTTTGCTGCAATCCACCGAATCTGATTTGCCTGCTGGTAGGGGGTTGTAGGGCCATTTCTCCCCATCCTCATTTTCCATATCTGCGGAAATTTCAAGCTATCTATCCGCCTGGTCCAATCTGCCGATCGAATATCGCTGCCAAATAATAAATTGAGAGCCGCACAGGCAGAACTGATACCGCAGCCGTTCCCAATTTGGAGTTGCTGGTAGCTAGCAAGGGTAGTATGTGTCAGATTCGCATGTGATGCCATCTCTGTTCCGCCAGTTCCTTTGAGAAGGATTGTACTCCAACTGCACAAGAAGATTCGAGGCAGGAGAATTTAGTTGGAAACAAAAACCCCCACTGGTTGATGGTGGGGGTGAATGGTTTGGATTTGATTACTGACCCATCGGATTGGTTGCGGCCCAATCGTCTCCCAGAACAATGATCACGTCCACAGGGGAGTTTGGATTGTACGCCTCACTGCGAATTTGAGTCGTGGGGAGGTTGAGCAGGTTCGCCAAATACCCGACTGTGTTCGGTTTTCCGGTAATATCAATCAAGTAAGAAGAACTCGTTCGGTTCTCATTGCCCACTTCAACGATGGTTAGACCTTGTCCTAACAGATAATTACCGGTTTTTTCTGCCATTCCTTCTGTGCTAGATCCGTTGCGTACAGATACTCTGGCTTGTTCTTGTTTTACCAACTCAGCGGAATCTGCAGAAACTACGGATGCGCTCATTGGACCGCTTGTGGCGAAAGTCTTATCGCGGACGGCTCTAAATTTCTCCATGATGGGAATAAGAATCGCCTGGCCATCCGGTGAAGTGCCATTCATGGCTGTTTCCGGGCCGAGCAAGCCGTAATGAATACTCTTATTCGGAATTTGGGACCCATACATTGCAAGCTGAATAATTTGTGACAGAGATAGATTGGTATGAATACCTGATGAAAGGTCAGAATAGAGAGCCGGCGCTTTGGAAATTAGTGTAGGGAGCATGTTTAAATTCAAGATCTTTGCTCGTACAGCCTGGACGACCTGTTGTTGGCGGAAGGCGCGGTCAAAATCGCCGCCGTCTGTGTGACGGTTACGGGCATATGCAAGCGCGGTTGCTCCATCCAGATTTTGGACACCAGGTCGAAGTCTTTTTTCTTCGCGGCGGAAATCCCCTTTAGATCCATGAACCACATAACCACCAATGATACTTACCGTGATGGTTTTTGGCACATTGATATCCACGCCACCCAGTTCATCAATGAACTTGGTAAAGGCATCAAAGTCAACTTGTGCATAATAATTGATCGGAACACCCAGGAAACTCTCAACGGTCTGAACAGCCAAACCAGCGCCGCCGCCTGGCAATTTGTAAGACTCGCCTAAAAAGTAAGCGGTATTGATTTTGGCGTAGTCAAAACCAGGAATATTGACCCAGGTATCGCGTGGAATGGACATGATACCCGCGGTTTTTGTTTGCGGGTCCATTGAGACGACCATCATCGTATCGGTACGCGGGGTTTTTCTAGCTTCTGTGTCGTCATAGTCCAAACCCATCAGTAAAATGGTCACTCGGCTGCTGCCATCCCACGCCTGGGGAGTAGGTCCGGCAGATGATTGGAGTGGATCCGTTGAAACGGCAACCTGTGTACCCTCTTGTCCGGCTGCTGGTGTTGGTTCAGTAAAAGAAGGTTCGCCGGGCAAAGTGCCCAGGGTCCAGCTCTGAACGAGTGTACGTATGGTTGTGAAAGCGATGATTGCAGCCACAATAGCGAGGATCGCGATGATCCCGATTTTAAGTCCGCTTATACGATTAAGCGATCGATTAGTTGAAGTTTGTTTATTACGGGGTTGTGCCATAACTATCCATTAAGGTACTGGGATTAATTTCTATTTGGATTGGTGCAAGAGCCGTTCCAGGAGTACACATCTGTAGATGATGTGTTGAGCCAAGTGAAGAGAATCAGATTAGTGTCAGCTCATTGCAGGCGGTGGAACCGGAAGATCTTTCACTTCGGTGTTTTTCCACTTGTCGCCTTCATCAATTAACATCACAGGGATGTCTTCAGAAATTGGGTATTTTCTGCCGCAATCCTGACATACCAGCCATGTTTCTCTCTCTAAATCTAGCTTGCCATCTGTCTCACGGACACAAGCAGGGCAACGGAGGATTTCAAGTAAATCAGCATGTACCATTTTCAGCTCCTATAGGTCAAGCATTGCGAATCTTACCACAAAAATCAGGGTCTTTTTTAAGGTCTGGATGAGAATCATGTATACATTTTTACGATAGGACTATCATTCACCTTTCATTACTTGAAGCTTTTTTGAAAGTTCATCAATGAGGCTTGCTTTTGATTTGTCGGTAATGATGTTGTTCAACTCAAATGGATCCTGAACCAAATCGTAAAGTTCTTTTTCGCCGGTGGTATATTCGGTATATTTCCAATCCATGGTTCGGATGGATGCGAACTCTGGAATGATCGAGCCAATTCCTTCTTCTGTATTGTCAGCAGTTGGCCAATGCTCCAACAGCAGATCAGATCTCCAAGGTGGAGTTGGGTTGCTTCTAGAAGCGGTACCAGGCTTAGCCCATTCACCTGGTCTTGGAATTGTTATATTCAGCCAGGTCTGCGATGGTAGGAACAAGATCAATATTGGCTACCATATGTGAATCGGAGCGCGCCTTGCAATAGTGCCGGTGAATAAACTATAAAAGGTATTTTGATACATTCTTCGTACGGGCAATTCTTGTCAAAACCAAAGCGATGTTCACCCATCGTCAATCCGTTATCGGAAAGGTAGAAAATACTGGTGTTTTCACTTAACCGGTTTGATCGAGTGTGTTAAGAATTGAACCGACCCCTTCGTCCACAGATTGTAGTGAACGCATAATTTGGCGGTGGGTAATGTCCAAATCATCCAGAGAGTAAGGATTTAATTCACGCAGGTATTTTGGCTTATCGCTAATGTCTTGTTCGTTGATATTGGGTGGTCTGTAGGATTCATACTCCCACCCGGAATTTGCCCGAAAGGTGTCTTTATGTCGAGGGGCAGCGATATATGGAGAATGCGGGTTGTAATAACCCAGGAATAAAAAGAATGGATTCTCTTTTTGTTCGTTAATATAATCCACTGCTTTTTGGGTTAAAACATCAGTGCTGTAATTAAATTTCTTTTTGGGGTAATTGATGATCGTTCCGTTTGTAGATAAATCAAAATTGAAGAAATACAGATACTCAGCGGTTTTGTGGATGAAGACATTCCATTGACCCCAACCAGGTGGAACTTTACCGTAGGGCTGTAAAAGTTCATATTCGTTTAGATACTTGCCCAGGTAAGCGGTTTGGTAACCAGCCTGTTGCATCCAGGTGGCGATGGTGCTGGAATCATTAAACACGGTTGCTCCACCATTGGGGGCTTTATTTGTGTACACCTTTGTGTTGTGGACATACTCTCCGGTGAGCATACTTGATCTGCTGGGGCAGCAAAGCGGAGTAGTCGCAAAGGCATTGGGAAAGGTAATGCCCTCTGCCAATAAGGTCTTTGTGAGGATGGGCATGTTTTGAATAGTCAGGTAAGGCTGATCATCGGTCAAAATCACAATGATGTTTGGACGCGGATCTTGCGCCCTATTGGCAGACACTTTTCTTATCTGAGTGGGTGAAAACACAACCGGAGTTTGGGTGAGGACGGGAGTAGTTCTTGCCTGCTGTGTTGGAATGGGCGGCTGACACCCAACAGATAATATCAGGAATATAAAGGTGAGAAGAACAGTTTTACGCATTTTAAGCCACCTGATTATTCGAAGTAACTAATTTTCGCTGGTAGTCGCTTTTTTGGGCAGTTTTGTTCCCGGACCATATTCGTACACTGCCTGCCAAGGGACGTAATGGGTATAGAAACTATCGTTAAAGTACACTTGCCCGTCTTTTTTTACCGTGCGTTGGACGGTGATATCTGCGCCTTCAGCTGCCCAATCAATTTGTTTGATCTTGCCTTCGGCTAGATCTTTGTTTTCAACATATTTGGCCTTTGGTGCTTTTACAATATTTTCCGGTCCAGTTGTTTCCCATTCAACACTTCGTCCATCGGCGGTTGAATAAAATTTCCAGGTTAATGAAGAATCAGATGCGTATGTTTCCATCAAAAGCCAGTAGGGCGTATCATTCTTGAACTTCATATCAACAACCGGGATGAAAACGGTCGCATCCAGGCCGGCCAGAGATGGATCTTCAGCTCCACTGGCAGTCTGTTCATAATATCCCACCCGGTAGGCATGGGCGTATCGTTCTAAAATTGGGAATCCGGCAAAGAATGCTGCCCTGAATAGCGTGGTGCTCACCTGGCAAACGCCTCCGCCTACCCCCTTGATGGTCTCATTTCCGAAAATGATGAGCGCTTCAGAGAAGCCGCTATCCAGGCTGATATCTCCAATTACCTCGGCCATGGAAAGAACCTCACCCGGGGCAATCAGCAAGCCATGGAAGCGACCAGCGGCGGTTTTGATATTGTTGACACGCGAAGCGTTAGAACCATAGTAGTAAGAGGTTTCTTGATGAACCAGTTCGGTAATGCCTAACTCTGAACCCAGAGTTGTATCGCCGGCTTTTGGGATAATTTCAGGTACAGTTAAACTGACTGAGTGCTCTGCTTTTAGAATCGTTTGTGAGGCATCAGCCAGGGATTGTACAAAATCAACTTCTCGTCCTATTTGTGAGTGTTCTAATAAGTCTAATTGTCCCGTTTCATCATTAAAGATATAACGCGCATTCAATGCTGATTGATTGATGACGGGGGTCAGGTTTTGCAGAAAAGCACCGAGGAGGTCTTGATTAATCTGGATGGACACCTGGGGTTGTCCGTTCTCCTCAATCTGAGTAAATACCAACATTTTGGCAAGGTCTTCCCTTCCAATTGCCCAGGGACCCAGGTTGCTCGCAGATCCGGATGGCATCGAGATGATGAGCGGCTCGGAAATAATTTTACGAACCGCCTCCGCCTGGGATGATAGATCCATCAGTTTAGGTTCGGTTTCTTTCACAACCAGAGGAATGACAGCATCCTGTTGATGAACAAGTTGATCTTGAATTGCTGCCAGGGTCGCGGTAATATCCACTTCGCGGCCAATCTGGCCGGGTATAGTGGAAACCTCAGTTCCGTTGATTTGAATAGTTGCTTCCAATACGGGAGCATTCACCTCAGCGGCGATATCAAAAAGCAGTTGTTGAGCTTTCGATTGATCATTTAACAAAATGAGGGGAAAGTTCTTGGGGTTGAAGCGAGGCTCAATCCTCTGCGGGAAATTCATCAACCAGCTGCCGCTTCTACCGTAAAGGTAGACCTGCTCAACCGAAGCAGACAAATCTACCTGATACCCAAGTTGTTCTGGTGTTGCCAGCCAGTTGTTCGATCCATCAACCAAAACAATTTTGCCCTGGGTGGAATAACCTGCTAAATCGGCAAGCTTTACTTGCGCCTCTACTGGAGAGAGACCACCAAGATCGACACCAC
Organism: uncultured Chloroflexia bacterium; assembly: GCA_963818305.1. Classification (GTDB taxonomy): domain Bacteria; phylum Chloroflexota; class Anaerolineae; order Anaerolineales; family Anaerolineaceae; genus DAIOEK01. The sequence continues at coordinate 303,724 of CAWFRQ010000008.1, forward strand.
CCACATAGATGCCTGGAAAGATCTTACCATCGCCGTAATTCGAAAGGAGAGTGAGCAGAAGAATCGATCCGGCGCAAAGCGTAGCTACGAATCCGAGTACCAGGATAATCAAGTTGGCTGGTGTTGAAGAAACTGGTCGATTTGAATTGCGTGTATACATATTAAAAAATTATAACATCCTGAAATGAGGGCAGAGTTAAATTTACGATACCTTGTAGGAACAACGCTCCTTGAACATGTCTATAGGAAAGACGTAAGTGATAGATGCATGGTTCCTACCAGATGGTCAAAAGATTCAATTGGAAAGTTCAGAATCAATCAGGAATCACTTGAGATAGAGTATCGCAACTCCATTAAATGAAGAGAACCAGATGGATAGGCTAAGTCTTGAGCAGGATTTTGGGGAAAAGTAGGCAAATCATACCAATATTGAAAATTGGTCTTGAATCGGCCTTGAATCCCCTTGACAGAACTTTAGAGTCGCCTATAATTGGCAACGCACTTAAGAACGAAAGCAGATCAACGAAAGCTGATCGATAACAACTGAACAGGACGAATGTGGGTCTGGAATACGGACAGTAACTCCAGTTCAACAAGGAAAAAGAGCCAAAAAGCAATTTGCAAATTGGTCTCTAAATACCCTTGACAAGTACGGGAAAAAGCCTATAATTGGCAACGCACTTGAGGAAACCAAATAATCTTGCGAAAGCAGATTGGTGACAACTGAACAGGACGACACTGGGTCGTAATTGAGACCTCAGACATGTCTCGTCGGTGAGGGAGCCGATGTTGAAAAATACATCGGTTTTTAGTCTGTCAATACCCTTGACAAAGGGAAATAAGGCAGTTAGAATCCAGCCCTCGCAGTTGAAAAAGGCACCTTGACAACTGAATAGTGATAGGAAAAACAAACCAAACGTTCAATTCAGAATCCGTAAACTTAATCTCTGAAAAGAGATAAAATTTTTTGCGGAGAGTTTGATCCTGGCTCAGGATGAACGCTGGCGGCGTGCCTAATACATGCAAGTCGAACGGAGAGATTGTAGCAATACTTTCTCTTAGTGGCGAACGGGTGAGTAACGCGTTGGTGACCTGCCCCGAAGAGGGGGATAACAGTCCGAAAGGATTGCTAATACCCCATACGGCCATCGAGATTAGATGCTCGATGTCCAAAGGAGAAATTCGCTTCGGGAGGGGCCTGCGTCCCATCAGCTAGTTGGTAAGGTAACGGCTTACCAAGGCGACGACGGGTAGGGGACCTGAGAGGGTGGCCCCCC
>CAWFRQ010000008.1:307500-373221 GCA_963818305.1 uncultured Chloroflexia bacterium
TTTGTGGCGAGGTTAAGGGAGTTACACCCGAAGCCGTAGCGAAAGCGAGTCTGAATAGGGCGTCTAGTCGCAAGAATTAAACCCGAAACCTGGTGAGCTACTCATGGCCAGGGTGAAGCGAGTCTAACCGCTCGTGGAGGCCCGAACCTACTAATGTTGCAAAATTAGGGGATGAGCTGTGAGTAGAGGTGATATGCCAAACGAACTAGGAGATAGCTGGTTCTCCCCGAAATAGCTTTAGGGCTAGCGGTGTATGTTCAGTACCGGAGGTAGAGCACTGAATGGGCTAAGGGGCTTAGTGCTTACTGAACCCAATCAAACTCCGAATGCCGGTACTCCAGAGTACGCCAGTCGGACTACGGGAGATGAGTTTCGTGGTCGAGAGGGAAACAGCCCAGATCATCAGCTAAGGTCCCTAAATCCAAGCTAAGTGGGAAACGTTGTGGGGTTACTTAAACAACCAGGAGGTTGGCTCAGAAGCAGCCATCCTTTAAAGAGTGCGTAATAGCTCACTGGTCAAGTGATCCTGCGCGGAAAACTTAACGGGGCTAAGCTTGGTACCGAAGCTATGGGTTTCAGCGTAAGCTGGAGCAGTAGGGGAGCGTTCTGTTTGCAGTGAAGGTCGACCGTGAGGACGGCTGGAGCGGACAGAAGTGAGAATGCAGGCATGAGTAGCGTAAAACACGTGAGAACCGTGTTCACCGTAAATCTAAGGTTTCCGACGCCAGGTCAATCCGCGTCGGGTTAGTCGAGACCTTAGCCGAGGCTGAAAAGCGTAGGTGATGGACAATCGGTCAACATTCCGATACCACTTTGATGGAGCGATGTGGGGACGCAGTATGGTAGACCAGCCTCCGATTGGTTGTGGAGGTGCACCAAGTGCCAGGTGTTGAGGACGGCAGGTAAATCCACCGTCTGAGCCGAGATTTGGTGACGTGCCCTTGAGGCGGAAGTGAGTTAACCCATTGCTGCCAAGAAAAGCCACTAAGCGTTGAGATCAGAGTGCTCGTACCGCAAACCGACTCTGGTAGATGGGTAGAGTATACCAAGGTGAACGGGAGAACCCTCGTTAAGGAATTAGGCAATTTAGCCCCGTAACTTCGGGATAAGGGGTGCCTGCTGACGTGAATGAATAATGAGCGTCGGTGGGTCGCAGTGAAATGGTTCTAGTGACTGGTTAACAAAACCACAGGTCTCTGCTAAGCCGAAAGGCGATGTATAGGGGCTGACACCTGCCCAGTGCCGGAAGGTTAAATGGAGAGGTTAGCGTAAGCGAAGCTTTGAAATGAAGCCCCGGTGAACGGCGGCCGTAACTATAACGGTCCTAAGGTAGCGAAATTCCTTGTCGGGTAAGTTCCGACCCGCACGAACGGTGTAACAACTAGAACAGTGTCTCAACGAGGGACCCGGCGAAATTGAAATGGCTGTGAAGATGCGGCCTACCCGCAGTAGGACAAAAAGACCCCGTGGAGCTTTACTGCATCCTGGCATTGAGTTTGGACATTGTTTGTGTAGGATAGGTGGGAGTCTGTGAAGCTGGCGCGCTAGCGTCGGTGGAGACAACGGTGAAATACCACCCTGATTATGTTTAGACCCTAACCCCATTCCGTAATCCGGATGGGGAACCGTGCCAGGTGGGCAGTTTGACTGGGGCGGTCGCCTCCCAAAAGGTAACGGAGGCGCCCAAAGGTTCCCTCAGCCTGAATGGAAACCAGGCATAGAGTGTAAAGGCACAAGGGAGCTTGACTGCAAGACCAACGCGTCGAGCAGATACGAAAGTAGGGCTTAGTGATCCCACGGTTCTGTGTGGAAAGGCCGTGGCTTACCGGATAAAAGCTACCCCGGGGATAACAGGCTGGTGAAGTCCAAGAGTTCACATCGACGACTTCGCTCGGCACCTCGATGTCGGCTCATCGCATCCTGGGGCTGGACAAGGTCCCAAGGGTCGGGCTGTTCGCCCGTTAAAGCGGTACGCGAGCTGGGTTCAGACCGTCGTGAGACAGGTCGGTCTCTATCCACTGTGGGCGTAAGGGATTTGAGAGGAGCTGCCCCTAGTACGAGAGGACCGGGGTGGACAGACCTCTGGTGTGCCAGTTGTCGTGCCAACGGCATTGCTGGGTAGCTACGTCTGGCAGAGATAACCGCTGAAAGCATCTAAGTGGGAAACTCGCCTCAAGATTAGATCCCTATAATCCCGTAAGGGAGTAAGATCGCAAGTAGACTACTTGCTTGATAGGCGGAAGGTGTAAGTCCAGTAATGGATTAAGCTAAACCGTACTAATGATCGAGTGCTTTCTACGTGGTGCAGGGAACTCAATACTTGGTTCTAGCATTTATACAACTTCTACATCATCACTATTCAACCACTGACTTTGTAAATTAAGTCTCTTGGTGATCTGAGCGATATGGGTACACCCGGTCACATCTCGAACCCGGTCGTTAAGCATATCAGCGCCGATGGTACTTGGAGGGCGACTTCCTGGGAGAGTAGGTCATTGCCAAGAGGCTTTTTTTATTGCCATTATCAAAAACTCCGGAAGATTTCTTCCGGAGTTTTTTGTTTAATCCTTTAATCTCTTCTTGTTACTTCCACGCGTTGAGCTCAACCATCTGTCCATCGGCTTCAAATTGATACACTGGTGCCCATGCTAAGCCAAATACATCCAGGAAGATATTGGCTTTGGTGGGGAGGATTGCTACCTCAGTTGTTTGGTTGATGACATCATTCCACTTCATATCGATAGCATCCACCTGCTGAGCGATCGCCGCTTTCAGCTCTTCCAATTGTTGCTTTAGAAGTTCGATCGATTTCTCAGACTCTTGTACATCTGCTTTCGCATTGGCTGTCTGCCGTCTTTTGGTCAGGTTGGTACTGATGCTGCGTTTACGACCGCCAAACAAACTCAACACGGTGGTCAAGCCGGCTCCCACTTCTTCCATCGAGCGTGCATTTAGGTCTGATTTATCTGCTGCTAGTTCACGCTCTTCTCGAGAGATTTTCTGTTCAAGCGCAGTCAGCTTGGTTTTTGAGCTGGCGGTCAGCTTATCCACTTCCGCTTTTTTGAATGCTTCTGCCGCTGCACTGCATTTCTTCTGAAATACCTCAGGAGATTCGCCTGGTGCGCTGAATACTTTTAGCTGTTGGTTTACTTGTAACCGAAGTTCTCCAGTTTGGAAGATCCAACCCAAAAAGTCTTTCTGCAGGTTAGTCATCATCTTAATATCGCTCAAGGGGCTCTCGATGCCGATAAATCTTGCTCCTGCTACGGGTTTCGCTGAGAACGCTTTCGGGTCGAATGCCTGGGTCGTATGATCTTCCCATTGGATCATTCCTCGTGGGTCTGGATCGTGTACCAGAACCATCCGGCTCACCCTGGTATCCAGATTGTATTTACGGTCGAGGTATCGAATTTCTACCTGTCCGACCATAGCAGGTTTATATACCAGAGACACTTTGGATGGATCCGCGGGAGTGGTAATTTTGGTTCCCCACGCAGCTTCACTCAAGGTGAGGTTGTTGGGCAGGAATACTTCGGTAATTTGGGCTGGTACAGCAGGTTTAGTCTGACTCAAACCTCCTGTAGCGACTGATTGCACTACCACTGGCGTTGATTGAGAAGGGGCAGAACTCTTCTGGCCAGACTGCGTTGCAACTACCGGTGCTACCTGCTTGACTGTGCTTGCGCCCATTAGTTGATTGAGAGCTGGAATCTGAACCCTCGTAAGCGGACCTGCCAGGTAGTTCATCGTCCATCGGGTTCCCATTCGGATGGGAGCAGGTTCATGCACATTGTGCAGCAGGAATACCCGCTTTCCGAGACTGGAAATCATTTTATCAAAACCACTGCGATCTATTCCCCCGCTCACACTTTCCAGTCCATCCAGTAGGCGTTGTTTATCCTGATCGGTCTGCAGTTTACCAATAAACCAGGTACCAGCGTTGGATAAGGCTTTGTAATCCACATCTACCGGGTTTTGGGTGGCGAGTAATAGGCCAACCCCAAACGCACGGGCTTGTTTGAGCATCCGTAAAATGACCATCTTTGATGATGGATTTCCATTAGGGGGCAGGTACCCCATAATCTCATCAAAGTAAACCAGGGCACGCAAACCACTGGTTCCGGTCTGGGTCCGCATCCAGGCTTCAATCGAGGAGTATAGCAAGGTGACAAAGAACATTCGCTCGGTATCACTCAAATGCGCAATGTAAAATACGCTGTGGCGAGGTTTGCCTTCGGGAGTGTACAGGAGTTGTTCGATATCCAGTGGGGTGCCCATCATCCAGCTTTGGAATGCGGGAGATGCCAGGAAATTGTTCAGGAGCATTGCCAGTTCCATCCGGTCATTTTCCGGGAAGAACTTATTCAAAGGGAATACACCCAATTTATCGAATGGTGGATTCTGGGTTTGCAAAATCAGTTCAGATAGGTCTAAATCTTTACCTTGGCTCCAGGCGGTCTGGAAGATATTTGAAAGTAAGATGTGTTCGCGAGATCGGACCGGGTCTAGCTCAGTCAAGCCCACTAGACCAAGCAGGGCTGCAACCGTACTGGAGATTTTTTCCATCAGCACTTCCCGGTTTCCTTCCCATGGAATGGCGGGCGCTTTTAAGGAAGCCAGAATACTCACTGGCAAGCCGGTGTCTGATCCGGGAGTGTAGATGGCAAAATCAACTTTCTCGTTTAGTTTTGCAATCCGGCTGCCGTCAATTCCCCAGCCAGCCAGACCTTGCTTCCAGTTGGCAGCTGTCTCTTCGGCCATACTCTCGGTTGTTTTGCCAGCTTTGCGGGCGGCATCAGCATCCATCCATGGTTGAAAATCAGTTGGCAGCAGGTTGGGAAAGTGTAATAACAGATTAGTCAGGTCGCCTTTGGGGTCAACCATGATTGCGGGCACATTCTGTAACGCAGCTTCTTCCAACAGGCCAACGCATAAACCGGTCTTGCCAGAGCCAGTCATCCCGGTGACTACTGCATGCGTCGTGAGGTCAGCTGGATCATAATAATGGTATTGGTCGCTAAGTTTGCCGGTTGCTGGATCTACTACTTTGCCAAGAAAGAATTTATCCTCGTTGGGCATCATTTCCTCCTGAGGGTATGGTTTGTGATTAATGCTGATTATAGCAAAGAACATAAAAAATCCCCTCTCAACGAGAGGGGATCGGTATTCAGTTCTAGAAGTAGTTGTGGGGATTATCGTTCAAACCCATGTAACGAATTTCAAAATGTAAGTGGGGACCGGTTGAATTTCCGGTACTACCAACAACACCAATCTGAGACCCTTGCCCGACTGATGCGCCGCAACTCACGGCAGTAGTGCTCATGTGAGCATACAGGGTTTGGAAACCATTACCATGGTCGATCATGACTGTAATTCCGTAGCCGCCATTTGCCCAACCTGAATAAACTACCAGGCCATCATCGGCAGCAAGTATTGCTCCGCTCGAAGGTGATCCCAGGTCAATACCCTGGTGGACCCCTTCGATGTAGTCATTGCCAATAATCGCGCCGCCGGCCATCGGATTACCGAAACTGCCATCTCCATTTAAGCCACCGGCAGATGTATCACATCCACCTTCGCCAAATAGCTTGGCAAGGGTTCCGGCTGATCCGCGTGGAATTGCGCCCTGGAACCACTCTACCGCTTCGCGTTTTCCACCAGGCACCATGATATAGGTATCGGCGCTGACCATTGGATTAGTCAGATCAATTTTATTGACGGGTGATTGCAGAATATCATCCAGATTCGCATAGAACTGGTCTGCAACCGATTGCAGGGTATCACCTTCTTTAAACTTGTAATACACCCCATCTGATGGTGGGATGACGAGTGTGATTCCAGGTGCAATCATATCTGGGCTGCCACCCAATTCTTCATAATTTGCCCAGAAAATAGTTTCGGCCTTCAGGTCGAATTTCTTAGAAATCTGGAAGAGTGAATCACCTTCACCCACGGTATATTCTTCCGCGTCTTTTCGGATGTTGGTGTCGATATCCGTGTGAGGATTTAGCGCCCGTACTACTTTTTTCTGGGCAGGATAGTCAACTTCGACCACCGAGTTATTTGACGCTGGGATAGATGTCGGGGCAAGTGTAGGTACTGCTGAAGTTGGGTTACTTGCAAATCCGAAATTAGGTTTGAGCAAAAAGCCGAGAACTACCGCTAAGATGATCATGGCCCCGGCTACTGCCCAGAGTATGTTTGCGAGAACTTTCTCTCGCCCGGAAGGAAAACCTATAGTTGGCTCGCTTCCGTTTTGTTTGTTTTGATTACTCACATGTCCTCTGCTAAAGTCTCCAAAAACTCTTTGTTGGTTTTCGATTTTACCATACGTTGTAAAATTGCTTCAGTAGCAACTGCCGGGTCCATACCTGCACCTTGCGGTTGCTGACCAATCATCTGTAAATACATACGACGCATCACCCACACGCGTTGTAATTCATCCGGGCTCATCAGTAGATCTTCGCGACGGGTGGAGGATCTTTCGATATCGATTGAGGGGAAAATTCGTCGTTCTTGCAAGCGCCGGCTCAGGTGCATTTCCATATTGCCAGTGCCTTTGAACTCTTCATAAACCACATCATCCAGGCGCGAACCTGTATCAATGAGTGCGGTCGCTATAATGGTCAGCGAACCACCTTCTTCCAGGTTACGGGCAGCTCCAAAGAAACGTTTTGGCGGATAGAGCGCGGAAGGATCCATACCACCTGAAAGGGTTCTACCCGATGGGTTGACCACCAGGTTATAGGCACGTGCCAGACGGGTGAGCGAATCCATCAGAATCACAACGTCTCGGCCAATTTCGACCAGACGTTTGGCGCGTTCCAGCGCAATTTCTGCGGTGCGCACGTGTAAGGAGACCGGTTCATCAAAGGTAGATGCCACAATTTCAGCTTCTACGGTACGGTCTACATCAGTCACCTCTTCCGGGCGTTCGCCGATGAGAGCCATGATCAGGTGGACTTCAGGGTATTGGGAGGAGATTGCGTTTGCAACCTGCTTTAAGATGGTTGTTTTACCAGCTTTTGGAGGCGAGACGATCATACCGCGCTGCCCGCGTCCGATTGGGGCAACCAGGTTAATCAACCGGGTAGATAATACGCCCCGGTCTGCTTCCAGATCAAAACGTTTATTCGGGAAGATCGGTGTCAGTCGTTCAAATTCTGGGCGGTTGCGGGATTCTTCAGCCATCACCGCGTTGATGCTCTCTACCTTTAATAAGCCCCAGTGTTTCTCAGATTCGCGTGGAGGACGGACATGTCCGATCACCAGGTCGCCGGAACGCAGGTCATAGCGGCGCAATTGCGCCTGTGATACATAGACATCATCCGGACCCACCTGGTAGTTCTGGCGCAAGAAACCTACGCCTTCACTCATGATCTCCAGAATGCCCCCACGGACTTCAAGTCCTTCGCGTTCGGCTTCTGCCTGACGGATCTTGAGGATGAGGTTCTCTTTTTTGAGCCGCTCAGCTTTGGGGATGTTCATCTCAGCGGCAATTTTCCTCAGGGTGACAAGCGGGGAGTTCTCTAATTCCAAAATATTCATCATTTTCTTCTCAAACCTTAAGTTACGGAAATGGATTCGTACCCCGCGCTCAATGTGCAGGGAAAATTCGTAGATAAAATCAGATCAAATTGAATAAATGCATAAAGGAAGTAGCAGGGTGATTATCTGAATTAAGGGGAAGGGGTATAAAAACTTACAACTCTTCTAATCTGTATCAGCATTATAGCAGATGGATTCTAATCGCGCAAGCGAGATCATACATAGTTTGTATGATTTATCGGGTTTTTACCGGGATTTAATCAGTAATTCTGTAATAAATTGTAAGAATTTTGTAATTGACTCTGATCCTTCATAATGCTAATATCAAATCATCAATAATTTGATTGAATTCTTAGGTCAGTTAACAGGGGGAAGAAGCCTGGTTCTTCAAATATTTATGAAATTCCCTGCAAGGACGATCTTCCAAAATCTCGAATCGCACGACAAATGAAGCCATCTAAATAATTAAGGATTGTACAGTCATTTTCGGTTGTATCCAGAAATATCTAGAAGAGACTTGAGGAGAGGGTATATGAATAAGCTGTTTCGTTTTGTATCTTTATTGGTAGTCCTGGTCATGGTGCTGGGATTTTTTGCCGCACCCATGAGCACGGGCAACCAGGTTAGTGCTCAAAAAGAAGTGCCCACCTTTGTAGTAGCGCCGACTGATATTCCGGTGGATCCTCTCGGGACAGGCGAACCGACTGCGGTTCCACCGGAAGACAGATGCCGAACAGAAGTAGCGAACCAATGGATCCGGGTACGGAAATTACTCCCCGTACCGGAGACAGATGATGCACCGGAAGTTGTTCCGCTGATCGAAGCGGCAGCCGAAGTGGCTGTCCCCGGGCGGTATATTATAGTCTTCAAAGATGGTGTGGATAAAGAAGCAGCCCGGTTAGGCCGCCTTAGAAAAAATTGACAGCCGGTGGGGGAGAGTATTGCCTTTGAGTACAGCAGCGCTTTGGATGGCCTGACGGCAGAAATTTCGCCGGATGTCCTGCGCAAACTTCGCCAGGATGGACGGATCGAATTCATTGAGCAAGACCAAAAAGTCACGTGGAAGATGAGGGAGATCCATTCTCGATCCAAACCGTAGACAGTTCACCCCAGTCCTGGGGGTTGGACCGGATTGATCAGGATACTTTACCGCTCGATACGAAATTCTATTATCCGTCATCAGCCGGTCAGGGAGTCAATATTTATATCATTGATACTGGTATTCGCGATACGCATGCAAATTTCAACGGTAGAGCCAGTTTGGATTTTGATGCAATTGGTGGATCTACCCCTTATGCTGATGATTGCGCCGGGCATGGTACCCATGTGGCTGGAACCGCAGCCGGGTTGTATACCGGAGTAGCCCGCAAAGCCAATATCCATTCGGTACGCGTATTGGATTGCAGCGGAAGTGGATATACATCCCAGATAGTAGCTGGTATCAACTGGGTAGCACAGAATCATGTCAAGCCAGCGGTTGCCAATATGAGCCTGGGCGGATGGAAAAGCCCGACCGAAGATGCAGCCGTAAGTAAGGCGATTGCCAAGGGTGTCACATTCGTCGTGTCAGCTGGCAATTCTGGCGATTATGGAAGTTATTATGGGAACGCTTGTAATTTTTCGCCAGCGCGAGTGCCGGGTGCAATTACGGTAGGTGCTACAGATGATACCGATATGAGAGCTGATTTCTCTAACTTCGGTAGCTGCTTGGACGTTTTTGCCCCGGGAGTGAATATCAGTTCTTCCATCATGTCCAGCGACACTTCCTATCAAGGTGGATGGGATGGGACTTCCATGGCAGCTCCGCACGTGACCGGTGTTGCCGCCCTCTTCCTGGCAGCCAACCCAACCGCTAAACCCAAGGATGTTACTAAATATATCCTGGATAATGCGCTGCTGAATACCGTTGACGACGTCCAGGGATCGCCAAATCGGCTGTTGCACATCAGAAATATAGTACCGGTTACCGGGCCTATACTGGTATCTCCAGTGAAGTACCTGACCGTCACTGACAACACACCAACCTTTACCTGGAAACCACTCACCGACGCGAATACCTACACTCTCCACCTCTATGATGCAGCTTCAAACCCAATTGGAAATTTTGAAGATATTGAAGATACCCAATACACACAGATTGATGCGCTTTCAGATGGAATCTACCGTTGGGCTGTCAGTGCCCAGGATTCTATCCATGTATATGACACTTTCTCACAACAATGGTTTTTCGCGATTGACACCACTGGTCCAAACGCACCAGTCCAGACCTTCCCGACTGTCGATGCGACAACAACCGGCATCCCGACCTTCAAGTGGTCTACAGTGAGCGGCGCAAAGACCTACCGTTTTGCCTATGATGAGGATTCGGTAGCCGCGCCATACGAATTCATTTCGACAAGCCTTACCAAACCCCAATATCTGCCGGTGAACCTACCTTTCAACAAGAATATTTTCTGGTCTGTGCAGGCTGCTGACAGTCTGGGCAACTGGGGACCGTGGAGCGCTCCGCGCCAATTGTGGGTAGATCCGCGAATCCCTGCTGCTCCAAAACTACTCTCCCCCCAGAACAATAAAGTTCTCTCGGACAACACTCCGACCCTTTCCTGGAATAATGTACTTTACGCAGAGCAGTACCAGATCGAGGTCGCTCGAGATCCGAAATTCCTCATTGTCATCAATAACCCTGATCTACTCCTGAGTGGACCATCTTATGACTCTGGGGCATTGGATGAGTGGAAGTTTTACTGGCACGTTCGCGCTATTAATGCTGACCATCAAGTCGGACCATATAGCACGGCGTTTGCCTTTACAATCGACATGACTCCACCTGGAAACCCGGCCTTGCTCTCACCGGCGTATGGAGCCAGCAGTACTGGAAACCCCACCTTTACCTGGTCGGCACCGGCTACTGCCAAAACCTATAAGTTCCAATATGCGTCAAATGATACATTCACTTCCCCGGTTTCATCAGGTATTTTGACCAAAACCAGTTTCAAACCGGCAATTGCGATACCAGAAGGAGACTGGTATTGGCGGGTGTTTGCCTACGATGCGTATGGCAATGAGAGCGATTACAACATGCCCCGTCTGATTCACATACTACCGGCAACACCGGCGAAGGTTGTTTTGAGTGCACCGAGTACCGGCTTCTTTACAGATGATGCGAGCATTCATCTTGTATGGCTGCCAGTTGATTATGCCAAAAAATACCGGGTGCAAATTGATAATCTTGCCACATTCTCGAGCCCGGAATACGATCAAGAAACAGGGATAGGTGAAACAACGCGGGATGTTGCTACTTCATTACTTTTGCCAGGGAAATGGTACTGGCGTGTCCAGGGTATACCCAGCCTTGGGAAGGCAGGACTGTGGAGTCTCTCGCGCTACTTTACGATTAGCAGCACATTCTCAGCCAACTTTAGCTCAAGTAACGATGTAAATTGGTTCACACAATATTATGGAGCTTCCTGGATATTAGATACAGCCAATGGTTACTATTTCAATAACGGTATTGAAGATGGCTGGGAAACAACTTCCATCGCATATAATAACAGCCTTTCAGACTATACTGTCGAAGCTCGTCTGAAAATGGATGAAGGAACAGCCGGGTCAGAATATGGGTATTATGGTTTGCTGGTCCGGTCGAAACCTTATGGCGGTTGGTATCTGACAGAATATACAGATGGATACTCATTTGATATCTATCAATCAAATGGCTGGGACATGGGTTGTTTTGAGGTATATTCGAACAAGAGCTTTAAAAGTACTTTACTGGGAGGATTTTGTGACCCAATCATAAAGGGTAACGATTGGAATACTCTCAAGGTAAGTGCGAATGGCAGCAGATTGAAGTTTTATGTTAATGATATCTTACTTTGGCAGGGAGTAAACACCGTTTACAAAACTGGACTGGTCGGAGTTTTCAATTGGTCAGGCATGACCTGCCCAGATGATGATGGTGATGGATATTGTGATTATCTTTATGGTGTACCAGGGAGAATGTACATTGATAGCTTCTCTATCAATGCACCTGAAAACCTAATTACGTCGGCATCGGATGTTCTCATACCGAACCCCGAATATGGAGTTGCTCCAAAATCAGAAAAGGAATACACTATCCCATAAACAAGTAACGGTCTGGAGCCGGGTGGATAACGTTTCGCTATCCACCCGGTTTTGTATTTAAATTTCAGAATGGTAATTAAGAAGTAAGATTAAGTGAAATACTGCGTTTGATTCCAACAAGAAATTATGTACAATAGGAATGGGGAAATCACAATTCATCATCGCCTATGTAACTGCACAAGCAGGCAAACTGTCTTCATCAAGCTAATTACAAGAAAAGGAATATTTTTTTCATTGAATGGGGAGGGTATATGAATAAGCTATTTCGTTTCGTATCTATATTGGTCGTACTGGTCATGGTGCTGGGATTCTTTGCCGCACCCATGAGTGCAGGCAACCAGGTTAATGCTCAAAAAGAGGTGCCGACCTTTGTAGTAGCGCCTACAGATGTTCCGGTGGATCCCCTCCCGGGGACAGGCGAACCGACTGCGGTACCACCGGAAGGAGAACCTACCCCCGTACCCGGTGAAGGCGAAGAACCGATTGAGGGAGTGACCCCTGTTCCAACGGAATTGCCCGAGGTTGTACCGCTCATCGAGGCTGCTGCCGACGTTGCAGTGCCCGGCCGCTATATTGTGGTCTTCAAAAATGGCGTGGACAAAGATGCACTCCGGGCCAGTATCCTTGAGAAAATTGCCACTGGTGGTGGGAGAGTCGCTTTTGAATACGCCAGCGCTGTAGATGGCATCGCTGCTGAATTTTCTCCAGAAGTGTTACGCAAGTTGCGCCAGGATGCTCGAATTGAATACATCGAGCAGGATCAAAAGGTCAGTATTCACGATGAAGGCGATCCATTCTCGATCCAATCAGTAGATACTTCACCTGACTCATGGGGATTGGACCGGATTGATCAGGTTTCACCAAGCCTGGACAATCAGTTTTATTACCCCTATTCCGCCGGGATAGGAGTGAACATCTATATTATTGATACTGGAATTCGGGCAAGTCATGAGAATTTTAATGGCAGAGTTTCACTCGATTTCGATTCGATAGGTGGATCGACTACCTATGCTGCCGATTGTGATGGACATGGTACTCATGTAGCCGGAACTGCAGCCGGTGGGAATACCGGTGTTGCGAGAAGTGCAAATCTCCATTCTGTTCGGGTCTTGGATTGTACTGGATCTGGACTTACATCCCATATCGTTGCCGGGATCGACTGGGTCACAAAGAACCATGTCAAACCGGCGGTGGCAAATATGAGTCTAGGCGGTGGTAAAAGCGCTACAGAGAATGCCGCTGTTGCCAAAGCGATTGCAAAAGGTGTTACCTTTGTGGTTGCTGCCGGAAACTCGAGATGATAATGCCTGTGATTATTCTCCAGCAAGCGCAACAGGTGCGATTACTGTTGGTGCTACTGACAATACTGATACTCGTGCATGGTTCAGCAATTATGGTAGTTGTGTGGACATTTTTGCTCCGGGTGTCGATATTTATTCTTCCACAATGGAGAGTAACTCCTCTTATGATGGTACGTGGGATGGCACCTCGATGGCTTCTCCGCATGTAGCGGGCGTAGCAGCGCTTTACCTAGCAGCCAACCCGACAGCCAAACCCTCCCAGGTGGCAGCCTATATTACATCCAACGCCCTGTCTGGTATTGTGATTGATCCCGCCGGATCACCTAACCGCTTACTTCATATTCCAACCAACCTTACAAATGGACCAGTCCAAATCTCCCCGTTTAACAATTTGACGTCAAAGGATCAGACACCATTTTTTAGTTGGAAACGCGCCACCAATGGAGACATCTTCCGCTTATTTCTATCCACTGATTCGAATTGTTCAACACCCTTTGATTCGATGTATTTGTCAGATCCCAGTTATGAGTATTACGCAAATTTGCCTGATAATACCTACTACTGGAAAGTAGCGGCCATCAACACGTTAGCAACCCAGGAAGCCTGGAGCCCATGTTGGAAATTTTCGATTGATACCACCGGACCGGCAGCACCAGTACCAACCTTCCCAGCCGCTGGAGCAACCGTAAACGGGATTCCGACTTTCAAATGGCTGGCTTCTGCTGGCGCCAAAGGCTATCGCCTGGCATATGATTATGACGGATCTGAGGATGGAAATTTTGATTTCACATCACCAGAGACGACCAAACTCCTCTATAAGCCAAATACATTACCAATCAACACTTTCATTTATTGGAGTGTTCAAGCCAAAGACAGCCTGGGTAACTGGGGCTCGTGGAGCACTCCACGCCAGTTGTGGGTGAACCCGCTGGCACCAGCGGCGCCTAAACTGATTTCGCTGATCAATAATGCATCCACCAGGGATACTACTCCTGAATTGAGATGGAATACAGTTCAATATGCTGCCTTTCATCGGGTAGAGATCGCGACTGAACCCAAGTTTCTCGCTCCTGTTGAATGGGCTGAAGCTTCCTATATTGATGGAACTTACCCGGTAAGCAATCCGTTGGCCGAAGGAAAATACTATTGGCGCGTTCGAGCAAAAAATGACAACAACGTTGAAAGTGCCTGGAGTAGTATTGGCAGCTTTATCATCGATCTGACTCCACCGGCTGCACCCACTCTGAACTCACCAGCAGATGGTGCCAGTGTCACAGGTACACCTAATTTCACCTGGAATGTACCTGTGAGCACAAAAACCTTTGAATTCCAGTGTGATAGGGATCCTGGTTTCCCGGATCCTTACAGCTCTGGTGTTATTACCAAAGCTAACCACAAACCAAACTTTATAATGCCACTCGGAGCAAATTATTGGCACGTGAGAGCTCTTGATAGCGCCGGGAATCCGAGCGCATGGAGCGCTCCCAGAACGGTAACTATCTTGCCGCCAACCCCTGCGAAAGTAACTTTAACCTCACCAGCTTCGGGATTTTATTCAAGCGCAGGGTTTATCGATCTTTCTTGGTATTATGATTTGTATGCAGATCGATATGAGCTTCAAATAGACGATAACAGCTCGTTCAGCTCGCCCAATTTTACAAATACTGCGATTATGGGTACCAATTCATCAGTAGATATCAATGGTCTCTTACCTGGGAAGTGGTACTGGCGGGTGCGGGCTGTCAATTCGAATAGTGTAGCTGGCCCCTGGAGTGTAGCCCGATATTTCATAAAATCAGCCTTTTCAGTATCCCATTTTAACAACGCATCAGAGCTATCAAATTTCACCCAACATCCAGGTGCAACATGGAATGTGGCGAGCGATGTGCTCTACAATGATGGAATCGCAGATAGCTTTAATACATCCAGTATCAGCTACAATGCCACCCTCTCCAACTTTTCGGTAAATACCCAAGTGAAGATGGATAACGCTTCATCAGAGTCAAATGTTGGTTTATATGGTTTGGTGATCCGTGGTACTCCCACCTTCAATATCTGGAATGACTGGACCAAGGGTTACTACTTCATGGTGACCCAAGATCAGGATGATGAGTATGATTTTGGCTGTTTCCGGGTATATAGCATCAATGGAAATGTTTGGACGCAGTTGTCAGGGTTCTGTGATCCAGCCATTCTGGAAAACAACTGGAACCTACTCGACGTGAGCGCCAATGGGAAAATCTTCCAGTTCCGTATCAATGGCTACCTGATGTGGCAAGGCACTAATACATCGTACACATCCGGTCGGGTGGGTTTGTTCAACTACTCATATTACTGTGACAGTTTTGGTTGCTTCTCAACAACTACCCACGACCGGTTCTCCGCAGAATACTTTAGAATTGGGGCACCAGTCAACATTGCATCGGCTGAGGTTCTTCAACCAAATCCAGCGTATGGAGTTGGCCGAGATCCGTATGAGTTGAAGTTCAACGAATAGGGATCATAAAATTCATGAGCCGGATGAAAATTTAAATTTTCATCCGGCTTTGTGTTTTATGGGTATGGCAACTGGAAGAAAAAATGATTTGGGGATGCATATGGAATCTGCCCGAAGTATTTTCAGAAATCAGAAAAATCCATCGGTGATTTTCCGGAACGAAGTGGGATTAATACGTGCGATTCGCGAAATAAATATGTACAATATGATTGGGTGGAATATTGATAATTCATTGCAGAGTTTGCATCCACACAAACCTAGCAAGCGGCTTCATCTAATTCAAAATTGAAATTTAGTAATAGTTATTCAGCACATTTTCAGAGGAGAGGGTATATGAATAAGCTGTTTCGTTTTGTATCTCTACTGGTGGTTCTGGTCATGGTGTTGGGATTCTTTGCCTCACCAATGAGTGCAGGCAATCAGGTCAATGCCCAAAAAGAGGTGCCTACCTTTGTGGTGGCCCCGACTGAAGTACCCACTGAGGAACCTGTTGTAGAGCCAACAGAGCCTCCAGCAGAGGAGTTGCCGCCTGGCGAAGTGCCGGTTGAAGAAGTGACCCCGGTTCCAACGCAATTACCCGAAGTGGTCCCGCTGATCGAAGCGGTCGCGGACGTTGCCGTACCCGGCCGCTATATTATTGTGTTCAAGGACAGTGTGGATAAGGAAGCAGCCAGACAGGCTGCCCTGAATACGATCGCCAACGGCGCGGGAAGAGTTGCCTTTGAATACAACAGCGCATTGGATGGCATCACTGCTGAAATTTCGCCGGATGTCCTGCGCAAACTTCGCCAGGACGGGCGAATCGATTTCATTGAACAAGACCAAAAAGTCCACGTAGAAGATGAGGAAATACCATTTTCTATTCAAACAATGGATTCCACACCCGATTCCTGGGGTCTGGATAGGATAGATGGAACTTTGGATAACAAATTTTACTATCCATCCTCCGCCGGAGAGGGAGTCAATATCTATATCATTGATAGCGGCATTCGAAATACCCACGAAAATTTTAACGGAAGAGCAACACTTGATTTCGATGCTTTTAACGGTTCAATACCATACGGCTACGATTGCGACGGTCATGGTACCCATGTGGCGGGCACTGCTGCCGGTTTGTACACTGGCGTTGCTCGCAAAGCGAATATCCATTCCGTGAGAGTCCTCGATTGCGAGGGTTGGGGATTTACTTCCCAGATCGTAGCAGGCATCAACTGGGTAGCACAGAATCATGTGAAACCAGCGGTTGCCAATATGAGCCTGGGTGGCTGGAAAAGTCCAGCTGAAGATGCAGCAGTCAGTAAGGCGATTGCTAAAGGTGTGACGTTTGTGGTAGCAGCCGGTAATGATGGGGAAAGCGGTGTGATCGGTGGTGTAGATTACGGAAATGCTTGTAACTATTCACCTGCACGAGTCCCTGGTGCCATCACTGTAGGTGCGACGAATTCTTCAGATAACCGCGCATCTTTTTCCAATTATGGAAAATGCGTCGATATTTTTGCTCCCGGAGATAATATTTATTCTTCGGTCATGGACAGTAACTCATCTTACGAAAGCGGTTGGAGCGGCACTTCCATGGCGGCTCCGCATGTTACCGGAGTGGCTGCGCTCTTTTTGTCCAATAATCCAAAGGCAAAACCTGCTCAGGTGACTGCATACATCATTGGCAATGCTTCCCAAAATATTATCAATGATGAAATGGGTTCCCCGGACAGGCTATTGAAGATCCCGAATTCTACAACAATTCCGATTCTGTTAACGCCAGTAAATAACATCACAATTATTGATCCTACGCCAAGGTTCAGTTGGAATCCAGTCACAAATGCAGACCAGTATGTAATGCAACTCTCCGAATACATAGATTTTTCGTCTATCAGGACAGTATCGAACAATGATAATCCGGCGTTTGATTACCCGATCACACTTCCTGATGGTAGCTATTACTGGCGAGTTGCTGCCATGAATGTTAATGGAACCAATGGCCCCTGGAGTCTCCAGAGAAAATTTACAGTCGACACAACCGGACCGGCTGCACCGGTACAAAGCCAGCCAGGTGATCACGGTACCGTAAATGGGATTCCTACGTTCACATGGTTACCTTCATCGGGGGCAAAGACTTACCAGATGGCATATGCCCAGGATGACACACCTGACGATATATTTGACCTGGTTTTTCCGCCCATCACAAAAACCCAGTATAAGCCAGCTTCGCTCCCGATATACACCCAGGTCTACTGGTACGTACGGGCGATTGACGCATTTGGTAATCCGGGTCCATGGAGCCCGAGCAGAAGTGTATGGATCAACCCACTGACTCCAGCGGCTCCCAAGCTTCTCAGTCCAGCCAATAATTCCGGGACAAATGATCAAACTCCGGAATTTACCTGGGGTAGTGTTTTGTATGGAAATTTCTACCAAATCCAAATAGCGAATGTCAGCAATTTCTATAGTATGTTTGATGATGTGGAAGGTCCGATGTTTGGTGGAACATATACCCCGAGCGTGGATATGCCAGAAGGGAAATATTGGTGGCGTGTTCGGGCAAAAAATAGCCTGGGAACCTATGGTCCGTGGAGCGCCTCCAGATCGATTCTGATTGATATTACGGGTCCTGTAGCTCCGATCTTAAAAACCCCGCTAAACAATACCGACGTGACCGGAACACCTACTTTCACCTGGACAGCTCCGGCGGGTGCGAGGACATATATTTTCCAATACGCGCATACGATTGGATATGATACGGATCTGGTTACCTATACCAATATCACGAAGCCCAGTTTTAAACCTCCGACGGCGATTCCGGAATATCCCCTGGATACCCTCTGGCGGGTCAAAGCTGTGGATGCATACGGAAATGAAGGGGAATGGTCGTTATCAAATGGCATGTTCATCAATCCACCCACACCAGCCAAACCAACCCAGTTGACCCCATTGGTAAAAGGGTATGTGAACATTGACGACGTGACTTTTGATTGGTTACCGGTTGATTACGCTGTAGAATATGACCTTCAAGTCTGCTATTTAACTAACTGTACCTCTCCAGTCTACCAGGATACCACCTCAAATACACAATTACTAAATTTAGACTTAAGTCCATATTTATATAGTGGTAATTACTCATGGCGAGTACGTGGTACGAACTCGGATGCAATAGATGGTCAATGGAGCGCACTCAGACCGTTCACAATATCTTATACCCGTGATTTTGGTTTCAGCGTAATTGACGATCTATTTTATTGGGAATGGATTGGAGGAGGCTGGTTCCACAATAACAGCGATGGTACTATCTACAATAATGGCAATGTGAATAGTGAAAATACAAAAACCATCTGGAAACACGCAAGCGTATTCAACGATTTCTCAGCGGAAACCCGTCTGAAACTCGATCCGGGTACTGCCGGATCTACTGGGGGATTTTATGGTATGGCTGTGCGCGCTGGAGGTGGTATCAATAGTTGGGGAGATTGGAATAAGGGTTATTATTTCGGGATTTCTCAGGAAAACGGGAATAGCACCGGATGTTTCCGTATCTATTCCCTTAAAGGTTCCGCGTGGTCGATCATCAGTGGATATTGTGACCCAATTATTGTGGGAAATGATTGGAACACCCTTAGTGTGAGCGCGCAAGGGAAGAACTTAAGATTCTATATCAATGACTTACTGGTCTGGCAGGGAACAGATTCTACTTACACTTCTGGAACAGTTGGCCTGTTCAATTATTCTTATATGGATGATTACGGTTCAGGGACTCCCGGCAAGTTCACTGTGGATTACTTTAATTTTGGTGCTCCGATCATGGGTATCCTTTCGGTGGATTCAATAGAGCCTGATCCATCTTTTGGAGCCGGAGTTGATCCGTTTTTAGAAAAGAGAAAATAGTTAAGATTAGTTTTCCAAAACCGGATGATGGAGCGCTCCATCATCCGGTTTTGTTTTCCTGTACGTCGTGTTTATTCTGAGTGATATTTGGGATTTCCCTTTGACATTTCGTACAACACCTCCTAAATGTAAAAATTAGTAATAATGGATGTGTACAAGGATGGTTTTTTTCTGTAAAATGTAAAGATAATTATGAGTAAGCAGCAAGATCGGGGAAATCCAAAAATTAAATAGACAACTTCTAACAAATTGTAATTGCTAGAATTGATCAGGCACTTTATCGTTGCGCCGGTGTTTACCTTCCAAAAGGAGAGGGACTATGAATAAGCTGTTTCGCTTTGTATCCGTACTGGTCGTATTGGCAATGGTGTTGGGATTCTTCGCTGCGCCGATCAGTGGGGGCAATCAGGTCAGCGCTCAAAAAGAGGTGCCAACCTTTGTGGTGGCGCCTACTGATATACCGGTGGAAGAGCCTGCAGTGGAACCGACCGACCCACCTGCTGGGGAACCAACTGAACAAGGACTGGTTGATCCATGGTTAGAAATTACTCCTCTCCCTACAGACACTCCTGAAGTTGTCCCACTAATCGAAGCGGCTGCCGAAGTGGCAGTGCCCGGACGGTACATCATTGTTTTCAAAGACGGGGTAGATATTGATACGGTTCGCGCGAGTGTGCTGGAGATAATTTCGTCTGGGAGTGGTAGAGTAGCGTTTGAGTATTCGAGTGCGTTGAATGGCATCACTGCAGAAATTTCACCAGACATTTTACGCAAGGTGCGCCAGGACGGGCGGATCAAATATATTGAACAGGATCAGAAAGTCCATGTGGACGATGAAGAGACTCCATTTACTACACAAAGCCTGGATGATGCACCCCTGTCATGGGGGTTGGATAGGCTGGATCAAGTAACACTTCCACTTGATAACAATTTCTACTACCCATCTTCTGCTGGAGTAGGGGTAAATATCTACATAATCGACTCAGGGATTCGCAATACGCATGAGAATTTTAATGGAAGGGTATCACTCGACTTTGATGCGATTGGCGGATCCACACCATATGCATACGATATGTATGGACATGGTACCCACGTAGCTGGAATCGCTGCTGGTTTGTTTACTGGGGTTGCCCGGAGAGCAAACTTACATTCGGTAAGAGTATTGGATTCCTTCGGGGAAGGGACCACATCACAAGTAATTGCAGGTATCGATTGGGTCGCAATGAATCATATTAAACCTGCGGTAGCTAATATGAGTATTGGTGGTGGAGGAAGTCTCACAGAAGACATGGCTATAAATAAAGCTATTGCCAAGGGGGTCACCTTTGTTGTATCAGCAGGAAATTCAGGTGAAAATCCTACCTACGCTGATGCGTGCAGGTATTCCCCTGCTCGGGTACCCGGAGCGATCACTGTGGGAGCAACCGACTCAGTTGATACACGGGCATCATTTTCAAATTACGGAAATTGTGTGGATATTTTTGCGCCCGGTGTAAAGATCTATTCATCTACAAATCAGTCGGATACTTCTTATGCGGATATGAAAGATACCGAACAATCCTGGAGCGGAACATCTATGTCAACCGCGCATGTAACCGGTGTTGTTGCGCTCTACTTAGCTGCAAATCCAACTGCAACATCCATCGAGGCTACTAAGTATATTTTAGATAATGCATTGACAAGTAGTGTTCAAGACCCAATGGGATCACCAAACCGGTTGCTTCATATACCCACAAATATTTCACTTGGTCCAGCTTTAGTTTACCCAATAAAAAACCAAATAATAGCAGATAGTTCTCCAGATTTTACTTGGAAACTGTTGACAAATGCTGATAGATATAATTTTCAAATCTCTACGAATTCCAGTTTCACACCGGTTCTTGATAGTAGAGAGATAATAGACAGTCACTTTGAGTATGATACTACTCTTGCTGACGGGATTTATTATTGGCAGGTTCAAGGTATCACTACTGATGGATCACATAGCGTTTGGAGTAGTTCTCAGGTTTTCAAGATAGACAAAACAGGTCCAGTTGCTCCTGGATACGGGTCTCCTATAGATGGTGCTGAAGTGGAAGGTAATCCCATCTTTAAGTGGCAGTCGGTATTGGACGCAGTATCTTACAATTTCGCGTATGACCGGGATGGAGACACTACTAATGGGTTTGAATTTGTCTCACCCGAACTCAAAAAGACACAATTTAGCCCGATGTTTACGCTACCGAATGAAAATATATTTTGGTTTGTTCAAGCAAAAGACAAATTAGGGAACTGGGGGTCTTGGAGTAAATCAAGAGTTGTATGGGTTCATCCTCGAATTCCATCTGCGCCAAAATTGATATCTCCATCATATTATTTCTCAACGAAAAACCAGTCACCTGAATTTACCTGGTCAGAAGTGTTATATGGTATTGGATACCAATTACAGCTCGCAAATAATCCCATGTTCAATACAATATTTTATGATAGCGGTCCTGTTCTGACAGATTTAGCGCTCACATTACCCATATCCCTTCCGGTTGGTATATACTATTGGCGAGTGCGTGCTTGGAATGCCGATGGCGAATTGAGCCCATGGAGTATCCGAAGAATTATATATATCGATCAGACACCTCCAGCTGCGCCCAAGCCGGTTGCTCCGGTTACACAGGCAGTCGTGTTGGGTACTCCAATTTTCAAATGGAGAGTTCCTTCTTCTGCCAAGTCTTTTGTTTTTGAGTACTCCGCGACAAAAGAATTCTCATCACCGATTACATCCAGTCTGTTGTCACATTCTTATTACAAACCCACGCCGGTGATCCCAGAAGGTGTTTGGTATTGGCATGTTTGTGCTTTTGACGAAGCAGGAAATCAAGGTGCCTGGAGCTCAACACAGGTAGTATCTGTTGAACCGACTAAACCAACACAACCAAAATTAAAAACACCAGATACCGGTTTCTTTTCTGATAAACCATCAATTGAGTTTGAATGGTTTGGAGCAAATTATGCTCATCATTACGAAATTCAAGTAGATGATAACTATCACTTCAGCTCAGTTAATATATCTAGTAGTTCAAACCCTGGAGATTTGTTTATTGATATTGGTACAATTGGAAATCTGACGCCAGGAATATATTACTGGAGGGTTCGTGGAGTCAACTCTGATTCAATACCAGGACCTTGGAGTGCTAGTAAGTATTTCACCAAATTTTTTGTATACAATGTGGAATTTTCTTCAAAAGACGATTTTAAGGATTGGACCACTTATTTCTATTCACCCACTGGAAGTTGGAAAGTGGATCCTGAAGCAGGATACGCAAGGATAACAGGTAAAAAAGGTTATTGGGGGGAACCAAGAATTAGTTATAATGCTACCCTAAAAGATATTTCTGTTGAAACAAGAATGAAAATGGATCCTGGAACCGACGGAGCTGAGGGCGGTTATTATGGTCTCGTGATTCGAGGGGAACCTCCCTCGCCATATTATCGGAATAAAATACAAGGGTATTACTTTGTTATCAACCAGTACGATATGGATGAATTTGGATGTTTTATGGTAATTCGATTGGGGAATGGTCCAATTTCTCAATTTTGCGATCCGGCCATTTTGTTACACGATTGGAACACATTGAAGGTTAGCGCAAATGGACAAGACTTTCGTTTTTATATCAATGATGTCTTAATGTGGGCGGGTAGTGATAATACCTTCGCAACAGGAGCTGTAGGATTAGTAGAATCAGGTTATCCATTTGAGGGCATACCAGGAACTACCTATGCAGATTATGTAAGAATTGGAGCACCAATGATGGAGTCTTCAACCTTGACCTCATTTACATCCTCCGTAATTAATTCTAGAGTTGGCCCGTTTGAGTTGAGAGATAGCGAATAACACAAATGTTAACCGGATGAGTTAGTCTTACAAATTCATCCGGTTTTGTTTATTTGATGACTTTCCCCAGGTTTTTAGGGGAATTATAAAGTGTGATTCCAAAAAATGCTTTGTTTCTTTAAGGAAATTTAGTTAAAATGAATAAGGATCGTATTAAATTTTATATATTTTGGGGGATTCATTAAGTTATGAATTCACCGGCAATAGACTGACATTCCGATTTATACCGGACAATGGAGAGGGACTATGAATAAGCTATTTCGCTTTGTATCCGTAGTGGTTGTATTGGCAATGGTGCTGGGTTTCTTTGCATCACCGATGAATGGCGCGAGCCAGGTTAGTGCCCAAAAAGAAGTACCGACATTTGTGGTTGCGCCAACGGAAATTCCCACCGAAGTTCCCACTGAGGTCCCGGATAAAGAACCTACAGAGGTCCCAACTGAAGTAGTAACTTTGGAGCCAACTGAGGTGGTGACACAAACCCCAACGGATCCTACCGATCTCGCGCCTCTACTCGAAGCAGCGGAGGATCGGGTTGTTCCTGGTCAATATATTATCGTGTTTAAGGAAGGGGTAGATCAGAAGGAAGCGATGGCGACTGCTTCAGCTTCGATTGCTGCTGCCGGAGATGTGGTCACCCAGGTGTACGATACGGTATTGAACGGATTTGCGGCACAGTTATCACCTACGATGTTATCTATTTTCCTGGCAGATACACGGGTAGAGTACATCGAAGAAGACCAGGTCGTCCAGGGCGACGATGATGGGGATGATCCATTTGAATCACAGGCTATCCAGTCAAATCCGCCTTCATGGGGATTGGATCGGGTTGATCAAACTAGTTTACCGCTCAGCCTGAGCTATTCATATGCCGCCTCAGGCGGTACAGGGGTAACTGTGTATGTTCTGGATACCGGAATCCGTTTTGATCATCAAGAGTTCTCAGGAAGAGCCAAATCCGGCTATGATTTTATAGATAATGATGCTGATGCATCCGATTGTTACGGACATGGCACCCATGTCGCTGGCACGATCGGCGGTAACACCGTGGGTGTTGCCCGAAATGTTAATCTAGTCAGTGTAAGAGTATTAGACTGCGGATGGTACAGGTTCTTACTCACAAGTGATTGCAGGTATCAATTGGGTAGGCTTCGCATGCCAAGAAACCCGCTGTCGCAAATATGAGTCTGGGCGGCGGTTACAGTCTTGCTGAGAACACTGCGGTAAAGAATGCCGTTGCCAAGGGAATCACATTTGTGGTTTCAGCCGGAAATGATGATGTGGATGCTTGCGGGATATCTCCTGCCAGCGAACCACAGCGATCACGGTGGGGGCAACCAATATTCTAGATCAGAGAACCACATACGGGAATACTGGTTACTGGGGTTCGAATTATGGAACCTGCCTGGATATCTTCGCGCCTGGTTCAGCGATTACTTCCTCTACCATGACTTCTACGAATTCGTATGAAGCCTGGGATGGCACATCCATGGCAGCGCCGCATGTGACTGGAGCAGCCGCTTTGTACTTAACCGGGAATCCGAAAGCCAGTCCGGCAAATGTTGCGGCGGCACTAATTGCCAATTCCACAAAAGATGTAGTGTCAGATCTGGCTGGATCACCGAACCGGTTATTATTTGTGACCAGTCCATTACCTTCAGTTGTGCCAATCTTAACAGCGCCCAGTAATGGAACGGTCATGCGATTTCCACTTCTAATCTGGAAACCGGTAAATAACGCGGATGTTTACCAGGTGCAATTGGCAAGTGATTCTGTTTTCACTTCACCATTGGCTGAAGGCAGCGGGATTAGTGGTCTGCAATATGTTCCAACAACTATCACCGATGGAAAATGGTATTGGCGTGTAAGGGCGTATGATGAAGATGGCAATCCGGGTGGATGGAGTGCGTTCAGATACTTTTTACAAGACAAAACTGCTCCCCTTAATCCGGTTTTATTGCTGCCAACCGAGGGATCGACGGTGATTGGAACGCCAACCTTCAAGTGGGCAAGTTCAGTAACCGCGAAGTCGTATCAGTTTGGTTATAGCACCGTAATCAGTTCAGAACCGCTTACATATACCAGTCAGCCAATTAAGACTACCAGTATTAAACCACCGGCAATGGAAGATGGCACCTATTACTGGTTTGTGCGCTCGATCGATGCGGTTGGGAATATGAGTGGCTGGGGAACAGCTGCGAAAGTGATTATCCGTCCATTAACTCCCGCAACACCGACTGGATTGACAATCATTTCCCCTTCAAGTAAGGGGTTTACTAATGATCACCTCGCCAACTCTGGGCTGGAAAACAGTAACTTACGGTGCAAAGTATCATGTGCAAATTGCGAATGATACCAAATTTGCACATATTGGAATTGATACTGAGGCAGTATATCCTGGCGGAACTTTCACATCTCCGGATCTGAGTGAAGGTAAATATTACTGGCGGGTACAAGCCAAGAATTCAGAAGGAACATACGGCAAGTATTCTACGACCGGGACATTTACCATTGATACGACTCCGCCGCTGGCACCGGTATTGGTTTCACCGATCAATAACAAGGTGGTTGCTGGAACCACAACCTTCACCTGGAAGCCCGTCTGCATCCGCGAGCTACTATCAATTCGGATATGGATCAGACAGCGATTCAGTTCCCAGTACAATTTTCCCTGCTCCAACAACGAAGACTTCCTACAAACCTCCCGCGATGTCAGTTGGAGCTCATCGTTGGTTTGTGAAATCAGCCGATCAGGCTGGCAACTGGAGTGGCTGGAGCAATTTCCTGACTGTCATCATTGATCCAGTAGCCCCGGGCAAACCAACACTTATTTCACCCGCCAATGGTACGAAGTTTGCCAATACTGAAACGATCCCATTAAGTTGGAATCCGGTGATGTATGGCAACAAATACAATGTTCAAGATCGATTCCCATTCAAATTTCTCTGCTCCAACTAATTTTGTGTCATCTGTCGAGGCGTCTTCCATGAGTATCGGTCCGCTAACTGGTGGAAAATGGTATTGGCGGGTACAGGCAGAAAATTCCAAAGGTGTTAAAAGTCCCTGGAGTGCAAGTAATAATTTTTCGGTTTACCTGATGGACACCGAGTTTAACACAAACGGTAATCTGGAGGGGTGGGCGAACAAAGCTGGGGCTGCCTGGGGTGTGGCAGAAGGGAATCTGACAAATCCCGGTACAACAGACAACTACATTACAAGTAGTTCTTACGATGCAACTGTATTCAGTGATTTGGTAATTGAAACCCGCCTGAAGATGGCTGATGGGGTTGGTGGATCTGGCTATGGTTTGATGCTCAGAGGAGACCCGTCGAACCTGGGTTCATACAACCTTTGGAATGACGGTTATTTGGTCTGGATAGAACAGTATGAGGGGTCAGGGAGTGTGAGTGTATACAAGTATATTTCGGGGACTCAAACCTTAGTTGGATATAAATATTCCAGCCTGGTTCAATACGAAGATTGGAATAATATAAAAGTATATTTGAAAGGGTCGACGATTAAAGTTTATTTGGAAGATTCTCTTTTGCTGAACTACTCAATTAGTGGTCGGACTAGTGGGTATGTCGGTTTGGTATCTGAGACCTTTGGATATGATGCTGTACCATTCTATGCAGATTGGGTAAAGATAAGTAAACCGGACTGATTAACTACTTGTCCTACAATTAATAGGATAACCGAATCAATCCATAAATGACAAGAATTCACGACTAACCATTAATTGAACAAGAGAAGTATATGATGAGGGAACTATTCTTCCCTCATCATTTTTCTTTTTTGATTGTTCTGGATTAGTGGTTTACTTAATGCCGTCTGCGATCAGCAGTTTGACACGAGATTGACCAAATGATAGGATAAATGATGAAGCCCAAGTGCATATTGGCCTGGTTTTTGCATGGTAAAGGTTGATCTATATCAGATTCGGACGATAAGTATTATATCGCGGACTATGAACGAGTATTGTTCTTGTGGAATTGAGGGTATATGAAGAAAATCCATCTCATCAGCAACATCTTCATTGTTGGAGTCATGTTGTTAGGAGCAATTTCCTCCCCGGCGGGTAGCGTGAGCGCACAGAAAGAGGTGCCCACCTTTGTGGTCGAGCCTACAGTGATTCCAACTACAGAGCCCACTGTAGAACCAATCCCAACTGAAGTGCCACCTGAGAGTCCAACCGATATTCCCGATGCTTCGCCCACGCCAGAAGTGATCACAACACCCACTCCAGAGATTCTGCCAACCGAGCCAGGTGTGCTGGCACCATATCACCCGGCCCAAGCCGATGTCGCCGCTCCCGGGCATTACATTATTGTTTTTAAAGATGATGCGATCAGCGCCAGTTCGCTGGACGAGACAACCATCCTTTTGCAGGCTGAAGGCGTTAAAATCGATTATGTTTACAAACACGCCCTCAAAGGATTCGCTGCGTCACTGACTGATGCTGCTCTCGAAAAATTACGCCAGGATCCGCGCATTGCTTACATCGAAGAAGATCAGTGGGTCTCCATCAATGATGATGGCGATAACCCGATCGAAGCGCAGACTATCCAGGCAGGACCACCTTCCTGGGGGTTGGATCGGATCGATCAAAGAACACTTCCGATGGATAATGATTACTATTATGTGTCCACTGCTGGTGCCGGAGTCAATGTGTATGTGCTGGATACTGGTATCCGCCTGGATCACACCGAATTTGGCGGAAGAGCTGTCTCGGGTTATGACTTCATTGATATGGATACGGACGCCAGCGACTGTCAGGGTCATGGAACCCATGTAGCCGGTACCATCGGCGGCGAGACAGTAGGCGTCGCCAAAGATGTTAATTTAATTTCCGTGCGGGTACTCGGGTGCGATGGTACCGGTTTATCTTCTACAATTATCGCTGGTATTGACTGGGTCGCTTTCAATGGAGTCAGACCGGCTGTGGCGAATATGAGTCTGGTTGGTTCCGCTAACGATTCAATCGATTATGCTGTGATCAACGCGATTGGAAAAGGTATTACTTTTGTGGTTGCATCGGGAAATTATTCTCGACAAGCATTTTTTTACTCTCCAGCCCGCGTGACGGCTGCTATTACGGTCGGAGCCACAGATGAATTTGACCAGGATACCTGGTATTCCAATTATGGCGTTTGTCTGGATTTGTATGCCCCAGGGACCGGTATCTATTCATCGACCATGGATGGGAATTATGGCATCAAAGATGGCACATCCATGGCAGCACCGCATGTAGCCGGAGCCGCCGCCCTTTATTTAGCTGGGAACCCAAATGCAAGCCCGGCTACGGTTGCATCAGTCATGGTTGCTAATTCGACGAAAGGCCAACTAACTTTCCCCTTTGGTCAGGCTGATTCGCCGAACCGATTATTATATGTTTCTCCTAAAATTTCCCAAATTGGGGTTCTACTCTCCCCGGCTAACAATTTGCAGACGAATGTCACCGCGCCTGAGTTTACGTGGAAACCGCTCTATAACGCAGATACCTATCTGCTTCAGATTTCAACAGAAAGTGCGTTTCTCGCCCCGTTTGAAACCAGCGTTAGCGGAACCACCTTCACTCCGCTAGCACCACTTGCAGATGGTAAGTACTACTGGCGTGTTCGTGGCGTGAATGCTTTTGGTACTGGCGGTAGCTGGAGTGGAATTTACAATTTTACGATTGATACGGTCGAGCCACTACCGCCCGTTTTACTCACTCCAGTCGATTCTTTCCTTGCCCGGGGTACACCCTCATTCACCTGGAAAGCATCCATTGGCGCAAAATATTATCAATTTGCTTACAATAACAGCACCTCCCCCTCGGGTTTCATATATGAATCAGATTCTCTCACAAGGACATATACCCAGCCACCCGCCATGCCACTATTGACCCAGTATTACTGGTTTGTACGGGCAAGAGATGTAGCTGGTAACTGGAGTGATTGGTCTGCGCCCTGGGCGATCACTATCCTGCCCAAGGTACCAGGTATACCCTCGCTGGCCTCTCCCATTGCCTATGCCCAGACGAATGACCCCACCCCCAGACTGGCGTGGTATGGAGCGACTTTTGGTTCAACCTACCAGGTACAAATTTCAAGTAATTCTTTATTCACAACCCCATTGCAAGATGTGGGTGGTATTGTGGATCTCTTCCTCGATGCAGACACTCTACCGGATGGTGTGTACTATTGGCGGGTGCGTGCTATCAATGCAATTGATGAACCCGGGCAGTTTTCATCACCTCGCAAACTCACTATCGATACAATTGCTCCACTCGCACCGGTACTGGTAAAACCGGTTGATCTTGCTCAGTATCGCGGTACGCCTGTTTTTTCCTGGCTGGCTTCTAAATCAGCAATCCATTACCAATTCGCTTATAACACCACAGGAAACACTTCCGCTTTCGACTATACCGGGCCGGTCCAGACCAATTTATACATCAGACCTCCAGCGATGACACCAATGGCCACTTATTACTGGTTTGTACAGGCTAAAGATGCGGCAGGGAACTGGAGTGAATGGAGTATGCCACGATCCTTGTTCATTCTTCCACCGCTTCCAACTGCGCCAGGATTGAGTTTGCCAGCAGCAAACAAAGTTACGAATGATCAAACTCCAGATTTCAGCTGGAGCTCAGCGACGAATGCAGTCGCCTACCAGGTTCAAATCGCAGCCAATTACAGCTTTTCCACCATCGTTCAAACCGGTGATGATCTGGTAGTTCGCAGCTTCACCCCCACTACCCTGGCTCCGGGATTGTACTACTGGCGTGTGCGTGGATACAATGTCCACCACGACGTTGGACCTTTCTCGAGTACTCGTTCCTTCACAGTGGATATTACTCCACCGGCTCCTCCGGTATTGCGTCTTCCTGCCAATGGCAGCGATGTTCTGGGGACTCCGAGCTTCTCCTGGAACACCACGGCAACAGCGGTTAAGTATCGGTTTGGTTATGATGACGCCCCGGCTGCTCTCCCTATGATCTTTGAATCAGATGAATTATCAACCACTACTTACAAGCCTCCGATCATTCCAGCCAACACCCTTTTCTACTGGTTTGTTCAGGCTAAAGATGTAGCGGGTAACTGGAGTGCCTGGAGCGCGCCATTCACAGTGACTATCAGTCCCACTATCCCCGCAATCCCAACATTAAACAAACCTCTTACAGGGTATACCACGACCACGTTGGATACAATCCAATTGAGCTGGAACAAGGTAGCGTATGGGTACCTGTATGATCTGCAAATTGATAACAATAGTACTTTTGCCAGCCCGGAATACACCTACACTTCAGATCCAGAAGCTTCTTCGCTGGAAGCCGGCCCATTGGCCGCCGGAAAATGGTACTGGCGGGTTCGGTCCCGTAACCTGGATGATCAGGCTGGATACTGGAGTACAGCCCGCTACTTTACGGTATATCCAGAAGAATTGTTCAATTTCAACACCGATGGCAATTTTGAAGGCTGGGTGCAGCACCCGGGAGCCGCCTGGTCAGTCAGCAGTGGCGCACTCGCTAACCCTGGTTTGAACCAGCTGTACACTTCGAGCGTAAGCTACGATGGTGGCGCAATGGCTGATTTCACTGCCGAGACACGCATTCGCATGGATGCCGGCACGGTCGGCGGGGAATATGGCTTTGTGGTTCGGGGAGGAACTCCTACCTTCAATACTTACAATGATTGGATGAGCGCCATCTATGTCGGAATCGTACAGGGATATGATACTGGACATAACCCGACTACCTGTGTCACCATCGACCGATATATCAATGGAATCAAGCAGAGCCCATCTGTTGGTGGAATGTGTTCACCTACCATTCTATTTGATGACTGGAATACCCTGCGGGTATATATGAAAGGCACCACCATCAAGGTTTATGTGAATGATGGTTTGCTGCTTAGCCGAGTGGTTAGTTGGGCGCCCAGCGGGCGAATAGGCATCTACTCTTATGGGTTTGACGCGGTCACGCCGTACGCTACGGATGTCGATTGGATCTCGATCAGCGGTCCGGTAGAAATTAGCGGCATGGCCAACCTGGAAGCTGCGGAAGACCAGAGCTACCTGGTGGAAGAGATCCGAAAAGGAACAAAGTAAGTAATCTAAAAAAAGTTTGTAGATCCCCGGGCCAACCCGGGGATTTTTTTGTTCTGAATGATCACGTATAGAGGGTAGATTGTTTGAAGGGACGTTGTGGGTGTTGGGCGAGAAACCGAAGGTTTCTTGCCCAACAGATATGTTCCCCTTCCCAGTGCTTAGATTTGTTGATTAGCCGTCATCTCACTGGGAAGGGGATAAAGGGGATGGGCACAATAAGATGTGAAGATGCAATTATATAAATGGCATCCAGAATTACTATCGACTCTCCTCTATCTCACTCTCATTATTTTTATTGATCTTCTATCCCCAATAAATCCATTTTTTATGTAGAGAAACTCCATACCCTTACCGAATACAAAGCAGCTCCGGTCTTCTATACTGTAACCGTAAATAGAAGCGGAGGCTGAATATGAAACAAGGCTTAGTTCGTAACTGGATGTCATCCCCAATCCGATCCATCACTCCTCAGACCCGGTTGGATGACGCACGCAAAATCATCAACGCAGAAGGTATCCGACATTTACCGGTTATCGAACACGGTAAGCTGGTGGGCATCATCACCCGACGTGGTTTACTGCGCATCGATCTTTCCGCGCTCGATCAGGGCATTTTACGAAGAGAGGTCCACATGAAAGAAGAAACCATCGGTGGGATGATGACACGCAATCCGATTACCACCCTGCCCGATGCGCTACTGCCAAAATCTGCCCGAGTTCATGCTCGAAAACAAAATCACCTGCCTGCCCGTAGTGGATTCAAAGAATAATCCGGTAGGCATCATCACCAGCTCCGATATCTTCCGCGCCATCGTCTCCGAAATGGCAGATGCGAGTGAACAGATCGCCGTGAGCGATTATATGACCGCCCGGGTAGTCACTATCGACCCAGAAACATCGTTGATGGAAGTACAACGGGTGATGGGTGTTGAACGTATCCGTGCTTTACCTGTGATGAAAGAAGAAAACCTGGTAGGTCTGATCACCCGCACGGATGTGTTGAGTGTCGATCCATCCCGGTTGGTTGGGTACCTCAACCAGGAAGCGGCTTTGAGTATTTTAGGCCGTAAAGCAGAAGATTTTATGACCCGTGAATTGGTCACGAGCACGCCGGAAGAAACAATCGTGGAAGCGGCTCAAAAATTGCTGGAATATAAAATCCACTGCCTGCCCGTACTCTCAGCCGACCAGCGTCTCGTTGGCATCATTACCGAGAGCGACCTCTTTCGGATGGTTGTTCAAAAATTCTTTTAGCCTATGAAACGTATGCTCCGACAGGAGCATACGTTTGAGTTTCCAGGGAAATCCCTTAATCAGGAGTCAGTTTTATGGTCTTAGTTGACAAGAAAATCGCTCCACCCAGCGATGACCGGCGATGGAAGCTGGTTGACGCAACCATGCGCAAGCATGGTTACTCGGGTTCAGCTCTTATTGAGACGCTGCATACCATTCAAGAAAGTTTTGGCTTTATCAGTCAGGATGCATTGAAATATGTATCTACGAGCTTGAATGTTCCACCCAGCAAAGTATTCGGGGTAGCCACCTTTTATAACCTGTTTAATATGAAACCGGTGGGTAAACATGTGATCTCACTCTGCACCGGTACGGCTTGTTACGTAAAAGGCTCTGGTGAAATCGTCACATTTATGAAAGAAGAATTCAATTTAGAGCCAGGTGAAACCACAGCTGATGGCGAACTGACCTTTATGATCGCACGTTGTGTAGGTGCTTGCGGTCTGGCACCAGTCATGATTTTGGATGGAACTGTGGTTGGAAAGTTATCACCCGATGGTATGAAATCAAAGATCCGAGAGTGGGTGCGCCATGACGAATGAAGAATTAATTGCGCTTGCACAGACTGAAAGAGAAGAGCAAGAAAAGTACACCCATCGGCTGCACATTTGCGCTGGTACCGGGTGTGTTTCGTCATTGAGTGAACAGGTCTTAAAAGCGTTTGAAGACGAAGTAAAAGCACGTGGTTTGGAAAGCACGGTAATGATCAAGCAAGTAGGGTGTATGGGATTGTGTGCTGCTGGCCCGATTGTATCAGTCCAGCCTGACCACATCCTTTACAAAGAGGTTACCCCGGCAGATGCTCCAGCCATCTTGGACAGCCTGGGCAAAGAACCGATCAAAGACAAAATCATCCCCACCGACTTGCCCTTTTTCTACCGTCAGGAGAAGAACGCCCTTGAAAACTCCGGGCTGGTCAATCCGGAAAAAATTGAAGATTATATTGCTGAAGGCGGCTATTCTGCTCTGGTAAAAGCCATCACCGAGATGACTCCGGCCGGAGTGATCCATGAGGTGCTGGATAGCGGCCTGCGAGGTAGCGGCGGTGGTGGTTTCCCAACTGGTCTCAAGTGGCAGACGGTGGCAAAATCCGAAGGCAAAACCAAGTACGTGGTCGTCAATGCTGATGAAGGCGATCCGGGTGCATTTATGGATCGATCGGTGCTCGAGAGTGATCCGCACCTGATCTTGGAAGGAATGGCTATTGCCGCTTATGCAGTGGGCGCCAACCTGGGCGTGATTTACGTCCGGGCAGAATATCCTCTGGCGATCAAACGTCTGCGCACTGCCATCCGTCAGGCTGAACGGCTCAATTTCCTGGGTCAGAATATCTGCAATACTCCCTTGAACTTCAAGGTGGAATTACGCCTGGGTGCTGGAGCCTTTGTTTGCGGTGAAGAAACCGCGCTCATGCAATCGGTTGAGGGTAACCGCGGTACTCCGCATGTCCGACCTCCATACCCGGCGCAGTCCGGTTTGTGGGAATGCCCCACGCTCATTAGCAACGTGGAGACCTTTGCTAATATTCCCAGCATTGTCAATGATGGCGGCAAATGGTTTGCCCGCATTGGTACAGAAAAGAGCAAGGGTACCAAAGTGTTCGCACTGACAGGAAAGATCAACAATACTGGTTAATCGAAGTTCCGATGGGTATTACACTGCGAGAGATCATTTACGATATCGGCGGTGGTATTCCCAACGGGCACAAATTCAAAGCAGTCCAAACCGGCGGCCCTTCCGGTGGTTGTATCCCAGAAGAATTTCTCGATACCCCGGTCGATTACGAATCCTTAAAGAAACTTGGATCGATGATGGGCTCCGGCGGTATGATCGTCATCGACGACACCTCCAATATGATCGATATGGCACGCTACTTCATGGAATTTTCCATGGAAGAATCCTGCGGAAAGTGTGTTCCATGCCGGGTTGGCACCATTCAACTCTACAATCTGCTCGGGAAATTCCAACAAGGAATTGCGACTGAAGCGGATCTGGCACGACTCGAAGAGTTATGTGACATGGTAAAAAATTCCAGCCTGTGTGGTCTTGGCCAGGCAGCACCGAATCCAATTGTGAGCACATTAAGATATTTTAGAAACGAATATCTGGAGAAAATTCAGAAAGAAACACCCCAGAAGGTCGAGGTGGAAGCATGAGCGCCACTGTAAAAACATTAATGATTGACGATAAACAAGTTTCCGGAGTGGATGGAGAAACCATCCTGGATGTTGCCCGCCAGAACGGGATTGATATCCCCACCCTGTGCAATCTGGATGGAATCACATCCAGCGGCGGTTGCCGCCTGTGCATGGTTGAGATGAAAGGCAATAACCGTTTGATGCCAGCCTGTGTCACCAAGATTGATGAAAACATGGAAGTGGTGACCAATAATGACCGGCTGCTGAAATATCGCCAGATGATCATTCAACTGCTGTTCTCTGAACGCAACCACATTTGTGCAGTTTGCGTGGCGAATGGTCATTGTGAATTGCAAGAGATGGCACAGCGTTTGGGCGTGACCCACATTCCCTATGAGTATCTCAATCCAGCGTTTCGAGTTGGATGGATCTCATCCCCAATTTGAAGTAGACCATAACCGCTGCATTCTGTGCGGCAGATGTGTCCGGGTATGCGATGAGATTGAAGGCGCCCATGTGCGCGATTTGCAGGCACGTGGAATTCAGGCAACGGTCATTACTGATTTTGGAACCCCATGGGGAGAATCAGAGGGATGTACCTCATGCGGCAAGTGTGTGCATGTCTGCCCCACTGGCGCCCTGGCAGAAAAAGGAAAGTCGGTTGCCGAAATGGCGAAACGCCGCCAGTTCTTGCCCTACCTTGTGATGCGAAGAGAGAATAAGAAATGAAGAAGATACGACTCGCAACTTTATGGCTGGATGGCTGCTCTGGCTGCCACATGTCATTTATTGATATGGACCAACGTCTGATAGACCTGACTGATCAAATTGAGGTAGTGTACAGTCCGCTGGTAGATATTAAAGAATTCCCAAAAGATGTGGATATTACATTGATTGAAGGTGCAGTAAGCACCCAGGAAGATATTGCCCGGGTCAAGAAGATTCGCCAGCGCACAAAATTACTGGTCTCATTCGGAGATTGCGCCATCACGGCCAATATTCCCTCCATGCGCAACCCGTTTGGAGCCGAGGCGATGATGCGGGCAGTGTATCTTGAAAAAGAAGCTCTAAATCCTCAGATTCCAGACCAGGTAGTGCCGCATTTATTACCTAAGGCATTACCCCTGCATAATATCATCCCGGTCGACCTCTTTATTCCGGGTTGCCCACCCTCGGCAGATACTATCTTCTACACCATCACCGAACTGCTTGCCGGGCGTACTCCAGACCTTTCATCGCTTTCACGGTTTGGAGCGTAGGAGAAGATTATGAAAAAGACAATCACCATTGAACATGTGACCCGAATTGAAGGTCACGCCAAAATCAGCATCCACTTGAATGATCATGGCGATGTCCATGACGCTCAAGTTCATGTAACCCAGGTGCGCGGCTTCGAAAAATTCATGGAAGGGCGGCCGTTCTACGAGATGCCATCACTGACCGCCCGCACCTGCGGTATTTGCCCGGTGAGCCATCTGGTTGCATCCTCCAAAGCCTGCGACCAGATTCTCTCGGTACGTATCCCATCCACTGCAATCAACCTGCGCAAGGTGCTCAACCTGGGGCAGATTATCCAATCGCATGCCCTTAACTTTTTCTACCTCTCTGCACCAGACCTGCTGCTTGGTATGGATTCAGACCCGGCCAAACGAAATGTGTTTGGCGTAGCCGAAAAGAATCCCCAGATTGTGCGCGATGGCGTCCGCCTGCGCCAGTTTGGTCAGCAAGTGATTGAACGCCTGGCTGGAAAACGCATTCACCCTGCCTGGGTAGTTCCGGGCGGTGTGGCTTCTCCTCTTTCGCTGGATGCACGCGACCAGATTTTATCTGAGATTCCTGAAGTGTTGGGAATCATCCGCCGCAATCTGGATGCGTACAAAAACAATCTGAACGACTACATGGAATATGTTCGCACCTTTGCCAACTTCCCGTCGCTTTTCCTGGGATTGGTTGGACAAGATGGTCGCCTGGAGCATTATCACGGTATGATCCGCGTGGTTTCTGCCCGCGGCAGCATTGTAGCAGATAACCTCAACCCTGCTGAATATAACGACTACATCGGCGAAGCAGTTGAACCGTGGACTTTCTTGAAGTTCCCTTACTACAAACCAATGGGTTATGCCGATGGGATGTACCGAGTTGGACCTTTAGCCCGCCTGAACCTGGCAAATGAATGCGGCACTCCGCTGGCAGACCAAGAACTTGCTGAATTTCACTGCCTAGAAATGGGCGCTGTATTATCTTCGTTCCATTATCACTATGCCCGCCTGATTGAGATTCTATACGGCATCGAACGGATTGAGCAATTACTAAACGATCCGAACATCCTGGATAAAAATGTACGTGCTCACGCAGGTGTGAACAACCTGGAAGGTGTCGGCGTGAGCGAAGCTCCGCGCGGTACCCTCTTCCACCACTATAAAGTGAATGAAGACGGCCTGATTACTTATGCAAATATGATCATCGCTTCTGGCAATAACAATATGGCCATGAACAAAGGAGTATTACAGGCAGCCAAACATTATGTGAACGGTGCAAAACTCACCGAAGGAATGCTCAACCGGGTGGAAGCAGTCATCCGAGCTTTTGACCCCTGCCTGGCATGTTCCACCCACGCGGTGGGCGCCATGCCCATGGAAGTGGAATTGATCAGTCCCACCGGACAGGCTTTAGATCGTATCGTTCGGTAAATTGGAGATTTGAAAAGATGTCAGTCCTGGTGGTTGGGTGCGGCAATACCCTGCGTGGTGATGATGGAATTGGTATCCGTCTGGTGGAGGCGTTAGACAAACTCTCCCTTCCGGCGGGCACCTCTACCCATTTGTGCCAGCAATATACTCCCGAACTGGCTGCGGAACTGGCACCTTATGATCGGGTACTATTTGTAGATGCTGCCACACCGTACGCATCCAAGAACTACTTTCCCGGCCGGGTAGCACTTCAAGAAATTGACGACGCGCCAGCGCACCAAACCAATGGACTCAGCCACAGTGTGGATGTTGCCAGCCTGGTGAATCTGACCCGCGTTCTATATGGCTCAGCACCCAGGGCGGCAATCCTCACCGTAGAAGGCACCGATTTCGAACTGGGCGAATCGCTCAGTCCGCTGGTGCAGGCTGCCATACCTGAAATGGTTTCGATTGTGCAAAGTTTCTGCAATTCTGATCTCTGATCAGAGCAGTTTCTTCCTCACCCCCTTTATGATATCCCGCCCTTCTCCACCGGAGGGCGGGATGCGTTTAACTCAGAATTCGATCAGGACTTGAACTCTGTGTTGTTCATTTCTATCGCGTGGCCGGTTTTCTTCATCAACCAAACGTACGCATCTTCCAATCCTGGGGATGTGGTTTGTGCACCCGGAACCATGCTGGCATCTTCACCAACCAGGCGGTACTGCACCCCTTGAAGAAAGATGGAGCATCGATACGACTGTCAATCCATGATTGGGTTTGGTTCCCGAATCCATGGTCACTGTCCAAACCTTGCCTTCAGCGGCTTGGATGAGCTCTGCCGGGCTGCCGTGATACACTACTTCACCTGCGGCGAGAACTGCCATCGTCCGGCTGGTCTGACCGATATCTTCCACAATGTGAGTGGATAGAATTACGACCCGGTTTTCGGCCAGATTCACCAGAAGATTCCGAAAGCGGATCCGTTCTTCCGGGTCCAGTCCGGCGGTAGGTTCATCCACAATCAGCAATTTGGGATCGTTCACGATGGCCTGGGCAATTCCAACTCTGCGCTTCATGCCACCGGAGAATCCCTTCAACTTACGGTCCATTTCTGCGGAGAGGCCGACCAGATCCAGCACTTGTTCCACTCTTTTTGTGCGTTCCTCTGTTTGGTTCATGCCTTTTAAGATGGCAAAGTAATCTACAAATTCACGGGCGCTCAGATCAGGGTATAAACCTAACTCCTGGGGCAGATACCCGAGCATAGATTTGACGATCGTTCGATTTTTTTCGCTATTCAGCGGGAATCCGTAAATACTCACCTCACCCTGGCTCGGATGGGTAATTCCAGCCAGAATCCGCATGAGGGTTGTTTTTCCAGCTCCATTCGGACCGAGCAAGCCAAACATTCCTTCCTGAATTTCCAGATCGATTCCGTTGAGAGCGGTAATATTTTTTTTGCCGCTCGAAAAAACTTTTCGTAATCCTACAATTTCAATTGGTTTCATAATGACCTTCTATATATATCTTTCTTGATGATTTAATAATTGCCAGCTTGCGCCCAACAAAATAAAGCTCAATACCCCGATGACAACTTGGCTGGATATCACGGTTGGTGCGGTTGGATAGAGAGCCCCGGTGAATACAAAAAACAGGTTTGCTACCGGAGTCATCAAAAACCACTCCCGAGCGATTACTTGAAGTATCCATACCATGCCAACGGCGATCGCGCCTGAGTTAGCCTGGGCAGCGATGTAGGCTGAGAAAAATCCGAGAGAGATAAAACCCAGGCATGGAATAATCCAATTGAGCTGGCGCTGCCACAGGGAGCCGTACCCGCTTAGGTCTATTCCTAACCGGTTTACAAAGAACTGATACGTGAAAGAACAAACCGCGATACAACCAAGATCAGGGAAAACCGGCTCAGGAGCATCGCCAGGGCAGATCGGGAAGTAGAGAATTGAATCTCCAAACAAGGATCATCCAGCGTAGAATAGGCAGCCAGAATCCCGCCGATCAAGGGCAGAACCACACCCGTGTAAGCGCTGGATACCTCTATCGGGCTGAGGTACCTACTAAATAGTCCAATCACAATCATCATCAGCACGGTCAGCCCACACGGCAAGAATATCTGATTCGCCTGGTAGGTCCGGGATGAATATTTTAGAAAACCTTTTGCTTCAGATAACACTTTTCCTTCTTTCAATATCCTAATTTGCTCTGGTTACGGCGGACTAAATACTGCTGCCCGATGAACAAGACCAAAATGATGGCAGTAACAATCCAACCATAGTTGAACCAGACATCCATGGATGTGAATTGCCTGATATTTCCCATTTCAATGATGGAACCAAAGATACCTTCAGCCGGGGTGATGCCGGACACCTGGAATATGGTTCCGCTGAGGGATGGGAACATATCAGGATAGACGAAGTTACCCCAAAACCAGTAACCAGTGAACAGATGCCTGGTACACCCGGGTAGGCAGTACCAGCGGGCAGATCAACGAGAAAGCGATGACGAACACGTATGCCGGCAGGTTGACCAACAGAAAGGTGGTGAGAGTCATTCCAAAGGTTACAGCGGGCGCGCCTTGGAACAAGAAGAGGATCCGAATGAGAACGATTCCGCATAAGACCGGTAAGGTGAGCGAACTCACAGATCCGGCATACTTTCCAAGCAAATGCACCTGGCTGGTTACTCCGCTGCTCTGCAGGAGTTCGGCTGTATGCAGTTGACGATCTCGGATAACGCGGTCAGCGGCAGAGATTCCGGCGATCACAGGTAAGAAGAGGTTGAACATAAATGCAATCAATGCACTCATTTCCCACAGCTCCCGCATGCTCATTTGAGCATTCTCCAAGAATCGGCGGGAACTAAACAACGCGAAGTAGTAGAACAGAAAGAGCAGCGTATAGGCCAGCCAGATACCTGTGCGGCGGATACCCATCATAAATTCATAGCGGAATACTCCGCCAAACGGTATAAGGTGCTTCATAATTCTCCTGTTATGCTTGATCTCAAGAAAGGAAATTATTCCTTGAGTGATCTGTATTGTCCTGAGCTGGTAGTCCGTTTATCCAAACACAGTTCGAGGTTTATATTCTCCGGTTTTAACGACCCAGAGAGTGAGCGCAATGAGTCCAATCGATAGTCCAATCATCCACCCGGTTTGGCTCCAAAAGCTGAGGTAGAGGTCTATGATCTCAGATGTCATCGCGTTCACTTCTATCTGAATCCGGGGAAGGATCGCAGGTAAAATGGAACGCAGCAACCAGAGCACATAGGCAGAAATCAGAGCAGTCTCGGTTCGGAATTGGATCGATAGGAATAACGCCAGGGAGCAGAGCAGGCTCATGGGTGCCAGCCAACTCAAGATCAGATTTCCGAGTGATATGGCAGGTAAAGAGATCGCTATACCGATGCTGGCACAGAGAGCGAGAGCAAGATTAAAAGAGAACACCAGGACCAAACGTGCCAGTAAGATGGCGATGGGTGATACCGGAGACGCGAGCGAAAGCTCTGCTGCCGGGTCGTGGTCTGATCCAAAGAGGACGGCAAAACTGGATGCCGCAACCAACGGTGCCAATACCTGAAATATCACTTCCCTATCCACCAAAACCGATGCGATGTACCCGATGAATAGGATCACCACTGAAGCAGACCAGATCTCTTTTTGAACGATCGGTAGTTGTGATCGCAAGATCAACCAGGCTGACTGCAATGATTGTTTGCGAGAAACAGCGCGGATTTTGAATAGTACCGGAGTGAACAAATTTGGATCCATTTGATGTTCTGCACTGGTTTCCTGGGTGGTTTGCGCAGCCCATTGCCATAATTGCAGATCTTGCTGGCAATCCTGGCATTCCTTGAGGTGATTCTCCACCCGGGCAGTATCCGTTCGATTCAATTTTCCAGCCACATACTCTGGCAATAAAGTACTGATGTTTTCATGATCATTCATAGCAGATCCTCCATTGCATAGCCGTGACGGGCAAGTAGTTTTCTAAGGTTATCTCGGGCGGTAAATAGTCTGCTTTTCACTGTGCCAAGCGGACAGTTCATCACCTGTGCGCATTCTTCCAGGCTTAGGTGTTGGTAGAAAACCAGTTCAAGAATCGATTTTTGTTCAGCGGGCAATTCGCACAGAATTTGTCTGAGAAGCCGTTTCCGTTCAGAGACATCGACCTGCACCTCTGGTAGGCTTTGCTCCGAAGGATCCAGGGTGGTTTCTTCTAGCTGCAAGTCCTGGCGTTTGCGAAGAGCGCTGATCGATTTATGATAGACAATACCGAGTGCCCAGGTGAGTTCTTTGCTCTGTGCACGGTATGACCTGGCACTTTTCCAGATTGCCACCAGGCTGTCTTGCACAATCTCTTCAGCAAGTTGCTGGTCATTGACGAGCCGGATAGCATATACCAACATCGAATTTCCGTGCAAGTCGAAGAATGCCCGGAGGGCATTTTCATCAGCCGAGGCGATCCGTTGTACGAGATTCGTTTCAGATTGCATCGTTCCTGTTTTCCATGGAATACATATTCCGTGCGTCATAGTTCTTTCGCCTGCTGGTTACCCTGATTTCTTCACTCTCTGATCTCTGGTGCTTTTGTACGTACACAGGTATGTCGCGGCGAGTTTGAAAAAAGTTCATTTTTCGATCTTCCAATAGCTTGGCAATTATAAAAAAGCCATACCGTTCAGAAAAAACGGTATGGCAAGTTTGAGTAATTCCTGTAACCTCAGGGGATGATTAATTCTTGACCGGCTGTCAATGTGACCGGTTCTTGCAATTGGTTGACCACAATAATCGCCTCCGGACTGACATCGCCAAACATACATGCGATTTGATGGATCGTATCTCCGGACCGGACGGTGTACTGACCGGGATGAGCCATGAGTGTTCGTGCACCAGAATTCCAGCGGTGGTTAGTGGCTGGAATAATCAGAACTCTTCCAGGTTCGGGCTTTGAATCGGTCGTCAGACTGTTCTGGCTCAGTAGTTCGCCAATATCGAGGTTATAACGACGCGCGATACAGTAAGGGTCTTCGTGCTCAACCAGGGTGTAGGAGACTGGCCGGGTGAGGGTTGGGATTGGAATATCTTTCGGATCCAACGTGACATCAGGTGTGGGAGTGATAGTTTCAATGATGCTGGGTGCGGTTTCGGTGGTTTCTCCTTCACCGGCTTTGGTAGGAGTGAATAGAGGAGTTTTAGTTGCCCGTTTCATGGCGATGGCTGTCTGGGTATTCGCAATGAGGATCTGTGCCGGGTTGGATGTTGGAGTTGGATGCAAGAGCACTTCGGTGGCTATTTCGTTCGGTGCGGTAGAGGCGGTTCGCTCACACGCTGATAATACGCATATAGCGATCACCGCTGCAAGTAAAGCATAATGAATTCGTATTCTCATCCGGTTCTCCGTGGTCCCAATCTGGTTTGGTTGATCGATGCAGAAAGGAACTGCATTAAAAAAGAATAGCATACACTCAAAAGGCCGTCAAGAAAGAGAGGTGCAGGTTAGATGCCATTACGACCCGAGTTTGAATGTGTCTATCAGTGTTGGATATTAATTTACCCATCCCCCAGCCCCCTTCCCATAAAATCCCTGGGAAGGGGGTAATCACTTTTCTGGGAGCAGGAACAGTTTACTGTTCCTGCTCCCAGATCACCTACCTAAACCAGCAGGTGCAGGTCCCACAATCTCATCAGAACCTACCGAATCTGGATATTACTTCAGGTTACTACGCTGGGTAGTGTAGAATTAATACACCTACAACCTTATCTGGAGAAAAGATGAAAATATATTTTTCTTGTTCCATCACTGGCGGAAGGCAAGACCAACCGGTCTATCGAATGATCGTGGATGAGCTGCT
Source organism: uncultured Chloroflexia bacterium (assembly GCA_963818305.1). Classification (GTDB taxonomy): domain Bacteria; phylum Chloroflexota; class Anaerolineae; order Anaerolineales; family Anaerolineaceae; genus DAIOEK01. Next base: position 350,780 of record CAWFRQ010000008.1, read on the forward strand.
TGCCAATGGTTACACGGTTCTCACCGCGTCATTAGCAGCCGCAGATTTGGACGCCAGAGAAGGTGTGGGATCAGATACTGATGTGTATCAGAGAGATATTGCCTGGTTGGATGAATGTGATCTGGTGATAGCAGAAATCAGCACCCCTTCACATGGGGTAGGCTACGAGATTGCGTATGCTTTGCTGCAAGGTAAACCAGTTTTCTGTTTATATCAGGAAGGATGTGTCGTCTCAAAAATGCTAACCGGTAATGATCATCCGGGCATGAAGGTATTTTCTTATACAGATGGCAACGATGCATTGCGCGTTTTGAAAGCTTGTTTAGGTTGAAGTAGCTGTTTGAGCAGACTACTCACCGTATCTCATTTTGAGGTAAGACTCATACCGGGCAGGATAGATCTTGCCATCTTCCAATGCTTTCTTGACTGCACAGCCTGGTTCGCTGCGGTGGGTGCAATCAGAAAAACTACAATCTGCCACTAAAGGACTAATCTCGGGGAAGTACCCATCCAATTCTTCTGGTTGCGTATCCCATAAAGCGAGCGATTTTAATCCCGGGGTATCCACTACAAATCCCCCATAATCCAGTGGATACATTTCACGAACCACGGTAGTATGCTTGCCTTTGCCAGTCTGGTCGCTTACATCTCGGGCTGCAATTCCTAAACCGGGTTGGATCGCATTCAGGAGGCTCGATTTTCCAACTCCGGATGGACCAGAGAGAGCGGTGAGTTTATCCATCAATAAGGATCGAAAATCATCCAATCCAATACCATCTTTGACGGAGGTAAAAATCAAACGGTAACCGATCTCTCGGTAAAAACCGAATTGTGCTTCAGCTTTTTCCATGCCGAGTAAATCTAATTTGTTAAACAGTATGGTAGCCGGAATTCCTTGCTTTTCTGCAATCACTAGAAAGCGATCCAGCATCTTCAAGTGAGGCAGCGGATCAGCACAGGCAAAGATGAGAATGAGTTGATCGATATTGGCTAATAAAATCTGGCGATACAATCCGTGTGGGGTGGGGGCCAAACGAACCAGCATACAGGAACGAGGCAAAATATTTTCAACCATTCCCTTGCCATCTTCATGCATCGTGAATTCAATCTGATCGCCAACTGCCACCAGGTCAGTGTTCTGGCGACCGTGCTTAAGTTTTCCGCGCAGTTGGCAAACCACTCTTTCCAAACCAGACGTCACCGTCACGAACCCGGATTGGGTACGGATGACAGTGCCGGTAAGGAGTTCGTTTTCAGCCATGCAGATTAATTACTTTTCTTCTTTGGTGTTTTGGTGGGGGTTGCTTCAAAACCAAAAGGAGTTGGGGTATGGGTGACGTAATAGGTTGTTTCCCACGGGTACACCCGGCTGGCTTGCCCGTAGAAATATTGTTCCACAATTCTACGGAATATTGGAGCTGCCCAGTCACTACCTTCACCTTGATATTCGAGCATCACCACGATCGCCACATCCGGGATATTGGCGTTCTGCGCATCAGTATAACCGGCAAACCAGGCGTGCGGTTTTGAATCACCAGTCTGGGCAGTGCCTGTTTTACCATACACAGGAATACCCAAACCAGAGAAAGTGTAATGAGCTGTTCCGCGGGGAGCAGCAACCACCATACGCATCGCTTCCTGTAGGTACTTCAGGTTCTCCTGGCTGATGGGTAATTTACCACGTTCCACCGGGGCAAATGTAAAGGTCGGGTCTGCATCAGGAGGGGCAATCTTTTCAATGATCTGTGGAGTGTAGAGGGTACCGCCATTTCCAATCGCAGAAACGAAATTGACTACCTGCAGCGGGGTTACCAGTAAGGTACCCTGACCGATCGACATCTGCATGGAATCCATAGCTTCAGTTGGATCTTCTACGTTCCCAATTTCCTCTTCCACCCATTCGATTCCGGTAGAACTGCCCAGTCCAAATCCACGGGCAATAATGGGAATCTCTTTTCCGAGACCTTTATTGAATAGATCGAGACCAATGTGCCAGAAGTAAGGGTTACATGAACGCATCAACCCTTCTTGCAGGGTGAGTGTGCCGCTCGGGTTATAGCCTTTTGCATAGGTCCAGTCGTACCCTGTCCAGCCGGGCAATTCGGTAAACTCATGACCGCATTCGTATTTTTGGTCGTATGTGAATTGTTTGCTCTCTAACGCGGCAGTCATGGATATGATTTTGAACACAGAGCCCAGTGGGTACTGACCTTGGGTGGCACGATTCAGTAAGGGATTATCCCCACTCAAGTTTTGATTCAAAAATTGAAAGTTGAGGTTGTTCGGGTCAAACAGGTTAGGATCATAATCTGGGGCAGAAGCCATCGCCAGGATACGTCCGGTGTCTCGTTCCATCACGATCGCAGAGCCAGAGAAACCCGCCAGGTCCATTTGCACATCGACCTGTAAATCCGAGTCCAAAGTCGTGTAGATCGATTGGGCTGCAGAAGGTTCGGCGGATGCCATGCGGGTAACAATTTGTCCATTCGGGTCGATCACATATAAGTTGCCGCCATGTTTTCCAGCCAGAATTTCCTCGCCTTTGCCTTCCAACCCGGAGATACCGACTTTTTCGTCGCCCAGGTATCCTTTTCGTTTATAGCTTTCTAAATCTTCGGCAGAAACCAGTTGAACGTATCCAGTCACCTGAGGTGAAATGCCGCCATCAAAATAGTAACGGGTGTTGTATTGAGATACTTCTACCCCGCTGGAGGCTGCCAGAGCTTCGGAGTATTCGTTGTACTTGTCTTTGGTGGTTTCACCAACCATGATGTAATAATTTTCGGTGCCCGAATACTTGGCACGGATCCATTGATATGGCAGCCCGGTTAATCGGGATAAGATGAGCAGCAAATTGTTTTCGTTATCAGGCATAATCCGGGCGGGTACTACACCCAGTGAGACGGCATCTGCCTGGGCAGCGATTGCATGGCCATCGCGGTCATAGATCGCTCCTCGGGCGGGGATCTTCACATCTAATGAGAGATGATTGCCGCCTTTTAGTTCAGGTAAGATCAATCCTTCTTCCCATTGAACCAGCCAGTAGCCCTTTTCCATATCCATGTTCATCGAAATATCGCGCGAGATATCACCCAGTAGTACCGTTTTATAGGTTACCCGGAAGGCTACTTGCGCGTTGGTTGGATTGGTAAGGGTGGATAGAATTTTGTAATCGAGTGATTGCAAAGTTAAGCTGATCGCGGTATCACGATATTTTTTATCGAAATCATCTACCGAGATGGCATCTTTGCTGATGGATGTCAGCAAGCTGTACATTTTGGGGTATTCTTCTGCTTTCCATGCATCCAGAAAGGAGATTGCAGCGGATTCTGCGCTGGGAGCGTGGGTGGTAACCACGGTGGGTAAAGGGAGACTGGTGATGGTTGCTTCAGGAGTAGCGGTGCTTAAAATACTGGCAGTCGGAGTACAGGCGGTCAGTATGAGTGTGAGGATGATGGGTAGATAGAGCGCTTTCATGGTGTTCTCCTAATTCATTCAGCTGCCATTCATGATGGCAGAATAAACAGGGCAATTGTATTGCAGAGCATGTTGGCATGCGATAGGGACATCTTCATATATTTTAATTCCCAGCCGAATGAGGGATCGGTTAAGGTGACAGAGCGGCAAGCCCATAACTGAAGCGAAACAATGACTGAAAGAATCGACCGGATGAAATTCCGGGTGTTGGATGGCGTAAGCACCTGCTTTATCCATTGGGTCACCCGAAGCGATATAGTCATCCATTTCCTGATCAGTGTAGTTGCGCATGGGAACGTCGCTTATGCAGATATCCGTCTGGCATTGGCTGGTATCTACCATAGCCAATTGAATGCCGGTATAAACCTGGTGGGTTTGCCCGCGCAACATCAGCAACATTCTTCTGGCATCTTCTTTATTACTGGGTTTGCCTAGAATTTCACCCTGGTAGGCCACAATCGTATCTGAGGACAGAATGTATTGCTCTCCTGAAAATCCCATCCGATTGGCGGTTTCAACAGCCGCGCGCATTTTCAATTCTGATAATCGATTGACGCAGGCAGCCGGGCTCTCGCCGTCAACGGGGATTTCTTCCACGTTGACCGGGACGATCACAAACGGCAAGCCTGTGAGGGCTAACAGTTCTTTTCTGCGTGGGGAAGCGGATGCAAGGATAATTGGAGGCATTTTCCTTTAACAATTCTAACACAGAGTACTTTCATGTTGAGTGAAGCGAAACATCTCTACCAATACACCGTTTAGGTGACTATATCGCAGCAAGATTTGATAGTCGTAGAGATCCTTCCTCACTGCGTTCGTCAGGATGAAGGGCATATATTTGTTTTTAGGGGTAGGTCTCGCGACCTGCCCGAATTACGCAAGATCCCATCTGTGGTTTGGGTATGGCAGCCCTCGGCGGCCTAGGAAAGCTACCCACTTATCGTAGTCTGGGCGAGTCTGTGACTCGCCTCTACAAAGCCAACGATGATATAATTGTCCAGACAAACTAATTGGAGCGAGGATATGCAGGCATTAAAAGAACGCATCGAACAAAGTGGCAAGTATTTGGGGCGTGGAATTCTCAAAGTAGATAGCTTCATCAATCATCAAGTAGAACCTGGACTGATGGATCAATGCGGGAAAGAGTTTGCCCAATTCTTTTCCGATGTAAAACCCACCCGGGTTCTCACAGCAGAAATTTCGGGAATTGCTCCTGCCCTTATGGCAGGAAAATATCTAGATGTACCCGTGGTGTACGCTCGCAAGACCAAACCGATCACCATGCCTGATACCGTTTACCTGACCGTCGCTCCATCGCATACCAAAGGTGTTATGACTGAATTGATCGTCTCACCGGAATACCTGGCTCATGGCGAGCGGGTGTTGATCATCGACGATTTTCTGGCATCTGGTGCCACTATTTTAGGGCTGGTTCGCCTGGCTGAAGCTGCCGGAGCTACTCTGGTGGGCATTGGCACTTTAATCGAAAAATCATTTGAAGGCGGGCGCGCCTCGCTTGAACATTTGGGCGTGCCGATTATTTCGCTGGTGACCATTGATAAGATGGATGAAAATGGATTTGTATTCCGCGATTGATCTCGATCGTAGAAAATTTTCAGCAAGCTGATAAGAAAATCAAATGGGGCGCACAAACTGGTGCGCCTCTGTTATTATCTTTCTTTACCCTCATTAATATTGAGGGATGCAGGGAAAATCTAATACAATAGAAGAAGGACCACCGCCGATTCTTCTATCCATCAGACAGGAAGTATATATGACAGGCACCATCGCAATCTTAGACTTTGGTTCGCAATACACGCAACTCATCGCCCGCAGGGTGAGGGAACTTTCGGTATATTGTGAAATCTTCCCGTGGGACAAACCCGCAGAGAAAGTATTGGCGATTGCTCCCAGCGGTTTTATTTTATCTGGCAGCCAGCATAGCGTGTACGAACCAGATGCACCTCAAGTACCCGATTTTGTTCTTGAATCTGGACTGCCCATTCTTGGAATTTGTTACGGGATGCAAACCCTTACTTACCGTTTAGGCGGGCAAGTAGGTGCCTGCGGACAAAAAGAGTTTGGATTTGCAAATGTCCAGGTGTACGCCGAGAATCCTTTGCTCCCGGTAGGTAGCCACCAGGTGTGGATGTCGCATGGTGACCGGGTTGAGCGAATTCCGGACGGATTTATCAGCCTGGCAAAATCGGATAACAGTCCGTTCGCGGCGATGGGAGATGAAACTCGAAAAATTTATGGCGTCCAATTCCACCCGGAGGTACGTCACACCCCCATTGGTAAAGAATTCCTGGCCAAATTTGTATTGCAAGTATGCCAGGCGCAGGCCACCTGGACCCCTGATTCAATTATCGCGGCGAGTGTGACGAAGATTCAACAACAAGTTGGCTCTGCCCGGGTGCTTTCTGCCGTGAGCGGTGGAGTCGATTCCAGCGTGGCGACGGCTTTGGTTTCAAGGGCAGTAGGCACCCAATTGGATTCGGTTTTCGTGGATACCGGCTTGCTGCGAAAAGATGAAGTTACTCAGGTGGAGCAAGCCTTCTTGCGCAGCCAGAATCTGCAACTTCATACCGTCAACGCGCGTAGTATATATTTAGATGCACTTCGTGGTGTAACAGAACCGGAACGCAAAAGGAAGATCATCGGCGAAACCTTCATCCGCCTGTTTGAAAAAAGAGCAAAAGAGTTGCAGAATCCACCATTTTTGGTGCAGGGGACGATCTACCCGGACGTGGTCGAATCAAGCGCGCACGACCGCAATAAGGGTGATGTGATCAAGACCCACCATAATGTGGGTGGTTTGCCAGAAGATATGCAATTTGAACTGGTAGAGCCGTTGCGCTACCTCTTTAAAGATGAAGTTCGCAAAGTAGGTGAAGCTTTGGGTTTACCGCACGATCTGGTATGGCGGCAACCCTTCCCCGGTCCCGGACTGGCAGTCCGCTGTCTGGGAGAAGTGACCGAGGAGAGAGTGGAGCGTCTGCGTGAAGCTGATGCGATCTTTACCGCCGAGCTGGCGCGCGAGAACCTGCTCACCCTGGATGACGAGACTGGCGGGGGCTCCTCACAGGCTTTCGCAGTACTGCTTCCGGTAAAATCGGTGGGCGTGATGGGTGATTCAAGAACCTACCAGGAAACCATCGTTTTACGGGCTGTTACAACTGAAGATTTTATGACCGCTGGATGGTCCAGGCTTCCGTATGAAGTGCTGGCGCGGGTTTCAAACCGGATCGTGAATGAGGTGCGGGGTATCAATCGGGTTGTTTACGATGTGACCACCAAACCGCCGGCAACTATTGAATGGGAATAGCGAGGAAAAAATGGACTTTGGTGAAATTCTTACAAAAGCATGGAAGATCGTTTGGAAGTTTAAGGTTTTGTGGATATTTGGTGTCTTAGCCAGCTTTGGACAAGGCGGCGGTGGCGGTGGTGGCGGTGGTGGCGGGTCCAACAACTCTGGTAGTGGTTCCTCCGATTTCAACTTTGACTTTAATAACCTGCCACCCGAAGTGCAGCAATCGATGGATAAATTCACTCAATTTATGTCAAATATCGAGTGGTGGATGATTGCTCTGTTCATTTTGGGAATCGTGCTGTTGACTGTGATTGTTACGGTCATATCCATTGTGGGTAAAAATGGTTTGATCATCGGTGCAAAACAAGCTGATGAAGGCGCTCAAAAGTTGACCTTCGGCGAGCTGTTCAGTTCTGCCATGAAGTATTTCTGGCGCGTCTTAGGCTTTAGCCTGCTTACCGGACTGGCGATGTTTGTCGTCATCCTGATTCTTATGCTACCGGTCATCTATCTTGGGCGTTGCTACCCAGGGCGTAGGCATGCTCTGCCTGATTCCTTGATGTGTGTGATCATTCCGGCGTTCATGGTGATCGGCGCGGTGCTTGAGCAGGGTATCATCGCCATCGTGGTGGAAGATTGCGGCATTATCGAAGGATTAAAGCGCGGTTGGATGGTGGTCAAATCCAATTTCTGGAATATTGTGTTGATGGCGATTTTGCTTGGTCTCATCACCGGAATCATTGGCTTTATCATCAGCCTGCCGATCTTGCTGGCCTTCCTGCCCATGATTGTTCCAGTGATGCAGTCAGTAACTTCGGGTGGTTTTGATTTCGCCGCATTCCAGGCCCCGCTGATGCTCTCCATTGGCCTGTGCTGCCTGATCTACCCGTTCATCCTGGTTGCCAATGGTATTCTGGTAGCGTACGGGCAATCTGCCTGGACCCTGACTTACCTGCGTCTGACCCGCAAAGCGAAAGAACTGGAAGCACAACCGGAAGTAATGGATGTTCTTCCTCCCGCGGCCGGCGCCGTATAAGCGCATGAGAAAAATAGCCTTCGCGGCTATCGTGCTCAGCCTGATACTCTTTCTCCCCTGGAGCGTGCAAGCCCAGGGCGAGCAAAGCGAGTATCGGGCTGAGTTATTTAAACCAGATATCAGTCAATTTCCCTCCATATCCACCCATCTTGCGGTTTACCAACCAGATGGAGGATTTGTGCATGGACTGGATCGCGAATCTGTTTTTGTGTTGGAAGATGGCGCTTCCTTACGGGTCGAGTCAATCCAGGAGGTTCGGATTGGCATGCAGATCTCGGTGGTGATCAATGCCGGGCCGGGGTTCGCCAACAGAAATTCCAAGGGCATCAGCCGGTTTGATTCCATGAAAGAATATCTGAACGCCTGGGCTGAAGATCAAAAAGAAATTGGGATCGACGACCTGAGCTTGTTTACCAACAATGGAATCCGGCAAACACACCTGACCAACAGCCAGGCCTGGCTCACCGCATTTGCAACTTATCAGCCGGATCTCAAGAAATCCGTACCCGGATTGGAAGATCTGGGCGCTGCCATCCAAAATGCACAGGATACCTCTGATCCAGGGCAAATTCACAAAGCCATTTTTTTTGTTACCGCTCTACCCGGCAAAGAGATGACAGAAACGGTGATGGGCGATCTGATTGATCGGGCAATACAGGCAGATACTCGGGTATTCATTTGGATGTTGTCTTCCAAGTCAGATTTTGACTCACCCGAATCAGGCTTTCTACGAACGATTGCCGAGAAAACCGGCGGACAGTTCCACGCATTCTCTGGCAGTGAAACCTTCCCTGAAGCGAAAACCATCCTGGAGCCGCTCAGGTTCTTGTACCAACTTTCTTATCAATCAAATGTTCAGAAAGGCGGCCAGCATAACCTGGCTGTCAGGATCAATCTTCAGGATACGACCGTCTCATCTACTCCTGCAACCTTCAAAATCGATTTATTGCCTGTGAATCCGATCTTTGTCGGTATTCCGGCTTCCATCCAACGCACTGTTTCATCGCAGAATAGTGACTCTCCACAAAATTTGGTGCCAACTGAATTGTTGGTGGAATTCCTGGTGGAGTATCCAGACCAACTGGAAAGAGATTTGGCAGAAGCCAGTCTATGGGTGGATGGGGAAAAAGTAGCAACTAATACCGCACCGCCTTTTACTCGCTTTGTGTGGGATCTTTCGGAGTACACAGACTTCAGCCAGACATAGCATCCAGGTCATGGTGACTGATTCTCTTGGGATTAGCTCGCAGAGCAATGTATTACCTGTCCAAATTGATATATCTGATTCCCGAGCCCACTTCCTGGCAAAAAATTATCCAGGGGCAGGGCGTCTATTTCATATTTGCTGGAATTTTCTTGTTGGGGTTGGCGTCGGCATATATCCTGTTCAAAGTGAGAGCAGGTAACCAGATCACAATTCCAACTCGAAATGTGGTCTCTCATGGGGCAACGAAAACCGAGCGCGCGTTATCAGCATACGCTGGCAATGGGGTTTCACCCAGAAAAGGGATCTCCACAGGCATCTTGTATTTTGTTGAATGACGAGTTGGATGAAACCGATGAACCTGCCATCGTTCTCGGAGAAAATCCAACTAGTTGGGGAAAATCTCGCGATCAAGTGACTATCTGGATCGATGATGAGGCATTAGCTGACGTACACTGTGTAATCAGTTTGAGTGAAAACGGCCAATTTGTTCTGAATGATAATCACACCGAATTGGGCACCTGGCATAACTTCATCCCAGTTCCGTTGGAAGGAAAAGAGCTGCAACATGGTGATGTATTCCAGGTCGGCGATTTTCAGGTATCGATTTGAACAAGCACTCCGTACAGATGCCAGAAATGTGACCATCATCCCTTATAATAACCATTAATGATCCGTTCCTCCACACCCCATCTCTTGGTTGGCACACAAACCCATGCCGGAATGACAGGAAAGATCAATGAAGACCGGTTTGGGATTGGTCATTACCGCATGAGTTCTTCCAATCCTACTCCGGTAGCATTCGGTGTGGTTTGTGACGGTATTGGGGGACAAAAATCTGGCGAAGTGGCTGCCGAATTAGCGGTGGAAGCTATTCTGAAAACGATTTCAACCAGCTTTGGCGATCAACCCTTACAAACCATGCTACGTGCAATCACACTGGCGAATGATGCGATTTACATCCGCGCCCAAGAAAGCCCCCACTTATCAGGGCATGGGAGCGACAGTAGCGATGGTCTGGTTGGAAGGAGATCGTCTTTATACTACATCGATCGGAGATTCGCGCATATATCTGATGCGCGACCATAGCATCCGTCAGGTTACGACCGACCACACCTGGGTACAAGAAGCGCTTGAGAAAGGGACTATTAACCGAGAGCAAGCTCAAAACCACCCGAATGCGCATGTGATCAGACGTTACCTGGGTGCGCCGGTAGTACCACAGGCAGACCAGCGTTTGAATCTGCGCAAAGAGGATACCGATGCGTCTGCGCTAGCTAATCAGGGCGTTCAATTGTGGCCGGATGATTCAATCTTGCTGTGCACAGACGGTTTGACAGAACATGTAGAGGATAAAGAAATGGTCGGGATCATCAACGACCATCCGTTGGATAACCAGTCAGCCGTAAATGCTATGGTAGAGCTTGCCTGTCAACGCGGCGGGAAAGACAATATCACAGTCATTCTGTTTACATTGCATGATCCCAAGCCGAAGAACTTTTTCCAAAAGCTTTTCTCGTAATTGATGGTCGTAAAACCCATTAGGTATCTAGCAAAGGCTCTTAACTAATCTTTATGTATCTGAACTCGAACCAGAATAAATCTGCCTATAATTGGACATTTTCAAACTTTCTACGGTTATTGTCCTTAGAAGCGTTCGCCGTTGTTGTATATTACTTGCTGCTGCCTGGAGATCCGAAGAATAGCCTCATGTTTGGTTATTCTGTGGTTCGTCTCGGCTTGATTGTGCTTTTCGCACTGATTGCCATTCTCCTGTTTGTATTTGCTTCCAAAGCCGGGAAATCATCTACTCAACCCGGTTGGTTGGATTCCATCATTAAACCAACATCCTTTTCTTTTCTTTTGTTTTTGACAGTATTGTTCAGTGTAGCTTCAGTAGTAGCTATTGGTTTCCCTATGGAATTTTCATTATCTGCGATTATGCAGAGATTAGCTCCAATCCTGGTTTGGATCTCAATTGTATTAATCGAATCGGTTTTTATGCTGGCTGACAGATGGTTTGGCGTCTCCTGGAAAGGAAAAATTGACAAGCGTTTGTTGAAAAGCTGGTTATTGCTGTTACTCTGTTTTTTCCTGATCTGGGTGTTTATCTCCATTACAAAGTCTGGTCAGTCTCCCGATCCAGTTAGTTGGAGGGAAATGGGTTCGCCCATTCTGGCATGGCAAATCGGAGTGGCGGTTTTGATTGGTGGGTTTGCCTCGTTGATAATTGCCGAGGTGGAGAGATCAAATCCAAATTCTAGATGCTGGATCGAAGCAGTCATAATGCTTGGATTGTACGGGATAGCTATCTGGATATGGTTGGGGCAGCCGCTTCAATACAGCTATTTTTCACCTAGGGTCAAACCGCCAAACCAGGAAGTGTACCCATACTCGGATGCGCTTTATTACAACCTGGCTGCAGAAAGTGTAACCCTGGGTGAAGGTTTATTGATGCATAGCGTGACTCCTCGTCCGTTATACCTGACTATTTTGACTTATATGATTCAACTTACAAATGGGGATTATTCTGGGATCATTACTATCCAAACCTTGTGGTTGGGATTGATCCCTGTTGTTTTATATCTCATTGGCAAGCGGATTTTAAATCGTGGTGTAGGGATTAGTCTTGCTTTGTTATCCATCTTTCGGGAGCTGGTAGCAATTCAGGCGACGGTCGATATTCAGCTGTCTAATTCCAAGCTGATCATGGCTGATCTACCTACATTTCTTTTCCTATTAATCTTCACTTATTTTGTCATAGACTGGTTTAAAGCAAAAACACCCGATATAAAACAAGCTTTGTGGGTGGGCGCCAGTCTGGGAACATTAATGCTTTTCCGCACCCAGGCAGTAATTCTTTTACCTTTTGTATTGATTGCAGGGCTGTACCAATTCAAGTCGGTCCTTAAAAATCTGTATTTCCAACTGGGTATGATTGTGATTGCGTGTTTTCTGGTAATCTGTCCATGGTTGGTGCGCAATTATATGCTCACTGGACAGGTGATGTTTGATGATCCGGTGACACAAACCAGTTTTCTCCAAGGCAGATATCAGTTGGGCGAGGATGGTGAGACGCAGTCTGGATCGATTTTGTCCAGTTTTATGAAACATCCGGTAGAGGTGGTCAAGTTTGTCGCAAACCATTTCTTTCGGAATGAGATTGGTACCATCTTTGTGACACCCCCTCAGCGTTTGATAGGCACATGGCCGTTATTGTTCAGTCAAACCACCTTTTGGACTGAAAATATCGTGGCTCTTACCATATCCCAGCAAATCGGTTTAATGGGGATATTGGCGCTTATCGCTCTGGGGATTGTATCGATCGTTTCCAGGACGGGCATGATTGGCTTAACGCCGCTCGTCATTAACCTGGCTTATACCCTGGGAAATGGATTGGCACGTAACTCGGGTGGGCGGTACAACCTGCCGGTTGATTGGGTAGGTTATTTCTATCTGGTAATGGGTATTGTGCAGTTGGCAACCTGGTTATTGGCCGGTTTGGGTCAGCAAAGTAATGCGAGATTGACCACTGCTGATATTTCGAACAATACAGCGAAATCATCCTGGAAGAGAATCATTGCATTATGTATTGGTTTTGTTACGATAGGCTCTGTCATACCCCTCACTGAGGCTATTTACCAGCAAAGGTACCCTCCAGTTACTCCGGAATCTGTTACTAGATTGATGGAAGAGTGGGGAGCAAATGACCCACAGCTTCTGGCTGAAATAAATTCAAACGAAGTAACATTGCGGTACGGGCGCGAACTTTTTCCCCGCTTCTACCGCCCTGGGGATGGAGAACAGGGCTCCAAATGGGCGGCGTACGCTCCCTACGATTTCTGCCGGATGGGTTTTGAATTGATCGACACCGATCGCATTGGAGCGGTAGTGGTCACACTGGATCGCCCTCCGGCGTATTTTCCCAGTCGGATGGATGCTGTTGTGGTGGGTGAGGAGACTACCGGGTTGGTAAAGGGAAAACCCGAACCATTGTTTGCTGCAAAGTGGATTGTTCTACATACCGACCCTGTTACCATCGTACGTGGATTGGATACCCCCCCGGATCGATGCCGGCTGAAGCCATAGGTTTTGATGGAAGTAATATGAATTTCTTTTCGGAGTCGGGTAGATGTGGTAAAATTTGACGGCTCTACAGAGCAGTAAGTGGAGGGGTGGCCGAGCGGCCGATGGCGCCTGTCTTGAAAACAGGTTTGGGGCAACCCAACGTGGGTTCGAATCCCACCTCCTCCGCCACAATTTCATACTCGGGGAGGTGCCAGAGTGGCCGATTGGGCTCGCCTGCTAAGTGAGTGCTGGGGTTAAACTCAGCCGTGGGTTCGACTCCCACCCTCCCCGCCAGAAAGATCAAAACCACCGCAAGGTGGTTTTTGTTTGTGCTTTGGATTATAGTCAGCCGTGGGTTCGGCTCCACACCCCCTACGGGGGCTGGCCCTCCCGCCAGAAAGATCAAAACCACCGCAAGGTGGTTTTTGTTTGTGCTTTGGATTATAGTCAGCCGTGGGTTCGACTCCACAATCCCTGCGGGGGTACCCCCTGCGGGGGCAGGTTCCCTCCCCGCCAGATTTTCTTTCTAATTCTTTAATCCAATTCTGAGGATTTCATAAACCATGACTATAATGGATTGCAGATATACCAGTGGAACAATATCTGATTGGTTTCGAGGGCAAAATGAATGATCTAAAAGGTGTAAATTTGTTCCGAATCGTAGTTATGTTGTTTCTGGTCCTCATATTAATACCTCTGCTGCCAATCCTGATCACCGGAAATTGGAGTTGGTGGGAAGCATGGGTGATGGCAATTGTATTTGTCTTGACTTTCGTCATTAGCCGTGCTCTGGCAGCACGGAAAAATCCGGGCATTCTCGCTGAACGGGCGAATTTTAACAAGCATGAGAATACCCAACCCTGGGATAAATGGTTATCGCCTCTGGTGGGATTTGGGAGTGTCTTCATCATGCTCATCGCGGGACTGGATGTGCGATTCCATTGGTCGGCTGGTTTCTCGTTACTAATCGAATTGGTCGGACTGGCACTCATCCTGGCGGGGTTTGTTTTATCGTCGTACGCGTTCGTGACAAATGCTTACTTCTCTGGCACAGTACGAATCCAGCAAGAGCGGGGGCATAAAGTGATTTCAACCGGACCGTATAGATGGATGCGCCATCCGGGTTATTCCGGCAGTTTATTGGCGAGCCTGGGTATGCCGCTCCTACTCGACTCTGCCTGGTCATTTGTAGCAGTCATTGTGTTTGGGTTCATCTTTATCCTTCGAACCAGTTTGGAAGATGATTTCTTGCAAAAGAATCTACCAGGATATGCTGAGTATGCAACAAAAGTGCGTTACCGCCTTTTGCCCGGCATTTGGTAAGGTTCAGGTGTAATAATAGGAAAACAGAGATTTACTCCTGGTCAGGTTTCCTGGTCATTCGGGCAACAAATTCCATTCCATTCAAAACTTCCTGAAAGCGCTCCTCGCTGAGCGATCCGATGTATTCACCGAACTCTTCCGGCTGCACAACCACAGTCCGTGAGACCAACACGATGCTTCGTTTCGGTAGATTGGCTTCCCCTACTTCGAGCAAAATATTTCCCGGTAGATTGATCTGCTTGAGATTGGTCGAAATAGCACATACAAGGACTGAATCAGGTTGACCAGAATTTTCATCAAACAACTGGACGACCACATGAGGATGTGCAATCCCATCAGAACCATACCAGTACACTTCGCCAGGTTTCATTGTCTGTTCCAATTCCATTCGAAAAGTATTACTCGCCCCGAATAACTGATTATATCAAGGTACTATTTCGCAATTTCCCAGATATTTCCGGCCGGATCCATGAAACTGGCAGTCCGGATACCCCAGGGACGATCCAGTGGACCATTCAGCAAGCTGACACCGAGCTTCTTGAGATGGTCGCACATGGCATCCACATCCTCTACATGTACGGTGAAGACCATCCGCGCACCAGCCTGCCGATCTGCCACCTTTGCCGGGTGAATGAGTTCGTCTGCGGAACTGATTTTGAGAAGATTGATGAGGGTTTTCCCTATTTTGAAAACGACCGAATTCTTATCTTCAAATGCTGACGTAAAGCAGAATACGGTTTGGTAAAAAGTTTTTGATAGCAGCCAAGTCTTCTACGAACAATGTGATCGCAAACAACTCTTTCGCCCATGAGTCTTCAGTGATTGGGTTTAGTATTTGATTCATTAGGTTTCACTTTCGAATATAGATAGCACTATCTGTGAACATTCTCATTGTCGCACAATTTTTGGTTCCCTTATCAGAGTTGTAAAGCCTATCTACATCCTACTGGAAGTATCAATCCCTTGAGCTGAAGTGAACTCCAGGTGATTAACTATTTTTGTAAGGTTAGTAGCTTAATTTTGATTTTTGCGAAACCATATTCTTGAATAATGAATTGAATTTTCAATAATTTGCTGTTCCGAGAGGTGTACTTATACAAAAGCGAACACTAGGAAATTCAAATCTTGAAGTATCAGCGCTTGGCTTGGGCTGTATGAGCATGAGCTTTGGGGACAGACCGACCGACAAGCAGGAAATGATCGGCTTTATTCGTGCAGCGGTAGAACGGGGGATCACTTTCTTCGATACTGCAGAAGTCTATGGACCGTTCACAAATGAGGAACTGGTGGGTAAAGCTCTGGAACCTTAGAAAGGCAAGGTGGTTGGTGACCGGTATTAGTATCTGAAAGATTCGTACTCTAGTATAGGGATGAGTATCCGAAACGGTACTGATCCTTTTTTGTACCTCTACCATTCCACAAAGTGTTGCCCCACCGCGCCAATCGTCCTAGACTCAAAAAGACCAAGAAACCTAAAGGGAGTCGAGACCCACGCGGTCTTTTAAGAGGAGATACGATGCGAGAACTTATTGTGCACGAATTTGTGACTCTGGATGGTGTGATGCAAGCGCCGGGTGGCGCGGATGAAGATACAGATGGCGGCTTTCAACATGGCGGGTGGACCCTGCCATACTGGCATGATGACATCGGCGCGCATTTTTCAAAATTGATGGACACTGCGGATACCTTTTTGTTAGGCCGAAAAACCTGGCAGATTCATGGCACGGCTTTCGATCCCATGCCAGCGGGAGACCCATTCTTCGATATCTTCAACAGCTCACCCAAGTATGTGGTCTCCACAACCCTCGAGTCTGCTTCAGCCTGGCGTAATTCGACAATCATCCGCGACCATGTGGCTGAGAGAGTGATTGAGCTCAAGAAACAACCCGGGAAAAACATTCTGGTGGATGGCAGCAGTGTGCTGGTGCAGACTCTGTTTGAGAATGATTTAGTGGATGAATTGTGCCTGCATGTATATCCATTGGTAGTGGGCGGCGGCAAGAAAATATTTCCAGTAAGCAAACGTACGCAATTATCTTTGGTTGAGTCTTCTGCTTTGCCCACCGGGGTAGTCTATCTGCGTTACAGCAAGCAAAATAACTCTTTAATTATCCAATCATAATTGGGTTTTTATTAACCAACTATTACATTGAGGTGTGATGTTTACTTGCCGAATTGATGAGAACCTAAAGTTACATTTGCTTGAAGAGCGTCATGCAGAACAAATTCATGCTTTATTTATTCAAAACGTTGCTCATCTACAGGTTGAATTGCCCTGGCTGGATGAAACATTATCTCTGATGGGCGCCCAGGAATACATCAAAGCCGGATTAGACCGTTTTGCTGATAATAATGGTCTGCGGGCAGGAATCTGATGGAAGGGTCAGTTGGCAGGAATCGTAAGTTTGCATAGTGTGGTCTGGCCAGACCGCAAGGCGAGTCTGGGTTACTGGTTGGGAGAATCCTTCCAGGGTAAAGGATTAGTGACGAAGAGTGGTAGAGCATTGATCGACCACGCTTTTGGCACACTCAAGTTGCACCGGTTGGAAATTCAATGCGCAGTAGACAACTGGCCTAGCCGTAAAGTGGCTGACCGGTTGGGTTTCACCCAGGAAGGCATATTGCGTCAATCATGGTGGACCCAGGAACAATTTGTGGATATGGTTCTCTATGGTTTTTTAGTCACTGATTGGCAAGAGTAGAATTTTGTAAAATCAACCCATCTGTACCCAATTAATAATTATTGGTGTCAGCTAGTTACCCCAAATGCTTCGTGGAAATGCACTTCTCCTTGAGGATGTTGACCATCGAAGGAAAGTGTGAAGAAGACTTCTGGCGGAACCCCCTCGAGCGTGAGTCCATCAGGATTGATGAAGCCGAATTCTACGATAATACTCCGGGTGACCCACCAGGCAGCAGCCCCTTGCTCCGACTGCGCGCATGCGATCCAGGCCATCCCGCATCAACGCCGAGCCGATGCCCATTCCCTGTAGAGCCGGCTTAACCGAGAGTGGTCCAACCCCATACCAGTTTGAGGTTCCATCAGAGATGGTGATGGGAGAAAAGGCGATGTGACCCACGACTTCACCATCTAGTTCGGCAACCAGTGAAAGGGTGAGTACACCTGCGGATCGCAGCGCCCTAACGATGAAATGTTCGGTTTGGTCACTGACCTCCAGGGTTTGGAATGCGGCGATAGTAACTTCGGTGATGGGTTCGATGTCAGCGAGTGTTTCTTTACGAATGATGAGATTTGTGGGCGGCATAAAATCCTTCCAGATAAACGAACCGGGCTTAGCTATATAAATTACTTAATGATTATGGCATCAGTCCGGTTAAAAATAAACTCAAATTTAATAATTTTTCAATTACAGCGTTAGCTTCTCGAGCCACTCATTCACTACCGCGTAATCTGAAGACTGCAATTTTGCTCCCGACATTTCTGCATACTTCCTTAGTTTATCTGTTTTACAAACCGGAGAGGGTGGATTTTCTGGCTTCCACATGAGCGCCCGGGTGACAGAACAATACCACAGTTTTGATAGGAATATTTGGTAATTGCAATTGTATTAGTTTTTCACGAAGAGATTGAGCTTCAGATTCTACCATTTTGGTGGGATCACCCAAATGCTCCTCAACGACATATCTGAAAGCTCTTCCCAGTGTCATTGCTTCTTTCCATTTTCCATCCCGGTAGGTGAACAGGCCGGCATAGGAGATTGTTTCGATGATCAAGATTCCAAATGGTGTCAGCAGGATATGATCGATTGGCAGCCGAGGATAATGAAAAATGGAGTAAGTATCCCCAAGGCCTTTCAACGCTTTTTCTATTTGATCTTCAGGGCGCGGTTTTCGGACCCAGCGATTCGCAAAATAAATGCCCACCATCGCAAAGATCAAACCGATCACCATAGTCACAAAAGATAGTGAGGCCAATTTTACAAAAAAGAGTGGCAAAACCACGCTGGTTAATAACAGTAACAAACCACCCACGCTGGCGACATTTGAAAACAAAGCGTAACGATTGATTCGGGGATATCAATGATTTTATTCATTTAATTTTGTACAGCTCCTTGTAGACAGGAACGAGTGCATCATAAGTATTTCGATAGACATGATACAAATCGTCATACCTTTTTTGGAATTTGACATCGGGTTGCACAGTCTTTTTGATCTCAATCATATCATCTACCGCATCCATGCTCGGGTAGATTCCCATTCCTACCGCAACGGCAAAAGCTGCTCCGGCTGCTCCAGCTTCGAGATGATTTGCTACCACATGCATCGGTTTGCCAGTAATACTGCAGATGATTTGTACCCAAATATCACTATTGCAGCCACCGCCAATCCCATTGAAGTCATTGATTTTGAATCCGGCGTTTTCCATTGTCTCGCAAATCCAGCGAAGATGGAATCCAACCCCTTCCATGACTGCTCGGGCCATATGCCCTTTGGTATGACTCATATTCAGACCGATATATCCACCCCGAGCATAATGGTCTAATACCGGGGCTCTCTCCCCAGAAAGCCAGGGAAGGAATAGAAGTTTATCTGACCCAGGAGGGGCAAGATTCAGCCATTTTACTGATGATGGCATAAGTCGATCTACCGATATGGGTTGAGCGCCTTTTTTCATACAGGCATAAGACATCCCTAAACCACATTAATGCGCCGCCACCGGTTTCCATTTCACCTGCGATGATATATTTTTCTGGATCGATATGGCAAAGTCCCCACAACGGTTTTTCAGGAATATTCCGGAAGGTAGAGGTAGAAACGCCCACCCAGGTCGCTGTGCCGATACAGAGATGAACTTTGTTTTCCCGATTCGCTCCCGCACCAGATTGAGCGACTGCGACATCACCGGCAGAAATAACGACTGGAGTCCCTGTCTTTAAACCAGTTAGTTTGGCGGCTTCATCCGTTACCTTGCCAATCACTTCTGTGCAAGGATAGGCTGGAGGAAGTTTCTCGACTGGAATTCCCAGCCGGTCGCATACTTCTTTGGACCAACATTTCTTGATCGGATCAAATAGAAAATATACGGATGCACCTACGTAATCAATAGCTATCTTCCCGGTTAGTTTGAAAAGAATGTACTCTTTGCAATCTAACAGGGAGGCGGTTTCTCCCAAATACCCGGTCGATTTTCTTTTAGCCACAGGATTTTTGGGATGCTATCTTTTGCAGTGGGAATATTTCCGGTGTGTTTGAATAGGAAATCTGGATTATCACCCTGAAGGACTCTTTCAGCCTGTTCTACGCTACGTAAATCCAGCCAACTCATCATGGGTGTAAGCGGTTTCCCGTGTTCATCGACGGGGAGAGTATTCCACATTTGGGCAGATAGACCAACGCCCAAGATTTCATCCGGGTCTATGCCAGATTCTCGGATTACCTGGCGGGTTGTGGCTGCTACAGCATTCCACAGTTCATCAGGATCTTGTTCCACCCATTCAGGGTTAGGATACGAGATACCATATGATTGATATGCCGAAAAGAGAACCTTGCCTCTCAAGTCACAAAGGACAGCCTTGTCACCGCCGGTACCCGTATCATGAGCCAGGATATACTTTTTTTCGGTCATGAGTTTATCAATCCAATACTTCAGCTACATATTCCTGGAATTTTTTCAGGAACAATTTGTTCTGATCTTCGGTTCCGATCGTAATCCGGATGAAACCTTTCTGCATGTGATGCCCACCCATCGGGCGTATATAGACACCTTTTTTGGTCATTGCATCTCTAATTTCTTCTGAAGTCTTTCCTAAAACATGCGCATCGATCAGGACAAAGTTGCCTTCAGATGGGTAGGCTTTGAAACCAGGCATCTTGTTGATTTCTGAGTAGATCCAATTTCGACCGTCGATGATTATTTTCCGTTTGAGCGCCTGGTCTTCCTCGTCTTCCAATTCGGCCAGGGCGGCGGCCAGCCCGATTAAACTGACATTCCACGGGAAACGAACCCGGTTGAAGAAGGTTGCAAATCCCAGATCACATAAAATATAACCAATTCGACATCCTGCCAGACCAAAGGCTTTGGAGAAAGTGCGGTTTACCATCATGTGTGGATATTTCTTGATCCAACCGGCTTTGGTTTGTACATGATCTTCGAGTTCATAATAGGCTTCATCAAAGAACAGTGGAATGCCGAGTTCCAGCAATTGGATGAGATCCTCATCCTTAATTCGGTTTCCGGTTGGATTATTCGGAGAGCAAATAAAGATCAATTTCGTTTTTGGTGTAACGGCAGCCGAGAGAATATTGGGGAGATCCCAGTAAAAATCCGGGGTCATTGGAACCTGGACAGGGATACCACCAGTAACTTTACCGTTCGAGATTCGTACATCGGGAATGTGGGAACTGGAATGAGGACTTCGTCTCCGGGGCCAATAAAAGTGTGGATCACAAAATTGATGACGTCAGTAGAGCCATTCCCAAGAACCACATTGTCGGCAGTTAACCCAGCAGCCTCCCCAAGTTTTTTCCGTAGCAGCGGACCAGAACCCGGGTAAAGATTACCCAAGCGTGCTGCTTGTTCGATGGCATCCAAAACATGTTTACTTGGTCCAAGCAGATTTTCGTTCGACATCATCCGGATAATCTAGGGTTTTCCCAGGCGATGTCCATGTGTTTGTCACTATACGGCTCAGCATTCTTGATCCAGGGCAAAATATATTCTTCTGCTGTCTTCATTGAATAATCTCCTTCATTTTTACGAGAACTGCTCAAAAGTTATTTGAGTAGTTCTTATTTGTTTGTAGTTGCAAAGGATTTCAGCGAGAAAGTTCTTCTACATCCTTGTACCACTTCATTTTGTCTCCGATCATGGCTCTTGTTTTCCACTTGAGTGATTTCGGAGCTGCTTCGATACGATCCAACAATTCTTTTATCCGTTTACCGACAACTTTGCGATCATCGTCGGTCAGATCAGAATAGAGGTTCATTCGTTCCTCAACGACCTTCAAGTTCATGGTGACAGTTCGCCACCAACCCCAATCTGAGCAGAGGGTATTTGTGATGATCTTTGTATTAATGGTCTCGTGATCATCATCCCCAATGGGATGTTCCCGGAGAAGCATGATCGTATCGATCACATCTTTTTCATTGATCTGAACGATTTGCATTTTCTCTAATAGCAATTCGGCTAATGGAATCGTAATGTCTTCTTTTTCCAACCTACCAACCAGATTGATCTCGTGGCAGAGCTGGCGCAAGGTATTGTAGAAAGCATCGATATGCCGACCGAAGGCGGATCGTGGAAGATCATACGTTGATCACCAAAAAGCTGGGTGACTTGCTTATCTTCTTGATAACCCAATTCGGTTAGCACTTTTATGATTAGTTTGAAATACTTTGCAGGTAGAAACAAAGTCAAAATCAGTGAATTTTCGCCCCAACTTGTCCTGGATGTATCCAAATTCCTGGCAATGGGTCCTAAAAGCCAATGCGCCGATCAACCGCATGATGATATGTTTATATTCGTCATCATCCAGGGCATTGAAAATTCGAGTGCGTTCCGTATAAAAATCCTCAATTATTACGCCATATTTACCCATTGCAACTCCTTTTTAACCAGAGATCAACATGTGTCCTTTGACTTTACCGTTTTCTAGGTTTATGATGGCGCCCTTATGATCGCCTCAGCGTATTCGCTGCCCGCATTAATCGCCAGGGTGCGTCCAATACGCACCATGCCCCGGTGATCGTGGATGTGACCATGGAGAGAGAGCATCGGTTGTACTTTATCCAGCCAGGTCTTTACGGAGGTTGATCCTGCGCCTTTATCACGACCTGTCCGCCCTGGGTGATGATTTTTAGGTTCTTGTCCAGGTCCGGGCAAGAATCCAAACCAGACTGGTAGGGAGGTACGTGCAATACGGCAATACAGCTTTCTGGGTTTTGAATGAGGCCTGCCAGCTTTTCCAGCTTTTTTGCAAGGTCATTTTCTTCTAAATCTCGATTACATTTCCGGGAGTCATATTTGCTGATGAGCATCCTACAATTTCATAGCCGCCTTC
>CAWFRQ010000009.1:0-138240 GCA_963818305.1 uncultured Chloroflexia bacterium
TACCCAATTGGTGGAATGGTACCACTACTGAATTTGATCAAAATTTCTATGAAATGTTTATCAATGAACTTTATAGGTTCGACAACATAAAAGATGAGGCAACCTACCGTACTGCAATCTGGGATAGTGTAAAGAAAGGCATCGCAGAAGGGTGCATTGAACATTACATGGGGAGTTGAAAACTCCACCCAGAAACAAAATAGATTTGAGTTAGGAAAGCTACGTATGCAACAAATATCATCTGCTTGGGCAGTGATGGAAGTGTGGGCTGAAGTAAGACGAGAACAAGAATTCACAGATTAGGAGATTTATGAAATCTACACCTCATCTCATCAAACCAGATAAAAGTGGAATTGCCTTAGCTCCCATCGAGCCCAACAAGAACAGGTTCCCGGAGACGTGGCTTCAGGAGTTGCTTCACAACCATCCGCACATTCTCCCAGTGGAAGAGATAGAACCCATCTTCTCTCCGCTCGTTCCCATTGGGCGGGAAATCGCTACCGATGCCGGTCCGATTGACAATTTATTTATCAGTAAAGCCGGTTATCCGGTGCTGGTGGAAACAAAGCTCTGGCGCAATACAGAAGCTCGCCGAGAGGTATTAGCCCAGACAATCGGTGCTCTGCTAGCTCCCTCTCCAAGTGGACATTTGCCAAGCTGGACGAAGTCTGCCGGGAGAAAAACCACAAAGGGTTGATCGATCTGGTCCAATCCACTTTCGACCTGGATCAGGAGGATGTCCCATCAGAAGACGTAATCGCCAAAAACTTACGGTTAGGCAGATTCCTGGTCCTGATTGTGAGTGACCATATCCGCAATTCATTGATCGAAATGCTGACCTATGTCAACCGCTACCCACATCTGGCTACTAACGTCGGGTTGGTTGAGCTGCAATGCTATACCATGCCTGATGATCATGATATTCTGGTTGTCCCCTCGGTAGTTGCCCGAACCCAGATCGTGGAGCGGTCGATTGTTCAGGTATCCTTGTCACCTGATGTAAATCATCAAATCACTGTCGAACAAGAAATGTTTCAGAAGGATGTGGGCTACACAACCCAGAGCATTATCTGAGGATGCATATTGGGAGATGTTGCAAAGTAAGGCTCCGGAGAGCGTTCCATTAGCGAAAAGGATCTTTGCCCACTTTGGCGAACATCCCGAAATCGAATTGAAAATGAGGCAATCCGCCATCGTTGCCAGGACTCGATACTCCCTGAATCCGATCAGAAAATATCCTTGTTCTTCATCAAAACTGATGGGATATTGGAGTGTTGGATCTCGACGGTTACAAGTCAACTTGAGACCGCAGGAATTAGTAGATCTATTGGTGACCAGTACCGGCAAGATTTATCTAGAATTCTAAAGGGGAGAACAAATACCCTATCGATCCATTATCCAGTTGTGAAGGTAAATGTCTGAGTCGTTTATTCAACTCGTGGATCAGTTTGTTGAAATTATCTCCAGAAGGTATTGAAGGATAATGATCAAAATCTGTCAACATGTAGAGCATAACCAAGAATAACTATCCGTTATTGACTTTTCGGAATTCTATAAAGTAATTGCAATAAGCAGCATTCAGAATGGTTATTCCATATAACAGAATTTTGTTAATGAGGAACAAATGAACAGAGATCAAGTAGACAAAAAAGAATATCCACCTCTGATACGAAAAAGATATCTTTCTTATCGATCACTGCAATGTACAAGATTTGATCGATTGGCTCCTTAATTATTTCGAGGAGAAGAAGGGCTCTGAATATATATCTACCACGGGATCTACAATTATCAAAAACATATCCTCTCCAAAAAATTTTATTCCTGGATTTCAGATTACTATTGAAGGAATACATCTGTTTTTCGATACTACACAAGACATTGCGGAACCAGAATTCGTTCCTGCAATCCCACTTGATCTTATGTGGATAAATCTAATTAAAACAAATACGGGAGTGGTATTAAACCTTAAAACTAGGGCAGAGATAGATATTTATGATTTTGAAAAACGTTTAGATAATGAATGGATAATAAATCCTAATAATTCGATTCCAATAGATGGACCATTCAATCTTAAGCGACAGCATAGTGGCCGACCGAGAAAACCAATCTATGACGATGCTTTCCAAGAATATCAAAAATATCGAAAAGAAGGTTATTCCGAAACAGACGGAATGAACAAAGCTTACAATTGGTACCTAATACATTCGGGTATAAAAGGAAAAAATAATACAAAAGAAATGAAGATATCCCGAGATTGTTTTTAAGAAAGCTATGAAATTACGTTCGAAGAAATTAGCGAAATAATTTTCTGATATCTATTACTTCGCTTTGGACAGGTTGATACTGAAATATGTATCAACCTGTTCTCTTTGTCCAATGAGTTATGTTTCAAATATCTGATCAGAGTAATGGAAGGAGGAAAATAAATCAAGTTTTTCAACACGAAAGTAACTAAAATACAACAAATAAAAATCGCTGAATGTGAAAATCTGCCGGACCAACACAATCAACGATCCTCATGAGTAAACACCTAATGAAAGGAATTTACCTTATGACTAAGTATACATCGAAATGCATTGAATGCCAATTAGAACATCTGGCAGAGGTAGATAACAACCCTACCTACAATTTTCCTACTAACTTGCCCAAATTGTAATCTACGTCATCTAGTCCAGGAATTACAAAACCGAAGAATTTCAAAGGAAACGATAAGTTCATTTGGGCTTACGCCTGATATGATGGCTGGTCTTATCCTGTTTTACCAACTGGCCTCAGGTGGAAAAATGCTCAAAAGGATTCCCAAGTAAAGTATCGTTGGGTACCAGGAAAACCAACAAATGCACACTTCTACTATGCAGCTAATCTTGCTGAAGAAATAAAAATGCCAAATGGATCATGCTGGTTTGTGAGTGGTGAAGCAGATGTCTGGGCGATGTATTCTGCCAATATCAAAAATGTTTTCAGTGGGTTCTCAGAAAGCTCCGTAGATCAACATTTTCTGGAATTCTTGAAAAACAACCAGGTAAGCAAAGTCTACATCGCACCTGATTTAGACAGGACCGGTACCAATTGGTCATATAAAGTACAGGATGCATTACGGACAACCAACATTGACCTCGAGATCATTCAACTACCTGCGGATCTAGGGGATAAAAGGTGACCTTGGACTTGCATGGCAACAATACCAATGGAAATTCCTTCGTAGAATATTTACTCGATCTACCTCGAATCCTGCCATCCCTCTCTGAGTTAGGTTCTAAAACATCAAATCCAAATACCTTTTTGGGGCAAGACAATTTTTCACATTATCGTGATGCTATCCTCAAACATTACGATAATCCAACATTTAAAACAGATGGATCTCATCTAAAAACATCCATTGTCCTTTCCATGATGACGAGCGCCCGAGTGCATCCCTAAACCAAGAAAAAGGATTGTACTGTCATACGTGTGGAAGATGGTATAGCTGGTTGAGATGGTAAAGAGCCTAGATTGATAGTTGGAAGATTTAGGACAACAATCCGACGTAAATAGGTCTCCACTGAATTACGGGAAAACCTTATCAAAAATCATATGGTGAGTTTATCCAGGTTGCTAGATTTATTCATCAAATTGAACTGGCAGCCAGGCCGAAAATTTACCCGTAAAGAAATCTTAGCAGCTTCATCTGGAATTCTCTCAGGTTGGACGATCAGGAAAGCCACAGATGAGTTGGCTAGTATTTGTGGTTTCTTTCCCCCTTCTTCTTTACAACATAGCATGGGGGAAAAACACAGCAAAAACGGCCGCCCTTCAAATATATTAATCGTACCCAATATGAATGACCTTGCCACCAATCTAGGAGTGACACCAATGCATTATGACCCAATAAATATCCACAAGATGAACAGTGCTGCAAACTATCGAGCAGAAGTTTATGCTGCAATTCCGAGAAGAAAACCTGGTAAATATCCACGTAAGTTCCTTACACAAAGAGTTGGTGTAACACCACGTACAGGTAGGTCATACGATAAGCGTTCTGATCTCCAGGTTACTCCTAACTTCGATAAGAAAGAGTTGTCGCAGAACGAAATTAACCTTCTACCCATAGACGGGAACCCCCGACAGAAATTCAATGAATGGTTGGAAGATGAGCATGGGAAAAGGTACTGTGCTACTAAAAGCTCAGTATTCCGCATGAAGCGAAATGGCGGGAAAAAAATATTTCTCGTGAAACAACTAGCTAATACGTATGAACCAAAACGACCTTCAGCTTAATAGGAGAAAATAACAATGACTTCTAATAATCGTCAAATCGATTTTTCAAAAACATATCTTAAAGCGAGGACTTTGGCGAATTTGTTAGGGATCAGTAAGTCCAAGGCGTACTTGTTGCTTCAGCAAGGTGAAATCCCGGTCATTCGCCTTGGACGATCTATTCGGGTACATCCAGACGATTTACAGGAGTACTTGATTAGAAACCAGATCAATACATCCATGCAACAGCAGCAATAACATCTAATCCATCCAGGGTCATATAACTAATACGAAGGAATTAATTGAGAATCGTTTGGGAAATAGGTAATCTGATGCTAAACTTAAATCATAGAAACGACAGTACCTTACCAAATGAACAGCTCAATGGCCAAGAATGGGGTTTAAATAATCGCCTTTCCAGACCACCTACTCTCATAAGGAGGATGTATGGGAAGGCGATGTAATCATGAAGGAACTATTTACCAACAATCCAATGGGAAGTGGAGAGCGCAATATTCGATTGGCTCTACTCGTAAAGGGTTTACCGGTAAAACCAAATCCGAGTGTCAGAATTGGTTGAATGCGCAAAAACGAATCTCATCTGAGATTCCAAACCAAGTTGAAGGATACCAGATCTTCTCGGATTACCTGAGCACTTGGCTGGACCAGGCAGAAATGAATATCAGACCAACAACGATGTACCAGTATCGCTTGTACGCAGACAGGTATATCTATCCAAGCTTAGGGAAAACACGAATTTGTGATCTGACCTTTAGTACAATCCAAGCTTTCTATACCAACCTGTACAAGAATAAAACAGGCACTCGGACCATCAAGATCATTCATAGTGTCATCCATCATTCATTAGAGGATGCCCTTACTGCTGGAATGATCAATCGTAATCCTGCCCACGGAGCGAAACTTCCCAAAGGAACTCAAAAAGAAATCCAAATCTTCAATGAAGATCAGGTCAATCAGATGCTCCTGGCTGCTCAAGGCGATCGGTATGAAGCCTTATATCATCTTGCTGTAGCGACTGGTTTGCGACAATCCGAACTACTCGGATTGCTATGGAGCGACCTGGATGTGAATTGGGGAACCTTGAAAGTTGAGAGGCAATTGCGCAGAAACTTCAAAGCACCGAATTATTTTTCTCAAACCAAAACCAAGAATGGAAGAAGAATTCTGAAAATCGGTACCAGCACAATTCAAAAGCTCCAGGAGCACAGGAACAGACAGAACCTGGATCGTGCATTTGCCGGGGAAGAGTGGAAGGAAAACAATCTGATCTTCCCTTCCTCGATCGGAACACCACTGAATCAAATGAATTTGTATAAGCGCTTTATCAAATTACTGGATATAGCCGGCTTACCCAGGATCCGTTTCCATGACTTGCGGCATACCAGTGCATCCATCATGCTCAATCACAATATTCCGATGATCGTCGTCTCACGCCGGCTGGGACATTACAAAGTCAGCTTTACCATGGATACCTACGGCCACATGATCCCGGAAATGCAGGATGAAGCAGCGGTATTTGATCGACAATTTAATCACGCCAGTAGCCATAAAACTGCACACAATTGCACACGATTTTGCGTCGAAATTCCCCCGATATACCCAATATATAGGCCCTAATCTCTCGATTAGGGCCAGATATAGGGGTGGCTGATGGGGGTCGAACCCACAACAACTTGATCCACAGTCAAGCACTCTGCCATTGAGCTACAGCCACCATAGCGCCGAGTATTTTATCACACCGCTATCCCTTACGCAAGCTTCTGGCAGATCCTCTCGACGACTTCTTTGCCGTCCCATCGTCTGTTGGTTCCCCTCCACCAGGTCTTTCACCGTCACCTGGTTTGATGCCAACTCATCCGGACCAATCACAAGAATAAATCTTACACCCACCCGATCAGCAAACTTAAATTGCCGGGGAAGTTTTGCCAATTCGGGAAACAGGTGGTATTAATCCCTGCATTGCGCAGTTCATTCGCCAATGCAATCGATGCATCGTGCAGTTTGTTCGTCGAAGACGGTGACCATTACCTGGGCAGGCTGTAAATTGAAATCAGGTAGACATCCAAATTTTTGCAATACCAGGCTGATGACGACATCCCCCATCGCAAAACCAATCCCGCCAACCGGTTGACCGCCAACATCACCTACCAGGTTGTTATAGCGTCCACCGCCAAGGATGGCGCTGAATTCACCGTCTTTATCTCGGGCTTCAAACACCGTCCCGGTGTAATACTCCAATCCACGAATGATGTTTGGATCATACTCCACATATTCAGCCAATCCTATCAGGTTCCAGGATCTCAAACATGCGTACCAGATCGGCAGATTTCTTCCATAGGTCTTTGTTACCCAAAATGGCTTTTCCAGTCCATGGGTGATGTCTTCAGATAAACCTTGCTCAACAGAATAAGTAAACCAGGCTTGTGGGTTCAGCTTATCTTTCCGGTCGATTACCTTAAATACCAATTTGAGCTGTTCAGGGGCAATTCCCAGTTCAAGAACTTCGGATTCCATCAATTTGCGGTTATTGACATAGATTTTCACCTGGTCGGCTGTCAATCCGGCACTCTTCAAGAAAGCAGGCGCCAATAGATACCATTTCCGCATCGGCTTCAGCTGAATTCGGTCCGATCAGGTCAATATTCCATTGAAAAAATTCTCGGCTGCGCCCTTTTTGTGGACGTTCATACCGCCAGAATGGTCCAAATGACCACCACCTCACCGGGAAAACCAATTCATTCTGCTGCTGAGCAATCATCCGTGCCAGGCTGGGTGTTAGCTCTGGTCGTAGAGTGATCATATCTCCACCACGGTCATTAAAAACAAAAGATTGCTCTTTAACCAGTTCATCTCCTGATTTTGCAGCATACAACTCCAAGCCGTTCCAGGAAAGGTCCGTCATACTCCTGGTACCCGTATCTTTCAGACACTTCCTTTAAACATGAATATAACCAGGACCGGTAAGCCATATCTTCCGGATAAAAATCACGTGCACCTTTAACACCTTGTATCAATGTTTTCATCTAAATCCCTATTTTGCGTACTATCATTCGAGTTGTTCTATTTTAACATGCTGCTGATAATTTCAGCAGGAAATCTGAAGAAGTCCAATAGCCGAAATGATTGTCGATATACGAATATGAAGTATACTAACTTATCTTTACCCATATTATTTATTGAACAAAGAATGGCAATTATATGAAGATCAGAGAAATGATCACCATTATTGAAGGAAAGTTGATCTCCGAAACAGACACACTGGATCGCGAGATTAAGGGTGGTTGTGGTGCTGATTTGATGAGTGATGTGCTCGCATTCATTCAACCAGATGCAGTATTGCTCACCGGTCTTTGCAACCCCCAGGTTGTTCGCACCGCACACATGGCAGATGTCGCAGCAATTGTGGTTGTGCGTGGGAAAAAACCACCACAAGAGACTGTTGACCTGGCCAATGAGGAAAATATTCCTCTCATCTCTACTCCGCTTGGAACCTTCGAGCTTTGTGGAAGATTGTTTGCAGCAGGGTTGCCATCTCTTGAAAAACCGGTTGGAGATGATCCCTGCTCATGTGATGAATAAGAGGAGCATGGATGAGCGCAAACGTTCAGACAGGTAAGATAATCACTGACGCAATCGCTGAAGATATCACCCGTGTTGAAGAACTATCCTACGAATTAAAAATTAACCAAGTGATGACGAGTAATATACACGTCATCAAACCAGAAGATTCCATGGAAGAAGTCGCAAACCTCTTCCGAGCTTCCCGGATTTCTGGCGCTCCCGTAGTAGTAGATAACAAATTAATTGGAATCCTGAGCATTGAAGATCTGATTCGATCCTTACGTGATTCTAATATATCCGCACCGGTCAGCAAGTACATGACGGTCAATCCGATCACCGTAAACGAATATGATCCAGTAATCGAAGCATTAAAGACATTTGTACAGGCACACATTGGCCGTTTACCAGTTGTAGATGAAAACAACCAGCTGGTTGGAATCATCACGAAAGGGGATATCACCCGCGGTTTACTAAAAGCGTTACAGCATGATTATAAGGAAGAAGAGATCCGTCGCTATCGTGCCAGCCATCTCTTTGAAGATATTAGTTCGAACCGCACCAGTTTAATTTTCCGTTATGAAATTAAAAAAGGAGATTTCACCCATGGCGGTATGGCTTCGTCTTCGATAAAACGAGCTTTGTTGCGCCTTGGGGCTTCACCCCAAATTGCCCGCAGATGTGGCATTGCAATCTATGAAGCCGAAATGAACCTTATCATTCACACTCTTCATGGCGGTACCATCCGGGTCGAAATTGAGCCGCATCAAATTACAATGGAAGCAACCGACGATGGCCCGGGTATCAAAGATGTGGAACTTAGCCATGAAACCAGGCTGGTCTACCGCAACTGAAGATATCCGCGAAATGGGGTTCGGAGCGGGTATGGGATTGGTAAATATTTCCAGATGTGTGGATCAAATGAAATTGGATTCCTCCCTGGAAAAAGGAACGAAATTGAAATTGAAGATATTCCTCAAAGACCAGGAATCATTTGGTGAAGAAAACAACTAAATAGGAGAGCCAGCTATGAATTTGCAGGAAATCATCGAAACCCTTGAACTTCAAGTGCTCACTACTCCCAAGGAATTTGATCAAATCGACTCCAGCCAGTGGCTATTGTGCTGACCTTCTGAGTTGCGTAATGTCTGGTGCAAAACACCAGAGCATCTGGGTAACATTACAATGTCACAACAATATTGTGGCTGTCGCTGCTCTTCTGGATCTGACGGCCATCATTATTACGGAAGGGGCTCAACCAGAGCCTGATACGATCACAAAAGCCAATGAAGAAAATGTAACCTTATTATCCACCTCCAAACGCACATACGAAATCTGTGGGCGTTTGTGGCAAATGGGTTTGCGCGAGTAAGACTATTCTTCCATGGAGCAATTCAATTGAAAGCTTACCGGGCAGAACTCCACGTGCATACGGTACTCTCACCGTGTGCAGATGTGGAGATGATTCCACCACTCATTGTCGCAGCCGCACAAGATCACCAAATACAAATCCTGGCAATCACCGACCATAATGCATCTGCCAATGTAGAAGCAGTGTAGCATTGCCGCACAAGGGACTGGTATCCATATCCTTCCGGGAATGGAATTGCAGACCAGGGAAGAAGTCCACATGCTTTGTCTTTTTGATACGCTTGACCAGTTGGCTGCCTGGCAAACCATCGTCGACAAGGCTTTGCCTGCTATGGAAAATGACATTGAACATTTCGGTGAACAATTTATCATCGATTCAAGCGGCGATTTCATCCGCAGGGAAGAACGTCTACTGCTTAAATTCCACCCACATTTAGTCTAGATGATGCTGTTGAACATGTGCATCAACTTGGGAGGATTAGCAATCCCGGCCCATATCAACCGAAAAGCTTTCGGATTGATCCAGATGCTCGGATTTGTCCCACCGGACATTTCATTTGATGCACTGGAGATATCCAGGCACATCACACCTGACGATTTCTTAGTGCCACCAAAGAATAAAAATTACCCGTCCATTAATTCAGAGTGGAGATGTGCATCGATTGGATGAGTTTATTGGACGAATGGTTTTTGATATTGCCGAACCAACAATTTGTGAGATTCGGAAAGCTTTTTCGAAAATCGAGGCAAGAAACTACAAATTCGATTTTCAAATTGACAACTCTCATGTATCATTATGACATTTAGTCATTACATCACTTCTAAGGGGAGGTTAATATTACTCTAGATATAAACTATCTTTACACGGCTTTATCAAATAATCGTCAGGAGTACTTTGTATGTATAAAATTTTGGAAAATGTTCCTGAAACAGACCCGATCAAAATTCCAGAACAAAAAGCTCGCATTGATAAAATCATCGCGGATAATAAAACTCTGCCCGGCGCGACGATGGTCATATTGAACGACCTGCAGAATAAAATCGGTTTCATTTCGGAACCTATGCAAGCGTATGTGGCAAAAGAACTACGAATTCCGGTAAGCGCAGTTCATGGAGTGGTTACATTCTATTCATTCTTCACTACCGAACCGCGCGGAAAACACACCATCAAATTTTGTATGGGAACCGCATGTTACGTGGGCGGAACAGATCAGCTGATCGAAAAAGCGAAACAGGTTTTAGGTATTGATATGGGTGCAACCACTAAAGATGGCATGATCACACTTGAAATCTGCCGATGTGTGGGTGCTTGCAGTCAGGCCCCTGTCATCGTAGTAGATGAAACCAGCCATGGTCGGGTAAAACCCAACAAAATTCCGCAATTAATCAAACAGTGCCAGGAATGAAGAATAGTCAGGTACCGGTGAGAGAAATCGCACTCCATATTCTGGATATCGCAGAAAATAGCGTATCAGCCAAAGCGGATACGATTAAAATTAATTTCTCTGAAAATAGTCAGTCAGATAAATTGTCGTTTGCGATTACGGATAATGGAATTGGAATGGATGAAGAGATGGTCAACTCGGTCATCGATCCATTTGTCACCACCCGCACCACTCGCAAAGTTGGGATGGGTATTCCTCTCTTAAAGGCCGCTGCTGAAGCATGTAATGGCGGACTGACGATCACATCCACCCGAGGAAAAGGTACCAAAATCTCCTGTTGGTTTCAACGCAGCCATATCGACCGTATGCCCCTGGGAGATATCATCAATACTCTGCTCGTTTTAGTTGTCGGATATCCAAATGTTCACTGGATTTTTCGATACGAATTTAACGATGAAATGTTCGAATTTGATGATGAATATTTCAAGAATGAATTAGGTGATCTTCCTCTTTCAGAACCTGGGATCATTCGCTTTCTACGCGAACATTTATCCGACGGTATTGACGGATTGCGTAAAGAAAGTGTTCAACCAAAATCTAAAGCATTCAATTCCCAACAAACAGGAGTATCAAAATGCCAACAGTAAAAACACTAGAAGATCTGAAAAGAATTCGCGAACAGGCATTAGAAAAACGAAATGCGAAAGCGACCACAGGCAAAGTGCAGGTTATCGTAGGTATGGGTACCTGCGGTATCGCTGCTGGTGCTCGTGATGCGATGAAAACCATTCTGGATGTCATTGAAAAAGACAATCTGAGTGGTGTACTGGTCACCCAGACCGGTTGTATCGGTGTTTGCGAAAAAGAACCGATTGTTCAGGTGATGGTTGGTGACCAACCCAAAGTTAGTCTATGGTAAGGTCTCCCCGAGATGTGCCGCTCGAATCATAAAAGAACACGTTGAAGGCGGAAAAGTAGTCGAAAGCAATGTGATTCACATCTAGGATCCTGATTCGGCTAATATCTTCTATTTGAAGGATAGAGCATGAAGTATTTTCGTTCGCATGTACTGGTGTGTGTTGATCCTGAATGTCTGGCGAAAGGCGCACATGAGATCATTGATAGCTTGAATGATGAACTTGTCGCCGTCGGACTGATCGACGAAGTTCAGGTACTCGAGACCTCGCGTATTGGCGGGTGCGCTCATGGACCTGAAATGATGGTTTACCCCGAAGGTGTTCATTATTCCAATCTCACTGTCAACGATATTCCCATTTATCGTAGAAGAGCACTTCCTCAAAGGCAGAATCGCTCAAAAGTTCGTACTACCTGAAACGAACTTTGTGCGATGAAGAACTTGGGAGCACCGAAATCTAAAGAAATTCGCGTTGTTCTTCGAAACTGCGGTCAAATTGACCCAGAAAATATCGAAGATTACATCGCCGCCGATGGGTATATGGCCCTGGGTAAAGTACTCACCGAAATGACCCCTCAGACAGGTCATTGATGAAGTCCTGGCTTCTGGCTTACGCGGCCGTGGTGGTGCTGGTTTCCCTGCCGGGAGAAAATGGTCTTTTGTAGCTGCTCGAAAAGAACCCATCAAATACCTGATCTGCAATGCGGATGAAGGTGATCCGGGTGCATTTATGAACCGGCGTGTTTTGGAAGGTGATCCCCACTCCGTAGTGGAAGGTATGATCATCGCCGGTTACGCCTCTGGTTGTACTCAGGGATATATCTACTGCCGGGCAGAGTATCCAATCGCAGTCAAAACCCTCAATCTTGCCATTCAACAGGCCCGTCAGTTGGGTTTTCTGGGGAAAAACATTCTCGGCACCAATTTCAGCTTCGATTTGGAAGTGAGAATGGGTGCTGGCGCTTTGTCTGCGGTGAAGAAACTGCTCTGATGGCTTCCATCGAAGGCAAACGTGGCGAACCTCGCCCACGACCGCCGTTCCCAGCCGAAAAAGGCTTGTGGAATAAACCATCCAATGTAAATAATGTTGAAACCTATGCGAATGTGCCCCAAATCATTCTCAAAGGCGCTCGCCTGGTATGCCAGCATGGGTACCGAAAAGAGCAAAGGCACCAAGACCTTCGCCATCGCCGGTGATGTCAAGAACACCGGTCTGATCGAAGTGCCGCTCGGAATCACCCTGCGCGAGGTTGTTTACGATGTCGGCGGTGGTATCAAGGATGACAAAGGCTTCAAAGCCATCCAGACCGGTGGTCCGATGGGCGGTTGTATTCCTGCATCACTGTTAGACTTACCAATTGATTACGAATCACTGGCGTCGGTCGGTTCTATCATGGGATCAGGTGGTCTGATCGTGATGGATGAAGACACCTGCATGGTGGATATCGCCCGGTTCTTCATGGAGTTCACCCAGGATGAAAGCTGCGGAAAATGTACACCCTGCCGTGTTGGAACCCGCCGAATTCTGGAAATCCTCACCCGCATCTGCAGCGGTGACGGCAAAGATGGCGATATCGAGACGCTGGAGATGCTGTGTGCTCAAATTAAAACCGCCAGCCTATGCGGTTTAGGCCAGGGCGCACCGAATCCGGTTGAAACAATTCTTCACCATTTCCGTGACGAATACGAAGCGCATATTTATGAAAAGCGCTGCCCTGCTAAAGTTTGCAAATCGCTCATTCGTTATGAAATCATGGAAGATGCTTGTACTGGTTGTACTGTTTGCGCAAGGAACTGCCCCACCAATGCAATTACTGGTGAAAGAAGACAAACCCACGTGATCGATCCGGATGTCTGTGTGCGCTGCGGAATTTGTATGCAAGTCTGTAACTTCAACGCCATCATCATCAAATAGCGCTTACCAGACCTCCATATTCATCTATCATATGAATCAGGAGGAAGAGCAGCATGAATGTAGGTGTAGATAACAAAGAACAAGTTCTCTCCGCTGTTCATCGGGCCATCGAAGTTTATGGCGTGAAAAAGGATGAGTTGATACCCATCCTAAATCATATTAACCGAGAAATTGGGTATTTACCTGATTGGGCACTGGAAGAAGTAAGCCGCGTAATCAGAATCCCACAGAGCCAAATCTATTCTGTGGCCAGCTTCTATGAAATGCTTTCCACAAAACCAGTCGGAAAACATATCATCCGGTTCTGCGAATCAGCACCATGTCATGTAGTTGGTGGCAGACAAGTATATGAAACGCTACTTGGATGACCCTCCAGATCAAACCTGGAGAAACAACGAAGGACGGGAATTGGACTTTGCTCACGGTGAGTTGTCTTGGGAATTTGTGGTGTAGGCCCAGCCATCGTGATCGATGAAGATGTGTATGGCAATCTGACATCCGCCCAGGTTCCTGCGATACTGGCGAAGTATCAGTCAGGTGGTGCTCAATGAAAACCTATCGAGCTATGATTCTCGTCTCAAATGACCCGGTAAGTATTGAAAATGGATCGAATGAGGTTTATAAGAACCTTGAAAAAGAGTTAAAACAGTTCGGAATTCAAGATGAAGTATCTCTCTCTACTATGAGTGATATTGGCAGAAGTGATGCCCTGCCTCTGGTGGCCGTTTATCCTGAAGCAGTCATCTACGGACCAGTCAAACCAGAAGATGTACATTATCTGGTTGAAGAGCACCTTTACAAAGGAAGAGTCGCCACAACTCTACTGGCAGCAGCAAAAGAATTAAGTGGACGCATCTCCTGGCTGCAAGCCCGGCAAGGGACCTTGCCTGCAGAGCAACGGATTGTGCTCGAGCGTGCTGGTTTGATCGATCCAGAAGATATCAACGAATACATTATCCATGATGGATACCTTGCCCTCGGGAAAGTGCTCGCTGAAATGACTCCTGAACAGGTAGTTAGCGAGATCGAATCCAGCGGGCTCAAAGGCCGCGGTGGGGCTGGTTTCCCCACTGGTACCAAATGGAAATTTGTTGCCAAAACCAAGAGTGCCAAGAAATACGTCATTTGTAACGCGGATGAAAGCGAACCCGGTACCTTTAAAGACCGTGTCGTTCTCGAAGGTGACCCGCACTGCATTCTCGAAGCGATGATTATCGCCGGATATGCTGTTGGCGCCGACGAAGGATACCTATACATCCGGGGTGAGTATAAGTTAGCACAAGAGAGAATTCGAAAAGCGATCGAACAAGCGGAAGAGATGGGCTTTTTAGGAGAAAATATCTTCGGATCCGATTTCTCTTTCAAGTTGCACATCCACTCTGGCGCAGGAGCATATATCTGCGGTGAAGAAACTGCATTGCTCGAATCGATTGAAGGGAAACGCGGTGAACCTAGAGCCCGTCCGCCTTACCCGACCACAAATGGTCTGTGGGATATGCCTACACTGGTAAATAATGTAGAGACACTTGCAAATATCCCTGCCATCATTCGTCGCGGTGGAGCCTGGTATCACGCGATCGGAACCAAAGGCAGCCCGGGAACTAAGGTGTATACCATCCTCGGAAATGTCAATGTGACCGGGTTAATCGAAGTGCCGATGGGCATCACACTGCGCGAAGTGATTAGCATCTACGCAAAAGGTATGAAAGGGAACTCTACCTTCAAGATGGCTCAAACCGGCGGGTCAAGCGGCTCAATCATTCCAGCCGTTTTGCAAGATACACCTATGGATTTTGAATCCTATAACAAAGCCGGTGTATCGCTTGGATCAGGAGCACTTCTCGTTTGTAATGAAGATACTTGTGTGGTCGATCTGACCAAGGTTCTGTTGAATTTCTTCAAAAATGAAAGCTGCGGTAAATGCAATCCATGCCGCATTGGAAATGAAAGAGCCTACCAAATCTTGACCAACATATCCGAAGGAACTGGAACATTGCATGAACTAGAAGACCTGGATAAGATCAGCACATTCTTATATGAAATGTCCAATTGTGGTCTAGGTCAGACTGCAGCAACACCCATCCGAGATATGTTCAAGTATTTCAGAGCTGAAGTTGAAGCACACATCCGCTTGAAAGTCTGCCCGGCAGGAACCTGCCCGATGAGCGGACACAAGCATTAGATTAGATACTACCGAGAGAGGTATGCGCATGGTCACAGTAACGATTAATGATAAAAAAGTGGAAGTTGCAGAAGGGACGACCGTTTTACGTGCCGCCGAACAGGCAGGGATCACCATTCCAACCCTCTGCGATCATAAATCGCTGGCGCCTTATGGTGGCTGCCGGCTTTGCTTGGTGGAGGTTGAAGGGGCGCGTACCCTGCAGCCTTCCTGTACTCTCCCAGTAATGCCCAATATGGTAGTCCACACCGATACCGAAAAGGTGAAAGAAGCGCGCAAGTTCGTTTTGACCCTGCTCTTCAGCGAACGGAACCACTTCTGCATGTACTGTCAGGTCTCCAACGGTGACTGCGAACTGCAGAATTCGGCTTACGCTGAGGGTATGACCCACTGGCCGCTTCAGCCAAACTGGACTCCGTTTACAGTGGATGCCACTCACCCATTTATGGTGATTGACAACAACCGCTGTATTCTCTGCCGCCGCTGCGTCCGTGGATGTGCCGAATTGGTTGGCAATTTCACCTTAGGCATTGAAGAACGCGGTAGTAACAGCTATCTGATTGCCGACCTGGGTACTCCATTCGGCGAATCCACCTGTATTTCCTGTGGTACCTGTGTGTCTCTCTGCCCCACTGGAGCGATCATCGACCGCCAAAGCGCTTACCTCGGCCGTGCAAAAGACTCCAAACACACCAAATCGATCTGCACCCAGTGCAGTATCGGCTGTGGTATTGAGGTAGTTAACCGCGACAATAACATTTCTCGCATCGAAGCAGATTGGGATGCTGAGGTCAATGGTGGTTTACTCTGTAAACATGGTCGCTTTGAACCCGTTGCAGATAAACGTAACCGGATCTTGACCCCAATGGTCAAAAAAGGTGATGCGCTCAAAGCAGCTACCTACCAGGAAGCTGCCGATGCGATTGGAACAGCCATCAAATCTGATGCTGTTGTTTCGTATGCCTCCCCTGCTTTACCAGCCGAAGCCTTGTATGATTTCAAAAAATTGTTTGTGGATGGCATCAAGAACGGACAGGCAACTACCCTCGCTGATGGATCAGTTTACAATTTTGCTGCTGAAGGCAAGAAATCATTAGAAGGTACACTCGAAGATCTCAGATCAGCCGATTGTGTAATCACATTTGGAGCTGATCTTGTTGAAACTCATCAAGTAGCCGGTTTCTTTGTCAAACGAGCCCTGCCCACCGGAACAAAATTGATTGTGGTCGAAGATCAGCCATCTAAACTATCTGAATTTGCTGATGAAAAGCATAAAGTGAAAGAGCTCTCCGCTGTAAAATCATCCGATCTGCTCAGTAAGGCAACCAAAGTCAGTATCGTACTCGGATTAGCAGCTCCTGGGTCAGAGGTACTAAAAGGATTAAATGACCTGATTGAAAGCCTAAAGAAAGCCGGAAAAGAAGTTTCGGTACTCAGCCTCAAGGGTGGAGCCAATTCCTATGCTGCTTATCTTTACCAGATCAGCGGTGCAGTTGATTTGAAGAAAGCCAAAGCCGCCTTCATTCTGCTTGGCGAAGAAGAACCGAGCCAGAAATTGCTCAAGGAACTGGAAGGTGTTCCATTTGTTGCAGTCCAGGCAGCGTACAGCTCATCCCTCACCGCCCGCGCCGATGTTGTCGTTCCTGCCACAATCTGGGCTGAAACAGAAGGCCACTTCATCAATTTGGAAGGCCGCGTCCAGAAAGCAGTTCAGGTCATCACCCCGCCCGAAGGAATTCTAACCTTCCACGAAGTCATGGATACCTTCGCGAAATCAGCTGGGGTAAAATTAGATGGCGATTGGAAAAAAGGTGTGAACAAGAACCTTCTCATTACCGAGCTCATTGAAGCTTAAGACATATTTTAACGGTAGATTGAAAGGAGAAATAATGGCGAAACCAAAAATTAGTTCTGATTGGCTGGCTGGATGTGCTGGATGCCACATGTCACTTCTGGATATTGATGAACGCATCATTAAAATTGCCGAGTTGGCAGACCTGCGTGCAACACCGATCACTGACCTGAAGGAACCGGATGAATCAGGCGTAGATGTTGGTATCTTGGAAGGCGGGATCAACAACTCGTACAACGAAGAAGTTGCGATTCGGATGCGCAAACGCAGCAAATGCCTTGTAGCTCTCGGCGACTGTGCCGTGTTTGGCGGAGTGCCCGCAATGCGGAATTTCTTCACCCTCGAAGAAGCTCTTCGGCGTGCTTATGTCGAAACTGAGAGTACTGACGAATCAGGCAAAATCCCATCCGACCCTGAATTGGCTGTACCGATGAAGGTTCAAGCACTAAGTGAAGTCGTTCCGGTGGATCTGTTTGTTCCTGGCTGCCCACCTGATGCCGATGTCATTTATTACGTCCTGGCTGAATTGGCGCAAGGCCGCATGCCTGAATTAAAAGACGAAAAACTGCACTGGCACTAAGGGAGAGAATCACATGGGAACACAAAAAATAACCGTTGAGCCGGTCACCAGAATTGAAGGCCATGCCAAGATCACCGTCCATTTGAAGGATGATGGTACTGTTGAGCACGCTTATATGCACGTAAACGAATTCCGCGGATTTGAAAAATTCTGCGAAGGACGTATGTTCTTTGAAATGCAGATGATCACCCCCCGTATCTGTGGTATTTGCCCTGTAAGCCATCACCTGGCTTCAGCCAAAGCATCAGATGCTCTCACCGGCGCTGAAC
This sequence comes from uncultured Chloroflexia bacterium, assembly GCA_963818305.1. Taxonomy (GTDB): domain Bacteria; phylum Chloroflexota; class Anaerolineae; order Anaerolineales; family Anaerolineaceae; genus DAIOEK01. Next base: position 18,286 of record CAWFRQ010000009.1, read on the forward strand.
CGCCGCGACCAGCGAAATTGCTGCGCGAGCTGATGCACATGGGTCAAGTGATCCAGAGTCATGGGATGCATTTCTTTGAATTAGCTGGCCCAGATCTGCTACTCGGATTTGATTCAGATCCTGCCACTCGCAATGTGGTTGGGTTGATTGGAGCTAATGCCGAATTGACCGTAAAAGCTGTCAATTTACGCAAATTTGGCCAAGAGATCATCCGCATCCTCGGTGGTAGAAGAATTCATCCAATGTTCGCAGTTCCGGGTGGAGTCAACAAATCCCTAAAAAAAGATGAACGCGAACTGATCTTGAAGACAGCCGATGATGCCCTGGCAACTACCCAATTGGGTATCCAGATCATGAAAGACTGGGCTGCTGCCAATATGGAAGACATCAACAAATTTGGCGTGTTCAAAACCGGATATTTTGGTCTGGTAAACGAACAAGACAGCTTGGAATTGTATGATGGCAACATCCGCCTGGTAGACAATACGGGTGTTCAGCTCGAAAAATTTGATCCAGCGAATTACCTCGACTACATCGCTGAGCATGTCGAAAATTGGTCCTATCTTGAAATTCCCGTATTACAAAAAGCTTGGCTATCCGGGCGGTGTATATCGGGTTGGTCCTCTTGGCCGTATGAACAACTCCAAACAGATTGATACTCCGCTGGCCAATGCCGAACATCAGCTCTGGAAGAAAATGAACGGCGGTAAACCAGTCGAGAATACCCTCTACTACCACTTAGCCCGCTTGATTGAAGCGCTATACGCGATTGAGCGTGTCAAAGTCATCCTGGATGACCCGGATGCCCTCAGCACCGATATTCTGAATACCAAACAAAACATCACCGGGCATGGTGTGGGCGTGATTGAAGCGCCGCGTGGTACCTTGATCCATGATTATCACACCAATAGCATGGGCCAGATCGAAAAGGTGAACTTGATCGTCTCCACCGGTCATAACAACTACGCCATGTGTGAAGCGGTTGACTCAGTAGCCAAGACCTATGTAAAGGGCCCAGATGTAAAAGAAGGCATGCTCAACCGAGTTGAAGCAGCCATCCGAGCCCATGACCCCTGTCTCTCCTGCTCCACCCACGCGGTTGGCCAAATGCCAATCTCAGTGGATATTGTGGATGCTTCTGGCAATTTGGTCCGCACCGTTGAACGAAACTAACATCTTGTAAATGTTTCTTAGAGCGGATGCCTCCCCTGGCATCCGCTTTCTTTATCAACTAGATGATTTCAGAATGTTACAAAAAACTCGGAGGATACAAAATAATCCGATGTCTCCCAAAACCTTATTTATCGCTTATGGAAACCCAGACAGGCAGGATGATGGTGCCGCCTGGTATATCCTCAGGGCTCTTGGCCACCAATTTGGTCTGGAATTAACAGACACCAATGCTGATTTCTATGACCTGCTTGGCAGAAATCCAGATTTCTTTTTTACTCTCCAACTCATTCCGGAGCAAGTGGATCTGATAGTTGAATATGACCGGGTCTGCTTCTTAGATGCGCACGTCGGAGACAAAGAAGAAGATATCTCTTTCCAACCGCTGCAACCAAATTACGAACCTTCGACTTTATCACATCATATGACTCCACAATTCCTGTTGGATATTGCACGAGATACCCATCAGCGTTGTCCAGAGGCGATGTTAGTCTCCATCAAAGGGTTTGAATTCGCTTTTATTCCCCAACTCACCAACCAAACCCGCTCACTGGCTGATCAAGCCATTCCCAAATTAATCGATTGGTTCAATTCAAGCGGATAAGTTTTCTTTTCCTTTCAGAAATTTCCAATTTAGATATGGTTGGTCTTATTTGTCATTTGGTATAATCAAAGACCTATGCATGAACTCGCAGTAACCCAGAGTATATTAGATCTCGCGTTAAAAAACGCCAAGCAGGCAAACGCCACCCAGGTGACAGATATCAACCTGGTCATTGGAAAGCTTTCTAGCATCGTTGACGATTCGGTTCAGTTTTACTGGGAGCTGATCGCCAAAGACACGATCTGTGAGAAAGCAATACTGCATTTCGAACGAATCCCTGCCCGCTTATTGTGCCAGGATTGCAAAATAGAATATACCCTTGATTCAGAACTGACTCCATGCCCGAGTTGTGGCTCAAACCGGGTGAACATTCTTACTGGAAATGAATTTCGATTGGAAAGTATTGAAATCAACAACTAGAAAGCAGGAACGATGACTAAGACCATCATACCGATAGTTCAAAATATACTTAGTGCAAATGATCAAATTGCAGCTCAGAACCGTTCAAAATTAGATTCGCAAAAGATTTATTCCCTGAATGTGATGGCATCACCAGGTTCTGGAAAAACCAGCTTTATCATTCAAACGATACGTAATCTGGCTGGAAAAGTACGGATTGGAGTAGTGGAAGGTGATACTGCGCCGGTTACGATCGATGCGGATAAAGTCAATGCGGCAGGGGTTGCAACAACCCAGGCAACTCAGATCAACACGGGTGGTGATTGTCACCTGGATGCGATTATGCTCAGTCAAGGGCTGCAGGCGTTGGATCTTTCCAGCCTCGATTTAATGATCGTCGAAAATGTAGGTAACCTGGTTTGTCCGGCATCGTTTCAATTAGGTACCCATAAAAATGTCCTGATCGCCTCCATCCCTGAAGGGGATGACAAACCCTACAAGTATCCGGGGATGTATAAATCGGTAGATGTGTTAATCATCAATAAAATCGATCTGCTGCCGTATGTCGATTTCAATATGCAATATTTTCTGGATGGCGTGAAAATGCTTAATCCAGATCTGGTTCATTTCACGGTCTCATGCAAAACCGGAGAAGGCATGCAAGACTGGCAAAATTGGCTGCTTGCCCAAATGAATTCTTAGCTTTTCCGCTTCGAGCAGAAACAATTCTGGTTCAATTTCCTGGATTTTTTGTCACTAACACATGAAGACTCACCCCAACCTCTCAGGTAAGCGATTCCATATTAATGGTGTTGTTCAGGGAGTTGGATTCAGGCCGTTTATTTATAAACTTGCAATCGGTCATCACCTTACCGGATGGGTCCAAAATAATTCATCTGGAGTGTTGATTGAGGTTTTCGGGGATGCCAGAGAGGTAGCCGATTTTGAGCAGGACATACTTCGGTATCTCCCCCCACTTGCTCGAATAGAGACTTTCGAATCTCACGAGATACATTATCAACACTATGATCATTTTGAAATTCAAAAAAGCCAGAAACAACCTGATGCATTTTCATTTATTTCTCCTGACGTTGCCATTTGCGAGGATTGCAAACAGGAATTGCTCGATCCAACAGACAGACGTTATCGTTATCCTTTCATAAATTGCACCAATTGCGGTCCACGCTTTTCTATCATTCAAGACATGCCGTATGACCGTCCAGCCACAACCATGTCAGGTTTTGATCTCTGCCCTGATTGCCAGGCAGAATATGAAAATCCTCTCGATCGCCGATTCCATGCCCAACCCATTGCTTGCCCACAATGTGGCCCACAGTTAAGTTATATTCGGGGAGGAGAGACTGTAGCTTCTCACGATCAAGCCTTGCTGCAAGCCCGACAGGATATTCAAAACGGGAAGATTGTGGCGATTAAAGGTTTGGGCGGTTTCTTACTCGCATGTGACGCTCACAATCAGGATAGTTTGAGCGAACTCAGGAAACGAAAACGACGTTCTGATAAAGCTTTCGCGCTGATGGCATATGATCTTCAGACGATTCGGAAGTATTGCCAGGTATCCGAAGAACAAGCAGGGATCCTTGCATCCCGCCAGATGCCGATCCTTATCCTGGATAGAATTCGATCAGAATTTCTCCCGTCCGAGCTTGCACCTGGTCAATCTACACTGGGTATCATGCTCCCTTATACACCGTTGCACATTCTACTATGCCAGCCAGAGCCGGGATTTCCCGACCTGTTAGTGATGACCAGTGCCAATATCAGTGAAGAACCGATCATCTACCAGGATCAGGAAATGCACCGATTGGATGAATTGGCAGATGCCTACCTCACCCATGACCGGCCAATTCACATCCGAATGGATGATAGTGTGCTCCGATTTTCCGGAAAGCATCCCATGATGATCCGCCGCTCACGCGGATACGCACCCGAACCAATTGCCATCCCATTCAATTCGCCTCCCATTTTTGCTGCCGGAGCTTTGCTTAAGAACACTTTTACGTTTACGCGTGAAAAATCCGCTTTTATGAGTCCATTTGTGGGTGATCTGGAGAATCTGGAAACGTTTGCCTCTTATGAACACACCATAAACCATTTCAAAGTTGCTTATAAAATTCAACCACAAGCCTATGCCTGTGACTTGCATCCTGATTTTCTCTCCACGCAATATGCGAAGGATCAGGCAGAGAAACACCACAAACCTCTCATTCAAATCCAACATCACCATGCCCATCTGGCAGCTTGTCTTGCTGAAAATGGTTGGCCGAAAGGCAAGCCAGCTATTGGAGTCATATTGGATGGAACCGGACTTGGGAGAAGATCACGCGATCTGGGGTGGTGAATTCCTGGTTGGAGATTATTCAACCTTCACGCGGGCATTCCACCTGGAATATCTCCCCTTGCCTGGTGGAGATTCTGCAATTCATACACCTGCTAAGATCGCACTCGCCTATCTACACCACTATCACCTGGAATGGGACGAAGCCCTTGCCCCTGTTCGGTATTTCTCTCACACACAACAAGAATTACTCCGAAAACAATTAGATGCAAATTTGAATGTCAGTCAAACCTCCAGCATGGGCCGTTTGTTTGATGCTGTATCAGCCCTCATTGGGGTAAAACAAGTAGTCTCCTATGAAGGACAGGCCGCAATTGAATTCGAAGCCTGTCGCACACTTATCAACCGACCTCACTTATCCATTTGAGATCGAGGACTCAGCAGATCAAAATGCAGCAAACTGTTTAATGGCGCATCCTCACTGATCTGCGCCAATAATGTGGATCCTCGTGATCATTTCTGCCAAATTTCACCAGACAATCGCGGTGATGATTCTGAGGGTTTGTCAGATGATCCGAAAAGGATCTGGATTAACTGATGTAGCCCTGAGTGGCGGTGTGATGCAGAATGTCCGCCTGTTCCAATCTGCTACAACTCTGTTAGAATCAGATCACTTCAATGTCATGTACCATCAAAAGCTCCCACCCAACGACGGCTGCATCAGCTATGGCCAAGCAGTCATCGCAGGAGCCAAATTGATGAAAAATGACATTGAAAGAAAATAATATATTATTGGTAATTCTCTGAAAGGTAGTCGATATGTGTCTTGGTATTCCAGCAAAAATTATTGAAAGATACGAAAAAGAAGGCACCCAGATGGGTAAAGTCGATTTTGGGGGCGTTCTTCGGGAAGTTTGCTTTGAAACCCTACCCGAAGCAATTGTGGGCGAATATGCCATCGTTCATGTCGGATTTGCCATCTCTTCACTCAGTGAAGTTGAAGCAATGGAGACACTAGAATTATTGCGTGAAATCGAGCAGGCCGGGGAAGAATTGGAAGCAGGATAAGCAAGTGGGAACATTTGTCAAAGAATACCGCGATGCGGAAACCGTCCGCATATTAGCTGCAAAAGTGCGCCAAAAAGTGACCCAGCCATGGGTAATCATGGAAATCTGCGGCGGACAAACCCATTCCATCATGCAATACGGGATTGATCAACTCTTACCTCCCGAAATCGAGCTGGTACATGGTCCGGGATGTCCGGTTTGCGTTACCCCACTGGAGATGATTGATAAAGCGCTGTATATTGCTCAGATGCCGAATGTGATCTTCACTTCCTATGGCGATATGCTCCGTGTCCCAGGCTCTGAACACGACCTATTTTCAATCCGGGCAGCCGGAGGTGACGTTCGGGCAGTCTATTCTCCATTAGATGCTGTGCAGATCGCCAAGGATAATCCGGAAAAAGAAGTAGTCTTCTTCGCCATCGGATTCGAGACAACCACCCCTGCCAACGCGATGAGTGTACTCAAAGCAAAATCTCTTGGCTTATCGAATTATTCCATCCTTGCATCCCAGGTACGAGTACCGCAGGCAATGGAATCCATCCTTTCCTCACCCCAAAATCGCATCCAAGGCTTCCTGGCCGCCGGGCATGTCTGTGCCATTATGGGATACTGGGAGTACTTGCCAATTGCAGAGCGGTTCCAAATTCCATTAGTTGTAACTGGCTTTGAACCAGTTGATCTTTTACATGGGATTGTGCAGTGCGTCGAAATGCTCGAGCATGGACAAATCGGGGTTGCAAATGCTTATGAACGCACTGTTACCCAGGATGGTAACCTTGCTGCCCAAAAGATCATCAATCAGGTCTTCGAACCATCAGACCGAACTTGGCGTGGAATCGGCACGATCCCAATGAGTGGTTTTGCACTGCGGGCTGAATTTAATCCATTTAACGCAGAACTCAAATTTGACACTTCAGGCATACAAACGCACGAGAGTGAGATATGCATCGCCGGCCAAATATTACTGGGTAATAAGAAACCTACGGATTGCCCTGCTTTTGGTTCATTGTGTACACCGACCAAACCATTAGGTGCGCCTATGGTTTCCAATGAAGGTGCGTGCTCGGCCTACTTCCGTTATCGAAATGATGAGAACCTATGACCGATCTGACAAATGGACCCGTTTGCCCGTTACCTCTTCCACATGATGAACAAATCATTTTAGGGCATGGAAGCGGCGGCCAGCTTACCCACCAACTTATCCGGGATGTATTTCAAAAATACCTGAGAAATTCGTTGCTTGATCAAGGTGACGATTCGGCAGCGATTCAACTGGAATCGAACTCTGGGAAAATAGCATTAACCACTGATTCACACATCGTCAGTCCTATCTTTTTCCCTGGTGGAGATATCGGCCGGTTAGCAGTTTGCGGTACCGTAAATGATTTGATTATGGTCGGTGCAAAACCAATGTATCTGACAGCTGGTTTCATTCTGGAAGAAGGACTGGAGATATCCACGCTGGAGCTGATTTTGCAATCCATGCAAACCGCGGCCATCGAGGCCGGAGTCGAAATTGTCGCCGGTGATACCAAGGTGGTCGAAAAAGGAAAGTGCGACAAAATTTTCATAAATACCAGCGGCTTTGGCCTGATCCCTTCCGATCGATCCAATATTACCGGTAAGAATGCACAACCTGGAGATGCTGTCATCCTCACAGGCACAATTGGAGATCATGGCATCGCAGTAATGGCTGCCCGTAATGATCTTGCGTTTGAGACAACCATCGAATCAGATGTTGCTCCCCTCAATTCCCTGTCTGAGATTCTGTTCCATAATCAGATCCCAATCCACGTTTTAAGAGATCCAACCCGGGGCGGTTTGGGTACTACCTTGCATGAAATTGCCAGTCAAAGTCAGGTATCCATTCATCTTCAGGAAGCCAATTTACCTATCCAACCCAATGTATTAGCTGCGTGTGAGATGCTGGGGTTTGACCCGCTCTATGTTGCAAATGAAGGCAAAATGATCATCATTGTGCCTGCTGATGCTGTAGAAAATGTGCTCGATCTCCTGCACCAACAACCATTAGGGAAAAATGCTTGCTTTATCGGATCAGTGCAGTCAGACCATCCTGGGAAAGTGGTATTACACACAAATTATGGCTCTACCCGCCTGGTACCGATGTTGAGTGGTGAGTTACTGCCCCGAATCTGTTAATTCCACTCTGGCCGCTAATCTAATCGGCTGAGCCTTCCTTGACAAACCTGCTGACAACTAGCATACTTACACCAATTCATCTAACTGTGAGGAACTATGAAAATTAATTACCAAGAGACAACCAGTGACCTGCTGACCAGAATTGATATCCACAACCAATTTGGCGCTAAAAACATTGACCAGTGGATGCTGGATTCACTCAAACTGCAAAAGGGGACAAAAATTCTGGACGTAGCCTGTGGCGCAGGTAAGCAGTGTTTCTCCTTTTATAACTATTTGAACGGTGATTGCGATATCACTGGCGGAGATGTAAACGCGGAATTATTGCAACAAGCTCGTTCTGAAAATCCAGCTAAAGCAGGCGGAAATGTAAAATTTATGGAGTTGGATTTCAATCAGAAATTCAACCTGCCAGATAACACCTACGATCTTCTCTCGTGCTGCTTTGCTATCTACTACGCTGAAGATATTCCATTTACCATCAGTGAGATGCACCGGGTGCTAAAACCAGGCGGCCGACTCTTCTCAACCGGCCCCATGCCAACCAATAAACAAGTCTTTTACGATATCATCAAAGAAGCAACGGGAAAACAAATCCCGCCCATGCCAGGGTCCTCGCGTTATAGCACTGGCATTCTGGATGCAGTAAAATCGTTATTCTCCACAGTTGAGCTGGTTATCTTTGAGAATCCCCTCAGCTTTGAATCGGCCGAGCCTTTTGTTTCCTATACCCGCGCATCCTTGGCAGAAGATCGAAAACTCTGGACAAGCTTATTTCAACGGGAAAGATGAGTTTGAACAAACGATGCAAGCGATTACCAGGGTAGCAGAACGTCGGGTCTCACAAGAAGGCAAGATCGTGATGACCAAAGTAGTAGGCGGGATCTTCGCAACCAAATAGGTGCTTTTTATGGATTTTTACGGAAAACGTATCGGCTTTATTGGAGCTCACCCTGATGATATTGAATTAGGTTGTGGCGCTTTCATAGCACAGATTTCCTCGAAAGCGGAAGTGCATTGTCTGACACTATCGGATAATCAGAAAAACCCCAATTTACCTAATCTGGTGAAAGAGCATCAGCAGAGCATGGCTATTCTTGGGGTAAATCCCAAAAATGTGATCCTCGACCAGTTTGATACCCGAAAATTTCAGGAACAACGCCAGGCGATCCTGGAGCGAATCATCCAATTTAACCGTGATTTTCAGCCTGATATTGTCTTCACACACACTCGGGCAGATCTGCATCAAGATCACAAGACCGTGACCGAAGAGAGCTTACGCGCTTTCCGTGGCACAACAGTTTTCGGTTTTGACGTGATCCGCTCAAGTTATGGATTTTTCCCCAATTTCCTGGTTGAAGTGTATGAAACTGACATCCAAAAGAAAATGGATGCTCTGGCTGCCTATCGTACCTATGCAGATAAGTACTACTTTGCAGAACCGCTCACCCGAGCGACCCTGATTCGCAACGGCGCATTAATGGAACGGAATTTTGCCGAAGGTTTCGAGACCTTGCGGATTATTGGAACGTTCAAATCGCTGTAATCTATCTGTTGCAGACATACTACAAAACAGGCTGATATGATTATCAGCCTGTTTTATTTACATCTTCCTTGGTAATATAATATTTTCCAGATCAGAATTTCAGAAATTCACAAATCTATTGAGGACATTTTTTGCATGATTGAACAATTCTTACAATCCGTAGCGGACTGGGGCACGAATAATCCGAGTATCGAATGTATCATTCTCGTCGGTTCTTACGCCCGTGGAAATTATCATGCAAATTCAGATATTGATCTTTGTATCATCACCCCAGAAAAAGATCAAATGCTGGAAGAACTGAGTTTTGTAGCATTATTCGGTGAGATCGTTAAGAAGCAAATCGAAAATTATGGTGCCTGTACATCCTTTAGAGTATGGTACAAAGATAGTAAAGAAGTAGAATTCGGCCTCGTTGAACCATCCTGGATTGCCCTACCATTGGATCCTGGAACTAGCCATGTGTTGCGTGATGGATACAAGATAATATTGGATAAGATGGATTATTTTAATAATATTGGTTTGTAAAAACCTACCCACAGATAAAACAAAGCCGCTCAAATTGAGCGGCTTTGTTTAAACTTTCGATTATGATGCTACTGGCGCCTGAACCAGGGCTTCGGTGGCCACCATGGTCACCCGGGCACATTGATCTCTCAGTTCGCGAACCGGTTTGTACTCGGGGGAATTCAACCATTCATTCGCGTGATCCATATCGGTAAATTCCAACAGAACCAGACGGTCTGGATCCCAATTACCGGCAAGACGGATGGTTTTTCCGCCACGTGCAAGGTACCTTCCACCATATTTTGTTACTGTTGGGGGAGTTAGACGTTTGACTTGTTCGTACTTTTCAGGGTTGGTGATTTTTACATCAATAATTACATACGCTGACATAAGTTATCCTCCAAGAAAACTGTCTATCTATATTCTGCGACTGTCGCGTGCTATCTTCAAGTATCATCTATCCCATTCAGATTAGGTTTGTTGATACAAATGTCATACTCCGAATAACCATAATCACATCTGCTTAGTTCCACAGTCCGGACAAAATTTTGCGCCTTTCGTATCCGCACCGCAATTCGCACAAAACCCAGGTTTGGCGGCTGGTTCGATCTTGGTTCCACAATTGGGGCAGAATTTTGCACCATGGGTATCTTGCCCACATTGAGGACATTTCTCTACAGTTGGTTGAATCATTGGTGTACCACATTCCGGGCAGAATTTTGTACCCGGCGCAGCCAAAGTTCCATCATTGGGACATTTTGCTGCTTGTGCGGCTGCGTTTTGTGCTGTTTGAGCTGCACTCTGTACGGTTTTCATCACTTCGCCTAACCCAAACGCGCTCGCAAGTCCTTTCAAGGCTGCTCCAGTCTGCTCACCTCTGGCTTCTGCGATCTCAGTTGTCCGTGGGCTATCTTCCTGGCAGAATCCGGTTTGTGTATCAAAATCGGAGAGACAGACTATCCGTAAACAAGTCGGGCATTCGCGGAACTGCACTTGCACCTGCTGCCAGGCTTTTTCTAATTGCGCTGGGGTTAGTTTGTAATTGTAGCGAGGATCTTCACCTACTACATTATCAGCCACCACATTCCCAAAAATGGGAACTTTACGGAGTAAACCACCGGCCACTTGCCTTCCCAGATCTTGCGCTACTGCTCCGCCCACATCGGGCTGACTGCGGAATTCGCGATTGCATGAATCGCAATAAAAGACGGCGTATGGACCAATACCATCATTTCGAACATCATATTTTGGCATTCTTGAGAATTCTGGCATTCTGTTCTCCTAAAGATTCATGGTATATTTCAATTAAGCAGGGTTTTCATCATTAATTATAGTATTCAATCTCATCTCTGCAAAATCAGTCTCGGGGGATAGATTACGAAACCCATCTGAAGGTAAACATGATATTCTCACCCATAGTTTTTGATTCCAGTGATTACACAGATGTATCATTTAAGAATAACGCCCTCAACAAGAGTTTGATTGAAAAAGTTGAATTCTTTAACTGCAATTTTAAGAATTGCCAGTTTAAAGAAATCAAAATGGTTTTCTTGCACATTTAAAGAGTGTACCTTTCAGCATTGCGATTTTCACCTGGCCAAGTTCCCACGATCCACCTTCCTAAATGTCAATTTCAACGATTGCCAGCTCGTAGGGATCAATTGGACAGATTCTGAACTTCAGCGCAAGTCTTTTCTTAAAACGGTAGAGTATCACAATTGTGTACTGAACTATTCCACCTTCACTGGTTCTCATCTCCAAAAGATCACGATGAAAAACTGTATTGTTCAGAATGTTGACTTCACAGAAGCTGATCTATCCGCTTCCTGCTGTATTGGTTCTGATTTTTCAAGTTCTAGATTTGAAGCAACCAACCTTACAGGTGCGGATTTTCGAGGTGCAAAGAATTATTCAATTCCTCTCTTAAGGAACAAAATCACCAAAGCACGTTTCTCTTTACCAGAGGCACTTTCCTTACTCTCTACACTGGATTTGGATATTAGTGATTTAGAGTAACCAGAATGCAGGTAAACTGATGCGGTGCGCATGGTAGAATATATCCACTTCAATCACAGGATGTAGTCAATGAACATGAAATATCGGCTTAAAGGTGCCTGGGATGTTTTACTGGGTGGGCAAAAAGTTCTGCGCAGAAGAACTACGATCCCTGCGATCACCCCTGAAGAAATCGAAGATATTCGTAAATTCTTTCCGATGGATAAATTCTTCATCCTTGGAAGATCTCGCTCAGGCAGCACTCTACTGATGCGGCTTTGCCGGTTGCACCCAGAAATTCACTCCAATTCACAGGCTTCATTTTTCTCTTTACCCCCAGGGCTGAAATCATTGGTCGATTCGGTAGAGATCGAAAAATGGCTTTCACAGCGCTCAAATCACTGGAACCATGGTCGTGATCTATCTCCATCGGTAATCCGTGCTGCAGCCGATTTTATCCTCGAAAATGATGCTCGAAAAAATGGTCCGGCAAAACATATTGTCGGCGATAAAAGCCCAACAACCGTGACTCACGGCGCAGCCGTGAAGAATATGTACCAGGTCTATCCGGATGCGAAAATGGTTTACATCGTACGAGATGGCCGGGATGTCATGGTCTCAGACCGTTTTCGTAATTTTGTGGAGAATAAGTGGCTCCGTCCTGGAGATGAGCAAATTTTGGCTGGACTCAGGAGTAACCCGGAAGCTTATGTGAGCGGTGAAAAATCTATCTTTACCGAAGCCTGGTTAAGAGACCGCAACATTGGAGTGCCAACCTGGGTAGCCAACCTGGACGAATCCGAAGGAGAAGGGCTGCGCCTGTATGGATCTAATTATTACCCGCTCAGATACGAAGATCTCCTCAGAAATCCATTTGAAGAGATGAAAAAACTGTGGCTCTTCCTTGGAGCAAAAGAAGTAGCTGATACTCTGGAAAAAGATGTGATTGCGGAAGTGGCAGTCAACCCCGATGAAAAATGGCAAGCTGAGAAAAACAATTCAATAGCTCCCACCCTCGAAAAAGGAAAACCGGGCGCCTGGAAGAATTTCTTCACGGAACGTGACCGGGTGGTTTTCAAGGAGATCGCCGGTGAGCACCTCATCAAATGGAAATATGAGCAGGACATGAATTGGTAAATAAATACTGGCTTTGAGAGTGATCTCAGAGCCAGTATTTTTGTGGTTCTCTCAAATATTCTTTATTTCTCTTCAATTTCAATCGTAGAAATCACATCACCAGAGAAATTTGGAGAATAGTCCGGATCTCGTCGTGTCAGACCATCGACAACGTCCATTCCGCTGACTACCTGCCCAAAGATGGTATATCCTCCATTCAAGTTCTCCAGGGGTGCATAGGTGATAAAGAATTGACTGCCGTTGGTATTTGGACCAGCATTCGCCATTGCAACAACACCCGGCTTATCGAAAGTCAGGTCGCTATTTTCATTCGCAAATTCGTATCCCGGCCCACCCATTCCGGTTCCGGTTGGATCCCCTCCTTGTGCAACAAATCCATCCAATACCCGATGAAAAGTAACCCCATTAAAGTAACCATCTCTGGCGAGGAACACAAAACTATTCACGGCCAGCGGTGCTTTATCTGGGAATAATTGGATCACAAATTCCCCGCCCTTTTCCATTTTGAAAGTGGCAAAGTATTGCTTTGCTGGATCGATGCTCATCTCAGGTGCAGAATCATAACTCTTTTGCTCGGATACGATGGGTAGTCAGAACCGGGTTTTGCGCTTTTCGTATCCCTTTTCCTACCGCCCACAGAATAATGACCAGAGCAAAGATGATTACTGCAATTGCGACGGCTTTAATTCGTTGGTTTGCATCCGATTTGTTCTTATTTACTACTTTCTTTTCTTTCATCATGGCTTACGTCTCCTGCACTCATAATTGTTTCAAAAATTGTATCACCGAAAAGAAGATAGACTGATTGGAAATCCTCATCTACGATTAATGGTCTTTCCTTGTTACCAAATTAGCCAAATGATATAATCTTTTTTTGTTATCTCTAAATCCAATTCCCCGATTACTGACATACGTCCATCGAGGATCAAACCGAGACCTTACTGATGCTTTCTGAAAAGATCCTCACAAAAGTATTACGCGTCATTACTCGTAACGCCTTCAAACTTAAATCCGACCAAGTTGGATTCTCTGCCTAAACCAAAGCAGGGCCGTGAATATATGCTTTATATCCACATCCCGTTTTGCGAAAGTTTGTGCCCGTTTTGTTCATTCAACCGCTTTGTATATCAGGAGTCTCCTGCCCGAGTGTATTTTGAGCACTTGCGAGAAGAAATGCGGATGGTTGCCAAACTTGGCTACCAGTTCAACTCGCTTTATTTTGGCGGCGGAACACCAACCATCCTGCTCGACGAACTCATCACTACTATTGATCTTGCGAAACAACTTTTTGACATCAAAGAAATCTCTTGTGAAACTAATCCTAACCAGTTGGATCCATCACTGGCAGAACGGTTGGCTGGTCGGGTGCAAAGATTATCTGTGGGTGTACAGAGTTTTGATAGCAATTTACTTCAAAAAATTAATCGGTTGGAAAGATTTGGTAATGGCGAACAGATTCTGGAACGAATTCAGCGGATGAATGGTTTGTTCCAATCCCTGAACATCGACCTGATCTTTAACTTCCCGGGGCAGACACCAGAAATCTTACAAAAGGATATCGAGAGTGTGCTCAGATCTGGTGCTAATCAGATCACATTCTACCCGCTCATGAGCGCACCTTCTGTCGTAAAATCGCTGCAAGCGTCCGTAGGTTCTGTAACGTACGATCAAGAACATGCAGATTTTAAGGCAATTCAACAGCAGATGTCTCAGCTCTATACCCCATCGACTGCGTGGACTTTCTCAAAGACCAATGGTGGTCTGATCGATGAATATATTGTAGAAAATGAAGAATATGTCGGTTTGGGATCCGGAGCTTTCAGCTACCTGGATGGGACCTTATTTGTGAATACTTTTTCATTGAAACAATACAATCTCGCCATAGAATCCCAACACAGCCCCGTGATGGCGATGAAAAAGTACGGATTCCACGATCAGATGCGTTATCGCTTCCTGATGGATCTCTTTGGATTGAAACTCAATAAATCTCGTTTTAAACAACGTTTTGGGGTGTCCGTAGAACTGGGATTGCCACTGGAAATGATTTATCTATGGCTCTCCGGCGCGTTGGACCTTTCGGACAAAGAAAATATCAAACTCACCGAAACCGGTCAATATTTGTTTATTGTAATGATGCGTGAATTCTTCACCGGAATTAATTCAGTTCGGGATCTTGCCCGTCAGGCACTTCAACCCGGTGATGGTGTGTTAGATCCAGCCTGTACTGCTTCACAAAATTTGTAACAAGCCTCAGGATAATTTCCTGGTTTAAGCGCTCGTGGGAATACCCACCTCAATAGTATTGTTTACAACTCGAACCGGATAGCTGGGAATATCTACATGGGCTGGCATAGAAAGCGCTTTACCGGTCTTGAGATCAAACCGGGCACCATGTCTGGGGCATTTTATTTCTGTTCCAAGTAATTCCCCTTCGCCAACCGGACCATTATCGTGGCTGCATAAATCAGCTATAGCATAATAGTCATCCCCAATATGAAAAAGGACGATCGAATTCTCCCCGACAGAGAAGAATATTTGCTGGCCGGATGGTAATTCGTCGACACCAATAATTGGGGAAAAAGTTACTTCATCAACAGGTAAATGAACATAGTTGAACAATTATGCACCCTCCACGTCCACTTGCATCCCGTACACCCCTGCTTTCAGAACTTTCAATGAAAGTAGAGCGCATTTTAATCGCACCGGACCCAATTCCTCGATCCCAAGCAGCTCCAGAATGTCTTCTTTCTGTAACTGTTTTACTTCATCAATTGATTTCCCGATGATCGATTCAAGGAGTAAGTCCGTACTGGCTTGAGAGATCGCGCAGCCGTGTCCGCTGAAAGCCGCTTCAGTGACTTTTCCGGATTCATCTACACGCAAGTCCACCCTGATATGGTCACCACATAAGGGGTTTTCATCCTCAAAAGAGTAATCGTGTGGGTCCAGTTCCCCTTTATAACCGGGATTCTTGAAGTGTTCTAAGATCACTTCTCGGTATAAATCATCCATGAGTACTGACTCCCATCCGCTTTACGCACCAAAGATCTTCTTAACTTTATATAATCCCTGGATGAACTGATCAATTTCTGCTTTGGTATTGTAGAGATACAGGCTGGCTCTGGTGCTGGCCGGAATCTCGAAGCGTTCGTGTAATGGCATGGCACAGTGATGCCCAGCTCGAACTGCGATACCCTCACTATCCAGAATTTGAGCAACATCGTGCGGATGAATACCATTCATCGTAAATGCTGCCACACCGCCCTTTTTATCTGCAGATGGTCCATAAACGGTGACACCTGGGACTTCCACCAATTTTTCAAGCAGATAGGTAATCATTTCTTCTTCATGCTTTGCCACGTTCTGCATCCCGATTTTGGTCAGGTATTCCACTGCAGCGCCAAATCCAATTCCTTCGGCAATCGATGGTGTCCCCGCTTCAAACTTGTGCGGCAGACTATTAGGCAGAAAAGTGCGTAACTTCACCTGCCGGATCATATCGCCACCGCCTAAGAATGGCGGCATTGCTTCCAATAATTCCTTTTTCCCGTACAAAATGCCAATTCCGGTAGGGCCAAGCATCTTATGCGCTGAGAAGGCCATGAAATCCACTTCCAGGTCCTGTACATCCACTGGAAAATGAGGTACTGATTGTGCGCCGTCGAGCAGCACAAATGCTCCGACATCGTGCGCCATACGGATCATCTCTTTTGCCGGGTTGATTGTTCCGAGCACATTGGACATATGCATGAAGGCTACCATGCGAGGAGATTGATCTAATAAGCGTTTGTACGCTTCTTGATCCAGTGTTCCATCATCCAACACTGGAATGAATTCCAGTTGTATGTTTTTTTCACGGGCTAACATTTGCCACGGAACCAGATTCGAGTGATGTTCCATTTCAGTCAGAATCACTACATCACCCGGGTTTAATTCCTGCGTAGCCCAGGTACGAATTACCAGGTTTATGCTCTCGGTAGTATTACGGGTATAAATGATTTCATTGGAAGATGCGGCATGAATAAAATCCGCGATCTTTTTTCGGGCACCTTCATACATCGCTGTCGCTTCTTCAGCCAGGGTGTGAACACCACGATGAATATTCGCATTACTATTGCGATAATAGGAATTCATGGTTTCGATCACATATTCCGGCTTTTGAGAGGTCGCTGCAGAATCCAGGTAGGCTAAATGCATGCCATCATGAATCCTTCGTGCCAGGATTGGAAAATCACGGCGAATTTCTTCGACATTGAATGCAGGAAGATGGTCCATCGGTTCCATTAATAATCCATCAACTTTGATTTTTCTGGTTTGGCTTTATTCTGAAAAGGGCGCAGATGTTCCGAATTCTGTGGGAACCACAGGATATGATCAGGAACCATCCACCCATCCGTTAAGTACACATTTGTCCTGAATTGAACTGCGACCATTTTCGCATCCACCTGGACTACAATACCCTTTAACCATCCTCTGATCCGATCAGATCCTTTTTCATGGTCACAATACACCTCAACAGTGTCACCTACATCGTAGGTATATTCAGGTTCCGGGGGTTTCATAAATTGAAATTGACCCATTTGAGTTACTCCCTCCATCCAGCAAAGTGCACAAACTGGTTCCAGAATTTGGTTCCCAGTCTTAACATATTGTATTCATTTTATGTTGAATTGATTCTCTGAACCGATTTTTTACACCTTCGAAAGGAATCCGATCCATCACAGGCTCAAAAAATCCTTCTACGATCAGTCTCTTCGCTTCTGAAAGTGATAATCCGCGGCTCTGCAGATAATATTCTTGTTCAGGGTCAACTTTTCCAACAGTTGCTCCGTGCGTGCAGCGAACGTCGTCTGCTAAAATCTCTAGGCCAGGGATCGAATTTGCCCGCGCAGTTTTGCATAGCACCAGGTTACGATTTGCCTGATATCCATCGGTTTTTTGAGCACCTGGTGCAACATAGATCATCCCTTGCCAAACGGAATCGGCTCTGGTCTGTGACTGCACCTTTGTAAAGCAGGTCGCTGGTTGTTGATTGCGCCAGATGATTCTGCTGAGTGTCATGGTCAAAATGCTGCTTCCCATCCGCAAAGTAGAAACCTGAAGCCTTGACTGTCGCGCCGCTTTGGGTCAAGTTGAGATCCGTAAAATTCTTGGTCACACGGCTTCCAACTGCCCCAAAAATCCACTCCAGCTGGCCATCTTGCTCAACGACCGCTTTTTCATGGCTGATATTCCACACATCTCTTCCCCATGATTGTAATTCAACAAATTTGAGGTGCGCATTCGGTCCAACGTGGATTTCAACCAAACCGGAATGGAATATATCTTCGTTTACCAGATCTGACGAGGCGTATTCGTGCACATAGGTTACCTGAGCATCTTCTTCCAACCAGATGAAATACCCGCGAGAATACTGCTTGCAGGTTACCTGCACCCCACAAAATACTATGGAGCGGGTTCAGAATTTTTACCCCTTTAGGCACAAACAGAATAACCCCATCTTGTGCCATCGCCGTCGTGAGTGCAGCAAATTTCCCCTCATCAGCTTGTACAATACTGCCCAGTAATTGAACAAGTTCGGGTTTTTGAAGCAGTGCATTTGCGAAGGTATCAAACACCACACCTTGGTTCACGTATTCCGGCTTTAATTCTTGTTCGGACTTGCCGGGTTGAATGAACACCTTCCCATCCTGATCTTCGCCAGCTAATGGGTTCGTCAATTCTGTTGGAATGCGGAAATCAGTATCACCACTTTGCAACTGGTACTTGGATCTAACCAACCCTTTCAGGCTGGTTCTACGCCAGGCTTCGTCCTGATCGGTGGGCATTCTGAAGTCCTGGTAAATCTTCCAGGCTTTTTGACGTGCTTCGGATAAACCTGACAGATTTTCCGATCTCAGCTGATCTGGTGAGAAGGTAAACTCATCAGTCGATTGATTCAGGGAAGACTTTCGAATTACTACAGGTGCATTTGTCATCATAATTCTTCTATGCCAGAAAATTTGCTATCCGACAGTCCCTTCCATTTGAAGTTGGATCAGTCGGTTCATTTCGACCGCGTATTCCATAGGAAGTTCTTTCACCAATGGTTCAATAAATCCAGAGACTACCATCGTTGTGGCGTCTTCTTTTGAAAGACCACGGCTCATCAGATAGAACAACTGCTCTTCACCCACTTTTGAAACGGATGCTTCGTGACCGATGGTGACTTCATCCTCATCCACTTCAATCGTTGGATAGGTATCTGATCGTGATTGCGAGTCGAGTAAGAGCGCATCACAGACCACATTTGATTTGACCCCCGAATTGCCCTGGAAAACCTTGATCAAGCCCACGGTAGGCAGTTCTCCCGCCATCTTTGCTAATCGATTTGGAGGTGATTTTACTGCTCGTATTGGGTGCCAGATGTACTGCCTTGGCGCCGGTGTCTTGATACTGCCCTTTTCCCGCAAAAGCCATCGAGAGGACTTCGCCTCGCGCACCTTCGCCGATCAGGTAGCAGGATGGATACTTCATGGTCAATTTGGAGCCCAAATTTGCATCCACCCATTCCATCGTGCCGTTCTCATAAACCATCGCGCGCTGGGTGACCAGGTTATATACATTGGTGGACCAGTTTTGAATGGTCGTGTAGCGCATGCGAGCATCTTTCTTCACGATGATCTCGATCACGCCGCTATGGAGCGAATCTGTCGTGTAAGATGGAGCTGTACATCCTTCTACATAGTGCATCTGAGCGCCTTCATCCACGATGATTAACGATCGCTCAAACTGGCCGATATTTGCCTGATTGAGGCGGAAATAAGCTTGTAAGGGCAAATCTACCTTCACGCCTTTTGGAATATAGACAAACGATCCGCCCGACCAAACAGCGCTGTTCAGCGCTGCGAATTTATTATCTTCAATCGGAACAACGGTGCCAAAATATTCACGGAATAGATCTGGATGTTGTTTAAGGCCTTCCTCAATCGAAAGGAAGATCACCCCTATCTTTTTCAAACTTTCTTGAATAGAGTGATACACCATTTCAGATTCATATTGAGCACCCACGCCTGCCAGGAACTTTCGTTCAGCTTCCGGGATGCCCAACTTATCGAAGGTATTCTTGATGGTATCTGGAACATCTTCCCAGGTTTTACTTTCTGCTTCAGCTGGGCGAACATAATAATAAATATCATCCAAATCCAGGCCAGAAAGATCCGCACCCCAATTTGGCATGGGTCGTTTTTGGTAGTGATCCAATGCTTTCAGGCGGAATTCACGCATCCACTGCGGTTCGCCTTTTCGGTTGGATATTTCATTGACAACTTCTGCATCCAGGCCTTTTTTTGCCCGGAAAACATAAGTATCTTTATCTTTAAAGCCGTATTTATAATCGCTGATTTGATCAAAAAGCTCAGCCTGTGCTTCTTTACCCATTCATACCTCCAGTAATCATCAATCAGGCTTGAGCGTTCTCAATTTTTTCACGAACCCAATCATAACCATGCTGTTCCAGGCTCAGAGCCAGGTCAGCTCCGCCCGATTCTAACAATTCGGCCGTTCATCATCACGTGAACCACATCAGGTTTGATGTAATTGAGAATTCGTTGGTAGTGCGTAATCACCATCACACCCAGTTCTGGCCCGCGTAAGGCATTCACCCCTTCGGAGACGATACGCAACGCATCAATATCCAATCCCGAATCTGTTTCATCCAGATACAGCAAATTGGGGTCTGAGCATGGCCATTTGAAGAATTTCAGCACGTTTCTTTTCACCGCCAGAGAAACCATCATTCAGATACCGTCCAGCAAAAGCGTGATCCATCTTGAGATAATCCATTCTTTCGATCATCTGCTTGCGGAACTCTGGGATAGGCATACCTTTATCGGCTTGGATTTTCAGCTTTGCGGCGGGCATTCATGGCCGTGCGCAGGAAATTTGCCAGGGTTACACCTGGAATCGCCACCGGGTATTGAAATGCCAGGAATAGACCAAGCTGTGAGCGCTGATCCACCTCCAGACCTAAGATACTCTGTCCATTTAACAGAATATCTCCTTCGGTAACCACGTAATTTGGATGCCCCATAAAGGTGTTGGCCAAAGTTGACTTCCCGGTTCCGTTGGGTCCCATAATGGCGTGAACTTCACCAGATTTGACTGTCAGGTTTACGCCCTTCAATATTTCTTTGTTTGAAACTGCAACATGCAGATTGGAAATAGTTAGCTCAGACATAATTCACCACGAATATCCTTATGAATTTTATTCAGCTTTTAAGGCTGATTGTGATGCGATTATAGCATGTGAAGCCTGATTACGTCAATATACTATATAATATTCATAAATATTGCATAATTCGATAAATCGTGATATATTCTCCCTGATACAGGATTTTTTCAGGTAAGTAAATGATACCTTTTGGTTATGTAGATCGACCTGATGGAAAAAAGAATGAATAAAAAAAGCACTCGCGAAAAAGTCTTACAAACACTGCTCAGCCATCCGCGTTCTACCATACCGGAAATCGCCGAAGCGGTAGGCATCAATAATATCTCTGTGCGTCATCATCTCAATTCTCTTCAGGCGGAAAACCTGGTGAATTTTGAAGAAGAACGGCATGGAGTCGGCCGACCGCGAATGGTGTACTCTTTGACGGATTCTGGTCTGGAGAAATTCCCAACCAATTACATGCGCCTGGCTATTCGCATGCTCACCCAGATGAAGAATACGCTGCCCCCTTCTGCTGTCGAAAGTTTCTTCAATTCCATTGCAACTGATATGGCGATCGATTATCAAGATCAGGCACGCAACCTTACTCTTGAAGGAAAACTTAATCTGATTACCAAGATGCTCCAGGAAGAAGGATTTACGGTGGAATGGGAAAAATCCGGTGAAGAATATATCATCCGTGAAAGCTCGTGCCCTTATTTCCATGTCGGACAGGATCACCCGGAAGTATGTAATGTGGATAAAACCATGATCTCCAATGTACTTATCCATTCCAGTCGAAAAAGTAAGTTGTGTACTTGGCGGAAGCAGCCAATGCACTTACATCATCAAACCTTTAGAACGTGTTGAGGCAAAATGAACGAGCCAACTCCTGCTCCTACTCCAAAGCCTGTTGTTTGGGATATCGAATCGACCCATCCAGATCTTGTCGAACCCTTGAAACAAGCGATGCGAGAGGTATTGGATCCCGAAATTGGGATGAGTATCATTCAGCTTGGGTTGGTGAGAAATGTGAGTGTGAATGAAGACAGCCTGGTTGTCTCCATGATCATGACTACCCCATTCTGCCCGTATGCTCCAACCCTATTGGAACAAACCAAGCAAAAAGCCGGAATCCGCTTCCCCACTTCCGGTTGTTCTCGCACTCGGAATGGAACCCTGGGATTTCTCCATGATGGAAGACCCAACTGCTTTTGAATGGGGAATCTGGCAATAATTTACCGCCTCCCATTCGATTATTCTTTGATCATTTTTGGGATCAAACGATTTAGCTCATTCTCTAGTTGTTGAGGTGTTTCGTATAAAATGGTCGAAAATTCTAAATCATTTGCAGCTTGAATGTTCGGCTCATGATCATCAATATAGATGCATTCCGTAGCTGGTTGACCAATCCGGTTCAGCATCAGTTGAAATATTTCATGCCCTGGTTTGACTAAACCAACCTCTCCAGAAATCACCATATCATCAAACCAGTCGAAAAATTCGTGCTGGACCCGAATTTGGGCAAATTTTTCAGCCGGCCAGTTGCTCAGTGCATACACCTTATGACCAGAGTTCTTTTAAGTTTCTTAAGATCGCCACCACCTCTGGAAATGCGCCATGCAGGGAAAGCAGATATTGATCATCATAAGCATGAATTAACTCGTGATAGTGGGGATATTTCTCGCTCAATTCGACTGTTGTTTCAGCGAAAGCCCGACCACGATCATTCTGAATGTTCCAACCTCGAAAATCCACCTCATCCAAAAATTGATCTACCTGTTGCCTTGTAAGGCCTAGCACATCACAATACAGGTAATATGGGCTCCAATCCATCAAAACCCCTCCCAGATCAAAAACGATTGCTGGCAAATTCTTCTTCGGTTGTTCAGTCATCATTGGCAAACCTATCTTGACGGGATATTTCTACCGATTGTAGCACACGATCAATGCTACTCCAGATCAGTTTGCCGCCGATACCCGTAAGAAGTACTTACTGATAACCTCGGCGCTAGATAATTCCCGCATCCGGTCGGCTTGTTCATATTGGTATGTCTTATCCAATACCATCACATATTCATTCAACATAGATTGAATGGATTTGATATCTTCCTCATTCTCTACACCCTCAATCTTCACTCGAGCAGCCAACGCCAGTCTACGTTGCAGTGCGTTACGATCAAATCCAAATTCCGGGGTTAGCTTCTGATACACCACCCCACCGGTCATACCAGAAAAAGCAAATGGTCCGGGATCACCCAGAATGACTACTAAACCTGAAGTCATGTATTCACAGGCAAATCCCTTTAGGTTTGCATTGACACCCAACTCAACAGACTGGGAATCTACTTGTGAGGTGATTTCCCCGCCTAATAATACTCTTGCACCAGATAATCGCACGCAGGCACGCGCATCTGCATTACCCTGCACCAGCAGCAAACCACCTTGCGCCCCATACGCAAAGCTTTTCCCAACTGCGCCATCAATCCGCAAACCATCGTGGTTTAATCCTTTCATCACAGCTACCTTTCCGCCCTGTGCACCTTTGGCAACCCCATCCTGTGCACCCCCTTCAATGAGAACATCAATTTTCTCCGTAATCCAGGCTGCAAAACCGTTACCTGCCAGTGACGAAGGGCCAAACCGAAGGTGTAGCATGTCAATCTGGTTGAGTAATTCAGGCTTGAGCATTAATTCACCAGCCAGTCGTGATCCGAGGGCACGGTCGATGGCTGATACATTATCCTGGTAGGTCACTTCGCGACCATTTGCACGGATTGTTTGCAGAATTAAATCACTCAAAATGGTCGTCAGGCTGTTACGTGGCCTAATCAAGAGGATTCCAACACCCGGTTCAAGCGCAGGTGCAGGCTGAACTTTCACCGGAGTAAACATCGGACTGAGATCGATTTCTTCTTTCAGGTGGAGCTGCTCCAGCAAATCTGCACGTCCAACCAGGTTTTGTAGTTTGGTCTCACCCACCTGTGCCGTCAACTGCCGAATCTCATCTGCCATTCCCCTGAAGAAACGAATAATCCGCTCATAATCCTGCTCCGGATCTCTGGGTTTAAACTGCTTCAACCCCTGGGCTGCAGCCTGCTCCGATGTCTCAATCTGGGTGGCGATTCCAACATGGCAAGTGCCCAGATTGCATTGTCGGCAGATGGTGCAGCCCAATGCAGCCATGACCATCGTGGCAAAACCAACTCGATTTGCACCCAACAAAATCAGCTTAAGTACATCCTGTCCGGTTTTCATCCCGCCGTTTGCCCAGAGCTCAACTTTACTCCGTAATCCTGCTTCAGTGAGCGCTCTGTGTGCTTGGATGATACCGATTTCTACTGGCAGACCCACATATTGCAGAGAGTGTTTTCGAGCAGCTCCGGTTCCGCCATCATATCCGCAGATATTTAGAATATCCGCTCCTGCTTTAGCGATGCCTACCGCAATTACACCAATCCCAGGCACTACCGGTATCTTGACGCTGATCCGGGCAGTTGGGTTTACCATACGCAGCTCTTCAATCAACTGAGCCAGATCCTCAATTGAATACAGATCGTGGTTATTGGATGGTGATAGCAGGGTGATGTTCTCCGGAGTTTTGCGGGCAGCAGCTACTTTTGCAGACACCTTATAAGCAGGTAACATCCCACCTTCGCCCGGTTTTGCACCCTGCCCTATTTTTATCTCCAATAAATCCGCCGAATTGAGAAACTCCGCATTGACCCCAAATCTGCCTGATGCCACCTGCTGTCCCCGATAGCGCTTGTACTTGCCTAGAATTGCGGGGAGTTCTCCGCCTTCACCATTGATACAGATGATATTCAGTTTGCTTGCTGCATGAATATACGAGCGGAACGAAGCCTCGCCTTGTGATCCAAAGGACATGGCATCAATTACCACGGGCAAATCATTCCCGTTGATGGTCAGATCCACTTCAGAGGGGCTGATGATATCACTCACATGTGCGGATTCCAACCAGGTGTCTGAGCGCGACTGGGGTTTCTTCGGTGACTTTTTGGTACACCTTCTTAATTTCCGAATATCCAATTTGCGCTAAAGCGTATTCTTGAACGGATTTCCAGAACTTGGGTGAAATTCTGCTCTGCTGCACCAGACGATCTTCATTTGCATTCCCTCTGAGGATTTCCATCCGGGTACTTGGATTCAGTATCCAGTTTTTGCCAGGTGAGACCAACCGATTCACTCCCAAAATAATTAGGGCAGCCAAATATCTCGGCGATGGATGGAGCCAGCCCGATCGAGCTACATATCCGGCCATAACCCCGGAGTTCGTGGCACCCCATAGTCGAAATTACTTTTTCCAACCCGGCGGTCAGACTTTGCATCAACCGGGTCAGATTCGTCCTAAGCTGCTCAATTGGAAGCGATTTATCGTTTTCCAGGCAGATGGTCGCGAGGATGGCATACGGATAGACTGCATCCGCACCGAAACCAGAGAGTAGTGCAATATCATGTAATCCCCGAATCGATGCACTGGAAAGGACAATCCCGACCTGCCGTCGCAAATTCCTTCCAGATGAGCTGTCTTTGCTTCGCAAAGCACTATCCACCCGGCTAATCACCAGATGCGGATCAAGCCAACCCAATTCACCAGTCGTTATCTTCTGATCACTCAATAAAATCAGCGCATTCCCATTTTCGCACTCCGCTATTGCATCAGAAGCAATTCTTTCAAGTGCTTCTTGGCTGTTTCACCAGGAGTGATCCCATATTGAATTTCTGTGCATTTTCCTGAAAAATGCTCAACTAGTTGAAGAACCGTCTTTGTTCCAAATATTTCAGCAACTTCTCTGTGAATCCTATCCTCGTTCAGGTTCCGTACTGCCCAGCAAGATTGGGCATGACAATTCAACTAATGGATCACTCAGGTTGGGAGGTTCGCCAATATTCGGGCAGATCCCAACCAGTGAACTGAGCGAGAATGCTTCGTGCTCCCGGTCGTGATCGATAGCCGGATTGGTGACAACCGCAACCGACTCTTTGAAATAATCAGCCAGATTTACCCTCGTTTTACTCAACGCAGCCAGCGGACCGTCGTATCCGAGCGAACTGATCTGATCTTCAGGTGATCCACTTACATAGGATTGAATTTCTTGCAGATGATCCTTTAACCAACCGTTGGCAGCCAATACAGGGATAGTCACATCTGGAGAATTTGGGCAGATCGAATTCGTTATCCCGATGACCCGATCCATTTTCACTTGGTACGATTGAAATATTTTTGCGCGAGACGGCTATTCTCTTGCTCTAAATTAGGGATCAATCGGATCTTGCTGCACCGGAAGTAATCCAGTCCAATAACGGGTAGCCAATTGCGGAGCTTCACGTTGATATGACTGCACCATGACATGCTGCCTAATTTTGGGATGATCGAAGACTTGCGGCTGCTCACCACGATGAATTTGGATTGCCATCTTCTCCCCAGGTGAGAGCGCTTTCGGCTCCCGCACCAGGTTATCCATCGGAATTGCACCCACGTTCTGAACTAAATATGTACTCTTTCTCGGTTTCAATAAACCAGACCGGCCGTCAAACCTAATGCATCAACACTGGCAACGATCGAATT
Organism: uncultured Chloroflexia bacterium; assembly: GCA_963818305.1. GTDB lineage: Bacteria > Chloroflexota > Anaerolineae > Anaerolineales > Anaerolineaceae > DAIOEK01. Next base: position 44,946 of record CAWFRQ010000009.1, read on the forward strand.
CTGGTATCTGGCTAAAATCCCTGCAGGACCCTGCGCATACGGACCAAATGCCGAACGATATCGTTGATAGACTGCCTTCAAGTCTGGTGGAAAGTCCCTGACGAGACTCGGAACTGGTGGAAACACAATTTCCATCGCTTCTACCAGATCCAGACCATGTTCAACGCACAAGGTGTGAATCAATCGGTCCAAGTCTTGCGAATCTGATCCATCTTTTGGTAAATGGACATCAATCTGCCTGTGCTTCCAATCTCAAGCGGTTGATTGTGTTGATTTCTCCATTGTGCCCTAGTACAGCAAAAGGCTGTGCTCTTTCAAAGGTGGATACGGTATTGGTGGAGTAACGAGCATGACATAAGAACAACAGAAGTATCATATTGGTGGTCTTGAAGATCCGGGTAGAACTGCGAGAGGGCTTCCACCGATCCGCGCATTTTATACACTACCGAGGTATTGCTGAGAGAGGCAAAATGGATCGGATACTTCGCTTCCAAATCTAATTGCACTTTAAACAGCCGTTTTTCTAATCCTTCTGCTTCAGAATATCCTGCCAGTTGGATGAACTGAGGTGGATTAATTCGGGCACTCTGCCCTAACGCTGATTCCCTGATCCGTCCGGGTTGAAATATCATCAAATCCAGCGATTCTTGTTCGAATACATGGCTAATTTCTGCTTCAAATTCACGAATGGAGAATTGGCTGGTACCAACAAATGTCCTACCCAAAAGCCCGGATGGGAAGACAAATAGGATGGCAAACCGGCCTGACTAAGTTTCTTGGCCCACAACCGGCGAGGAATGTCGGTCTGGACTCCAGCGCCATCCCCTTCACCGTTAACAAAACCAGTCCGATGCCCCATGTTTACCAGGGCTCCCAAACTCCGTTTTAAAGTTCCGAATGTGCTCTGCCCTTGTTTGCGGACACTCAAGAATATGGCGCAAGAATCATGTTCAAATCCATCAAAATGATAGTCATCGGTATCTGTTCGAATATTCATCATAAACATTCCTTATAACAATAAAGAAATTGGTATTGCCATCAACAGTTAAACAAAAACCGGAAAGGGAATCCCTTTCCTACTTCAAATACAGAATTGACCCACCAGTTGTGGGACTATTGAATTGAGCGAACTATTCGGGAAGTCTCACAAACTGTTGGGACAAGAACTGATGGCACGGCAATTGATTAGTGACCTGTGTGTGAACATCGTAGTGTCCGTTTGGAATAAATTTAGCCGATTATATATGAATTAATTGAATTGTAAAGACAACCATGCCAAATAGTTGGACAGGAACCGTTTTGGATTACCTTATAAGGAGCAGGTTATAATCAAGGTGTATGTCAAGTTGAATCATGCTGAGGGAAATCCATGATTAGATCCATATACTTCCAACCAGATTGTAAGCAGGAGTACGATCTTTCTACAGATCGAATCGCCGCCATCTTTGCGACTGATGCCGGCTTATTGTGGATCAACCTGGAAAACCCAGATCAGCGACGAACTGATAAGTCTACCTCAAGGATTTCTGTCATTTTCACCCGCTTGCAATTGAAGACTGTCAGAGTGAGGGTTACCAGACCCCGAAGGTAGATGACTACGAAGACTATATCTTTATCATCGCGCATGCCCTCATCCCAGATCATGGCAATCTTAGAAAACCTGGATATGAATGAGTTAGACCTGTTTTTAGGCAGGAATTTTGTGGTCACTTCCTACCGATCAAACGAAATGCCTCCTGTGGAGCAAGTTTGGTCTCGGTTGGACAAAGACCAACGTATCATGTCTCATGGTGCAGATTTCCTGTGCCATGCTATTTTAGATGCCCTGGTGGATGACTACATGCCCCTGATCGATAAGATGGACGATGAAATTGAATGGTTGGAAGACCGGGTATTGGAGAAACCAAATCCTGAGACCCTATCCAGAATTCTGGGATTGAAACACTCCACCCTCTCACTGCGCAGAATCATCAGCCCACAGCGTGAGATCATGAATCGTCTGAGTCGGGATGAATTCCCCCATATCGCAGACAAACATCGCATTTATTATCGTGATATCTACGATCACCTGGTGCGTATTCAAGACTTGATCGAATCCGTACGTGACATCGTTTCTGGTACGCTGGATATCTATCTCTCAGCCACCTCAAACCGCTTGAATGAGATTATGAAAGCCCTGACTGTGGTATCGACTATTTTCCTGCCAATGTCCTTCTTTGCGGGCGTGTACGGAATGAATTTCATCACATTTTCCAGAAATCCACTGGAAATACGGCTACCTTTATGTATGGATTTTATTTGGTACAATATTTTTTGGAATGCTGGGTTACTTCAAGAAAAAGGGTTGGTTTTAAGCTAAAATCAGTCAGTATCAACTTGCCGCCAAACCGTCCTTTTGAATATCTAACTCGAGCTATGTAGGCACGTCCTCAATAAGAAGGTTTGCAATGAGCTGGCTTGCTGGATCAGCAGCCGTAATTTTCTCGATCCGAGGCGGATTGCCTCTAACTGCATCGGGACAAATATCACGGTGGGCTATAGTAACGAAATCTGGTATCTGGGTTTGCTCTTCAAATTTGCAATCATTTTTCCCATCGCCGTCTGGATTTCCGGTTGCGGCCAATAATAGCGAATCCGATCACTTAAGCTGTATTTCCGGGCAAATGCTTGCTCAGCCAGAGCTGCCATGATAGTATTTCTGCCAATTCTCCGGATGATTGTAACATGACTGAGTCGATGACGTCTCAATAAATTCGATTGTGGCTGTAGGTTCCACCATTCTCTTTCCAGCTGCGCCAGGTCGAATATTGCTTCGCGGTAGGCGAAAGTCAATTCAGGACCAACTTTAAGGATGGCGAAATGACCTTCTACCAGCTTTTGCAGGTTTTCTCCGGTCTGGTAGTCGGTTGAATGAGCTTCAAAAACCAATCCTGCCTGTCTTTCAATATAATCACTCAAGCCGTCTGCTTTGGTTGGATCAAAGTCGATGACAAAATCATCACCAAATTCTACGCCCGGGTTGAACGACCTCAGCAATCACTCTTTCCCAGGCAGACAGAAGGTTTTTAGAAAAGAATGCATTCCGCGTCAATTTGATTGTCTCATCTGCTGCTTGCGGCGTAGTGATCTCGAGACCATGGTGTTCCCTGGCACCGCCGGGAACTGGAACCTCAGTCCCGATTACATATACCAACTCTCGACCGTGCAGGCAGGCTGCTTCGGCTGCTGCTGCTAGACTGGTAGATCGTTCTGCGGACTAGTTCCGGCGGCAGTACGCGGGTTGGATTATCCCCACCCAAGATGCATACTGCAATCCAGGTGAATTTTCGTGAATCCAGCTTCAACAAAGGCTTTGATCATCGCTCTCTGCTCTATTCATCGCTTCAGCGCAGGCAATGCTTGCCAGGGAGATGGTCCCAGATGATCACCACCCAAGATCAATTGATCAGGCTGCAAGCCGGTTTTCTCCACGAATCCTTGCAGAAAATGTCGCGAAATCCGCTGGTTGCATACCGGTGTATCCACCATATTGGTTGACCTGGTTGCAGGTTGCCTCAATCAGAACCGGCTTTCCAGTTTTGCAAGCACCGCGAAAGGCAGTCTCGAGAACGATTGGATGGGCTGTACACAAGGACGTTATTCCCAGATTATTCCCGGTTAGGTGTTTGGATAATGATTTGGCGGAGAGGATGAAGCATGGTTTTACCTTTGTTTTTCACAGTGCCATGTATTGACTAGCCTCGGCAAGAGTTGCCTGTGCCTGCGTTCCGCCTGATGCGCGGGTAGATAATGAACCACAGATTACACCCAGCCGCAAGCGATTTTTCTTGATCCAATCCGTTGAGTGTATCCGTAGAGATATCCAGCATCAAAGCTATCTCCAGCCCCAACTGTATCAACCACGTCAACCTGGATGGGTCCAACCGATAAAAAGTTACGCTTGTCATAAATTACCTTACCACCGCGTTCACCGCATTTCATCACGGTCGTTTGACAAATACCCGAAAGATACAGCATAGCTTCATCCGGGCTTTTTCGTTGCGTAATTGCGAGGGCTTCTTTTTCATTTGGGAAGAAGATATCTGTGATAGGCAGGATATCTTGCAATCCTTGCCAGCCCCCATCCGGATCAAAATTGGTATCCAATGAGGTTGTTAATCCGAAAGTTTTTGCGCGCTGAAAAAGACCAGGTAGTCCGGGACGTAATTTCTCTTGCATAAAGTAAGATGCAACATGGATATGTTTGGCAGATTTCAGCAGGTCGTCGCTCACCCTTTCTGCTGTCATGGCAGTGATCAATCCGGGATTAGTTAGAATCATCCTGTCAGCACCCTGATTTAAGATCACACTCAATCCTGTGGTCCCACCGGGCACAACTTCTACCGGAGAGGTATCAATCCCGCGTTCTTGCATCTTCTTCAACATGAAATCACCGAATAAATCATCTCCACAAATCCCTGCAAAAACTGTTTTCAACCCCAACCTGGCAGCTCCGCAAGCAAATATTGCAGAAGACGATCCAACTGTCAATTCAGCTGAATCAACGAGCTTCTCGGTTTGCCCGAATTGAAGATCAAATTTGCCATTCAAGATCAAGTCTGGATTAATTTCTCCAACGACCAATAAATCATAAACGGGCATCTCACTTCTCCATTTCATAAAGCAATAACTTGCATCACCAATCTCAGCGTTTGACGCTACCCAGAGCAAGTCCTTCGATAAACTGCTTTTGGGCAAAGAAAAATACCAAAACTAAAGGCAGAATACTGATCAGCGCCCCGGCCATGAGTACTGTAAACTTACCGCTCTGATTAATCTGTTGTTGGAAGAATGCTAACCCAACAGTTAATGTAGTATTTGGCACTGCTGGCATGTATACAAGCGGGTGGAGTAAGTCATTCCAGGCACCCTGAAAAGTAAAAATGGCCAAAGCAGCTAGTGCCGGACGAGCAATGGGCATATAGATTTTCCAAAATATCTGAAATAACGAAGCTCCATCCATGCGAGCAGCTTCTACCAAATCACGCGGAATGGTTAAGAAATATTGGCGCAGCAGAAATGTCCCGAAAGCTCCACCCCAGGTGGCAGGGAGCCAGAGTGGCACACTAGACCCAATCAGCCCAAGCCATTTGAATACAATAAAATTCGGTATCAGGGTAACCTGGGCTGGAATCATCATAGTGATGAGAAGTAAAGTAAATAGGAAGTTGCGGCCTTTAAACTTGACCGTTGCAAAGCAAAAAGCTGCCATTGCACAGGTTACGATCTGTCCAATTGTAATGAGTGAAGAAATGACTACGCTGTTGCTGAATAAAACAGTAAAATTAATATCAACCGAAAACAAGTCGCGAAAATTCTGTAAGGTGAAATGCGGTGGGATCAATGTCCGCGAAAATTGATCTGCCGGTAATTTAAACGAAGTGGATACCATCCATAGAAACGGCCCAACCATAATGATAGATCCAAGGATAAGTAATGCATATGTAACAAAATCGAGGGTGAATTTTTGAGTTTTTAATTTCATGTCCCTCTCCTATTCATAGATTACAAATCGTTTTTCAAGCCAGAAGTAGAAAATCATTAGGAGAATTACAAAAACAGCCAATTCAATTGCTTGTGCACTCGCCCCTCCGAAGTTGAAGAAAGTCCAGGCGTTACGATAAATTGAATACACCACAACCGGGAAGGAGCTATCGCCCTGGCCACGTCGGGTTAGCATGTATATGTAGTCATACGCCTGAAAAGCATTGATGGTTGTCATCAAGACCTGAAAGAATATGCTTGGCGTGATTAATGGGAGCGTAATTGAAAAGAATTGCTTAATATTGCTCGCTCCATCTAGTGAGGCAGCTTCATAGTAATCTTTAGGAACCGCAGTTAACCCCGCCAGGAAGATCACCATCCCTTCTCCAATGGCACCCCAGACATTCACAATAATCAAGGCCGGTAACACATTATTCGTGCACAACCAACAAACCGGATTTAAACCCATTATTTGTATTAGATAATTCAGGATTCCGGTATCTTTGCCATATATGAAATTCCACACCAGGGCAGTTGCAACCGCAGAAGTAACTGTAGGGAGGAAATAAATTGTACGAAAGATAGAGACCCCTCTGATTTTACGATTAAGCAGCACAGCTACAAACAATGAAACGATCACAACCGCCGGCACATACAAAGCGCTGAATTTGAAAGTATTCAGCAGAGCTTTCGTCATCTTTGCATCATTGAATAGAGCAACATAATTCAACACTCCAGCCCATTTGGGTGGGGTTAACAAATCCCAATGCGTGAAACTGAGAGCCAGCGTCGCCATGATGGAGCCGAAAACGCCGAATATCAGACCAATGAGTGTAGGGACGAGCATCATCCACAACCAGAACTTTTCCCGTCCAAGCGGTTTTAATCCATATTCCATTCATCACTCCAATTTATGCCTGATAACTACAAATGCTTCAACCAGGAATAGGTCCGTAAGGGCGATGCTAACACACCGCCCTTACGGCAAATGGATTATTTATTTTTAGCTAAAACAGCATCAGCATCTATTACGATTTGATCCAGGGTTGGATTTAGTTCAGCTTCACCACGCCAAACAGCACCCATTCCGTCACCTACCACCGAAGCCCATTCATCGTATCCTTTGAAAACCGGTTTCATGTGGGAGAATGCCAGTGAGTCCAGGAATACTTGCTGGTTGAGTTCCGAATCCTTTTGTTCAAGGAAGACGGGGATCTCAGCAACCGATTTCAACACCGGGCAGGCAAAACCAAGCTCTGCCAGTTTGGTTTGACCAGATGCACTTAAAACATACTTTATGAATGCAAAAGCTTCATCTGGATGTTTGGAATCTTTGGCGACCACAAAACCTGCACTATTTACACTGGTAGCTGGTCCAGCTGGACCTTTTGGCATGGGAGCAACATCGTACTTGAAATCCGCTGGTATTGTATCCGGGTACCGCCCAGTGACCCATCGGGGTCATTGCAGCAACACCAGCCTGGAATAGATCGAATCCATACTGACCGACCGTATTCGCATCAGGAACCGATTTGTCAACAAAGACCATATCAGATAACATCTGCCATGCCTGGCGCGATTCTGGGACTGCCTACCAGGGTCTGAGTATGATCCGCACTGATAATATCGCCGCCATACGACCAGAGAGCTTCACTCCATCCCGGTTCCATATCCCACTGATCGAAGTAGAAACCATACTGGGTTTTTCCATCCACTTCTTTGGTTAATTGCTTCGAGGCAGTACGTAGATCGTCCCAAGTCCAATCGGCGGTCGGATATGCAACGCCCGCTGCATCAAACATATCTTTGTTATAGAAAAGGACGATGGTATTGAAAGTCCCGTGGCAGACCGAAATATCCTTCGGACGGTTTTATAAGCTTCTAGGGTCTGTGGATAGATCCCATCCAGCATTCCAGGATTCTTGATCAATATATGGTTGAATGTTGAGTAAGTACTCCTCGGCTTTGGTAATCCAGAAACAAAGGAGCATCCATTGCAAAAACATCTGGCGGAGTGTTGGCAGCTAATTGGGTCTTTAGTTTATCCCAGTAGGATGTCCAGTCTGAGACTTCTACTTTGACTTTAATATTCGGATTGGCGCTTCAAAATCGGTGACGATCTGATTCCATACCGCCAATTCTTCAGGAGCCCCCCAGGCACTGAAGGTGATTTCTACCTGTTTGCCGGTAGCTGGTGCTTCTGCTGCTGGGGCACTGGTGGCTGCTGGTTGACTGGTGCAGGCAGACAAAGCAAGCAGAACAAACAATAATAATGATATTGACTATTTTTCTCATGATTCTCTCCTTTGTTTGGTTATTCTTCTATACAGAGATTGATCCCTCTGTTCATTCCAATTAGTTGAAATCGAGTTGAATGACTTTACTCAGGTTAGTAGGGTTATCTGGATTCAACCCCTTTACGCAATGATCGTTCAAACGCCATCAATTGTAATACTGGCAGATAAAGAACACCACGAACAGCTTCTGGAACCTGGCTCAAAAATTCAACATCGGCTTTATCCTCGGCCAGAGCAAAGGATACGACCACCCAGGGCTTTCATATCATCCATCACCTTTTGTTCGTGCTCGCGTTGACCGTCAGATAGCATGCCGATGATTAGCGCATTGGGAGTAACCATGCTCATCGGCCCATGACTGAACTCCAGGAAATGGAATGGTTCGCTATGGGTCAAAGTCATTTCTTTCAGTTTCAGGTTGGTTTCACATGCTAAGTCCATAACGCACGCCGGAACCCAGGAAATAGAATCGATCAATACTTAGATCCGCTCCGATGGAATGGGCCAGACCGGAGTAATCCTTCAAGAAGGCGTTCACCTACTTGAGGTAATTTCTTCATGGCATAACAGATCATTTTGCCCGCAAGGAGTGCGGTTAGGGCCGTAGTTGCAACGTACATTGATGCAAATGAACGGGTTTGAGCAACACTCGTCTCTTGCCCAGCAGGGATAACAGAGCGCTAGGTCGCCAAGGCCGCCAGTGGTTCTTCACCATAGTTGGTGATGGCAGTGACACTTCCCTGACGTTCCCTGTTTGAATTTCTCCACAGCTCGGAAGTCTCGGTAGTAGAACCGGAACGACTAACCGCAACAAGTAGGGTTTTCTGATTGCTTAATACGGTAGACGAGTTGAGTAACAAGTTCACTGCCGGGTACCCCCCGGGCAATCTTACCGGTCATTTGTTGGAACAGTGCCGCAGCAGTCAGGGAAAGTAATAAGTGGAACCGCATCCGGTAAAGATTACCTGGTCAAATCCCTGGTGCAAACAATGTAGTAATCTGTTTAGCAGACTGCTTCAACAACCTGTAGGCTTCAGCCCAGGCAATCGGTTGGGTGGTGATTTCTCGATAAGTAAATAATTCCGATTGTTTCATATTGTTCCTCGTATTCTGATTAATCTTTTTCCGGCTGATGAACCGGGAATTGCCACTAAGAGCGCGGACTGATTGAAGGTGTTCGAATGGTCGGATTTATCTGTATTGCAACCCATCCAATTTCTTGTCCATTGACATAATCGATTACTTGATAATTTCCAGTTTGTCAATCCCCGCAATTCCAGCTCACCGTGGAATTCTGACGCATAGAAACCGTAATACATCTTCCCATCTTTGCGGATCGCATGTCCTTCGGGATATTCAAAAGCTGTATCATACAAGTTCAGATACTCGCCCTTCAGCAGGACGGTATCGGTTATACATGTCCAACCAGCTCTTCCATTCGTCTGTCTTTTCTGGAGGGGAAATTCCAATATTCCTTCAGTGTTGCCTTTAGTCCTTCGTCATCCGGGAAAACAAACTTGGTAGCTGGTACTCCTCCGGTGCCAATTTCGCTGGCAAAATCGCAACTGCCATCCGATAGCTCCACGTGATCGGCAAACACTGCTGCTCTTCGTCCCATCAACGCTTTGTAGAATTTAATCCGTTGGCGAATTTGCGCAGATGATGTCGGGTCGGCTGTGACAGTTTGGTCGACTGCAGGAAGCAGATTGTGGGTGATGGGTGTGCCGCACGGGCAAATTTGGGTGACCGAATTGGGTTTGAGCTGTCGGGTCAGATCGAAGATCATTCTTGTAGACTTCACCAAAAGCGTCAATCGATTCTTCTGGCCTGAGTATGATGATGAGCCGGGTTGTGACAGGCCGGCATGGTGTAGATGTTATCCAGTTTGTGCCCGTCAAATCCCCAATCCGTGATAAATGTCTCAACCAATTTGCGGGTATATTCCTGCACTTCTGGCAATGCCGGGCAGAGCATGGCCAGGTGACGGTTATTGCGCGCTACCTTGACCGTACTCATCCAGATACCACCCAATCCGGATGTTCTTGCAAGATGTGACTGATCTGCGTATGTATGGCTCTCCCATTCTACCGTGCCCATCTTCAGCGCACAAGTGGATACCACCAGATCTGATTAATCTACCCAGCCGCGTGGATTGCATCGTTCATCCGTCCGCATTTCATCCCCGCCCCCAGGGAAGGTATCTGACCGTGGATTCCAGTCACCGTACGTATCAAACCAGCGGTCATCCAGCGTTAGCCATTGGATATTCAGTTCGTTTAAAACCGGTAAAACGCCTATCATCTGGGATGCTGTGACATCAAATTCGTAGCCCCAGGAACACCAGCCAGGTTCAAAGCAAGCCGGTGTGGGTTGGGCTGGGATTTGCCCTCGAGTGGACATCAACTTGCGGTATAGAGTGCCAGCGGTTCGAAGAAATCGCCGCGGTGGACGGAGATCACTACATTAGGTAATTGAATGATTGCCCAGGCTCAATCAGGACATCTCGGCGTAATTCAAAGGAGGTCGTACAGCATTTTTATTCGCCCATCACCGGCATGTACCATTCCTGCGGTTCCGGTTCGAGATGCATCAGCGCCAACCCCTCGCTCGTTCCAGAAATAATTGACTGGTATTCCACCGCCCTCTGCATCTTGCAGGTGACCAAGGTAATTGTTCGCGTTGAAATGGGATCGGTAATTCAAATGCAAAATCCTGCCCCCAGGCGACTGCTGCGCCTTGCATCGTCCAAACTTTGCTTTGAGCTGGAAATTGGACTGGATCTAATGTTACGGAAGGAAAAGTAATTGAATCTAGCTGAATTACTTCTGTGATTTATTCTCTAGAATAGATTTAATTTGAAGATAATTGTCCTTGCCCACAGTCGTACTTAAACTGAACAATCAATCCGGGATGAATAGTGGAATTGATCTGGTAGGTAGTGTTTTTGGAGGTTGTACCGTTTTGAATATCAGCCCCATCCAGTAAATCCATTCCAGCGGAATATATATGAAATTCCACACTGGCGAGCTTTACCTGGTCATCACCAAGTGTGAAGGATGTTGCGCTTACCGGACGGAAAATGGGTGTCATCAATGTCTCTCCTCAATATTGGTACTTTTCTTCAGGATGATCCTCTCTGCATTACGGTAGTACACTTTTTGAAGTACATCATCAGGTAGAAACAATCCATGAATATTCCACCTTCCTTGAAGAGGGATCGGTCCGGTATTGTAGTTAAAATACTCGTCGTCGGTTTCCAGGAATCGATAATTGATGCGATAACTGGGTACATCTGGCCCAAGATCCAGACCGAACAAAATCCGATCGGCATATTTTAGAAAGAACCGCCGGGCATTGTAGGGTTGGCGACCCAATTCACCAATTCGAGCGGCAATATCCACATAGAAGTTAGGGCATCGGTCTAGTAAAGCAGCCACCCAGCCCAGATTCTCAGCATAACAGCCCACATGTGCTCCAATGAAAGTCGTTTGTGGGTGTCTCTCCACCAATCGGGCAAAGCTCTCCATGAGGTGCATGAAAGAAGGGAAAGGTGGACTTGTGAATGCCCACTCAGGATGCATGCCCAATCTCTTCCCAGCGTTCGTTGGTTTCGTCTATCGGGTCAAAAAATGCCACCGGGTCTGCAATATGAATCACAATCGGTAAATCCAGTTCAGCACATGCCTGCCAGATCGGGTCTAACCGGCAATCATCGATTTCTGCCAGTTTCCCATTTTGATCTTTGACATGGAGACCAAACCCCTTCCAGACTTTCAGACCGCTCGCACCCCAGATTTTTTTGTACACAGCAGTCGTTCAGCCTGCCAGTCAGCGAAACCATCACCCAATTCTGCCCATTATTCCAATTGATCCCGCCAAAGACCGAGAAGCGCTCAGGTGCTTTGGCTTTGATGGTATTCAAGATGTCTAATCAGGATTTCTTCACCCCATCCGCCGTCGAGATCGACATAATGGGTGATACTTGCCTGATCGAGTTGATCGAGTAATTGGTTGATCGGTTTTTGATCCCAACCGCCACCGAACGGTTCTGCCAGATGGTTATGGGCATCAATCACCGGAAATTTCGGCCGATCAATGACGGTTTCCTTGACAACAAGTTTGGACTTAGGCTTGAAATCAGTGAGTTCCATCATCAGATTCAACCTATTTTATTTAACCGCTCCGGAGGTCAGCCCGCGGATGATAAATTTTTGGAAGAACAGCGCCAGGATTACAGGCGGCAGACTTGCCAGTACACCTGCAGCAGCGATCTTGAGATATTCAAGACCCAATTTGGTGCTGAATTCGCCGATCAGATACCGGTAGTGTCTTTGCCTCCACGTTGGTAAAAATGAAGGCATACATATATTCATTCCACGAGGCAATGAATGCGAAGATCATCACACTCACCAAACCCGGCCCAGCTAATGGTAAAACCACCCGACCATAAAGCACTCAGATAAGTACAGCCGTCAATTCGGGCGGCATTCTCAAGGTCGGCAGGAATGGAAGCGAAGTATCCGCGCATCAGCCAGATCACCAGCGGCAGACCGATACTGATATCGACCAGGATCAGACCGAGGTGTTTATCCAGCAAGTCAAATTTGCGCATGATCACATACAAGCGGAATGACCAGAACGATCGGCGGAATCAATTGGGTAATCATGCTGGTCAAAACCACGCCATTGCTGCCCTTGAATTTCAGACGAGAAGCGGAATAAGCGGCCATCACACCCAATGGTAGGCAGATCAGCATGGTGGCTATGGAAATGATTGCCGAATTTTTCAGATGATCCCAGGAACAGACGGGCATTCGCATTCTCCATCCCATTCGCAAAAAAGAGAGCCCGGTAGTTGTCCAAAGTGATTCGGGAGGGAATCCACTTGAGCGGAACGGTGACCAGATCAATTTTGTAAGAGAAGGACGAGATGATCAACCAGAGGTATGGCGCAACCGTCCAGACGACAATCAGAAGCACGACCAGATATAACAATACGCGATTGAATTTTCTTATTGATTTTCATCAGTACTCCACGATCTTCTTGTACGCTGAGCGGATATAGATCACTGCCGGAATCAGGATGAACAGACTGGTCAGATACGCCATGGCCGATCCGTAGCCAAACCGCAGCGATCGGAAAGTTGTCGCATATACCCGCAAGGTGACCATTTCGGTCGTGCTGAACGGCCCGCCGCCAGTGACGATGGTAATCAACTCGAAGGTCTGAAATCCCCAGATAAATTGAAGCATGCTGACGATCATCAAGACCGGTAAGATCAACGGGATGGTGATATTCAGAAATGATTGCCAGACAGATGCGCCATCGACTCTGGCGGCTTCGTACAAATCTTCGGGAATGGTTTGCAGTGCAGCCAGTACCATGATCACGGTAAAAGGTGTTTCTTTCCAGACGTTGGCCAGAATGATCAATGCAGTTGACCAGAATGGATCAGCCAGCCAAATTTGATATTGCTGGATCAAGCCGAGTTGGGACAGCAGTGCATTCAAAGCGCCGTAATCGGCGTTGTAGATCCATTTCCACATGGCCGCATTGACGATCGAAGGCATAGCCCAGGGTAAGATCATCAAACCGCGTACAAAACCACGGCCGACGAAATTCTTATTCAACACCAGCGCAATCGCAACACCCAGGATCAATTCAATACAAACTGAAAGCAACGAAAATCTGAATGTGGCAAATAATGAATGAAGATAGCGGGCAGTCTTTGAATAGATTCAACATAATTCAATAAACCAATAAAAGCATTGAGTTGCGGTCTGGCGAGATCCTTTTGTAAGAAACTCTGCCACAGGGATTGAATCATCGGAACAAGAATAATTCCAAGAATGGCGAGTAAGGCCGGAAGGACAGTATCCATCCCAAACTACGTTCTGATTGTCAGCGAATTGATTTACGTGGATTATTCATCGGTTATCTGATAACAGATCAGAAGCCGGGGCTGCAAAATAGCAGCCCCGGTAAAATTAATTAACTTACGGAACACAGTTGTACTTGGATAGTTGGGATGCCATAGCATCCAGGGCAGCTTGTGCAGTCTGTTCGCCGGCAAGTGCTTTATGCAAGTTCGGCGGTGGAGATATCCACAAAATCGCTATACCAGGTCAGTTTGGAAAGACCACGGGCGGTGGTCAACTGAGCCTGGAAATCTGCCCAGAACGGATAGGTGGCGGTCAAGTCTGGATCAGCGTACAGGTCAACCCAGATCGGCAAGTACGCCAATTTCCTGAGCCAGTTTCTTGTTGGTTTCCTTGCTGGTCATGTACTGGATGAATTTCCAGGCAGCTTCTTTGTGTTGTGAATTCACCGGAATCGCATACGCTTCAGGAAGGGTCAGGGCAGCGCTCTTTCCACCTTCCACCGCGGGGACCAGACCGATCTTGACCTGTCCATCGACATTGGAAAGGGTGGCGTCTTTGGTGTAAGCCATCAGACCAGCAATACCCTGGGGCATGAAGAGGGTATCGCCCTTGAGGAACAGGTCCTGGGCAGCAGCCTGGTTGTAGGTCAATCCGGCCGGATCGGAGACGCCATTCTTGAGGGAATCCATCATGTATTGGACGGCTTTGAGGGTATTCGGGTCTTTATCAAACGTGATGCAGGCCTTATCATCCACCAATTCGCCGCCAAAAGCATAGGTCCAGAAGTGGAATTCATTGCCAATGACCATTCCTGGTTCCAGAATGGAGCCATGCCATATTTCACAACGCCCTTTTTCTGGGCTTCGAGTGATTGAGCGGTGAATTCATCCCAGGTCTTGGGAGCTTCGGCGAAACCGGCTTCCGGCAGTTTGGCGGCATTGTAGTGGAAGAAGCGGGTATCGTTGTTCCAGACAACACCATAGAGTTTTCCATCCGGGCAGGAGAACAGATCCACCAGACCGGGGATCATCCCATCGGTGTAACCAGCATCCATATAATCATTCAATGGAGTAACCCAACCTGCACCGCACCATTCAGCCACCCAGCCGTTATCAAATTCGACGACATCATAAGCTGAACCCTTGGTGGCCATTTCAGGCACAACCCGGTTTGCGACAGAATCCCAGTCGCTCTGAATCAATTCAACCTGTGATGCCGGATTCTTTTTCAAATTCACGGATGCGGGCTTCGAAGGCTCCCTTAATATCCGCTTCATGCTTCGGGAAGATCACAGTGATTTTTTCGGCTGCTGCGGGCGCAGCTTCGGCTGCAGGAGCTTCAGCAGCTGGCGCCGCAGGTTCTTCACAGCGTGCAGCGGAGCTTGCTTCTACCGGCTGCAGGTGCTGCTGTGGCAGGAGCGCCACAGGCAGTCAATACAAATGAAAGGCACAAAACTACAGAAAGTACCACAAATAATTTGGATGGTTTCATCTTGGTTTCTTCTCCTGGATTAGATTGACTGAATTTTATGGAATACAATGAGCGAATATCTGGGGTCTATACCCTCCTTTCATAAAACAACCTTGGATTACACGACAAGAATTGTCTCGACGTTCCTGGCTTTCAGTAGATCCAAAAAATTAGGATCTACCAGGTTGTCTGTGATGATGGTGTGCACTTTTTCCACCGGTGATACATACACAGTGGAGATCCGGCCAAATTTGGTATGGTCGGCAACCATCAATTACCTGGTGCCCCATCTGGATGATGGTTCGGTCTGTCATGGTTTCAGAGAGGTAGTCGTTGGTGAGGCCGTGTTCCATGCTGATGGCATGGATGCCGATAATGACTTTATCTGCCCGTAGGTCTTTGAGGGCTTGTTCGGTGATGTGACCGATGAATGATCGTTCACTGGAACGGAAGATGCCACCCAGTGCGATCAGGTTGATTTCTGGACAATCGGCGAATAAGATTGATGATAGGAAGTGAGTTGGTGATTACGGTCAGCGGCCGCCCCACCAGATTTTTTGCTACCTGCAGGACGGTGGTACCGGTGCCTAGAAATACGGTATCGCCATTCTGGATCAGCGCCGCGCAGGCTTTGCCAATGCGTTCTTTCTCGTTTTCTTGTTCGGAGCTGCGGCGAAGAATCGGTTCTTCCGGAGCTGCTTTTCGGATAAGTAGAGCCCCGCCATGCACACGCTGGATTTTTCCTTCGTGCTCGAGCAAATCCAGATCTCGTCGAGCAGTAGGTTCACTGATACCAAAGGCTTCGCAAATCTCCGCGATCGCAATTCTGCCCTGCTCTTCGACCATCTGGAATATTTTTTGCTGGCGTTCGGTGTTGGAAATGGCTATGGTCATGGTGCTCCTCTGCGCAGAACGATCATAATCAATCATAATCGTTCATATACGTAAACAGTATACAACATAAACGAAAAGATTCAAGGGGTAATTTTGTATGATACAAAACCAGATTTTAAAAAATATACTAGATGTGTGGCTCGCATGACCCTTAGTTCTCTAGTCCCCCACTTACAAAAATGATCAACTTCTTGACGACCATCCAATCCTCAAGTATAATCCTCACGCTTAATTCAAATGCCGTAATACACTGAAAATGTGATAACCTGACAGGAGTAAAAGATGGTTCCGCAGCCAAAACGCAAATTATCCAAAGGTCGCCGTGATCGCCGCCGTTCACAAGATGCACTGACCCCACAGAATCTGGTTCAATGCAGTAACTGTGGTGAAATGCGTCTTCCCCATACCGTATGCCCCAAATGCGGGCATTACCAGGGACGCGAAGTGATCAGTGTTGAAAAAGATTCCAAGAAGAGCTAATTTCAACCGGATCGAAACAAAATAACCGCGATGAGCGGTTTTTTGTTTAATCAATACTCGGAAATATTATTTTGTGATACGCTTGGAATCTGGCTAAGAGGCGGATGGGTAAACGTCCTTTTAATTCCACACCCTTTTCAGCATATTTGATGGAATCTACCTGCCCCATTTCATGGAACAACGAGATTAGCTGACCTTCTTTGTAGGGT
Source organism: uncultured Chloroflexia bacterium (assembly GCA_963818305.1). GTDB lineage: Bacteria > Chloroflexota > Anaerolineae > Anaerolineales > Anaerolineaceae > DAIOEK01. The sequence continues at coordinate 61,702 of CAWFRQ010000009.1, forward strand.
AACACTACTTTAAGGGGGATAAATGTCTCGAATAAAAGTTGGTCCACTTTTGCCAGAAGCTCATCCAGCCCTTCCCCGGTGACTGCAGAAATCGCTATCGAATCCGGGTTTTCATTCTTAAACTGATCGAGCATGACAGTATCTGTCAGCGCATCTACTTTATTCAAGACATAGATCATGGGAATATGCCCCGCGCCGATATCCACCAGGGTTTGCATGACCGCAGCCGATTGTTCCTGCGCGTTGGCATGGGTCACGTCAATCACATGCAGCAGCACATCCGCTTCCGCGATCTCTTCGAGTGTCGCCCGGAATGCCGCAATCAGTTGGGTAGGCAATTTCTGAATGAAACCCAACCGTGTCGGTCATTAATATCACTTTTTTATCGGGTAGGGTCACTCGGCGGGTTGTCGGGTCCAGGGTGGCAAAAAGCTGATCAGCGACATACACTTCTGCTTTGGAAAGCTTATTCAACAAGGTCGATTTGCCTGCATTGGTATAACCCACCAACGCTACTACCGGTGTCTTGCTGCGTTTGCGCTGCTGCCGATACCTTGACCTATGCTCACGGATCTGACTCGATTTCTTCTTTGAGCTGAACAATGAGGCGATTAATCTGACGACGGTCCACTTCCAATTGTGTTTCGCCAGGCCCGCGTAAACCAACACCGCCAACACCGCCGGCTCTGCCACCACCACCACCAGCCTGTCTGGCCAGATGGGTCCACGCACGGGTTAGGCGCGGCAGGCGATATTCGTAATAGGCCAGCTCTACCTGGAGTGTGCCCTCTCGGGTACTTGCATGCTGGGCAAAAATATCCAGAATCAACCCGGTGCGGTCCATCACCTGGAGTTGGTCACGAAAGACTTTTTCCAATTCTCGTTGGTGGCGAGGTGATAATTCGTTATCAAAGATAATGACATTAGCTTCAGAATCTTCCACCAACATCTTCAATTCTTCGACCTTGCCGGAGCCGATAAACGTACCCGCAGCAGGTTTATCCATTTTCTGGGTCAGAATCCCAACCACTTCTAACCCGGCGGTCTCTGCCAGTAAGCCCAATTCTTCTAAAGAATCATCCAATGTTAGGAGAGAGTTGGATCCCTTTAATTCAACTCCGACCAGAAATGCTTTTTCGATTGGTTTTTTTGTTGTTTCAGGTTGTTTTTTTGCCATAGTTAACCGGTTTTCATCATCCAATCATGAAACCGATCCATTGCAATAGAGATCTTCTCAGTAGATGAACATAAAGATATTCGAATATACCCGGCCCCATATTGGCCATAAACAGATCCTGGGGTCGCGCTCACATTTGCTTCTGCCAGTAATTGGTCACAGAACTCGTGATCATTCCTTCCTTGCGGGAGCTTCACCCAAACATAGATTGCGGCTTTGGGTGGGACGACTTCCAACCCAAGTTTATTAAGAGTTACGCAAAATGATGTCCCGACGATACTGGTAGATTTCATTCCGTTCTTCCAACCAACCCTGGTCTTCGGTGAGCGCAATCGCTCCGGCATCCATCACCGCCTGGAACTGAGAAGTGTCCACCTGGCTTTTGTAGTTACTCAAAAACTCGATGATCTGAGCATTCCCTACCACCATTCCAAGCCGCCAACCAGCCATATTGTATGTTTTGGATAATGAATTAAATTCAACGGTGACTTCCCGTGCGCCTTCATACTCTAGTATGGAATGGGCACGATATCCATCGTAACAAATATCTACATATGGGGCATCGCTCGCGATCAGTATCTTATGCCTATGCGCAAACTCTATTAATTCGCGATAAAACTGCTCATCCGCCACTGCTCCAGTCGGATTGTTCGGGTAATTGACCCAGATGATTTTCGCTCTATCTAATTTATCTGCTGGGATTTTTTTCAAGTCAGGTAAATATCCATTTTCTGCGAGTAACGGCATGCGGACAATTTCTGCTCCAGCGATCTCCGTGCCGCTAAAATAAACCGGGTATCCCGGATCTGGCACAAGTGCTACATCACCAGGGTTGAGCATCACCTGACTGAGGATGAAAAGCCCTTCTTTGGAGCCAATGAGGGTCAATACTTCTTTCTGAGGGTCGAGTTTCACACCAAAGCGATCTAAATAATACTTAGCGACAGCTTTGCGATATTTCAACGACCCAGCATAAGGCATATAGCCATGGGCATCTGGGTTTCGCGCTGATTTTGCGAGTGTGTCCACAATAAAATCTGCCGGGGGTAAATCAGGTGATCCAATATCAATCCGAATCACATCCTTACCTTGATTTCTAAGTTCAGTAATGCGCTGGTTTAACCCGGTGAAATAGTACGGTTCAAAATGGGCAATCCGTTCAGCCGGTCTAAATTGAATTTTCTCATCTGCCATATTTCATTCCTTATTGGATAATCCACTAATCATATCAATCTAGTACGTGTTTTTGCAAGAAACTATAGAATTTCATTCAGTTTGGATCGGTATAATCTTCGATCCAGGTTTCAATGGTACGCCCAACTATCTCCAAACTCAGCGGGCTGACATGTTCGGGCATATCGCTCAATGTGTGCCAGTACGGATAATCAAAATCAATGATATCGATCGCTCGAAATCCGCGGTTTAGAAATGGAGTGTGATCATCCAGCATTCCATATCCGGGTTCGTCAATGAACGAATCGCTGTAACCCAAATCAGCTGCAATCTTCCAGATCTGATCGACCAATTCCTGGTCTCCAGTTTGTTCTTTTCTTAAATTAAGATCAGTATCCCCCACCATATCCACCACAACCACCGCAGCAGGAATAATGTCCAGTGATTCCGCATAGGCACTCGATCCTAAAATCCAATCCCAGCCGTACAAATCACCCTGGTCTTCTGCATCAAATAAAACCATCCAGATCTGGATTTCAGATGGGATTTCTAGAACCCGGGCTAGCTCGACCAGTACTGCAACACCTGAAGCGCCATCATTCGCGCCAGGAACAGCTTCAGTAGTCGCAACTGATTCTCGATCAGCAATCATGCGTGAGTCAAAATGAGCACCAAGGATGATAATCTGCTCCCCGCTCCCTTTTTTGGCGACAACATTCTTTACTTGATGCCCGGATTGATAATCCCATACTTCAGCTGCATTCCAACCTGCTTTCGTGAATTCAGTGATGCTCCAGGCGATTAGTTCCTCGTGGGCTTCTGACCCTGGAATCCGTGGGCCAAAGTCAACCTGGGTGATTACATCCTGGTAAGATCGGTCACCGTTGAATGTTACTTTCTTTGCACTTTCATGTTTTCTCAGAAGGTAACCTCCGAGCAGGAAAATCACAAGGAACCCGAGCGATAAGAGTACAATCTTGATCTTCATGAGTGCCAATCCATCGAGGAGAGATATTCGTTCAACACTTGTGTCGCAGCTTCAACCATACGGTTGTACTTGACCCTTTTCGCAAGCTTGCGAGGATGGATTGGAGCCGGGAGTAAACCAAAATTTGCTTTCATAGGTTGAAATTGATCTGGATCGACCTGAGTGATGTAGTGCAGAATCGCGCCAATCATGGTTGTGGCAGGTAAAACAAATAACGGTTGATTTCGAATATGACGAGCAATATTCTTGCCCGCCAGTAAACCTGAGGCAATATTGCCTGCATACCCTTCCACACCGATGACCTGTCCAGCAAAAAATAAATTTGGGTGAGTACCGGTGCTGCAGGCTGCTATTGTAAGAACCGGGGGCATTGAGATAAGTATTTCGGTGCATTTGGCCATACCGAATAAATTCGGCAGTTTCCAAGCCCGGAATCATTTGAAAAATTCTCTTTTGTTCTGGGAATGTCAAATTGGTTTGAAACCCAACCATGTTATATAAACTGTCAATCAAATTATCCTGCCGGAGTTGAACAACTGCTTTAGGCCATCTGCCGGTTCTGGGATCTGTTATTCCAACCGGTCGCATTGGACCGTAAGCCATTGCCATTTCACCCCGTGATGCCATAATTTCGATTGGCAGACATCTTTCAAAGAAAACGCTGGAACCAGCTTTCACACCCTCATCGATAGATTTTTCAAATTCATGCAGATCGATTCGTTTTGCATGGATGAGCTCATGGATAAACGTCTGATACTGTTCCTGGTTCAGTGGACAGTTGATGTAATCACCGCCTTCATCAGAACCACGATCATAACGGGAAGCTTTGAATGCGATATCAAAATTGATTGAGTCTCTAACAATAATCGGTGCAATTGCATCATAGAAGTAGAGTGAATCGCTGCCAATGACAGTCTGGATCGAATCCAGTATATTCTGACTTGACAGAGGTCCGCTAGCCACAAGGGTCGGCTGATCTGAAATTGAAACGACTTCCTCACGTAAAACCGTAATATTTGGATGTGAGCTTATTTTTTCGGTGATTGTCTTTGCAAAAAGGTCGCGGTCAACGGCCAGGGCACCGCCCGCGGGTACTTTTACCTGATCTGCTACCTGAATGAGTAATGACCCCATGCTGCGGAGCTCTTGTAATAACAATCCGGTTGCCCGATCAGGGAGGTTGGAACCGAGTGAATTGGAGCAAATCAATTCGGCCAGATCAGAAGTTTTATGTGCCCCTGTCTGTACCAGAGGACGCATCTCATACAAATTTACGTGAATACCCGCCTGGGCAGCCTGCCAGGCAGCCTCGCAGCCGGCTAATCCACCGCCGATGATGGTTATCTGGTTTTCCATTTGCTGTTTCATACTCAATCAATTCTACCAGAGAGTGAATAATCAACTATTACATCATTTCTCGATGGGGAAATTGCCCGGGCATAAATGTTGCAACATTGGCAAAAGGATACTATACTAAGCCTATGTTCCAACTTCAGAATCAATCTCACCGGCACTTGACTACCGCTCACCTGGCTCAGACGATGACTCTCCTCAGTCTGACAGCAGAAGAACTCCACCAGAAAATCGAATCGGAGTTGGCATCTAACCCTGCACTTGAGATGGTTGAGGAAAGACGCTGCCCCAATTGCGGGCGATTACTCCAAAATCAAGAGCCTTGTCCAGTTTGTTCCCGCCCAAAAACTCTCCTTTCAAGTGAACCGATTGTGTTCGTCTCACCTCGGGAAGATTTCATATCCAGCGGCGCGATTCCGGAAGAGGATATGCCTGAAGATAATATTGGAGCAGCAGTCGAGGATCTGCCTACCTTCGTGCTCCGGCAAATAGCGCCCGAACTCCAACCGGCGGATCGTGCACTAGCAGCATACATTCTTACTCATTTGGATGAGGATGGTTTGCTTACCATTTCCTTATTAGAAGTTGCACAGTACCACCATGTATTACCATCCAGAGTGGAAGGATTGAAGAAACTAATCCAACGGGCTGAGCCTATTGGCGTCGGATCCGCTTCTCCTCAAGAAGCAATGTTAGTCCAGCTTGAAGTTCTCGCTGAAACAAATCACGTGCCTCCACTTGCCGAGGAAGCGATCCGTTCAGGAATCCATCTTCTCAGCCGTCACCAATATTCTGATCTGGCTCACCTTCTAAAAACGAATATCAAAACGGTGCAAGAGCTCGCTACCTTTATCGGTAACAATTTGAATCCATTTCCTGCTCGGTCGCATTGGGGAGATTCCCGCGAGCAGAGCAAAGGAAATGACCAGGTGTACCATAGGCCAGATATTGTCATTAACCATTTGAATGAAGATGTAGCCGGTCCTCTGGTTGTTGAGATCATCATGCCGATTTCTGGCACATTAAGAATAAATCCAATGTTTCGCCAGGCAATTAAAGAAGTGACCACTGAAAAAGTGGATGATTGGAAATCGGATCTGGAACGGGCATCTTTATTTGTGAAGTGTCTGCAGCAGCGTAACCACACCATGGAACGATTGATGTCGCGAATTGCTTCATTACAAAAGGGATTCATTCTGCATGGCGAAGGTGACCTGAAACCGATTACCCGTGCTCAATTGGCAAAAGAGTTGGAAGTACACGAATCCACCATTTCACGAGCTGTATCCAATAAAGCAATCCAGCTCCCAAACGGGAGAATTGTCCCATTTGCAAAATTTTTTGATCGTAGTTTGCATATCCGCACTGCCCTGCAAGGGATCATTGCGAATGAAACCCATCCATTAAGTGATACTGACTTGGCAGAACTTCTGGCGAAAGAAGGTTATTTTGTTGCCCGCCGAACCGTTGCGAAATATCGGGCGATGGAAGGCATTCTGCCTGCCCATCTGAGACATGCCAATCAGAAGCACCATGAGTAACCTGTTATCTCCTCATACCTCAATTCAATCCATCTGGCGAGGGAAAAACCCGGGAGCAAATGAACTAAGTGCTCTGCTGAATACGCTGACATTGCCTGCGATGATTATTGAAGCGCGCCACAATGCTGTCTTATCTGTAAATTCGGAATTCCTTAAACTTACTGCATATTCTCTGGCTGAAATTGCCAGGATAAACCTGGATGATTTACTTCCAGATATTAGCAAATATGAAATTGTTACTCCCGGCGATCATGAAACTACTCTGACAAGACATCTGCGTGAACCGGTTGATGTCTTGATCCATGGAACCTCATTGGATACCGCAGGAAACTGGCATTTGCTTACCTTTGTTCCGAAAGATCAATATAAACGCCAAAGAGCAGATCAGAGCTGGCAAGAAAAATTTACCCTGGCTATTCAAAATTTGTTCGGCATTCTCAGTCAGGCTGATTTGCAAGCCAGTCTAGCCAAGGCACTCGAATCTGCACAAAATCTTTTATCTTCCAAAATAATTTGTATCTATCAATATGATACAAAACACGCGCAATTTGTTAAAGCGGCTACTACTGAAAACAAGGATGTGCCAATCTTTCCTGAACGAATAGACTCGACGGTAATCCCTCCTGATCCCTCAATCGATGTCTGGATGCCCGGGAAACGGGTCAGCAATGAAATCCACCGCATCGGACGGGTTGCAGGACTGCCGTACATTGCCTCAAGTTTTTTGGTCGTTGAAGGTGCAACCGTTGGCTTACTCGGAGTAGCAGACACACAGGGAGCACCGGTAGAAAACCTGGAACGTCTGCTGCAGGTACTGAGTATCAGCATTGGAACTGCTTTTTATCATCATATTTTGGTACAAAGTCTGGATTCTGCCTTGGCGGAAAACCGGCGAGATCTCCTGATCCGGGATACAGCCCTGGAAAATACTCAGGAAGGCATTATTATCGTTTCAAAAGACCTTCTTATTGAAAACCTGAACCCGGCTGCAGAAATGATATTCGGTTATGCCAATCGGGAAGTCGTCGGAATACCCGTTGAGAACATTTTGGTTGGGACTGAACCCTTCATACCTGCCTTGAAAGCCGCAATGGATGGCATTCCAACTCACAATTTAGGGAATGTAACCTTGCATCGCCGCAGCGGACAACCGTTTCCCGGGCATTTGCAGACAATCCCTGTGATGGCTGATGACGGCTTGATGTCGATCATCTTAATCGTTCGAGATATCAGCGAAAATGAAATGAATCGAGTGCGCACTCAACAGCTAGAACAACGCGCTCTGCTTGGTGAAGTAACTGCGATCTTTGCCCACGAAGTTCGAAACCCAATCAATAATATATCCACCGGATTGCAGCTTCTTCAGATGAAATTTGAAGAAGCTGACCCAAATCAAGAGATTATCTCCCATTTACAACAAGATTGCACCCGACTCACCCATTTGATGGAGTCTGTTCTGTCCTTCTCCAGACCGATGGAGTATAAGATGATTCCAATCAATTTGGATGTGTTGGTAAAACGGTTTCTGGATAGATGGCGTCCACGCTTCGCTAAGGCAAATGTGCAGGCGTACTATCAAATTGAACCAGACACGCTCTGGGTGATCGGTGATCCGATGGCATTGGAACGCGTGTTGACTAACCTGGTAAGCAATGCGGTTTCTGCGATGAAGAATGGCGGATTACTCGCTGTGAAATTGCAAAACCGAGGGTTACCGGGGACAAATTCTGAGGTTGAGATTACAATATCAGATAGCGGGCCAGGAATACCAGACGAAATTAAAGATCACATTTTTGAACCATTTATGACTACCAATCCTCAGGGAACAGGCTTAGGCCTTGCAATTACTAAACGGATTGTGAACGCCCACCGCGGCAGTATAAGCGTCAGCTCATTTCCAGGCGGTACCGTATTTCAAGTTTACCTGCCAGGATGCAAACCAACCGGAGGAACTACCGCATGAGTGCAACTATTTTGATCGTTGATGATGAAGAACATGCCAGACAACATCTCTCTTCATTTCTCGTTGGTAAAGGGTACGAAGTCCAGGCGGTAGCAACACTTGCAGCAGCCAGAGAAGCCTTACAAAAAGGTGTCGCAGATATAGTATTACTCGATGTCACCCTGGAAGATGGGTATGGACCCAACCTGTTAGCTGAGACTCTCCATATGGCGTTCCGCCCGCCTATCATCTTAATCACTGCTTATGGTGATATTGACATGGCTGTTGAGGCGATGAAAAACGGGGCGCACGATTTTCTTCAAAAGCCTATTGAGCTAACCCAATTAGAACAATCTATTCAACGCGCAAATGAAATTGTTTCCATGCGCCGAGAGTTAGCCCATCTCCGAAGTGCGCAGCATCAGTCCATTGACTTTATTGTCGGTGAAACCCAGGCAATGAAGCTGGTCATGTCACAGGCGCAACGAGCATCCAATGCAGCTGTATCCGTCATCGTCACCGGCGAATCAGGTACCGGGAAAGAAGTCTTGGCACAATACATCCATAAGAATGGCCCTCGATCCGGAAAACCTTTTATTGCTATCAACTGTGCTGCCATCCAACCAACCATGCTTGAATCTGAATTATTTGGATACGAAGCTGGCGCATTTACAGGGGCAGAAAAGAAAAAAGTGGGGTTAATGGAAGTGGCGGATGGTGGCATCCTCTTCTTGGATGAATTATCCTCCATGCCCTTAGATATTCAGGGAAAATTATTGCGGGCAATTGAAGAACAGGCGTTTCGACGAGTTGGTGGGACAAATTTAGTCCGGGTGGATGTACAGATATTGGCGGCATCCAACCGTAATCTGATGCAAATGATCGGTGACGGGAAATTCAGAGAAGATTTGTACTACCGACTAAAAGTAGTTGACCTGAACCTGCCTCCCCTTCGGTCACGAAAACAGGATATTCCCGATCTGGTTGGATATTTCATTCGGAAAACAAATTCCAAGTTAGGTCTCAATATTGATGGGATCACCCCGAAAGCACTCCAGGTGATGGTTGAGTATCCATGGCCGGGGAACATCCGTGAGTTAATGAATGTGATTGAACGGACGATGTTGTTTTGTGATGATCCGGTAATCGATGTTCAACATCTACCTTACGAAATGACCACCGAGCACTAAATCTATACGAAAAACCCATCGTAGGCATAATACTTGCAATATATCCTCTTGAATATGATTTCAGGAGGATAAAATGTTTAATTCTTCAATCCCAGATTTCCTGCTCACTATGGCTAGCGGCATCTTTCTCATTGGTGTGATCGCGTTGTGCGTGGGTATCTTCATTCTTGTATCTCGCACACTGGGCAAAGATGTATCGGCAATTGCTCAGCAGACTACAAAAATGGCTCAAAAAGGTATTGCCGACGACATGGCCGGGTTGGTTGGAAATGCCTCTACCTTGCTCGCTGAGTTAAATGGATTAATCAAAACCTCAGCTGGCATCGGCGTTTTTCTGGTTTTCCTTGGCCTCATTTTAATGGCTGGTTCATTCTGGATTGTGACAAAAATTTCAGAGATGGCCTAAATTCTTATCAATTAACTATTCACTTTTGTTTTAATCAGGTGCCACTATGGAAGCTGCTGAATTACTGATCAAATTAATGGATACAATCGCCAGCCCGTCCGCGGCTGACGTTTTTAAAGCGATTTATCAGGATCCCTTGCTGGTGCAATTACTACAGGATGATCAAACGGTTCAGCGGGTTTGCGATGTGTGCGGTTCTGATTCTTCGAATTGGACGCCAGCGAGCATCTGTTTGGCTGCCAGCAATCAAGATATTTCGCTGTCCGATCTTCGCAGTCTTCCACTCAAGCCATTGGATCCAGAAATCAGGCAGCAGGTTTCTTCCCTTTACCAACAAGTGTTACTCCAGGAATATCAACCGCAATCCGCTGCTAGATGCTCTCTACCTTGCGTTAGCGATGCGGGAAAGACGACGACTGACCGATACTTGGAATGGGCTGGTGAAAGAAATTTCTCGCAATTACAGCCAACAGTTGTTCAAAAGTTCTGCCTGGAGCACTCCGCTTGGCGATTCTTTATGGCATGACATTGGATACTGACAACTTATTCCTTGAATTAGGCCAATTGAAGCAGTGCCTCTCAGACCAAGAATATGCAGGAATCTTGCTCCATGTCTTGCTTTCTGGTCAGTATGAAAACAGCGATGACCTTTTTGAAGATATTTTGCAGACAGTGGATGTCCTCTCAATCAGCGGCCGCGCTGAAGCTCTCGGCTGGTTAAATCAACATGGTTATGATGATCTTGCACTGCGCGTTGCTCAAAACCTCTCTGCTGATCCAATCATCAGTAAAGAATTAATAATAGATTCTGGTTCAGAGACTGATCCACTGGAAAGAACCGATGTTTTTGAGAGGCTCTCTGCGCTCCATAAACAGACAACTCTGGTTGAGTTCCAACAAAACCATGCAATCAAAGAAGCAATCCTCCAGGAAGAAGAGCACCTACTCGACCAGGCGGCTGCAATTATCCTCGCTTCAAAACTCACAACTGATAATACTGGACAACATTCAGTTGATTGGCAAAAAATTGTCGCACTGGTTCCTGAATCTGACCTGGCAAAAGCTGAGTTAGCAATCGAATGGATTCAGAACGGTGAAGCGGAGAAAGCGGACGCGCTCACGATTGGCAACAGTGTTCACCCATTGGTTCAGGCAGTCAAAGCTTTCCTCGCTGCCCGGCAAGGAAATACTTTTGAGGCAGATCTGCTCTTGGAGCAACTCAAGACCAGTCTCCACGTAAAAACTGACCTCTCAAGAAGTAAGACTAATCAGATCGTTCGATTGATCAGCCAGATTGAATCTAACGAAAAAGTAGAACAAGTATTAAAAAGTTTGCCCTATGGAATGGCTGCGCAAGAACATGTGATGGGACTTCTCGCCAAGCAAAACTTTAAAACTGGAAAATTTGATAAGGCGAAAAAGTACGCTCAAGCAACTTTGTTGATGAACGACAAGGATATGGAAGTCAAGCGTTTACTGGCACATACCTTCGAAACCGAAGGTGATTTTGCCTCAGCTATGAAGATTTGGGATGGGCTCACCACCGATACTGAACAATTACGAAATGAAGATCTCCATAGTCTTGCCGCATGTGCCATTCGAAGCAACGCTGCCGAGAAAGCAATTGAAACTTGCAAGTCTTTAGTTGAGAGATCACCTGCTGATGGTGAAGCTTTTGTTTTGTTGGGAGACGCTTACCAACAACTCGGAGATTATCCCCAGGCACAAGAAAGCTACGAAAAAGCAATCTCTTCTTCTCCTGAATTGGAGAATGCCTGGATTAAGCTTCGTGCAATTCCATTTGGCAAAAAATGAAGTGGAAGAAGCTCATTCAATCTTAAATACTGCAATCAAAGCAGTACCAAATTCAGCAATCATACACTACACACTGGGATGCCAGCTCGCAGAAAAGGAAGCACACGCTGAATCAACCCAACAATTCCAGCTTGCCTACACCCTTCAACCTAAAAACGCGGATTACATACGTGCGTTAGGAAAGAGCTATAGCCAATCTGGACATTGGCACGAAGCCGAAGAGTTGTACAAAAAGGCGCTTGTAACAAACCCATTTGATACCAATCTTCTGCATGCATACGGCCTATCACTTATCAAGCAAGATTTAAAAGCTGAAGCGGTTGTCCCGTATCAGAAATTAATTGAACTACAGCCAAATGATGTTGAAATCTATATTGAGTTTTCTGAACTCATTATTGAAGATCTCACAGGTGGGCTCTCGGTAACACCAGAAAAACAGGAGCAGATTGACTTACTCCAATTCAACCGTGATGCTCTCGAAAACGCTCTGGATCGAATTCGCACAAGCTGGATCCTGCAACTTTACCTGGCTGAAACCCTTTTGAAATTAGATGAAAGGGATGCGAGCAGAGAATTCTTCGCATTATTGAGCGAGCATATTTACGAACTCCCGGTTGAATATCATTGGAGAGTCAATTATGGACTTGGCCTCACTTCTGGTGAAAATGGGCAGATCGAAGTTGCGCTTGCAGCATTACAAGAAGCCGCAAACCAGAATCCAAACTTGTATCAAATTCATCAACAGTTAGCAGAAGCGTATTACCGGGCCAATTTAGGTCAATCTGCGATCCAGGCAGCACAACAAGCATTGGCTATCAATCCACGGGATACCGCCAACTTGATCTGGTATGCAGATTTCTGTACCAGGTCCAATGAATTGCCTGAAGCATTAAGCACATTAGATGCATTGCTAAAAATGCAGCCAGAGAATGTGGATTTACGTATTAAATTAGGCGCATTGCAGCTAAAAACTGGATTAGTTGATCAGGCTATTGATACCTTCAAGCGTTTAGTGACTGAACAGAAGTTGCGACCGGTCCAGTTTCAGCAGATTGCTCAATTATTAGCAGGGGCAGGCGAATACGGTGAAGCGATCACCTTCTTGAAAATTGGGATCCAGGTTGACCCGACCAATGCCTTGCCATTGTTGTTGGACCTGGTTCAATACGAACAGCAGTCAGGTGACATCTCTTCAGCTCTAAATACCGTCGATCAGGCGATCGCTCTGGATGAAACCAATACCAAACTTCAGGTAGTCAAAGCAGATTTATTGGCTTTCGCCCGTCAATTCGATGGCGCGATCAGTACCCTGGAACAAGTTGTCACTACTGAAGGAACAGTTTCCGATAGTACCAATGAGCAACCAGAATTCTCAACCTATGAGATGAATTTGAGGCTCGCACATCTGTACCGTTTGACAGGAAATATGAACCATGCCAAAGAAGCGCTCACCAAATGTCAAATGGTTCTAGAAGATGACCCACAGGTCAAGTTCATGCTTTTAGACATTGCCTATAATCAGGTTGATTTCAAAAAAGTAGTAGCTAACGTTCAATCAGAAGATCAACCCAACATCGATTCTGGTTTATTTGGTGAAGCCGGGACCATCTTATCGGTCATGGCGTACCAAGAGATGTTCGAGATCGAAACCGCCCGTAAAATCGCCGAATCAGCCTCATTAAGCAGCAAATGGCACCTTTGGAAGATAGCGCTGGACCTAATCAGTCAGAACCGTGGCCAATTGGACACAAAATCGATTGAAGCGGTTCGGCAAGAGTTTGAAGGGTTAACCCTCAAGGACATTGAACAGCTCATACCTGATGCAGGGAAGATAAATAACTTGCTGCCGAATATCCCTGCATATAATGCACTCAAAACTAGCCCAAGCTTATATTTGACAATGGCGCTGGCAATGGCTCAGAGCTCAGCTTATGAATCAGCATTTGGCTTGTTAGACGAATTGCGTGATGCCTTCCCATTTGAAGTCACTCCCATTTTCAACATTGCAAAGGTAATAACCATCCAGGCAGAAGAATTTAGGATGCTTGACCTTGCAAAAGTCAACCGACATCTACCCGCCAGCGAATTCCCTCTCCTTGGGCACATACGAGACCTTTGAGGAGATGATTTTAGCCTCTCAGCGGATTTGTGATCAAGATTGGATTGAAGACTGGCATCAGCGCGGTAACGCAGCTTTCTATCCAACTATTGATAACTTTGGAACCATCCTTGATCGCGAACATCTTTCAGGTAACCAGCGCGCAATGGTCTGGAAACTCTCGCTCGATAACCGTATTGGTGAATTAAGTGAATTCCTTGATCGAACCGAAGCTGATGTAGAAACTCGGTCCCTGGCTGCCATTCTCACGACAGAAAAAGCTCCGACGGATGCTTTCGAAATGTTAGAACCCGTTACTGATTTCCTGGCTGTCCATCCACAGTATCTGGCAATCCATGCGTTTGTGGCTAATAATATTGGACTCTTCGCACCCGCCTTGGATACGATGGAAAATGCATTAGCTATCTGGAACGATGAACCCCAATGGCACCTCCTGGCAGCCCATATGTGTATTCATTTGAATGATCCCGCTGGTGCATTGCATCACCTGCAAGTAGCCGCAGATTTGGAACCTGAAAATTATGCCTACGCCATGGAAATGGGTTCGGGATCTGCCAAATTCGGCGAAATTCCACAGGCAATCCAATATTTCCGAAAAGCCGCCAACCTGGATCCGGTCAATTCCGCTCCCTGGCTAGAGATGGCAAAAGCATACCAGGTGAATGGGGATATCCAACAGGCGCTGATTGCAATTGAACGGTCCGTTACCCTTTCACCCGATTCACCTGAACCACAGGTGATTAGCGCTGAGTTCTCGCTGCAAGCTGGGAAACCAGAAGATGCAATCAAGAAAATCGATTCTGCTTTACGGATTGATCCCAAAAATGTAGAAGCTCTTTCTTTGAAAGCCAGCTCACTTACTCAAATGGGCAGAACTGATGAAGCCATACAGCTCATCCAAAATTCGCTCAAAAAGGTCTCCAATGCGCTTCCGCTTTTACTCACCAGAGCGGAGATCACACGGGAAAAAGATGGCGCCAAGGGTTATCTGAAATCTCTCCATGAAATAGCGACTGATTATCCAAAAAATACTCGTGTGCTACAGCTGTATGCCCAATCGCTCGCAGAGAACGGACAATCTGCCGATGCATTGCGGATCACTCAATTAGCACTAAAGAATGATCCAGGTCTATCGGATATGCATATTCTTTCCGGTCGATTACTGCGATCTACTGGACAGCTAGATCAGGCGATTGATCACTTTTCAACCTGTATCACGCTGGATAAATCGAATGTTGAAGCCTACCTGGAGATGGCGCGCACCTACCAGGAACGACGTGACTTTACAAAAGCAATTTCAATCTACGAAAAATCAATCGAAACTGCACCCAAAGATTATCGGGGATACTACCACCTCGGTTTAGTACTACGCGATTCAAAGGATTATCGAGGTGCAGAAAAAATGCTGCGAAAAGCCTCTGAACTGGCTAAGGATGATGTAAATATCCTCCGACAGTTAGGCGCAATTATTGCACTAAACCTAGTACACAATTCGCAGGAGGCTTCAGTTCACTCATGAGCAGCTCACCTCTCAACCCACTTTTGACCAATGGTGTCATAACCCGAGAAGATCTACTTACAATCATCCAGGTCGGTTTCAGACATAAAGAGTACCGGTTTATTCGTCAGGCGGTTCTCAATTGGCTGGCAGCCTATCCAGGGGATCTTGAATTTAACTATCTCTACGCAAAATCCTTGTTCGATGATGGCAAAGCGGCCCAATCATTGCCGATCTTAGATACGGTCTGTGTAAATGACCCTGAATTTATCATCGCGCATGAGTTGAGATTGTCCGTGTATGCTTCTCTGGGTAAAAATACCAACCTTGAAGCCGGTTACTTATACGCTTTGGATGGTCGAGTGATCAAAGGGGCGGTTTTACCAGCTTGGAGTAAGGCTTTCCGCGAAAGTCAGGATGCTTTTGATAATGAAAAACTCGAAGACGCAGAGCTTGCCATCCAACAAGCTTTAATCGCTGATTCAAGTATTGAACTGCCTGCATTATTTCACCTCCAAATTGCCTCAGCATTGCATGATAGTCAGACAGTAGCCAATCTGGCTATGCTCTACCACAGCAGATGGGTGGATTGTTTGCCGATAACGATGTATCTGGCCGCTGCAAAGCTTAACAATGGTGATGACACAGAGGCAGTCGCTTTGCTGCACCAATGCGCTGCGAAAGATGCTTCTGGGCAAGTTGTTACTCGAATTTGGGGTGAGCAACACCCTTACTCTTTCCTATGGCCTGAAAACCTCAATTTAAAATTTGATCAAGTAATCCCAGGGACTATCTCATCCGCATTAGGATGGAATAGACTAACTGCAGGCACATCCACTCCTTCAGCTGAAACATCTACACCTGCGCCTGCAGAAGTAGAACCCGAAAACGAAGTAGTTGTTGAAGTCGAGACGGTTAGTCAGCCAGATGATTCAGTGAAATCTGCTGATATCATGGATGCCCAAATGGAGTATCTGGAGACACTCGATAATCACATCAATGATGTCGAAGAACCCAGCATCACCTACCCCACTGCAGATACAACGGTTGTTATTGAAGAGACTGAAGAAAAACCTGAAAAACAAAAAGTAAAAGCAGAATCACTGCAAGATATCCGTGAAGGACTGGAACGAATTGCTGGACGCTTGCATGTATCAGGACTTACACGTGCTGATGCTCGCTACCCCAATTATGTCATCCTCACTACCCGCAAAGGGCTTGAATCTCAATACGGCACGCAGACCAGTATGATCCTGGATGAGTTAATGAAACAGACCGTTGAAACCATCCGCAAGAAACAAGGCTGGAATGCAACCCTGTTCTATGTGGATGACCCAGCTTGTACTACTCCATTTGGTATCAAACCCGCACTTTACAACGATCCATGGAAAATCAAGCTTGCTGTCCGTGACCTTGACAACGCCCTGAAAAAACGTGGCGAGATGATCGGAGCCCTTTTTATTGTGGGTGGTCCTGAAATCGTTCCATTCCATCATCTCCCCAACACAACTGATGATGCCGATACCCAGATCGAATCAGATAATCCATACGCTACCCTGGATGACAATTATTTCGTTCCTGAATGGCCTGTTGGCCGTCTGCCAGGTGGAACCAACCGAGATGCGGGTATTCTGATGCAGTACCTTCGGAAGATGATCGCTTACCATTCTGAACAATCTGCCCAGCAACCCTGGTACAGACGAATCAATTTGTTCTCCCCTTTGTTCGGGAATATGCAACGCATGTTCTCACATGGTGTGGTCACCTTCAGGCCCAAGTTTTGGGTATACTGCCGCGGTATGGGGACAGGCATCCATCGAGGTCTTCCGAGAAATCGGGGATGGTCAATCCATGCTCAATTGTCCACCTACAAAAACCGGAGAATTGATTGGCAGCGGTTATTTACCAGCAAAATTAAATTATTTCAATCTGCACGGAACCGCAGATTCTCCTGAATGGTATGGCCAAACCGAAAGCGACAAAGTGATTGATTCACCTGAATATCCAGTCGCAATGAGCCCTAAGGATATCCCGAACGATGGCAATGCTCCTACAATCGTGTTTAGTGAAGCGTGCTATGGTGCATATATCAATAACAAAAATGAAGACGAAGCCATATCATTGAAATTCCTGTCCGCCGGGACACGAGTAGTCGTAGGTTCTACCTGTGTAGCCTATGGGTCAGTCTCTACCCCATTGATTGGTGCTGACCTCCTGGCAAGTTACTTCTGGAAGGCTGTAAAAAATGGAATTCCAGTGGGCGAAGCAGTCCGCAATGCAAAGGTGATGATCGCTCAAGAAATGACAAAAATGCAGGGCTTTCTGGATGGCGAAGATCAGAAAACACTCATCTCATTCGTCTTATATGGTGATCCGTTACTCGTTTTGGCCAGTGGAAAGAAAATGGATAAGAAAGTAAACCGTGACCGTGTGAAGAATCCGGTCGTTACGGTCTGCCAGAACCAGTTGGAAGAATCTAAAGCAGTGAAAGTGGATGCGCGTGTCATGGCGCAGGTAAAGCAGATTGTTGAACAATACTTGCCGGGGTTGAAGAGGTGCACATTATACTGTCTCAAAACAGTATGCCACCCAGATGACAGCATCCTTCTCGAAAGCAGCAGCATCCAGACCATTAGAGATGGAACGGACTGTGGTTACCGTAAGCAAACAATATCAAGTCACAAGTTATCTGCACAAACATTATGCTCGGCTTACCTTTGATAACAAAGGCAAAGTCATCAAACTAGCTGTTTCCCGCTAAATCTAGAAATATGTTGTGATATAATGCACCCGTGATGAAAACACACCACGGGTGTGTTTTTCTTTCCGCAGTCAATTCTCTTACAGAGGAAATGATTGCAAATCCACGGAAAGGAGGATTCCATGCGTAATTACGAATTAGTCTGTGTCATTCATCCTGATTTGGATGAAACTGCCTTTAACGGTGTTGTTGATAAAGTTAAAGGTTGGATTACCGAGGCAAATGGTACCGTGACCAAAACGGATGTGTGGGGAAGACGCCGTTTGGCTTATTCTCTCCGCAAACAACGTGAAGGTCAATATGTACTACTTGAGTTCCAGGTTGAACCTACTTTCAGCTCAACTTTAGACCGAAATATCCGGTATTTGGAACCAGTTCTACGCCATATCATTATCAGTCTTGACTGATCTGGATCTATCGGTGCCTTCAAACAGCAGATAGGAGATTTAGATGGCTCGCAGTTTGAACAAAGTGATGATCATCGGTCACCTCGGAAGGGACCCTGAAATGCGATACACCCCCTCCGGCAAGCCTGTGACAACTTTCACCGTAGCAACCGGCCGCCTGTGGAAATCAGCCGATGGTGAACAACATAGCGAAACCGAATGGTTCAATGTTGTTGCCTGGGGAAGTCTCGCTGAACGCTGTAAAAATTATCTTAGCAAAGCACAGCAAGTGTATGTTGAAGGTCGCTTGCAAACCCGACGCTGGGATGATACTGATGGCACAAAACATATAAGTGTTGAAATCGTGGCAAATGAAATGCTCATGTTAGGCGAAAGACGTGAGAACTTCAGTTCTCAAAATGGTGAAACCCCCGCTTCGGAAGACTCCGAAGAAGAGTTCCCATTTTAGTCGGTCCAATTGAGTATGCCAGGAAAGGAAAATAAAAATGTCTGACGGAATGGATAATGATGCACCTGTTTCAGGTCCCCGGCACTATGTAGCCCGACCAAAATTCTGCCAGTTCTGCGTGGATAAGAACATCAATATTAACTACAAGAATATTGACCTGCTTCGCCGTTTTGTTACCGAAGAAGGAAAGATTCGCCCACGGAGACAGACTGGTACTTGTGCTAAACATCAACGCGAACTTGCTGGTGAAGTAAAGCGAGCCCGCCAAATCGCTCTTCTGCCTTTTACAGAAGAAGCCTGGAACGAACGCTAAGAGTAGTACCTGATTGGGACGTAGAGTGTACGCTCTACGTCTCTTGTATTAACTTGAGGTTGTAATCTATGGAAAAGAAACAATCACCAAAAATTGTTACAAAAAAGCACCTCGCCAGATTAGAGAGAGAACGAATTCAAAATCGCTGGATCGTCATGGCTTCCATAGCAATCATTGTGATTGTTGTTGGCGTACTCGGTTACGGGATTTTAGACCAGTTAGTTCTGCGCGGGATGAAGCCGGTAGCCACTGTAGCGGGGGAGAAAATTAGCACCAATGATTTTGTGTCCTTTAGCCGCTTCTACCGCTATCAACTAATTCAGCAATATAACCAGACCTACCAGATGGCGCAGATGTTTGGAACGGATCAGACATATGCCAGCTACTTCCAGAACTCGCTGACACAAATTCAGACCAGCCTGGACACACCTTCTACCCTTGGTGAAACCGTGATGAACCAACTCATCGAAGACAGGTTGATCCGGCAAGAAGCTGCCCGGTTGGGTATCACTGTGACCAAAGCAGAAGTAGATTCCGCATTGCAAGAAGCCTTTGGCTTCTATGCAAACGGAACCCCCACCCCTGCACCTACGGCGACCACCTTCCTCACTCCTACGATAAGCGCTCAGCAGGCTGAATGGATTGCTACGTTGACACCAACCGTTGGTGTAGAACCCACAGCCGAAGCCAGCTGTTGAACCAACAACTGCCCCAACTGAGGTGGTGGTTGAACCAACTGCAATTGCAGCAACACCTACCGAAGCACCGACCAGCACACCATTACACTCTGGATGGTTACAAGTCTGAGTATGATAAATACATGAAGACCCTGAGTGATGAGGCTCAACTGACGGATGCTGACCTACGACGTGTGTACGAAAGCAACCTGTTCCGTAAAAAAGTGACAGAAGCAAAAGTTGCCGATGTCTCACAAAAACAAGACCAGGTTTGGGCTCGTCACATTTTGGTAGCCACGCTGGAAGAAGCTCAACAAGTCGAAAAGCGTCTCAAGAATGGTGAGAACTTTATTGCTAGTCGCTCAGGAAGTCTCCATAGATCCTGGATCCAAAGATGCAGGCGGAGATTTAGGTTGGTTTGGTACCGGTGTGATGGTTCCGGAGTTTGAATCAGCTGCATTTTCCTTGAAGATCGGTGAAACCAGCGAACCGGTTAAGAGCACTCATGGTTTTCACATCATCCAGGTACTAGGTCGTGAAGAGCGCACCTTAGATACCACAGCTCTTGAGAACCTAAAATCGACCACCTTCTCTGAATGGCTGCAAAGCCAAAAAGACACGGTCACAATTACCAAGATCGACAATTTTGCTGACCTGGTTCCAACTGAACCATCCTTAGCATCAGTGCTTGGCCAGTAGTTTTTATTGAAATAGATAAATCAGGATCTGAATATTCAGATCCTGATTTTGTTTTCCTATTGATTGAATGATTCTTAGGAATTACGCCCTGCCGAGCATATCCTCTGAGACTTCATCCAGTCGCAGACTGATTGCCTGGCTGGTGGAATCCCGTCCCATGGTGATGCCGTAGATCACATTTGCAGCTTGAACAGTGTTCCGGTTATGGGTCACCAGGATGAATTGAATCTCCTCACTTAACTCCACCAGAAGATCACGGAAGCGGCCCACATTGGTTTCATCCAGGGCGGCATCCACTTCGTCTAACACGCAAAACGGTGTCGGTGATATCTTTAGAAGGGCAAAAATAAGCGCTACAGCGGTTAAACTTCGCTCACCACCAGATAGTAACGTTAACTCTTGTTCGCGCTTTCCAGGAAGCCTGGCGTGAATATCAATCCCGGTCTCATGAATGTTTTCCGGATCAGTCAGGGATAATCTCGCACCACCACCACCAAATAATCGGTTAAACATCTTCGGGAATTCCGCAGCTACTTTCTCAAAAGTCTTCAGGAACTCCGATTTCATCAATGCATCCAGATCTTGCAAAATTTTCTTCAAGTCTTCTTCTGCTTTGAAGAGATCTGCCACTTGATTCTTGAGGAAATCATATCGTTCCTTGGTTGTCTGGTACTCTGCCTGTGCTTCAGGGTTCACTGAGCCCATCCGGCGCAGCATCGCTTTCTGGCGCGAGAGGCTATCTTCCAGTTCTGGAGATAGTTGTTCTACCCGCGGTAATTCTTCAACCATGCCTTCGATCGGAAGCGGGGTTGGACCAGATTGGTTCTCTGAATACTCAAAAGCAACCAGTCCAAAGTCTTCTTCCACACGTCTACGCAGTACTTCCAGATTATCGCGCTTGTGATTTAAGTCCATCTGGGCCTGGGTCAGGTGTTTTTCTGCATTGGTCAACGCCACCTGGTGGCTGCTTTCCAATTCTTGCATCTGATTAAAATTGGCTTCTAATCGCTCCAATTCCAATTCTGCTGGATCAATCGACTTTTGCAGATCATGAAGTGCGAGTGTTTTTTCTTCTTCCTGACTCTTTTTCTCTGCTCGATTTAATTCCAATACCTTCAGATTTTCGCTAATCTGCTTAGTTCTATCCAGATGACGGGTTGTATTTTGCTCGTTATTCTTAATGAATTCTCGTTTTTCTTGAATTCGCTTTTGTAAATCATTTAATGCCCGCTGGTTTACAGCTTGCGAAGTTAGATGGTAGTTATATTCTGATCGTAAATTATCAATCTCTTCAAAATTTGAATCTGAGTGCGTCTTTTGGAGCTCTTCGGTCACACTTGAAAGTTCTGCTTGACCAGCTTTTATCTTTTCCCTTGCTGCATTGATCTCTTTTTCGATTTGAAGCTCTTCAGTTTCGAGCTGAATTTGCTGAGTATGATTCCAATCTAACTGGCGTTTTGCCTTCTCGGCTTGCAGATTTGCTTGCTGCAACCTGGAGTTAACCTGGCGTAACTGTGCTTGCACCTCATCAGATGTATGACTGAGTGATTGTGTTTTTGTTTCAAGCGTTTTCCGGTTAGCTTCTATGGATAGAATCTCATCATCTATCTGGCTTAGGTCAGCTTTGCGTTTTTCAAGATCAATTTCAAGATCATGAAGCTGACGCGGACGGCTGATGCGGGCAGAAGCGTTTTGCTTGCCTCCGATAATGACACCAGACTTATAGAAATATTTCCCCTTCCAGCGTAACCGCCCTTGCACCTTCAGGTAAATTTCTGATGACTTCCCTTGCCGTTTGACGAGTATCGACAATGATCGTCTGCCCTAGAACTACACTCAAGAAGGGTCGGATGCGGTCTGGGTATTGAATCACATCTAATGCATTCCCAACACACCCGGGATGGGTAGATGCGAGCGGCCGGGTTGTTGATTCAACTGCCGCGGCAGAGAATAAAGTCGATCGGGCATTCTGAATACCCTGTAAGGAGACAAGTGCCTGGTCAACATCTGCTTCTTTTTGGATGATGATCGCATCCATGAATTCGCCGAGAGCCGCTGTAATGGCTGCTTCATAGGGCTTCAGGAATCACCAATTCACCACTCAATGCATTTGATAACCCCTGGATATCACCTTTACGGATCAAGGTTAGCAAGTGTTTTGCGCCGGTTGAATAACCAGTCAGGTTTTTTTCTGCTTCCCGTATCACGTCGATTTCAATAGTGATCCGTGATACCTCTCCCTGAAGTTTCGCTTTCTTAGATCGCAAATCGCTTAATTGTGTGATTGTCGCACTTACCTCTTTACGGATCACATCTATATTTTGTGATATTTTTTGTGCTTCCAGGTCAAGCTCTTCTTTTTCGCGATTAATCTTCGTTTGTTCTTTGGTCAAAGCTTCCACTTGCTGGCTAAACTCATCAATCGCAGCCTGCAAACGGTCATTCGATGAATTCAAATTCTTTTTGCGATTGTTTTTCTCTTCAACCTGCATGTTCAATTGAACCAGAGAATTTTCCAATCTAGATATTCGATTCCGGTTGTCCGCCAGAATCGCTTCATGACGATTCTTTTGTTCTACCAGATCATCCAGCTTGGATTTGATCTCTGCGCTTTTGGCACTTGATCCTTCCAACTCTCTTTCTAAAACATCTTTCTCAGTCTCCAGCTCCAGTAAAGCCTGCCGGGTTGATTCTAGTTCTTGTGCTAAACGAGCTTTTTCGACATCCAGGTTAGCTGATTGATCAGTTAATGATCTCTGGCGTTCGTCAATAACTGCGATCTCCCGCGAAATTAATTCTTTTTCGTTGTGGAATGCTGAAGCTTGATTGTGCCAGCCATTCAACTGTTGACGTAGTTCCTGTACCTTTTGCCGGATCGCTACCATTTGATGGTTATGGGTATCGTATTTATATCGTGCAGCTTCTACAGTTTTCTCTTGTTGTTTAAGGGATTCCTGTTGGTACACCAGATCTTGCTGGTTCTTGAACCAATGGTAGCCATACCATTCACGTAAAGAAAGCTTTAGGTCTGCCTTGATGCGTTCATACTCAAGCGCCTTTTTGGCTTGCCTCTCCAATAATGTGATCCTCTGGCTCAAGCTCCAGAATGATATCCTGGACACGTTCTATGTTGCGGTGAGTTGCCTCCAACCGGTTGAGTGATTCTTCTCGGCGAGAGCGGTACAAACCAATGCCCGCCGCTTCTTCAAACAATTTCCGGCGTTCTTCCGGGCGTAAAGCAAGTGAAGCATCAATTAAGCCTTGCCCAATAATGGTAAAGTTGCGCTCAGATAACCCTGATTGAGACAATAATTCGCCGATATCCCGCAATCTCACCCGCTGACCATTCAGCAGGTATTCATTCTGACCGTCACGGTAAGCTCGGCGGGTGATGGCTACCTCAGAGTAATCGATCGGAAGCCAACCTTCTGTATTGTCAAAATGAATGGTGGCAGTTGCCATTCCCGCCCGGGGACGGCCTTCAGAACCCGCGAAGATCATATCTTCGGTCTTTTTTCCGCGCAACAAACCATACGATTGTTCACCCAACACCCATCGCAAACCGTCAGTGATGTTGGATTTCCCTGATCCGTTTGGACCAACGATCGCGGTGATCATTCCTGGAAATTCAAAAGAGGAACGTGTCGCAAAAGTTTTATACCCATGCAATTCAAGTGATTTTAATCGTAATGGCATGCAGAATTCCAATCAATAAATAGAATTTCGATGTGTAGCGATCTCTTTTAATGCTTGTCGGGCTGCTTCTTTTGCTGCCTGCTGCTTGCTATGGCCTTCCCCTTTACCATACACTTTTCCATCCAGCAGAACTTCCACTTCAAATACTTTGTTATGGTCAGGTCCAGAAATGTTGCAGGTATTGTAGAAAGGAACTGCCAGCCCATGTGATTGAGACCATTCCTGAAGTAAACTTTTAGGATCGTCAATCTTCTGATGAATCAGCACTTCGTCTGCAGCACTTTCTAATAATGGTTGAAAGAAGTCGGTTACACCCGATAAACCGCTGCTCAGATAGATCGCTGCAATCAAAGCTTCAAAGGTGTCACATAAAATTGGAGTGCGATCCCGACCGCCAGCCTGGTCTTCACCATGACCCAGACGGAGGGCCCGGCCTAATTCTATTCTTCTTGCAAAATCAGCCAGTTTCTCGGATTGGACTAAAGCAGAACGCATTCGCGTAAGCGCACCCTCAGGCATTTCGGGGTAGTGCTGATACAGGTATTCTCCAACAAGAAAATCGAGTATTGCATCACCCAGAAATTCAAGCCGTTCATTATCTTCCAATGCTTCTGGATGTTCATTGATGTACGATCGGTGTGTAAGTGCTCTGCTAAGTAGAAGTATGTCGTTTTTGAATGGCAGACCTAATCGTTGGACAAACTCTTCTGGTTGTTCACGGTCATCAAGTCTTGAATCAGGATTTATAAATTCTTCTCCTGAGTCAGAAGATCTCAAAAGCCATACCTAAATTAAGGATCTTGAGATCGTCGAACTCTATTGGGTTGAATATTTATATCCAGAACCGGTTAAAATCAATATCACCGGATCCGGTAGTTCTGCTTTGATACTTTGATAAGCTGACCAACAAACGGCAGATGTCGGCTCAACATATATCCCACGCTTAGCCATCAAATTTCTACTACTCAGGATGGTTTCTTCTGCCACACTTATTATCTTACCATCAAATTCTTCGAACATTTTGATGATTTGCCCTACTCTGACTGGTTCAGTCACGCGGATACCTTCTGCTATGGTAGTTCGGGAAAGTTCGACTTGCCCATCCCTAATCCCTTGATATAGTAATTCGGCAGGATTGCAGTTTTGGGCTTGCACACCAATCATTTTTGGGTAAGACTGGATAATTCCTGCATGGTGCAAAGCCGAAAACCATGCATTATTCCCAACAGCAACCCTCCGTGACCCACAGGTGCGATAATCGTCCCGATGCTGCCACTGGTTTGTAAATATAACTCATAGGCGATGGTAGCGATCCCCGCCAAGCCGAATGGAATATAACGCATGGCTGGCATAAGGAATTCCGGAATCGGCTTCTGCGCGTACTTGTTTCGCAGCTTCTGATCTTGGTCCGGTGACATTACTAACTCAGCACCATATCGGACAATCTGCTCCCTTTTTGGGCCGGATGCAGCCGCGGGCACAAAGATCTTTGCGTGTATTCCAGTCCGGGCGGCGTAACCTGCCAGAGATGCTCCGGCGTTCCCGGATGAATCTTCTACTACCTGTGTAATACCACGTTCCAACAAATGTGCAGCTAAGACAGCTGGTACCGCGGTCTTTATAAGAGCCGGTTGGGTTTTGGTACTCAAGCTTGTATCCTACCCGCCTTCCATCCAGTTCATCCCAAACCAGGGCTGTATTGCCCTCACCCATATAGATCGTTTCAGGACATGCAGATAATCCAAATGTTTTCCAATATTTCCATAAGACCGGGTTGGTTCGAATCAATGAGATCAGGATCGAATTGGATCACTTCACCGAGCCGAAAAACACCACCACATTCGGAACAGAGGTAGGGTAATCCAACTTGCAGGATATTGGGTCCACACTGATCACAAATAACTGAAAGCATCAATTGCTCCCGGTCGGTAAATACGATCCTTCTATCCACTCTTCTCCGTCCGGGCTGACTTCTTTCTTCCAGACAGGGACGATTTCTTTAAGCCGATCGATACCATACCTTGCTGCCTCAAAACAACCCTCACCGCGATGACCAGTGGTAATTCCGATTGCAACCGCAATCTCACCTGGGAGCAAGCTCACCAATCCGCTGAACCATGAAAATGCCGTACACAGCTGGCCATTGTCGGCGAATTTCTTCGCAGATAGATTCCATCATTTTTACTGCCATCGCATCGTATGCTTGATATTCCAAACGGTCGGTAGTCGGGTGGGCTGAACCAGGTGTTTCTCCGCGCACATATCCAGTAAATATCACTGCTGCACCGGTTTTGGTGGAGGTAATCTCAGTAGAGAGTGTATTCAGATCAATGGGTTGATCAGTGATTCTGCGTAATTGTTGGGATGACATCGCTTCCGCCTGAGACAGGAGGGAAATACGCCAATCTCATCCTGATCAGCCAGGACGGTCGTTTTTTCTACAAATACATGGTTTCTAGAAAAAATGAGACCCGAAAATTTCTTTTCTGGTATCTGATATTTTTCCAGGATAAGATTCTTAAGTGTCTCAATATCTGTTCCAACTGGAACGACCATATCGACAGAGGACATGCCGATCACGTCTCTGGCATTTGCAAACAATCGCAAGTGAACCAAGATTTCTTCACTCATTGATAATATCTCCACTTTTTCCGCCATGTTTTTCAATCAGACGAATGTTTTGGATTTTCGCATCTTTTTGTACCGCTTTTATCATGTCGTAGACACACAGGCAGGCAACGGATACTGCAGTCAATGCCTCCATCTCTGCCCCGGTTCGATCGAATGTTTTAATTGTGCTGCGAACTTTCACACCCGGTAGATTCTCATCGAGATCCAGATCAACTGCAATCTGGGTAACCATAATCGGGTGACATAATGGGATCAAATCCGACGTTTTCTTTGCAGCAAGGATCCCTGCGATCTGGGCTACGCTGAGAGCGTCACCCTTTTTAAGATGACCAGCTTTCAGGATTTGAAATGTTTCCATACTGAGCATTATTTCACCACCGGCTATGGCTATACGCTCTGATGGATTTTTTGCAGATATATCAACCATATGTGCTTTACCGTCAGCGGTTAGATGGGTTAATTGTTTTGTATCCATACTAGAATTATACCTAATCCCCCCCTGTTCGGCATACATATACAGCCCCGAATTTCGTTGCTATAATACCTCGTATGCCCGTCCACCCACAACCAGGTAAATCTTCTGCTTATCGAATTAGCACTGGAGTATATGAAGGTCCGCTGGATCTTTTGCTTGATCTGATCGAGAAGGCGGAATTGGATATTACCAGTTTGGCTTTAGCTCAAGTCACAGACCAGTATCTCGATTACCTGGAACAACTTGAATTCAAAGATCCAACGGAGATATCTTACTTCCTGATCATTGCAGCCCGGCTGATCCAAATCAAATCTGAAGCTCTTTTGCCTACACCACCGATGAGACAACCCGGCGAGGAAGATCCAGCAGAAGCGCTTGCTCAACAATTATTGCTTTACAAGAAATTCAAAGAATTATCTGCTTTCTTCAACTGGAAAGAAGAACGCCGGCACACCACCTTTTTGCATATCGCACCGGATATTCGGGTGGAAGGAACTTTAGATTTAAGTGAAGTATCCACGCAAGACCTGGTTGAAGCCGCACGGTCAATTCTGCTCCATTCCGGGTTGAAAACGTTTGGTGATAATGTCATTACCCTACCCCGAGTAACCATACGGGAAAAAATCGGCCTCCTCATTGCTGCGATGAGAGAGAGAGGTAAGATTTCTTTTTCTTCCATGCTAACCGATAAATCTAACCGGCTCGATACAGTTGTTACATTTTTAGCGCTATTGGAATTGGTCAAACAGCACGTGATCGAACCCCACCAGGCAGGATTATTTACCGATATTGAATTAGAACTGATCGGAGATATCACTGAAACAACAGAAATCAAACTCGAATTCGGTGAATAAATCGTTATCTTTATACACTACGATTTCTTGCATAATCAAAATCGTTTCTATGCTATAATTTTTTTATGGAAGAAAACACCTCCGGGGAAGTTTCACCATCCACTCCACTAGAACCAATTCAAACTGAATCGTACTCAGGATAACAGGAAGCTGACGATTAGTCATCATTCTGAGTGTGATCGTTGTCCTTGCCGGGATCATTCTGGGTATTGTCACACTTTCGGGTATGGATGCAGATGGAACCGGGAAAGTTCGGGATATTTTTATCATCTTCCTGGCGGTAGAATTCTTGGTCATAGGGATTGCATTAGTGGTTCTCATTGTTCAATTGGCTTCGCTCATCAATTTATTCAACAATGAAGTCCGTCCGATACTAAAAACCACTACAGAAACGGTCAATCACCTGAAAGGTACTACTGAATTTCTCGAGTTCGAATATGGTCGAACCAGTGATCAAACTCAATGAGTACCTTGCAGGAGTGAAGAAATTACTGGATGTTTAAATATCTTCAAATAATTGGACCTGTCACAAAAGGAGACAAAATGTCTGATCAATCTGATTTTGGATGCATTTTTAGCTGGTTTTTTACTGGGAGGCATTGCGGGTGCTGCCGCCGCTTTCATTACTGACTCCGCAGTCTGGTGAAGAGACCAGAACGGTCATCAAAGAAAAAGCGATCGAGCTTAAAGAAAAAGCCCTTGACACATACGAGGATGTCTCTGAAAAGGCTACAACCGTGGCAACAGAATACAAAGGAAAAGCGGCCGATCTCGTCAAAGAAGCAAAAGTAAAAGCAGAAGACGTTGGAAGCAAAGGCCAGGTGATTTTGGAAGAACAAAAAGCAAAAGTCACTGAGACTGCACGAAAGATCCGCAAAATCGACACCAAAGATGATGCACCAGCAGTTGAAGCCTAGGTTACACAAAGCCGTCTCGCCTAGAGACGGCTTTTTTTATTGTTACCTACTCTCAGGTTTCCAATATAATCCCCATACTTCCCCTAAACAATCAATCACATCCCCGGCTAGTACCGAAGCCGGGCTGCCCATCCTGATCGCAGCTATTTGACCTGCCCGGGCATGGCACCAACATCCAGCCAAACAAGCCTCATAAACTGGAACTTGTTGTGCAATCAGGCTGCCTATCATACCAGCCAGAACATCGCCGGTTCCAGCATGTGCTAATGCAGAAGTAATCATAGGGACGATAGTAACCCTACCATCCGGGTGGGAGATCACGGTGCCGGCTCCTTTGAGGACAACAATTTGGCCCCATTTTTGAGCAAATTGTCTGCAGGTTTCTACTCGGTTATTCTGAATTTCGTTTACCGATAAACCCGTGAGTACCGACATTTCTCCGGGATGTGGAGTCAAGACACACGCGGGAGGTATTTTTTCCCACCAATCATCCATTTTCGCCAACACCTTCAATGCATCTGCGTCAATATACCCATTTTGTGTTGCCAGTCGAATATTGACGCTCGGCTTTGGTTGGATTGCTTTGGTCACCAATCAGGATTTTTTCAATAAATTTTGTAGTCCCACTACTTTGACCTATTCCCGGTCCAAGGACGATACACTCGAATTTATCGTCCATCTTATCAACTAATGATGACGCAGCTGGTGAAATCGCCCCTTCCGTGTTTGGTAATGGCAACCAGATCGCTTCTAAAAATGAACCGCGCTATCATCGGATAGATGGATTCAGGAACAGCCAGTTGAACTAATCCACACCCCGTTCTGTACGCTGCCTTGCCGGCTAATACCGGAGCGCCAACATAATTGGATGATCCACCGATAACGCAAACTGAGCCAAAAGTTCCTTTATGACCCGAAATCGCCCTTTCCGGCAGCATCCGGGCAATATCAGCGCTGCTGACTACATCAATCAACCCCTCAGACCAATCAGGTAGATGATCATCAAAACCGATTGGAACAGCGATTAGCTCACCCACTATTGATAAGGCTTCTGGCTGGACTAATCCTTGTTTAACACCCGCCATGCAAATGGTGTAATCAGCTGGCAATACCAGACCATCCACTTTACCGGTATCACAATCCATTCCGGATGGGCAATCAATCGCGATTCGGATAAATCGTTCCGCTGAGAATTGTTGTGTTACTTCGTCAAGCACCTTCTGCATTCTGGGGCGGATGGGCAAGGATGTTCCTGTACCTAATATCCCATCGATGATGATCGTGGGTGAAGACATATCTTCCAATGGAATTTGTTCATCATATGGAATGATGGTTCCACCAGCTGCAATGTATTCTGTGAGGAGTAAATCCTCCTTTTTATTCCGGAAGAAGGTGATTGCCCTGGTTTTCCATCCTACAGATTGGAGCAGGCGAAGTGCAACCAGTGTATCACCGCCATTATTCCCGGGGCCGGCTAAACCGATTACTTCATGGTCGTATTTTTTTTGTTCGAATCTTGAATTTATGAATTCTGCCACGCCTGTGGCTGCCCGTAGCATCATCTCAGAGTAAGATAAGCCAATGGAATCAGCTTTTTTTTCGAACTCTCTTATTTGAGCTACACTGAGAAGTTTCATACACACCTCTGAGATGATTATACAGCTTTGAAAATCTCAAGTAAAATTGGCAGATCTGGTGATTATCATATTTGATTTGCTGAAAAATCCCCCAGATTACTTGGCCGCAGTCTTTCAGCTTCCCTTGCAGAAATGGCTTTTCTCGTCTATCCTTAAGACCGCTGAACGGTTAAAAAAAAAAAGCCGCAGAAAGCGGCTAGCTTAGTGCGCTGGGGGGGACTTGAACCCCCACGCCTTGCGGCACATGGCCCTCAACCATGCCTGTCTGCCAATTCCAGCACCAGCGCTAAAGCATTGCTATTATAACCGTCTCCTTATGCTTGTCAAGGAAGCTATATTTGACCATTTTTGTGAAGGAGTTCTCATGACCGTCATTTTAGATGCAATGGGAAGTGATACCCATCCACTTCCAGAAGTCCTTGCTGCCATCCGTTTTGCCCGTGAAATCAAGGAAGAAATCATTCTGGTTGGAAACGAAGATATTGTTGAAACAGAGGATAAACGAGAACAACGGACAGGGACTACCGATCCGTATTGTGCATGCCGCCGAAGTGCTGGAGATGGAAGACAAACCGGTGGAAAATGCCCGAAAGAAAGCCCAAAATTCGATGGCAGTAGGCATGGAATTGCTCAAGAGCGGCGATGGTCATGCGTTTGTCAGTGCCGGGCAATACGGGCGGGGCAATGGTCAATGCCCTCCTCAAGCTGGGTCGAATAAAAGGCGTCTTGCGCCCAGCTCTTGTGCGCCATCTTCCCTACTGCAACTGGTAAATGTGTCGTGCTAGATATCGGCGCAAATGCTGAATGTAAACCGGAATTTCTGAAAGAATTTGCGATCATGGGAAATGTGTACGCCCAGAAAATTTTACATTTGGAATAACCCAGGGTTGGTTTGCTCTCTAATGGCGAAGAAGCAGGCAAAGGCAACCAACTGGTGAAAGATACTTATCATCTGTTGGAAGATATTCCACTCAATTTCATCGGCAATGTGGAAAGCAAGGAAGTATTCGGCGGACAGGTGCGATGTAGTGGTAACCGATGGGTTTACAGGCAATATCCTGCTGAAGACCAGTGAAGCCGTTGGCAAATTAATCATCAACAAACTTAAAACCGGTTTGATGTCCTCTTTGCGCACAAAAATCGGAGCAGCTCTTGCCAAGCCGGCATTTGCCGAGGTAAAGAAACTGCATGGATCCATCCGAAACGGGAGCGATTCTGCTGCTCGGTATCGATGGTCTGGTCTATGTCGGTCATGGCCGGTCGGATGAACGGGCAATGTTCAGCGCCATCATGGCTGCACAGGCAAGCAATCAGTATGAACTTGATGCAAAGCCTGCGAGAGTCAATTCAAGCTCAAATCCAATAATCTGAGAGAGACACATGAAAATTATTTCAAACACAAAACTAATCGAACGAAACGCAAAAATCGCAAAGTACACTTTCTATGCTTCCCTGGGTATTCTAGGGATTGGTATGTACCTGTCCTTCAAATATCCCGATGATGTGAATATGATGTCATGGATGATGGTGACGCTGATTGTCGGATTTTTACTATCTCAGATTAGCATCTATTTCCAGAACAAATTCGGTAAGAAACCTCGCCCAGATGAAATGATTACCGCATCTCTAAAAGGCATGGATGATAAATACACCTTGTTCCATTATTCCTCACCTGTCAGCCATCTGTTGGTAGGTCCAGCAGGAATCTGGGGATTAATTCCATACGACCAGAATGGAACGATTGTTTATGAAAAGGACGATGGAAACAAAAAGGTGGATCCATTTTTATGAAAATGTTTGGCGGCGAAGGTCTTGGCCGGCCCGAATTGGAAGCTGCATCCTTGCAGAAGGATGTTCTCAAAGCATTTCAAAAGCAATTTCCAGCCGAGAAATTACCAGAAATCAAAGTAGCATTCGTGTTTACTCACCCAAAAGTAAAAATATCAGTAGAAGATGCACCTATCCCTACCTTAGCAGTTGATAAATTGAAAGATTTTGTACGCAAGACCAAAAAAGTAGATTTGCTACCACAGGATCAGGTGGAAGAATTTGCTGGGTTTATTGAGACAACCTATTCCAAGTGAAATGCAACGTAGAAAGATAGCTCCTCACTAGCGCTGAATCCATTTCATTGATCTAACACAAACAAACAGCCGGACAACCGGCTGTTTGCATTAATCACAGGATTTTTATTATTTCAGATCACGGTGAACACAGGATCAGAGCTTAAGTTCGGTTTGTTATCCCCTGCCCTTTTTAACAGTTGATCGGTTCATTGGTCGTCGGGATCGTTCAAATGGTTTTCCAGCCGCTGGAGAAGCCGTTGAATTTTGTGACCGTTTTCTTACGGGTCGGGCAGGTTTAGAATATCCATCAGCGTCTGTAGCAAATGGTTTTCGGGACCGTGGGGCACGAGAATCTGGCGCTTCTGGGTTTCCAGCCGCTGTAGTAAACGTAGAATTTTGTGACCACTTTCTTACGGGGCGAGCAGGTTTTGAATATCCATCAGCGTCCGTAGCAAATGGTTTTCGGGACCGTGGGGCACGAGTATCTGGCGCTCCTTGGTTTCCAGCCGCTGTAGTAGACGTTGAATTTTGTGACCGCTTTCTTACGGGGCGAGCAGGTTTAGAATATCCATCAGCATCTGTGGCAATCGGTTTTCGGGTCCGTGGAGCGCGAGAAGCGGGCGCTTCTGGTTTTCCAGTTGCAGTCTCTTTCCTACCACGCCAAACAGCCACGGGTTTATTTCTTGTGCCTGCGACCGGCTTTCCGCTGTCTTCAGTTCTAACAATCTTCCCAGTTGTTGAGAGGTTTGGTTTACTCATCGATACAATTTCTTGCCGGGTCAGATTGCGCCATTCTCCAGTTTTGAGATTAACCCAACAGAATGGTACCAATCCGTACCCGTTTGATGCCGCGTACAGGTAAACCAATCCGCTCACCAGATTCGCGAATCTGGCGTTTGCGTCCTTCCCTGAGGGTGATACGTAGAGTGGCAGATTTGGGTTGGGTTTCAATGACTTCCACCTTTCGCAGGTTGAGTCCGATACCCATCTTCCAATACTACACCTCTCCGCCAGGTGTTGAGCTGCTCATCATCAGGTCTGCACCCAATTTGTACGATATACTCTTTCTCGTGCTCATAGCGTGGATGCGCAAGCTTGTTGGCAAAATCGCCGTCATTCGTAAGTAAGAGCAATCCTTCGCTGTCGTAATCGAGCCGTCCGACTGGGAATAGGTGACCTTCAAATGGCACCAGATGCTAATACGTCTTTTCGATCGTCATCCTGATGAATAGCTGAAAGCACCTGCCGTGGTTTATTGAGCGCAATATAAATTGACTCGGTTTTCGTTTGAACCGGTTTGCGATCCAAACAGATCTCATCTTTAGCTGGATCAGCTTTGGCGCCTAATTCAACCACTTGTCCATTGACTGTAATCCGCCCGGCTCGTAGGTATTCTTCACAAGCTCTTCTGTGAGCCAAAACCAGCTTTCGCCAGGATCTTTTGAATTCGTTCTTCTGCCATAGATTAGTCTTTAAATACTTTCTCTCGGATTTCTTCAGCCTGCTCATCTCCGAGATCAAGAGGAGGCATTTCTTGCAATGAATTTAGCCCAAAATACTGCAGGAATTCATTGGTAGTTCCGTAGATAATTGGTCTGCCTGGTCCTTCGGCGCGTCCAATCTCTTCGATCAATCCTTTGCTCAGCAAACTCTTAAGTACACCATCGCTATTCACCCCTCTGATTTCATCCAATTGCGGGCGGGTAACCGGTTGTTTGTAGGCAATGATCGCTAACGATTCAATGCCCGCCCTACTCAATCGACTGGTTGCCTGCAGACCGAGGAATTTCTCGATCGTTGCTCCAAGGATTGGTTTGGTAGTGATTTGATATTTGCCTTTGTGTTCTTGCAATGCCAAACCGCTCTGTTTTTCATAGCGGGTTTTCAATACCACCAGACTCTTCTCAACCGCATGTTGAGTTTGTTCGGTTCCTGCCGCCAATTGCTGTACGGTAACCGGCTGCGGAGTAACAAATAATAAGGCTTCGATCACCTCATCCAATGGAATCACTTTCAGTATTTTCAAGCAAGTCTGTCATGCTATAATTACCCAATGGTTACCTTTGCTGATCAGGTATCATAAATATTTTGAAAAGGAAATTTTCACAGCCGCATAGCTGAATTACACTTATGAAACGAATAATTATTATATCAATCATTTTAGCAATGACGGGAATTAGTTGTCTCCTAACCAGAGCTTTCCCAAAACTTGTCAAATCTGTCCCTACCCAAACACCAACGGCATTTGAAGTGGTAATTCCTGAAATAACAATTCAACCTACTGTCATCATTTCTGATACTGCCATCACAGTCACTTTTACCGAACAAGATGTTCAAGGGTGGATCAATTCGTATCAAGAATCCAATCCAGATATGGCTATTACTGACCCGGTCGTCGTCCTGGACGATGGCGTCTGTTCAATAACAGGTACTTTCCAAAGTGGATTTCATCAAAGGGGATGTCAAGATGACCTTTACCGTTACACTTGATGAGAACTCCACTCCGATTGTGACGATCCAGAGCCTGCAATTGGGTGGAATGGATTTACCTGACAGCATCAAAGAATCTTTTGATGCTGCGATAAATCAAAGCATCTCCAACTCACTCACTTCGGGATTGGAAGGTAGAACGATTGAGAGCATTGTGATTGATGACCACCTCATTACCATAGTCGCCTCTAACTAAAACCATCGATGAAGAAATTTCTGATCATCCTGCCTTTAATACTTCTGGTTGCATGCCAATCTATTCAACAACCTTTGGCAGTTCAGGTACCAATTTCCATTCAGGTTGACAGTAAAGAAATATCCATCCAATTACCTGCAAACTCAACCGTGCAAACTGCATTAATTCAGGCTGGTGTCTCCCTCGGCTCTCTGGATCGGGTCGATCCACCCATTAATACAATCGTCGCGATGAATGACCAGATCAAAGTGGTACGTGTCCGTGAGGAATACTCCGAGGAGACCGAAACGATCCCCTTTGAGCAACAGGTCATAAAAAACGAATCACTACCAGAAGGCGAGACCCGGTTATTGCAACCTGGTGTCAATGGTGAGCGGGTAGTAACGTATAAACAAGTATTTGAAGACAATATCCAAATCTCAAATCTGGAATTCAAATCAGTTGTACTCACCGAAGCAGTACCCGAGATCACCATGATTGGGGTTCAAGCTCCCTTCACATCTCAAACCATCTCTGGTTCTCTGGCTTATATTGATAACGGGAACGCCTGGATCATCGAAGGTGCGACCGGGAACCGTCGACCGCTTGTTACAACCGGCGATCTGGATGGCCATGTTTTTGCGATGTCATATGATCGTGAGTGGCTGCTCTATTCCCGGAAGGCAAATTCAGATGACGGAAATGATTAATACACTTGTGGGTGATCAGAGCAAACAAAGAAAACGCAGTCCCAATCGATTTGAAAATCTCAAACGTTATTAATTTTGCCGATTTTATCCCCAACTCCAGCCGAACGATCGCTTACTCCACAGTGGAACCGCGTGACTCCGCCCCGGGTTGGCAGGCGAATAATGACCTTTTTTATAAAACATTCTCATCATCCAATACATTGGGTTCCCCAATTGAGAAAGTAGAAGCAAATTCAGGTGGAATTTATGGATGGTGGGGAATCAATTTTATCTGGTCACCTGATGGATCTCGATTAGGTTTCGCCCGCCCAGACAGTATCGGTACGGTCACATCTTGCCAAAGGTTCTCTGAATACAGTAACCACCCTGACACCATATGATACTCATAGCGATTGGGCATGGGTACCCGGGGTAACCTGGAGCCCAGATGGGAAATTCCTAATCACAAGTAAGCATAATTCAAACGGAAATGTCAGTAAGCCTGAAAGCTCTACTGTCTTTGATCTGACTGCATTCAGCCTGGATGCAGATAATCCGTATCAGGTCCAACTCGATTCTAAATACAGGGATGTTTTCAAATCCTGCTTCTTCCCCATTTACCTCCTCAGGTAGTTACTGGATTGCCTACTTGCAAGCCATATTCCCTGAACAAAGCGATAGCAGCAGATACCGATTGATTGTGATGGACCAGGATGGCTCAAATAAAGTCACCCTCCTTCCAGATGAAGGCTCTACCGGATTGAATGCCCAAACCATTTACTGGTCACCAGATTTTCAGAATGGCTCCTACATTGCTATCATCAATGATGGAAACTTGTGGTTGGTTGACGCGACAACCGCTCAGAAATATCAGGTAACCGGCGACAGCCTGGTTACCCGGATAAGTTGGCGTTAAACTATTCATTCAGGAGTTGCAAATGCGTGTACTTAATTACAGGAGCTGCAGGATTCTTAGGCTCACATTTGTGTGACCGCCTATTGAAAGAAGGGCATCAGGTCATCGGAATGGATAACCTGGTAACAGGCAGTGTGGAAAACATTGCACACCTCGCTGGAAATCAGGATTTTGAATTTCTATTGCATGATGTGGCTGATTTTATTTTCTTCGCCGGCAAAGTGGATGCAGTGATGCATTTTGCTTCACCTGCCAGTCCTAATCCAGCATCGCCATATGGGTATCCTAATTTGCCCATTCAAACGATGAAAGCTGGAGCTCTAGGCACACATAATTCTCTGGGTGTAGCCCGCGCCAACAACGCCAAATTTTCTGCTTGCATCAACCAGCGAGATTTATGGTGATCCGCAGGTTCACCCCCAGGATGAATCTTATTGGGGGCATGCGGACCCTATCGGTTCCCGGTCTGTTTATGATGAAGCCAAACGGTTTGCAGAAGCATTAACAATGGCTTACCATCGCTACCACAATCTGGATACTCGGATTGTCAGAATCTTCAACACCTACGGTCCACGCATGCGCCTGGATGATGGGCGGGTAGTACCAAATTTCATTCTGCAAGCACTGAAAGGTGAACCACTTACTATTTATGGTGATGGCAGCCAAACCCGTTCTTTCTGCTATGTTGATGACCTGGTAGACGGAATTTACCGGTTACTGCTTTCAGATGAGCATTTGCCAGTCAACATCGGCAATCCATCTGAGACTTCCATCATGGAATTTGCTAGCTACCATCAACTCAATTACGGGAAACCAGGCGGGAATTTCTATCCTGCCAGATAAACGATTGGGTGATGATCCCCAACGCGACAACCAGATATTCATCGCGCTCAAACCATTCTTCAATGGCAGCCAAAGGTCAGCCTGGAAGAGGGTTTATCCAAAACAATTCCATATTTCAAGAAAGCATTATCGAATACATGATCATCTCGAACACCAAAGAACGATCCAGATTTCTAAGATTTGCAGTTGTAGGTGTCATTGGAGCCATCATAGATTTTGGTGTGTTCAACTTATTAACCAGTGCTTTCACAGACTAAAGCTGTTTTAGCGAGTGTGATTTCTTTTACGTTGGCAGTGTGCAGTAATTTCTTATGGAACCGATTTTGGACTTACCCTGACTTAAGAAGTAAAAAGCTCACGCATCAGGTGGCGCAATTTGTTATTATTAGTGTAATCGGGCTGGCCATACGGACACCGCTATTCGCATGGCTAGAAAAATGGGTAATTTTTGAAATTGAGAGTTTGCATTTATCATTACCCTTAACACCAACTGTGATTGGCCATAATTTATCGCTCGCCATGGTCATTGTTGTCATTATGTTCTGGAATTTCTTTGCAAATCGATTCTGGACATATGCAGATGTGGAATTATAATTGCAAGAACCATCGACAAATAACCTTGCCAAGAGTAAATAAGATGTCAGCTACCCACAAACCACTACCAGTCTATACCACCCGGGGCGATGTTGCCGCGTATCTTATCTACCCTCATCTTTATAACCAGATGGGCGAATGGATTGGTTTTGTCAACGCCAATCGGGAAGTTTTTTCAGTATTAGGTTTTTACGTCGGCAATCTTGCGAATCCATTTCGCATTCTCCGCAAAAGATCAGATGATTTTGAGCATCCTCGCCGAAAGCCACCTGTCAGCCCGGGAAGAATTTATCCACCTGCGACAGTACCCCTTGCACCTACTGATGCCTGAATTAAATTTTGATACGGTCGATGTGCTCTTTGAAGAACCCGAACGGTTGCATACCCTCGATTCAGGGGATATGCGTCAGGATATGCAATAATTAACCATGTCCGATCAAAACGATCCTGTTATCTAGTGGAATCCCAAAAGAGATCAAAGTCTTTAAAAGACTTGATCGACGTGGCGACAGGTCAAAATATATCCTTATCTTCCATTCATTCCGACATCAATGAACCTTCATCGGTAGAGGTAGCTCCATACCCATTCCAGGCAATTGTCGGGCAGCGAGAGATGAAACTTGCGCTCATGCTCGCCCTGATCAATCCAAATTTAGGTGGAGTACTGCTTCTCGGTCCGCGTGGTACAGGGAAAACCACTGCTGTTCGAAGTCTGCTATCCCTCCTTCCTATGGTTGAGCGAAGTACCTGTGTGTATGGTTGTCTACCAGAAGAAATTGAGACTGGTGGTATCGATGCAGTCTGCCCGGATTGTGCAAAGAAGTATGCCCAGGGGATACCGCTAACCCGTAAAGATATGGTCAGAATGGTCGAGATCCCGCTCAATGCAACCATTGATGATGTTGTTGGCGGGTTGGATGATCACATTCTCCACTACAGAAAAATACCGTCTAAAAAAGGGATTACTTGCCCAAGCAGATCAGAATATTCTCTACATTGATGAAGTCAATTTGCTTCCAGATAACATCACAGATGCCATCCTGGACGCTGCTGCGCAAGGAAGATACACCCTTCGGCGAGGGATGCAATCTGCTTCTTATCGGTCGAAATTCAATTTGATCGGATCAATGAATCCGGAAGAAGGTAAGCTTCGACCTCAAATCATGGACCGTTTTGGTCTACGTGTGATCGTCCAGCGGCTTGATTCTAACGACGAAAGAAAAGAAGCTTACCGGCGGGTTCATGTCTATGCGAACAACCCAATTCGATTATCCATGGAATACGCTGGTGATACCGCCTTTATCCAACAAGAAATTCTTCGGGCGCGGGCGCTTTGTCCAAAAGTGGATATTGCAGATCAAGTAGCATCCTTTGGGATATCCCTGATCCAGGGACTAAAGATCGATTCGTTGCGTGCGGATATTACTTTATTTGAAGCAGGCTGTGCTTATTGTGCAGCGGACAATCGCGATAGTTTAACCATAAATGACCTTGAAGTGGTTGCTCCGATGGCTTTACGTTTGCGTCGATCCAGTTTTATGGATGACTATTTTAGTAAACAACAAGCCGAAGAAAGCGAAATCTCCAAAGTGATTTCTGGAATTGAACGATCAAAAAGCAAGAAAGCTCACAAGGAGAATGGATGAATCCTGTACTCACCCATCGGCAGCGGATTGAGAACTGTCTGGCAGGCGCTTATCTTGATCGTTTACCCATTGCACTTTGGCGGCATTTTCCGGTCGCGGATCAAGATCCTACTCTTTTAGCAAAAATGGCAATCGAGTTTCAAGCAATCTACGATTTTGACCTGATCAAATTAACGCCTGCATCCTCTTACTGCCTGGTTGATTACGGTAGCCTGGATGAATGGCGTGGACATCCGGAAGGCACACGCGAGTACACAAAGCGTGTAATTCAGCATCCTGAAGATTGGGAGAAGCTTCCACTACTCGACCCCACCTCAGGTGCGCTCGGGCAGAGTTTGCAATCTCTCCGCTTAGTGCAATCAGGGAATCTTTCACGCGCACCAATCTTACAGACTATCTTCAATCCACTATGCGCAGGCAAAAAATCTGGCCGGACAAGATCGCTTGATGCATCACATGCGGGCATACCCGGATGCATTAAAACTCGGCCTGGAGATATTAACTCGCAATACCATGACATATCTATACTGAACTAAGAAAACTCAACCTGGATGGCATTTTTTACGCTGTACAGCACGCTCAATATCAATTGTTGAGCGAAGAGGAATTCTTTATTTTCTCAAAACAGTATGATCTTCGAATATTGGAAGAAGCACGCTCGTTCCAGATCCGAATGGCTCATTTGCATGGTGAACATGTGATGTTTGAACAGGTTGCATCTTACCCGGTGAATATTATTAACTGGCATGATCGCGAGAGTGAGATCAATCTTAAAGACAGGTCTCTCCAAATTCGCGGGTGTTGCCTGCGGTGGTATCAGCCGGCTGGAAAGTATGCTGCTTGGCTCACCTCAATTAGTCCAGACAGAAGTATTCGATGCTGCCCAGCAGACTGGTGGCAATCGTTTAATCATCGGAACAGGTTGTGTCATGATGAATACAACGCCGACTGGTAAATATCCAGTCTGCGTGTGAAGCTGCCATCCATTTCAGGACTAATTAAGATGGGTGAATTACGGATAATAAGCGGCACAGCCCGGGGAATGAAACTAAAAGATGTTCCGGGAGATAGTACCCGGCCTATCACAGACATGGTGAAAGAAGCACTTTTCAATATTATCGGATCAGATATCGAACAGTCTCGTTTCTGGGATTTGTTTGCTGGTACTGGTTCGGTTTCGCTGGAAGCATCTAAGTCGAGGAGCAGCCTTCGCCAAATTAACTGATAAAAATCGGTATGCTATTCAAACCATCCATGATAACCTGGCTCATACCCGTCTTGGC
This sequence comes from uncultured Chloroflexia bacterium, assembly GCA_963818305.1. Lineage (GTDB taxonomy): Bacteria > Chloroflexota > Anaerolineae > Anaerolineales > Anaerolineaceae > DAIOEK01. Next base: position 103,121 of record CAWFRQ010000009.1, read on the forward strand.
GAAAAAGCACACGTAATGCGGGCTGATGTATTCTCACTTCTGAGATCGCGGCCAAATGATGCGTTTGACTATATTTATGTTGCCCCACCCCAGTATAAAGAAATGTGGAAAGAAGCTCTTCAGCTTGATCGATGCGAAACCAGATTGGGTCGCACCGGATGGTTGGGTCATTGTACAGATCCATCCCCGTGAATATGAAGTACAATCCCTCACCCACTTTGACCTGATTGATGAGCGAAAATACAGCAATACTCTGTTATTGTTTTACGAGAAAAAAGTTCAATCTGAGAACTCCGACATCAACTCACCCGAATCAGAATAGAAATATCTTCCGAAGAGTATTGGCGCACCTGGCTCCCATTGAATAACTTTGGGTAAAAGTTGGTGAAGGTCTTTTACCAACGGATACTCGTACACCCGTGCAAGTGGGATCCACTCCGGAGAACCCTTCTGCTGAATTCAGGACATCCAGCTTGTCCACCACAGCTTTGAACACAAACAAACAGACACCCACCTGTGGTTCAACATCGATCATTACCTGAGCACAGAAGGTACAGGTCGTATTCCCACCTATCCCGGTTTCTTCCAATAGTTCTCGCTTGAGCCCCCTGTAAAACACTTTCACCCGGCTTCGATATGCCCACCAATCCCGTTGTAGAGACCTGGCCAAATACGTTTATCAGGTGCACCTTTGAGCAACAAAACCGAATCACCTGTAAACAGAAAGATCAATGCCCTAGGTATCACCGGATACCTTGCGAAATGGGTTCCTTGTTCTTGCATGCCATATCTCCTTCAAAAAAGAGAAGAAGCAGATGAATTCCGCTTCTTCTCCATAATCTTTCTAGCTTATCAAGCCTAGCTCAAGAACATGGGCACGCCCATAAAATCGCGAACCCGGGGGATGTATTTCTCTGAATCATAGAAGCTGGGTACATCCACCCGTTTCTTGCCAGCCATAATCATATCGACCGGTACGGTGGTGTACTTTCCGCCATGCAGGGCTACCATTTTCCCGGTTTCTCCGCGGCGGATGAGCTGACTGGCGAGGTTGCCATAAGACATCGCTACCATGCGGTCAAGTGAATCTGGCGCACCAGAACGCATGAGATATCCGACCTGCTGATACATAATATCCTGACCAGTTCGTTTCTTCACTTCTTCAGCCAACAATTCACCAACACCACCTAGTTTCTTGTGGCCATAAGCATCAGCTTCACCACCTTCGACCACATCATCCAGCCTTGCATAATGGCACCTTCAGAAATGGTCATGATGGCATAGTTGGATGGATTATTGCGTTTATCTTCTTTCAAGAACTCGCACAAATTATTTAACATCAAATGGGATTTCTGGAATGATGGCGCGATCAACATAAGAAAGGTAAGCGGAGATCAGACTGGTTTCACCGGAATTGCGCCCAAACAATTCCACAATACCAATGCGTTCGTGAGATCCGACTGAAGTTCGCATATTGGTAATAAATTCCACTGAGCGAGTTACCGCGGTGGAGAAACCAATACAGTAGTCGGTACCATATACATCGTTGTCCATCGTTTTCGGGATGGCGACAACTGGGAAGCCTTCTTTGTGTAACCGCGCAGAATAGCTCAGGGTATCATCACCACCAATGGTTACCAAATAGTCAATTCCCAGGTGAGCAATTACCTTAAGAACATATTCGGTGTAGTCCATCGTCCCATCAGTACCGACGGCTTTTCCATAACTTGAATTCTTTAAGAAATCTGGGATCTTGTTTGCTTTCACATTCTGCGGATTGGTTCTGGAGGTATGTAAGAATGTACCACCGGTTCGATCAATCGTGCGAACGTCTTCCCGGTCTAACGGACGAATGTAGTAATCATGGGTTGATGGCTCGTCTAGATTGTATTGCAACAAACCTGCCCAACCACGGCGAATGCCAAGCACCCGATACCCTGATTCGAGCGAATTCATCACAACCGATTTCATCGCCGGATTTAGACCAGGTACGTCTCCACCACCGGTAAGGATACCAATTGTCTTAGACATAATACTTCTCCTGTAGAAATAAGAAATAATTGCAAGATGGATCTATGCGGAAGGTTCTTCCGCTTTTGCCATCGGCATTTCAATCGTAATCCGAGTTCCCTGCCCAACCACCGAATCAATATCTGTATGTCCGCCAAGCATATCCACCCGATCACGCATCAGCTTGATTCCCAGATTTGGATCAGACATCAAGTCTTCTGCGTGGAATCCCTTTCCGTTATCTTCAACGGTTACCCGGACCAGGTCATTTTCAATATTGAGCACAACTTTTACTTTGCTTGCCTGGCTTTGCCGGAAAGTATTTCCTAAGTAATTCTTGAATTGATCTGAAGATCATGACTTCAAGGTAAGAAGCCATTCGAGTTTCTGATCCGGTAATTACTTGTTCAGTATCAATTCCAGTTTGTTCCTTAAAAGTATCAACATAACGTTTAATGGTCGGTACCAAACCCAGGTCATCCAACATCATCGGTCGTAATTCGAAAGATGAAGTTACTTACCTTCTGGAAAGTGGACATGGCTGAGTTCTTTAAGTTTGCTAACTCATCTTTTGCCCGGGTTTGATCAACATCAAACAAGCGCATGGCGATTTCGGTTTGCAAGAATGAAATTGGATAGTGCTTGCGCCGGACCATCATGCATTTGCCTGGATAGGCGTTGACGTTCTACTTCCTGCGCATTGATCAACATCTGTACGGTTTCTGCAGCTGAATCTTTCTTCGTGTTTGTGGCTGGCTTTGTAATTATCCGATCCCTTGCGGACTTTATCCAAGGAAAGCAAGATATTTCTTGAGCCCAGTCTGCTCGGTTTGCAATTTCTCCAGCTGACCACGCATTACTAATAATCGTTGTTGGTATCCAAAGCAGAATCGTATGCATTTCTCACTTCCTGAGATGGATGAGAGTCGATCGTAACATTCATCTGTTGGAGCTGTGCAGTGATGGTGGTGTTCTTTTGAGCCATTCGGTTTAATTCTGCCTGGCTCTGATCTATCATGACATTCATCTCTCGGATGGTCCGGTGAGTTTGTTCGTACTCAGATGAGACTTCTCCCATCAGATCGTCCCACGGATTCGCCTGGTCATTCCCACTTTTTAGCATGTCATGCTCCTCAACTGCTGTGTTTTTCTTGCGATTTAGTAATCATTGTAAAGGAAGTGCTGCAAAACGATCTGGATGACTAATTAACGAAATAAAAGCAATGATCAAATTATACTCAATATCCCTAATAATGTTATCCAAACACAGGTGGTTATTTGTCTAGCTCATAGATCGTCATGTGCTCGCCAAACTGTTCATCGCTTGCTTCCAATAATTTCGGATAAATCTCAGTGCCCGACACATCCAGAGGTGGGTTATACCAACTTGGAAAAACAACCAGGTAATCAGTATTCATCTGGATGATGTATTTTGACAGCTTTATGTTGTCATTCATCAAGGGTATCACTTCTGGATTGATCAGACCAGCCAGGTCTAGAATCCGCCGTTCACCAAAATAGCCAAGTGCACCAATATCGTGAGCTGCAATCAAGGAATCACTTGATGTATTGTCACGAATCCACTTTGCGCTCGTAACCATTTCAGATTGGATCACATCCACATCACGCTGATAAGCTCGCATCCCAAGAATATAAAACCCAATCGTTGTAACCACCATCGCCGCCAGGAAGACTCTGGAAAAGATAAATTTCCAGCGCGAAGAATAATCTGGGAGGTTGAGATGAAGGTAACCTTTTAATCCAATGGCAAATAGCACAGGAATTACCGGAATAAGATACCGTCCGTGCTGATAGGTTACTGGCAATTTCCAGGCATACAACAGGATGTATCCTAAAGCCCAAGCAGGTAAAATGCCCTCAATCCATCGTTTTTCCAGGATTGCTCGTTTGAACCAAATGATGATCCCGGGCAGTAAGAATATTCCAACCCCGGTAAACGGGACCGCTAATGCTGCCATCATTCGGGTGAGGTAAGGGGTTTCTTGTAGGATTGAATATTCGATCTGTTTGGCTGCCAGCGTGTTCGGCCAGATACTGCCAGAAATCATGAAATTGAAAAGTAAATAGCCTCCCATCAGGAATACCAAATGGTCCAAGTGTGGCTGTCCAATCACGCAATTTCTGGTTTCCCTTCATCGCATAAATGGTGAGTGCGGCAATCACTGGCCCTATCAGAGTAATTCCATCCGGTCGCACCCACACGATTCCACCCGCGATGAGTCCAATCACCCACCAGCGTGGATTCTCCTTTGTTAGCTCAAACAAACACCCTAAAGCAAAGGTTGTATAGAGCAGGATTTCCATTCCTGAGACTGCTGACCAGATGAGGTGCCATTCTGCGCCGGTTATCAAAACAACCAGGTAAAATTTCCACTTTGTGACTTTCCCTTCCGGTTGGTCCGTCATTACCCAGGTTGTAATCAACCAGAGGTTGGCACCCAAAAGGATGATTCCAATGCCAAATGTCCACAAAAAGTGAGGAATACTTAAGCAAATACCCAATCGCGATCAGCACTGTCCATAAAGGTGAGGTAGATCCCGCAGTGATCTCGCCCGGATTTACCGCCCACTCTCCATGCTCGATCAAATTCCTCGCAAAGGTTTGGTGGATCCAGGCGTCATCCAGTGGGTAACCAGTTACCCCCATCGTTCCGGAGAAGAGCAAGTAAATACCAACCGCCAACAAGGCGATACACCAATAAATCCAAATGGAGTATCCCCGTTTCAATTTTTCACCTCAAGCTGAAAAACCTGTAATCCATTCACCTCACCTAAGTAATGGAAATTCGCTTCCGGTTCCTTCTCCTGTAGAAATAAACTGGGGAACCAAGTTCGGTAGTTTTCATCCAGGAACAAGTAGCTTGCCTGGTATTTTTCAGCAGCCTGAAAGATCGTTCTTGTTGTTCCAAATGGAACAACAATCGCCTTTTCACCGGTTACTGCATAGTATGCCGGAGGATTGTTGATCATGACCGTCCGGTCAGGATCTTTCCCTTGTTTCTGATCTAGCCAATCTGATGCCTGCTCGTATTGATTCCAGGTATCAGCCTGTGTAAGCGCAGCAGGCATTATCCGGTCCATCACCAGGATAGTTCCTGTCATAAGCACAAGGATCATAATCGTTAAGGCATGATAAAATTTCTCACTAAATTGATGATATTTCGTTGAAGACCTGATTTTTTCCACAATCATCAGATTTCCAACTGGTAGCTGCAAGCCAGATAGCTGGCATAAAGATCGCTCCAGAATGCAGTAATCCGCCCCTTATACCTACGAGAGGCACCGCCAACGTCATAACGATGAACACACACCCGCCTGCGATAAGCAAAAATCGTGTGATGCGGGCAGACCAAAACCCACGGATAGCGATCAGGATGGATGGTACTAAGATGATAGCTCCAAACACAGCCAGTAAACTCAGACTGTTCAATCCGAGAGCAGTCAGGCGTGGAGTAATAATCCCCGACCAACCTTGTTGGAACCAAGAACTGATGCTCAGAGCAGTAGCCGGATAGGTAAATAGTTCATCGTAACTTGTCAGAAATACTGTCTTTAACCCACCTGATGGAAATGGAAAGCCGGTCGATTGCCATACATGCAAATACCATCCGGCAGTCACCACCAGGTACCCACCAAGGAATATAACCATTGTGCTGAGCAAAGGTTTCCAGGCTTTTACATGATGCGTGAAGAGTAAATACCCCCCAATTAGGAAAAGCCACAAGATCCCATCTGACCGGGAAAGGTGAATCATCCCTACCAGGAAGCCAAACCCCAGGACCAATAATCGAGCCGGTGATTTCTGGTAGGCCTGGAGCATGTGGATTAATAAAATCCCGCATAAAAACAAAACTGCAAAACCGTCCGGTTCAGATACAAATTTAATGAAATATCCACATAAAATGGAATAAATGCCTGAAAGAATAGCAAAATCTCTGCGGTGGAACGTCTTCCAACTGAGATTAGCCAGCATGGGTGGAATAAACGCAAATAAAACGACAAACCCTAATCTTGCTGCCCACAGGCTTGAATTGCCCAGCAATTTCATTCCCGCAAGACTGATCAGGCTTGCCATAGGCATCCAATAGGTATGAGATGGTGCGGGTATGGAGGTTGGATTGCTCAGATAATTCCAAAGGTAGTAGTCATGAAAACCTTTCCCTTCAAAAAGGGTCTTTGCGCCAGCATAGTAATAATCTGCATCCATGTATCCGGTATATGGCCTCAGCCAGGTAATGGTAAGTCCACTGAGGAGCCCCAAGACGAACAATCCCAAATAGATCTTCTTGTTCATTTGGCGAACTCATAGATATTAATATCACCCAGACTTTCCTCTGATGCCATCTGGTATCCTAAGCTTTGAAATTGAACCAACACCGGATGGAGCGGTTCTCCATTCGCTTGATATTCGTCTTCAGCTTTCTGGAAGGTAATAAAGAGTACGCGCGAGTGTCCTTCAGTTGCTTTCTCAATACTGGTGACAGCGATCTGGTTCATTGCCTCTTGTGATTGAATGGCGAGTGTATCGTTAAAACTGCCCGGCTGATCAGCAAGAAATTGCTGATTCTTGCCCGGATTGTAAATTATTGTTGGGAAATAGCTCAGTTTGTTATCATGGATCACGGTACAGGTTTCACTTGGGCATCGGTCAGCAATCATCCAGCCAAGGTCAGCAAAGCGCGACCGGGGGAAGTCATGGAATAAGTACTGATTTGGTAAAGAAAGGAATGATATTAAGACAATCATACCGGAAATAATCCATGGTGCAGCATCAGGCTTTAAATTGTTACCGGCATTGTTTTTCCAAACTCTGTTTATCAGATAAGCTGCTAAACCATAGAACCCTACCCCCGAGGCGATCATTGCCCTGGGTACATACACCGGCCGAATCAGATAAGAAGCAATGAATAGTAGAATCCCCGGGATCAGAACAAAGGAAGCTAAAAACTCGACTTCACCTAATTTTCTGTTCTTCCATGCAAGCCAAAATACCATTACGACACACTTGTAAACTTAGTATGGTTAGAATCGCAACTAACCAGGGTGGTTGCGGAAGAGAACCCAAGAGAGTATCCATCGCCTGGATGATCTCTATCAATCCCGGGCGTGGGGTCCAAAAAGCAGTTTGGATTTTCTGTATCTGACCCGGTACCCAGATCAACCAGGGTAGAAATCCGATCATCATGCCAATTTGAGCCATAACTGTCCGCAATAACAATAAGGGCTTCTTCTGGTACAGCAAAAACAGATCTACAAAAATCAGGGTGAAAATTGCCAGATTATGGCTATAGAGTGCAATCAATCCGAAAAAGATATAGGTGCACCAATCTTGAATGGATGGATGGGGATTTTTCCATATTCTGTACATTGCCAGCGTGGAACCAAGCAATCCAATCTCTAGCAAAATATACATCCGGACTTCCTGCGCATGCAGTATCTGGAAAGGCGAAATGGCAACAAAAAAAGCGAATAGAAGTCCTGTCTTTGCATCTGCAATTTCAATTCCAAACAGATATACCAGCCAGATCACCGCTAAACCAAGCAGTACATTCAGCAGGCGGATAAACCAGATCGATTTACCAATCATCATCCAAAAGTGCAATAGGAAATAAGAAAGAGGCGGCATTGTGTCTGCTGCTGTGCCCCTGATGATTTCCGGAATCGAGCGCTGGGATAAAAGAATACTGAAGGCATCATCGTACCAAATTCCCCTGGATTGAATGCCGATGATGCGGAGCAGAAATCCTGCCAGAATGATCGCTCCCAAAACTTGCTTGGGATGAGTATCAAACCACTGCTGGCTACGTTCGAGAAGGGTTCCTCCCATAAGAGGGCTAGCCAGATTCTTCTTCGAAAAACGATTTAAGCGGACGGATCGCCCACCAACGTGTCCACCACAGGAAAACCAAAGCCAGGAAAGGTACGGGCAAATACATCACAGCCGCCTCATTCGTATTCTGGACGGTAGCTACGAATAACGCCCATAAACCAAAGAATAACCCAACGAATAGAATCCGGTTAATCCAGATACCTACCCCTGCCCATCTCTCTTCTAATACTTTCGCAATCATAAAGATGGGACCCAGCAAAGCAACGTAATGCGGTGTGGCGGTTCGAAAAGCCACCAGATTTGTGACCACCAGAGTCATAAACGCTGTCCAAACGAATGTGGGAATGTCTTTTCCTCTGCATCGAATCCACTCTGAGATCAAATACAAATAAAATACTCCATGCAAAAAGAAATTCATTTGCTTTTCAATGCCTGGAGTATACCCAGCGATGACAGATAAAGTAGACCCAATTCGGCCAGTGTAATCTGGATAGCTGATCATCTGGCGCAGCCAATCCCTTGGCCAATCAGGTAAGAGCGCTAGGGAGACCAGAAAGATCACCACAAAGGATATCAGCATACTCAAGATGAGTTTCCATCGTTGGGTAGAATACGCCCAGAAGAAGACAAACGGTACCAGCAAATAAGTCATTTGCGGTTTGGATGTCGATAAAACCACCAAGATCCCTGCAGCTACATCCTGTTTCTGTTGTACCGCAAGAATTGCCAACAAAATCAGGAGTGCGTTGATGCCAGAAAATTGACCCAAGATGATCGTTCTGACAGAACAGTACCAACCGATCGCAAACAAGCATCAAAGCGATAAGGGTGAATCGTTTGACTTTCCACTGTGCTAGCTTGAGACTTACCAGACAAATGATACCCATCGCGAACTCTAGCACTGTCATAAAACTAGCTCTTGCGAGATTGTATTCCATCAATGAAAACGGCGCGATAAAAACTAATGAATACAAAGGGTAAGCAAATTGGTTAAGATCTTCGCCGTTTGCTACCACAGCCGGGTGTCCGTAAATAAGCATCTGGGTGGAAAGGGTTACCTCATCAGAATAGGGATTCTTTCCATTCTTTAGCCATTCATGCCCTGCATTCCAGCGCGCTAAAAAGTCATTCCCGCCCGGATTTTGCACTGAAAACCGATAATTGAGGTAAGTTAATAATGCTGGGATCAGAATAATTGCTGCAGCCAATAAAATAAATTGATATACTTGTCGGGTAGAACGGTTAGATCGCATCTCGTTTTGATCCGGTTCAGCGCAAAAATAGATTCAGTCATTTAGTAGTCGATATATATTGCCAACGCGTATTGTACACTTTTTAATTATCACGGTCAAATTGACCATACCCTATATGAGGTAATCCATGCAACTTCAAATAGCACTATATCAATCCAAGATCATACTCGGTCAGATTGAACAAAACCTCGAAAAGATCAAGGCTCAGATCCAATCTGCAGCAAATAAAGGTTGTGATCTGATCCTCCTACCGGAACTCTGTTTGCATGGATACGACCGAAAATCGATCCAAGAAGCAGGGACTTACCACCTACCTCATATCCTCCCTCTACTAAATGATCTTGCTGTAACCAACCAAATTGCTCTCGCAGGCACCTTCGTAGAAGAAGAGAATGGCAATTTCTATAATACGCTGGTTTTTATGGATGCCCAGGGTCAGATACTACAGACATATCGCAAGACGCATTTATTTAAAAAACTGAATGAAGACCGCTTCTTTTTAGCCGGCAGATCTACCTGCGTGATGGATACAAAATGGGGTAAGGTCGGCATGGCAATTTGTTACGACCTCCGTTTTCCAGAGATGTTTCGGGCGATGATGCGGCAAGGTGTAGAAGGCTTCATCATCTGTGCAGAATGGCCAGTAGCCAGAATTAACCATTGGAAGACCCTCCTGCAAGCCCGGGCAATTGAAAATCAAGCCTGGGTGGCTGCTTGCAACTCTACTGGCGCCACCGGAAAAGTAGAATTCGGAGGCTCTAGCTCTGTTATTACACCCTGGGGAGATAGTACTACCGCTGGGTCTGATGAAGAACTTATGATCGCTTCGATTGATCTTGAGCATGTACACAAGGTGCGGGCAGAAAATCCGTTCTTAGAAGACTATCGGGAAGATATTCTCTGAACTTGGATAAATTCCGGAAAACGGAGCCATTATTTCTCGATTCTATGCAAAATAGCTGCCGTTTCATCTACATACAGTGTTTGCCAGTTAGGATCTTCGTTCAATCTCAATACAAGAGGTGAATGGATAGGTAAGATCAAATGGGTGATTTGATATCTCTCGATTAATTCTTCCCATCCCAGGAATGTATTTGCCAATACCTCGTAATCTCTGGTCAGTTTCTCTCCGTAAAAGTCGGTCTGACCGTCAATAAATACTTGTTGTTCTGGCCATAATCTGTAAAGCAAGTACCCGCCCCACCCAAAATCGTTGAATATATTTCCTTCTTGTGGATGTTCAATCCACCAATCCATCGCTCTGACCGGAAATTTGGTTGGATCATATTGGTTCCGGGCTGACAACCCAGGCACAAGCTGAAAAACCCCTGCCCCCAACAGGACAACAAGCCCAATCGTCATGCCAAGAATGCTCAAATTTTCTGCAAGGGATGTTTTATTCTGCGCAGGTGGAAGCGAGAATTGATCATCTAGCTGCATGCGAAGGCGGGGAAAAATGAGGATTGCTTCCTCTGCCAGGATAGGTAAACTAACCAGGATAAATAAGGGAATGTTCCTCCCGCTCGTGATGCCAAAAACCGCAAAGGAAATCAATACAAGGATTTTTGTAGTCTGCATCGTTTTATAACGGAATCGCAATGATCACCGCTGATATGACAACCAACAAAGTAAATGGGATGACCCCTGCTTTGTACAATACTGGGGCCATATACTCAACGGTATGAGACACAAGATATCGGCTGGACAAGAAACCGAGGATTGTCTGCCAGATTTCTTGCCCGGATGGGTTCGCCAGGCTGGCAAGCAAAACGGTAATAAAAATCAGCAAATATTCTTTTATATCCTTGATACTGTCTTTACCATTTTTAAAGCGATAACCATCCACCCAGGTTCCAAAGATCAGGATGCCGAGGTAAACATATCCAGTGACAAATGCTCCGTGTGTATTGACCCAGATCAACATTAATCCAACAGCCAAGACCCATTTCTTCCAGAAAGATAGGCCGGCATTTAGAATTTGTATCCAGAGGAAAAGGAAAAGGAAGGTAAAAATGTGCGGTCTCGCCAGCCAGTGGATTCTAGAGCCTGCGATGCCAACAACAACTAATACGAGGGTGATAACACTGGAACGTGTTAACTGGTACACCTGACGCGTGATCAGCCAAAAAACACTGCTTAAGATAGCGGCTGTAAATATGACCACCCCTGTTAATCCCATCCATTTATGAAAGAGTTGGAATAGGACCGCAGCCAACCATTCATGGGGTGATAGTGGTTCTCCAAGCATCGTGTGCGAAAAAATATCTTGGGTGGGATTTGCCCGGTGTCAAGAATATATTTCCCCAACGTCAAATGCCTGCCTAAATCACCATCGGCGTTGAATAAGTAAGGTCCAAGAGCTACGCATCCAATAAAGACACTGATAAACATCACAGTAGGTAAAACATATGGGAAGATTCTTTTTTCTTTATCAGACCTGATCATTTACTCAACACCTCACCGAAACCAATATCTTCTGGTGTAACAGGTGACGATAAGTCATAATAAATTCTGTAACCGGTTACGGATTCATCCATTTTCCATTCAACACCTAACAAGTTGAATTTCTGTTGAATATGCTTATCCAGCTCTGGATGTTGATGTGTGATGAATGCATTATTAGCTGCTGTGTAAACCTTCTGAGAATATGTTGGATAACGATCATCTCGTAAGGTATATGTCAGGTTGTGGTGATACGGAAGTCTCGGGATGAAAATTTGGGTTTCATCTGATAGGAAGGCTAAAGGATAGGCTGTCCAATAATCGGTAAATCCGGTTTCGATGCCTAGTGTAGCTAATTTACTTTGCAATTCAATCACATCAGAATCCACCGTTGCCGTATCAGGTGCAAATTGGGGAGTGAATCCATCCTTAGAAAGGATACTCGCCTGGATCGTCCCACCAAACTGAAAAATAAGAAAAAGGCTCGTCAGAACTACTGGTAAATATGCCCTAGTCCCCGTCCAATTGGAGAATACCCCGGCACCTAACAGGCAACAAACCAAAAACAGTGGTAGGAAATACCTGCCGGATGGGTCCACCCCAAACGAGGAAAAGGTGAATACTGCCAATAAGAGAATTGGGAGTATGTAAAACAGATAGACAATTGAATGGCTATGCGCAATATGTGCAGATTTTCTAATTATATAGATCCAGGCGAAGATTACGAACGGGATGAGCGGTAACATCAGCCAATCTACTGACCATGGTGGTCGGAATCCAATCCCTGCGGGCAAACCCAACAAGAAATAACTCGCAAATCTTGTTAACCAAATGGTAAGCAGATTACCGGTTTGCACATTGACAGCACTACCTGATAGCTCCTGAATGAATACGCCTACCCCATTTTCGAACAGGTAAAACCAGATTGGGAAAATTCCAAAAATCAATCCACCTAACCACAAACCACCACTCTTTAGCCAGGTGTGCCAGATTGCCTTTGCCTTGCTAAGGGTCCAAAGCAAATAAATCAGAGCTGATAGACTGAAAAGGAGCGAAAAACCAAACACCCACAATCCAAATCCAGTCACAAAGCCCAAGCCCACCCACCAGTACCAGGATTTACGAAAATCTAGATGAGAACACCGGTCTGCCATGTATATGCACCAGACACCGATGATCAGAGCCTCGTTGTAGCCACCCAATGAAACAGTCGAATAAAGCACCTGGTTGACCGGTGGAAGGCTGAACAATAGAACTGCCCACCAACCTGCCTGGGAGGATTGAAAACATCGTTGTGCGCAAAAGTATATGCTCACCAATAACACGACCCATAAAATGGTCTGAACACTTCGCATGACTACAACTGTCTGACCAAAAAACTCAAACGCGATTGCATTTATCCAGGCGTCCAGACTTCCCATGTAAGCTTGGCCATAGAAGAATAAGGGACGTTCACCTTGCAAGATATGCTTTGCCATCAAACCGACAATCGCTTCATCACTGTCAAAAGAGAATTTCCCCGTAATGATCCAGTAGACACGTAAAATCAACCCGACCATGACACAGAGAAGTGAGATGATCGGAAGTTTATTTGGTATGTCCCATCCAGGTGATCGTTTTGTTTGACCCAACATTTAACCTGTATATAATCAAAATGATCTTATCTTTACTATTGTAGCTGGGTTTTATGAAGCGACCAACCATTCTCCAAATTATCTCTCTTCTGCTCTGGATCGTTTATTCCGTTTTTTACCTGGCAGGTGTTTCAACGGTTCCCTATCACCCGGATGAAGCGACGCAGATATATATGAGTGACGAAATTTCTTCTCCCAAGGTAAAACGTGGGATTACATCGTACGACCGCGGCCTTCGTGATCACTATCGTATGATCGATTCTCCCCTGACCCACACGGTTATCGGCCTGGAACGCCTGGTCACTGGTGATACCCATATTCGAACCGATTGGGATTGGGGTGACAGTTGGAGTAAGAATCTAGCCGTTGGAGCTCTCCCTTCCCGGCAGACCTTGATCTACGCCCGCCTGGCTTTAGCCTGGCTCTTCCCGATCGCCTTGCTTGGCTTTTACGGCATCATAAAAATGCTTCTTGACGAAAAAGTAGCCCTGATCACATGTTTGCTTCTCGGTCTGAATTCGATCCTACTGGTCCATACCCGCCGGGCAATGGCAGAAGGTCTTCAGTTAAGCCTTACGCTTATTTTGCTCTACCTGGTTTTAAGAAAGCAAAGTCTCTTTACGAATATTTTGGTTGTCTTTGTCGCAGCCTTGCTGATCCAGTCCAAACAATTGGCGATACCGATTGTAGCTGTAAGCCTCCTTATTTTCATCATTCAATCTTTTCGCTCTGATGGATGGAAATCAGCACTGGTTTGGACTTTTGTAACGGTTGTGATTGTTTTCGCGTTTCATTACCTCTTGAATCCGATCTTGCGCCCCGATCCACTTGGTATCACTGTTCAGATGTTCCTGGACCGAGTGGAATTTTCAAATAGGATGCTAAATGACTTCAGTGAGAGTGGCAGCGGATTGGCACTCACCACGCCAACCCTGCGATTTCCTGGGGATGATCGCCCAGACTTTCTTTGCACCTACTGCCTACCTGGATACAGCCAATTATGTTCAGAATGTAATACCTGAAATTACCCGCTATGAAGCTAATCCATTCAATATCTTTTTTACTACCGGTTGGATTCAAGTTATGATATTTATCCTTTTTCTTTCGGGTCTCATCAGCGGCATGATCCATTGGATCAGTGTACAAATCAGAAGTAGTATTGTTTTTTCTCCTGATAACCCTCGGATTGATGGTTTTCTATACTGGCATCATTTCAATCGGATTCCAACGGTATTACGTCCAATTACTGCCCTTTGTGTATCTCTGGATCGGTTTCTTCTTTAACAAAATTTTGCTTGTAATCCCAACTAAACCAAAGAATTCCATAGCATAGATACAAAAAGACCTGGAGAATCTAATTCTCCAGGTCTGAAGTCAATCAAAACCGAATTACTTCAGTTCGGGGGCTTTCTTTTTGCTCTGGGTAATTCCCCAGTAAACGCCCGATGCTAACAGTAAAGCGATCACTGCAACAATGATATTTAATTTGCCATCGGCATAAATGGGGTATTTCACGATGATCGGGAGCGATCAGCAGTGAAACCATGTTGACCACTTTAATCATCGGATTTAATGCCGGACCAGCGGTATCTTTCAGACGGATCACCAACGGTGTCGCCGACCACACCTGCTTTATGACGTTCAGAACCCTTACCGGTATTAGCAGCCAGATCTCTGGGTTCGTCTTCGATTGCTTTCTTGGCATTATCCCAGGCACCACCAGCATTGGACATAAACACTGCCAGTAATTGACCGCTGAGAATTACACCAGCCAGGAAACCACCCAGGGCTTCCACTTGTAAGACCAGACCAACCAGCAATGGCATCGCAACCGAGATTACTGCCAACGGGATGAGTTCTTTTTGAGCTGAAGCAGTAGAGATGCTGACCACGCGGGCGTAATCAGGGGTTTCTGTGCCTTCCATAATTTTCGGGTTCTTGAACTGGTTACGTACTTCAATCACGATCTCACCAGCAGCCCGGGCAACCGCTTTGATGGATAGTGAGCTGAACAACCAGGGTAAAGCGCCGCCCAGCAAGAAACCGATAAATACAGTGGTATCCGAAATTCGGATCGCTTCCATTACCGGGGCACCCATCTGAGCTTGTACACGGCCCACATCGGTAATGTAGGATGCAAACAAGGACACAGCCGCAATTACCGCAGAAGCGATCGCAACACCTTTGGTAATCGCCTTGGTGGTGTTACCAACTGCGTCGAGGTCAGCCATGATTTGGCGGGCCTTGAGGGTGTTTTCATCTTCCATGCCATGCCAGGACATCTCACCGATACCATTTGAGTTGTCCGAGATTGGGCCATAAGAATCCATGGCTACGTTGTTACCGGTGTGGCTGAGCATACCGATACCAACCATTGCCACAGCATACAGAACATACATTGAGCCATCAGCAGAGTAGAGAATCAAGCTGAGGATAAAGCTGATCGCGATCACAACCAGTGCCCATACCGATGGATTCCATACCGACAGAAAGACCGGAGAGAATCAAGGTTGCTGGGCCAGTATCGGTTGACTTTACGATGTCTCTGAACTGGTTCTTTCTTGGTAGAGGTGAAGTAGGATGTGAGCGGATTGAATACCACTGCCAGACCAACACCAATTGCGGTCAACGCACCCAGGCGCCAATCACCAGCATATGAGATTGCTACGACAAACGCCCAAATAATGGTGATAGACGGACGAAACTTCGTATGACCGGAACATCGATTCTTCAGCATCATGTGCGCGTAAGAATTTGATCGGGAATTTTTCCCAGATCGGAACCGTGAAGGTACCCAGAATCGAGCTGATGACACCGATACCACGGATGATCAGGGGGTAAACAATCCATTTCAAACTATGGGTCGGATCAACCGCCATTAATGAAATACCGAGGATCAATGAGGAAACGATCGTAACTTCGTAACTCTCAAAGATATCTGCTGCCATACCGGCGCAGTCACCTACATTATCGCCAACCAGGTCAGCGATTACAGCGGCATTGCGGGGATCATCTTCAGGAATATCTTTTTCGACTTTACCAACCAGGTCAGCGCCTACATCAGCTGCTTTGGTGTAGATACCACCACCAACCCGCATGAATAACGCCAGCAAAGTACCACCAAAGCCAAACCCAAGCAAAGCATCTGGTGCGGCTTTACCAAAGATGATGAAGATCAATGTTCCACCGAGCAGACCTAGACCATCAGTAAGCATACCGGTAACGGTGCCGGCATAATAAGCGATGGAGAGGGCTTCATTGAAACCACGACGGGCAGCGGAGGCTGCACGAACATTCGCCTGGATTGCCATGCGCATTCCCAATTGACCAACAATCAACGAGAAGGATGCACCCATGATGAATGCAATCGTTCGTCCGACTGCGATGATGATCTGTGTGTTTACAGGGAACTCTTCTGAAGCTTCAGCAGTGGGCGGAACAATATAAACGCTCAGGAACAAGAGCAACCGTGAGAACGCCAATTGAAGGCAGGATGGTCTTCAATTGCTGACTCAGATAGCTCTCTGCCCCGACACGAATGGCATTCCAGACTTCCTGCATTTTCTCAGTGCCTTTGTCTTTCTTCATCACTGTTCCACGCAGTAGCCAGGCATAGAGCAAGCTGATAAAAGCGACAACCAGCACACTCCAAATTGCTACGACCTCAAAGGTATTAAGGCCATGTCTACTTAAATCAAAAATATTCATAACTGCTCCCTCTTTGAAATTTTGTTAGATTGTACTACATTTTACGTAATTATGAAACTTTTATTTCAATAATTCCTCTCCTCTTTATGAGCATTCGATTAGAAAAAAATGATTCTATTGCATTGCTTACTTGACTTGTGTATTATACATTCTGTTAGAATATTTCACTTGCAATTTTCAATAATGATTCGGTTGCCTGGTGGTTCTTCCCATGGCAATCCATTTTTTTGTTAGGAGCCAGTTATGATTCAAGTCGAGCACCTGACCAAAGATTACGGTCATCGCAGAGCAATCGATAACCTGACCTTTCACGCAGAAAAAGGCGAAATCCTGGGTTTTCTCGGTCCAAATGGGGCTGGTAAAACAACAACCATGCGCATCCTTACCGGCTATATGCCCCCCACCTCCGGTTCAATCAAAGTAGGCGGCTTCGATATATTAGAAAATTCGCTTGAAGTCCGCAAACTTGTTGGATACTTGCCAGAGACGGTACCTCTCTACCCGGATATGACCATCTTTTCATATCTAAAGTTTATGGCTGATCTCCGGCATCTTCACAACCCGGAAGAACGGGTCGAAGAAGTGTTGGAGGCTGTTCATTTAGAAGAACGCGCCTTCGGTTTCGTGGGCAAGCTTTCCAAGGGTATGCGGCAGAGATTGGGTCTGGCCCAGGCACTCTTACACCAACCGCAAGTGTTGATCTTAGATGAACCGACTATCGGACTGGACCCGGTGCAAATCATCGAAGTGCGGAATCTAATCCGTGAAATTGGCAAAGCTCGTACTGTTCTGCTTTCCACCCATATTCTTTCCGAAGCACAACAAGTATGTAATCGGGTGCTCATTATTAACAAGGGCAAAATTGTTGCAGAAGACACTCCCGCCCGATTACAACATCGACTGACAGGCGCAACCCGTATTCAACTTACTTTCCGCGGTGACTCAGCCCAATTGGTTGAAAAACTTGAAAAGGTCAAAGGTGCGGATGAAATTACTCTGACTGCCGAGAATCAGCTTGAATTTACGATCAATCCATCCATGGATCCAAGACCGGAAGTGGCAAGAACGGTTATCAATTCGAATTGCGATCTGCTTGAGATGAAGGAACTGGCAATCAGTCTTGAAGAGATCTTCTTGGAACTGACTCGGGACAATACACCTTCTCCCACACTTTCTGATCAAGCAGTGATGGAATCATAAGGCAATATTATATGAAAACAATCTGGACAATCGCCAAGAAAGAATATGAGCACTATTTCATCAGTCCAATCGCTTACGCGGTCGGATTGATGATTATGGGTATTTTAGGTTTCATTTTCTATAACAATGTGGTCTATTCGATGAGTAATCAAATAGCTCCACCCATTTCTATCGTTACCAATCCACTAGTTACCCTATTCCTATTCACTACTCCGGCAATCACCATGCGACTCATCGCAGATGAATTGAAACAGGGTACTATGGAAACCTTGTTAACCGCACCTGTGAGAGATGCGGAATTGGTGGTCGGAAAATGGCTGGGTGCTGTTCTCTTCTCACTTACCATCGTTGCAATGACACTCATTTTCCCCATCATCCTAAACAAGCTGGTTGACCCGGGAATTGATCAAGGCATAATGATCTCTGAATATCTGGGGATTATTCTCATCCTGAGTGCGCTCATGGCAATCGGAGTTTTTGCATCATCTCTTTTCCAAAACCAGATTGCCGCTTTCTTCGTCACCATAGCGATTTTGTTACTCTTATGGATGATCGGTTTCCCCGCTTCCTTAACTACGAATACTAGCTGGGTTTCTGAATTGATGACCTATTTAGATATGAGTAGTCATTACACCAGCTTCTCTAGCGGAATAATTCAATTGAAAGATGTGGTTTACTACATTAGCGTCACTGCTTTTGCACTGTTCCTCGGTACCATGTCGGTTGAAACCAGGAGGATGAGATAATGAACTCCAAATTTCGACGTTACGCATGGATTGGTTTGAGTCGTTTCAGTAGTTGCACTGGTTTCAACCATCATCTATTACTTATCTTATCCGTAAAACTGACCTGTACTTCCAAATTGGGATCGGATTGGTCATCATCGGAATGGCAGTTTTTGCTCTTCTGGATCCTCAGAAATTACGCGAGTTCTTTACCGGCAAAGATTTTCGTTACGGTTCAAATATGGCGGTCTTCAGTATCGCTATCCTTGGTATTTTGGTGGTCCTTAACTTTTTGGCTAACAAATATGACCAGAAATGGGACCTTACCGAAGACAAGCTCAACACCCTCACAGATCAAACCGTTCAAATCGTCCAATCCTTACCAACCAATGTGGAAGCGATCGGTTTTTTCACCAGCAACTATTCCGAGTGATTCAGCCAAAACAACTCTTGAAAACTTCAAGAAGAATTCCAACGGAAAATTTGATTACCGCTTTGTTGACCCGGATAATGACCCGGTAACAACCAAAAAGTACGAAATTACGACGGATGGCTCTTTGGTCTTAAGCATGGATGGCAGACAACAAACACTGAAGGTCGTCTCTGAAGATGAAATCGCATCTGCTTTGGTAAAGCTGACAAATCCCACCAGCAGTGTGGTTTACTTCCTCACTGGGCATGGAGAACATGATCCACTCAGTACTGGAGAGGATGCATACTCCACCGTCGCTACGACGCTTGAAAAGAAGAATTACAGCATTAAAGCCCTCAATTTACTTAGCACAGCCTATTATCCCGGAAGATGCAGATGTAATAGTCATTGCTGGTCCTCAAAAACCGGTTTCAGCATCTGAAGTTGAACTTACTGAGGGATTACCTTGCAACTGGAAAATCACTCATTGTGATGGAAAATTCCCCTGCCACAAATAGCTTTGGTGATGCCTCTGACCCGTTAGCAGAATATCTCTCACAAAGCTGGGGAATTGAGCTTGGACAATCCATCGTCCTTGACCTGAGCAGCGATTCTCTAGCTCAAGCCTATGCCAGCTTATATGGAAATCATCCGATTGTTAACCGCTTGGGTGGAATGGTCACTATCTTCCCATCTGCTCGAAACGTTACTCCAGTAGATCCTGCACCTGAGGGGATCAACCTTTCTCCTTTAGTGAATACATCCAACAATTCCTGGGCAGAAACCAATATTGCAGACCTGGAAAACGGTAAATACCAATACGATGAAGGGCAAGACCTGCCTGGACCAGTACCGCTGGCAGTTGCCGGGGTAGATTCTTCAACAAATGCCCGGGTGGTGGTGATCGGAAGCTCTTATTTTGCAGTCAATAGCAATTTTGACGCGTACGGAAATGGAGATTTCATTGTCAATTCAGTAGACTGGGCTGCCGAGAATCAAGTCTAGCTCAACCTCACCCCGCGTGAAACTACAAATCGGGTTCTGGTTGCTCCCAGCATCCTGTCGCAAGGCATCATCTTCCTCGTCTCAGTGATTGCCTTCCCGTTGCTTATTGTGGTGGGTGGTACCGTGTGGATCCAACGTCGCAAACGGGGCTAGGTATGAAGCGTACCACACTTATTGCATTATGATCCTTTTCTTCTTCGTCTTGGGTGCGTATCTATTGGCAATGCAACAGACTATCAAGGGAGATTCTAGCGCAAGCACACCAGAACCGACGCCATATATGCTTGTCAACCTGGATGAAAATAGTGTCACTAGACTGGAAATCACTGCTCAAAATGGGCAGTGTAACCATTGGTAGAGATGAGCAAAATTTATGGCAATTGCTTCAGCCAGTAAATCCAGCCATCGATCTGGGCACACTGGAAATGAGGATAACTGATTTGCTAAACCTTCGCGCGAAGCAGTTCATCGAAGCGAAACTGACTGACGAAGAAATTGGATTAGATTTACCCGACCTTAACAGCGAAGATCATTACCAGCGATGGAACTCAGCGTACTTATAAAGTTGGCAGTCAGAATCCAATCGGAACCGGGTACTACGCGCGTGGTTCTGATAACCAAATTATTTTATTGAATATAGTTGCTGTCGAAAATGTCCTCCACTTGATCGATAACAGTTATGCCACTGCGTACACCTACGCTCGAGCCGCTTGGTGCAGAGTACACCGCTTCCCAACTAGGTATTATCCTTCCTATAGGAAATGGACTAGTATTAGAAACTGGTAATACTTAAATTCAGGTATTGAATTGAGCCTTAAAAAGAGTATTCTGATATAGCTTAAAAACAGAATTGATATATTTAATAGAAGGCCAGAATAAAAACTGCTGTAATGGATTACAGCTGAGATGTGAGTATTCTGAGAACTCGAAGGTAGGTACATGGACGATATTGTAATCAACGTGGTTGAAGAAGATGATGAAGATGAATACTCTGCTATCGCAAGATTAATTGAGCTTGGCAGAACCAAATCATATGTGACAATTGATGATATTTTGCATTTCTTCCCTGAAGCGGAACAAGATGTAGAGCAATTAGAAGAAGCATTTGCCGCACTCCTGAGTGCAGGCATCCCCTATATTGAAGATCTCGCATCGATTGAAGGACCTACCGAAGATGATCTGGCTCCTGATGAAGAAGATGAGCTGGATGAACGCCATGCGATCGCAATGGACGATCTGGCTAACATCGATACCAATGATACGATTGGTCTTATATCTAAAGGAAGTTAGCCGGGTTCCATTATTAAATGCGGAAGAAGAAGTCTCACTGGCACAACGGATTTAAACACGGCGGTCGGATGGCCAGAGAAGAATTATCAGCCAAAGGCAACGTAGTTGGTCACCGCCTCTGTAGCGGACTTTGAAAGTTAATTGAAGACCTTGGGCTCGGCACGTGGCATTTAATCACTGCCAATAGTCGGTTGGTAATCTCTTGCGGATTGGCGAGAAGTACAGATGGGTAGAGGCGTACCCTTTTTGGAGTTTGAAATTCCAGAAGGTAATATTGGCTTGATCCGCGCGACTAAGAAATTTGATTATCGGCGTGGACACAATTTTCAACCTATGCAACCTGGTGGATCCGCAGGCAGTAGCTCGCGCAATCGGCAGACCAGCGGGTCGTACGATTCGTGTCCGGTTCACATGGGTGATCAGATCAACAGCTCTTACGGGTTTCAACGACCAGTTAACCAAGCAATTGGTGAAAAACAGAATTTTTCCGTAGATGAACTGGCGATTGCGTGGATGTTCCACCCAAAAAAGTGGAAAACATGATTCAGATTGCCCGCCGGCCGCTTCATTGAGACCCCCAACCCATGATGAAGAAGATTTCTTGTTCTGGGTGATTTCATTGAAGATGATCAAGCACCTCCCCGGATGTAGTGCAACCTACAACCTCCTCCGTGAACACCTGGAGAAAGGTGTTGAACAGCTTACCTCCACGCGAAGTCCGAGTAGCTACAGTTGCGTTATGGATTACTTGGATGGGGCAGGCTGTCTTCAGAAGTTGGCCGAAAAATGGGTGTTACCCAAGAGCGCGTACGTACAAATTGAAGTTCAGACGCTCAGCCGCCTTCGCCATCCAACCATTCGGCGCAAATTCCACGAGAACTATTTTGGGAGAATAAACCGAATAATACCTTCACCCTTCCACACAAATGGAAGGGTGGCCCTTTAAAACGGTACAAGATTCTGGATAGAAAATGTGAATATGACTGCATACTATTTTTGGGAGGAAACCCGGATATGCCTGAAATTTCTTTACGAGCCTATAACCGTGAAATAAGCAATCTGATCGATCGAGGTCAGACGGATGAGGCGGTAGCTCACTGTCAGTATATCCTGCAACCTCCCCAGCATCTCGAAAGTTACCGATTACTTGGAAAATCGTACCTTGAGGCACATCGCTACTCGGAAAAGTGTTGCGATATTTTTCAACGTGTTCTCGCAGTAGTACCAGACATCTTCATCACCCATGTCGGGATGAGCATCATCCGAAATGACGAGAATAATTTGGATGTAGCCATCTGGCATATGGAATGGAGCCTTTGAGGTTGCTCCATCCAATCAGGCGATACAAGCTGGAGATTAAACATCTCTATGGCCGTCGGGATGGTCAAGAACCCGCAAAAATTCGGCTTATTCGCGGTGCCTTATGCCGCATGTACTGTCCGTGGAATCAAACTCGTCAGGCAATTGCTGAAATCAAGTCAAATGTCATCTTTGCAGGCGCTAGACGACTACATTTCGTGCTTTGCTAGCGCGTCCATCTCCCTCTGGGAATATTTCGCGATTTTGCGCGACCTCCGGACGGAGCGTGCGGATGGCTGACCGCCACCATGCGCGGGTAGTCGCCGCCGACGCGGTTCACCGCCCGCGTGCCGAGTCCGAACACCAGCCGGATCACTCCCTGCTTGGGATCGATGCGGTCGCTCCAGGCGTAGAGGTTGCGCGAGAACGCCACGCCGGCTAGGCTCGGGAAAAAGTATTGCTTGTACGGCATGCCGGAGACGCGCATGACGAGTATGGCCATCTGTTCGTCGCTTTCGCCCAAGGCCGCGGCGGCGCCGGTAGGACAGCGCGTCGGGATTGAGGGCGCTGGCGTACACCAGTTTGACGGCAGTGCAGAAAGGCCTCCAGCCGCTGTCATCGGGGCTGCCCTGGTTCGCGCAAAATTCGCTGCGGTATTTGCCGGCGAAGGCGTTGCCGAAACTGTCCTCGAGCAGACTGCTGGATCGCACGATGATCGGCGCCTGACCGAAGTAGTCGAGCAGGTTGCGGAACTGTTCCATGATTTCCGGCGGGAATTTCCCTGGCGAGGAACCGGCTCTCCACCTCGTCGAATTCCTCGTGCCAAGATGCGACGAACTGCGCGACAGCTGCAGGCGAAGGCGAAACAGGTCGTTGTTGACCAGGAAGGTGAAGGAGAAGACGTCGGAGCCGATGTAGAACGAGTCGTGGCTTTCCAGGACCGGGGTGAAATCCACGGTGCTCTGGTTCGGCGATCACCCGGCGAGCCGCGAGCATGCCGGCCGCCTTGCCGCCGATTCGGCCGGATCCGATGAGCCGGTTGCGTATGCCGAGAAGATCGTCCACCGAGAAATACTTGTCCACGAGCAGGTTGAACTGCGGGTGGTTGCCGATCATCATCCGTGCCAGCTCCTGCTTCAGAGCCGCGATCTCCGGCGCGGTTTCCGTAAAGACCGGTCCGGTTTCGCGGTACCGCGTCAGCCGTTCGTACACGCTGTCCCACGGCGCGATCGCCTCGGCTGTCTCACGTAACGGCGACTCGCGCGCAACCGAAGAAACAGCCGCGGCGTCGCCGCTCTGAAAAACGGGCGACCAGCTGGCGCCGCTCACCTGGTGCGGCAGAAACATCTGCGGTGAGTAGCGATCCCACACCTTGACGGGGTGGATATACACTGGTCCCTGACGTGGTAGACATCGATCAACAGCTGGGTCGTGTCGCGGATCCGCGCGACCACGCTGTGCGCGTGCTTGCCGCGTGTCAGAGCGAAGAAGGTCACGGTATCCAGTTCGAAGAGGAACGGACAGGTGACTTGGAAGAAGTTGGCGAGCAGTTCGTCGGTGGCCCACTCGACGACGAGCGCAGCAATACGTTTTGTAAGCTCTCTCCCCGTCACCACTCATTAATCATATTGTGTGAGTCCTGCGCTATTAAATCGTTTAAAAGATTTCCAATTTTTTTTCCTCGTTACGCACCAGGATACCCGAAACCAATCCGGAAAAATCTGCCCTTGTTTTTGGAAGACGCTGAAAAAACAAAAGGTTTGACGGGAAACCAGCAAACGAAGCGATTCGAAAAGTAATATGGACCAGGCCATGTAAATCATCTCTATATTTACCTGTTGTGTTAAACAATCTTTATAAAATTTGTTGTATTCTTCCTGAAGGTTGTTGTAATTATCTCCGCTAAAATCCTTCATATAAAAGTATAAACCATGTTTCTTTTTCGAGAAATAATCGGTTAAACAGGCCAAGAAATTCAACCTGAACAGAGGAGGTCTCAACAATATGCTTTCGATTCCCTTTTCGAATATAAAAGTTTGTTGATGTATCGATTCTATTTTACCCTGCGGAAACATTAGCACCAGGTTGTTTTTATTACCAAGCAATTCAGCAGTGTAACGAATAGTTTCAACCACACTCCTCGAGGCTTTTTTTACCGAAAATCCTCCTGCATAATTGAAGTACCAATACCTGCGAAGCTGTTCTTCGAGCATCATAAAATGGAACTTTCGTTAAAGAGCTTAATGTTTAGATACAATGCCCAGAATCCATCCCACCAGCTCGAATGGTTCGATATTAATAAAATTGGTAATCGCTTATCGGCGTATTTACCGATGATATTTACCCGGCTAAAGTTCCTTTTGATAAGCCAAAGCGTATAAAGCTTGAAAAATGGATAAATAAATGGGTGGTGTTTGGTTTGTGAATTATCATTTTATAAAAGAGTAAAAGATGAATAAACAGGTAAAAAATACCAACTGACATAAGAAAATAACTGGTGCAATTTTGTTTTCTGTTTTTATACCTGATATTTTTAAAAGCAAATGCATAACCAAAGCAATTAAAAACCATGCTATGTAATTACGCAAGGGTATAATATCTTTTACCCAGTACCACATATCAAGCCGGGGTGCAGTTTGCTCCAGAATTATATCGTAGCCAAGCATGCCTGCGATGCTAAATTATACGAGAAAAACGGTTTTAATCTTAGCCGGTTAATTCTACTGGGCAGACATATAAACCAATAGCAGCCAGTTTAATCCAATAATCAGGGGAGTTTTGAAATTTTGAAACCCCCGAAGCTGTCCATACCCAATCTACCCAAAAATAAAAACCAAAATTTACCCCGATGGCTCAAATTGCAAACCCTAACAGAAAAATGCCAAAAAAAACAATTGAAGTATTTAAATCTGCTTTATGCTGATGGAAAAGTAAAATTCCAGCAAAACTCAGTAACAGGGCAAAAGGAACCAGTTTCGAAAATATAGGAAAAGCAAATGGTAGCGTAAGACCTATGATTCCAACAGAATAGAAAACAATAAAGATAATTGTAACAACTTTAACAGGATTAGCAGAAAGATTTTGAATAATTAAACTCCCTTTTGTTCTCATACCAATTTTTGGCTTAATAGGGTTTTCCATTTTTCTCTCATCAGCAGGTTCAATAATATCATACTGAAAGCGTAACCAAAATCCTCTTTGGTATCGTAAAAAATCGAATTCAAGATTTTCGGTGTTGTTGTACCATACAACTTCTTCTTCGATAAAACTACCGGTGAGTATAGCATTAACCATTATAAACGGGATCAGAATAGTCGAAAAAGGTTATGTAAAAATTATTGATTAACCGCTTTTTTTAGACGAGCGACCATACTAATGCAGCTACAACAGTTAGAAATATATACAGGGTATACACTTTATCGAAATTTTGAACTGCCAGGTTTATTAGTATTACAATAATTGCAATTGAAATAAATTTTCCTGCACTGTTTGAAATTTTTATTTTGGGAAAGTACAATACGAAGGCATCGTGCAAAAATATACTACAGTAAGGGATAATAATAAAAAAAAGCCATTCTTCGATGGGTAACCCAAACACCAGCGCATTTAAATCATACCAGGAGTTGAATCCCCAAACGTCCATATGGGTAAGGATTATATCGAAAGTAATATAAATGGCAGCAATTATTGTTATCGACGGAAAAACGAATTTCCATTGTTTGTAGAACATAAGTTTCTTATCGAAACTCAGGGTCAGCGGCACGGCTAATGATGATATAAGCAAAATAAGGTAAAGGGACATTTTTTATTTTTTGAAATAACGTAAAGGAAAAACAAGTAAGCCAAAGTTCTTAAAGTCCTGTTTGTTTTTGGCCAATGATGTGCCGAATGGGCATTTAAAATTCCTTTTATTATGAACCCATGATTTTTTTGCAGTAAAGGAATATTTAGTCGTTTATGTATAATTACATCGTGAACAATAAAATATGTAAAACCATATAATGTTATGCCAATTCCAATATAAACAAGCGGAAAATAACTAATAAAACCGATAATTAATAAAATAATGGCAGGTATAGCATATACAAGAAAAAACCGATGGCTCGGAATACATTTCTTCGGTGTTTTTGGGCATTTGCTGGTGGCTGTCTTTCTTTATCGTAGATGTTATTTGTGCCATTTCCATAAAAATCCATGCATTACATATTTGTGGTTCGACCATGCCACAAATTCCATAAAGCAATAGGAAATGATAACTAAAGTTATGTTAATCATATTGGTATGTTTTTATAACGGAAGGTTTGGAAAATAGAGATTTTTAAATCAGTTTTAGTTTATAAACTACGGATGCTTTAAAGAGTAAAGCAATTTTTCGGGCATTTGATACACGTATTCGCGAGTCGAGAATGGTATTTGCAGGTGTAAATTTAATTTTATTCAATAATCGCCTGTAATAATAGTAGGCTATAAGCACTGCAAATTTCAAACATCGGGTAGTTTTTTAATACCAGAATATGCAATGGCAAAATCATTTTCAATATCGACAATTACATTTCTTCTTTAATTTCCTCGTTCAGCATGTTTTCATTAATATCGGAAAAATTAATGCCTCCAGATTTTCGATATCGTTTCTAAATCCCGTAAAAAATTCACTTTCTGAAAAGCCAGCCAACTTTCATTGCCGGAACCTCAAGCTCTTTATATAAATCATCGTTTTTATGGCAAAAAACCCGCAAACACATTAATCCAACCACATCGGCCAATCCAAATATATATTCGTTCATTTCTGATTTGCTCGTATAACGGTTTTTTTCTAAAATAAATCATGCTTTTTAGAAAGCTTTACATGTGTATCGGCAATGTTCTATTTCTTTACTGTAAGCTGAAACGCATGCAGAACAGGATTAGTGCTTATATTGTGCTTATAAGCATCGTAATAATCGCTTTCAAATTTGTGGAGAAGGTATTGTTTATCGAAACCATGAAAAGTATCTACAATTTCATCGGCTACGCGCACAAATCCATATATGCCATATATTGCTTCGCGCACATATTTTTTATGGAACATACGTGTTGCCAAAAAACGAAATACTGTAGAGATTTGCGTAATCCGCCTGGAGATTTCGTAAGATGTTTTATTATAAAGATCCATAACCCTATGAATTAGTATTTTATAATAAATAACACAAATCGAATATTTTTGTTTAATTATTGTTAAACAAAAATTTATTTTTTATCATGGCCTATATATAAAGATATCATTAAGT
Source organism: uncultured Chloroflexia bacterium (assembly GCA_963818305.1). Lineage (GTDB taxonomy): Bacteria > Chloroflexota > Anaerolineae > Anaerolineales > Anaerolineaceae > DAIOEK01. The sequence goes on from CAWFRQ010000009.1 coordinate 131,217, forward strand.
ATTGATTAGTTAATGCAATTATCTTTTTAAATAAATGTATGGTTAGCAATGTAAAATTAAATTCGTATATTTATATCGTATACGATAATATCTTAAAACGATTTAAAAAATAAATACGATGAAAAATAATTTTTATGAATTTACAGCAAAGAGCCTTCAGGGAAAGGAAGTAAGTATGGAGTCTTTTAAAGGAAACACAGTTCTTGTTGTTAACACAGCCAGCAAATGCGGCTTAACCCCCCAATTCGAAGGTTTGGAAAAACTTTACGGGAAGTACAAAGATAAAGGTTTAGTAATACTGGGTTTTCCTGAGCAATACGTTTTTCTTTTTTTTTTTTTTTTTTTCTGTTTTACTTACTTGGTACAGTTAGGTCTTGTTTAGGATTCGCTGCTTTCACAAGTAGAATATTGCAGGTTCCTTTACCGACAGGCCCTACCAGGACCCAACGTTTTGTTTCACCGAGCCAGGTATCTTCAATTAACCTGAAATTTAGTTTATCAATGTAAAAACGGATGGCTTCGTCATAATCATCCACCAGTAGTGCAATATGGGCTATGTGTTGTTTCAATTAGTATGGTTGTTAATTTGAGCTGAATAATTCCGGACACTCAAATTAGCCCCGTAAATTAAAGTATATCCAATATTTATCTTTTTTGATCAGAATTTCAGGTTAAAAGTAAAAACTTTAATCGTATTTCAATTCAAATTCAAAAATATGTTCTGTTATATTGTGTATTTCTATTTATCATTATTTTATGATAACCTTATAACCTTCCCTTTGAAGACTTTCACATTGTTTCTTATCCGGATTATGCCTGTAAGCAATTGGCAATTTTCGAAAAAAAAAAAAGTTATTGTTGGTTCACTGGTTAAGATTACGTATTGCTCCTCACGGCCCAGGCGCGGGAGGTGGAGGCGAGATTCGTGCCGTAGATTTCGATCCAGGAGCCGGGCGCGATGGACGAGAATCCACCGAAAGCTCCGGCGCTGATCACGCCCGCCGATCACCGGCAGGTTGGGATTGTTCGGTGTGAAGGTTCCCTCGGCGTAGGGCAGGAACTTCAGCTCCTGCAAGTTGCTCGGCCGTATCCATGTACTTGACGCTGAAGTCGGTGGCGAACGGCGGACCCCAGCTGAGCGCCGGATCGGCGACCACCAGCGTGGAGGTGTGGAATTGGAAGGACCGGCCTCCCATGTCCGACCCGCCACTGATATCGAAAAAGTAGTTGCCGCCAATGGTGGGAAAATCTCCCATCTTGTTTGCGGTAGTCGAAGTTTGGAGTACCGCCTGGTCGAGACTCATGGCGTAGTGGAACCAGGCCGGATCCCCACGCACCGCAGTGGTTCCGCCATCTTCGTCAGTCAGGTAGATGTCGAAGAAGGCGTTGGCCTTCCCGGCCGCCGTGCCCCGGGAGCGAGGCAAGATACTGCTTGCCGTTGGTCGTGTTCGTGATGCGGAACTGGGCGGCGTTGAACCTGTACTTGCCGCCGGCGCCGGTCTTCTCATAAGTGTAGAGGGTCCGCTCCACCGTGAAGTTTTGAAAGGTGGTGGTGGCCGGCGCGGAACTGCCCAGGAACAGAGTGGTTATGTAATTCAGGAGCCGCTCGCCCGTTCTCAGATCTGTGAAGTACGTGTGGGCGGCGGTATCGTTCGACACCCACTTCGTGCCATTCCAAAATATCGCGCCCTTCTGGTTCACTACGTTGTGGGCGGTATTGACCACATCGCCGCAACATTCGGTATCGACGTGAATCACCGTCGTGCCCGCGCGCGCCAGGCAGGTCAGCGACAGAAGTAGAGTCACACATAGCCAACGCATCAGCAGATCTCCAGCGGAAGCTACCCGGCTCCCACATGGGAAGTATAAGACACTTGGCTCTTGTTTTACAGGGGGCGTTAAGATTCTTCCGCGATCGGGGCGCCACAGCGTAATCTCGCGAGCAGCAGGCCGCAGGCGAGCACCACAATCGCGGCTACGCGAAAAGCTCCATCGAGGCCGGTCGCGGACTTGAGGAATCCGGCGAGGGCGGCCGCCGTGCCGCCGGCCAGGCATCCGGCAAGGTTGAAGATTCCATAGCCGGTGGAGCGCTGCTCGGGTCGCGCGAACTGCAGAGCACGGGCATGGCATTGCAGTCGCAGAAACCACGGCCGATTCCGTTCGAGATGAGCGCCGCAATCAAGATCCAATGCGTCGTCGTCGAGGCGGCTAGAAACAATAACGGCGCCGCGCCGAGCAGTCCGGCGACTTGCGTGAGAATGCGTCCTCGGCGAATGGGGCGCGCCAAGCGTAATGTTGTCCGGCCCATCCGCCGCCCGCGCCGCCCAGCACCGTGCCCACGTAGACGCCGCTCAGGTGCAGGCCCGTGGCGAGCGAACGGGTGCCGGAGGGGTGAAACGGGCGATCAACGCCAATGCGGCCGGCAGGTAGCAGGCCTCACTCACGCCCATCAGCGCGCGCCGCCAGCACTTCGGGGAAACTTCGCGCGAGACCGGTGGCGTAGGTCACTGCACTCCAGATCAGCAGCCTCGCCAGAATCACGCGGCGGCGTCCGAAACGGTCGGCAAGGAATCCGGCCAGCGGGCTGACGATGCCGTAGATCCACAGGAACGCGCCGCTCAGCAGCCCGAGTTGGCTCTCCGGCACGCGCAGGTCGCGCGCCACCAGCGGCAGGACCGAGAAGATGACTTGCCGGTCCACGTAGTTGAGGAGCGCCACCACCCACAGCAGCGCGACGACGACCCAGATGTAGGACCTCTTCACCAGATGGTCCAGCCGCCGTCGACGACGAGGTTCTGTCCGGTGACGTACTCGGAAGCGGCTGAGGAGAGGAAGACCACCGCGCCTTTGAGGTCGGTCTCGTTGCCCATGCGGCCAAGCGGCGTCTTGTGACGGTAGTTGGCCACGAAGACATCTTCGTAATCCAACCGTTCGTGGAATTGCGGATTGTAGAACCCGCCCGGCGTGATGGCGTTCACGCGAATGCCGTCGGGGGCAAGATACGCGGCCAGCCAGCGAGTGAACTGGATCACGCCGGCCTTGGCGGGGCCGTAGTTGCAGGGATTGTCGAGGCCGCTGCGTCCGTAGATGCGGTGATCCGGGGAGACGAGGCCGTAAATACTGGCGATGTTGACGATGGCCCCGCTGCGCTGCGCGCGCATGGCGGGTGCCACCGCCTGCGAGCAGAGGAACGTGCTGGTGAGCGCGCCGCGCGAGGCGGATTCGAATTCCTCGGCGCTCATCTGTTCGAAGGGTTTGGCTTGGGCCGAGTAGGCGTTGTTGACCAGGATGTCGATGCGGCCGAAACGCTCCATGACGGCATCGATCATGCGGCGCACGGAGTCTTGGGAAGTCACGTCGACGGCGACGGGCAATGCTTCGGCGTGAGCGGCGGAAAGCGCCTCGGCTTTCGCGCGGCACTTGTCCAGATTGCGTGACGCCACCACGATGTGCGCGCCGGCCTCGGCCAGCGCATCGGCCATTTGGCTGCCCAACTTACCCGCGCCGCCGGTGACGATGGCCACGGATTCCTTCAAGGCGGAACAGATCCCAAATGCTGCTCATAGGTTTCCCGAAGGTCTACTGTGCCGGCGCCGGCCGCGGCCACGCGGCAAACGTCTGCGAGGTCGTTCTGCGCGCGCCGGCGCAATCCGGACCATTCCTCGCATAGCAGGATGGAATTGGCCGGATTGTTGGGAGAATACTTCAACGTGACCGGCCCGACCAGCAGGGCGGGATTCTCGGGCAGAAACTCGCGCAGATGTGGAGATGTCCTGCGCGGTGGCGTATTCGACGCCACGAATGGAATAGTTGTAGTAAGAGGGCGTCCTCTTGGCAGTCGGTGATGGTGCCGTCGCCCATCCGCCCGTGGCGGTTGACGGCCAGGCGGCGCCTTCTTTCGCGCTCGCGCGGGTTGCGGCGCTTCCACATGGCGATACGTCACGCCGGCTCCCAACAGCAGACACGAGGATCGCGGCAAGCCCGGCCAGTTGCATGGCCGGGATAAGCCCCGCCGATGACAGAGCGAAGTTACCCATTTCCTTTACGTTGCCCGCTGCTCTCAAACGCTTGCGGCTACCACATTCTCAAGCGTGCCAATTCCTTCGATCTGGACCTGGACCTTGTCGCCGGCACTCAGCGGACCAATGCCCGAGGGGGTCCCGGTGGCAATCAGGTCACCGGGTTCCAAAGTCATGAACTGAGAGACGAAAGCGATTATAGCACCCGGCGGGAACATCATATCCAGCACGGAGGCGTCCTGCCGTACTACGCCATTCACCAAAGTGCGGACTCTGAGACTCGGCGAAATCGACTTGGGCGCGCGGCACGATCCAGGGGCCCACGGCGCACGAAGTGTCGAAACCCTTGGCGCGCGTCCACTGGCCGTCTTTTTTCTGCAGATCGCGCAAAGTGAAATCGTCCACGCAGGTGTAACCGAAGATGGCTTGCTCGGCTTCTGCGGCGCTTACGTTGCGCACGCGGCGGCCGATGACCAGGCCGAGTTCGCCTTCGTAGTCCAAACGCTGGCTGATGGGCGGGTGCACCACCACGCCGCCGGACAGCGTTCAACGCGGAAGGCGGCTTTAGGAAGATGAGCGGCTCGGCGGTGGGCTCGTTGCCGAGTTCCTTGGCGTGCTCGAGATAGTTGCGGCCGACGCAAACGATCTTGGACGGAGAGCAGGGCGGCAGGAGCCGCACGGCGGCGAAGGGATGCGAGGCGCCGCGATCGTTCGACGTGAGCGAAGACGTCTCGACGACCTGATCGCCCTCGACAACGCCGTAGTGAACCTCCGGCGAGCCGTCCGGCGTGGTGAATTCCAAGTGTCGGGTTGAGACTGAAGCGGACTCTTCTTTCCATTTCGATTCCTCTTACTGCGTGGCGACCTCGACCGGTTGCGAACGGGCGCTTTCGTTGCCCAGCAGATCGACGGCGGAAACCGCGTAGCGATACCGCTTGCCGCCGGCGACGCCCCGGTCGCTGTAGTTGGGCGCTTCGAGCGAGTCGGCGATCTTTTCGAACGCCGCGCCATCCAGAGAGCGATAGACGCGGTAGCCGGCGAAGTCCGGATCGGTGTTGCGCTCCCAAGCGAGTTCGACGCTATCCGGCGAAGCGGCGGCGGTAAGCCCGGTGGGCACGGCGGGCGGGAACTTGTCGACGGGCACGATTTCAACCGTCGGCGACATTTCGCTTTCGGCCTCCGATTCTCCGGTTTTCACCACCGCCTGGACGGTGTAGGCGTAGCGCTTGCCGAAGGCCGTGGCCGTGTCGATCCATCCGGAGGCGGCGGGCGTCGCAACCAGGCTGGCGTCCTTTTCGGCTTCGGTGCGCCGGTAGACGCGGAAGGCTCAGCGCCGCGCGCGGCGCGGACGCCAAGTCAGCTTCACGCCGGTGGGCGCGGCTTCGGCGCGCACTCCTGCGGGCTTGCCGACAGGCTCGACCACGCGCAGCACCACCGGGCCGGCCCAATCCGAAAATCGCCCCTTGGCGCTGGAGACACGCACGGCCAGCAGCACTTCCTGGCCGGCCCAAGCTTTCGCGGACGTCTTTTATCTTAATCGGTCCCGGCGAGGCGGCCGTGACTGGAATCCGCTGCGCCGATTCGCTCCATCGGCCGAAATCGAACGGCGCGCGCGCCGCCCGGCCCCAGGCGCAATTCCACCTCGCCCAAGCGCGTGAGCGGAAGTTGTTCGGTGGTCTGGTCGGGGACGGTGAATTCGATCACGATGTTCTCACCGCTTTCGACCACCCGCAGGTCCGTGATCTTCAGCGGCATGTTGAGCGCGGGAGGAAGCGGGTCGCCGACATAACCGCAGCCGGCCAGAGAATCGAGCCATGCGGCGAGCGGCAAGGTGAGTGCGAGCGGGCGCATGCGGACTCAGAGGATGTATCGGCTCAGGTCCTGATCCTTGACGATTTCGGAGAGTTGCTTGCGCACGTAGCCGGCGTCCACCTTGACATTCTTCTTCTTCAGGTCGGGGCCTTCGAAAGACACTTCCTCGAGCAGCTTTTCCATGATGGTGTGCAGACGGCGAGCGCCGATGTTCTCGGTGGCCTCGTTGACGCGGGCGGCGAATTCGGCGATCGTGGCCAGCGCGTCGGCGGTGAACACCAGGCGGATGCCTTCGGTTTCCAGCAGCGCCGTGTACTGCTTGACCAGCGCGTTCTTGGGTTCCTTGAGGATGCGGATGAAATCCTCTTGGGTGAGCGATTTCAGCTCGACGCGAATGGGGAAGCGTCCCTGGAGTTCCGGAATCATGTCGCTGGGCTTGGAGACGTGAAAGGCCCCGGCGGCCATGAACAGGATGTGATCGGTGCGCACGAAGCCGTGTCGGGTGTTGACGGTGGTGCCCTCGACGATGGGCAGGATGTCGCGCTGCACGCCTTCGCGGCTCACGTCGGGACCGTGGCCGCCCTCGCGGCCGGCGATCTTGTCGATCTCGTCGAGGAAGATGATGCCGCTACGCTCGACGCGTTCCAGGGCCACGCGAATGACCTGGTCCATGTCGATGAGCTTCTGCTCTTCTTCCTGCGTGAGGTAGTCCATGGCCTCGCCGACGCGCATTTTCCGCTTGCGCGTGCGCTGGCCGAAAATGTTCGGCAGGACGTCCTTCAAGCTGACGTCCATCTCCTCCATGCCGCCGGCGGAGGTGATTTCGAAGCGCGGGCCGGGTTCCTTGACGTCCACCTCGACCATGCGTTCGTCGAGCTTACCGGCGCGCAGGCGCTCGCGGAGTTTCTCGCGGCTCTTGTCGACGCTTTCGGTGCCCTCCGGCTGCGGCGGCATCAACAGGTCGAGCATGCGTTCTTCGGCGTTGCGCTCGGCGCGGTCGGCCACCTCGTCCAAACGCTCCTCGCGGACCATGTCGATGGAGATGTCCACCAGGTCGCGAATCATCGATTCGACGTCGCGCCCGACGTAGCCCACCTCGGTGAACTTGCTGGCTTCGACTTTGAGGAACGGGGAGTTGGCCAGCCGCGCCAGGCGGCGCGCGATTTCGGTTTTGCCGACGCCGGTGGGGCCGA
>CAWFRQ010000010.1:0-507405 GCA_963818305.1 uncultured Chloroflexia bacterium
AGTTGATTTAAGTGCCTGGATGATTGGCGTATTCTTGAAAATGTTACTGGTCATCCTATTGATCGTAGTGTCTGGCGATTGTTGCCAGACGGTGGATGTTGAATCCAGGGATGACCCATTCGAAACAATTGAAAATTGTTGAAACTCTCTCTCAATCCGAAACGTGCTGTCCACGTCATCCAGTGGAATGAACAGATTTTCCTGGTGGGTGCGACCGATCAAAATATTACTCTTCTGAGCGAACTCGATCCGGCTGATGTCAACACGGAGTTCCATGCCACACTAGAGAAAGTGATTCAGTATCCAGACCAGGTGATTTCATGAAGTCCAGGCGTTTTGCAATTCTCCTCATTCTTTTCGGGATAAGTTTATTCTTTCTCACCGGCTGTTCGGCTAATCCGGCTATGCAAGCACCCGGCGTTACACTAACAGTTGGGCCAGCTAATGAACCACAGCAGGTGAGTTCAGCGGTACAGCTTATTTGTGCTTCTTACAGTTCTATCGCTGGCACCATCGATCCTGATTCTGGCAACTTCATTTACCCGCATTGTGATCGTGCTTTCCATGGTGCGAAATGCAATCGGTACCGCATCGATTCCGCCTAACCAGGTAGTGATCGGCCTTTCACTGATCCTTACGTTTTTTGTGATGTCACCAGTGTACGGACAAGATCAATGAAACTGCCATCCAACCGTATCTCAATAATCAGATTACGCAGGAAACAGCATTCACACGGGCCGTTGAGCCGATCCGCGAATTTATGTTCAAACAGACCCGCGAAAAAGATATCGATCTATTTATGTCAATGTCTGGCAGCGAGCGGCCAGAAACACTGGCAGATATTCACACGGTGGATCTCTTTCCAGCATTTGTCATCAGTGAACTGCGGACAGCTTTCACGATGGGATTTATTATCTATATTCCATTTCTGGTGATCGACTTGATCGTCTCCAGTATCTTGTTATCGATGGGTATGATGATGCTGCCGCCATCGCTGGTATCGTTGCCATTCAAGATTTTGCTCTTTGTACTGGTGGATGGATGGTATCTAATTGTAAAATCATTAATGGTAAGTTTCGGGTAATAACAATGACTGAAGCATATGTGCTTACTCTGGCCAGAAATGCAGTCATGGTGATGTTGACCATCGCCGCACCGGTTTTGCTGGTCAGCTTGCTGGTGGGTAGTTTAATTAGTTTGGTGCAGGCAGCTACTCAAATCAACGAAGTTACATTAACATTTATACCAAAGATGATTGCGATAGGTTTGGTATTAGCATTACTTGGATCGTGGATGTTGCAAAATCTGATTGTGTTTACGACCAATTTATTTAATAGCCTGCCAAATTTCGTACACTGAATGGACTGAACCCTATGATGCCGCAACGCTTAGACCAGATCCTTGCCTCAGTTGAAAAAATGCGTCCAATGCCTACCAGTGTCACCCGGATACTTGAACTCATTAGATGATCCAAATAATACTGCTGGCATGATCAGCGACTTGATTGGTCTGGATCAGGCGTTAGCCGCATCGGTTTTACAGATGGCAAATTCTGCTGGAATGGGTTTCAACACCATGTGCAGCAGCATTACAGATGCGGTCATGCGGCTTGGCTTCAAGCGGGTAAAAACGTTAGTGTCTGGGTGCGGCTTCTTCAGGCCCTCTGACGCGTCGGTTGAATGGGTATCGATTAGGTGCAGGTGAACTGTGGAACCATTCGGTTTCTACTGCAGTGACCGCACAATGGATTTCGCAGTTTTTGCATTATCCAGATGTCGAAGAAGCCTATGTGGGCGGTTTATTGCACGACATGGGCAAATTAATTTTGGACCAGTACATGATGGTTGATTACATCCGCATAGTTGAGCTTGATGAAGAATTACAACCTGGCGTTATGGCAGGTTGAAGAAAAACTGTTGGGCATCGACCATTCAATGGTGGGTAGCTTGATGGCCCATAAGTGGAACTTCCCGGTAGTGTTAGTGGATGCAATTCGATATCACCATGCCCCATCCCTTGCGCGCTCCAAGCAACAACTGGGGGCGATTATCAATGTTGCGAACGCGCTGAGTAAAGATGAACGAGCTCTGACGAATGATCCGAACGGAAACATCATTCACCCAGAAGCGATGCAGATCCTCAATATTGACGATGCACAAGTTACCCGCATGAAAGAAATGCTTCTGCGCAATCGTTCATTAAATAGTGCTGCACGGGGATAGCCAGATGACTATCAAGCCTTCAGCCCTGTACTGGATGGCGAATCCAATGGAAGCCGACCTGGTACGAATGGTATTAACCAGGGCTGGGTATGATTCAATCAGTTGTTCAGAACTGACAGTTTTCAAACAGATATTTTCGCGAGAAAAACCTGGATCTGGTAGTTCTGGATATCGTTTTACCCGACCAAAACGGCTTGGAATTAATGAAGACAATAAAAGCTGATTCGCAGCGCGAGGAATACTCCGGTCATCCTCATTTCTGCACTTGCCTTTGCAGATGTTGTGGTTCAGGCCAGAAAAGCTGGGGCAGCAGATTTCTTTTTAAAACCTCTGGACGCTAATTTATTGTTTCAACGTGTATCTCAATTGGTAAAAACTTCATTATCGGCATATAAAGAATAAACTTAATGGCGTATATGGATTATTTACGCAATCTTTAGTATCACTTCATTTTCCCTTTACTGACAACTTTTCGGGCATCCGGTTATCCTTAGGGAGACTAAAACAGGTCTTTCTTATGTTGATATCTGTAGCGCAAGCCCAACTCTTTTTTCTCGCATTCACCCGGATCATGGCGATTTTGATGTCTGTTCCCATGCTCGGTGGTCAATCCATTCCTTCCCAGGTACGGATCTCCATCGGGATCATTTTCACTGCCGTTCTAATACCGTGGCAGCCTTTACCCGAAACTGCCGAGACCCTTGGGTTGCTTGGGATGGGGGCAGGATATCTTTAGCGAGTTGATCATCGGATTGATGGCCGGTATGGCTTCGGTTCTGGTGTTTGGTGCAATTCAGCTGGCAGGGGAGATGATGGGTATCGGATCAGGTTTTGGTTCTGGAAGTATGTTCAACCCCACCCTGGGAAATACCGGTACCGCATTAGACCAGCTCTTTGTGATGGTGGCAATGTTGATTTTTGTGGTTCTGGATGGACATCACGGAGTAATTCGGGCATTACAACAGAGCTTTGCATATGCCCCGCTCAATGCTGGCATTCCGTTCACAGCATCCAGAAAAGCTGATTGTGCTCACAGCACGACTGATCTCAACTGGAATTCAGATTTCACTACCGGTGATGGTTGCCATTTTTCTGGCAGATCTTGCCCTGGGTTTGCTCGCCCGTGTGGCGCCGCAGGTGCAGGTGTACTTCCTGGGGTTGCCTCTCAAAATCGGGTTGGGCATGATCGTATTCAGCTTATCCTTTGGGATTGCACTTCCGATTATGCAAAACATGTTTCACAACATTGGCCCGACTATGTTGGATCTGGTGAGTAAATAAGATGTCTGATAAGACTGAAGCCCCATCACACCGCAGGCTAGAAGAAGCCCGAGAAGAAGGCAATGTTGCCCGCAGCCTTGAATTAAATACGGCGGTCATCATTCTGGCGAGTGCTTTCTTGATTCGCGGTCAGGGTGGTCAACTGGTGGATGTACTCAAAGAGATGATGGTTCTCACAATCCAGAAAGTGGCTGATCCGGAGTTGACAGGTACCTTGGCTTCGTTCTTTTGCTTTTACCGAAGTGATGGAGATTGGCCCACGTCTGCTGATGATCCTGGCGGGATTATTGGTCTGTGGTGTGGTGGTTACTCTGGCACAGACTAATTTCTTGTGGGCGAGCAAAAAAGTTGGATTTGATTTCAAACGTCTAAATCCATTGGATGGGTTTAAACGAATTTTCTCGAGCCAGGGTTTGATCGAATTAGGCCGATCACTGCTTAAAGTTAACCCTGATTGGTTATGTTGTATATGTGTACTTGAGAGACAACTACACTAGCAATCATCGAGACCGGGTCAAATATCCCTACATGCTGCTGTAGAACGGTGGGCAACATTGTCCATCGATCTGAGTCATCCGAGTTGGGTCGGCTTACACAATTTTAGCCGTTGCCGATTACGCCTTTCAGCGCTGGCAGTTCATGCGCAAGCTCCGGATGACGAAAGAGGAAGTGAAAGAAGAATACAAACGGTCAGAAGGTGATCCGTTCTTGCGTGGAAGAATCAGAGCGCAGCAACGCAAAATTGCCCGAACCCGGATGATGAGCAATGTTCACAAAGCGAAGGTAGTCATCACCAACCCGACCCACTTTGCGGTCGCTTTGGATTATCAGGCTGATTCAATGCACGCCCCACGGGTAATGGCAAAAGGTGCGTTCCATGTTGCCCAGAAGATCGTGGATATCGCCCGCGAAAACAACATCCCGGTGGTGCAAAATGTTCCCCTGGCCCGGGCATTGTATAAATCTGTGGAAGTCGATCAAGAGATTCCAGCCAGAAATGTATGTAGCCGTTGCTGAAGTTCTGGCATACGTTTACCGCATGCGCCAACCGGCACCACTTCGGTCAGCGCACGCACAGTCGTAATTCTTATTGAGGAAGTATGGTAGCAACTAATCCAACCGCCAATTTTGCAGAACTGAAAGCGTTATTCAAATCACGCGATATTGCACTGGCTATCGGTTTGATCGTTCTGGTCGCCTTGATGATCATTCCTTTACCTGCGTTTTTGCTTGACCTCTTAGTGGTATTGAATGTGGCTTTATCAATCGGTGTGATGCTCTTAACCATGTACATCACCCAGCCGATGGAATTCTCGGTTTTCCCGACCTTCTTATTGTTGGTCACATTATTCCGGTTGGGCATCAATATTTCAGCCAGCCGCTTGATTTTGCTGGATGGCAACGCCGGCAATGTGATTTCAGCATTCGGTAACATGATTGTCGGTGGGAACTATGTGGTTGGTGTGGTCATCTTCCTCATTTTGATGATCATTCAATTCGTGGTAATCAACTCAGGTGCAGGTCGTGTTGCTGAAGTGTCAGCCCGGTTTACCCTGGATGCGATGCCCGGTAAACAACTCTCGATTGACGCTGACTTAAATGCCGGAATTATCGATGAGACCGAAGCTCGGGCACGCCGAAAACAAATTGAAACCGAAGCAGATTTTTATGGCGCAATGGACGGTGCCAGTAAGTTTGTGCGTGGCGACTCGATCGCTGCGATCATCATCATGCTGGTCAATGTGATTGGTGGTTTTGTAATCGGTGTTGTACAGGGCGGACAATCGGTTACCCAGGCGCTCCAGAATTACACCCTCCTGACGGTCGGTGCTGGACTGGCAGTTCAGATTCCGGCTTTGTTGGTTTCTGCCTCTGCAGGTTTGATCGTCACTCGCTCCACTTCTGATAAATCTCTGGGAAGTGACTTGTTCGGTCAGCTCTCTAACTTTAACATGTTGGCAGTTGCTGCTGCAATTATCACTGTCCTCGCCCTGGTACCAAGCTTCCCCAAGCTGCCTTTCCTGGCAGTGGGGATTCTCCTGGGTGGCATGGCTTATGCGGTTTCTATCGGACAGAGGAAAGAACAAGCATGCGCTTCATCCGCCCAGCACTGGGCCGGGAGCTGCGGTATCCACCGAGCCAGAGACACCGGAAGATATGCTCAATATGGTGGTGATTGATCCGATGGAACTTGGAAATCGGGTACAGCTTGATCCCGCTAATCGATAATGATGCATCAGATAATCTGCTTACGACGCATTACCGGTATCCGCCGGCAGATCATGACCGAATTAGGTTTGATCGTTCCGGTAGTGCGGATTCGGGATAACCTACGCTTGCAACCCACCCAATACCGGGTAAAAATCCGTGGGCAAGAAGTTGCCAAGGGCGAACTAATGCTCGGCTCGATGCTGGCAATTCCCGGAAGTGACGCTGATCCGAACCTGAAGGGTATCTCTACCACTGAGCCGGCGTTTGGTTTACCTGCGCAGTGGATCTCAGACTCTGAACAAGGTAGAGCGGAATTGATGGGCTATACAGTTGTAAATCCATTATCCGTTTTGAGCACACATCTGACCGAAATCGTGCGTTCACACGCCCCCGAACTGCTTAATCGCCAGATGGTGCAAGAGATGCTGAACCAATTAAAATCGCGCTCACCAGCATCCGTTGAAGGTGTCATTCCTGAGATGATTTCACTCAGTGAATTCCAGACCATCTTACGAAATTTGCTGCGAGAGCGGGCGCCTATTCGTGATTTGAGCGGCATTTTGGAAGTGGTTGCCAATAATGCTCACATGACCCGTGATCCCTATATTTTGGGAGAAGCGGTTCGGCAGACGATGGCGCATACCCTTTCCTCTTTGTATCGGGATGCCACCAATACGCTGCATGTCTTTACACTCGATCCGCAATTGGAGAGCGCTCTCCGCAGTTCACTTGGAAATACGGATACCGGTGTTGGATTTCAGATTGATGCTTCCCTGGCGCAGATGATCATTCATAAAACTGGAGAGCAGATGGAAAATCTGGCCAGTATGGGGCATATGCCCATCTTGATGTGCCCGCGTGAATTGCGAATGGCATACCGCAGATTGGTTGAGCCATCTTTACCGAATTTGATTGTATTGGCTTACTCTGAAGTAAGCACCGGTACTAAAGTGAAAGCCTATGGCATGGTCGACATGAGTTGAGGAGAAGAATATAGATGAAAACAAAAACTTATCGAGCTCCGAATATGTTGGCCGCATTACAAGAGATTCAGCGTGACCTGGGTCCGAATGCTATTGTGATTTCTATGCGTGAAGTAACAAATGGACCAGCCTGGCAGGTTTGGGGAAAACCAGGGGTAGAGGTTGTTGCTTCCAATGAAATGCCAACCAAGCAGGTGGAACAACCTGTTATGCGACGGTCTGAGGAAGAATCAGCGCCCGGCAGAAAAGAAATTGAAGCTTTATTGACCGCATTATCTCAGCGCAATGGCGCCCCATTGAGTACTCCTGCTCAACCTGCAGCCAAAAGCAAGCCTCAGGTAATCCGGCAGCATATGGGCACCTTGAAAGAACCCGCCAAATGGACTCCGCCTTCTCTACGAGAACCAGAAAAGATTGCACCGACCACATGGCCGAATAACGCAGCGATGCAAGTATTAGATGAGGTTGTGGATGAGATTCTAGAAGAGAACCACATCAACCAAAAAACTATTGAGTTGATTGAACAGGTTCCTCCATTGCTGAAGCTGATCCAGCACCGTTTGATGCGCCAGGGCGTTGAGCCATCCTTGGTACAACATCTGGTTGATACGAACATTCACAGTCTCAGCCCGAATGTGCTCGCAGACGAACGACGCCTAAGCCGTTATATGCAGAAACAGTTGGAGGCATCGCTACATCCTCAAAAGAATTCAATGGCTGTACCGCAAAGCCGGGTCATGTGCCTGGTTGGCGCTACTGGCAGTGGAAAAACCAGCACTTGCGCAAAATTAGCCGCATATTACGCCCGCACATTAGAAAAAAAGGTCGTTTGGATTTGCGCAGATACGATCCGGGCTGGTGCAATTTCAGAAACACGTACCTACGCGGAATCACTCGCAGATCCCCCACTACTTTGCGTACACGCCACACGAATTGAATGAACTTGTGCAAACACAGAAGGATGCTGACCTGATTTTGATTGATACTGCCGGGGTGAACACACTCGATGAGGAAAAGGTGCTGGAATTGGGCACGTATCTGAATGCAGTCCCAACCAGATCGATTTACGTAACAGTTCCGGCAACGACCAAAGGATCGGACCTGAAACAATTGGTTTCAACTTTCAGCCTCTTCAATGTCAAAGGACTGATCGCAACCAAGATGGATGAGACCTTTTCGTTTGGTGAGATCTTCAATCTGATGCTGACTACTCATTTACCTGTCCATTATTTCACCACTGGTACTCAGGTTTTCGGTAAGTTGCAACAAGGTGACCCTGCTAAATTGGTAGCAGCAATGTTCGGAGAAGGGATCTAATTCATGGCTGCAAAAGCAGATAAATCAGCTGAAAAGAAAAAGACCGAAAAATCTGTTGCCCCAAAAGCAAGCAAGGGCAACCGGTTGCCGATCCTGTGGGAGACAGTCAATACACTTTCGCAGTTGACTATCACACTGACTGGTCTGGGGGTCGCAGTTGTATCATACTTGAATGGCAACAATATTCTCACCTGTGCGCTTAAGGGTGGAGCTGCGATGGTGAGCATTGGATTGATCTTATACGTGGTTTACTGGATGGTCGCTCGTGGATCACTAGATCTTATGTCCAGTTTGTATAAGGAACACCAGCAAGAGGTTCAGAGAAAATCGGCTGGTATTTCAACAATGGAATTTAACGGATAGTAAAAGATGGCTACTGTGGCGAACGAAGCTGAACTCTTAAACCGCTACCTGAAGACCCGGGCTCCGGAACTTCGGGAAGAGCTGGTTTTACGCTACGTTTCGCTGGTTCATTTTGTCCTGGGTAGGTTAGGGATTTCTCAAGAGGTTGGCAATGACTACGAAGACCTTGTGAACCAGGGCTTATTGGGATTAATCGAATCGGTGGATCGATTTGATCCTTCGTTCAATGCTCAATTCAGCACATATGCCACCTTCCGTATCCGGGGTAAGATCTTGGATTACCTGCGGTCGCTTGATTGGCTTTCCCGCACTGCCCGACATCGCACTCGGGATGTTCGCCAGGCAATCACCACTCTGACAGAACGAAATCAGCGTGCTCCAACCGATAATGAGCTGGCAGAGCATTTAGGAATGGACACCGCAAAAGTCCAACAGGCTCTAGTTGATTCGAGCAGGGTGCTGGTTTCTTTGGACGCTGTGATTGAAGTGGATGAGGAGAACGAAGCATCGTTATACGATACGGTTGCAGATGAAAATCAGATTGATCCTTCAGAAGCAGTGGATCAGATGGATATGCAAGAGCGTTTGGTGGTAGCTTTAAAAGAATTGCCAGAACGTGAGCAGACCGTTTTATCACTGTACTATTACGAGGAATTGACGCTAAAGGAAATTGGGGAAGTGTTGGGTGTCTCAGAATCACGTGCGTGCCAATTGCACGCCCGGGCTGTCTTGAGCTTGCAATCCATCCTCGGAAAAAGGGTAAAACATGGATAACACAATTAAACCCGGATTATTGAATGATACCTATCACCTGGTACAGCTCGCCCGTGAATCGGCGTTAGCCCAAGGACGACAGGCGCAGGCAGATAAACTCTCACCGGTTGTTGAAAATCTAAAATCTCTAGTGAGCAGTAATCAAGTTGCCCCCAGACAAACAAATTCGGTAGATAGTACAGCAAAAACCAGTAATCCGGTGCCGCAAGGTGCCAGCGGCGTAGTTGCACAAAGCGATTTTCAGGCGTTACTCAATGCTGCGAAATCTGGTCAATCGGCTCAGCGCACAATAACCAGCAACAATGTTGCTGAGCGCAACCAGATGGTGAGATCAATGGCAGCCGGAAATATGATGGACGTGGATATTGCCCGGTCGTTGGGTATGACGAGAGAAGAAGTTCGGCTCGTCCTTAGTGTTGGAAAGTAGTAGAGGAGGTACAAGATGATTAAAGGATTATATGCAGCAGCATCAGCCATGTTGGCCGGTGTGAACCGTCAACAGGCTATTGCGCATGATGTTGCAAATATGGAAACCCCCGGTTTTAAGCAGGTGCTAACATCGCTGAAAGACTTTATGAACACCAATGTCAACATCTCAAATCCAAATGATCCAAATCGGTCATTTTCAAATTTGGGCGATCTAGGGCTTGGGCGTTGAATCGGTTCCAGATACCACAGATTACACCCAGGGTGCAATGATGGATACCGGTAATCCGCTTGATGTTGCTCTGGATGGCCCTGGTTTCTTCCGGGTAAAGACGCCCGATGGAGAACGATACACCCGGGATGGCCGGTTTATACTGGATACGAGCGGCTCACTCATCACGGTAGATGGATATTTTGTGCTCAATTCTTCCGGGGCGCCCATCAAACTAACGGATGGCGAAATCAATTTCGCAGATGATGGAACCATCACCGTCAACGGGGATGCTGCCGGACAGCTAGGGATTGCCAGTTTTCTTGATCCTCGTAAAGAACTGGTACGAGACGATAACAATACCTTTATTGCCAAGGGAACTCCGACCGGCACAGAAAAAGGGATTGTGGTTCAATCGTACCTGGAAAGTTCAAATTCTAATGCTGCATCTTTGATGACTCAATTAGTTCAGGTGACGCGATCTTACGAAGCTGCCCAGCAATTGGTGGCAAACCAGGATGAATTACTTGGGAAGACGATCTCATCCCTGGGTAGAATTGGATAGGAGGAAAATAGACAATGACATCCTCATTATTTCATGTTTTGAACATCTCGCGTATGGACATGCTTTCTAAGTTGACTGACCTTAGACTCATCATCAAACAACCTGGCGAATGTAAATACAATCGGATACAAACCGACCCGTACCAATTTTCAAGAATTGTATGACGCGATGAACTACGATGGCACCCATTCCTCCTCAACTCAGTTGTTGATGCAACAGGGCAGCTTAAAGCAGACCGGGAACCAGTTGGATGTGGCAATTCAAGGTGAAGGCTTTTTTGCCGTTACTTACGCCGCCGGGAAGACCGGTTACACCCGCAATGGACAATTCGCTTTGGATGCACAAAACCGATTGGTTGATTCTTCCGGTTATCCGCTCGTTTGGGATGGTAACATTCCGGATGGAGTGGAAGAGATCCAAATTGAACCCAATGGTCAAGTGATGGCGAAAGTCGGCGACAACTGGATCCAAGCCGGAACGATCCAGATCACTCGGTTTATCAATCCGACCGGCTTGCAGTTGAATGGAAACAATGTGTACGTAGCCACAGTCAATTCTGGTACTGCCCAGACCGGAGAACCGGGTACGACCAATTTTGGCAGTTTACAGTCGCAATCATCTGGAGCTTTCAAACACGAATATGGGACGTGAAATGACCCACCTGGTCACTTTACAACGCGGATTCGAGCTGAGCACCCGGATTTTCCAGGCGACTGATACCATGATAAATCAGGCGATTCATGTTCGCAAAGCTTAAGTTTAGTGATATATTGTCGATAACTACCATACAGGCGATCCACGCCCCTGCCCGATTTAAATTGGAGGAAGAGCACTATGAAAATCGACAATAATTACACCAATCCGACTGCAATCTCAGAAATCTGAGAATGTGCAAGCCGTTGAGAATTCGCAGCGGCAAACTGAGAAAGCTACCCAGGCACAACAAGCTCCACAACGTGATCGTCTGGAACTTTCTGACAAAGCCAGACTGCTATCAAAAGCGCGAACAGCGCTTGATGAAGCTCCTGAAGTGAACTCAAGTAAAGTTGAGGAACTGAAGGAGAGTATCCGCCAGGGAACTTACCAGATCGATTTTAATGAACTGGCTAAGAAGATGGTGGGTAACGTTGATATTAAAGGATAATTAGATCCCATGTTAGAAAACACCCGTGCCCGTACGCTCTTAACCGTAATTGAAGATTATTTGGTGCAGGAATTTCGATTGATGCAGAACCTGATCGAAACCACCAAACAGGAGCGGACATTTTTCCCCACCGGAAAAGCAGACGAATTGATGTCTGTGGTGGAGATCAAAGAATCCATTCTGGACCAATTAACCTTGCTGGAAGAAAAACGCCGCACGGTGGTTCAAGAATTGGGGGCGCATCTGGGTGTTCAATTGAAGACATCCTCTTTGAACGAAATTCTTCCATGGATTGATACCTCTACCGCCGGGCGATTGAGCCGGCTAAGTGAAGGGATCTCGATGCTTGTCGGGCAGGCACGCGATCTAAATTACGGCAATCGCGCTATGGCGACCACAGCTATTGATTGGATTGAGTCGACCAAAGCGTTTATCTTTGGGTTCTACCAAAAGCAAATGTCTTACAATCCTCCTGGCGATGCTCCTTCTCCTGAGCAGGTGACAGCCTGGGCGGTAGAACGCAAAGCTTAAAACCTGGTAAAGGTTGTAATTATGCCGAAATCTACTCGCTGGCGTTAGTATCGCTCTACAATCTATGCTCAGTCATCAGGCTGCGATAGAGGTGGTTGAGCATAATGTTGCCAATGCAAGCACCCCGGGATATCGCCGGCAATCGGTTGTTTTAAAGACCGGACCCGCGATTTCTGCCCAGGGTGCTACTTACAGTATGGGGGTTGGTCAAATCGGTTCTGGGGTTTCGATCGATAAAGTTAAGCGGTTTAGTACCGATTTTTACGATACCCGTTACCGTAATGAAGTGCAGCAAGCAGGAGAATTTTCTGTACAAGCCTCATTGCTTAAGCAATTAGAGGCTGAGTTCGCTGAGAATTCCGATTCTGGGTTAACCGCCCAATTAGATAGTTTTTGGTCCAGCTGGCAGGCATTAGCGGCAGATCCAACAAATTCTTCCTTAAAAGCTGAAGTATTAGATGTCGCCCGGGTGCTCACCGAGGGAATCAGCTCGAGGGCATTGAAGGTTTACGAATTGCAATCGGGTCAAGATGCAGAAATCGCGCAACGGATCAATGAAATCAATGCGTCCGCAGATCAGATTGCTGAATTAAATGGACAAATATCCCGGGTGATCTCACTCGGTGAACAGCCCAATGACTTGCAAGATGAACGCGACTCTTTGATTGATCGCCTTTCTGCGCTTACCGGGGCGAAATCAACTCTGCAACCAAATGGTGAAGTTGTTGTCACGGTGAATGGGCATGTGCTGGTTCAGGATACCCACTCGTACGCGCTTTCCACTCAGCGAGACGCGGGTAACCATAATTTCATGCAGATTGTATGGGAAGATGGCACCCTGATGGATCCGCAATCAGGTGAATTGGCAGGTTTGATGGATGCCCGTGATGGGGTTATGTCAGATCAGCTGGATGGATTGAATACACTGGCTGGAACGATCATCAGCCGAGTGAATGAAATCCACCGCAGCGGTTTTGCTACTGCAAAAGCGAACACCCAATCTGTCATATCAAACACCGTGCTTGGGTTCGGATTTGGCACACTTGATCTTGGCCAGACAGAATTGACGAGTGGAAATTACAGCGTTGAAACTCGTTTTGATGGAACCAATTGGCAATTCAGGATGCTGGATTCAGCCAGTAACCCGGTGGATATCCGTCTATCAGATGGATCAGGGTATTCATCTGACTGGCAGAATATTCCTGCCAGCACAGGTAATACGATCAATTATGATACTGGTCGCGGATTGACAATCAATTTTGGGGCAAATGCCGCAGATTATGTAGCCGCCAACGGATTAGCCTCTGCAAGTGTAGCTTTCAGTGAACAGCAAGATTTGTTCACCGGAACGGATGCGATGACAATTGCGGTAAACAGTACCATTTTGAATAATGCCAACTTGTTGGCAACCGCCGCTAACCCAAACTCACCAGGGGATGGAAATATTGCCAGGCAAATTGCTTCGGTGAAATCAGAGAATTTGTTGAGCGGAAACCAGGATACGATCAACGAATACTACACAACCCAAACCGCGAATTTTGGTCTGGCGTTGCGGCGAGCGCAATCGAATTATTATGATCATGACCTGGTGGCTGACGCAATCGATATCCAGCGTCAATCATTAGCTGGTGTGAATCTTAATGAGGAAGCGGCAAACCTGGAGTTATATCAAAAAGCGTACGAAGCAGCCGCGAGATTGATGACAACCATGGACGAGATGATGGATACCATCATTAACAGAATGGGAATTGTAGGCAGGTAAGTGAGGTAAATGATGCGTGTATCGAATAAAATGATCGCTGATCAAACCATCAACTCAATGAATCGCAGCCTTGAGAGATTAAATGATTTAAATGTTCAGGCGGCGTCTATGAAAAAATACCAGAATATCTCGGATAATCCGGTTCAGGTAACATCTGCCCTCACCATCAAATCGACTATCCGTACTGCTGAAGGTTACAAAACCACAGCACAGGGTGTGAATAGCTGGATGACCGAAACCGACCAAACATTACAGAAAATTGCTTCATTGCTGATCACTGCATCCAATAAGGTGGAAGCTAGTTTGAATGATTCTGTCAGTGCAGAAGAACGTTTGAATTCATTTGCACCAGAAATGGATACCATGCTGACAGAGGTATTAGATCTGGCTAACACCAAATATATGGACCGCTTCATATTCGCAGGGTTTAAGGTAGATGCCAAACCATTCACCGTTTCAACCAGTGATCCGAATGTGGTTAATTACAATGGTGATGATGGATTGATGCAGCAGGATATTGGCGCCGGGCAAACCGTCACTATGAATATTAATAACAATTCTGCGCTTGGAAATGTGTTTAATGCAATTATTCGTGCACGGAACGCTCTTCAGGTGAATGATACTACCACCCTGAGTACCACCCTTACGGATCTATCCAGTGCATTGAATGGAATTAATGATATTACCTCCACCAATGGTGCTCGAATGCGTCAGGTCGAATCAGTCATCGAGCATCTGGATACTTCCAAGCTAACATTAAAATGCCTTGCTTTCTCAGAAAGAAGATGCTAATATGGCTGAAGTTGCGGTCTTGCTCAAAAACCAGGAAACAACTTACCAGGCAGTATTAGAAGTTGGGAACCGGGCAATTTCTGCGCTTAGTTTGTTCGATATCCTTCAGTAGAATAGAGAAGATCCATGCTGGTTCTTACAAGGCGCACGGATGAAAGCCTGACAATTGGGGATTCTATCACCATCACCGTCCTCGGGATCGAAGGGGACAAGGTGAAATTGGGTATTAAAGCTCCGCGCGATATACCGATCCTGCGACAGGAAATCTACGAAGCAGTGCAGGCGCAAAACCTCCTCGAGAAGAAACTCGCAGAAGGTTTAGAGCCGGATTCATTTAAAGAATTACGTGAGTTGCTGGCTGAGAATTCTGAAGGCGCTGATGCCGAAGTGCAGCCTGCTACAGGCGATCTAACTGGCGAAGAAAAGCCTGCTCAGCAATAATTTTCCTGTACGGAATTCCACGAATAGTCATCATCATCGCGGCTTCAGTATCCGCGATACGAATAATTCTGCCAACGATATTGATCGGATCATTATCGTGCAGGGTCACAACAGCTTGGAAAATATCTCCGGGCAAAATCAAGTGTTCCGGGTTCGCAAACCGAATACCAATTTCACAGATATCGATGATTTCATACATGCATGGAACGAATTAAGATAAGTGGTCTGTGGTCATCCGGATAAACAACCCGGAAGTAGGCTCTTCTTTCACGACCAGTCAGTGGTTTTGTATCCATCGATTACCCCATATTCGTAGAAATGTGTTTTCGAACCCGATAAATGTACGCGAAGACTTGCGCAACCACCGTGTAAAGTTCAGGTGGAATAACATCATTGATGTTGATTTTTGCTAAGGTATTGGCAAGAATTTCATCTTCGTGTATGGGTATATTATTTTCTCTTGCGAGCAGGAGGATTTGTTCTGCAATTTTACCACGACCTGACGCTAATACAACCGGGGCAGTATCGTACCTGGATCATAGCCGACGGCTGTGGCAGTGATGTGACGTTTCCTTCAGGTGCGTCTGTCATATTTTTATACCTTTAAGTTTACACTGCCCACGCTCGGAGTCAAATCTGCACGAGTGGATATCTCATCCGATGCAACAACTGCTCCAGTATCTATGTGGCTATAGCGGGTTTCAAAACCAAGTTCAGAAAAATCGGTGATCAAGGCATCCAGTTCAGCCAATGCAGCCTGACGCGCAACCTCATCCGGGGTGGTGATTTTGAGTCCAATTTTTCTTGAAACAACCGATAAATCCACCTCCATTAATTGGTCTTCCGAAATTTCCATTTGAAGGACAACCCGAGTGTAGCTAGGATCAATTTTTCCGTTTTCATCCCGGTTTTCACGTGCAATCCTTAACCGGGCAGGGACCAGATCATCCTCACGCGGTGGATTTGTTTGCACCGGAAAATGGACAGGTATTTCTACCCGGATCCATTCATTTTGCATTTTCGGATTTACGAATTTGAATTAGGAAGATGGATGAGTCGTAGATAATCATTGAGTTGATCAATGTCTCTGGCGATATTCGTATTTCCTCGCAGCGCTAATTGCTCCCGTAATTGATTTAGGACAATCAGGCCGCGGTCCAATTCGGATTGGGGGTTGGTTAGAATTAATTCGTGCTCCACCGATTTGCCCAGCAAGGTAATAGCGTTCTTCAGGTTATGTACAAGATCAGCGATGGGTTGATCTGCCTGGATGATCCCTTGATTGAGAATGCGCATAGCCGTCTCAACCTGTGTCCTGAGACCTGCCGGTAAACGGGGATCAGCGGCTAATTGTTGAAGTTCAGAAGTCAATTGCCCCAAAACGCGGGTCAGCTCTGATGGCGCTTTTGCCATCAATTCGATCGTACCTGGTGTTACAGGAATACCAAAACTTCTTAATCTGAACCGCCAAGTTAGCCTCGCGGGCACCCCAGCCTGGAATCTCATTGCAGGGCAGAATTAAGTTCCGCGACTGTCTCAGACGTCACCGGAATTCCTTGATTTATCAATTGCTGTGCAATTAGTTGATTGGCGGCATCTGGTTTTATATTCATCCGTTGCAGTAATTGCTGAACAACAAGTGTCTCTTGCTGTCCAATACTCTGAATGACGGGTTGCTGGGTTGGAATTGGTATCGGCTAACTGTAATAGGATAGCATTTGGGTTGAATTCTTTGACGATGAATTGCGCAAAACGGCGGTCGATCAGTTCAGACATTTGCTCAGGAGAGGTCAGCCTGGCTACTACTTGAACCCCCTGAATGGATAAGAACTACTTGCTCGTTGGAAACTTGTAATATTTCCCCGGCCACCTTTTGATTGACCCGCAAGAAAAGATTACCATCTTCTGGTTTCTGAACTGGATTGATCGGGAGTGGACCGGGTACGGGAAGCATTATTACCTGGATGAAGACGCCGGGTTACTCATTTGGTAACCCGGCGTCTTGATTGATACTTACCGTTTTAAGTTGACTAATTCTTGTAAGATCTCATCGGAGGTGGTAATCACCCGGGATGAAGCCTGGAAAGCCACGTTCTGCCAGAATCATATTCGTGAATTCCTGAGCCATATCTACGTTGGAAGCTTCCAAGTACCCGCTGGCGATATATCCTCTGCCGCCGATTTCCGGCAGATCCGATTGCAGGGTCACCAGAGTTCAATCCGACTTTAAAGTTGTTCTGGCCGGCTCGCAACAAACCAGCCGGGTTGGTGAAGCTGGCGAGGGCGAGTTGTCCGACCAGTTGTTTCAAACCATTTGAGTAGACCAGATACAGCTCACCGGTATTGGGGGCACCGTAGATATCCGTGACTGATCCAGCTTCCAGACCATCCTGGTTGGAGATAGCTACACTGTTGTTGGCAGCGAGTTGGGTCAGATTATCCAAATTGATGTCGGCAGTAGAAGTCAGGTCAATATCTTGTGCACCAGCGCTGCCTGGGATATGGATGGGTGTACCCATGGTGGAGGTTTGGAAATGGCCCTGGTCATCAAAAGTGACAGTGCCGGAACCGGTGATACCCAATAAATCCGGATCCTGCATGCTCCAATCCCAATCATTATCGCCGGTGCGAGAAAAGCGGATGGTTACAGTGTGCAACGAACCAAGCGAATCGTATACGCCAAAGGTGGCATCCACATTAGTACCATTTGCGCTGCCTGAATTCAGGTTACCGCCCATGTTGATGGTTGAGGTGGCACGTGCCAGCGTCTGATCAAGTTGAATCATCATATCGCTGATCGGTGAGTTGGTGTCAACAGCGGTGGCACCATCTGCAACCATCCAACCCTGAATTCGCATACCGGTGGAGTTGTTTACCAAGTATCCATCTGCATCCAGTTCCAGGGAGCCTTCACGTGAGTAGAGTTGTTCATTGGCGTTCGCGTAGATGAAAAAGCCGTTCCCTTGAATTGCGAGGTCGGTACTTCTTCCGGTGCTCTGCATCATACCCTGGGTAAAGGTTGGAGTGACATAGCCCAATTTGACGCCCAAGCCGATCTGGGTGGGGTTAATACCACCAGATGCAGCCGATGGGGCAGCGCCTGAGCTCATGATTTGTGCGAATTGATCTTGAAAAACTACTCTGGAAGCTTTATAGCCAGTGGTATTTGCGTTGGCGAGGTTATCTGCAATGACATCCAGATAAGTCTGGTGTAGGTTAAGCGAACTGATCGCTGTAAACATAGAACGTATCATTAGATTCTCTCCTGGTTTGGTACATCACAGGCTTCCTCCAAGAGGGCCAGCCCATGAAAATGGAATTTATGATGTTGTATTAACCGTGTTATCGGCAGATTCTTGATTTTGAGCAGGATCTGCAAATACGACGCTATCGATTTGTGTAAAAACGCCTTCGCCCCGGCTTTGTTCATCCAGTGCTGTTACTACCAGGCGTTCTTTCACATTCACAATAAAAGCCAGGTTATCCACAAGGACCAGTGATTCTTTACCGCCTCGTTTTTCGGCTTTATCTATTGCACCGGCCAGACGGGACATTCCATCTTGATCAATGGAGATATTTCGATATTGCAGCCGTTTTTGGGCGTGGTTGGAAAATCGCAGGTTCTCAACATTAGCGAGCACATCAGCGAAGTTCTGACTTTGCCCATCCGTCTTCTTGTGCACCTTGCTGAGACTGGTTCTGGCTTTGAACCGGTTTGACCGGTTGGGTGGAATTTGACCTGATTGGATCGACCATAAGGTTACGCTTCTGCCACTCGGATGACATCGTCGAGGGCGACGTTTTGACTACCAATGGCGAGTGAATATTGACCATCGATGTATTGCATGGACGTGACAACACCTGAAACAGTACCCTTCGCGTCATCTGCTGCGGTGATCGTTTTTCCGATCAGGCTGGCTGCGTAGCTGGATTGCGATGCTTTCGCCATGTTGTCAATCTTCTCAGAAATGGATTTCAGTTCGCTTAAGGTGTTAAGTGATGTCATTTGGTTCAGCAATTCAGAGTCGTCCATCGGTTCGAGGGGATTCTGGTTTTTCAACTGAGCCATCAGGAGCAGTCATGAACTGGTCAGATACATCAGTACTGCCTGCACTTGATGAAGTCAGAACTGGTGTAAGCTGAGCTGGATTGTGTCTGACCGACCGAATTGACGCTTGATGTAGCCATCGTATTCCTTCTTTCTTAAATCTTGTAATCTACCAGGGTCTGGCCGGTGTGGGTGACAATTGGATCTTGTCCGGCAGACTGTTCAGCTGATTGGGATACTGTTGGCGCTGAGTATGGGAGAAAGTTCTGCGAGGTTTGAGATTGGTTGGATTGACTGCTTTGGGTACCAACATGCAGATTGCTAATCTGAACCCCGGCGTCCATCAGACTTTGACGTAATTGAGCTACCTGTGTTTCAAGCAATTTGCTGGTAGCACCATTTTCTGCCAGAATTGTTACCCCAATTCCGTGCTGAGTAGATGTGATTTTCAGATCAATTTGGCCGAGATCTTGTGGGGAAAGCTGCAGCCGGAAGGTGGTCCTTCCGGATTGCTGCAGTTTGTCCAGCTGGCGGGTGATTTGCCCGATCATATCTATTGTTTGAGCTTCCGCCAGGCGGGCCGGCTCGATGATCTGAGTGGTTGGCGGAGTGTCGATCGTCTTCCCGGCGATCGTAACCGCATCTATCTGGGTTTGTCCTGGTGGAGCTTGCACCTGTTTGGGCGCTGTTTTCTCCACCTGGAGGGATATCCCTTTCTTTTCCAATGCAGATTTCAACTCATTTTCGAGCAACCTGGCTGCCTTGTAGAGACGGAGTTTGGACTGAACTTGTTTTTGTTTGGGTCTGCATGATTTAGTATCCTGGCCTGAGGAATTAGGTTTGTTATCCTGCTTGACTTGTTTGCCATCTTGTACCGGTTTGGCTTGAGCGATGGGTTGTTCTGCCTTATTGGTCTGCGCTGGTTGAGACGTATTGGGTGAGACAGGTGCTATTACTTCTTTTACAATTTGGGTGGTAGGAGTCTTCGCATCCATATTGATTTTGGACCCTGGTCTCCTGCAAGAGGTTGGGTAGATTTGGCTATCAGCTTGAGGAGTACCCTGGCTCATTGTCGGTGAGGGCAGCTTCGAATTGCTGGTTGGTTGTACTTACCAGCGCTGGATTTCCCTGGCTTGTGTCTGGTTGAGTAGACGTAACGATTAGCTCTTTTACCGGAGTGAGATGTATTCGGCGAGTATCGTTTGGGTAATGAGCGGCTGCAGACCTGTTGAACTTCTGATTCGTCCGACTGGTTGCGTTCTCGTCTACGACAACGGGGTGCGTTGATGACAGGTATGGTTGGAACCTCAGCAGCTAGAACAGCCTGGGTGCACCTGTATGATCTTCCGTCTCTTATCACATCCTCTTTAGGTTGTTCTTTGTTTTCTTTTTCTGGTTGATTTTCTCCTATAGGTTCATCTTCTGAATTGACGTTTGATCAGATTTCGCGGCCTCCGTTGGAGGTTCTGCCTACAGTAGGTTTACGATCGGACTTGCGGTTTTTCCCTGGGTTGGGAAACTTCGGTTTGCGCGCGTAATACATCTTCAAAACTGAGTCTCGGATGTACTCACTGTCTGGGCTGGTTTGACTGCCTGTACTGGAGGCGGCGATGTAGTGATTGAAAATACAACGAATCACTCATGCTTACCTCGATGCGATTGTTTTCAGGAGTGAGAGTTTCTTGCTCAACTCCTGACTGACTGCCTGGTATTGAATACCAGTCTACTGACATTTCCATTAATTCTGTGTCAATATCTACATTGTTTCCGTCTGCTCGCGATGTACCTCCTGGTGTGTTTTGAACTCTGAATATTGCTTTTCCGTTAGCTACCCAGATGATTTGTATTTGTTTTTGCCAGGGCAAGGCTACCGGAATTGGTTAAAGCGCGTTTCATCACGCTTGTCAAAATCTACTTCCTGGGCGCGATAACCCGGAGTATCGACATTCGCGATGTTATTTGAGATGACGCCTTGCTTCATCGATAATCCATCCAGAGCCAGCTTGGCTGCCCGGATGGCATTATCTGTAAAGAGGGATCCGCTCATCTTACGCGCTCCATTCACTATTGGTGTAGTAATCCATCACCCGTGTTGACATAGGTTTGGGTTTCTTTGTATGGCGGAATTCCACCATATTTATCCACAGCGCCCGGACCGGCGTTATATGCAGCCAGGGCTTCTTTCACATTTCCATCGTAGCGGTCTAACAAACCGCTCAGGAATTTAACGCCGCCTTCAATGTTCTGGGCTGGATCAAAAGAATTTTTCACTCCCAGGCTTTTTGCGGTACCGGGCATTAGCTGCATCAATCCGCGTGCACCACAGGACGAGACTGCATTCGGGTTAAAATTGGATTCAGCTTTAATCACTGCCTGAACCAGCCGATTATCGACCCCATACTTTTGGGCGGCTTTTTCGATTAGTGCGGTGAATTTTGCGCCGACCAATGATCCGCTCGTACCATCCACATCAGATGAGGGTTCATCTGATATCCAGCGCCGAAGTTCGTTTTCCGTATCGGTAGAGGCATCTGATGATCCATTCAGTGAGTCTTTCATCATCTGAACCATCAGATCATACAAAATGGATTGCATTTTTGAACCGAAGATATTACCGATCATACGTGCATCTCACTTCTTCGCTGGCGAAACCCTTGAGAAATATAAACATCATCCAAAAACCGTTTCTCTTTTTCCTTTTCTTCTTCCAGGAAACGCTCGTATTCTCGGGTTTTGAGTAATTTGAGCGATTCTTCTTCTTTTTTTGCTGCGATCATATCATTCCGTTTCGAAATAATCCGAGTCTCAAGATCCTGTATCGTCCGATTGGTGGCTTGAACTTGAGCATCCAATCTGATTGATATTTGCGCGCAACAGATTCACCTGGACCAGATCGAGAACGCCAGACATGGATTGGTGGAGTGATTCATATAGCTTGTCCTGGGCCAGAAACAGGGTATGCAGATAATTCTCTTTTTGCGTTTTTCTTGCATTAACTGGCCAAGCTCAATTTCAAGCGCTTCCACTTTGCTGTGGCGAACATCTAGGACGGTTTGTAATGAGAATTTAGGTGGCATATTTTCCTCCTGGTTCACTCTTCTGATACCCGTAAGCGGTCCAGGGTCTCTTCAAATGTACTGACTTCTTTGGTTTCTTGCTGTAAGAATCCTGTTAAATCTGGCATAACTCGCAGAGCATCATCAATTTCAGGATCAGATCCGCTGACATACGCACCGATATTGACCAGATCACGCGCTTTTTCATATGTTGCCAAATGTTTACGTGCTTTTGCTGCCAGCTGAGTATGCTCACGAGTGGTGACGGCGGGCATGACACGGCTGACGCTATTCAGTACATCAATGGCCGGATAATGATTGCGCGAAGCCAGGGTACGGCTGAGGATGATGTGGCCGTCCAGAATACCGCGGGTGGCATCGCAAATCGGTTCATTGAAATCATCACCTTCGACTAAGACGGTGAAAAAGCCGGTAATTGTGCCGTGTGCACTCGCTCCGGCCCGTTCTAGCAGACGTGGAAGCAATGCAAAAACGGACGGAGTGTAGCCTTTTGAAGCTGGAGGTTCTCCAATGGCCAGGCCAACTTCACGTTGAGCCATGGCAAACCGGGTGACGGAATCCATCAGGAAGGTAACATCCAGACCGTGATCGCGGAAGTTCTCTGCAATGGTCATGGCAACGAAAGCTGCTTTTTCTCTAACCAATGCTGGTTGATCTGAGGTGGAGACCACCACGACTGAGCGTGCCAGGCCATCAGGTCCCAGGTCACGTTCCAAGAATTCGCGGACTTCACGACCACGTTCGCCAACCAGTGCGATGACTGAGACATCTGATCTGGAACTGCGGGCGATGGTGCCCATCAAGGTACTTTTGCCGACACCGGAGCCAGCGAAAATACCCATACGCTGCCCTTTACCACAGGTCAGCATGCCATCAATCACGCGGACTCCAGTGACTAGCGGTTCGTGGATAGGAGGGCGGGAAAGCGGAGGAGGTGGGGCATTATTGGTAGAAGCGAATTCAAGTCCATCCAGTGATGGTCCATTATCCAGAGGTTGTCCAAGCCCATCTAAGACACGTCCTAGCAGTGGCATACCCACCGGAGAGCGAAATGCTTTGGCAATTGGGAAAACTGCCGATCCGGGCTGTAACCCCTGCATATCACCCAGGGGCATCAATAGCACCCGATCTTCTTGAAAGCCGACTACTTCAGAGAGGAATGGAGTTTCGTTGTCGGTGTGGATCTCACATACTTCGCCAATCTGACAATCGAGCCCAATTGCTTGAATGGTTAAGCCCAATACCTGAGTCACCCGGCCAGATGTTTTGGTGGGGTTAAGCCGTGAAAGGGCTTTGGTATAACGGCTCAGATCAGGTAATTGGACAGCCATTCTTCGTGTTTCAGCTTTCTTTTGGTGTGTTATCGTCTTCAGGAACGAGAGTATCCATGATGGCTTTCAGTTGAGTTTCAATTCTGCCATCTGCGGAACCCCATTGACCATTGACATAGCATCCGCCGCGCGCGATAGACGCACTGGGAATGATTTCGACTTTATGGGTTGTGATTGATTCTTGTAGTTCACGCCAGTAAGGTCCTAACAGCAACGAATCATCAGGATTGACATAAATCCGCAGGTTTCCGAGTGAACGGGCATTGTTGAGGATGTTCGTAAATGTACTCTGCAGGGTCGCAGAATCTAAGATAAATCCTTCGCCAAACAATTTTTGGGCAATCGCCCGCACAATTTCTAACACCATCGGCTCACTGGTCGTGAGTAGGTCATCCCGCCATTGAACCACTTCTTGAATAAGAGTGGTGGCAGTTTCCATGTGAGATTTGATCTCTTCCAACGATGAGTTCCAACCATCCTGGTAGGATTGTTCTGCCAGTTGTTTTGCATGTATCTCGGCCTGATGAATGATTTCATCAGCCTGACGGCGAGCATCATTAATCATCTGAGTGGCGATTTCAGCTGCATTGGCTGCGGTGTTGTAGCGAATTGCTGGCTGCCACTGGGGAGCTTGTTTTTCAGGTTTGGGCAGGTTGAATTCGGTGGGAATCCAGGAAGCTGCCTCTAATGATGTTTCTGAGCCTAACAATCCGCCACCGTGTTTATCAGCAATGGTCATTGGCTTGGTTTGCTCAAATAGTGATCTGGGTTCACCCCGGGTTGCTTCTTCTTCTACGCCCAGGTTCAATAAGTTTTGTACCAGGTCTGATGGCAGCCAACTTTGAACTTTGCTCGATGGGTTGAGACTACGAGATGACTTCATATTCTTCTCCTCCGCCGCCTGCGATGACGATTTCTCCGGTTTCTTCCAGTGTTCTCACTGCATCTACAATTCTGCGTTGAGCACCGTATACATTTTTGGCCAATTGAGGACCCAATACTTCGATTTCTTCTTTCAGGTTTTCGCGTGCCCGTTCAGACAGGTTGCGGAAGACCAGATCTTTCAGTTTTTCTGTTGCGGCTTTCAACCCAAGCGCCAGATCAGATTTAGACACATCACGCAAGATGCGCTGCATGGTCTTGTCGTCAAATTTCGCCAGATCGTCAAAGGTGAACATATTGGCGTGGATTTCTTCCACTAATTTCGGGTTGGTAGTATCCAGGGCGTCCAGAATGCTTTTTTGCACACCTCTATCTACCTGGTTCATCATTTTTACCAGGAAGGAAACGCCGCCGGTTGCGCGGAAATCTGCTTCGTTCAACACGCCTGATAGTTTGCTTTTGAGATTCTTTTCGACCACTTGTACAACCTGTGGTGAAACCCGGTCCATGTTAGCCAGACGTAACACTACTTCGATCTGCAAATCTTTAGGCATACTCGTTAGAATATCTGCTGCCACTTTGGCTTCCAAATAAGACAAAACCAGAGCAATGGTTTGTGGAAGTTCATCTTGCAGTAAGGTGGCTACCTGACTTGGATCTGCATTCCGTAGCATTTCAAAGGAAGAGAGTTGTTCACGGGCAGAGATTCTTTCTAAAATTTCTGCACCTCTACGTGGACCGACTGCTCGGGCGAGTAGTTGGCGGCTATATTCCACTCCACCGCCGCTTAATCCGATGCCACCCTGTGACATTTCGTAGGCTTCAATCATCACTTCGCGTCTGGTTTCCTGGCTGATGCTGCTGCCCTTGCTCAGGGCTAACAAGACCCGTTCAATCTCACCTTCTCCGAGGTATTGCAACACTTTGGATGAGAGATCTACACCCAGGCTTAGCAGGAGGGCGGTTGTTTTGTCAATTCCAGAGGGGGCTAGAAATGCGTCTGTCATACTCTCTTCTCATCTTCTGCCAACCACATTTGAATAATTTCGGCAACGCTGGATGGACTATCTTCTGTCAGGCGGGTGAGGACTTTCTGAAGCTGTTCGTCTTCTGGGTTCGCTTTGTGCGGCTTCATGATTTGCTCCATCCGTGCAGATGGTTCTGGCATTATGGATTGCAGCGGCGGCAATGCGCCTGCACCGGCTGACATCATGGGCATAGAAGGTGAACCGAGTGCAGCCTCAGATAACGGTTTCATAACTGGTACCCAGGCATCGGCTGAAGCCAGACGCAGATTCTTGAGTAATCGTTGAATATAGAAAAGCAGGGCGAATAAGCAGGATGACTGCACCGGCAATTTGACCGATCTTCCAATACAGCTCAGTTTGAGAAGCATTGTCCAGATCATCTGTCTGGGTGGTCAGATAGGTTTTATCGAATATTGTATTTTCGACTACCAGAAGATCACCTCTGGCTTCATCAATACCAACTGCAGCACCGACAGCACTTCGTAATGTCTCCAGTTGGGCTTCATCGGTGACGTTATCGACCAGCACGCTCAAGGATATCTTCTTGATCGAACCGGGGGTGACAATTTCATGGGTTTCAGAATTGGAGATTTCGTAATTTAAGATTTCATCAGAACGGGTGTAGATGGATGATCCGCTACCACCGGCAGCAGCGGCAACCGGGGTGGGCAGGTTGCTGGCTGGCTCCGGGAATTCCCGCGGCGCCAGTTCCGCTGGATGCATAGTTCTCGTTGGTTTTCTGTGAACTGCGCAGCGCAGATGGGGTGGATTCAAATACCTGCGATTTGATTTCTTTCTGGGTCCAGTCTAATGAGACATCTACCTGAACCACGGCTCGATCGGGTCCTAGCACCTGTGCAAGCAAGAGCTCTGCTTTTTGCTGCAAGGCAATTGCAGCGGCCGATTCGGCAGCGCGGCGGCCGTCGGTCTGGCGGCTGCACCGGCTTCGCCAGAACTACCAGTACCGCTGGCAAGCATCCGTCCAGATGAGTCGACCACGACTACATTTTCAGGTTTCAAGCCTTCGATGCTGCTGGCTACCAAATGGGTGATTGCCTGCACCTGGGTTTGGTCGAGGGTTTTTCCCGGATTCAACTGCAACATAACGGAGGCAGTGGTTGGAGATTGTTCGGCGGTGAGGAGGGTCTTTTCAGGGGTAACGACGTGCACCCGTACCGCCATCGACTGGGGACAAACTGCTGATGGTCCGTTCCAGTTCACCTTCAAGCGCGCGCTGATAGTTTACTTTCTGGGTAAATTCTGTCATTCCCAGAGTCGATCCTGAGAAAACCTCCAAGCCCACGGTACCGCTTTGGGGCAGCCCTTCGCTCGCCATCTGTAACCGGACTTCATACACCTGAGATTCGGGTACCAGGATGGTGCCAGTTCCATTCAACTTGTAAGGGATATTAGAAGCGGCCAATTTCTCAACAATTTGTCCGGCGTCATCTTCACTCATCCCGCTGAATGCGACCGAGTATGTCGGCTGGCTAGCCCAGCTAAGAAAGAGCGGAACCAGAACGACGACGGCCAGAACAAGCACAATTAATGTGATCTTCTGTGAAGTGGTTTGTCTGGTCCAGAAAGTTCCGAGTTGTTGTTGCAGGGGTACGGTCATATGCTACCTGTATAACTTGAAATGATTAGACACTCATCCGCATGACTTCGCGGTAGGCATCAACCAGTTTGTCGCGGATGGCCATTGCCACCCGAAAATTGACATCATTTTCTTCTGAGGCGATGGTAACAGTGTGAAGATCTACATCACCGCCAGAAGCCAGCGTTTGAACCAGGTTATCGGTATTGGATTGTGATTCGTTCAGCGAACTGAGTACGGAGGAGAAATGATTCGCCGACCTGATCTAGGGCTGTGGCTTTCTTGCGGCTGGATGATTGTTCCAGCGGATTGATGGTGTTACCAGATAAGGAAGGAGATACTTGATAAAATCCATATGTTCTCCAATCAGATCGGCTACTTACCGATATCCAATGCTTTCAGCGCCATTCGTTTGGACGCATCAACTACTGCGAGATTGGCCTCATACGAACGGGTGGCAGAAAGCATATTGGTCATTTCAACTACCAGGTTCACATTCGGGTAAGTGACATATCCCTGCGGCATCCGCATCCGGATGAGTGGGGTCGTAGACCCGGGATCCAGGCTCGTTATCTGTGGTTACTTCACTGACCTGAACTCCGCCAAATGCGGGCAGATGTTTGTCCGACAGGCGTGTTGGCTAATCTGCCAGAAATGAAGCTGGGGAGATTGGAGTTGGCGTTGGCAGCCGAAAAGACTACATCCTGACGTTTGTAGGCACCACCGCTGGCTGTACGGGTAGTTTGCGAGTTGGCAATATTGTTCGAGATCATATCCAGTCGCAGCCGCTGAGCTGATAACCCGGAAGCACTAATTCGGAGACTATTCCAAAAACTCATACTCTACTCCTTAGCATACATTTCTGACTGCATGTATGCTAACAGAATAGGAAGCTTTGCTTCAGTAAAGCCTTAATGAAGAATAAATAAAAATTGTATAAAGGCGGGTATTTAAATACACCCCGGGGCAGTCACCTGCCCCCGGAAGGGTCGTATTTTATTGTCAGTGACCGGGCTTATGCCACGGATGCGCGCTGGCCTTGCATGCCAACTTTGGCTGAAGGCTGCAAATTTTTCTCTCCCACGGACCATGCATCCCGCAGTTCAACCAGGGTGTGGGCAGCAGTTTGATAATCTCCCTGCCGAATACAATCGAGGCACCACTGGTAAAGGCGGAAAAGGCCAACTGACACTTCCGGATAATCGAAGTTGAGGGCGTCGCGCAGCACGGTGATAGCTTTGGTAGCACGCGCAAAATCTTTTTGTTCACATCCCTTGATTGCGAGGTTATAGGCCATGATCACTAATCGGATGGGGCTGGCGCCCATGACATCCTGATTGCGATATTCGTTGTGTTGGAAAGTATTTTGATACACGGCTTTACTCCTGGCAATCCTAAATGAAGTGTTCTATGGTAATGTTATCGGCTGTCTTGAATACGCACTTGAGCGTATAGGCGTAAAATTTGCCTTAATCTTTACGCGAACAGGGATAACAGATCGCCTTCTCTGAATTGGTTCAGTTCCTCAGGTGGGATAGCTCGAATAATCTTGTTATTCGATTTATCTAACACAAGCACCGTGATGTTATTCGAACTCGTTATCGACAATGAACTTCAGCGATACATTGTCTCTCATCACGGCAGGTTTGGGTTCCACCTGGGTTTTGGTTTCTTTAGGCTCCACCTCAGCCTTTGGAGGTGGGGCTTTCACCTGAGCAGCATTTTGGACCTGCACGGGTGAGGTTGCTGGCGGTGCCAGCTCTACACTATTGATTGGGTTTATCTGTTCGTATGTCATTTTGCCCTCCGGCATCCTTGCCAGGGATCATGCTGATCGCAACGAAACCTCCTGGAGTGTTATCGCTGATCCGGGTCTTAACCAGATATGTTCAAAGAACTAAAACCTGCCTGCAGCTGCTGCATTTTATAGTTCGACATTGTGAGCTGTGTTTGGGCTGCAGCGTAGGTGTCATACAATGTTTGTTCTCTTCGCTCTAACCGTTCTTCCCAGCTTCTGATCTGGGTTGTGAGGTAGTCAGTTTGGGTGGCTGCTGATTTGATCGCATTGGTGACGTAGCTGTTTGTACCTGTGTAGCGACCAATTTTGTTCATCATGCCCGCCATGACCGAACCAAGCAAAGTTTTCATTTCGTTATAGTTACTGGTGAGTGCATCTTCCAATTTGGTCGCATCGGTGATGGCGAGTTGTCCTTTGTCATCCATGCCGATCCCGATGTCGCTCATACTGTCGAGCGTTCCGCTATTTGAGTAGGTTTTCGTCACCGCTCGGTCCAGTTCTGTGCGGAGTGAGGCAACCATCGAGTCACTGGCTAGTGCCGCCCGGGTGTAAGTGCCATCGGTGTTCTTGGTCACCGCGGTCTTATCCTTCAGGTAGGCCTGCAATCCGTTGAATTGGGTGATGAAAGATTGCACTGCCGCTTTCTGGGTGGATGAATCGCTGGTCACATTTAAAGTGGCAGATTTATCGACGCCTTCGGCATCGTTGGCTAAGTTGAGGGTGACACCACTGATCACATTCGTCAGGGCGGTATTTTGGCTGCGGGTGACGGTCATCCCGTTCACTCTGAAGGTGGCATTCGAGGAAGTCTGGATTTCGTTTTTGAAAGTGGAACCGGTCAGGATGCCGAGAGAAGACGAGGATACTTCCGCTGGCATCGCTCGCCTGAATGGAGTGAGCACTACCGGTATATTTATTGGTGAGGATGAGCTGGTTATCGATAATGCTGGCGCTGACTTCGTTGCCCTGCCCGAATGAAGCACTGTTGATTTTTGTTGCGATATTTACCAGGCTGTCGGTGGCGGCGATATCCAGGCTGGCACCTTTGGCTGCGTAGGTGATCTTTGCGGCGCCATTATCTTTGAGATGGGCTTCGAAATTAGTACCTGTGAAGTGAAGGGATAAGCCCCGGCCGGTATCAAAATCTCCTGCAGCGGGCATATTCTGCCAGTTGCTGGTGGAGAGTGTGGATGAAGCGCCATTCCGGATGGTGACTGCGTTCCCTTCACTATCCACCAGACGGAACTGATTGGTTCCATTGTAGGTTCTGGTTTCAAGGAAGTAATCTCCGCTGCCTAATTCTTGTTTGGAGCTATCGACTCCGGTGGAGACGGTTGCGGCATCAATGTTAGTGTTGGCGGTGAGGCTGGTGATAGATCGGGCAGCGGCTCCACCGATGATGATCGTACCGGTATAACCTAACGCCTGATCAGCAGTATTGTTGCCGATCAGACATTACCTTATGCGCTTTGGCAAGGGTAATATTACTGAGAGTATACGCACCAGGAACCGCGCTGGTACTGACTGCCGCGGTTGCGATGGTGCTGCCGGTGGTATTGGAACTGACAGCCACTTTGCGGCCAGTGCTGAAGTTAAAGAACGCATCGGTGGGGTTCAGATGTTTGAACGGCACTCTTGAGGCTATCCAACTTAGTTTGCAGATCAGTGTAGACCCCTTTTTGTACAGCCAGGGTCTGTTTCTGGGTGTTCAGCTTATTTAATGGCTGACGTTCAACAGCCATTAGATCAGCGATCAAGTTGGTATAAGTTGAGTCGAGTTGTCCGGTTACGAGTGCCATTCATACCTCTGGTAGTTTCTGGTTTGCTGATGCGGGGGCGCTGTTGCCAGCGCACCCCGCTTCTTATACCATCGGCTAAATTTTAGAAAACTGGAGTCCTGCGGACTGTTATTGGAACAGTGAGAGCAAGAACTGGGGAGCCGCGTTGGCCTGAGATAACATGGCGGTAGCGGTTTGCTGTAAGATCAAGAACTTGGAGGCGTTTACCTGTTCTTCGGCCATGTTGGCATTCATGATTCGGTTGTAAGCGCTTTCGGTGTTGATCTGAGCGGCAGAGATCTGATCTTCTTTGAAGGTCAGGCGGCCGGTGAGTGAACCAATCTGAGACAGTTGGCCGGAGACCATATCCAGTTTTGAGTTTACATCTTTCATAAACTGGGCAAATGAAGCAGAGCCATCTGTGGCTTCCAAAACACCATCATCTTCACCAGCGGGGGTAGCGGAGAGTTTCAACGTATAGGATGAGGAACCAGAGGTGTAATCGACGCTGCCTGATGCCGGAGCTCCACCCATGGAGTAACCGGCGAGAGTGGCAACCAGACCGTTTCCGAAGTCAACGGATTCAGCGGATGATAAGTCTACGGTCATCACAGTGCCATAACCAGCAGTGGCATTGTTGTCATCCAGGTCGATTAACTCAGCGGCAGTGCTGCCACGGCGGGTGAGTGTAACCTGAGATTCGTCACCCATGATACCGCCGTAGGTGATTGAAATATCATAAGTGCCGCTGGCAAGTTCATTTAATCCGGTTTGAACTGCACCAGCCACATACGGGCCTGCTACAGATACAGCACCGGTAGCGTTGGCTGCATTTGCAGTTCCAGTACCAACATTAGCAATGTCGAGGCCAGTGGCTGCAGATGCGGTCATATTGTTCAGCCCACTCAAAACGGTGGTATCGCCCTGATCTACACCAGTTTGGAAGGTGAGGGATTTGCCGCCGACATTTCCATAATTGCCGCCGATCAGGCTGGGGCTGGTGCTGGTCCATTTGGTCTGGCCAACTACGTCGTCGATCTGTTTGGAGAAGGCAACCATCTGGTCGATGAGGGCCTGGCGTTCTGCAACACCCATGGTGTCAGAGGCGCCGGCTTCTGCCTTGTTGCGCATCTGGATCAGGATGTCATTGATTCTGCCCAAACCAGATTCAGCAACGGACAATAAGTTCTTGGCATCGCCGATATTGTTCAAAGCGGTTTTCAAACCTTCGCTGCGGGCTTGCATTTTGGTCGCGATGGTCAAACCAGCGGGATCATCTGCAGCGGAGTTGATGCGTTTACCGGTCGCTAAACGAGATTGATAAATGGAAAGGTTCTTGTTGATGACGGTCAACGCGTTCAGCGCATTCATAGCGCCGATATTACCAGCAATTCTAGTTACATCATTATCAGCCATTTCAAACCTCCATGTTTGTGTTTGGCGGGGATCCATCCCCTATTTTTTGTTGATTGACGATTATTTTTTCTTATTCATAGTGCCGGAGTTTTTTTGACCGGCACCATTTACCGATGGTGGACTTCCTGAGTGGTTAAGCTGGTTGTGTTTATTTAGATAATTACCTCCTCAAAATAGTTTTGCAATGAGCTTTGTAATTTCTGTTTCTATTGTCGTCAGCCTGTACGAACCTTTAGCGTGTAGGCATAAAATATCCATAAATAAATCACAGGAATTTATGAGTAAATTAAGCTCAGACTCTCATGGTAGAAAGGTACATTCAAGCGCTTCGATTTGCTTACTCTTTATGTATGATTTATGCTGCTTTCAGCTTGGATTAATTCCAACAACCCAAATTTGGCTTAAACTGTTTGGATCAGAGTAATATTCGGATTATTCAGATACTAAGTCAACAAAATATTCTCATCTGAAGGATTGAATTGAATGGCAAAGAAGAAATCAACTTCAACTGAGCAGGAAATCAAAAACATCAACCTGGATGAGTTGTTAAAGAACGCAACCAAAGCGGTGGAAAAAGGGCGTTACCGTCAGGCTATCACTGACCTTGAAATTGTGACAGAGATGGTGCCGGAGCATACAGAAGCCTGGAACAATCTGGGGGTGGCGAATTTACTGGTCGGTGATATGGAGCAGGCAGAGCGTGCTTTCCGCTCCGGGTTAGAACAAGACCCTGAAAACCCGCAAATCATCAAGAATCTGATTCAGACTTTGTTGCAGATGGATCTGCGGGTTGAAGAGGGGATGAATTTGCTGGTGAAGTTTATTCAACTGCGTCCATCAGACCCGGATGCGATGTATATGCTGGGGAGATGTCTGCAAGCCGGGGGAGATCTTGAACGTGCGCAGGCGGTATTTGAACGAGTTTGCAACTAGATACCAGTTATGAGTTAGCCCGCGAAGCTCTGAACGAGATGAACTAAAATTCGTCATCCTGAAGCATTAGAGGTGCAAAGGATATCAGTACCCTCCTGAGTGTTTAGACCTTATTATTATTGCAAGAGATACTGCCCTACACCCACAATACGGGGTGGCGCCAGTATGAATGCTTTGGCTGTACAAGACGCTGAAAATCGGGCGGGTTTATCAACCCGCCTCTACCAATCAGTTCTTAATCCCATGGAACATTCCACCTCTAAATTCGTTATCAGATCAGAAGACAAGTCTGATCGTGCGGAGGTGGAAAATGGCTAAAAAATTCTGGTTGGTTCCTTTAATCTTTGCTTCTGGGACTTTTCCCTGCCAAACAACCCGCCTCAGCGGATGGCATCATCATCCCAGACCCGCCGCCCTGCTGGCCAGGTAGACTGTCTGCGTCCGATTATGGAGCAACTGGTCGTCAAATACCACCATGTGGAAGTCACAATCGACAACCAATTGGCTGTCACCCGGGTGGATCAGGTATTTTACAATCCAAATGATTACGTCGGTAGAAGGGACTTACACGTTTCCGTTACCGGCCGGGGCAGTGGTCACCAATTTCAAATTATGGATTGATGGCAAGGCAGTCGAAGGAAAAGTGCTGGATGCGAACGCGGCCCGGGCAGAATATGAGGCGATTGTCCGCAGTTTGCGAGACCCGGCTTTATTGGAATATGTGAATCACGGCGCGGTGATGGCACGCATCTTCCCGATTGAGCCCAATGGTGAGCGGAAGATTGAATTGGAATACAGCCAGATGCTCACTTCGAATTCAGGACAGGTGGAGTATCGCTATCCACTCAATACCGAGAAGTTTTCGGCAGAACCGATTCAAAGCGTGGTTGTGGATGTGACCATCCACTCCAATGATCCGGTGAACGGTGTGTACTCGCCCTCGCATCCGATTTCAACCGATGCGACTGATCCGTACCAGGTTACGGCGAGTTACGAAGCCAACCAGGTAAAGCCGGATTCGG
Organism: uncultured Chloroflexia bacterium; assembly: GCA_963818305.1. Taxonomy (GTDB): domain Bacteria; phylum Chloroflexota; class Anaerolineae; order Anaerolineales; family Anaerolineaceae; genus DAIOEK01. Next base: position 33,934 of record CAWFRQ010000010.1, read on the forward strand.
ATTTTCTGTTGTATTACTCCACCGGCACCGAAGAGGGTGTCCATGTTTTGAGTTATCTCAATCCATTGGACCAGTCAGACCCGGATGGTTTCTTCATTATGTTGTTGACCCCGCCTGACCCATCGCATGAAAAAGTGGTCGCCAAGGATGTGTCCTGGTTTTGGATCATTCCGGGAGCATGGAAGGCGAGAAGTTTCGTCAGGTTCAAGGTCGCAGCCCGATTTATTCTGAGTCATTTACAGGCGGAAGATCACTTCAATCTGGTGAGTTTTTCCAGCGAGGTGACCACCTTCGCCGAGTAGCATGCAGATGGATAGCCGAATATTCGAAAGCGATCCAGTGGATTGATCAGATTTCACCCGGCGGATCAACCGATATCAATACGGCTTTACTCGACGCACTTCAATTAACCAACCAGGAGCGGCCGACTTATATCATCTTCCTCACCGATGGTCTGCCCACCCATGGCGAGGTGTACAGTCAAAAGATCCTGGAAAATGTATCTGGGAAGATTCACCAGCAACATCCGCCTGTTCAGCTTCGGGGTGGGCTATGATGTGGATACCGTTCTACTAGATAAGTTAGCGCTGGATCATCATGGCAGCCCAACTTATGTGGCTCCTGGCGGGAATGTGGATGAGGTTGTGACCGCGTTCTACAACAAGATCAATACCCCGGCTTTGACTGACCTCAAAATGGAGTTCAACGGGGTGAGTGTCTATGATCTTCAACCCAATCCGATCCCAGATTTGTTTTACGGCTCTCAGATTGTTCTCACGGGTAGATACCACGCCGGGAGGAGCGGCTCAAATTCAGCTAACTGCCCGATCTGATGCTAGGAACATACCAGCGTAAATTTGAAGAGGTCATGTTCAGCACGATGGAAAAGAACCCGGCAGGCAGTGATCGGTCGTATATTGCCCGGTTATGGGCAGCCCGAAAAGTAGGCGCGCTGCTCACGGATATCCGCCTGAATGGTCCGAACCCGGAGACGGTACAGCAGGTGATCCAGATTTCGATCCGGTATGGGATTGTGACACCCTACACCTCATACCTGGTCACTGAAACGGATGCGTTGAGCGAGGCAGGTCGCAGCCGGATCGCAGCCCAGGAATATGAGTAACCTGGTTGCCAGCCCTACCATGGTGAGTGGGGCAGGGGCGGTGAATAAAGCCGCTGATACCGGAGCCATGACCCAGGCGGAAAGTGTTCCAGCGTATAGCGGTTCTGGAGCCGAGTTTGTCAGGGCTGCCGGCAGCCGAAGCTTCATCTATCGGGATGGAATCTGGGTGGATACCCAGTTTGACCCGGAGAAAATGGTTACTCGTAAGGTCACTTATCTCTCAGCTGAATATTTCGAACTGGCATTCTCCAACCCGGATATCGCTGCCGGGTTGGCGTTGGGTGAAAAGGTGATTCATGGTGATAGGGACGGATGTGATTGAGATTGGAATCGAGTTAATCCGAGTGTTCTAAGGGACTGCAGTCCGGAGTCTGAAAGGAATGAACGGTATCCGTCCTTCCGGCTCCGGATGTTGGTTTACCCAGAGAATGGTATAATCCAGGCATGCAATCCATTGTCGCAATAGATGTCGAAACCACCGGACTTGATCCGCGCCGGGACGCAATTATCGAAATCGGCGCGGTTCGTTTTAATGAAGAAGGTATTCAGGATGAATGGCGTACCTTTGTAAATCCTGGACGTCCAATCCCACCTTTTATTACCCAATTGACTGGCATCCACAATGAAGATGTGGTAAATGCCCCATCCATCAAGCAGATCGTGGCGGAATTAGCGGTGTTTGTGGAAGAGGATCCCAGTCCTTGGGCAGAATGTAGGGTTTGACCTGGCTTTATCCGTCAGCAAGGAATTTTACGCGATAACCCCACCCTCGATACATTTGATCTTGCCTCGATACTTCTTCCCGCTGCCAGACGCTACAACCTGGGTGCACTGGGGGTCGAGTTGGAGATTCCGGTACCGGATGATTTACACCGGGCATTGGATGATGCCCGCCTGACGAGCCAGGTGTACCTGGAGTTGTTCCGGCGCTGACCAGTGATTCACGCAGTCTCGGCTGACTTAATATCAGAAATCTTACGCTTGGGAGATGCCCTTGATTGGGGTGGCAAATTGCCTCTGGAATGGGCGTTCCGAAAAATCGCCCGACAGGGGATCACCGGGAAACGAACCAATACCTCTGCCCTGTTTGAACGGGCTACCAACCTGATGGCGCCATTGAAACCTCAGCCGGAGATGAAACCGCTGGATGTGGATGAAGTAGCGGCGTTTCTAGAAGACGGCGGCGCTTTTGATAAGCACTTTCCCGGCTTTTGAGCATCGCTCACAACAGGTGGAAATGCTCAAAAAGGTGACTCAGTCATTCAATGACGGCGGCCATCTATTGGTCGAAGCAGCCACCGGTACGGGTAAATCCTTTGCTTATCTACTCCCCTCGGCGTTCTGGGCTTTGCAAAATAACACCCGGGTGGTGATCTCGACCAATACCATCAACCTGCAAGAACAATTGATCCAAAAAGATATCCCTGAACTGCAAACCATTTTGGGCGGCAAGCTGCAGGCCTGTGTATTGAAAGGTAAGAACAATTATCTGTGCCCGCGCCGCTTAGATGCTGCCCGGTTGCGTCCGCCTGCTACCGCCGAAGAATTGAGAGTGATTGCCAAAGTATTAGTTTGGCTTTCGCAGGGTGGTTCGGGTGACCGAACTGAAATCAATCTAACGGGACCAGACGAGCGTGATGCCTGGACAAAACTCTCCGCAGACGATGAAGCCTGCTCTCTCGAGAATTGCATCAAACGGACGGGCGGTGCTTGTCCATTTTACCGTGCCCGCCAGGCCGCTCAATCTGCGCATCTGATTGTGGTGAACCACGCGCTTTTATTAGCGGATGTGGTCACAGGCAGCCGGGTGTTGCCCGAATATCAATATCTGGTCATTGATGAAGGTCACCATCTGGAAGAAGCTACCACCAGTGCGCTCTCCTTCCGTTTGACGCAGCCGGAATTTGAACGGATCATTCGCGAAATCGGCGGATCATCGAGTGGAATTTTAGGTCGATTCTTGAATGTGATTTACAAGGCGGTCTCTCCGACTGAATTGGCAGCGATGGAAAAGGAAGTGAAGCAATCCACGGATGCGACTGCCAGATTGCAAAATAACGCCTTCCATTTCTTCCGAAGTATTGATGAATTCTTAAAGATGCAATCGAATGAGCGCCAGACGGTGCAATACTCGCAGCAAGTAAGAATTGTCCCTGCTACCCGTACCCAACCAGATTGGTCCGAAGTAGAGTTGGTTTGGGATGAATTATTGGGCACATTTCAAATTACTGCTCGGGCATTTGGGATCAATTTACCAGTGGATGGGAGATAAATTCAACGATGCCTCTGAAGATTTGATCGATGCGCAGGGTTCCCTTGGAAATATCATCCGCAGATTGACTGAGATCCAAATCAACTTGAATGGACTGGTTTCCATGCCATCATCCGACCGGATCTACTGGGTGGAATTGAACAACACCGGTACCCGGCTGAGCCTGAACGCGGCACCGTTGATGGTAGGACCGCTCATGCAGCAGCATTTGTGGAACCAAAAGAATAGTGTGGTGGTCACATCGGCTACGTTGACCACTGCCGGTGAGTTTGGTTACCTGCGCGGACGTTTGGATGCCGCTGATGCGGATGAGCTTTCGGTTGGCTCCCCATTCGATTACCCGAACTCAGCCTTGCTGTACTTGGTCAATGATATTCCAGAGCCCACCCAGGGTTCTGCCTACCAGAATGAATTGAACAGCAGTCTGTTACGATTATGTAAGACCACCAACGGCAGAACGCTGGTACTTTTTACCAATTATTCGCAATTGAAACAAACTTCCACGATCCTTGGACCAGCGCTTGCTGAAAAAGGGATCACCGTCTATGAGCAGGGCGAAGGCGCATCAGCCGCCAGTCTGCTGGAAAGCTTCAAGAGCTCGGAAAAATCCGTTTTACTGGGCACCCGTTCCTTCTGGGAAGGGGTGGATGTGCCCGGACAGGCGCTCTCGGTGGTGGTGATTACCAAACTGCCATTCGATGTACCCAGCGATCCCATCATCGCCGCCAGGGCTGAGACATTTGATGATCCATTCAATGAATACAATCTGCCTGAGGCGATCTTGAAATTCCGCCAGGGTTTTGGCCGTCTCATCCGCTCCCAATCAGATCGCGGTGCGGTGGTCATTTTAGACAAACGTGTGCTCACCAAAAAGTATGGCAAACTCTTTCTGGAATCACTTCCAGAATGCACGGTAAAGGTAGGATCTTCTTTGGATATGCCTAAAGTGGTTGAAAAGTGGCTGGGGTAACACAAAATATTGAGAAGCAGGTGACATGGATATTCGAATCCGACCATTCAAGCTGACTGATTGGGATGATGTGCAGCGAATTTATGAAGAAGGCATCTCTACCGGGCTGGCGACATTTGAAACCGAAGTGCCATCCTGGAAAGAATGGGACAAAACCCACCTGAAGACATGCCGTCTGGTTGCAGTTGATAGCCAGAATCTAATCGTGGGTTGGGCAGCCATCGCTTCAGTCACCAGTCGCTGCGTGTACGCTGGTGTAGCCGAGGTGAGCGTTTATATTTCTGCTGAAGGACGCGGGCAAGGGGTGGGGAAGCAGCTTTTACAGACCCTGATTAACCTCTCGGAAGAGGAAGGTTATTGGATGCTGCAATCCGGGATACTGGCAGAAAACCTGGCCAGCATTCAATTGCACCAAAGCTGCGGTTTTCGAATGGTTGGTTATCGCGAGAAGATTGGAAAATTACATGGACAGTGGCATGATACGGTATTGATGGAACGCCGCAGCCACCGGGTTGAATATCCTGATTTGTAAGATTAGACTGATTTCACTTGCAGCCTTCTCAAATCTGATACGATCATTTCAGAGAAAGAGAGGGCTGTATGTTTTCTTCGGTTGGTCAGATCGCTATCACAGTAAAGAATGTAGAATTGTCCGTCCATTTCTATCGAGATGTTCTTGGACTGAAATTTCTTTTTTCTGCCGGGCCGAACCTTAGTTTTCTGCAAGTGGGTGATGTCCGTCTGATGTTATCCCTGCCAGAAGGCGAGGCCCAACCTGGTACCGGCATGGTAATTTACCTTAAAACCGATGACCTGGATTACGCGTATCAGCGGATTATGGCGAATGGTGGAGAAGGCATTGATCCTCCGCATTTGATCGCCGAGATGGCTGATCATGACCTATGGATGGCTTTTGTGAAGGATCCGGATGGATATTCGATCGGATTAATGCAAGAGAAAAGCAAGGGACAATAGCTGGTTGTAGGCAAACTTACTTTGCCCCGGAATAGTTTATTACTTCGATGATGCGAAAAATATCAAGAAATTGTAAGTTGTGCTAAGTAATTCGTAATGGTTAGAGTAATGAGAATGAAAAAAGAGATCTATCCTGTGTGTGGATAGATCTCTTTTTGTACCAGGTCTTCAAGTTGAATCAGGTCAAACCTTTTGCGGATTACTCCATCGTTGGCGAGGAAGATTTAATTTGCAGATAGAAAACCATACTTCTCTAAAACAGCCTGTCCGTCTGGGGATAAAACCAATTCTACAAAGGCTTTGGCTAGATCTGGATTTTTACTGTCGGCAATGGTAGCAATCGGGTAATTGGCGATGGAATTAAGAGCGTCGGGTATATCAAGTTTATCAACTTTATCCGCCATGTCTTTGGTGATATCGGTGACGTAAACTATACCAGCATCAGCCTCACCTAAAGCTACTTTAGTTACAACAGCTTTAACATTCTCTTCATAAGAAACGACATTCTTGAGTACGTCGTCTTTATAAGTTGCTCCATAAGGTTCATCTTTGATGGCTTTATCTAAGAAATCCAAAGAGTATTGGCCGATCGGAACCGCTTTATCAGCCAGATCCAGCTTTAAGCCTGGTTTCCCAAGGTCTATCAGTTCAACTAAGCCCCCGGGATTCTCTTTTGGGAAGATGACGACAAGGCGATTCGTAACAAAGGTCTTGGTATCATCTTCGACAACTCGCTTTGAAGTTACGGCTACGTCCATGTACTTCTTGCTGGCACTGGCGAATACATCCGCCTCAGCGCCCTGGTTGAGTTGCTCTGCAAGTTGTTGTGATCCGCCGAAATTATATGAAACGGTTACGCCTGGATTCTGCTCCTCAAACATGGTTCCCAACTCACCGAAGGATTCTGTCAGGGAAGCTGCTGCAAACACAGTTAATGTCCTAGGTTCTGGTATAGCTGTCGGAGGAACTGCAGTGGGTGCTACCAGAACAGCCGCAGGTTTGGCTGGTTCGGGGGTTGGAGTGGTCTGAGGCGAGCAGGCGGGAATCACCAACAACGCGGTCAGCAAGAACAATGATAAGAATTTTTGGCGCATTTTGTTTCTCCTTCGTAATTAGTAAATATTCCAACTATAGTTACAAAATAACTATTCAATAATTGAGTATTTGTATTCTATCACAATAATGATAAATATTTCTGAATTGCATTTGGAAAATCCATAATTATTAAACAACAACAGGCGATCTTTCTTTCCGCCTGTTGTTGTTTAATCTATAGTAAAGAGAGTGTGTAAGTTGAGTTAATAATTGTTAGAACAGTCCCACCACCTTGCCTGTGTCCAGATCCAGATCCACATCGTAGAATGCTGGGCGAGTGGGCAAACCAGGCATAGTGCTCATTTTGCCGAGCAGCGGATACAGGAATCCAGCACCCACTGAGGCACGGACTTCTCGTACCTCGATCCTGAACCCGGTAGGCACACCTTTGAGGGTTGGGTCAGCAGATAAGGATAGATGGGTCTTTGCCATGCAAATGGGTAGTTTGTCAAACCCAAGCCGGGTATAGTTGGCGATTTGTTCCTCTGCGACCGAGGAGTAATCCACTCCATCGGCGCCATAGATTTCGCTGGCAATGGTTTCAATCTTCTGCTTTATGGATTGATCCAATGGATAAAGAAACTGGAAGTGAGATGGTTTTTCTGCAGCATGAATAACTGCTTCCGCCAGGCTGATCGCGCCCGCACCGCCATCAGACCAGTGCCGGCAAACCAGGGCGTCTTCTGCACCAGCTGCGATTGCGCCTGACCGGATCAGTTCCAATTCAGCATCAGTGTCGGTAGCAAAGCTGTTCACGGCCACCACAACTGGCACCCCAAATTTCTTAGCATTGCGAATATGGTGCAAAAGGTTAGGCATACCGGCTTGAAGCAACCCCAGGTTTTCATCGGTGTAGGCTGAGTCAAGCGGTTTTCCGGCAACTACCTTAGGTCCGCCGCCATGCATCTTGAGTGCGCGGACTGTGGCTACTAATACGACCACATCGGGGATTAGTCCCGAATATCGGCATTTGATATCCATGAATTTTTCCATGCCAATATCCGCACCAAAGCCGGATTCTGTGATCACATAATCTGCTAATTTCAGGGCGATCTGGTCAGCCAGAATGGAGCTGTTGCCGTGAGCGATATTAGCGAAAGGCCCAGCATGCACAAATACCGGTGTACCTTCCAGAGTCTGCATCAGATTTGGTTTGATTGCATCCCGCATCAAAACAGTCAGCGCCCCGGCTGCACCCAGATCGTCGGCGGTAACCGCTTCACCGGTTTTGCTGAGGGCTACTACCATCTTTCCTAGTCGCTCACGCATATCTTTTAAGCTGGTGGTAAGGGCTAGCACTGCCATGATCTCACTGGCCACTGTGATATCATAGCCGGTTTCTCGTTCAAACCCTTTTTCTTCCTCGCCCGTTCCAACTGTAATTCCCCGTAAGAAACGGTCACTTGTATCCACCACCCGTTTCCAGGTGATGGTACTCGGGTCAATATCCAAACGGCATACTTTCACCCTCTCTTCTGGAGTGAGTTCTTCGGGGTCATTCTTCTGGATACCAAGCCGGCGAACCCGTCCAATTAATCCTCGTCCGAAGTGACGCTTACCTTGTTTATCTTTGGGGCAGAGACGGATGAACATCTGTTCATCAGTTGCTCCTGCCTCATGCAGGATACGGGCATCAATTGCTGCCGCCAGTAGATTATTCGCCGCAGTGATGGCGTGGTTATCACCTGTGAGGTGCAAGTTGAAATCTTCCATCGGTATCACCTGGCTATAACCGCCGCCTGCAGCACCGCCTTTGATCCCAAAGGTGGGTCCCTGGCTTGGCTGACGGATACAAGTAATGACGGATTTCCCTAGATGTGCGCCCAGTGCTTGGCTCAACCCAACCGTGGTGGTGGTCTTGCCTTCACCTAACGGGGTGGGGGTGATGGCAGTCACATCAATATACTTGCCATTCGGTCGGTCTTTCAACCGGTTCAATATCTCTAATTTGACTTTCGCTTTGTACGGGCCGTACAGTTCGAGTTCGTCTCCTAAAATGCCCATCTCATCAGCTACCACTTGAATATGTTTGAGAGTAGCAGCCTGGGCGATATCAATATCAGAGGGAACTGGACGGAGCGGGGAAATGCGTGTAGCTGAGAAAGGTGTAGTCATCTGGCAGGTTCCTTTCAGGGGAAATGATCACTCCATCTATTGTGCCTCAGATAAAGATGGAGTGCAAGAAGAATGTTAATCGAAGGCATGAATTAGAAAATAGTTAGCAAATTGCCCCTAAAGCTAACAAAAAACTAACCGATACTAAATACAGAAACAAACAGCAATTCAGCTCTTTACCACCAGATATTCGATAAAGGCACACCCGGCGAAAACCGGGGTCGCAAAGCTATGGGTCTAAAACCTAAAACAGGTTATGACTGCCAGGCCGCCGAAAATGTCAATCACGTTTTCGCCCTCCCTGACAATTCCAAGCTTCGCGAGAGAGCCTTTATCCCCTGAGGATAAAATGGTTCAATCACGAAAAATCAGTCTAATCGTAATCGCTCTCCTGGTCTTCTTAACCAGCGGAGCTTTTTCTGTTAATACTGGCAATCAATTTGTACTTCCCGTGACTGGAACCAGCTCGAGCAATCAGCCTGAAGCAGTAGCTACCTCAATTCAGTCTTTAGCAGAATTTTCAAATGCGGTAAAAGATGGCGAAGACCTGATCCGCGGTGTCTATGTCGAGAATGTAATGGCTCTACGGGTGGTGCAGCAACCAGAAAATAATCCGGCATACGTCTCTTCCATCAACGGGATTGTGACCCAGTTTGGAATGGCAGAAGATTATGGAACCATCGGGTTACTAGCTCACAATTTTGCGGCTGGAAGTTCCTTCCCCCAAATTCAACTTGACGCTGTGGTTCGCACCATCACCGGTACAGGCGAAGTCCAGACCTACCAGGTAGTCAAAATCCTCTCATTTCAAGCGCTATCGCCAGACAGCCCCACCTCATCCTTTGTAGATCTAAACTCAGGCGCGGAATTAACTACTGGTCAATTATTTGAACAGATCTACCAGGGAACACCGCATCTGGTTTTACAGACCTGTATCGCAAATGGAAGTGAAGACTCTTGGGGTAGGTTATTCATCATCGCAGAACCAACTGAACTGAGCCTGTAGATTTATTGAGATAACGATCAATTTGAAGGACCTTCACGGGTCCTTTTTTCCCTTAATTTCGTCAGGTCAATTTGAGGTTGGTTGAATCCATTCAATGAACATTGGGTCAAGTTCACAAGAGCAGCTGGCTTCGAGGGACTCTTCCATATCCGCGGTTTGCATATTTTCCCATGAGTACTGCTGGTACAGACTGGTAAGCAAGGTGTGCATGGCTTCCAAACCATTCTGCTTCTCAATCTCATGGAAGAAAAGCGGTCCTTTCCCGTAGATAAAAGCGCTATATTCATTCGGATTGTACGCTGAGACTGGCAGTCCTATTGGTCGTTCTGTATCTTCAACCCGTTCCACTCTGGATTGAAAGGATTGCAGTAACTCGTCTCCGGCGCCTTGTCCTGCTTCGGATAGGAAATAGAGATAGGTGATGTACTGGGTAGTTGATTCATCCAACCAGGGTTCATTTACCTGGTCATTACCTATCAGGTTATAAAACCATTGATGTCCCACTTCATGTACCACGGTTGTACTCAGGTATTTCGATTGTTGAAAATCGGGATGGTCGCGATCCAGACTCATCAGTTCCTGGTTAATGGCGATGACTCCAGGGTATTCCACTCCGAGAGCTTGCGTATGGGTGCTGATCACATCAAACTCGGCATACGGATAGGGGCCGATCACATCATTGAAGTACAGCAGCGCTTTTCCGGCAGTTTCAGCGGCAAACTGGCAGCCGCCAGCTTCTGATTCCCATGAGATACACGTGACACGAATGTCATCGACCGTTGTTTCGAAGGTATCCATGCCTTTTCCGGCAGCCAGATAAAAGTCGCGGGCTGGCGCGATGACAAATTCACTGGTCTGTTGACCGGAGCTGACATCTTTGGAAGTCTCTGTCCCGGAGGCGACTAAAGTCAAATCAGCCGCAGCATGAACTCTTACCTGGTAGAGAGCTGCTTCAGAATAGGTCACATCACCATAATTTGGCGGGGGAACTAGAGCTCCATCAGGAACAGCCAGCATCGGGTAGAAGTGCGCCAGGGTAACCAGACCGGGTGTGTTTCCAAAAATCAAATAATTACTGGAAGCTTCTTCCGGCATCTTGTAAGAAAAGCTGAGTGATAGAACAGCTGCTTCCCCTGGAAGTAGGGTCGTTGGTAGCGGAATCTGTATCAGTCCGCCATTTTGACCAATCTGTGCTGTCTGAGGATTGTGGTTGATTTCCACATTCTCGATGAGGACTTTTGAACCGAATAGAGCAGGATAATTATGCAGCACAATTTCTTCCATATCTTGCCCGGAAGTATTGAATACCAGGATTTCTTGCGAGCCTTCAATGCTTTTAAGATCCTGGCTGATCTTCACATCGATTAAGTACTCTGATCTTGGCAGCCAACCAGGGAGAAGTTCCTTTTGGGAAGGTCGAAGCGAATTCAGATAGCGATCCGGGTTGTTCCATTTCGTAGCAAAGAGGGTAGGAGGTGGCAAACTCGCAAGATTTGAAATTGCCTGCCTCTCCTCTACTTCAGCTTCCTGAGTATGGGTGGGTTGAAGAGTAGGCAGGGGTTGATCAAGCCTGTACTGGAAACCAGAGCAACCAGCGCAAGCCCAGAGTAAAATGACGAAGAACCAGGTAAATATTTTCATCATGACCTTCCAGAGTGATCATATACTAATTCCAGCCAGAACCAAAATGCAGCAAAGACCTGGATCACAAATTGCACTTTTAAGTATACTCATCTTCAGATCAGGATATAATTTCTTCTGTTATGGATCAAAACACACCCATCCGTCGATTGCCAGCCTTCAGCTCATTTATTCCCTTCGCATTGTTCCTTTTCGTTGTTGGGTGGGGTGGAATTGTGTACCTGGTGATTTTCTCTCTTCCTACACTCGGTCCGCGTTGGCTATTCTTCTTCCTGACAACGATTGCGATGACCGGAACCGGCTTGCCGATCGTTGTATTTCTGAACATCAGGTTTCCAAGCTTCCCGCCGATCGAAACACCGGTGGTTATCCGTCAGGCATGCTGGATGGGAATCTATGGTGGGATCGTGGTTTGGCTTCAGCTAGGGCGAATCCTGACCCCCAGTATCGGAATGTTGATTGCATTCGGGCTGGTTATCATCGAAGCTCTCATCCGCATGCGAGAAAAAAGCCAATGGAAACCGGACGCCCAACCCGAAGAATCAGCGACAATCGAAGAGTTCCATTCGACTGAAGATTCGGACCTGGACTGATAACCAATTCAGCTAACAAGATACTTTCTCAACCACTCACCTTGCGAGTGGTTGTTTTTTTACGAAGAACCGATATTTATGTTAGATACTAGTATCAGTTGATATTGATCATTGCAACGAATGCAAATGCACGGTTAAAATAGATTGAATAAAAGTAGTCAATTATTCCAGATCTTGGAGATGGACATGAAATCGGAAATCGATCAGATTTTGCGCGACAAAGGCATGGATGGTTATCTGGTTTTTGGTAATGGAAGTCATAATCCGGCAATGGTGTACCTCACCGGTGGAGGACATATCAGTAGTGCAGTATTGGTTAAAAAGACAGGTGCGGATCCTCTGCTCGTTGTGAACGCCATGGAGCGGGAAGAGGGTGCCAGGACTGGGATCCGAACGAAAACCTTTAATGATTTTAAACTATTCGAATATCTAAAATCAACTGGCGGCAACGTAGCTGAAGCCGAAAGCCTATTCCTGACTGCGATTTTGACCGAAGTCGGATTGACCCGTGGGAAAGTTATATTTATACGGACAGATTGAAATTACTGAGAAGTGGGAAGTGCTGCAAAAGTTAACAAGAAAATTACCAGATCTGGAACTGATCGGTGATACAGCGGATTCTGGACTGGGACAGGCGCGGTTGATCAAAGACCCGGAAGAATTGGAACGGATTAGACAGATGGGAATGGTCACCACCCGGACAGTGGATCGAGTTGCCAAATATATTCAAAGCTGCCATGTCATCGATGACCAAATTTATTCCGTTGATGGCAACCCGGTAACGATTGGCGAGATCAAGAAGAAGATCGATCTGTGGTTGGCAGAGCAGGGCGCGGAAAATCCGGAAGGTACCATTTTTGCAATGGGACGGGATGGGGGTATTCCACATTCTACCGGAACCGATTCAGACATTTTACGCACCGGCACACCGATCGTATTCGATATCTATCCATGCGAAAAAGGTGGTGGATATTTTTACGATTTCACACGTACCTGGTGCATCGGATACGCTCCGGCAGAAGTACAGAAATTGTACGATCAGGTTTTAGGCGTGTACAATCAAGTCGTCTCCGACCTGACGGTTGGTACCTCATGCAAACAGTACCAAAAATGGACCTGTGATTTATTCGAAGGATTGGGTCATCCTACCATCCAGAATGTTCCTGCTACCACGGATGGGTACATCCACAGTCTTGGGCATGGAGTGGGCATGCAGGTGCACGAAGCTCCCTGGTTTAGCGTAAATGCAGATGGTGAACAGATTCTCAAACCAGGGGAAGTATTTACCATCGAACCCGGATTGTATTATCCAGATCGAGGAATGGGGGTTAGAATCGAAGATACCTACTACGTTGCCGATGACAATACCATTTGCCGATTTGTTGAGTATCCATATGACCTGGTGTTACCTGTGAAAGGAAGTTGAAGTGACATTTGTTCCATCCAGAATATTAGGGATTGAATCTTCCTGTGATGAGACTGCCGCAGCGGTGCTGGAAGATGGCCGCCGGCTGCACTCCAGTGTCATCGCCACCCAAATTGATTTACATGCACAATATGGGGGCGTTTTTCCTGAGGTGGCATCCAGACAGCATGTCAAAACTGTGTACGGTGTGGTCGATCAGGCACTGCAACAAGCGCACATGACACTGCAGGAAATTGATGCGATTGCCGTCACCCAGGGCCCCGGGCTGGCAGGTTCGTTGGTGGTTGGACTGAACATGGCCAAAGGGCTGGCGCTCAGCCGTAACATCCCGCTGATCGGCGTGAACCACCTGGAAGGGCATATCTATTCCGCCTGGGTTTACAGCGCGTCCAGTTATCCTGCCGGGGTGACACCCCCAAAAGAACCTGAATTTCCGGTTGTGGCGTTGCTGGTTTCCGGTGGGCATACCGAATTGATCTTGATTTCGGGGCATTTGCAATACAAGTTATTAGGCAAAACCCAGGATGACGCGGCCGGCGAAGCTTTCGATAAAGTAGCGCGGTTACTTGGTCTTTCCTATCCGGGTGGACCTTCCATCCAGCGCGCCGCAGAAGAAGGTAATCCGAAAGCATTCAATTTTCCGCGGGCCAAACTGGATAATGAGTGGGATTTTTCGTTTAGCGGCATCAAAACTTCCGTGTTGCGAGCTGTGAAACACCTGGAAGAAAACCATCAACCGATTCCCGTCGCGGACCTGGCAGCCAGTTTCCAGGAGGCGGTGGTGGATACTCTGCTCAATAAAACATTGAAAGCAGCCAAGGAATTCGGGGCCAAAGAAATTGTGGTTGCCGGTGGCGTATCTGCCAATCGGGCTTTGCGCCAGGCGTTTACCATGCACAGCTACTTGCCTGTCCACATTCCGCATATCTCCTTATGCACTGACAACGCCGCCATGATTGCCTGTGCGGGATATCATCGTATGATTGCGGGGCAGGTCTCTGCCCTGGATCTGGATGCGCTGCCAACCTGGCCATTATTGTAACTTTCGAATAAGAATGATCATCTAATGATAAAAGCGGAAATTGCAGAAATCTCTTTAGATAAATTGCGCGCCGGTGATCGGAATGAATTTGCCCGTTTGGTAGAAGTATTTACCAACCCAATCTACCGGCTGGCAATCAACATGGTCGGCTCCGAGCAGGATGCAGAAGATATCCTGCAAGAGACCTTCATCAAAGTCTTCAAGAATGTGAAAGACTTTGAAGAGAGGTCGTCACTTTCCACCTGGGTGTATCGCATCGCCGTGAATGAAGCCTTGATGTTACTCCGCAAGGGAAAAGTGAAAACCACTTCATTGGACGAAACAGATGCAGATGAGGAGATTGAAGAGCCAAAAGAGATTACCGACTGGTGCTGCCAGCCAGAACAATCCTTTATGACGGCTGAGGTGCAGAAACATTTGGAGAAAGCGATCCAATTGCTGCCAGAAAAGTTGCGGTTGGTCTTCATCCTCAGGGATATGGAAGACTTATCCATTCGGGATACCGCTGCGACACTGAATATCACCGAGATGGCAGTCAAGACCAGGTTATTGCGAGCCCGGCTAAAGTTAAGAGAGCTTTTAAGCCAGTATTTTGTAGAAACGCAAACAAAACAGGTGATGGAAGAATGAGTAATCTAGAATGTAAAGCAGTGCTGGAACAATTATCCAATTTTATTGAAGGTGAGATCCCGCCTTCTTTGATGCAGGAATTGGAAGAGCATATCCATACTTGCAACAATTGCCGCATCGTATTGGATACAACCAAAAAGACTATTTTCCTGTACCATTCTCACGCGGTTGAGCAGAAAGCGCCGGGTGATGCGGTGGAACATCTGTACCACACCCTGCACCTGGATGATTTCCTGCCGCCAGAGACATCCAATGGCTGAAATCCTGAAGAAGGAACTGGATACGGATCCGCAAGATTGGGCTGGATTTGAAAATGGCCTGGTATTCACGGGTCGTGGACCACAAGATTGCCCCATTTGTGGGGAAGGTCAATTGGAATATGATTCCGGATCACATTTAGTCTGCAATCACTGCGGGCATATTGAATCAGATAGTTTCAAAAGTGTAAGACTTTCAATTAAGATTTACAATTTTAAACAGATGCTCAACCGGGAGGGTGAAATGGACGCAAAAGTTACCTGGAATAACAAAATGAGTTTTACCGGATTATCCGAATCCGGCTTCACCGTTCCACTTGACTCACGGGTTGAAGAAGGCGGCGAAGGCAAAGGGATGAAACCGATGGAGCTGATTGCCATCGGCTTAGCGGGTTGTACCTCGATGGATGTGATCTCAATTCTGGCCAAGAAGCGCCAGGAAGTAACTGCTTTTGAGGTGAGCGTCCATGCCGACCGAGCGTCTGAACATCCCAAGGTGTTTACCCAGGTGGAAATTGTTTACAAAATGACCGGCAAGGGGATTGACCCGGCGGCCGTGGAGCGCGCGATTCAACTTTCCGCCGAGAAGTATTGCCCGGCCCAGGCGATGCTGGCCAAGAATTCACCCATCACCACAAGGTATGAGATTATTGAGGGGTAAGGTATTTGCTCGCTAGTTGTAAATATTCTGATCCAGCGTTGAAAATGGACGTTGGATCTTTTTATTTCATGGACAGGGAAGGTTGAGTCACGTCAAGTACTTGATAATGCAGATCAAGTTCAGTTCCCTGAACAGTACAATGCTTTTTCAACAAAGTGGTCAAATCCTCCGCTGCAGTCTGTACCTGCTCCCGCGTGGCAGGTGCCAACCCATCGATATTGAACTCCACCGCTGTTGTTTCAGGCAGGGTGAGGGAATGCTGCGCCTGGCGCCAGGTCCATCTACGGCAGAGGACGGTTTCTCCTTCACAGAAGACAACCTCACCTGGCAGCGGATGCTCATGTTCGGTAGAGCCAAATGCCAGAAAGTCTTCTGTTCCGGTAGCCAGACGGAGTTCGAGATCTCCAGTCAGATGGTCAATGGCATGGCTGCCGGTGGGTAATAAATGCCGCAAGGAGATAATGTTGCCTATATCGACCAGGGTGTTGATGGAGGGTAGATTATCCCCATGTAATACCCGGCGTGTCATCGCTTCAATGGAGCAGCGGTACTCTGATGGTTTGGCGCCAAAAGCACGGTAGGCTTCCCGCCAATTTTTGATCCAATTTTCATCGGTGAGGTTTTCCAGATTCATACACGAGCGTAGTGACTTCTCGGCTTTACGTAACAACTGGATCAGCTCAGGTGAAGAAGAGCCATTCTTTACATTCCTGGCAACCACCACTCCGCGCTTGTAGCCCGGGTATTTTTGAAAGATTTCGCACGATATTCGATAATTGATACCCATTCAATACCATCCGATTAAATCTGACCTATCTGTAGATCGGCAGGCGTTGCCGGCAAGCGAGGTGTTGGGCAGTTTTTCGTCATAAAGAACGCTCATTGTTATGAAGTATCTCATCCCCGAATGCGACAAGTGGGAAAAAACTTAATTTCGAAAATTACCTGACCTTGAATAATTATGGCACAAAAGAGCAAGATTATCTTGGTAGAGACAATGATACAAGCAGAAACATTACAACCAACATGCCATAAGCCACATAGCTTGTGAAACGAAAATAACGAAACATCTTTTTTGCTTTTTCATGATTGATGAGCCATGAAGGGGTTTTGAATAGCCACAATGTCCCCATAAACCAAGGATAGGAACGGGAACCTAACTCGCCGAGTTCTTTCATCGGAAACCAAAATGGCATTCCGTGTGGTTTCCCATCATCTTGCCATTGAGTATAAAAATCATCATGTTCAATTTTGAATAATCTCGTCAAGAAAAAATACGAAAGAACGGCGAATATACCCACAACTAACAGAGCTATGTTTAAAAGGTTATCTATAAAGCTTGAAGAAGGAAGAATTGGGGATAAGTACATTTACTATCCTGTTGTACAAGAATTTTGAACAAAAGAATAAACCACCTAAGGAACTGTCCAAAACTGAATTATATATACAGAGATGGTAATGTTGCAACCAGGCTGCCTTCTCACTGTTTCCTGTATAATCAAGCCAACTTGTCCTGGAGGGAATCATTTATGCCTGCACAATCCAAACCTCTGCGATTTTCCTTGTTCGGACTGCTGTATTTCACGCAGGGAACCATTTTAGGGTATTTTTCTGCGCTCAATGCGCTGTACCTCTTGCAAAATGGCCTGGATATGGCTGATGTAGGTATCTTTTCCTCCATCGCTCTGATCCCTTTCATGATCAAGATATTATTTGGATTCATCAGCGATCGTTACAATTTTTTGGGTCTTGGACATCGAAAACCCTATATCTTGCTTGGTTTACTGGTCCAATTCATCTGTCTGATCCTGGTGGCGGGTATTCACCCCGGAACTCAATACTGGTTGTTTGTTGGAATTGCCTTTTTACTGCAATTAGGGATGGCATTTTATGACACCTGCACGGATGGATTGGCGTTGGATATCACATCCGAGAATGAGAAAGGCCTGCTGCAAGGGTTTATGGTGGGCGGCCGCTCGGTGGGTGTGATTGTGGCGTCGTTGGCAGCCGGGATCATTGCAGAACAGTCGTGGCCGATGGTATTTTATTTCCTGGCTGCTCTCACATTCATTCCGATTCCATTGCTCTTCTTCATCCATGAAAGTAAAAAAGCGGAAGGTGAGAGGTTCAACTGGGCAGCCTTCAAGTCATTCAAAGAGGTATCTGTGCTGGCAGCAGCCGGTGCGGGGTTGATCATCTTCCTGGTGATTGTTGGCGCAAACCAATTGATGAATCCATTCTTGACTGACAGGTTTGGAATCTCGTTAAGGACGGCCGGAATGGTGACAACCCTGTGGGGTGTGGGTTGTGTGGCTGGAGCGTTTGCAGGCGGGATGATCAAGGATAAAGCTGGTGATAAAATTTCGATCTGGGTTAGTTTGGTTGGCGTAGCAATTGCGATGATTTTTCTGGCAGCAGCGCCTTCATTCCCATTGGCAATTGCTGCAGCCATCTACTTTGGGTTGGCTTATGGTGCGGCACAATCCATCTACTTTGCGATTGCCATGAAATATGCCATGCCTGGCGTGGCAGCCTCCATGTATGCTATTTTGATGGCGGTCACCAATGTAGGGCAGGGGATTGGGTTGGGCGTAGGTGGAGCTGTTTCTAAAAACTTCGGATTCCCGGTTGCTCTAATCGGGTTGGGAGTAATTATTTTCCTGGTTGTTCCACTACTTCCGTGGATGTTCAGATCAACCAGGCAGACAACCTGATCTGCCCGATAACTGGCGAAGAGCAGATAAAAAATCCCGCTTTGTTGCGGGATCGTATGAAACCAATTTATGGATTTAGGTCTTTGGTGAATTTCAAGGCAGCGAGATCGTGATTGCAATCTCGCTGCCTTGTCGATTTAAAATGCCCAGATTGCCCACAAACCAATCATCACAGCACCAACCGCCATCCGGACTGCAATCGCCCAGCCAAAGCCAAAAAACATCTGTTTGGATGTTTCCCAGGCTTTAGCCCAATCACGGTGACGGATCACCTCGACCAGCAGGACACCGATCACTGCAAACAGCAATCCACCCAGGGGCGGCAGCAAAAATGCGCCGGCGATTCCAGCGATGTTGCCGATGATGATCGACCACCAACTGGCACCGCTGATGCGCGCTTTGCCGCTGATGAAGATGTTATCTGAGAAATTTCCCAGCCACCATCAGAATGGTCAAAATGACCAGATAGAGCCAACCTGGCCAGCCCAGACCCACATAAATTCCCCAACCCAGGGCAGCGACCCAGATAATGTTCAAGCCGGGGAAGATGGGAATAATCAACCCCAGCCAGCTCACAATCATGGTAGAAAAAACTAGTAATAGAACGACCGAATTGGTTAACGTCACTTGCCGGGTCCAATCTGGTCAATTCCACCCATCCAGGGTTTCAGCACATCCGGGATGCGAATGGAACCATCTGCCTGTTGATAGTTCTCCATGACCGAGATGAGGGTGCGCGGGAGACCGAGACCAGAGCCGTTGAGGGTGTGAACCAGGCGGGGCTTTACCGCCATCCGCCGGGCGATACTTGATATTCGCTCGCCGGGCTTGAAAATCACCTACATTGGAAACCGAGGATACTTCCAGCCATTCGCCGCAGCCGGGCGCCCAGACTTCCACATCGATAGGAGAGGCAGCCGTTGAAACCCAGATCGCCGGTGCATTGTTGGATCACCCGGTAGGGGATGCCCAAGTTGTTCGGCAGTCTGGCAGGCATCATTGAGCATGATTATCCAATTCTTGCATCGATGTTTCAGGCGTGCAGTACTTATACATTTCCACTTTATCGAACTGGTGTCCGCGTTTGATCCCGCGCACATCTCGTCCGGCAGACATTTTTTCCCGTCGGAAGCAGGGTGTGTAGGCAGTGTAATTGAGGGGTAACGCTGCTTCTTCCATGAATTCATCCGCGTGAATGCCGGTGAGCGGCACTTCGGCGGTGGGAACCATCCAGAAGTCTTCTTCGGCGTCGTGATAGAGGTTATCCCGGAATTTGGGTAGTTGTCCGGAGGCAAACAAGACGTCGCTTTTCACCATGAAGGGAGTGTATTTTTCGGTGTATCCCTGGCGGATATGGAGGTCGAGCATCCAGGCGATGAGAGCGCGCTGCAAGCGGGCGCCAGCTCCATTCAAGACGTAGAAACGCGACCCGGTCAGTTTGATGCCCTGGTCAAAGTCGATGATACCCAACTCGGGACCCAGGTCCCAGTGCGGTTTGGGTGTGAACTGCAAAGGTTGGCAACTCACTGAACACCTTGACCACCGGGTTATCTTTGTCGTCTTTGCCATAGGGAACCCGGTCAGATGGCATATTCGGAATCACTGCCACCAGATCATTCAGGTCGGCTTCCACCTGTTTGAGTTCTACATCCAGGTCGGAAATCTTGTCACCCAGCAAACGGGTCGATTCGATCTTAGCCTGACGTTCAGCCTGATCTTTCATTTTGCTGATTTCTTTGGAGACCGCGTTCCGTTCTGCTTTCAGGTTTTCCACCTCAGCTAATTTGGAACGCCGGCGCGCATCCAGTTCCAGAATGACATCGATTGGTGATGGATCCATCTGGCGCTTGATGAGCGCTTCTTTTACAAGTTCTGGTTTTTCACGAATGAGATTGATGTCGAACATAGCACCTCCACAAGAGGAACATAAAGTCCCCTCAGAATTGCAGGACGAGGGGACTGCTCGTGGTGCCACCTGCTTTTATCCTATCGAATATAGGACCTTTGAACGCGCTAACGGGCGTACCCGGCCTCCTTACGGTCCGAAGACCCCTGCGGAGGATGATGCCTCAGAGTGAGGCTGTCGGAGTGGAATGGATGGATTTGACTTACCTGCTCGCATCAACCGCAGATTTTCTGAAAAGTGAAACTCATCCTTATTCCGAGCTTGAAATTATTATACAGGGTCGGAGGGGATAGTCAAGCCTAATTGGAGGCACCCATTATCTTCTACCGATGCCTTTCCAAAAAAGAAGACCGGATTTCCGGCCTTCTTTAGGGTTGTTTTGTTACGAAGAACTCGATTTATTCTTCGGGTTGGGTGAATTTGGTATCTACCGTCATGCCCCAGCGAAGTGATTCCGCTGGATCGGTAATCTGAATCCGGATGGTGTACACCACGTCACCGCTATATTCACCAAACACTTGCTTGATGGATGTAACCGTTCCCTTCATTACTACATCCGGCAGAGCATCCGCAACCAACTCGACTTCATCTCCAACCTTCACTTTGACCACATCTAATTCGGTCAGGTCTTTCGTCTCAACGAACCAGTTCGAAAAATCAGCCACTTGAACCACAGATTGTCCGGGGTTTACAAATGTCCCCGCGTGTGAGATGGAAAAGGTCGACCACGATCCCATCATAGGGTGCCACAATTTGAGAGTTATCAAGGGCAGCATTCGCAGATACCAATTGAGCTTTGGCTTCAGCGAGAGCGGCTTGGGCTTGTTTTAGCTTTTCAGTATCCGGCCCGTTTTGTTTTTGCTCGTATTCGCGTTTCGCATCATCTACTTTGGCGACTGGCTGCATCGATAATTCGCCTTGGCAACATCCAATTCATTAATCTTTCAAATCGCGTTTGTAAACCGTATCCAGGTATTGTTCTTCTTCTTCGTCATAATCTTCCTGGGCGTCTTTTCTTTTATCGCTGGTTGGATCCAGATTGAGATATTTATCCAGGTCTTCCTGGGCATCATCCAGATCCTCCTCGGCTTCCTGGACGTCTTCTTCCAGATCGTCCAATTTATCAGCATATTCCTTGGTATCCATCTCATTCAATTCCTGGCGAGCTTCAATCATCTCAGTTTGGGCATCATGCCAGGCTTTGAGGGCAGTCCCTTTTTCAAATTCGGCTTTCTTATTGAGATCATCCAACTGCTTCTGGGCATCCACAACAGCCCGTTCTCGCTGAGGCAACGCCGGCAGTGAAGGATTCGATGTTTGCAAGAGCAAGCAAGGGCGCTCCTTTGGGGGCTAGTTGTCCTTCTTTGACCGAATATCTCACCGATTTCTCCACCGGTTTGGAAGGAGAGGGTAGAGTATTGCTGCGGAACCACTTTCCCTTCCGCATGGAATACACCTTCATCGGTCACTACCGGGATTGAATCGGTTGCTCCAGCCGGGGAAGCAGCCGGAGCATTGGCTGAGCAGCTAACCACTCCGACCATCAATACGATCAATGCACTCACCATCAGGGATTTCTTTATTTGGGACATAGTTACACCTTTCTGTGACTGAAGCTTATTCATATGCCAGAACTTCTCGAATTGTGAGACGGGCGGCATTTCGGGCCGGCATGACACTGGCCAGAACCGCCAAAATGTTTTGCAAAATAAACCAGATGACCACTCCATTTGGCAAGAATACAAAAATGGAACTCGATCCGAAGATTGCCAGACTGATTGCATCCGACATGATCCGGGTGATTGGAATCGCGATGAGCACACTGAGAATGCAGCTGATGGATCCAATGAGCAGTCCTTCAACCAGCACGAGATTGGTGATGATGCGATCGGAAGCTCCGATTGCCCGCATGATACCGATCTCACGGGTACGTTCCATGGTGTTCAAGCTCATGGTACCGGTCAACCCGATACTTCCAACCACAGCCATGAGAACAGCCATAATTAAAAGGAATGTTGTGAGAATATTCAGGCCGTCAGAGACAGACTTTTGCAAGGATTGCCCTGAGCGGACATCCGCGATGTTATAGCCCAAATTACCGAGGTAGGTTTCAACTTCGCGGGCTAAGTTCGGTTTGTTGGCTATTGGTGGGGTCTTTGATATCGCTCACCACCCGATAGACATACGATTTTCCAACCAGGTGGGTGATCTTAGCCAGGTAGTCATAATTCGCATAGGCAATTAAGCCTGAACTCTTTCCAGCAAATTGGAAGGTGCCAACCACAATCCAGTCATGTTCTTCGCCGTTAACCCTCAGGCGGATGGTGTCACCAATCTGGGTGCTGGGGTAATAGGTTTCAAACAATTCATTTACCACAATTGCATTTTGATCGCCCGGCAGTATCCACCGACCCGTCAAGACCGTAGGTTGTATCAGTTGGCTGTCTGCAGGTGGACCTAATAATTGGATCGACTCACCTGGCATATCATTTTCGCCCAGGATTTCTGCATTTGCAGAAGCCCAACCTTCGACCCTGACAACCCCTGGAATTTTTTGAGCATCTTCTATAACTCGCTCCATCCGGTAGGGTTCATTGAATGTCAGGTTCACATCCGCAATAAAGTATTTGCGAATCCGATCCATGTAAGCGTCAATCGATCCGCGGACATTAAAGGTCGAAATAAAGGTTGCTCCACCCAACACGAGGGTGGTCAGCGTCAGGATCAGACGGATCCGGTGCCGGAAGGTGTTACGTAACGAGATCATCAGCGGTCGAGAAATGCCACGAACCTTGGTAAGGAGATGGTATATAAAATTCTTCTCATCCGGTTGATAGATTGGAAGATCCGTTGAGCGCTTCCCGAATCGAAATACTGGTTCCGCGGTGGATTGGCACCGCACCTGAAATCAGCGGAACGATCACTGCGGTGAGTACTTGCACAATGATCGCAATCGGGAACAGACGATGTCCTTGCACAATGAAATTGACTCTGGGAGCCAGATATTCCAGGAGTGCATAAGCGATGAAGTAGGATGTAGGGATCGAGATCAGGAGAGCGATCAGACTATAGGTCAGGATCAAAACTACATAGACTGCGTTGATCTGAAGTTGTTTGCCTCCAACTGTTTTCATCACCCCTATCTGCTGCATTTGTTGGTTCAAGGAGGGCTGCAAGCGTGTTTGTGATTAGAAATCCGCTGAGGAACAAAACCAGAAAACCCATAATGATCAGGATCGCGGCGATCGCATCCAGGTAGGTAAGGATCGGGTGTTCGGTTTGCAGGCGCGTCACCGAACTAAGAGAGGTAATGTTGTTACGGTCGTATTCATCTAAAACAGTATCAGCGACCGATCTGATGTATTTCTGGTCATTCTTTCCTTGTTTGACCGTGATTAACAGTTGGTTGAATTGATCGGTTTCATCAAGCCTTTCGACTGAATCCATGGAGATGTAACCTTGAATTGGCGCAAGAAAGAAACCGCCCCCGCCGCTTGCAGATCCGATGGTCAGGTCATGAACGATCCCAACCAATTTGAAATTTCTGATCATATCTGACGAGGTTTTGATTTGAATTTCATCACCCAGTTTGGCATTTAGATCACCAAACTTGCTTACATCCACCACAATCTCACGCTCATCTGGCGGGAACTTGCCCTCAACCACATATACTTTGCTGACATTTTTCTTGGTGAAATCATCACTGGCAGTCAAGTCAATCTGCGACCAGGTGTTTGGGGCAGTATAAACCCGCATACCCATCTTCCGTTGCCCATCTGCGTTTTCAACTTCAGGCAAATTAGAAATGTGATCAACAAAATCCTGATCAAAATTAGTAGAGACGACCTGGATATTCGCGGGATTGATTTTGATGTAGCTGGCGGGCATATCCAGACTCAAGCCGTAGTAAACGGACATGATCATCCCGATGGCGAACAAACCGATGGCAATCGAAGCGATTACCAGTAATGAGCGCACCGGATGCTCAGCTAGGTCGGAGACTACTTTCTTCCATCGCGGTCGCATCATGATTTTTGCCCCCGAAACCCTAGAAATTTAAAGATCGGATTCTTAGACTGCTTGCTTTCAGAATATTCCGGGTGGGGTAAACCAGTAGATTGGTAGAACAATGGTTTGGGGAATGTGAGTCCGGTGATAGGCTGATTGTCCATTCTTTTTAAACCGGATTTTTCAGGTAGAGGGCAATCCAGGATGTGACCAGCTCCAATTTCAGCGTACTCTACCTTTTCGGAAGGACGGAAGCCGAATTTACCGGAAGTGATTAGAATGACGCCTGGTTCATTCCAGATTTGGATCTGTCGCTGTTCCAGATCCAGTTCTACTTTAGTCGCAGCGTGAGAAAGATCCATCAACTGCGAATGATCCAGATCTGGGAAATGACGGGATATCTCTTCTATAATCAACTCGCCGTCTGCGATCACCAGCTTGCGATGGGTCCGGCTGGCAAGTGAATTATCATGCGTCACCATGATGATAGTCTTGCCCTGCCCGGAAAGATTCTCAAAAAGGTTCATCACAACTTCTGCAGTCTTAGAGTCAAGGTTGCCAGTTGGTTCATCTGCGATGAGAATTGGCGGGTCATTAGCGAGGGCTCTAGCGATGGCAGTGCATTGCTGCTGTCCGCCAGAGATTGAAGCTGGAAGATGGTGTTCGTGACCAGCTAATCCGACCAGCTCAAGCAAATCTGCGGCTCTCTTTTCGCGATCTTCCGGAGCAAGATACCCGCAAAAATCCATTGGAAGCATTACATTTTCAATCAATGTAAGCATGGGTAAGAGCTGAAAAAATTGAAAGACGATGCCAAGATTATTGCCGCGCCAAATTGACATGGGACTCTCGGCCATACCATTCAATGTAGTGGTGCCAACTCGAATGTTCCCGCTGGTTGGATGGTCAATACCGGTGATCATATTTGCCAGAGTGGATTTGCCCGAGCCGGATCTTCCGATCACACTCACGAACTCACCCTGGTAGATTTGGGCGTTGATATCATTGAGCGCCAGCGCTTCACCGCCGCTGGTTTTAAACACTTTGCGGATGTGATCTAATACTATGAATGGCTGGTCAGTTGGCCAGGCAGATTTGTTTGCGGATGGATTAGCGGAGGACATCTTCACCTACCTCACCATCCTGGATGACGATCGTCCGATGAACCTTTTTTACGATCTCGGTGTCATGGGTCACCATGATAATCGTCTTCCCTTGCGAGACGAGATTTGTGAATATCTCAAAAACATGATCTGCTGTTCGAGAATCCAACCTACCAGTAGGTTCATCAGCCAAAATCACAGCCGGGTCATTGGCCAGCGCTCTGGCAATGGCCACCCGCTGCTGCTGTCCGCCAGAAATTTCGGCGGGACGTTTGTGAAGGTGCTTTTCCAGTCCGACATCCACCAGTAATTGGATTGCTTTTTCTTTGCTTACCAGGGGCTTAAAATTCCCGCAGAAATCCATAGGCAGCATCACATTATCGATCAGATTCAAACCCGGCAGCAAGAAAAAGGATTGGTACACAATCCCCAGATTCGTTCCACGCCACTGGGCGAGATCATGCTCCTTTAGGTGGTGGATATTCTGATCGCCGATCATCACATCACCAGAGGTGATGCGGTCGACCCCGCTGATCATATTGATGAGGGTGGTTTTGCCTGATCCGGATTTTCCTATTACGGCCAGAAATTCACCGCTATTTACATCTAAACTAATATCTGTTAACGCACGGAATGGACCGGACGATGTTTCATAATCCTTAACAACCTTCCGTAATTTGATGAAGGAAGGCTGGGAAGAGGCTGAAGAGAATTGATTGCTCACGTTTAACCTTATCGGTAGATTGACATTAAAATTAATCTAATTATAATAAACACAATATCCATTTATGAACGATGTATTCAGAATTATATAATTTGTTTAGTAATTGTCAACCACCAATTTTTTGAAAGTGTCTAAATCTGAACAGCTGTTCAGGAGGTAATGATGCAGGAACAAAAACAAGATCGCAGAGTTAACCGAACACGCCGATTACTGCGTGAATCGCTGATGAAACTGGTGGTTGAAAAAGGTTATGATTCGGTCACGATTGAAGATATTACCGAAACCTCCGAGTTGGGGAGAACTACATTCTACTTGCACTATCGTGATAAAGAAGAGCTATTGCTGGAGAGCATCGACGCGATTGCCACGGAATTGACATCCCATATCTATGAGCAAATCCAGGCGGGGAATCCATCGGGAACATTTCTTTCCGGTGAAAACCAGTTCCGTCCGATTCAATTTGTATTTGAACATGCCTCAAATAACCGCATGCTGTATCAAATCATCTTACGGGGGGAGGGATCCACTATCGCCGCATCACGGATCCGGCAGATTATCTTTGATGCCGCGCAAATGTTCTTTTTGCTCTACCTGGGGAAAGAAAAAGTCGAATTCAATCGGTACCGAGAAAATGGATATTATTGCAGCCTACTTTTCCAGCTCGCTGCTTGGATTCTTGACCTGGTGGCTGGAATCAGAATCAAAAATACCGCCCGCTGAAATTGGGGAGACGATCCAGAATTTGATTTTCAGGGGAATTGGGCAATATTTTTAGTTGGTTCATGTTAGAAACGAGGAAATCCCACTTTAATCGGGAAACCCCCGGTCACAAGGACCGAGGGTTAAAAGAAAGTGTCGGGGCGGAGGGATTTGAACCCTCGATCTCACGGTCCCGAACCGTGTGCTCTAGCCGGACTGAGCCACACCCCGAGCGAGTGAGATTATACTCAAGCACCCTTCATTCCGCAAGGTACGATGTCCACAAGGGACTTTGTCTACAGGGAAAGTCCATTTGTTATGTGCCTACTTGACATTGGCAATATTTGTAACTATTATAAAATTATAATTATTGCAAAATGAAAACTGACCTTAAATTCCTCCAAAGCAAACTAATTGAACACCAGGTCCGACCATCGTTCCAACGTTACCGGATCCTGGAGTATTTCTATCTGATGGAAGGACACCCAACCGTAGATGATGTTTTCGCTGCCCTCGAGCCAGAAATTCCGGGGTTATCAAAAACAACCGTTTACAACACGGTCAAATTATTCATCCAGAGCCGGGTTACTCCGGGAGATAAACATCCATGAACATGAAATGCGCTACGATCTGATCCTTCGGGATCATGGTCACTTCAAATGTTTGCGCTGCGGAGAAATCAGTAATTTTGATATCGATATCCAAAACTATCCGATATCTGGATTGGGTCAGTATCAAATTAAAGAGAGGGATGTTCTCTTTAAAGGAATCTGCCCGAAATGTCAGGCAGAAAAAGTTGAATGAAAGGAGATTAGTATGTCTGAAAAGAAAAAATTAACCACTGCTGCAGGTGCACCTGTACCTGATAATCAGAATGCTGTTACTGCTGGTCCCCGAGGTCCCATGCTTTTACAGGATGTATGGTATCTCGAAAAATTGGCTCACTTTGACCGGGAGGTGATCCCAGAGCGGCGAATGCACGCAAAAGGGTCAGGAGCTTTCGGGAAATTTACTGTTACCCATGATATTACCCGTTTTACGAGGGCAAAGATCTTCTCAGCGATAGGGAAAGAGACGCCAGCATTTGTGCGGTTCTCAACCGTTGCTGGTGAGCGGGGTGCTGCTGATGCTGAACGGGATATCCGTGGCTTTGCCATGAAATTCTATACCGAAGAGGGAAACTGGGATCTAGTTGGCAACAATACTCCCGTTTTCTTCCTGCGCGATCCTCATAAATTCCCTGATCTTAACCGCGCAGTCAAGCGTGACCCACAGACGAACTTAAGGTCGGCTACCAATAACTGGGATTTTTGGACGAACCTTCCAGAAGCGTTGCATCAGGTGACCATCACCATGAGTGAACGTGGGATTCCCCTCTCTTATCGGCATATGCATGGCTTTGGGAGTCACACCTTTAGTATGATCAACGCCAAGAATGAACGAGTTTGGGTTAAATTCCACTTACACACCCAGCAGGGGATTAAAAACCTGACTGACCAGGAAGCAGAAGCGATTGTTGCGAAAGACCGTGAGAGCCATCAACGGGATCTGTTTGACAGCATTGCAAAGGGAGATTTCCCGCGCTGGACGATGTTCATTCAGGTGATGACTGAGGAGCAGGCAAACAAGATGCCGTTTAATCCTTTTGATCTGACAAAGGTTTGGTACAAGAAGGATTTCCCACTCATCGAGGTAGGTGTACTTGAGTTGAACCGGAATCCAGAGAATTATTTCCAGGATGTGGAACAGGCAGCATTCAATCCGGCAGCAGTTGTTCCAGGGATAAGTTTTTCGCCAGATAAGATGTTACAGGGACGATTATTCGCTTATGGAGATGCGCATCGCTACCGATTGGGCGTAAACCATCATCAGATCCCGGTAAATAGCCCCAAGAATGCACCCGCAAATCCATCTCACCGTGACGGACAGATGAGAGTGGATGGGAACGCAGGATCTACTATCGGTTATGAACCGAATAGTTTTGGCGAATGGCAAGAGCAACCGGAATTCAAAGAACCTGCCCTTGCGTTGAATGGCGCTGCGGCAGCCTGGAACTTTAGAGAAGATGATGACGATTACTTTACCCAACCCGGTAAGTTGTTCCGTCTGATGTCGAAAGCGCAACAACAGGTGCTCTTTGAGAACACTGCCAGGGCGATGGGAGATGCTCCCGAATTTATCAAGATCAGACATATCCAGAACTGCCTCAAAGCAGATCCAGCTTACGGGCAGGGAGTTGCAAAAGCTTTAGGTATTGGGTTAGAAAAAGTAAAATAGTATTCTGTTGTTTGTAAAAATCATCTCCTAATGTACTTGATTGGGGATGATTTTATTTAATTATCTTGTTGCGATTATTTGCCTAACTTATAACCACCTGCCTGGCACACCTTATGCACAATAGAAGCAGAACAACTTTGACATTCTTGGATGCCAAAGCTAAAATTGTATCTGAATTCCCCATCGAAGATCGTTGGAGTCACCGTGAGCAAATGGGCAGATAAGTATGTAATCGGCTTAACAGGCAACATCGCTACTGGCAAGAGCGTTGTTCGCAAAATGCTGGAGCGCCTGGGCGCCCTAGGGTTGGATGCGGATGCATTGGCTCATCGGGCAATTGCAAGAGATGCTCCCGGCTTTACCCCGGTTGTAAATCACTTTGGGCGTTGGATTCTGGGTCCAGATGGTCAGATAGATCGAGGCCGCCTGGGAAAGATTGTGTTCAATGACCAAACCGCCATGCAAGAACTAGAAGCCATAGTTCACCCATTTGTTTTCCAGGCAGTGGATATCATTGTTCGCCGAGCAACGCAACCGGTGATCGTGGTAGAAGCGGTCAAACTGTTGGAAACTGAGTTGAAATCGTGGGTTAACAGCATCTGGGTAGTCACATCTCCGCGGGATACTCAGGTTGCCCGGTTGGTGACCCTGCGTAAATTAAGCCTCGAAGATGCCACAGAACGCATTAATGCCCAAAATACCCAAGCGGAAAAAGTTACCCAGGCAAATGTGATCATCACCAACAACGGTCCATTTGAAGACTCATGGAAGCAAGTATATGATGCCTGGAAAAAAATAGCCCTGCCCACCAGCGTGATGACAGAGCCAGTGGTCTCTCTGCCCAAAGGAAAGTTGATGGCTAGGCGCGGAACTCCCCGTGATTATGAACGGATATTATCCCTGGTCAACCGCCTGGACACAGCAAGTGATAAACAATCCAAGGCTGAATTTTTGCATACCCTCACTGATAATGCATTCATGTTGTTAGAAATTGAAACCAAACTGGTAGGGATTGCTGGCTGGCAGGTCGAGAATCTCATCTGCCGGACCAAAGATATTTTCGTTGATCCTGCCATACCGATCCAGGAGTCTCTTCCGGTACTGGTGAATGAGGTTGAGAAATCAGCGAAAGATCATCAGTGTGAAGCATCTCTCATCTTTTTACCGCAAGGAATGGCTCGTCATGCAGAAATC
Source organism: uncultured Chloroflexia bacterium (assembly GCA_963818305.1). GTDB lineage: Bacteria > Chloroflexota > Anaerolineae > Anaerolineales > Anaerolineaceae > DAIOEK01. Next base: position 64,365 of record CAWFRQ010000010.1, read on the forward strand.
TGGCGCAGTATGGGCTACGAGAACCGTGCACCACATACTTTGGAAGTGCAGGCATGGCAAGAAGCGGCGCTGGAATCGATGCCGTTTGGAACATTGATGTTTTTCAAACAGTTGCGCCAGGATCGGGTGCTCAGACCGATTTAACCTTATTCAGGCATAATAGATGAGCAACTCGATTTCCTCTGAGGCAGGAGCGCGAATCGGGATTTTTTGTTCAGGTAGATTTTAGTGACAAATTTACTCAGTAATATCAGTCTGCTCTTTCAACGTCTCAACTGGCTCAGTGTTCTTGATCTGGTTATTGTGACGGGGATTTTCTATTTCCTGCTGCAAATGATCAAAGATACACGGGCGGTAGTGTTACTGCGCGGGATCATTTTCTTGGTCATTTTGCTCAGCCTGATGACAACACTATTCTATCTTCCAGCTTTCAACTGGTTAATTACTACATCCTTACCCGCGTTATTGCTCGCAATACCGGTTATTTTTGCACCAGAAATTCGGCGTGGTCTAGAGCAAATTGGCCGGGCAGGTTCAGTATTCAGCATTGGGAAGAAATCCAATCAATTCTTAATGCAGAAGACTATTCAGGCTGTAGTTGCTGCATCTTCTCGACTGGCTACCAAAAAACATGGTGCGCTCATCATCCTGCAACGAAATGATAACTTGACTGAATATATTCAAACTGGCGTGCAGTTGAGTGCGGCTGTCACACCCGAATTATTACTACAGGTTTTCTTTCCAAACACACCTTTACATGATGGCGCCGCGATTATTATTGAAAATCAGGTAGTAGCAGCGGCGTGTGTGATGCCCCTTTCCGCCTCAGGTATTTTGAACCGATCACCAGACAGGCAGATGGGGCTACGTCACCGGGCTGCGCTCGGGATCTCTGAGGCGACTGACGCGATTGCGGTAGTTGTTTCCGAAGAGACTGGAAGCATCTCCATTGCACATGCTGGGCGTATGATCCGACGGTTGGATGCAGAGCGATTAGAAAATATTTTGCTGGCATTCTACCGGCCTGAGCGGCTAAATCAGACATCCACGAATCCAATCAAGCAAATTATCAACTGGATTCGATCTCAGAAAGAGGATGAGCGATGATCATCTTTCTGAGAAAATGGCTGAAGAGCTTACCCACCCTGATATTTGCATTTACTCTTGCATTTATCGCCTGGGTTGCTGCGGTCAATTCATCTGATCCGAGTGAGCAAAGAACCTTTAGCTCGCCTGTACCAATTCAAGTGTTAGGGCAGGATCCGGCGATGGTGATTCAAGGCGAGATTGCTCCAACTGTTAACATTGTGATTAATGCTCCCCGAAGTGTATGGGTCAGTTTAAATGCTCAACCTTCGAAAGTTAAAGCCTTTCTGGATCTCTCCGGGTTGGAACCCGGAACCCACCTGGTACCTGTTCAAGTGCAAATTGATGCCAAGCCGAATCAAGTAATATCCACCTCTCCGCAGCAAATCTCCGTGTCATTGGAAAGACTCACAAGCCGATCCGTTCCCATCAACCTGGTAACCACCGGCTCGCCAGATATCGGATACGAAGTCGGCGATGCGATTGTAAAGCCGACCACAACCCATATCTCTGGTCCAACTACCCTGGTAGAGATGGTGCAGCAAGTGAGAGCAACAGTCAGCTTATTGCAAGCCCGAGAAACTTTACAGTTAACGCTCCCATTGCAGGCAATTGATGTCAATGGCGAAGTGATTGATGGACTCACTTTCAATCCAACAGTAGCAGGTGCGACAATACCGATTACCCAAAAAGGTGGCTACCGTAATGTGGTTGTGAAGGTGATTACCCAGGGCAGTCTGGCAGATGGTTATCGTCTTTCGAATATCTCGGTAAATCCGCCAACCATTACCGTGTATTCATCTGACCCGGCGAAAGTGGAAGCGCTGCCTGGATATGTCGAAACGACCCCAATCAATTTAGAGAGTTTGCGACAGAATATCAACATTCCTGTTGATCTTAACCTGGCGGATGGGATCAGCCTGGTTGGACAGCAGCAAGTTACCATCCAAATAGGGATAGATGCGATTGAAAGCAGTGTGAGTTACACCAAGTTGAAGGTGACAATTGAAAATCTGCCTGCGGGTATGACCGCGGTCGTATCACCAGAACTTGTGGATGTCATCTTGTCTGGTCCGCTTCCGGTTCTGGAAAAAATCAAAGCCGAGAATATTCAGGTGATTTTGGATTTAAGGGAGAAAATTCCTGGCACATATCAGGTGGTGCCAATCGTGATCACAAACTCAGATGAAGTCAATGTAGAGTCGGTCTTACCAGGAACGATTGAAGTTGTGGTACAATCGATCACTCCTACTCCGAAACCTTAAAGAATAAAAATATGAGAAAAAATGTTGTAGCCCTGGTTGGGCGGCCTAATGTTGGAAAAAGTACGATTTTTAATCGCCTGGTGGGTGAACCACTTGCGATTGTGGATGATGTTCCTGGAACAACCCGTGACCGAATTTTTGCTGAAGCAGAGTGGTTAGAGACGGTTTTTGATGTGATTGATACCGGGGGCATTGACCCCACTACTGCCACATCTGGGAAAGCACCCCTCTCAACCGGATCAGCAGACTTCATCCAAGAGATCCGAGCGCAAGCGCTCATTGCCGTTCAAGAGGCAGATGTTGTACTTTATGTTGTCGACGCCACCACGGGTGTAACCCCGGCGGATATCGAAGTTGCAAATTTACTTAGAAAATCACAGCGCAAAGAAGGCGATCAGTTCTTACCGCCAATACTGATGGTTGTGAATAAGGCCGATAGCGGCAAGATCCGAAATACCGTGAACCAATTCTATGAGTTGGGGATGGGTGATCCATTCGCGATTTCAGCCCTGCACGGAATTGGTGTGGGTGATTTACTCGATGCGGTGTTGGCGGCTTTCCCGGTTGAGACCGAGGAAGAAGAAGACGAATCTGTCAAAGTGGCTATTGTTGGAAAGCCAAATGTTGGAAAATCGAGCTTGCTCAACCGGCTGGTTGGAGAAGAACGGTCGATTGTCAGTCCGATTGCTGGAACCACCCGAGATGCCATTGATACTCGGCTGGAATATGAAGGCCAACCGATTACTCTGATTGACACAGCCGGCATCCGTCGGCGAGGAAAGATCATCCCAGGGGTAGAACGATACAGTGTGATGCGTTCTCTGCGGGCGATTGAGCGGGCAGAAGTCGCGCTCTTGCTCATTGATGCAGTTGATGGGCTATCAGCACAGGATGCACATATTGCCGGATTTATTCTGGAAGCCTGGAAAAGCGTTGTGGTGGTAGTAAACAAATGGGATGCGGTAGAAAAAGATACCTATACCATGGATCAATACACCGACTTCCTTCGCAAAGAGCTTAACTTCTTAGATTATGTACCGATTCAATTTATATCCGCAAAAACAGGCAAGAATGTAGAGAAAATTCTTCCTTTGGCTTTACGGGTACAAGAAGAGCGGTTAGTGCGGCTATCTACTTCGCAAATCAATCAGATCATCCAAAAAGCACAAGATGCCCACCCCGCTCCTTCCAGAACCGGCAGATCGATGCGGATGTACTATGGAACCCAGGTGCGCAGCGATCCGCCAACCTTTATGATCTATGTGAATGATCCGAAGCTGGCGCATTTCAGTTATGTGCGTTACATAGAAAATCAGTTCCGCAAGGAATATCATTTTCTGGGTACTCCAATACGGTTTGTTTTTAAACCACGCCGTTAATTTGATTAGCAACGAACCTGGTTACAAAAGCATGAGTGATTTTATTGATGAACCTCAACCAACTGGTGATGATGATTCCCAGTTGCAGATAGTCGAAGCCTCCCCGATCGATCCAAATTTCCAGCGGAACCAGACTAGACGGATGATTTTTGACATCATCGAGACCTTATTGCTTGCGATGATTTTGTATTTTGGAATCGATGCTATCTCCTCTCGGGTGAGAGTCCAAAATGTGAGCATGCAACCCACCTTATATGAAGGTGAATTTGTATTGGTCTCCAAAATCTCGTACTGGATCGGCTCTCCCCAGGTTGGGGATGTGATTGTATTTCATGCTCCATCTGAACCTGGTGAAGACTTTATCAAGCGAATCATCGGCACACCCGGAGATACAGTCAATGTTCAAGATGGGAAAGTGTTTGTGAATGGAAATCGTCTGGATGAGCCTTACATCGCTGATGTACCCCTGTACGAAGGGGAATGGCAAGTACCGGCCGATGAACTATTTGTTTTAGGCGATAACCGAAACCAATCCTCTGACTCACATCGTTGGGGATTTGTACCTGAAGAGGATCTGGTGGGGAAAGCAGTCCTAATCTACTGGCCCTTCCAGAAAATGGCTCTTCTTGATCATCCTGATATTGTGAAAGCTTCGCAAACACCTGAATGATATTTTCTTCATTTTTCTTGAAGATTAAATCGGTTGTTGAGGTTTTTAGAAATCATTAGTACAATTAGTTTCGTATGGAAAATAGTTTGTTAGCGAAACCCATTCAGTGCAATGATTGCCAGGCCGGTGTTCTGCACAAGCGGCTGGTCACTTACTTTACCTGGTTGGGTGATGAATTAATCACAGTGACCAACTTTCCAGCCTGGGTTTGTGATGTTTGCGGCAAACGGGAATATGACCGTCAGGCAGAAATCTGGCTGCAAGCACTCCTCAAACCAGAAGCAGGGAAATCGACGATCAAGCCTAAAAAAGCGCGACAGAAACCAAATCGAAAGAATCCCCCTTCTGTTCAAGATGCAAAAAGCTGATCTCCGGATAATAACAATTATCCGGAGAATTTTTTATATGATTTTCATTTGACGCAAATATAATGGCATGCTATGATCCATTTAGGATTTATTTTTTGCATTTATCTTTCATTTTTTTTGGAGCATTTATGAGCGTTGATTTTATTGTCCGTTTGATCGGAATGATCGTCTTTACTATTATTGGTGTATTTGTTGGAATTTCCTTAGGTAATTCAGCTCAAAACTTCCAATCTGAAGTAGTCCTGACAGTTGAACAATATGCGTTTACCTTAGGCTTGGTGGGAAGCTTGGTTGGTCTAGTGCTCACGCCATACCTCACAACCCGTCCTTTCAGGGCGCTTTGGAATCTGATCAAAAAAATATCCGCACAATCACTATTTGTTTCTATTGCCGGGTTGTTGATCGGTCTATTATTTGCTGCATTACTGGCATTCCCGTTATCGCTATTACCACGTCCGTTAAATCAGATATTACCTTTCGTGGGTGTTTTACTATTCGGGTATCTGGGAGTAGCCATCTTTAATTTCAGGCAGAATGATATTCTTGGAGTATTCACTTATTTTAAGGGAGACAAGGCAGGCGGCGTAAATTGGGATCACAGCCGTAATATTCTTCTGGACACGAGCGTGATTATCGATGGCCGAATCGCGGACATTGCCGGTACCGGGTTCTTGCCTGGCACCTTGATCATTCCCAGATTTGTCCTTAATGAACTGCAATATATCGCCGATTCATCTGATAATCTACGGCGGCAACGCGGCCGGCGCGGGATGGAAGTATTAGCTGCATTGCAAAAAGATAGCTCAAAAACACCTGTCAAAATTCAGGATATTGATGCTGAAGGTGTAAGGGAAGTGGATGACAAACTGGTGGTGCTTGCCCGCCAGATGCATTGCCCCATTCTGACGAATGACTATAATCTGAACCGGATCGCCGAACTTCAGGGTGTGATCATCCTCAATGTGAATGAATTAGCGAATGCTGTAAAATCTGTCCTGCTCCCCGGAGAAAGCCTGGTGATGAAAATTATCCAGGATGGGAAAGAGTACGGTCAGGGTGTTGGCTATATGGATGACGGCACGATGGTTGTCGTTGAAAATGGACGGGAACTCATCGGGAAAGAGATCAATGTCACTGTAACAAAGATTCTTCAAACCGCTGCTGGCAGAATGATTTTTGCCAGACCGGATGAGACATTCTAAACTGATTAACAGGAATTAAAATTTATGAAAGAATGGATTACCGGTCGAAACCCGGTTATTGAAGTGTTGCAATCCAGGCGGAGAGATATTTTCCGACTATTGGTCGCAGAAGGCAATCAGCCGGATGAGCGGATCAGCAACGCCATTAAGGTTGCTCAAAGTAATCGAATCCCGGTAGAAAAAGTTCAACGGAGCCGCCTTAACAATCTGGCCGAGAACCACCAGGGCATCGCTCTTGAAGTGAGCAAATATCCATACAGTGATCTGGCAGCCATCCTCTCCCGCGCGGAAGAACGAAATGAGCCGCCACTCGTATTGGTTCTGGATACACTCCAGAATCCACAGAATTTCGGAACATTACTTCGCAGCGCGGAAGCATTTGGAGTTCATGGGGTTATGATTCCATTCCGCCACACTGTAGAAGTGACTCCAGCGGTAGTTACCGCATCTGCCGGTGCGAGTGAGCATCTGCTGGTTGGAATGGCGAATTTATCACAAACGATTGACCAATTAAAAGCAGAGAATGTGTGGGTTTTTGGACTGGAAGGATCAGATGAAAGCGTTCCGGTTGAGACGGTCAATCTGAGCGGACCGCTGGCGATTGTAGTAGGGAGTGAAGGCGAAGGGATGAGGTCTCTCACCCGGAAGTCTTGCGATCAACTCATCCGATTGGGGATGAGCGGAAGGATTGAATCACTCAATGCTGCGGTTGCCGGCTCAATTGCGCTTTACCTGGTGCATCAGAAACGCCATCCGGTCAGTTTCAAACGCTAAGATTATTAATCCGAACCGATTAGCCATCCAAATTTTTCCAAATCGACTGTATCTGTACCCGAGAATTCAACACCTTCGACCAGTAGTAATTCATATTGTCTGACTGTACCAAACCCATACCCATGCGGACTGATTTTACCAAATCGGTTAATTACTCGCTGCCAGGGGACATCCGTATTTTCCGGCAAGGCAGCCAAGGCAAAACCGATCATCTGCGCAGAACATCCGCCCACAATTCTGGCGATTTGACCGTAGGTAGCCACTTTACCTGATGGAATTTGACGGACTGCATGATAGATCCGTTCAAAGTATGGAGAAGGTGTTTTGTTTTCTTTCATAAGCTAGAAAGCACCTGGGTGCGGTCGAAGATATCCGGGCGAAGGCTCGGATTTTCGAAAAAGACTTTTCCTTCTTTGAAGAAGTAAATGAGAGACATAAACGCATTGGAAATGATCCGCAAGATCAGATTTCTGTTTCGTGGAAGCCATCTGGATCGAGTAAGTTGTCGACGGCGGTTTTCCAGGCAGGCAGAATATGCTGCCAGTCTGGCAGAGGTGAGTACTGATTCTTGCCGATGTTCCATCCAACAGGCAGGAACGAAACCAGAGGAGAGCTTCTGGTTGCATATTCGGTGATTACATCAGCACGGGTGACTTGCCGGGATGGTGGAATCATTGGAGATCGAAGTAACCTGGCAGGGAATATCGGCCAAATATCTGCAAAGCGACGGGCATACATACGCATGAGAGATTTCTTTTCGGCAAGTATCAGATTGTAGATTTGTTCATATTCCGTTGATGCAAGCAGCGCTGGTATCCATTCCTCATCTGCTTCGTGCCGGTTGTGATGTAGCCAATCATTCTAAGCAACGTCCATGCTTGTAGTAGTCCCCGGCGATGCTCTTCAATTGGCAGTTCCCGCATTTTCCAGGCAGTTCTCAAACCAATCATTCAACATCAGTCGCTGCTTCTTTTCAAGCGATATCCAGTTTTGATAATCACATAGGATGCGGGGAATTCTGGATTTGGGGAGGTAGGTTTGACAAGCCATAAAGTATCCTTTTAAAATTTAGTGTATCTGAATTATCACGAAAATCAGGTGTTAGCGTGTACGCTCTCATCTAGGCTGTGGATGAGCATCCAACCAAGTTATGCCGAAATCGACTGAAGCCGGTTGTGAGAAAAATCTTACTTGGGCTTTTCCGACGTTAGATTTACTTCACTTGACCGATTGTTCAAAATCTGCACCGATTTGTCAAAAGGCTCATCATTCCAATCCAGTTCATCATAGACCATCCAAGACGGGAACCTTCTTTAGTGATCGGAGAACCCTCCTGATAAAGTTTTGTGATTTTTCGCACGGAACTCACTCAAATGGAAGGAAGTGTGATTCCCAAATCCAACGCCTAGCAGTAAGACTTAACCGTTCAGATCATATATTCTAGCCAGGGGAGATTGATCTCCGAGCGGAAGAGGCAGACTATGGTTGACTGGTTATGAATTCAGCGTGTTTTCCCCAGGCAGCAAAGGACAGTGGGATGGTCGCTGCGGATGACGCCTGGCATGGTTCGGAAAACTTCCGGAATTTTTCCCATTCCACGGGAGGGGGTGTACACGGTATTGAAAGCGGGCATCTTATCACGGATGGGTTGCCACCAATCAACGGAACTGGAGGATGGTGCCATCGGCGCGGATCACTCAGATCACCAGAGTGAGTTGGCATTACCAGGGTTCCGGATGGAGTAATCACTTGCATTAATGCCTGAATCACTGCGACTGCTCCGCCGCAGACCCATCCTAACTTACTTAGGGATGAATGAACCAGCAAAACCGAACCAGGGTGGATGCCCAGTTGTTGTAGATCAACAGCCAGATTGATCCACTGTGTTCAGACTGGTTTTGTGTAGCGATTGTAAGTTCTTCCGACATATAACTCCTGAGTCATTAAACAAAGCTTATTGTTCTGATACAATCTGGCTGTAGGCATCACCGACGGTGGATGCCTGCACAATTTTTGTAGTTCCTCTTCAGTACACCTTTGTATGCAACTCCATCAGACGCAGCAATCCATCCTTCCAGATTGAACGGGATGGTTCCATCAGCGGGAATCCACTGACCATTGTACTTACGTCCAATATGAATATGTGTACCAGTCGCCCGGCCTCGCTCGCAGGAAGGGTGCCCAATAACATCACCTGCTTTTACTACTTTCCCTTGCGGCGCTGCGTCCAGGTGGGAGAGATGCAGATAGAGAACGTTCCAGCCGGTCCGTTCATCTCCATCCCCGTCAAGATCGAGTATTGTCAGGCCAACCTCAGTGCGGGATAAAACACCATCTGCCACTGCGGAAACCCATTCATAAGATACTGTACAGCCGCCTTTTTCTGCCGGAGGAGCAAAATCGATCGCTGCCCAGGGATTAAGGTCACCCCATACCGGGTGAGGTCCGCCGGTGTAAGACCATGATTTTCCCTGTACAAATGGTAGTTTCATAAATGGTTGTTCAAGACTTCCCGGCAGGATTGCAGCCTGGTTATCGCGGATGTGCCCGAAAAGCGAATCATAAGTCGCTGCGAGTCCATCAGGACTGATGGCCAGGTGGTACTCTTCGCTCGGAAAGAATCCTGGCAAGGTAGTGTTGCACGGATACGGTAGCTGCATTTTGCCAGGGATCGAACCGTTCCAATTCACCATCAGCTAATTCATGAATCAGTAAATCGCCGCGCAGCCATGAATAATATGAATTATTTAAAGTATCTGCTAGCCAGAGGAGTTGCAGATAGAAGTTCTCATGATACTCTTTGTCATATCCGAGTAGGCTCCGATCCACATTTGCTGGCATTTGCGGGTTAGATAGCACCTGGAAGCGGTATTCCAGGAGGGCTAATAGCAGGCGTGGGCTCACACTATAGCTCATCCCAATATATGCGACCAACTCCGAGCCAGTTCGCCAGCCATCGTAAGCATAGACTTTATAATTCTTTAACCAACCAGGTTGGTCGTTCGCGAAGGAGACTGCGTCAAAGCCCACCTCGGCCGGGCCGTTTACAAATAAGGCATTGGGTAGGATTTGATACTGGCTTCCCCAGAGTGGGAGATAGAAGATTGGGATTCGCATTGGCATTCCCGGCGGTAAAGTGGTGGTTGAAGCCGGAATGATCGGGTTATTTTCCATTATTTTGGCTACCGAAGTATTAAATCGGGCAGCCAGGGCAGGGATGGTATCACCATCTTGTACAGTGTAATCAACTAACTCGCCTGGTTGAAACACAGGCCGGGTTGGAGAAAGCGGAATCGCGGGCTGATCAGGAACCTGTGTGAGTTCTGGAAGAGGTTGGTTAACGATCTGTGGGGTAGGCAGGCAGCCAGTTATGAGCGCGAATATTACCAAACTCATCCAGAAGGTATTCGATACCCTTCTGAATTTTGGTTTTTGACTTTGTTCAAGAATTTTGTTCAATAGATATTGGATAGTCTGGATCATGTATCGAGATGATTATAGGGTACTTCAGATTAATTGTATAGTGAACCATGAATTAATCAGGTTAGAAGTAGGTGAGATTTTTAGAAGAGGTGTTAGGGAGCTTTCTCAGGCGTCGGTTCGGCAGATTCGAGCTCGCCGCGGTAGATGACCGTATCCTGAGTACCACAGGCACAAGCAGTGATCGTTTGATTGCCATTGGTGAGTGTGCCTTTATATGATTGAGCAGCAGCTTGTGCTATCCAACCATCCATATCGAAGGGCAACGGTCCACCAGCCAGGATCCATTCACCATTGTATTTTCGCGCGATATGAACGTGGGTTCCAGTTGATACTCCGCCTTCGCAGGAAGGATGCCCAATCGGTTGACCTTGTTCCAGAAAATCACCAACTTGCACCCGATCTTTACTGGAGACATGCATATACATAATATCCCAACCAGTTTGCTCTATACCATCTCCATCCAGATCAAGTACAACCACGCCACCACCGGTGCGAACGACCACTCCGGATGCCATGGCAACTACCCAATCTTTCGATTCGGCGCAACCCCCATTATAGTGATCAGGCGCAAAATCCAAGGCGGCGCGTGCGCTTTCGCTTCCCCATGCTGCGTGTGGTCCACCAGAGAAACTCCACTCAATCCCTTCTTCGAAAGGCAAGATGAGGGTTGGTTGCTGGAGTGTGGCTGGGAAGAGTGGCTCGACGGACATTGCCCGCAGCCAACTATTGCCAAACATTTTATTATGGGTGGCTGCGAACCCGGCTTCAGTGTACATCGCTGCTTCCCAGGAGGAGCGGTCAAAGAGTTTTGCAAATAAGAATTGAAGTGCAAAAGTACCAGCGTTGAGCTCAGGAGCTCCCTGGAGTGATGTCTGGTTATCAAATTCGATGTTGGTGGTGATGCCCTCACGCCAGCCGTAATAACCCACATTCAACTGGCTTACCGCCCAGGCAAGCTGAGAATACAGGCCTTTGCTGCGGGTTTCGACCTTACCCATGGGGTAATCCCGGTCGATTTCGTTGGTAGGAAACCCATACACCCAGTGGCTCTTGTATTCCAAAATGGAGAGCAATACCCGTGGATTGATGGAGTTTTCCGTAGCTATCTTTTTAATTACTCCGGCGCCGTTGACCCAACCCGCGCTATGCAGGTACTCCCGGTAGGTGGATAAGTATCCACCCGCGTCTTGCACGAATGAATCTACATCAAATGCCAGGCCGGATGGTGAAAACACAATTTCACTATCCGGGATCAACTTTAAATTACTGGATGTCTCAGTGTTTGACTTTGGAATCATAAACAACTGATTCGGATCCAAAAATCCTGTCTGTGTTACTGGACCCGCCGGAACGATTTGCGAGACATCTACCTGGAAGCGAGCAGCCAAACCAGGCAGCGTATCACCGGCCTGGGTGTAGTATAGTGTAGGCGGTTCATTGGAGAATGACAGCGAGATTTCTCAATGCAACAGTGGGCTGAGCAGTGGGTAGGATTGGTGCATGCTTCTGCGGTGGCGTATTTCGACTTCATTTGAAGTGGGTTCGTAAATCGCATCTCCGCTGCCAATCCCAACCAATACCTCTGCAGTGGGAGTAATGTTTGGAACCACCGGAGTCTCCTGGGGTAAGGTCGCCACAACGGTTGGCAGATCAGTCGGTTGTGAAGCGTGACGTAGGTTGAGGAGTTACGAAGGAATCAACTGAAACATAATCATTGGTACAGGCAGAAGTGGTGAGGAGGAGACTAATAACAATACATGCATTCAACCATTGAAAAACAGTTGTAGAGTTTTTAGCGTTTGATTTGGTTGATTTCGTGTACACCGTTGAAAGCCTCAATCTTTTCGCCTGATCTGGTCAAATATCCATCATATTCAATTCCATTCCCAGAAGAGATGTAGCCATCCAGGTTGAACGGAATTGTTCCATCGGCTGCGATCCACATACCATTAAATCGCCGGGCGAGGTGCAGATGAGTTCCATCAGAGATACCGCCTTCACAAGAGGGATGACCGATTGGATCATCTGTATGCAGCCACACGCCTGGTTTTACTCGATCTCTGGATTCTATGTGCAAGTATAGTACCGACCAGCCAGTTTGAACGAAACCATCCCCGTCCAGATCTTGAATCACCAAACCATCTTGAGCATAAATTACCTGTCCATCGGCAATGGCTGTGACCCAGTCTTCACTTTGAACACAACCACGGGGTGCTCCTGGAGGAGCGAAATCTATGGCAGCCCAGGCTGATCCATCTCCCCATCCGGCGTGAGGCCCGCCGGTGAAAGACCAGGTTTTTTCGGGGTGGAAGGGAAGCACCATAACCGGCTGTTGCAAGTCAGTTGGTGCGAGCGGTTCAATCCCGAAATCAAACGGATATCCGAATAATTGCTCATATGTGGCATATACGCCAGATTCGGAAACTGCCACTTCCCAATCAGCCAAAGGCAGAAGTGAAGCCATCAGATTCTGGACTCCAGCGGTACCAGGGTTGATGGTGCCATCTACCGGCATGCGTGAGCCATCTGTTAGCAGCCAGGCACCGACGGCATTGACTTGCAGCAAGTAGAATCCTCGATTGAGTTGGTTTGCACCAAAGGAAAGCTGGCGAAACAGGCCTTCGTAGCGATCATTGATGTATCCTAGTGGATATTTCTCAAAAAATGGATCCGTGGAGGATTTGGTTACCCAGCCAGAAATATATTCAAGGGATGCTATCAAAATCCGAGGATTGACAGAATACTCGGCACTCACTTTTTCGATAATTTGTGAAGCGGAGTAAATTTCTCCGTCAACTTCTTCTGTATAACTTGAAAGGTAACCGCCCTTCTCTTTTAGGAATGCATCAGTATTAAATAAAATACTATTAGGTCCATACACCAATTCCGAATCAGGAATGATCTTAAAACTTGGGGCAGAACCGGAGGGGGTAGGTGCCGGTATGAGTAATTCCTGTCCGATCGAAATGCTGTTTGGGTCAGTGAGCTGGTTTGCGCCGGCGATTACTTCCCAGTTGACGTTATACCGAGAGGCAACTTTGGCCAGGGTATCACCAGATTGGATGACATACCGTTCTGGTTCGAGACGTAGGGTAGGGACAATCCGGGGAGCATCTGGAGTAGGGGTTGAAACCAATGCATCTGGCAGGTGAGTTGTCCGTTCATACCAGGGGGTAGTAGGTGTAGGTGTCATGGAGCACGCACCAGTCACCGAAACCCCTTCCGGACAGGGCGTATTGATCAAGCCCTGGTTTGAGGGATTCCAGGGTTCAGCAGTAGGTGCTTCTCGGGTGCAAGCAAGAATTGCTCCAGCCAGCACCACCAGCACCCAAATGAGGCGTTTTTTCAAACTGCTCTCTCCAGTTAACAAAGCTTATTGGATAGTTGCTTGCCGCCTAACAAGTGCATGTGCAAATGGAATACTGTTTGTCCCGCTCCAGCACCAGTATTGACTACCACTCGGTAACCAGATTCTTGAATGCCTTCTTTCTCAGCAATCAATTTGGCAGTTGTAAACATATGTCCCAGAGAAGATTCGTCTCCCATGGTGACTCCATTCAGGTCGTCGATATGCTGGTTGGGGACAATCAGGATATGAACGGGAGCCAGAGGGTGTACATCTCGAAAAGCGGTGACCTTTTCATCTTTATATACCGTCTGGCTTGGGATTTTGCCTTCTAGAATCTTACAAAAGATACAATCGTCCTTCATGCCTGCCTCGACTTGTGGATTGGATAGGTTATTCTGGTATAGTCTCCGTATTTGTCTTTGCACACTATATCATAATACAGCAATTCTGTATCCTTAGAATCTCTTGCAGACCGGATAGCATCATCACCAATTCCAATCACTTCATCAATTTTGTAGAGTGCATCCGGGCTCCAATACCTAGGAAGAACCATGAGTGGATCGTTAACTTCTCCTTCAGGCAGGTAGGAAGGACGCATACCATCTTTCTGATCAGATAACGGTACCCAGTTGTACATGATCGGTCCACGTGGATTAGTGGTGAAACCCAGGCGGTAACCCAACTCACGTCCGATTTGGGCTGCCCTGGCTGAAAAACCACCCCCCGGCCAGATATACGCGATAGGCGCTTTACCGAACAGATTAGTGATGATTTCTTTGGATTTGCCCATTTCCTGCGTGATAAAGTCGTCGGTGGAGGAAGGTCCAATATTGATATTGTGGACATAGCCATGTGATTGGACATCCAGGTAGCCTTCCTTCACCAGTTCCTGCATCTGAGGCGCTGTAGTAGTTCCGATGCTGTCATCCCAGGTAATCCAAGCATTGGTAACTGTCTTCCAACCGTATTTCTGTAGGAAAGGAACAAAATGGTCGTCGTAATACTCGCGTGAATGACGGTCATCCACCAGGAAAAGGAGAGAGCGCTGCGGGATTTTGGCATTGGTTTCCATGAAATTGGCCAGTTCTTCGGTAGTAATGGTTTGGAAACCAACTTCTGCGGCATGTTCAGCAATTTTTTTCATCGTGGCGTGGGAGATGCCATTGTAGGATTGATCAGAGGTATCTGTTTTTGAAACACCATGAATCATTATTACCATCACGACTGTCCCCGGAATACTGTGGTTCGGATCCCACCGGTCTTTAAGGTACTGGCAGGTGTCGCTGATGTAGGTGTGGGGTGTATCCAATGGATTTAACGCTGCTGATTGGAACACAGCGGGTAGAGCTGGCGGAGTGCGAATCGGGAGTCGGTGTTGGAGGTATGGGAGAGGGCGTGATGGTTGGTGTACTGGTAGGCGGAACCTGGGTCGCTGTAGCAGTTGGCAGTGGGGTGGCTGTCGCTGCAGGAGCAAACATACCAGAGCAGCCTGCCAATAAACTGGTGAGCGTGATTAAGAAGATGGCGGTATAGAGAGTTCTTTTCATTGAGTTCCTTCTAGAGTTGTTTCTTCCCACCGGTCTATAGGTGACATTCCGGTGCTTAGATTTTCCAGGCTGTATCCTTTTCGGATGAGTTCACGCACGATCACATCTGCATCATTTACATCAAAAAATCGGGTTTCATGACTTAGGATGATTTCGCCCGGTTGAAGTCGGTCTACCACATTATGATATGTAGTAGTATCCTGCCCGCCCGATTCGAGCGACCAGAGCACATGCTGCAACCCCCATTGTGCGGCAATATCCCTGACCCTTTGATTTCTTTCTCCATAAGGTGCACGAAAATACCGAACACGGTATTCGGGTAGTATTTCTGCTGTTTTCTGTAAAAATGACTGAAATTGCGAATGGATACCCTGGTCTGACATGGATGTGAGTGTCTCATGTGTCCATCCATGGCAACCTAAGTTCATGTCCTTCAGCGACCAGTTGCGGGTAAGATTTCTTTGCAGGAATCCAGATCAGTGCCGATAACAAAGAGAGTCATCTTTGCACCGTTTTCACGATATACATCTAACAAATGCTGGATACGTTCGATGTTGCGGGCATCATCATAGGTCAGCATGGCTACCTGGCGGGATGAATCTCCCCGGATCAGTTCGTGAGATGCAAGGAAGTCAATTTCCTCCTGGGTGATAGTCCACGGGCAAGATCGCTGGGTTGGGAGAGATCTGTTTTGTATTGGCTTGCAGACTACTCTCTGGGCTTGAATCTTGCACAAGTGGTAATTGCGAATTCTTGATAAAAGGAGGGTAGCAATCCCAAAAGTAGCTGTTCCCATCCAAGCAGATCCAAACTTCTTCAAAAATTGCCTGCGATTTAGATTCATACCGGTAATTATAAACAATTAATTGCGGAAAAATCTGTTTTCAGAGAAGGTTGGAACCTATTCAACATCGCATTTTTCAATGCTGCATCAGGAGATGTAAATGCCTGACCATCGGATAGATCGAACTTACCGGCTCGAAAGACTAATCGAGGTAAGCAGAAATCTAAATGCTAACCTTGATCTGGAACCGTATTTAAAATCGATCATCGAAGTGGCATCTGAACTAACCTTTCAGTCAAGAGACTTCCATCCTTGAAATAGGTGAAGAAGGAGATCACCTTCACTATATCGCCGCTCCCTGGTACCGAATTGAAAAGCTTACGCCCATTAAGTATTCCGCTGGATAAAAGTATTGTCGGGTGGGCATTTTCGCACTACTCAACCGTTGGTGGTTCAAGATGCACAGAGTGATCCGCGCCTTTTCCGCGAGGTGGATCTGGTACTGGAATATGAGACGCTGAATATTGCTTGTGTGCCGCTGATTATCAAAGGGAAACCCATCGGGGTCTTGGAGGCGGTAAACAAAATTGGACGCGTGAATTATACCGAAGAGGATGTGAGCACTCTCGAGACATTAGCTGCCCAGGCAGCAGTGGCAATTCAGAACCAGAAACTGCTTGATAAAGCCCAGGCAGCGTATCGCCAGTTACTGGAATTGGACCGGATGAAATCCGATTTTATCGCGATTTCCTCGCACGAATTGCGGATTCCCACCGGGTTGATCCTTGGTCACGCTTCTTTACTTGCAAGAGGATGCTACTGGCGATATGAAGATCCAATTGGATACAATTGTGCGGAACGCTGCGCATTTGAAAGACATTATTGAAGACCTGGCAGACGTAGACAACTTCCAAACCGGGATGGCAAGGGTTAAGCGTCGTCCGGTGGCGGTAGGACGATTGATTAAGGACGTAGTTAGCTCTTACCAGGAACTTGCCCGGCAAAGGAATGTATCTTTCCGGGCGGATATCAGTAAAGCCAATACAATGATCGAGGGGGATGCACATAAGGTGAGAATTGCGTTGGGCAACCTGATTAAAAATGCGCTTACCTTCACTGATGCCGGAGATCGGGTACTGGTTACAGCTGAACAGATTCCTGGTTATGTGAAAGTATCGGTAATGGATAATGGAATCGGTATTCCGGAGAAAGATCAACAGCGAGTATTCGATCGTTTTTACCAGGTGGAAGGGCATTTGACCGGCGTCATGGGGGTATGGGGCTGGGGCTGGCGATTTCCCGCGGGATGATCGAAATGCATGGTGGACGGATTTGGTTGGAAAGTGTGGAAGGGAAAGGCAGTAACTTCCAGTTCATCTTACCGATCAACACCGCCCAGGCGAATGCCGGTCAGAAGGTCTTTTTAGTCCTGATCATCGGATATGAAGCGCATTGATCATGTAGCTACGAGCAAATCCTCTAAACATTGACAATCTAACAAAACAGCGTAAAATACAAGACGCATGCCGAAGTGGCGGAATTGGCAGACGCGCTACGTTCAGGGCGTAGTGGGATATTCCTCGTGAGGGTTCAAATCCCTCCTTCGGCACAGAGACCTCGATCTAATCGAGGTCTTTTTCTTCTCATCTGAGTGGAGCATATCTTGCATCACTCACACAATCAGGGTATAACCACGCATATGCAAAACCTCACCTCAACCGGGAAGAAAGCACTCGCCGCCCTTGGATTGATTATCCTGGCATATATGGTGTTAGATATGAATCACCGGGTGGCAGAATTGGTACGCATCACTGCCGAACGGGATGCGATGGCAACTTCGGTATTTGAAGTGAAAGAAACCCAGGCCTTTCTCGAATCCGAGATTGCATTCGCAAATTCGGATGCAGCTGTGGAAGCATGGGCGCGCGAAGATGCGTTCATGGCTCGTCCCGGCGAACATCCTGTGATCATGCTTCCCGATCCAAATTTCACCCCAGTTCCAACCCCCATACCAGTTGCAGAAAAGGTTGTTCTAGAAAATTGGCAGATCTGGGGCGAATTGTTTTTTGGAAGGTGAGCGCAAGGTATAACGATTAATTTGTGAGATGATTGGTTTACAACAGGTGGGAATGTAGTGCAAATTAGCCGGAAGAGGTGAATCCATGAAAACGACATCAGAAAAAGAGATCACTGCTTCAGTCGATTTATGTCTGGCAGATGGTCGCCTCAATCCGCAAGCAGTGGGATGGTCCCGATTTCCGGTTCATCATTGTAATTTGACCGGACATCCTTTCCGTAAGAAGCAATGGAATTACTGGTGTATTACCAGTCCCACCCACCTTTTTTCAATTACCCTCTCTAATATTGATTACATGGGTTTGGCGTTTGCCTATTCGCTGGATTTTCAAACCAAGAAATTTACCGAACAAACGGTCTCGACCCTGTTAGGCAAAGGTTTCGAGATGAACTCATCCGTTTTGGGAAAGTTGGATTTTTCTCACCCGAAGCTGCTGGTTAACCTGGATGACCACGATCATGAGATATCCATTCAGGTAAGATCACAAGAGTTTGGGGGAGAATCTGATGGAAGCTGAATTTCAGATTCAGCGACCCAACCTGCATGAAACCCTGAATGTTGTCATTCCCTGGAGTTCGAACCGATTTCAATTTACATCCAAACAAGAGTGTCTCCCTGCCAAAGGATGGATAAAGGTAGGGACTAAGATGGTGAAATTTGGCGAAGGCGAATCCTTCGCTTGCCTGGATTTTGGCCGCGGAGTTTGGAAGTACGCTTCTTCCTGGAATTGGGCAGCATTTTCCGGCCGCAGCGGTAGTCATATAATTGGCGCAAATATGGGCGGCAAGTGGACAGATGGCACTGGCTTCACCGAAAATGGACTGGTAGTTGATGGAAAGTTGATCAAGATTGGTGAAGATTTGAATTTTGAATACGATTCTGGTGGATTTTATGAAGCCTTGGAAGATTTCTACCCCGAAGACAGATCTCATCCGATTGGAATTCACTCCATTCTATGAGCGGATCGCAAAAACTGAAGCGATAATTTTGCGGTCAGAGGTGCACCAAATGATTGGAACATATCGTGGAGAAATCAAGGATGCTGCCGGGGTGATCTATCCAGTAGATGGATTGGTCGGTTGGGCTGAAGAGCATCATGCCCGCTGGTAAAGAAAATCCCCTTCAGGAATAATTCTGAAGGGGATTTTTTGTGCAAATAGAAATTAATTTCCGCGCCCTACCCCGTGGTAGGTAAATCCCATTGCTTTCATGGTATCAGGATCATACAAGTTGCGGCCATCAATCAAAACCGGTTGTTTCATACTCTCTTTGATCTTCTGGAAATCGATCTGTTTGAATTCATTCCACATGGTAGCCAGATACCAGCGCATCAGCATCCTTGGCGACTTCGTAAGCGTTGTCGCACAGTTCAATCCGTTTATCTACTTTGCCTACCAGTTCCATCGCCTGCGGATCGTAGGCTTTGACGTGTGCGCCTTCATTCTCTAACAGATAAATGATCTCCAGTGGAGGTGAATCGCGAATATCATCCGTATTTGGTTTGAAAGAGAGCCCTAATACGCCGATGGTTTTATCATTCAGTGTGCCCAGAATCTTGCGTAAGCGTACGATGATCCGGCGGCGCTGGTTGCGGTTGATATCCATCACAGCCTGCAACAAGCTGCGGCTGGGTGCCATGCAGCACAGCCATGTGCGCCAGGGCTTTCACGTCTTTGGGGAAGCAGGAACCACCCCAGCCCATGCCTGCATCCAGGAAAGCTGGTCCAATGCGTTTATCCAGACCCATGCCGCGTGCAACCTGGGTTACATCCGCGCCGAGTTCGTCGCAGATGTTGGCAATTTCATTGATGAATGAGATTTTAGTCGCCAGGAAAGCGTTGGACGCATACTTGATCATTTCAGCGGTGCGCAGGTCGGTAATGAGGACTGCGCAGCGTAAAGGTGCGTATAGTTTAGCGAGTTCTTCGGCAGCAGAACGCTCCAATGATCCGAGCACGACCCGGTCTGGGATCATAAAATCATTGATCGCAGAACCTTCGCGCAGGAATTCGGGATTGGATACCACATGGAATTCCAGAGGTTTTCCGTTGCGGCGTTTGTTGATGATGTCGGCGACCCAGTCACCGGTACCGACCGGAACGGTCGATTTGTTGACCAGGATGATGGGGTCGTTGACGAGGTCGGCAACTGCTTCGGCAGCCTGGCGGACGTATTGCAGATCTGCTTCACCATCCACACCAGAAGGAGTACCTACCGCGATGAACGCAAATTGGGCGCCTTTGAGAGCGTCTTCATAATTGGTGGTGAAATCAAGTCGACCGGCTTTGACGTTTTGAGCGACTAATTCTTCCAGGCCGGGTTCGTAAATTGGCATGATCCCCTGGTGGAGTTTTTCAATCCGGTCAGGATCAATATCCAGGCAGGTGACGTGGTTGCCAAGGTCGGCAAAACAGGTTCCGGTGACAAGTCCCACGTATCCTGTGCCGATTACACAAATTTTGCTCATAGAGATCACTCCGATTTAAAAAATGGATTGGATTCTGTATATTTCGAACCCAATCATAACATAAATACAAAAATGGCCGCCACATGCCCTGGTTGTAGCACCAATAATTCAAAGAAACTAATTTCTTTTCCAGAATAAATCGTGTATCCTTTATGCTAGATTAGTTTCGTAAATACTACTCCTCAAAGGTGGAGGGAATCATGTCAGCACAGATCTTAGATGGGGCTGCAATCGCAGTCGAAACGCGAGAATGGGTTAAAACGGAGGTCGCAGCCTGGATTGAAGCAGGGCATATGGCACCCGGATTGGCAACCGTGTTGGTGGGCGAAAATCCTGCTTCACAGTCGTATGTCAAATCCAAGCAGAAAGCTTGCTTGGAAGCCGGGATTGCTTCGTTTGGTTACGATCTACCCGCCAACACAAGTCAGAACGAATTGGAAGAACTGGTACGCAAGCTGAATGCTGATCCAAAAGTAAACGGGATTCTGGTTCAACTCCCATTGCCAGATGGACTGGATGAAGAAAGAGTTCTAAGGGAGATTGCGATTGAAAAAGATGTGGATGGATTTCATCCCATTAACATCGGCCGCCTGGCTCAAAAGGGACGTGATCCACTCTTTGTTCCGTGTACACCTTTTGGATGTATGGAACTGCTGCGTCGAAGTGGGATCAAGGTAGAAGGTGCAAACGCGGTGGTGTTGGGTAGATCGAACATTGTGGGTATGCCGGTCGCGCTGTTGCTTGTGCGGGCAAACGCCACGGTGACTATTTGCCATTCCCGCACGAAGAATCTGGCGGATGTAGTCAGGCAGGCGGATATTCTGGTGGCAGCGATCGGCAAAGCTGAAATGGTACGCGGTGATTGGATCAAACCTGGTGCAGTGGTGATTGATGTGGGGATCAACCGGGTCGATGACGCTAGCCGTCCGCGGGGTTACCGTCTGGTGGGTGATGTGGCTTTCGAGGAAGCCAAAGAGGTAGCCGGTTGGATCACTCCGGTGCCCGGTGGAGTCGGTCCGATGACGATTGCAATGCTCCTGAAGAATACCCTTAGAGCGGCACAAATTGCTACTGGAATGTAGATTACTCCAACTTATTTGATTGCGCTATCAACTGTGCGAAGTCAGAGGAAACGAATGCTTTCACGTCCTGGTTTTCCATCAGAAGTTGGTAACCAGGTATCTGATCATTCTTGGCTTCGATAAAAAAGCGATGGATCTCTTCGTATGCAGCCGGATCGATTGCGTTTTGTTTCGATTTCAGGGTGCTGTAATCTCTTATTCGCTGATTCCAAAGGATTAATAGATCAGGTTTCTTTTTCTGCAGTTGAGCATCTGTAAGAGTGTTGTAGAACTCGCTCACCTTGACGTTTCCAGAAGCCGGAAAGTAAGCCCGTACATCACGCATCACTTTCACTCTCGTTGCTGAGGTAAGCAAATCGCCGTACTCTTCAGAGAATAAATCGTAAAATTGAATGACTGGGTTTTTTTCCTCGCGGGATAGTTTTTCCTGATAAATGTGGATGTCGGTCGAGAGATTGATCCCAAATTGAACCAATAGGATTGCAGCAAGCGCCAATTTTGAGATTCTCGATATCAAGGTGCGCTGGAAGTAGGTTCCGCGTTCATTTTCTGAGGCTCCACTCAACCAGGGCTGGATGAGTACTGAAAACATTGGAATTGCCACTGGCAAAAGGAAATGAGTGGGTTTGATTGCGGTAAAAAATAAAATATATACTGAGAGGGGAGCAATCCAGCTAAGTAACAACCAACCCCAGGAACGGGTTTGTTTTATCCAAATAGTGTAAATCAGACAACCGAAGCAAACCAGCCAGAATGAAAGCGAGCCGTATAGGCGGGAAATGATTGGCAGCCAGGAATACGGTCCACGATCATATGTCAATGTCCAGCCGGCAGATTGCGCTGCCGATTGACGGGTCATGATCTGTACCATTTGGTTGAATTCACTTGGAATGAGCAGATATGGATTGCTGATCAGGATCGTTGCAAATAACAACCCGACAAAACAAATTGAAGACAACACCATTCTTTTCAAATCATACTGTTTTTGAAAAAAACCCATTAAAAGATAGATCGGGATTGTGAGGAAAAAGAAGAAACCAAGTACTTTGGTGCCCACCGCCAAACCACAAGCAATAGCTGCCAACTTAAAGAATATTCCTAGACGAAAACGGTCTTCCATCAATGCTGCCAGAGTCGCAATGATAAAGACCATCACCAGGCTATCCGGGTGCCACCAGAGATTATTTTCAACCACTGCCGGAACAGTCAGAATAAAAATGGCTAACAGATTACTCAGGATGAGACTGCGAAATCGTGTGACGGTGAACACTAACAAACCAACAGCAACGCACATCGGAAACACATTTACCAATTGCCTCAAGAGCAGCATAGTCTCCTGGGTGTTGTGATTGGTCCATCCTCCGTGTAAAAGTTGTGGAAAAGTAGCTGCTATGCTGCTGAGGTAGAAAGGAAATCCATAATAATAATGGTCATAGGCAATAAAGTTGTAAATTGTCTGTTTGGGAGTATCTTGTCGAGTTAGCATATCCCGCGGGATGGAGTATTGAGCAAATTCATCCGGCTCAAAAATGGATATCATCACCGGGTCTCTGGCACCTTTTAAATTTGCAGGAATAAATGCAACGAAATAAAGCAGGAAAACTCCGACAAGCGATATAAGTGTCTTTCTCTGTTGCTTAGACATTTGATTAAGTCCATATCCCTTTCAGCTATTTGATTCTATCATCAAGTAGAATCAAGAGGCCTTCTGCATATTTCGGAAAAAAATTAGGTACAAGTTGTAAAGAAACTAGTCAGGAACTATTGTCTGACAATTGACAATGGGTCTGAAACCTGCTATAGTTGTCATACAATCTTCGATTGATTTGAGAGCTATGACCACTTTATTAGTCAGGCACGCCCAAACGCTCGTAACGATGGACGACCACCGCCGGGAAATTCCGGATGGTGGTCTTTTTGTTCGAGATGGATTTATTGAGCAGGTTGACTTTACTTCCGAACTCCCTCAACAGGCTGATGAAATTATCGACTTGAGCGGGCATGTAGTTCTGCCCGGACTGGTAAACACTCATCATCATTTTTATCAAACACTGACCCGGGCTGTCCCGGCAGCCCAAAATGCAAATCTATTCAATTGGCTAACCACCCTGTACCCAATTTGGGCACGGATGACCCCGGATGATATTTTCATTTCTACCCAGACAGCGTTGGCTGAATTAGCACTTTCAGGCTGTACTACTGCATCAGATCATTTGTATCTTTTCCCGAATGGATCGCGGCTGGATGATGAGATTGAGGCTGCCAGAGAGATTGGCTTACGGCTGCATGCCTCCCGTGGATCCATGAGTCTGGGACAAAGCAAAGGCGGTCTGCCACCCGACAGTGTGGTGGACAGCGAAGAAGCGATTTTAAAAGACAGCGAACGCTTGATTCAACGATATCACCAAACAGAACCAGGTGCGATGATCCAGATCGTGTTGGCACCATGTTCACCATTCAGTGTCACTGGCGAGTTGATGAAAGCCTCGGCTGAGATGGCACGCAAGTATGGCGTTCACCTTGCACACTCATCTGGCTGAAACCCAGGATGAAGAAGTATTTCTGCCTTGAAAAATTCGGTCACCGTCCGGTGGCTTACATGGAATCAGTGGATTGGGTGGGTCAGGATGTCTGGTTTGCCCATTCAGTTCATGTCAACCCGGAAGAAATTGAAGTCTATGCCCGCACCGGTTGCGGTGTGGCGCATTGTCCCAGCTCGAATATGCGGCTGGCATCTGGAATTGCTCCGATCTGGGAATACCGCAAGGCAGGTGTGAAAGTTGGGTTGGGTGTGGATGGCTCAGCATCCAATGATGGATCGAATCTGCTGGCTGAGGTGCGCCAGGCGATGTTGATGGCTCGTTTACGGGCGGGTATCTTGGGCGCTTCATTATCAACTTCCCCCGATTTACCCATTATGACTGCTCGCGAGGCGTTGGAATTGGCAACTCGCGGTGGTGCAGCGGTACTAGGCCGAAACGATATCGGCTCATTAGAACCGGGAAAATGTGCAGATTTCTTCGCGCTCAATCTGAACCAACTTGAATTATGCCGGCAGTTTGCATGACCCGGTAGCGGCAGTCGTATTCTGCTCCAACCAGCAGGCCGATTGGACAGTAGTGCATGGTAAAATAATTGTAAAAGAAGGGCAGTTGATCACAGTGGATGTCGACCAAGCTGGTTCAACAAGCATCAACCAGGCAGCCAAGACGATTATTGGAAGTATAAGGGCGAGGAATACGAATGAGCACAACCCGAGTTTTATCATGATCGAAAACAATTGGTGGATTGTGCCATGGGACGTACCGCCGGCTGATCTGGTCATTCGGAATGGACGTTGGGTTTGCGTACAGACCGGCGAAATCGATCGATCATACCGATATCGCAGTCATTGGTCGAACGGATCGCTTACGTTGGCCGTGATGCCAGCCACACGATCGATCAGCACACCAGAGTAATTGATGCATCAGGGAAATACCTGGTACCCGGTTTGCTTGATGCCCATATGCATGTGGAATCGGGCATGCTGACTGTGACTGAGTTTGTACGGGCAATTATTCCGCACGGTACTACTGGTATCTTCATTGACCCGCATGAAATTGCGAATGTGTTCGGATTGCGCGGTGTGAAATTGATGGTGGATGAAGCAGCGCACCAGCCGATTGCACGTTTGGGTGCAAGTGCCTTCCTGCGTACCATCGGCACCCGAGATGGAATCTCCGGGTGCGGTGCTGGGACCGGAAGAAGTGGAAGAAGCTCTCAGCTGGGCATGGCGTAATTGGTCTGGGTGAGGTGATGAATTTCCCCGGTGTTGCAATGTCTGACCCGAAAATGCTGAAGAAATGGAACTCACCCACCAGGCAGGCAAGACCATTGGCGGGCATTACGCTTCACCTGATCTAGGTTTACCATTCCACGGATATGTGGCTGGTGGCGCGCAAGATGATCATGAAGGAACCCGTACGGAAGATGCGGTCGAACGCGCCCGCCAGGGCATGAAAGTGATGATGCGATACGGCTCCGCCTGGCATGATGTGGTAACCCAGGTGCAGGGCCGTCACTGAATTGGGCTTAGATGCCCGCAATTTCTTACTGTGCACGGACGATTCACATTCGCATACACTGTTTACTGAAGGTCATATGGATCGAGTCATTCGGCATGCCGTGCAACAAGGGCTGCCGCCGGTACGCGCCATCCAGATGGCGACCATCAATACCGCAGAACATTTTGGCATAAGCAAAGAGATCGGGCAGATTGCTGCCGGCAGATACGCGGATGTTGTGCTGGTTCCGAACCTGGCTGAATTCAATGTAGAGATGGTCATTGCCAAAGGAAAAGTGATCAGCCAGGCAGGACATTCGCTGATCGAGTTGCCTGAGTATCAATATCCCGAATGGGCGATCCAATCGGTTCATCTTCCCCGCAAATTAACTGCGGAAGATTTCGCCATCCACACCGAAAAAACCGGAATAGTGAAGGTTCATACGCTGGGTGTGATCGAGAATCAGGCGCCAACCCATCATTTGGTGTGTCGAGATGCCAGTACAGGATGATCAGATTAAAATCGATATAGCCAATGATCTGGCCAAAATCGCATTGGTCGACCGGCATCACAATAACGGTAAAGATGCAGATGGGATTGGTGAACGGGTTTGGTTTTACCGAACCATGCGCAGTAGCCACCACGGTCGCACATGACTGCCACCAAATGATTGTGATTGGCACCGATGAAACTTGCATGGCACAGGCAGTGAATACCCTGGCTGCATGCGGCGGTGGGCAGGTGGTCGTTTTGCGGGGAGAAGTCACAGGGTCTGGTTGAACTTCCGATCGCTGGGTTGATGTCCAACGAATCAGGTCAGACGGTTGCACGCAAAGCGGCCAATGTACTGGCTGGTTTTAAAGAATGTGGTTGTACTTTGAACAATCCGAACATGCAGATGAGTCTGCTAGCGTTGGTGGTGATTCCTGAATTACGTATTTCGGATAAAGGTCTGGTCGATGTAACCCAGATGAAATTCATAGAACTAATCGAGTAGAGATGCAGAAAAAAGCACACCCTTACGAAAAACTTGCAAATAGGTCTGGCGAATCTAATCGCGCAGACCCCAGCAGGCGATCGTCTGCCAACCGAACCTCTCTTAGCTCAGAAATTAGGCGTTTCACGGGCGACTTTACGTGAAGCTATGCGTTCCTTTGAAAGCCAGGGGTTGATCCGCCGCCGGCAGGGGATTGGTACTTTTGTGGTCGGCCGACCTCAGGTGATTGAGAGCGGCCTGGAAGTCCTCGAAAGTATTGAGACACTGGCTGAGCGCATTCAACTGGAAGTATCGATGGATGACCTGAAAGTTCAGCAGATTCAGGCAAATCTGGACCAGGCGATATCTTGGGAGTAGAAGAAGGGTCCAATCGTTACGCGGGTGGCACGTATCATTCGCGCCGATGCCCGCCCGGTGGCTTTCCTCATTGATATCTTCCGATCGATATCCTCAGCCAGGCAGAGGTCACCATCGAGTTCACTGGCTCTGTGCTGGATGTTATGCTCAAGCGGGGATATCCTGCATCTATCCTATTCGAATACTGAAATTCGGGTGGTAGATGCAACTTCGGATATTGCTCGTGAATTCGAGATCCAACGCGGTGATGGATTGCAATTATTTGTCGCCCGACTGTATTCCACTTCCGGAACCGAGTGATCGATTATTCATTTTCGTATTTCTTGCCGGGATATTTCCGATTCCATGTTGTCCGCTCGGTTGGCGGCAGTTCAAGTAAGGTAAAAGGTGACTTATGATCGATACAAAGCAAGTAAGTGAAATTCAAGCAAAAGTAAACGCACACGAAGGATGATATCATCCGATTTATGCGTGAGATCTGCGCCATCCCATCGATGAACTCGCAGTTGAAGGATGTAGGCGAACGGATTATTGCGGAGATGAAGCAGCTTGGTTTTGAAGAAGCTCGTTTCGATAAAATGGGCAACGTGTTTGGCCGGATCGGCAACGGCAAAAAAGTGATCGTCTTCGATTCACACATTGATACGGTTGGTGTTGGTGATCCAACCACCTGGCAATGGGATCCGTTCAAAGGCAAGGTCGAAGGCGGCTATACTGTATGCTCGTGGAGCCTGCGATGAAAAAGGCAGCACGCCCGGCATGATTTATGGATTGGCGATTGCCCGTGATCTGGGCTTTTTGGATGGCTGGACAGCCTATTACTTCGGAAATATGGAAGAATGGTGTGATGGTATTGCTCCGAATACATTTGTTGAGGTGGACCCGAAAGTCAAGCCGGATTTTGTGGTGATCGGCGAGCCAACCCGAATGAATGTGTATCGCGGTCATAAAGGCCGAATCGAACTGAAAGTGACTGCAAAAGGTAAGAGTGCTCATGCAGCCAGCAACCATCTGGGTGATAACGCAGTCTATAAACTGCTGCCAGTTATCGCTGGCATTCGTGACCTGGAACCGAAGCTGGGCAACCATCCCTTCCTGGGGAATGGCAAAATCACCGTCAGTGATATGAAAGTCAGCACCGCCAGCATCAACGCCGTACCGGATGAAGCAGTGATCTTCATCGACCGGCGCATGACATTCGGCGAAACCAAGGAACAGGCAATCGAGCAAGTTAAGAGCCTCATCCCAGAAAAAGATCGTGGTTCAGTCAACAGTGGAAGAGTTGTTCTACGATGAACCATCGTACACCGGGTTCGTATTCCCGGTTGATAAGTACTTCCCAGCCTGGGCTATCGAAGATGCGCACCCGTTGGTACAAGCTGGCCAGACTGTCCGCAAGCTGATGGAAATGCCGGAGGCGCCTAGCGGCAAATGGGATTTCAGTACCAACGGAATCTACTGGGCAGGAAAAGCTGGCATTCCTAGTATCGGATTTGGGCCGGGCGATGAACGGGTAGCGCACGCTGTTTTGGAATGTGTTCCCTTGAGTGAAGTTGTAAAAGCAACTGAGTTTTATGCGATGCTGCCGGCGATCTTAGTGGAATTAATCAGCTAACAAGCTGGATAATGTTATTTTTGAATTGAAAACCAGGAGTGATATTATGCAAACTTACTTACACGGAAGAGATTTAATTGGGGATCTCGACTTCAGCAAAGAGGAAGTCGAGACCGTATTGGAAGTTGCGTTTGACCTGAAACGCAAACGTGCATTGGGCGAACTGACACCCTATTTGCGGGATAAAGTATTGGCGATGTTGTTCTTCTTTACCAGCACCCGCACCCGTGGATCCTTCGAAGCCGGTATGGCTCAATTGGGCGGACACGCGGCCTTTATCGAATCTAGAACCACTCAGATCTCACACGGTGATACTGCCAAAGAAATTGGTGAAATCTATGGCCGCTATTTCGATGGCATCTCCATTCGCCATTGCGATTGGGGTGATGGAAATGGATACATCAACGAGGTAGCTCAGATCCTCCCGTGTTCCAGTGCTCAATATGCAATGTGACGTATACCACCCCTTCCAATGTCTTGCAGATTTGATGACAATCATCGAGAAAAAAGGGAAGGATCTTCGCCGCAAAAAGATGGTAGTATCATGGGCATACGCAGCATCATACCAGAAACCCATGTCTGTTCCGCAAAGTTTGATTTTACAGATGCCACGCTTTGGCATGGATGTGGTTCTCTCTCACCCGCCGGAGTTCAAGCTGATGCCAGAAATCATGGAACAAGCTAAAGAACAGGCGCGAAAGTTCGGTACCAGTTTCGAAGTTGTTGATGATATGGATGAAGGCTTCAAGGATGCTGATATCGTGTACGCCAAGAGCTGGGGCGCAATGGTCCATACTCCTGATCCTGAAGAAGGCGCCAAGATCATCAAGAAGTACGAAAGCTGGATGACGGACGAACGCCGCATGAAGCTGGCACAAGAGGATGCGATTTATATGCACCCGCTGCCAGCAGATCGGAATATCGAAGTGATGGATGCTGTGATCGATGGTCAGCAGTCGGTTGTTTACGATGAAGCTGAGAACCGCATCCATGTACAAAAAGCCGTAATGGCCTTAACCATGTAATCCAACTCAAATAGGAGATTTTGAAGAAATGACAAAAAAAGGTGTTGCAGTAGTAGCAGTTGGCGGAAATTCGTTGATCTTGGACGAACAACACAAGACTATTCCAGATCAGTATGCTGCTGGTGCAGAATCCATGAAGCATATTGTGGATATGATCGAAGCCGGCTGGGATGTGGTTGTTTCTCACGGAAATGGTCCACAGGTTGGTTTCATTCTGCGTCGGTCAGAGATTATCTTTGCATGAACTTGCACCCGGTTCCCCTGGATTATTGTGGTGCTGATACCCAGGGATGCGATCGGATACATGTTCGTGCAAGCCCTCCACAATGAGTTCCTGAAACGCGGTATCAAGAAAAACTGCCGTCGCCGTAGTAACCCAAACTATCGTCGATCGGAATGACAAAGCCTTCCAGAACCCAACCAAACCGATTGGTTCATTCATGGATGAGAAGACAGCCAAAGAACATGCCGAAAAAGATGGCTGGTCCGTTGTGGAAGATGCTGGCCGCGGTTGGCGCCGGGTAGTTCCCTCTCCGATCCCTTCCAAAATCGTGGAAGCTCCTGCGATCAAAGATCTGGTCGACAAGGGCTTTACTGGTGGTCGGTGTAGGCGGTGGTGGTATTCCGGTCATTGAAAAAGAGAATGGCGATCTGGTGGGTGTTGAAGCCGTAATCGATAAGGATTTCGGATCTGCTGTACTGGCTGGCTTGATCAATGCCGATTTGTTCATCATCTCCACTGCGGTGGAAAAAGTAGCCATCAACTACAATAAACCCGACCAGAAATGGCTTGACCAGATGACGGTTGCCGAAGCCAAGCAATATATGGCCGATGGCCATTTCGCCAAAGGCTCCATGCTTCCCAAGATCCAGGCGATCTTGAAATTCTTTGAGAGTGGTGGCAAGAAAGCGATCATCACCAATCCCGAAAATATCGGGCGCGCCCTCAAGGGTGAGACTGGAACAGTGATCGTCCCATAATACTAACAGACCCCCGTACAATATGTGCGGGGGTCTGATAATTGTATAGACAATTACCTACAAATTGTCTCACTATTCAGGTTATTTGATAGGTGGCATTTCCAGACTTTCGAGTAAAATAAGTGCATCAGCCAGTAAGAAGTCATTCTGTTCATTAATTTTATCAACTTGCAAATATTGCAACCCATATTGAATTCCTGTGATTGAAAGGAGGTGGAAACTAGAGAAAATCAGTGTCCTTACCATCTTGTCAAGACAATCATTTACCACAATTTTTTGAGGAGGAGTTCCATGAATAAATCAATTATCTGGCGTATTGCTGCTGCATTGCTGGTCGCCTCAATGATGTTGGTTGCATGCGCACCCGCTGCCACCCCGGCTCCAGCCGCCGAAGCACCTGCTGCTGAAGCACCTGCTGCTGAAGCACCTGCCGCTGAAGCACCGCTGCTGAAGCTCCCGCTGCCGAAGCTCCTGCTGCTGAAGCACCTGCCGCTGAAGCACCCGCTGCTGGCGAATTGCAAATCCCTGATATTGAAGACGGAAAATATCAACGCCGCCTTCGTGATGCTCAGCGTCCATGATGATGGTGGTTGGTCACAGGCTCAGTATGATGGTTTGAAATTTGTCGAATCCACCATGCCTGATGTCCACGTTGCCTACATTGAGAACGTCGCTGAAGGCGCCGATTCCGAACAGGTCTTCCGCGCTCTCGCCCGCAAGGGTTTTGATATCATCTTCGGTGGATCCTTTGGTTACATGGATGGTATGGAAGCGGTTGCGGAAGAATTCCCGGATCAAACCTTCATTCACATTTCTGGTTACAAATCCAATATGACCAACTTTGGTAACCTGTTCGGCGCCATGGAAAATATGAAATATCTGGCCGGTATGCTGTCCGGTTCCCGCGCCAAGATGGATGGCAATATGAAAGTTGGTTATATCGCCACCTTCCCGATCCCGGAAGAACTGCGCTTAGGAAATGCATTCGCCCTTGGTATGCGCAAGACCTGCCCCGAATGCACCATGGATGTCCGCTGGATCAACACCTGGCATGACCCGATCGTCGAACGCCAGGGTGCTGATTCCCTGTTTGATGCCGGCGCTCAGGTTGTCTTCACCGGTGCTGATACCCCGTCTTCTGCCAAAGCCGCTGAAGCTCGCGAAGGCGTTTGGGGCATCACCTATGACTGGGGTGGCTCTTGTACTTCCGCAGTCTGCCTGACCGCTCCTTACTGGAACTGGGGTCCTGAATTCGCCCGTGTCATCAAGGGCGATAAAGAAGGCACCTACACAGTCGGTTGGGATTACTTCGATGCCAACACTGGTGGTTTAGGGTCTGTACGGCTTTATGGAAGGTCAGACTCCTCAGCCGGGTGTTGCTGATCTACCCGCTGAAGATGTTCAACTTGGTGAAAGACACTCTGGCCAAGATGCTGGCCGGTGAATTCACCCGCTTTGACGTCTTCTCTGGTCCGATCAAAGACAATCAGGGTAATGTAGTCGTTCCTGAAGGTGAAAAGATGGAACAAGCTGACCTCGATCAGTTCCCTCCGGGCGCTGAAGGACTTGAATGCAAGTATTGTATGAAGTGGTGGGCTGAAGGCATTACCGCAGAACTACCCGAATAATTACTAGTACCTGTCATGGGGTCGGACGAGGTCTATGTCCGACCCCAGTTTTTCACTTAATCTGTTGACACTGGTTAGGGTCTGATGATTGATCTGATTCGAAGGAGGCATGGATGACGCGTAGATCAACCCATTGAACCAGCCAGTCTACGTCAGGATGCAGGGAATCGTAAAGAAATTTCCAGGGGTACTGGCAAATGATCAAGTAGATTTTGATCTTCGTGAAGGTGAAGTGCATGCTTTACTGGGCGAGAATGGCGCTGGAAAAAGCACATTGATGAACATTCTGGCCGGTCTGTACCGCGCAGATGCGGGATCGATTTCAGTATTTGGAAAACATGTAAAGTTCAGTTCTCCGCAAGATGCAATTCACGCGGGGATTGGGATGGTGCATCAGCATTTCATGCTGGTTCCATCACAAACTGTGACAGAGAATATTCTGCTTGGGTTAAAAGAACCCAGGTTTATTATCAATTTGCAAGATTATGATGAGAAAATTCAGTGAGTTGGGTGACCGCTTGGGTCTAAAGGTCGATCCACGTACCAAGATCTGGCAGCTTACTGTCGGTGAACAACAACGTGTAGAATTATTGAAGATGTTGTACCGCGGAGCAAAAGTGCTGATTATGGATGAACCAACGGCAGTTCTGGCGCCGTCTGAAATTGAAGATTTATTCAAAACACTACGGGTGATGACGAGTGAAGGTAAGTCGATCATCTTCATCAGCCATAAATTGAATGAAGTAATGGAAATCTCAGATCGAGTAACCGTGTTGCGACGTGGAAGAGTAACTGCAGCGGGAATTCCGATTCAGGGAGACCTCTCGGGAAGGTCTGGCAAAGTTAATGGTCGGACGGGAAGTCTTATTTCGAATTGAGAAGAAACCTGTCAAGCCGGGTCAAGTGGTTCTGATCGATTGACCAGGTGGAAGCTGATAATGATAAAGGTTTGCCGGCACTGCGCGGGGTCAGCTTGAACGTAAGAGCCGGAGAGATTGTTGGCCTGGCTGGTGTAGCTGGGAATGGACAGAGTGAACTGGCTGAAGTGATTACCGGGATGCGCAAGTCCAAATCTGGGAAGATCACCGTGCAGTCAACAGACGTCACCAACCATTCTGTGAAAGATACTATCAAGCAAGGTGTCTCTCACGTTCCGGAAGACCGAACGCATGTGGGTTCTGCCCCCAATTTGAGCGTGACCGACAATGTAATCATGAAAAATTACAATCAGAAACCTATAGGTTCTGGTTGGCTCATTGATCTGATTGCTGCTGAAAAATATGCCAAGAAACTAAAGACAGATTATGACATTTCGGTTCCGCTGATAACTACTCCGGTGCGTCTGCTCTCTGGCGGAAATTTACAGCGAGTCATCCTGGCTCGCGAAATTTCATCAGAACCCAAATTGATGGTTGCTGTCCAACCCACCCGCGGTTTGGATGTGGGCGCAATTGAAGGTGTTCAGCGATTGCTCTTACAGCAGCGTGAAGCAGGATCTGCCGTTTTACTCGTGTCTGAGGAGTTGGAAGAATTGCTGGCGTTGAGTGACCGTATCTATATCATTTATGAAGGAAAGATCATGGGTGAAGTGACTGACGGCGATATCGAAAAGATCGGTCTGATGATGACCGGAACCCCCATGGATCAAATTCACACTGAGGGAGTGCATTAGTATGGAAGAGCGAAACTGTTCTGAACCCTCCCCAAAAACCAGAATCTTTTTCCCATACCGAGTTTGTGTTGAACCACGGCTGAATGAAGCACCTAAATGGCTATCTTTCCTGCTTACAGTAGCTAGCGGTTGTTATTGCCCTCTCGTTGGAGCGATTCTGATTGCACTGGGGGGTGGCGACCCAGTAAAAGCTTATGTGCATATCGGGAAAGCCTCCTTCGGATCACTTGGCGTTTTCTCTGATACGATGGTCAAAGCTATCCCATTGATGTTGGTTGGTCTGGCTTGTTCGATCGCTTTCCGCATGAAATTGTGGAATATCGGTGCAGAAGGTCAATTCTTTCTGGGAGCATTTGGCGCCAGTGTGATTGTGCTGCTGCCGGTTTTACCTGCCACTACCCCCAAGTGGATCTTTATCACGGTGATGATGCTGGCAGGCATGTTGTGCGGCGCTCTCTGGGGAATCATCCCTGGGATATTGAAGGTCAAATTCAACGTCAACGAAATCATCAGCACACTGATGATGAACTATATCGCGGTTTTCTGGAATAACTATTTCATTTACGCGGTCTGGTCTGAAGCCGGCTTTCAGATGTCAAAGACCTTTGCAAAGAATGCCTGGCTTCCGCGTATTTCCGAATTGAGCAAAACGGTTCCCGTGGACACGTGGACTTACTACCCACTTTGGGCTTGTTTTTGCCCTGGTAGCCGCGGTCGTGATCTGGTTTATTCTGTATCGCAGCAAATGGGGTTACGAAATCCGGTTGATCGGAGACAATGCCAAAGCTGCGAAGTATTCAGGCATTTCGATTGGCAAAAATGTTGTCTGGGTGATGGCTCTCTCTGGCGCGTTGGCCGGTCTGGCAGGTATGTCTGAGATCACCGGGGTTGTGCACCGGTTGCAAGGTGCAATTTCACCCGGGTATGGGTTTACCGGCATCATCATCGCCTGGCTTGCGAAACTGAATCCATTGGCGGTGATCGTAGTATCAATTTTGTTTGGTGCACTTATCCTGGCCGGACGCGAACTACAGCCCAAGGGAATTCCGACCATGATCCAGGGTGTCATCTTTGTTTGTCTGATTGCCAGTGATTTCTTTGTTCGCAATCGAGTGTACATCTCCCGCGTGACGGAGGAGAACTAATGGATTTATTGATTGTTTTACAGGCAGGTGTTGCCACAGGAACAGCATTGCTCTTTGCGACCCTTGGTGAAATACTGGCAGAACGATCGGGCATCATGAACCTGGGGGTGGAAGGTATGATGCTTTTGGGAGCGATGGCTGCATATAGTATCTCAGCCCATTGGGGCTCACCCTGGATGGGTGTGGTAGTTGGGATGCTCGCGGCCGGACTGATCAGTCAGGTGCATGCATTTACAACCATCAAATTACAAGCTGACCAGGTTGTGAGCGGCCTTTCGTTGAACTTTCTTGCAACAGGTGTAAGCGTCGTGTTGGGTGAGGGATTGAACAGTCTTACGGATGTGCCGATCCTACCAAATTATACCATTCCATTCCTGTCACAAATCCCATGGATTGGAAAGATATTTTTTACCAATCATAGCGTTCTGGTTTATGTAGGATACTTTGTTTTTCCCTTGGTCTGGTATTTTATCAACCGAACTCGACCTGGTTTGCACTTACGGGCGGTTGGTGAATTCCCGGCAGCCGCAGATTCACAGGGCATTGATGTCTTCAAGATGCGATACCTGTACACCTTCATCGGTGGAATGTTCGCAGGTTTGGCAGGAGCCGCAATCAGTCTGTCCATTTCTCCGGGTTGGTTCAGTGAGAAGACCACATCTGGAGAAGGCTGGATCGCCGTCGGGCTGGTCATCTTCGCCCAGTGGAATCCGATGCGGGCAGCAGTTGGAGCTTACATCTTCGGGGCATTGCGACGGTTGGTGCTTGATATTCAGGGACCAACTATGATCTTAGGATTGGCAAATCCATTCTACTATAATCCATACTACGGTTTCTTTCTGCAGATGCTGCCATACGCTTTCACTATCATCGTGCTCGTTTTTGGTTCGACGGGAGGCAATCAAGAAGCGTATTGGCACACCGGCTGCCCTTGGGATTCCCTATATCCGTGGTGAGCGAGGTATGTAAGGTACAGGTTGCCTTTATTGGTAATATGAGAAAGAATCCGCAGAGAAACCATTGATCAGGTGTCTCTACGGATTATTTGTCAAAAAAGCATCCTATTCACTAGCAAAGGCAACTCCGGAACTCTGGTATTGAAAATCTGAGGTGAAGATGAATATTTCTGAACGAAAACAATTAATTCAGGCAGGCATGGGTGATGTTCATTGGATCTAAAGATCACCAATGTAAAATTGGTGAATGTGTATTCGGGAGAAATTTTCGAGACGGATTTGGGTATCATAAATGGGCGCATTGCTTCCATCTCATGCTAGCTGACCTGACAGCCGAAAAAACGCTGGATGGGAAGGGTGATTATGCACTTCCCGGTTTGATCGATACCCATGTTCACATCGATTCGACTTTGCTCACGCCAGAACATCTGGCTGAAGTGATTGTTCCGCATGGAACCACATCGATGTTTGTCGATCCGATGGAGATATCCAATGTGGCTGGAATGCATGGTTACGAGCATTAATTCGCGGACACAGATCGATCTGCCATACCGAATCTTTCTGGAGGTCTCCTCGCGGGTACCAACTGCACCGGGGTTGGAAACAACCGGCGGAGAACTGAATCTGGCAGACGTATCTGAAGTTTTAGGTTGGGAGCAATCGATTAGTCTGGGTGAGCTGGACCCATCAAAAGTGCTTGGTATGCAAGACGAGTATTTGTTAAAGATAGAACGGGCAGAGGCACTGGGGAAAATCTCCAATGGTCACACAGCCGGATTGACCGGAAAGGCTTTGGATGGATATGCCTGCGGCGGCTTATCCGATGACCATGAGTGCGTGGATTTTCAAGATGCGCTGACTCGCTTACGGTTGGGGCTCTCTGTGCTCATCCGTGAAGGAAGCTCAGAACGGAATTTAGAGCCAATCGTAACTGGTGCACTCAAAGCAGGGATTGACTTTAGCAATTTGATGTTCTGTACAGATGATAAGCATCCAACTGAAATTGAAACCGAAGGGCATATTGACTACATGGTGAATACCGCTATTCGGCTTGGCGTACCTCCGGTAAAAGCAATTCAGATGGCAACCATCAATTCAGCCCGCCATTTTCGGATCGATCATCTGGTAGGGAGTATCTCTCCCGGTAGATTTGCTGACTTAATCCTGAGCCCTTCCTTAGATCAAATCCGAACTGAGAGGGTGATTCAAAATGGCAAATTGGTTGCCAATGGTTACCGGTTAAATACCATCCCTAAAACTCGGGAATATCCATCAGACTTGATGCAATCCATTCATGTGACACGCGGGATCAAGGCAGAAGATTTTAAGCTGCTATCCTCTGGTAAAAAAGCAAAAGTTTGGGTGATTGATTTGATCCGCGATCAGATTATCAACAAACGTGAGACCGGCTGGTTGGATGTGTGTGAGGGTTGTGTGCAGACGGATATGGATCAGGATATTCTTAAGCTGGCAGTTGTTGAACGCTATGGGAAAAATGGAAATATTGGAATCTCTTTTGTGCGTGGCTTTGGTCTTAAACGTGGTGCAATCGCTTCCTCGGTAGCACATGACCATCACAATATTGTGGTGGCAGGGTGCAGTGATGAAGACATGGCGGCCTGTATTCGCGCTGTCCAAGCGATGCATGGTGGGTTGGCACTTGCTGATGGTGGAAAAGTGATCGGGGTACTTCCATTACCTGTTGCGGGTTTAATGAGTGATAAAACCGCCGCAGAGGTAATACTGGAATTGTCAGCACTGAATTCAGCTTATTCAAAACTAGGCGGCATATTGGCAGCACCATTTATGGCTCTCTCATTTATCTCCTTACCAACCGTACCAGAGCTGGGAATTACCGATCAGGGTTTGGTTGATGTGGAAAGTAGAACAATCATTCCGCCTGTGATTGAGACCTCCAACTGATTTGGATTTGATCTAGAATCGGGTACAATATAATTGTCTGACAATCTCAAACCGGATAAGCAACCATGCCAGAAAAATTCTTAGGTTATAAGTGCTCGATCTGCGGTGAATCCTTTTCACCTTCACAAGTCACCTATATTTGCCCCAAAGATGGCGGCAATCTGGATGTCGTTTTGGATCTGGATCAGATCAACAAACACACTTCCCCGAAACAAATTCAAGCATCAACCGAGCCATCCCTCTGGAGATATTTACCTTTGTTGCCCGTTCAAGATCCAGGTGCGTACGGGACACCATTTCGCGCTGCTGGGAACACGCCCATTTTTGAATCCAGTAGACTCGCAGAAAAGTTAAACATTCAAAAAATCTGGATCAAAGATGAAGGAAAGAACCCGAGCGCGTCATTTAAAGACCGCGCCAGTGCGATTGTGGTTGCACGAGCTAGAGAAATATCTGCAAAGATGGTGGTAACTGCATCAACAGGGAATGCCGGTGCAGCACTAGCTTGTATGGCAACCTCGGTGGGACAGCCAGCGACCATATTTGCCCCGAAATCCGCACCACCTGCAAAAATAGCTCAATTGTTGGTTTTTGGTGCCAGAGTAATTCTGGTGGATGGGAATTATGATTCTGCGTTTGATCTGACCATCGAAGCTTCTCAACAATTTGGCTGGTACTGTCGGAATACTGGTTACAATCCATTCACGGTCGAAGGGAAAAAGACCGCCGCTTTTGAGATTTGGGAAAAGATGCTGATTGGATCACCAACCAGCAAGAAACCGCTCGCAATATTTGTCTCGGTTGGCGATGGGAATATTATTTCTGGCATTCACAAGGGTTTCAAAGACCTGGCTGAGCTCGGCTGGCTAGAGCAGATACCTCGTATCTATGGTGTACAATCAGAAGGATCAGCTGCAATTGCGAATGCTTTTGAGGCCGGGAATGAAGAAATATTACCTGTAATTGCCACTACTGTAGCTGATAGTATTTCAGTAGATTTTCCACGAGATGGAGTCCGGGCTGTAAGAGCTGCTCGTGAAACCGGTGGAAAATACCTAAAGGTTACAGATCAGGCAATCATTGACGCAATAGCAGAATTAGGCAAGGTAGGGATCTTTGCTGAACCAGCTGGATCAGCAGCGTATGCGGGTTTATTGAAAGCAATTGAAATTGGCGAAATTGGTTCAGATGACCAGGTTTTGGTGATCAATACTGGCAGCGGATTGAAGGATGTTCGCTCAGCCATGCAGGCGGTTACAGAGCCAGTTGTGATCCAACCTGATCTTATTGAGTTGAAGAAAGTACTGGAGAGGTGGCATGAGTAACCCAAAGTATTCGATTATTGCTCCTGTCTATAATGAACACGAGAGTCTACCTGAGCTTCACCGTCGTATGGTTGAAGTGATGGACCGGACCGGTGAACCGTGGGAATTGGTACTGGTAGATGATGGATCCACTGATGGTTCAACTGAAGTTATCCGCGAAATGGCAAAGCAAGATCCAAGGATCAGAGCAGTCATCTTCGCGCGGAATTTTGGGCACCAGATCGCAGTGACTGCGGGTTTGGATTATTCTCGCGGGGATGCCATTGTGATTATTGATGCAGATCTGCAAGACCCACCAGAAGTCGTTTTAGAGATGATTACCAAATGGAAAGAAGGGTACGAGGTCGTGTATGCCGTCAGGGCAGAACGAGAAGGCGAAACCTGGTTCAAAAAGACCACCGCATCCCTATTCTACCGGTTTGATATTTAAGATAACCGATATAAAAATTCCCATGGATACCGGTGACTTTCGATTGATGGATCGTAAAGTCGTTAATGTGATGAATCGGATGCGAGAAAGGCATCGTTTCTTACGGGGTATGTCAGCCTGGATCGGCTTCAAACAAATCGGCTTACCCTATCGCCGGGCAGCACGTTTTGCCGGGGTGACCAAATATCCATTCAAGAAAATGATGAAGCTGGCTTTAAATGCGATCACTTCCTTTTCTTATTTTCCACTTCAATTGGCAACTTACGTTGGATTTGTCTCAGCAGCGATCAGTATTATTGCAATTCCGGTAGTCATCATTGAAAGGTTGACTGGTCAACAAGCATTTTTAGGTCAGGCGACCACCTTGATTGCCGTTCTGTTTTTAGGCGGCGTTCAATTGATGTCATTGGGAATTTTAGGTGAATATATCGGCCGAATTTATGATGAAGCTAAAGGCAGGCCCATTTATATTACCAGTGAAGAACCAGATGATTTTTCTCAAAAAAAGGAGTCATGAATGGCAAAAATTGATCTAACAGTACATCCTGATCGTCAGGAACGTGCAATAAAGCGGGCGAGGGAACGGAATATCATTATCCCGACGTTTGCTCAAATGAAGAATCCCGCTCTGATTCCTGCAAAAGTGAAGCAAGAATTGAAATCGATCGGCCTGTGGGATGTCGCTCCCCGCAACCTGTTTCGCATCAACTGGCACAATGAACCGGTGGAATCAAAGGCGGCGGTTTTGGAGGAGTCAATTTCATGGAATTGCCATCCTCGCTGACCGGTACTGAGGCGAGAATTGTTGTCATCATTGGCAAATGGTTCCCTACCGGCGCTCACAAGGTAGGCGCGGCATTCAGCTGCCTGGTTCCAAGATTGGTAACTGGACAATACGATCCGACGACTCAAAAAGCAGTATGGCCTTCCACTGGCAATTATTGCCGCGGAGGAGCGTATGACTCCGCTCTCTTGGCATGCGATTCGATTGCGATCTTACCCGAAGGTATGAGCCGGGAACGTTTTGAGTGGCTAGAGAAGGTTGCTGGCGAAGTGATTGCTACTCCGGGCACTGAATCGAATGTAAAAGAAATTTTCGATAAATGCTGGGAACTGCGAAACTCCGGGCAAGACTTGATGATCTTCAACCAATTCGAAGAATGGGGTAACTATCTCTGGCATTACGAAGTCACCGGGCATGCCATGGAAGAAATTCTAAAGCAGGTGATGGGTCCAAAAGATGAATATCGCGGAATGGCTTCAGCAACCGGTTCAGCCGGAACGATAGCCAGCGGTGATTATCTTAAACAGATCTTCCCCTACAGTAAGATCGTTGCCAGCGAAGCGCTCCAATGCCCCACCTTGTTGGAGAATGGGTTTGGCGCTCATCGGATCGAGGGAATTGGGGATAAACACGTACCCTGGATTCATAATGTAAAGAATACTGATTTTGTGGCTGCAATTGATGATAATGCCGTTGTAAATATTGCCCGCCTGTTCAATGAACCTGAAGGTAGAAAGTACCTTGCGAAAAAAGGCGTACCTGAAGAAGTGATTAAACGCCTCAATTTACTCGGATTCTCCGGCATTTCCAATGTGCTGTCTGCTGTCAAGTTTGCCAAATACAATGAGCTGACGAACCAGGATATTGTTCTGACTGTTCTCACTGATTCAATGGATTTGTATGGCAGCCGTCTGACCGAGATGCATGCAGACCTTGGAGAATTCACAATAGCCGATGCTGCTGAAACTTACGGCAGGTACCTGCATGGGCAGACCATTGAGAATTTGGTTGAGCTAACCTATGCTGATCGCAGACGAGTCCACAACCTGAAATACTTCACCTGGGTGGAACAACAGGGTAAAACCTATAATGAAATTCAAGACATGTGGTACGAACGGGACTACTTTACAACCGTCCAGGGACAGGCTGAAGAGATTGATGGATTAATCACCGAGTTCAATCAACGCGTTGGATTGATCTAATCCAAAAAAGTATTGCATCTTAACCTCCTCACAAATGTGGGGAGGTTTTTTGTTCCGGATTACAGCACACCATCACAAATGCGTGAGCAATTCTGGGATCG
Source organism: uncultured Chloroflexia bacterium (assembly GCA_963818305.1). GTDB lineage: Bacteria > Chloroflexota > Anaerolineae > Anaerolineales > Anaerolineaceae > DAIOEK01. The sequence continues at coordinate 106,082 of CAWFRQ010000010.1, forward strand.
GATTCCGCATGCATATAAAGCGATATCTGTACTTGGCTTATAATTGAGTTATTCGTAGGAGTATCGATGCCCGTAGAAATTAAGCCTTACTCTCTGATCCTGGTATGTGTGATTCCGTCTGTTCGCGATATGGAGATTGCGCGTTTGTTAGGCTGGTACCGTATTCCATTCCGCAAAGCGCCCAAAGTAGTGGATGTCGATTTTCTTGCGTTTTATCAAACGTCCGTTTTTCCTCCTCCAGATGGGGGACGTATTAATTACCTGGCTGAAGTAAGGGGCAACGAACTGACCACCCGGGGAGAGTTACTCAAAGATGAGGCAGATCATCCGCGAGCACGAGAAGAATACTACAAAATCCAGATTGGCCCTTTGGTTCCGCTCGCACAACCTGTGGAAGCATCTAATTGGAAGCGGATTACTTTCGTATATACGACTGGTGAATATCTGACCCAGGCAAAAACCATCTCAGATCTAGTAGTCCGATCAGAAGAACGGTCGATTCTTTGGCAATCGCTGCGTGAACGGGCGAACATACCGGCAGAACCTTTTCAAAACCCGGAAAGCATGCAACTCGATCCGCAGATCACCGAGTGGTTGGGTTACTTTTACTTGCAGAAAGACCCACCGGATATGGGAGGTAAAAATGTCCACCTTGATTAAAAATGGCACGATCGTAACAGCATCAGACACCTCACGAGGTGATTTGTGGATTGACAATGAAAAGATTGTCCAGATCGGAGAGAATCTTATCCACCCGGAAGCGGATGTGGTCGATGCAACCGGAAAGTTGATCTTCCCAGGCGGTATCGATCCACATGTCCACCTGGACTTGCCAATGTTCGGAACAGTCTCATCTGATGATCACTACACCGGGCATAAAGCAGCTGCTTTTGGCGGCACCACCACAGCCCTCGATTTTATTTCACAAGATCACACCTCGCTTGAAGAGGATGTAGAGTGGTGGCATCAGAAAGCAGATTCGAAAGCTGCCATCGACTATGGATTTCATATCAACATCACCCGACTGACACCAGAAATCGAAAGAGGAATCAGCTGGCTCCCCTCCGCAGGAATCAGCAGTATTAAAGTATTTACGGCCTATAACAACAATCTGCGATTGGACGATGGAGGTATCTTCCAGGTGATGCGCCTGGCCAGGCAAAATGGAATCCTGACGATGCTGCACGCTGAGAATGGGGATGTGATCGATATTCTGGTGAAAGAAGCCCTGGCTTCTGGTAGAACTTCTCCAGAATGGCATGGACATACCCGACCGGCGTGGGGAGCAGTGGAAGCGGTCCTACGTGCCTGTGCGCTCTCTGCGCAAGCGCAAGCGCCTTTATATATTGTCCATATGAATGTTGGCGGTGAAGTGGATCAGTTGGATTACGCCCGCAAACATGGATTGATGGTCATGGGAGAAACCTGCCCGCAGTATTTATTCTTTACTGATCAGGAATTAAAGCGTCCGGATGGCGCGAAATGGGTGAGTTCTCCTCCAGTACGCTCCGCTTTGGATAATGCTAGATTATGGGAAGGTTTACAGCAGGGCATCATCCAGACCATTGGAACAGATCACTGCCCATTTTTCTATGATGGAACCAAACCTATCATGTATGAAGGCCAGGCTGTGAAAATTGCCGGCAAAGAACTTGGGCGGGACGATTTCACGAAAATACCCAATGGTTTGCCGGGGATTGAAGATCGGATGCCAATTCTGTGGACCTACGGGGTACGGGCTGGGAAAATCACACCGAATCAATTTGTGGCACTAACCAGTACCAATGCTGCCAAGATTTTTGGAATGTACCCGCAGAAAGGGACAATTTTACCTGGCACCGATGCGGATTTGGTGATTTGGGATCCAGAAAAGCAGGTGCGCTACGGAGTTGAACGCGCTCACATGCGCACGGATTACAATTTGTATGAGGGTTGGGATTTAATCGGTTTCCCAGAGAAAGTGATGCTGCGCGGGAAATGGATCGTGGATGGCGAACACTGGCTGGGTAGTAGAGGTGGGGGTAGATTTATTCACCGTAGTGTTGGTAATCCGGTTCTCTGAAGCAGAAGTATGCTGATTGCCTTCCCGATTGCTTTACTAATTTTGACAGCTGTGGCGATCCTGATTATCCGCCTGGTTCGTCCAGGATTTCCTGCTCTGTGGTTGCTGGCAGTAGTGGGGAGTATTGCTTCCTGGTTGGTGATGCTCTTTGCACGGATCCGATTGCCAGCAAACTTCACCCTGCTGGAATGGAGCAGCTCTTCCATATTTCAATCATCCCCGGGATTGTTACTTGATTATTCTTCATGGCCGTATGGTTTCGCCATTTCTACATTAGTTCTGGCGGTGGTTCTGGTCTCTCCCGGACATCTACACCAACGATCAGAAGTGATCAACATCGCTGGCAGCCTGGCATTAGGTGGTCTTGGCCTGGTCGCTGTGTTGGCGGCAAATCCAATCACCTTGTTATTGGGGTGGGCAGCGATCGATCTGGTGGAATTGTTCATCCTGCTGCGTAGATCGGGTACAGAAGAGACTACCAAAACTGCTTTACAAGTGTTTAGCCTGCGCGTTGCGGGAATACTAATTGCGTTATGGACTTTTGTAGTCGGTAGCCGCACCGCTGGATTTAATACCAGCTTTACTGAGCTTTCTCCCCTGGCTGGTGTTCCGCTTTTGCTCAGTATTGCGTTGAGGCTTGGGATCTTCCCTCTACACGTTCCATATACGGCAGATGAATCGCTGCGCCGTGGCCAAGGCACTTTACTTCGGATGGTTCCAGCAGCTTCTGGTCTGGTGGTGTTATCACGAATCCCCTCGACTGCAATTTCTACAGCAACAGCAACGTGGATCGGAGTCTTTGCCATCATCGGATTTATCTATTCAAGTGCGCGTTGGTTATTTGTTAAGGAGGATCTGGCAAGTCGTCCCTTCTGGATAATCTCTCTGGCTTCGTGTGGAATCATTTCTGTTCTTACACGTCAACCTGAAGCAGCAATTGCCTGGGGAGTAGGGATGATTTTTATTGGCACTTCCATTTTCTTGATGGAATATGCCAATCGATTTATGCGTTTCTTATTGGGAATTGGATTCATCAGCTTGATTGGATTACCTCTCACGGCCAATGCGGCGGGGATATCTGGGATTCTCAACAGAACAAACTGGTTCGTTGGTTTACCAATTGTTTTCGGATTTATTCTGTTGATGTTAGGCGTAGCAGAAAAGATACTTGAGAAGCCAGAGATCCCACAAAAGATGGAACAGATCATCTACCTGACTTTCCCTTTGAGTATTCTTATCCTTACGTTGAGCTACATATTTGTAGGGTTATTTGGATGGCACGGGTCAAGAGTAATTGGCAACTGGCCGGTTAGCACGCTGATTTTTATAATCTTATTGGCTTATTTGGTCTGTGATAAAAGGACCGGGGTTCCAAAACGGTGGTTAGAGTGGCTGCGTGAAAAATCAATGACTCAGATTCCCCAACCGCTTGCCCAACAAATTCGCAAAGTGGTTGACTTCCAATGGATCTTAGTTGTAGCCAGATATCTATATATCGGATTGGGTTGGATCGTACGCCAACTCACATTTTTGCTGGAGGGAAATGCCGGAATTTTCTGGGCGGTTTTGTTAATGGTACTCTTTTTTGCCTTATTGAACATTGGGGGTGCTTGATGGAGCAGGCTCTACAGTGGATTTTGTTGGTGACCTCCATCGTAGCCTGCGGGGCTATGCTGATCGCGCAGGAGCGCATCATTCGTATAGGCATTCTGGCATTAATCTTCTTGATCCAGTTTGTTTTACTCATCTATACCACCCAGTGGATGATCAGTTTGACACTCCTGATTCTCGGATGGATGTCTTGTGCGGTACTGGGAACAGGCAAACCAAGCGAGGGCAATTTCGAGCATTCAATTACTGGGTCTGAAGCCACCTTCCGCTTGCTCACTTATCTTTTTTTTAGTACCGCTTCCTACTTTCTGGGTGTGAAATCAGCTGCCATCTATCCAAATCTGGATCTGAATATTGCCATTTTGGGGATTGAGCTAATCGTCGCAGGGCTCGTCATGACTGCATTCGCCAAACCCTACTATGATGTGATCTTTGGATTATTGGTTTTAATTGCTGGATTTGAGATGATCTATTACTCACTTGAAATCTCGTTACTGGTAGTTGGACTTTTGGGGGGAATCAAACTCGGTATTGCATTCATCGGTTCTTACTGGTTTATCCATTTTAACGAGCAGGAGCAGATCAGATGAGTTCTGCACTGGTTTGGATTCTGCTTCCTTTTCTCATCGGCTCATTTCTCTTCATTACTTCATCGTATCGCAAGGTGACCTATCTAACCGGCATCATCGCGGCGACTTTTCTCGCCTTTGCAGCCAGATTAATGCCCATTGATGCCCCGGTATCCATCGGATCGCTGGAGTTTAAGCTTTCAAGCAGCATGAACGTCCTGGGAAGAAGTTTGGTTATTAGCCAAAATGAACTCACCATTATGCTGGTGCTTTACGGTATTACCGCCTTCTGGCTGATCGGTGGGTTTGTTCTCAAAAGCAATGATTTACTTCCACCCGTCACTTTGGTGATGACTTCCCTCCTTAGTGCGTCCCTCGCTGTTGAGCCATTCTTGTACGCAGCCATTCTGATAGAAGCCGCGGTTCTGGTAAGTCTTTTACTCTTTCCAATTATTCCAGGGAAAAAAGACCCTGGTATCGTTCGATACCTGGTCTTCCAGACTTTTGGTTTACCGTTTATGTTATTTACCGGCTGGTTTATGGGAGGATTACAAACCGGCGCTGCTGATCCGCAGGATGTTAGGCTGGCGCTCATCTTTTTGGGGATTGGTTTTGGCTTTGTCCTTGCCATCTTCCCGTTGTATTCCTGGATCCCCATGCTGGCGGGTGAAGAGAACCCATACCCGGTGGGATTTGTTTTGATCATGCTGCCTACAGCGGCTTTATTTTCGTTACTTGCCTATGTAGATCAGTTTTCCTGGCTGCGGGAGTCGGTGGATATGCCGAGAATCTTTCAGACAGCCGGGGTCATGATGATTGTCAGCGGTGGGATATTTTCCGGTTTTCAGCGCAACCTGGCGCGGATGTTTGGATATGCTGTAATCGTGGAAAATGGCTTATCGGTATTAGCTATCGGGTTGATGACTACCCGTGGGTATGAACTATTTGCCAACTTATTGTTGTACCGTCTGATCGCTTTCGGATTGTGGACACTATGCCTGGCGTTCCTCTTGAAGAACTACTCCGATCTGGACCTGAAAAGTATTACCGGAGCCGGTAAAAAATTCCCGTTGATCGCTACCGGAATTATGATTGCTCAATTTACGGTAGCCGGGTTACCGTTGTTATCCGGTTTCCCGCTCAGAATTGCCATTATGGAAGAGCTTTCGATACAAAGCCCCAATATGGCCTGGCTCATCATTCTGGGGTTGGCTGGTATGTGGGTGGGGGCAATCTATAGCTTTTGGGTATTTCTACAGGGGATGAACCCATTGGCTCCATCTGGACAAAAAATCGCCCGATCAATGTACTGATAATTATTGGAATTTTGATATTAATCTGGTTTGGAATTGCTCCAAATCTATATACAGATCTCATGAATAAACTTACTCCTACCGTATATCCACTTGCTGCCCCTGTAGAGCATCAGTGAATTCTTTGTTGATTGGGTATCATCCAAAAAATGAGGATGGTATAATGCTCGCAGGGGATCGCCAGTATATTATCTGAGGTGACCATGGAAATTGAACAACTTGAGAAACGATTAGAGTGGTTGGATGAAGAACGCAGAAAAGATAAAACCACTATTGCTACATTAGAAGATAAAATCGCGCGGTTTGAAGGCATGATCGACGCGTTACGAAAAGAACAGAAATCAAATCAGAGTGAGATGGGCCAGTTCAATGGAATTTATGGCCGCCTTGATCAGGTGGACATTGAAATTTCTAAAATGCGGATCGAAAATGGAAAATTGCTCGATACCGATCCAAAAGGCGAAAGTGGATGGTGATTACGAACAAGAAGCCAAACGCAGACAGGAAACCGAATCGATCAACAAATCCATCCAGGAAGTTCGCAAACCACTAGATCAAATTCCTGAAATCAAGAAAACCATCAAACAAATTCAAGACGAACAAAAGAAACTTCTTGAGCGAATCGCACCTTATGACCAAAAGATCCAATCTGCCCAGGTTGGTTATGATGAATTCCAACGATCACGCAAGCTCATTGAAGACGCCAGAAAAGTGGATGCCAAACGGGTGACCGACCTGCAAGGTGAGGTTTCTGCTTATCGGAAACGGATTGATGAACAGCGGGCTCGGATTGATGTATTGATCGAAAATCTGAAGAAGGCAGAGGCTCGCCTGACGGAGATGTCACTTTCTGAAGCAGAACGACGACAAAACCAGGTAGCCTTTATTGATAAACAGAACCAGCAACAGGTGGAACGGGATCGACGATGGCGAGAAATTGAATCGAAATTTTCAGTGGTCGAACAGGCTGCCAGCGGAATCGAATCTCACCTGATCGCATTCGGATGAGATGATTCGTTCGGTCAAGAAGACAAAAGAACAGTTGGATGAATCAACCCAGCGAATTGACCGGCGAGTGAATGAAATTACCGAAATGCACCGCTTGAATGAAGATCACTTCCGGCAGGAATGGACTACTTACAAAGCGGATGATCATAAGCGCTGGGCAAACTATAACCTGGTTCAGGAAGAGACCCAGAAGGAAGTACTCAACGTCAGTTTGAACAAATGGAAGATCGTCTGGTGCAACTTGAGGATTTATCCCAGCAGGTGAGTGATCATTTTGAAGAAATGAACGAGGAAACTCAAAACCGGCTACGAGCTCTCTTGAATATGGCACATGGCTGGGTATCGAGTTACGAACGCACTTTTGGCAAGCTGAATAATGCTGATGAGTAGACTATTGAAATCAGAATAATCGTCAGATAGAAATCCCAAATAGAATAATGAAATCGGCTCACCAAAATTGAATGAGCCGGTTTTTTATGAACCAGTAGTGAACTGAAGCCTGGCTAGTTTGAACATCACCGATGAGAGCAGTTGATCCAATTCCAATGGGATACGGCTTCTTCAGGCATCGTTGCAGGTGGATGGCATCTTGTTGGCATTTGGATGTGCACATTCCACATCCCATGCACAATACGGGGTCAATGTCTCATTCCATCTGAGTGCGATTTGATGGCGTGGAATTGACAGTATGGGACGCAGGTTTCACATTGCAATGCATAGATCCGAATCAATTACTGCGGCAGAATATCCCGAAGAAGCGAGCATGGGAATCCCATTACGTTGACTCTGGATGGCGCCGCAGCAGCACGAACAGCAATTGCAGATGGCATAGAAGCGTCCAAGCAGGGCATCCTTGAAGAAAGGCATGATGCACATGTCCGCGGTCGTCTTCTTCCTGTAAGAATGCGCAAGCGCTTCATTCCGGGTGATGCGCCGACCCCGCTGCGGGTGGTGATCTACCATCATACCCACAAAAGGCTCACCGACGATAATGCACACATCCAAAGGCTTGCAGGGATTTTCACGCGCTCCCCGACATGGACATTCCAATACGCCGATGTGATCAGGTTGCAGCATCACCAAATCGCGGGCTGCCTGGTAGGGGATGACATGCTCCAGGTTCTCGAGGTGAATATCTTCTTTCACCAGCACCAACTGCCTGGCGGCTGCCAGCGGAACGACTTTGCCGTGGTAGGTATCTGCAAAGGTGAGGGCGTCTTTGGGAGGGAATACTTTCTGCCAGAAGCGAGTAACCGGTTGAAAAAACTTGACCACGGGAAATATAAGCCGTGAAAGCCAGTGCTCTCCGGTACCAATTCCGATGTAAAGATACGGCCAGCGAGCATAAAAGTAGCCGTGCAGTGAATCGAAGGGCTTGAAGTTCTTTACCTTTTTCCCTTCAGATAAAAACAAACTGGTGGAATCTTAATCCATTTCATACAAACCTCTTCAACCAATAAAGTGAACCACTCGGGTTATTTTGGGATGAGCATCAGAATATCAATATTCTTGTAGTACTGGTACGGTTGGTAATACTCCAGCAGCGAATTTGAGATTTGATCGACCCAGATATTGTTTTCTTCACCAAATTTCTTCTGTGAAGTTTCAGTCTGGATCAGTAAGCCGTTCTGAAAAGATCAGCGGGTACTTGTGACTACGTAAATCTTGCCGAAATTCGTCCAGGTAGGTGGTATTGTTCCCCATCGCCATTTCCATCAGCATGATCTTCTCATACTTGCCCTGGACCTCATCTGCGTGCAAGTTGCCAAACGAGAAGAGCTGGCAGTTGGTAATGCACATCACCTTTGATCCGCCGGGCATGGCATTCAGATACTTTTGCAATTCCTGGATGGTGGCTGAATGATCCATATTCTTGATGATCATGAAATTGGCGTTGGTGAAGGCGATGATCGAGAGCGGGATGAGCAACGGTCACCAAACCGGGAGCAAGCCATCTACCCACGCGGGTGAGATCCAGTTGCTGCAAGCTGTTCTTTGAGTGCAAAAGCCGCGACGATGAGCACAAGCAGCAGGAATGAATCGAGATTGTGCAGGTTACTGCCGCCGCCTATTTTGACTGAGACGATCAGACTACCCGGCAAAGTAGACCCCCAGAATGGCCAAAATCAACCAGCGGGAAAGTAGGTTTTGGATTAGATTGGCTTTCGAGCGGACTACCCAGTAGACCACCGGAACCAGAGTGATGAGGATCCCAATTAGAATGCCGGGCGGGAAGGTGGAATTCGGGAACAGGCGGTACCAGAGCAGGTCAGAACTGAGGGCGCTGTCGAAATAGACGGCGGGTTTCCGGAGTAGTTTTGGTACAGGTATTTAGTCACATCCCACCGCTGCCAGGCTGACACACACCCCACACCACGAACCATTTGAGGGTTTTCCATTGCAGCGGGTGAGGTGGAGGGGTTTTCGAACAGAGTAATGATCACCGCGATAGTAAGCGGCATGAAATACCAGTTGATGCGCGATAACCCCGCCCAGATGCTGCATACGAGCAGGATCAAGATGTAGATGAGGTTTTCCTTTCAAAGCTGAACCAAAGGATTACCGGGATGACCCCGACCAGCAGATGATAGTAGACCGGACCTTGCTGGAGAAATAAGAAATCCAAATAGAGTGAGCAGAACAAAGACAACCGGTTGGTGAGATGGATCCGCTTGAGAATGGCATACGAACAAAGTAACGGCGTCCCAATCCACAGGAGCGCCTGCCATAGCCGGTGAAAGAGGATGCTGTTGGATGAAAACAGGAATGCCAATGCTTGCAGGAAATAGCGGGTTGGGTGCAAGACCGGCAGCGGCGTGGAAAAGCCGGATTGGAGCCAGTTCACGAACAACGCCGCGTTGAAGTAAGCGGTTACCTTCAGACCAATCGAAGGAGTATGGGTAGGCGGATACTTTATCGCCAAAGATACCCACCACCAGCAGAAAACCACTGACCAGGATCGCTGCGAGGAAGGACAGGGCCGGCTGACAAGGTTGGAATTGGATTCGGAAGGCCAGGTAGCTGACGCACAACGTCAGGAAGAAGACCGCAAAGAAGACCAGGATCTTCAGGAATAGATCGGTATTCAAATTCAACAGGAAAAGCCACATCCCCAGAATGAAAACCCAACACAGGATCGCCATAGGCTGTCCGGTTGCTTCGATATAAAGCCGAATAACCTGCTGGTACGGATCCGATCTTTCGATCTTGTTCCACGCAAAGGAGAGCAGAATGATCACCGAGGATCACGCCAACCAGGGCGATGCAGATATGGGCTGGTGATCTCCCAGTAGTGCTGTAGTTTCTTGGGGGTGAGAATGGCGAAGGACTGGTTGAACAGGAAGTAGGTGGTGAGAAAAGCAATGAGAGTAAAACCGCTCAGCGCGGCCAGGGAAGACCATTTCTTCATACGGATCGATTCCTCAGTCTGAGATTGCAAATCGCCAAAATACGTGCGGAAACACGAAATAGAATAGGATCCCGCCGGGGGTGCTGACTAATACCTGCAGTACGCGGATCATGACGGCCATCAAGAGGGCGGCGTGCTGATCCACGTGCCCGATCTGTCCATACAGGAGCGTGATGCTGAGTTCCTGCACCCCCAGCCCATTGATGGAAATGGGAATGAGCGTGATGAAGTAACTCAGGCTCCACAGGCCTGCCACCAACCAGTAGTCGATGGGAGAGCCGACCTGTTTCAAGAACAGGGTGATGGTGAGGAATAGGAAAGCCCATGTGACCCAGGGTGGAGAGTAGAGAAAAGACCAGGATAACGGGGGTTTGATTTCCAGGTTTGGAGCACCTGTTTAGGGTTTGCCCAAGCACCTGGCGCACTTTTTCTTTGACCCAATGGAGCGGCTTGGTAAGAAAAGGGAAACCGGCGAAGGCAGCGAGTTGCGTGGCGGCAAGCACGCCCTGGGTGATTACCTGGTACGCGCCCAGCGGACTGACGAGTACCATACCCAGAATCCCCATCAGGCGATCCATCACCAGTGAACCCGCAATCTGTACCGGTTGGTTGGTGAGTTTGGAGGCTGCGGCCAGGCGGATAATATCGCCGCCGACCGTGGTGGGCAGGAAGTTGGAGGTGAACAATCCCACAAAGGTGATTTCAAGCGATTGTCGGAAAGGGAGGTTGACGCCCGATCCGCGCAGCAGAAAGTACCAGCGCAGACAGACCATGAGGCGCGAGCAGATGGTGATGAGTAGTAACAGCAAGAAGAAACCAAGCGAGACGCTCTGCAGGCTGAGGGTGATCTGATCCCATTCTTTATAGAGCAGGAAGGCGATCAGCCCAAAAGCCAGCAGGGTGATGGCAGCTTTGATCCAGAGGGTTTTCTTCTGGCTTACGTTTTTCAGACATCCATGCTCCCGGGGGTGTGATGGTGGAACGGGTCTATTATCTCATAGAATGGGAGCGGAGGAAGGTGGTGTGGGAGAAGGTATGAATTGTTCCCCTAGATAAGAAGAAAGTGGCCAAAAGTAACTGACGAGAGCTGTTCCAGAAACTGATTATTTGTGGATTTATTTCCCAAAAATTATTCCAATAAGATATTAATCAAAATTGCGAAAAAGATGGATATTTGTGCAATTACTTATACTTTACCGGGAAAAAATCTTTACCTAATTGCCACAGATATTTATCAATTTCTTTGAAATTGAATTTTTCTAAGTGATATACTCGCCGAAAATTTTGTATTATGTCCTTAAATTCAGGATAATTTCTTAAATCTTTTTCGGAAAATGTAAATAATCCATCAAGATCTCGAAAGTATTTTAGAATTTTGATAACATTGTTATCAAAAATTGGATAGTTATTTGGATTATGATGGCTGCAATACTTGGTAGCGAAAGAATAGAAGTTAATTATCTTTCCATTTGTTTGCTGTACTTTTGCGATTTCAGTAACTAATTTTTGATCACCAAATCTCAACCGCCGGTCGATTTGCAAATTTATGATATGGCTGGCAACAGTAAATACAGAAAAAATGTTAGTGCTATAAAATTCATTTAATGATGCAACTTTTATTAGTACTTCTGATAGATCTACATTATTTGGGTATGTTTCGCGAAATAATTTTTCTAGTGCAATATCTTGTGAATAGTAGTTCTCAAGTCCATCCCATTTAATCAGGTACTTACTTACTTCATCCGGTGATGGTTTTGGAATCATTTGTGGTTTTTGATTAGCGATTCTTTCCTGGTTATCATAATCGTCTTGTTTATCCAGAGGGTCAAAATCATCATTTACCTTCGCAGGCACTAAAAACTGTTTGATCTCAAGCTTGTTATCACCAGACATAATTATTCGCCAATAGCCATGATCAGCTGACTTATATCGTACAAAATGTCCTTGTCCGACTTTGAATAGAAAATCATATTTTGATTCACAGATTCTTGGTTTTTGATTTTCGGGATAATTTAGTCGGCTAGGACTGTTTATTGTGCAAATTGTAATATGGCAATTAATTGTTCCTGGATTCACTGATTGATAATGGGCAGTAATGTAATTAATGATTTGCTTGTTGGTTATTACTTTGTTTTCTGAGTTCTCTACTGCTTCTTTTACCATTTACCAAACAGGAATCGCATACATGTTTTCCCTCCAATTAGTATTTTCACAATAACAATGTCACATACGCATTAAATGCTCATTAAAAGCATTAGCTGACTTGTTGTTTTAAATTTGTTATAAAAAATACCAAGAGGAATTTGCGCTAAATCCTCTAGTAGACTGGCGCAATTCACGCGAATTCCGCTCATGGAATGGATTTCTACTATTCGATGCTGACCAGCACCGCGCGGACGACGGTTCGCCAGCGATAGGTATTGGTAGCTTCATCGTATCCGCGGCAGGTGATTAGCGTGAGCCAGGGCAGTTCCTCGTGCCGGGTGAGGTAGCGGGTGGAGTCAGGCTTCACCTGCAAATCAACGGTGCGGACTTCGTAGGTATAGTCCTGCCCCCAGGCGTGGATGAAGACCTGATCGCCGTAGCTAAGCGCGCCAAGCTCGGCAAACGGGCCGGGCAGGCCGTTGGCATTGGTCACGTGCCCGGTGAGGACCGAATTACCGTTCCAGGTGGGGAAGGCGGTTCCATCCAGGTAGCCGATCTGCTCTCCCAGCCAGGTCACATCCCAGGCGGGGCCGGGTACACCGACGATCGACGTTTCCAATCTGAGCGAGGGTATGGCAATCTGCATTTCCAGTCCAGCGTTCGCCAGGGCGGCAGGCTGATGGGGTAACAGGGTGGTTCGGTGTGGTGCGAAGCCGGTGGCGGGCAGGTTCTTTGCCGGACCAGGTTGGGCGGCCAAACTAAAAAGGATGCGAGAATCTGCCAGGTGATTGTTCAGATAGAGCGTACCATCCGGGTCGGAGATGGAAGTGGTACCGCAGATCAGGAGCAAGTAAGAACCTCTAGGGAGGGGTTGACCACCGTTAACGGTAAGCGTGCTGCGGAAAGTGGAGGAGTCGTAGTCGACCGAGTTGACCGTAATCTGGCGGTCATCGGGTTGCCAGCCTCCATTCCCCTGCGGATCGCAGGACTGAGTTTGGAAGGTGCCATTTTCTCCAGCTTCTACCAGCAGATAGTTGGCTGGATTGTCGCCGGAATTTGGGTCGAGCGGGTCACCGTGCAAAATGTCCGAATTGAATTGAACCCGTAACTCAGATGGACGGGTTGTGAGGATAGCACCATCCTGCGGGATGGTATTCAGGCTGAGGGTGAGAACGGTTGGAAATGCTACAGTTGAGATGGAAACACAGGATCCGTTGACGGCAGGGTAGTTCGAGTCGCCGTTGTAATGGGCACGGAAAGACAGGCCATTCTCAGTCAGTTGGGCAGATTGGCTTGGTTCGGCGATACCGCCAGCCTGAAGGCTGAGGGTACCTGCATCCACCCCCGTGCCGGCGCAAGCTGGATTCGCGAATGTGGTGAAGCTAACCGAGCCGGTAGGATCGGGAGATCCATTGGGTGTGATGGTGGCGGAGACATGCAGTAGTTCGTCCATGGCAGCAACGGTGACGGGTGTGTGTGATGTGTTATGGAAAGTCGTTTGGATGGTAACGCCCAGTGCCGAGGTCGTGAATGATTGATCAACACCGAAGGAAGTTCCACCGTTGTTTTGGGCTCTGACGCGGTAATGGTATTCAGTATTGGGGAGGAGACCTGTCAGGGTATAGGTCACCATAGTATCGGTTGAACCGGTCACCGGGCTTTCAGCGGCTGTGGCGGCGCTACCGTAAGATAGACTGGTACCGTACTCAAAAGTGACGGTAGTACTATTGCCTTCAGCGTTAACCGTGCCATTGAGGGTCGCGCTATCTGTTGTGATTACGCTGGCTGGATTGGTGGTTACGGACGGTGCCTGGGCATTGGTTGTGAAAGTAATTCTATCACTGGTGGATGTCCCTCCGCTGTTTTGGGCGTTGACTTGGTAAAAGTATGTGGAATGGGGTAGGAGACCTGACAAAGCATAGGTCACTTGAGTATCTGTTGAACCGGTCACCGGGCTTTCGGCGGCAGTTACGGTGGTACCTAACATTGGAGTGGTACCGTACTCAAAAGTGACAGCAGTACTCTCACCTTCAGCATTTACTGAAGCGTTCATGGTTGCACCGGTTGAGGTGATGTTAGTGGCTGGATTGGAATCTACCGTAGGTGCCTGCGCAATCGTTGTGAAAGACCATAAGGTCCCCGCATTCGCATAGGTGTAAAGTCCAGCATTTTCAGCACGTACCTGCCAGCGATAAGTAGTCAGATGATCCAATCCTGTTAGAGCTGCGCTGGTGGAATTGCCTGAAGAAATCCAGGTGCCCGTACAAGCGCCGCTGGTGGAAGTATCCATACAATACTCATATCCGGTCTGACCGCTGCTGGCGCTCCAGCTGAGGGTAGGCGAATTTGAAACGCTAATAACGGCATCTGCGGGGTTGGCTTTACTGAATGCCGAAGGCGCAACCGGATTCCACTGGGCAAATAAGGTAATATCGGAACCAAAATTATAGGTTGTCCCATCCGAATAAGCCGTTCCAGTGCCGTTCGATGCAGTGTTCCAGCCGGCAAAATCGTAGCTGGTGCGGGTGAAGGTGTTGGTTGTCAATGCAGTAGGGGCGCTGGCTACCTGGGTAGACATGGTACCGGATCCGAGGTTAGCGTTGAAAGTAACGGTGTAATAGGTGAGAGTATTCGTCAAAGAAAAGGAAATGCCTATCGCTCCGCTGGTTTCCGCGTTTACGTTGTATGTGCCAATCGTGTCATTGGCGGTAGCTATCACACTGGCAGTTCCGGAGGAAATGGTGGCCGGGCTGGTTGCCAGAATTGCGCTCCCGCCGGATATGGGTGAGGTAAAGGTGATATTCCCGCCGTTCACCGGCTCGCCAAGTTGATTGGCTGTTACGCTTACCTCTAGTGGGTTGGAAAAGCTGCTGAGAAGTTGGGCGGATTGGTTGTCTCCGTTCGTTTTGGAGAGGGTGAAACCTCGCGATTCAAAAGCGCCGATATCGCAAGAACCATCACGGGTAATTCCACGCTGATCTATAGGTGGGCACAACGTAGAACCTCGATTAATCGCCGGAGAGCCGGGAAGGAGGGGAATGGTAGGAGTTGGACCGCCATAGTCGCCTAAAGGGCCAAGCAGATCAACTTCCGGCAGGTTTTCAAAAGAGGGGTTAGTACCGCAGGAATCATCATCGGTCAGGTTGTGGTAGCTTAACGAGGAGTTAGGTTTTGTTGAACCACAGTTTGCCGGACTGTTGCCAACGATCAATGTGTCAGTCATACTAACATTACCGAAGTTATAAAGCGCTCCGCCTTCGTCTTCACCACTTATATCAAGTGCAGTGTTACCAACGAAGGTAGAGTTGTTAATTAAAACTGTCCCGAAATCGTTATAGATTGCTCCGGCACCGCTATATGTGTCGTTACCCAGGGAGTGGTTCCCTGAGAAAGTGCTCGAGTTGATGCTCAAGTAACCATTATAGTTGTAGATTCCACCGCCGCTATAGGTAGGGCTGGTGGTTGTATTGTTAGAAATGGTGACACTAATGAGGTTGACAGTTCCATTATAGATGTACATTCCTGAGCCACCGCTGACGGAACTGCCGTTTGAAATCGTAAGGTTTCGCAGAGTAACAGTAACATTCCCTACATATAAGATCCGGGTGATGTTGCCGCCGCTGATGGTAATGTGGTGACCGGCACCATTAATTGTCATATTTTCGTAGATTTCGATCTCGCTTGTGAGCGTAATAGTGTAATCATTGTCAAAGGTAATGACCCCACCGGAACAAATATTTACAACCGCTTCCCGCAGCGAGCCAGGACCGCTATCCGCGTTGTTGACTACTGTGATGGAAGGTGAGCAACCGGATTGGGCATAGACAAAGCTATCCGGTGCTGCCGATGTATTTAATGGTGTGACCAATTGCAGGAAAATGATGATAATACCAAGGGAAATCTTACGAACGAGGTGGCAGAGTTTTTTCATTTTGTTGAGTCCATGTTGTGATGTTGATCCGTTCGCAAACTTTGTACGTTTGTTTTCCTCGGGTGGAAGAAGTAATTCTTGTGAATTATAGAAGAGAATGATGAAATATAAAACCAAAAACACGCCTGAAGTTTTATGGATGGATGAAAAGATTAACGGAGCTGGTGAGAGAGGAAGCCTGTCTGCTTAATTACCCCGCAAATGTACATTCTGTGGGTAAGGAATAAAAAAAGACCGTCTTTCAACCGGTCTTTCGGGTGTGCCCCCAAGGAGACTCGAACTCCTGTTATGGCCTTGAAAGGGCCGTGTCCTAACCGCTAGACCATGGGGGCAACAGGGCAATATTCTACCATGCACCCCGCAGACGGTCAAGAATTTCAAGAGACCAATTTTGTATCATTTCCTGGCCAAAATTCTAGCCGAGTTGGCGGGTAATTCCACCCGTAACACACCATCAGCCGCAGTGATCTCCAGGGTGGGATCCAGCAGGTCTTCCCAGGAAGATCCGGTTTCGAGCGGGATTTGGAGCTGAACCGGGTTTTCGGCCGCGTTGAGAACCACAACGACTGATTCGCCTTCCCAATTCCGCCTGAATGCCAGGTGAGTGTTTTGGATGAGGAGCTGCTGGTAGTCTCCTGCTTGCAGGGCGGGGCAGTTCTGACGCAGGTGGATCAACTGTCGGATGAAGACCTCGAGATCAGTCTCCGGCTGGTGCAAGCGATCCAGGTGGATGGCGGGACGCAGTTCTTTGTCGCTGTGGTCGCTGCGCATCCCCTGGATCCCCCATTCACTACCGTAATAGATCGACGGGATGCCGGGCATGGTAAAGAGCAGTGTGTAGACCAACTTCAGGTGGGCCGGGTTCTGGATCTGGGAAGCGATCCGATTGACATCATGGTTATCGACAAAGTTGTAGAGTTGGAGATGGCGGTACAGGCCGGCATTGCCAGATTGGCGGTTGAGGGCGTAAGCGATCTCAAACAGGTTGTGGTCATTGAAGCTGGAATACAGCCCTTTGTAGCACTCATAATTGGTGACCGAATTGAGCAGGGCAGGCGGACTGGCCCAGCGGGTGTAGTCCCCGTGGACAACTTCTCCCATCAACCAGAAATCGGGTTTAAGCTTGCGGCAGTGAGCGCTCAGTTGTTCCATAAAGCCAAAATCGAGCACATCGGCGGCATCCAGGCGCAGCCCGTCAATTCCAAAGTCGGTGATCCAGGTGGAGACCGCGTGCAGAATATGGTCACGCACTTCGGGATGAGCCAGGTCCAATTTGACCAGGCTGTAATGCCCGGCCCAGCTCTCGTAGGTGAACGGATCGCCGCACGGGCTGGATTGTCCGAAGCGCAAGTTCTTGAACCAACCCGTGAAGCGAGAATTCTCGCCTTTTGCCATCACGTCCCGAAACGCCCAGAAATCGCGCCCCACATGGTTGAAGACTCCATCCAGGAGCAGGCGAAAGCCGCGCTGATGAAGCTGCTGGCTGAACTGCTTGAGCGTATCATCCGTACCCAGCCGGCGATCCAGGTGGAATAGGTCGGCGCTGTCGTAGCCGTGAGAACTCGACTCAAAGATGGGTCCGAGCAGGAGAGTGTTGACCCCTAAATGCTGCAGGTGATCGAACCAGCCGGAAAGTTCTTGCAGCCGGTTGACCGGAGCGGCATTGAAATCATTTTGAGCTGGAGCAGCCAGGCACCCGAGCGGGTAGAGATGATAGATGGTTGCGTTATTAATCCAGTTTGGTGTCATAAGGTTCCTTTACTACCTACCGTTAGGTATATAGAATTGATAAAAAAATATATTGATTGAGCAGATATCAGGAGAAAATCCCGTGCATGAATTGGTGAACTGCCCGGTAGATCACATCTTCGCCCAGATGGATCGATCCGTTCATGGCCAGACTGATATAGGTGTTGAGCATGCCCAGGTAAGAGGCAGCGTAGATGGAATGCCTTCCACGCATGTTGCCGTGATCCACGGTCGCCTGCAGGAATAATTGCTCCAGCAGCTGATGCTGTTTGAGGTTGAAAGCGGAGACAGCTGCCTGCGGCTCTGAATCGGGCGCGGCGAATTGCATGCTTAACTGCATCCGGTAGAAAGCTTCATGATTGGAGGCGAACCGGAAATAGACTCTGGCGAGCTGAGTCAGATTAAGTACCAGGTCGTGGTTATAGTCGCATGCTTCTTCCACCTGCGTAAGCAGGTCAGCGAAATCTCGGGCGAGGACCGCATCGAGCAATCCGGTTTTGCTGCCGAAGTAGTGGTACAGGGTGGGTTTGGTGACCTGGGCTTGATCTACGATCTCTTGAATGCCGACCGCATCGTATCCACGGGCAGAGAAAGTCTGCAGGGCGACATCCAGAAGTAGAGTTTTGTTATCCATTACTCTATTATACCGAACGGTATAAACTTGTCAAGGGGGAACTGCGAGTGATCAAGTATGCGCGTAGGTAGATGTCATGTTGAATTTGAGGGAGTTGCTTGACAACTAGGGAGGTTCTAGGTAAAATTCCGCAGCAATTAAGAAATGTGCCGAGATAGCTCAGTTGGTAGAGCATGCGACTGAAAATCGCAGTGTCCGCAGTCCGATTCTGCGTCTCGGCACCTTATTATTTAATGGGGTTTCCTCCTGGCAAGCGGATCTGTTTGGTTGGAAAAAGTAGTCTAAAAGGTTGACAGACGCATCAGATTTAGGTATACTCTCGCTTGCAAAAATGGAAAGCGGCTGCAAAGATGGCGCGCTCCACACAACAGAATATGCGGGCTTAGTTCAGTTGGTAGAACACCTCCTTGCCAAGGAGAAGGTCGAGGGTCCGAGTCCCTTAGCCCGCTCAAGTTCGAGCGGCTGATACATGTGGTAGAATCTACCCGAGTTATCAGCCGGATTTATATGGCGACGTGGCCAAGTGGCAAGGCAAGGGTCTGCAAAATCCTCATCACGGGTTCAAATCCCGTCGTCGCCTCTACTAGAGACATCCACAAAGGTGTCTCTTTTTTGTTCACCACGGGGTCTCCATCGAGGAGCAGGCAAATCCCGTCGTCGCCTCTCTCAGAGACATCCCCAACAGGTGTCTCTTTTTTGTTGTGGAAAATTTTGTAGGGGCGGGTTTATAACCCGCCCAAATCCAAATTCATTACGAGATCCATATCATCCTGACTGGATGCAGGCGAGGTATACGCAATGGTCCAGGCAGGCAAATCCCGTCGTCGCCTCTCCAGGGACATCCCCAAAGGTGTCTCTTTTTTATTGACTCTCATTCATCCTGAGGAGCAAAGCCCCCGTACGGGGGTAGCGACGAAGGATCTTGATTGAAAGCCTGAAGATATCAACAGACTTTGGATTAAGGCAAGATCCTTCGGAGCTCTGCTCCTCAGGATGAAAATAAGGAGCCCGCAGGATGAATACTTGAGCACTCTGGATGAAAAGCAGTCTAGGCTTGGGATGAATTATTTGCTATTTGTTTTGGAGCTTTTTTCGGGCTGCGACCGCTAGTTGGTCGGCCAGTTGATTATGAGGATTGCTGGCATGACCTCTGACCCAATACCACCTGACCTGGTGGAACTGATTCAATTGGTCTAAGGCCTGCCAGAGTTCCACATTTGCAAGTGCGCCACCTTGCCTCTTCCAGTTCTTCTTTTTCCAGGCAGTGATCCATTCCGTGATCCCGCGCTTTACATACTCAGAATCGCAATATACGCTGATCTGAGACGGTTTTGCGAATGCTTTTAGCCCCTGGATCGCAGCAGTCAGCTCCATGCGGTTATTGGTCGTATTTAGCTCACCACCAGATAGGGTGCGTTGATTAGCGCCTTCCAAAATCACCACTCCCCAGCCGCCAGTCCCCGGGTTTGGATCGCATGCGCCATCAGTGTAGAGAACGATTTCCGGATTGATTGTCATGGTTGGTTGTGCTCCTCTACGTCTGTTAGCATTTCAGTCATGGTTGTGACTAATTCCATCGATATCTTCAGCCGTAGTGGTAGTGAGATATGTTTGGTAAAAACCATCTTGCAAGATCTCACGCGCAATCAACCAGCCCGCCAGATAGGGCGGGGTTACCGGGTCAGCGACCGATGCCATCCATTGGGTTAGTTGAGCAGGCATGGTACCAGCCGACTGCACTGCCTGCCAATTTGCGGAGGTAGCTGGTAAGCTGCCATCGCTCAACGCCAGTTTCATTTCAGTTTCCACGCTCGTCAGCCATTTGAGGGTCAGCCAGGCTGCAAGGTTTTTGGCGTTGTCATTTGAATTGTGAACTACATAATAATTGACTGAGGGAACCCACTTTGGTTGTTCAGTTGCATGAGGATAGGGGAATACCGCCCATTCATCTTTGACTTTTGCGGTTCTATAGCTGATATCAAATGCCTGGATTTTATCGGCAGGCAGACTGATGACCAGCGCCTTGCGTTGAAAGAAATACTCCAAAGGAGTGGGATTTTTCCCTTTCCAGCTACAGCCCGAAGCTGAGAGGTCTTTTACATACTGGAATGCCGAAGTCAACCTGGTCACTTTCGAGGTTGGAGGTATTCTGCGAGGTGAAAGGTAGATCTCCGCCGATGCTGGATAGCCACCCCAGGTTCACGAGGTTGGAATCATCTTCCAGCCAACCACCCGTACCTCTCATCTTTCGGTCAGGCAGCGAATTATTGTATCGGGCTGCACTGCAGACCTGTTCTTTGAATTCCTCTGGTGTGGATGGCGGACTCATTGAAACCAAGCTCTCTGGCCCAGGTCTGGTTGTACACCAGTACCGGAGAATCAACATGGGCGGGTAATCCCATCATCCCTTTTTCTGATTGAACGGGTGAGATCAGAACCGATGGAAGTTGGGTGAATATGTCGCTTTTTACTTCTTCTACATCTGATTCGATGTAGGGAGATAGGTTCAATAGATCCGCCTCGCTATTCAGCATTTGCATCATCTCAGGTGAAAGAACCATCACATCGGGGAGGTTGTTTCCATCTGTTTTGATGGCGTTTTCAAGCTCGGATTGTCCTCCCCAGGGAGTTGCTTCAACTTGCAAACCGTACTCATTGGATTGATTAAATTCCTGAATTAGCTGCGCCAGGGCGATGCCCTTCGCACCCGTCCATGGATGCCAGAATGTAACCGTCTTTGATTTTGCTGACTGAATTTCAAAACGGGTATCTGGAGTGGGGGATGGCGCCGGGGTGTGTGTGGGAGGGAATACAGGGAGGGTGATCACTTTGGTTGGGGTACTGGTTTGAGCAGGTGCAGTCGCGTACAAAGGTGAACAGGCAGCCATACTTAAGCTGATGATCGAGGTAAAAAGTAGGAGGGAAATGATCCTGCTTGAAACTGATCTCATGAACTTAACTCCCAATGATGATGAGCGGTACAGGGATAAATACAATCAAAAACACAAACAAAGCGAGCCTGGCTAACCATTTTCTGTTTGGATCAATGGTGTGATCATATCTTGCGGTTGGGCGTAAGATGCGTCCAAAGAAGAGGATCAATCCCACCCATAGCCACCATCCATTCCAGAAGAAGCCCAGCGCAGTGAGAACAACCAGGATCACAGGTAAGATCCGCTTGGATCCTTTTTCACCGAAGAGGACATAAAAGAGGTGCCCACCATCGAGCTGCCCGGCCGGGATCAGGTTAAGAGATGTGACCAATAACCCTGCCCAACCTGCCCAGGCAACCGGGTGAAGCATCACATCTGATCCACCTAGTGGATAGGGTTGACCGGTAAAGAAGTACCGGATCCAGTAAAGGATCGGGTGGAGATCACCATAGGTTGCCGGAGCCGGTAATAGCTGCCCTTTTACGAGTGCTTTCAGCGCCAGGTATAGGATGGAATTGCCTTCCAATTGGAATGCCTGTCCCTGCGCCAGAATTGCAGGCAGCGCTTCGACTTTGGAGAGGGAGAGTCCCAAGAATGAGACACCGGGATGGCGACGATGAGACCTGCTAACGGCCCGGCGATTCCAATATCCAATAAATGATTTTTATTGCGCGGAACATCTTTCATCTGAATGAAAGCACCCAGAGTACCAAAGGCGCTGAATGGGAATGGGATAAAAAAGGGTAATGTGACGGTCGTTTTGTGGTACCGGCCGGCAAAGTAGTGTCCGAACTCATGCGCGCCCAGGATTGCAAGCAAGCTCACTGCGAAAGGCCAGCCTTTGCCCAGGTTATTCCAAATATCCAGATACAGATTTCCAGAGCTGGGAGTATCTGCGGTCATCGAGTAGATCGCTCCACTGATGAGGACGCTGATAAGCGTGAGGATAAAGAAGATGAGATTCTTCCATGGATTGGATTTTTTATCGATCTGAGGGGCTTCCATAATGTAGATGACTTCCTGTTGGTCTTCAGTGCGGAAGAGCACCATGAGCTGGTCATCTTTCAAGCGGTCAGATAGTGCCTGGTGGGCATTCGCTGTATCCGTCGTGATGAAGCGTCCGATGTAGCGAATATAAGATTGTTTCTTGTTTTTCCCTTCGGTGACACTCTCATAATTGAAGTATCGCTGCACCAGGGCATCCAAGACTTCATGCTGTAATTCCATTCATCCATCCAATCTTTACCAGGAGTATTTCAGCCTTAAGTTGGCAATTTCTTATGGTCGATTATCGCCTAAGGATACTCTACCCATACCCCTTTTGCAAGTTGAGAGAGAATGATCGATGAGCTATCCAGCCCAATTATCCGACACTCAGTGTAAATGCAGGGAAATCATGTGGACGGATATTTACGTTAGACATTCAATGGGTATATGATAATAAAGGAGTAGTAGTTGGTTTACCCGGTGGTAGGAGTTGAAATCAGAAATCAATCCTTACAGGAAGAAGTACAAAGTTTAAGACAATTTTTATTGATATTGTACCAATATGAAATATATTAATAATAAGCAATGATTGTTTGAATATTTGAGATTGGACACAGCTATGTGGGGAAAATTCCTAAACTTCACATCTGGTTCTGGTTCGCTGATTGACCGCGAACAGTTCACGAAGGATATATTAGGTTATTTCGTTGGCTTTGCAGCTATTACGAATATCTTCCTCTGGTTGGGGACGGCTGCAGGATTTGTGAATATCTCAGATACCCTGTTAGGGTTTGTAATGGTTTTGGTAACATTACCGTTTTGGTATGCTGGGAAGAAGGGTGGTTGGCAGTGGGCAAGATTCTTTCCCTCACTATACTGTTTTGGGATTGGGATCTATTCGGCTACACATGGTTTAGCAGCCAGCAGTGGTTTACTATTTATCATTTCAATTCTTCTGGCAGGGATGTTGGTCTCTTCTTGGTTTCAACTATTCGTCCTCGTAGCATCTTCTCTGACCATCATCATATTTCCCCGATTCCAAAGTCCAGTTAGCCAATCTGATGAGACAATTTTAGTTTCAATTGCCATTTTTATTTTCATTGGCATCACCATAATCACCCGTTACTACAATTTACAACTTCATCAGGGTCTCATAAAAAAGGCAGATGTTTATGAATCACTGATTGCTGAAATGGAGCATAGCAAATCGACGAACGAAGCATTGGCAGAAAAAGAGAAGCAGTTACGAAGATTAACTGAAAACACCTCTGATCTGGTGGCTGAGATAAAACTCGATGGAAGTTTCATATATGTATCCCCATCGTACTACACCGTGTTAGGATATCCACCCGGATCACTTCTTGGACAAAGCGCATATTCACTTATCCATCCAGAGGATGCCGAAACAACTTCTGAGGCAATCAAGCGATCTGTTGAGAATCAGGTAGGAGAGAAAGCTCGGCTCCGGACAAGATGCGCCAATGGCGAGTATAAATGGTTCGAAACGATAGGGACCCCATTAAGAAATCAAGCGGACCAAGTAGAAGGTTTTGTTATCTCTAGTCGTGATATCACCGAGCAGAAAATCGCTGAAGAACTAAGAGAAAAATCTGAAAAAAGAGAACAAAGCATCATTAATTCGATCCCATTAGGTATGCACATGTACGAGCTTCGAACGGATGGTGCGCTGATATTTTCAGGTTATAACCCGGCTGCAGACCATATTTTGAAATTTGACCATTCTTCCATTATTGGGAAGACCATAGAAGAAGCTTTTCCCAACTTAATCGAAACAGAAATTCCAACCAAGTACCGGGAGACTGCCCAATATGGGATTCCATATGATGTTGATCCAGTAGACTATCAAGACCTCCATGTGAGTGGTTCGTATGAGGTACATGCATTTCAAATTTCTCCAATGAAAATGGTAACCGTATTTAACGATGTATCAGAGAAACATGATAATGCGATTGCTCTAAAAGTTTCAGAAGAAAAATTCTCAAAGGCATTTTTAACATCTCCTGATGCAATAAATATCAACCGGTTGGTTGATGGGGTTTACATCGACATAAATGAAGGATTTACAAGGTTGACTGGTTGGAAAAGGGAAGATGTGATTGGGAGATCATCACTAGATGTGAAAATTTGGGCAGATCCTACCGATAGGGTTCGCCTGGTCCAACAATTACAGTCCGAAGGTTCCTGCAACAATCTTGAAGCAGGATTCCGATTTAAAGATGGCGCGGTTAAGACTGGTATGATGTCTGCCAAAATAATTGAAATCAACGGTGAAAAATGTATCCTTTCTGTCACTCGCGATATTTCGGAAAGGAAAGAAGCGCAAGAAAAACTGAATGAAGCGCATGAGCAGTTAGAACTCGCATACGGCGAAACCCTGGAAGGCTGGGTTCATGCCCTGGATCTTAGGGAGCATGAGACAGCCGGTCACAGCCGGAGAGTTGTTGAGATTAACCAGACAGATGTTAGCAACAGGAAGATTACAATGAGGAAGAAAAAACCAATATCTATCGGGGCGCCCTCTTACACGATATTGGTAAGATGGGAGTACCGGATAACATACTACTCAAACCGGGGCCATTAACTGACGATGAATGGGCGATCATGCGCAACCACCCTGATTATGCGCGGGAGTTGATCGAGAAAATCCCCTATCTGGTCCCATGTTTAGATATTCCATACTGCCATCACGAACGATGGGATGGCAGTGGGTATCCCCGCCATCTGAGTGGGGATGGCATTCCACTACCTGCCCGGATTTTTTCGGTGATTGATGTATATGATGCGCTTCTTTCTGATCGACCCTATCGCCCAGCCTGGAGAGAAGAGGATGTCATCCAATACTTGAAAGATCAAAAAGGGTATCAATTTGACGCAATGATTGTAGATCGCTTTCTAGCCATGATCTTGAATGGGCACAACGTCTGATATCGGATTTTCCAAAACCTGCACACTTGAGAAGAACCTATCAATCGTATTTCTGCAACCTTGAATATTGAATTTGCGTAATTAGTGATAAATAACGCGAAAATCCGTATTAATCTCATATAAGAATCGGTTGAAAAACCTTGTATTATTTCGCATTGAGACTATACTAGCAAGTTGAAATTGACCTTTGAAGGATGGAGTTCGTTAGAATGGATGAAGTTGTTGTGTTTGAGAAAGAAATGGAAGAGGGTGAGAAACCTCCCAGTAGTAAGCCGCGTCCGGTAAAACCCTGGCGTGTTGCTGTTATTGCGAATGTAAAGGGGAAATCATCGGTACACGCAGAAGGTCCAGAAGATGCCGGAGCGGAGTATGACAAGGTAGAAACGATCGATTCAATTCGGAGAGCGATCGAATTGGACGGCCATAATACGGTTTTTATTCCAGCTGATATCAATTTACCATTTGCGCTCAGAGATGAAATTCCAGATCTCTGTTTCAACATTGCTGAAGGTCTTGGCGGAGACGGACGGGAAGCACATGCTCCGGCTGTCTTTGAGATGTTGCACATTCCATACACCGCTTCACGGGTGACAGCGAATGCGATTGCCTTAGACAAGACTCTGACCAAACGCATCTGGAGAGACAATGGGTTACCCATTGCGCCATTCCAGGAATTCTCATCATCAGATGAAGCAATCGATCCAGGTTTACGTTACCCGATGTTTGTTAAACCTGCCCGCGAAGGCACCGGAATGGGAATGGGCTTGGATTCGGTCGTGCGCAATGAAACTGAGTTGCGTACCCGGATTGAGTGGGTTGTCAGTAAGTACAATCAACCTGCTTTGGTAGAAGAATATTTACCCGGTAGAGAATTTACCGTGGGGGTACTCGGAAGATCTGGCTGGCAAAAATATTCTTTACATGCTGAGCTTTATGAACAGGATGGATTTCATAGAATGCCGGTATTGGAAGTGGAAAGTGAGAAATCTGTTACACCAGGTGTGTATGGTATTTCTGCCAAACAGAAATATCCTGGTGAAGAAGGTTACCCCAGTTTCTTATGCCCTGCACCCGTGAGTGCCGAATTCGCTCGAAAATTGCAGGATCTGGCGATCAAGGCACACTGCGCTATCGGCGCGCTGGATGTTTCGCAGAGTCGATTTCCGTTGTGATGCTGAAGGAAATCCATATTTATTGGAAATCAACTCACTGCCCGGACTAACGCCTGACTTTAGTGATTTGTGTGTCATCGCGAAAGCCGAGAATATCAGCTATACCAGTTTAATTTTGGAGATCTTGTATTTGGGTGCTTCACGCTGGGGTTTGGTTCAAGAAGCGAATAGTATCGATATCAAGATCCCTATGCAAGAATCAGTTCCAAGCGAGAGACTTCTACCCAGATCCACAACTCGAGTTCCATACTCCACCAGACTTAGAACCTTACTCAGATAAACTAAATGCCCGCCATAAACGCGGGCATTTTCTATGTGTGAAATAATGAACAATATCTTAAATCGGAGAGTTGCAATGAAAGTAATTCGCCTGGTATTTGCCATCATAATAGGATTTTTTCTGGTTACAGCCTGTTCACCCCAAAATTATCTCGATGCACGCGCAAAAGCAATCAAACGGGCAGATAATCAACCGGAAACCCAACGTGAAGAATGCGATAAATATTTGGAGTATTACCAGGATGGTGATCGGATAGATTCACTGGCAGTAGAAAAATGTCTTGGTGCGCTCCATCCAAATAACAGCCCAGATTTGTTGAAGTTTTGTAAGATTTTCTACGATTCCAGAGCGGAGATTACTCCTGCCATTTATGATACTTGCCTACAGGCAGCAAAAAAAGATTCTTTTCCCACAACTGATTTTGATTTTTCTCGAGAACGATTTCGTAATATTGTGAAAACTATCCCGTTCTTACACCCTGAAGATGTCCAAGCGTATGAAAACGAGATATCCACCAAAGAATATGTTGTGGAAGCACAAAAGGTATTGTGGAAGATTCCAAGCGCAAATGAAGAGTGCGAAAACGCCAGCGCAACAGTATCTAAGTTTTGGGATTATGTTACCAGGATGAAGCTTGAAACAGCGATAGAAGAAGATGTAAAACAAGTCATTCTATCTAGCGCTAAATCCATTGACGGGTGGATAGCTGAAGGAAATTATGCCTGCACGGAAGATATTTTTGATAACCTGGCCACACTCATTAATGCGAGTCCTACACCAGACGCGTATTCAAAGGAAATTGAGACAAAACTGCAAGAATGGCACGAAGCCGGGCAAAAACTACCTTCAGTAGGTAAAAATTTAGATGCTATCGTTCTATTGGGTGGAGTGCAAAAAATTAGTCAGACACCTGAACTGGTAAACGAAATTGAAATGACAGTGTCGGGGGTGGTAGAGAAAGAAGCCTTGCTTGTGCGGGAACCCATCCGCGTTTTTGAGTTAGCTGGTTATCTATGCCAGCCTAGAGAAGCTATGGAAAATATGATCTATCTTGATGTTATGGACCAGGTAATTTTTAGTGATCAAGGTAGTAAAGGGAAGTTTTTGAATTGCACAGATGCAGATTTACCAGATGAACAATTGGCTACATCTCTGTCTGAAATAAAGTATCTCGTGCAGGTTACTCCCCAGAACCGGAAAATAGAAAAAACTTGTGAATACAGCGGTGGCCATACTCTGGATTTATATACTGTTGATTACCTGGTAACGGTGAAAGATATTGATTCGAATGAGATAGTGGCAGAAACGGTGGTAAACAGTGATCCAACCCACGAGTGTAGTTTATTTATGACATTTATATCGAAAAGAGATGGATACGACCTTCCGCCCTCTGGTGAGGAGATTTCCACCTGGCTTTCAACTCTTGCCCTGGATTAGGCGTGAATCGCGATTTACCTTTGTGTTTAAGAGCAGAACAACAGGTTGACCGAATGAGATCAACCTGTTGCAATTTTCACGCATCAGATTGCGAATTGCGAATCGAAGTAGATCCTTGGTTAATCAGGTAGACAAAATTAATGCCAGGGTAAAGGCAAAATTCCTTTCTCACGTGCTTCATTAATGGTGACCCAACCATAACCGGATTCTTTTGCCTCCAAGTGTGGAAGGGCTTCTTCAAATTCTTCGCTGCCTCGATTGATTGCTTCTGCAAACGATGCCCTTCCGATTAAAGTGGTTTCGATAAAGTAGTAATCTGCATTTTCCTGATCTGTACGGATGGCTACATAGGCATGCCCGGGAACTCCGATAATAGCGGCTTCCAATCCCATTGCTTCAGCAGCTGATGCATATACCAAAGAAGTTTCAATACAATTACCAGACTTTTGCTCAAGAACTTCTGCGGGTAGGCGAATACGTTGAACACTTCCTGGAGCGAAGGATACCCAGGTGGAAATATAGGTTAGATCATAATCTTCCTCTTCTGCTGCCCAGATCGCTTCTAACCGTTCGTATACACCCCCATTCCCGTCGTTGGGTTCATCACCATACCCGTTCCACATGATCCCACTATCGGTATATTCTGCCGCCTTTCTAAGTAATTCTTCAACTGCCGGATCATTTGGGGTAACCATCGCAGCCATCAATTCAAACACTTCTTCATCAGTAAAACCGGGAATAGCCCAGGGAAAATCTCTCCGGGCGTAAACGGACACCTCTTTAGTTTCATCGAGCAGAAGTTTTTCATCGCTTCCATCTAATGCGGTGACCCGAATATGAAATTGTGCTGGTTTAGCTGAATTTAGTTGGTCGATTTTTTCAGGAATCAGTTGAGGATTCTGACTGAATTCGAAGTCTTCTCCCGCATCCAGATCAATCGTATCTGAAGATTGAGTTGTATAACCGATAATCTCGGTTTGGACAATTATTTTTGCAGCCTCAACACCTTGGTTGTGGATTGTTATGTCGACAAAATTATCCAAGTTTTTGCCGTATAAGGGATAAAGTATTGTGATCAGGTTGGTTGTGTACACATATTCAATTTGAACATCTGAATTCGAAGCCAAGACGATATCCGTCTCAGCCGGCTCAGAAGTTGGCTCAATTGTAGGTTCCAGCGTTGGAGAAGAAAGTAAATTACAACTCAAGGTGATGAGAAGGATGGGTATTAATATCAGCAAGCTACTGCGTACTTTGATTGATGAGTTCATTATCCCCTCCAAGTAATAAATACTTACAATTAATATAAATTGTAACGATTATTGAGCAGGTTTCAATGACAAAGGGGACGAAAAACCGGTTGATCACATTCGATCAACCGGTTTAGTGTTTGAGAGAGAACTTTCAGAGAAGCGATAGAAACCAAAATAAGAGTGGATCTAATACTGGCAGTAGGGCAAGGGCAATCACTCCCGCGAAGATTCCCGCAAACATCCCAGCGAGAACATCCGATAGGTAATGTACACCCGTTCCAACCCGAGCCAGACTCACCAGCGGAGCCCATATCCCCAGCACAATTGCCAACCAGGCAGGTCCTAAACCGATTGCCAGCGTGGCAAAAATAAACGCTCTGGCAGCGTGCCCAGAGGGGAAAGAGTGTGGGTCGGTAGCACGGTATATCTGTCCCCACTCACCTTCAGGGCGTTTGCGGCGAACAGTAAATTTGATAGCCAACACCACAACAGCCAGCAAGATGAAGCTGCATGCCATCACCAGTGCACGGTATTGCCATTCGGAATCACCAAAAATGACGATGAGAACCAATACAACCAACCAAAGCCATGAGTCGCCAGAGTGGGCGAAGATGACGGCTGCCGGCTTTAATGCATGATCAGTTTCAATGATTCGCATTTGGCTGGAAAGCTTTTCATCCAATGCGAGCAGTTCTGTGAACTTCAACGGACAGCCCTCCGCAATGATAGATCAGATCGCATCATTTCTAATTGGTGAGGTTTATCCACATCCATCCCAACCTCAGCGTAAGGACATACCAGGGCTTTTCCCTTTAAGTGAAGTCGGCGGCTGATTTTGTGTACCAATTTTTCGAGCGGATCGGTCCGGAACAGCAACCCAAATAAGACATCTAACCCTAAAATGGACGCTTGCTTGACCGGATTCTTGCGTGAGGCTATCAATCTTTCCCAGATATTGGTAAGTTTTTGGGTCGCCTCAATCCGAACGGCATTAATATCTCCGCCGCATAAATCCAAATCTTTGATGTGGGTATAGGTTCGCCTTGAATTGGGATACCGTGACTTCCATGACACCCTTGGAGATCACGTTGTAACAAATATCCGCATCAGAAGCTTCCACCTGATTTACAATCCAATTCACCATATCTGGTGTCACAGCCGGAACATCAGAAGCGGCGATTAAAGCATATTCAGCCTTAGGGTTGATTTTTTGGATAGCCTGAATGCCAGCTTTGATGTTTGAGAGCATGTCTTTTTGGTTGGCAATAAACGCGGTAGGTTTGGTGCATGTCACCCCGCCCAATTCAGGCAGTCCGATTACGACGATGTGCTCGATTTTGTCTGCTCGGGTGATTGCATCCAATACCCATTGGATCATAGGTTTGCCAGCAACTTCAACCAACGCTTTGGGTTTTCCCTGTGTATATTCAAAAAGTGGTTCGCCCGGTAGAGGAATTCCTCCAGCGGTGATAATTGCATCCATTAATTGAGCTCCTGGTATTGCGGAGTAAAGCCGATTTGTTCCACGAATTTTTCCATTTGTTTGAAGTATTCACCCGGTTTATCATAGTTGACTTTATCTTTTCTGCCGGTTGCCGCCAGAATTGCCGCTTCCATCATATTCGTTCCAAATGACCTGCCATCTAATACAGGAGTTGTTGTGAGGATCGCTTTAATGCCAGCCTGTTTAAACTGCGCCATATCTTCCGGCGTGGTCGTATTTGTGACAATAATTCTACCGGGAAGCTGATCGGGCATATATTTGGTAATGTAGTGACAATCACCAGCAATGATATTTGCCCAATTGAACCATTTGGTCCATTTGGGAGTTCTGCGCTCTTGCTCTTTACCCACCGGGTAAAGCCAATGGAAGGGCAATCTCCCGGCGATTGGCATCAATATGGCTGCCATCCGTTTGACACTTTTGATGGAATGCAGTTCCTTAGGTATACCTAATGTAAACATCAAATCGCCATAAACGCACTCGAAATTCGATTCAGCAAATGACTTTAGCATTCCCCACCGGTCAACTCCGGTGACAATGAGTGTCTTTTTTGATTGCAGCGTACCACCCATTGCTTGCAGCAAGGCTGACGCGCTCTTTCTTTCCAGTGTGGTTTTTAATCCAGTTCCATCAGCGATGGGAGTGATGTGGACGTCTTTGATCAATTTTTGGACGGAAAACATGGGATACCAGTGGCGATCGACAAATATACCCAGATCTGTTCCCCCGACCCCAAAAGCGTCAACCTTGCCATCCATTTCCCGATACATGGCCGCTGCTCGATCCATGTCTCCGTCGGTGCCAATTCGTTCTATGTGGATGGTTTCACCGAGGATTTCGATTTCGACAGCTTTATTTCGCTTTGATGAGCCGATACTAATACTGACAGCGCGTTTCATGGGATGCCTCCAACGGTGTTATTCCTAAGAGTATACCTTACACTCACACACATGGGTAGGAACCCCCCAACCTTAAAAAAAGTTGCGTTTTGATGGTTTGTGCTACCAAACGGGACAGAATACCAATATTCGGTATGCTCTATAATTGACAGTAGATTTCAATTTCAATATAATGCATTCTACGCTGAAAATGAAACTGAATAGGAGGTGACAGATAAATATTCTGTTTTTCCATTTCACCCATTTAAGTGCAACACCAACCAAAAGTCCACACGGAGGAGAAAAGTGAACAAAAAGAGTTTGTTCGTTATTTTATCGTTTGTGCTCGTTCTGAGCATGGTACTTACCGCCTGTGCACCCGCTGCAACAGAAGCACCCGCAGCTGAAGCACCTGTAGCTGAAGCTCCCGCCGCCGAAGCACCTGCTGCAGAGGCACCCGCTGCTGAAGCACCCGCTGCCGAAGCTCCTGCTGCTGAGCCCACCGCAGAGCCATTTGTGCCAGTTGATCCTACCGCTGGCCCAGTGGATTGTTCTTATGGTGGTCTGATCAAGGAAATCAAGGCAGTGGACGACCTCACCGTCGAAATCAGCCTGTGCGCCTCTGATCCAGCCTTCCCATCCAAAGTTGCATTCACCCCATTCGGTGTTCAACCTAAGGAATGGCTTGAGCAAGCCATGGTTTCTCGCGAAATCCTCGAAAAACCGATTGGTACTGGTCCTTACATGCTCGATTCCTGGAATCGCGGCGATAGCATCGTCTTCAAAGCCTTCGATGGTTATTGGGGCGAGAAAGCCAAAGTTCCGACTGTTGTCTTCAAATGGGCAAGTGAATCTGCTGCCCGCCTGACTGAACTCCAGGCTGGTACCGTGGATGGTATCGATAATCCTGCTCCGGAAGATTTCGCAGTTATCGAAGCTGACACCACCCTGCAATTGAAACCCCGCGAAGCATTAAATGTCTTTTATGTTGGTATGACCAATACCTTTGCCCCATATGACAACGCGATGGTTCGCCAGGCGATTGCTATGGGTATTGATCGCCAACGTATCGTAGATACCTTCTACCCCGCAGGCTCCGAAGTTGCTTCTCACTTCACCCCTTGCTCTATCACGAACGCATGTGTAGGCGATGCATGGTACGAATTCGATCCTGCTGCTGCAAAAGCCAAACTGGCTGAAGCTGGTTTCCCGGAAGGCTTCGACACCACCATCTACTACCGCGATGTTGTCCGTGGTTATCTGCCCACTCCGGGTCTGGTTGCTGCTGATCTTCAGGCTCAGCTAAAAGAGAACCTGGGAATCAATGCAACAATCGAAGTCATGGAATCTGGCGCTTTCATTGATGCTTCTGCCAATGGTCGCTTGAATGGTATCCATCTTCTGGGATGGGGTGCTGATTACCCGCATGTAACCAACTTCCTAGATTACCACTTCGGAAAATCTCAGGCGCAGTTCGGTACTCGCTTATCCTGAAATCTATGACAACCTGGTCAAAGGCGCTGCCCTGGCCGATCCTGCTGCTGCTGAAGAGTTCTACGTAGCTGCTAACAAAGCCATCAAAGAACTGGTTCCAATGGTCCCGATCGCACATGGTGGTTCAGGTGTTGCTTACCGCGCTGATGTAACTGGCGGGCACGCTGCTCCGTTGACCAACGAAAACATGTCCGTTATGACTGCTGGTGACCGCGATACCTTCGTTTGGATGCAAGGCGCCGAACCGATCTCACTGTACTGTGGTGATGAGACTGACGGTGAATCATTGCGTGCTTGCGAGCAGGTAACCGAGTCCTTACTCTCCTACGAAGTAGGCGGAACCGCTGTACTACCTGGTCTTGCGACCTCTTGTGATGCCAATGAAGATCTGACTGTTTGGACTTGCCATCTGCGTGAAGGCGTGAAGTTCCATGACGGATCTGATCTGGATGCTGGCGACGTAGTTGCCTCCTGGATGGTTCAATGGGATGCAGCAAATCCATTGCACATCGGTAACACTGGCTCCTTCGAATACTTCAGCACCCTCTGGCTCAGCCTCTTGAATGTTCCTCCCGCTCCCGCGGAGTAGCATTCGCTGGCTTGTATCTGTAACTAAGTAAACCTAACGCGGGATGTAGATGAAAACATCTGAATCTCATCCCGCGTTACATTTTTATCCTGAAATCAGGATGGGCTAATCCATGCTTCAACATATAACCCGAAGAGTTCTACTGGCGATTCCTGTTTTGTTCGGAATCATGCTGGTTACTTTTTTTCTCTCCAGGATGATTCCTGGAGATCCCTGTCGGGCAATGCTGGGCGAAAAAGCTACAGCTGATGTTTGTGCTCGATTTACGATTGCCTACGGATTGGACAAACCAATCCCGGTGCAATTTGCTGTCTATCTTGGCAAGATCATCCAGGGAGATTTCGGAAATTCAATCCGGTTCAGCCGCCCGGTGATGTTAATTCTGGCTGAACGACTCCCGATGACCATTGAACTTGGTTTCTTTGCCTTGATATTATCCGTCCTTGTTGGAATTCCTGCGGGGATTATTTCGGCAGTAAAACGAAATTCACCTGCAGATGTGATAACGATGATATCTTTCCAACATGGGTGTATCCATGCCGGTTTACTGGCTGGGATTGCTCTTAGCCTATACTTTTGCACTTTTATTGAAAGATACTCCATTTTGGCTGCCACCTTCAGGCAGATTGACTGCCGGATTGGCTTCCGTTCCATTTTATGAGGTATGGGGCTGGCAGGCAGCAGAAGCAGGTACTACAAAAGATTATTTCCTGCAATTTTTCTCAAATTTATACATTTTAAATGGCATGGTCACTGGAAATTGGAAATTAGTGGGCGATGCGATCAAGCATCTGATCTTACCTGCGATCGCATTAGGTACTATCCCTCTAGCAATTGTCGCTCGAATGACCCGGTCTTCCATGCTGGAAGTATTGAAGCAAGACTATATCCGCACTGCTAGAGCGAAAGGCTTACGCACCCAGCTTGTAATCTATAAGCATGCACTTCGGAATGCGATGTTACCAATTGTAACGGTCATCGGTTTGGAATTTGGACTTCTATTTGCCGGTGCGCTCTTGACTGAATCTATCTTTGGCCTGGCTGGTGTCGGAAGGATCCTCTATGAAGCCATTACTGCCCGTGATTTTCCAATCATTCAGGCTTTCACAGTGGTGATTGCAACCGGGTATGTTATCGTGAACTTGTTGGTTGATATTTCCTACGTGTTTATCGATCCACGGATCAGGTTGGAGTAATGATGACCGCGAATACAGCAACCAACGGAAAAATTGCAGTTAAAGACTATCGTTCAAATAGTCTATGGCGTTTGACATTACGCCGGATATTCCAACAAAAATCTGCCATTGTGGGTATGGTTTTATTAGGTCTCATCATTTTGGTAGCCATTTTTGCACCTTTGATGACAAAATATGAACCCGACCAGATCTTGATTGGAAAAGAAAAAGTAAAATCTCGAGAGGCACCTTGTATCCACCTGTTCGGCTGCCCGACGGATAAACCGCAGCACCTGATGGGAATCGACGGAAATGTGCGGGATGAGTTTACCCGCGTAATCTATGGTACCCGTATCTCACTTTATGTTGGCTTCTCAACAGTTGCAGCCGCAATACTTATCGGTACTTTGCTTGGAGCCTTGGCGGGTTATCTTGGTGGTTGGGTGGATAATCTGATCATGCGTGTGCTTGATGTCCTGATGGCTTTCCCTTCGCTTTTGCTCGCGATTACAATCGTCTCAGTGTTGGGGAAAGGTCTGCAAAACGCTCTGCTTGCGATTGCGATCGTATCCATACCATCCTATGCGAGGGTGGTGCGCGCCAGCGTGCTATCTGTCAAAGAAAACACCTATGTGTCTGCATCACGCGCGCTTGGGTGGTAATAACTGGCACATCTTGTTCAATCGAGTCTTACCCAATGCCGTCCCGCCATTGATCGTTCGTGGTACTCTGGGTATCGGTACTGCCATTTTGGACGCTGCTGCCCTCTCCTTTATTGGATTGGGAGCCCAACCACCGCTGGCTGAATGGGGCACCATGCTGGGCGTAGAGCGTAACCAGGTTTTCACTGCACCGCACCTGGTGTTCTTTCCTGGAATAGCAATTATGCTAACAGTTTTATCGTTCAATTTACTGGGTGATGGTCTGCGTGATGCCATCGACCCGCGGTTACGATCTGCAGAATAGAATGGAGAGCAAACAAGTGTCAAACGCAGAACCTTTATTGCAGGTCAAAGATCTACAAACTTACTTCTTTACCGATGACGGGATTGTTAAATCGGTGGATGGAGTTAGCTTTGATGTTTACCCGGGCGAAATTCTAGGTTTAGTCGGTGAATCTGGCTGCGGGAAAAGTGTGACTTCTCTCTCGATCATGGGACTGATCGAAGCACCAGGCAAAATTCTTGGTGGAGAAATCCTCTTTCAGGGCAAGAATCTGCTTGGTTTCTCAGAAAGTCAAATGGAAAAAATCCGAGGAGCTCAAATCTCAATGATCTTTCAGCAGCCGCAAAGCTGTCTAAATCCGGTTTTTACTGTTGGAGATCAAATCGTTGAGGTGTTCCAGATTCACGGAACGCTGGACCAGAAAGCTGCCAAAGCCAAAGCAATTGAGCTATTAAAGCTGGTGGGTATCCCGGATGCGGAGAAGAAGGCAGATGCGTACCCGCATGAAATGTCTGGAGGACAGGCTCAGCGGGTGATGATCGCAATGGCCCTCGCGCTAAGCCCAACCATGTTGATTGCGGATGAACCGACAACAGCACTGGATGTAACCATCCAGGCACAAATTCTATCGCTCCTGTCTGATTTACGCAGCAAGATCAACACCTCGGTCATCTTGATTACTCATGACCTCGGTGTGATTGCTGAGATGGCAGACCGGGTGGCAATCATGTATGCAGGCAAAATTGTTGAACAAACGGATGTTGCTTCCATTTTTGATCATCCCAAACACCCTTACACCATCGGATTGATCCAATCAGTGCCAGTGGTGGGCGAGATCAAAGACACACTGGATACCATTCCGGGAAATGTGCCCAACCTGATCAATTTGCCAGCTGGTTGTAGATTTTCTACGAGATGTAAGGCAAGAGAGACCTACCAGTTGGATATCTGCACCCAGATGGAACCCCCGCTTTTGCCCACCAATGGTAAAGAAGGGCATCTGACCCGCTGCTGGTTGTACCAGAATGGCGATGGTCACCAGGCGAAGCTTGCCAATTATGACGATCAGATTCTTGGATAACGAGGAATATGAGAATGACAAATTCATCCATAGAAAAAACTGATCTGGTTGAAGTAAAAAACCTGGTGAAGTACTACCCGGTGATGGGTGGGGTGTTTAAGAGAGTAGTAGCACAGGTTAAAGCGGTTGATAATGTCTCATTCACCATCAAGAAGGGTGAAACGCTTGGGCTGGTCGGCGAATCTGGCTGCGGCAAATCGACTGTTGGACACACCATGGTCCGTCTGTTGGAACACACTTCTGGTGAGGTATTGTACGAAGGCGTGAATGTTTTTGGTCTCAAAGGCAATGCACTCAAGACCATGCGCAGACAGATGCAGATCATTTTCCAGGATCCTTACGCGTCACTTGATCCGCGTTTACCGATTGGTGAATCGATCGGTGAAGGATTGAAGATTCATCATATGGGATCATCACAAGAACGATTCGATATGGTGATGGCGATTATGAAAAAAGTAGGCTTGGAAGATTACCATGCCATGCGTTATCCGCATGAATTTTCCGGCGGCCAGCGCCAACGAATTGGGATTGCCCGCGCATTAGTGTTGAAACCGCAATTCCTAGTTCTGGATGAGCCGGTATCTGCATTGGATGTATCTGTGCAGGCGCAGGTTTTGAATCTGCTTAAGGAATTACAACGCGAATTCGGCCTTACTTATTTGTTCGTTGCACATAACCTGGGTGTGGTAGAGCATATCTCTGATCGGGTTGCAGTGATGTACCTAGGGAAGATTGTTGAGATCGCTTCTCGGGAGATGCTGTTCGGACAACCTCTGCAGCCATACACGAGAGCATTGCTTTCTGCTATACCTTCGCCAAAACCGGGCATCAAAAAGGACAGGATTATTTTGACCGGTGATGTACCCTCACCTCTAAATCCACCCAGCGGCTGTCGATTTCATCCGCGCTGCCCGTGGGCAAAACCGGATTGCAGCCAGGCGGAACCAGAACTGCGCGAGATGGCGCCGGGTCATTGGGCGGCGTGCCATTACTCAGAGCAGTTCCTGTAGGAAATCATTTTTGTCTTTATAACGTACCCATCCCCTTTATCCCCTTCCCAAATTTTGGGAAGGGGAATTTTCTCATGGAAGAGGGAACTTCGCAAAGCGAAGTTCCCTCTTCCATGCCCAACAACCCATGCTGAACCAGAGCCTGGTTATTTTGTTTTTCTATTAGGCGATCATATTACCAATTGTGATGCCTATATTAATTATTTTGTACTGATTATTTTTAATTTATTGTTGTTTTGGTGCGTTCATCCGAAGTGCGTGGATGAACAGCACCCTACAATTCACTGTTAAATGACACCGGCCATTTTAAGGAAAACAAGCACTGAGAAGGCTCCGATCGCAGCAGCTAACCCGAGCCATATACGTTCTGACGGTGACTCGTCTGTAATTTCAAAATTCGGGTATAGACCTTGAATCTGCCAGATGGGACTGGCAATAAATGTATAAATCAATCCAGCAAACAGTCCACCCAGATGGCCGAAATTATCAATCCTTGCGACTGAGAAGCCAAAGACGAGGTTAATAGCGGCAATTGTGACGGTGTTTGTGATCATCCGGCGTGCGTTTCTTCCAAAGAATTTGCGATTCTGGTAGATGAAAACACCTTCCGCCGCAAGTAAGCCAAAGATCGCAGTGGATGAGCCCAGGGATGGGTTGGGGGATAAGATGAAAGAAAGAACATTTCCGCCAAAACCACCTGTAACAAATAGCGCAGAAAAGCGTAAATGGCCAAAATGGTTTTCCAGGGAGGATCCAATCGAATACAGGGCATACATGTTGAACGCCAGGTGGGTGATAGAACCATGCAGGAACATGGGGGTGAACAATCTCCACAATTGCCCCGCAAGGATATATTCGTTGATTTTTCCGCCAAATAAGAAAAGCAGGTCGTAACCGGTCAACCATTCTGAGATGTACTGGGCAATGAAGAGAAGCACACACAAACCGATCAAGGTGTAGGTTACAACAGGTTTGACCAATTTTTGTCGAATGATCGGCGCTGGTGGAGGTAAAGTCACTGGCTCTGGATTTGAAGCCGGGAAGGTATTTGTCATGGGAGAAAGCTCAATCGATTAGATGGATACAGTACGTTGATGGACTCGATGGTGCTCGGAAACAATGATCGCTTCAATATCGGCGACCGCTGCATCGAGTTTGCCAGCCGGGTTGTAGACAATATAATCAAAAATATTCAGGTATTCCAATTCTGCCCGGGTCGTATTCATTCGGATATGAATACTTTCTTCTGTTTCGGTTCCGCGGTCTTTCAATCGGAAAACCAATTCTTCTTCGCTGGTGGGCAACAGAAAGATGAGATAGTGCTTGTGGGAATAACTTCCGATAACGGGCTGCTCCCTGAACATCCACTCGCATGATGACATCCATTCCGCTTGCCCAGGCGTCCGTAACCTGTTTTCGGGCAGCTCCTTTGTATTCTTCATACACATTGGCATACTCGATGAGTTCACTACGGGCAATCATGCCTTCAAACTCAGTTTTTGTAACAAAAAAGTAATCAATTCCTTCTTTTTCGTTCTGGCGCGGGGGACGGGAGGTGGTTGTAACCACAAAATGCAACTTTGGATTGCGTTTCATCAACTCTTTAACGACAGAGTCTTTTCCAACTCCCGAAGGTCCTGAGATGACGATCAATAACGGATTTGGGCGATACAAGTCAAAATTGAGTGTGGCTTCGGGCATGCAGTATCCTATGATTCAGATAATTCTTTTATCGGTTAGCTATACTTAAACTCAAATTCTTGAGTGTTATTGATTATAATTCGAAAAAAGCACTCAGTACGAGGACTTATGCCAACCTATGAATTTCGATGCCTAAATTGCCGGAAGAAGTTTGAAGTCTTTAAAACATTTAAAGAATATGATGCGGCGACGATCGTATGTACGTATTGTGGTAGCAATCAGGTAAACCGAAAGATCGGTCGGATTCGGGTTGCACGTTCTGAAGACAGCCGTCTGGATGGATTTTCAGAAACCAGCCTGGAAGGAATGGAAAATGACCCGCAAAGCCTGGGTAGGATGATGCGGAAAATGAGCAGCGAGCTGGGTGAAGAAATGCCGGGTGAATTCAATGAGGTCGTAGGCAGGCTTGAGAAAGGTGAATCT
The DNA here is from genome assembly GCA_963818305.1 of uncultured Chloroflexia bacterium. GTDB lineage: Bacteria > Chloroflexota > Anaerolineae > Anaerolineales > Anaerolineaceae > DAIOEK01. The sequence continues at coordinate 146,321 of CAWFRQ010000010.1, forward strand.
CCAGAACAGATCGAACAGTCCATGCCTGATCTGGGAAACGCCCTGGGGGATTCTGGGGGTGATACGGATTTTGACTAATCTATCATTCCGGTAGAGGTCTTATTTACTTTGGATTCCAATTGAGTAAAACTGGTCATCCAACTCATCTCGTTTACAAATTCAGCCAGAGAGGTAGATTGATCACGTAGTGCTCGAACCGCCGGACCTACTGGATCTGAGCCAGCGGCACCGCCCGGAGAATCCGCGTAAGCACCATGAAATGCGAAATATGCCTGGTTTAATTTTCGGATCTGGTAGCCATTTTCCCAGATAAATTTTCGCTGAACTTCCATGTAACTTTCAGCTTCCTCGATCTTGCCGGCAGCCAGCAACTCATCCACGTGTATACGAGTATCGTGCATCACTGCCCGAAAATCAAAAACTGGCTTAGATTCCACCGGGACATCTTCTGAAGCTGGATCCTGTGGTTCTTGTAAGGGAGCGGACTGTATGATTGGAGCAGGAGCTAATTCAGGGTAGTAGGTAGTAATGACGGCAGAAGCAATTTCTTTGCCTGCAATACTGGCAGTGGTTTCATTCATCGTTCGCAACTCAGAATTTGTATCGTAATTGATCCCAAGCGGGCGTAAGGTGAGGTAGTTGTGGGTCCATTCATGCGCAATCACTTCGGCCACCCAATTCAAATCACCTGATTCTTAAATCATGGTCGGATAAGTGCCAATTCCCCCCACTTCTTCAACCAGGGCAGAGACGTTCAGACCTGAACCTACTCGATCTTCAAGCTTAATCATTTCGTCCAGTGTGAGATTGGTTCGAAGAGAAATATTGACATCCTGGCGAATGACATCCCGGGGGGATACGATCAGAGCATATGGTAAGGGGGTAGCATGGAAAAGAAGTTCGGGCACGAGTTGCCCACCTAATGATAGCTTGAAAGAGGAGATTACTGATGATGTTTGGGTTTGGAGAATGGATTCCGCGACCGGACTGATACGATCAAGCAAATTATTCACACCAGCCAATTTTTGCTTATACGGTGCAGACGCTTGATCTGGTTCCTCGATATTTGGGTCAGCGTGAATTTGTAAGATAATCGCCGAAAGATCTTGTCTGAGTCGAATTGCCTGCGCATACTGTTGGACAATTTGTTTTGACCTGACATCGGTAAGATGAGATGGCAGGTTCAGAATCGTTTGGGATGATTTTAAGAGGATAGCATCCAGAGTCCAGGTGGTGTAGTCGAATTCATCCATCCGAGTGTACGACCGTACTCGTTCGATCGGATCAGTCAAATTTACCTGGCTGTATTGAACACCGAATATGGTCAATAAAGTCAGGAGTGATATCCAAAATGAGGTTCTGAATGGATGATTCATAAGCAGCCTGGTGCTAATCATATCGCATTGTGAAAAGAATCGGATTAATGCAGGATAAGAACCAAACTTACAACTAAGGCAAATAACTTACGTATATAGATTGATATTTTGCTTATCAGGTAGTGCTATACGTTAACAACTTGATGGGCTTGAAAGGCTTATAATCAAGGGTTGTATCTATGCCAGGTAGGCGTAGATCGAATCACAGAAAAGGGATAATGGAATGAAGAAAAAGACCTGGATTATCATTGGAGTTGTCATTTTAGGGATTGTAGCAGCTGTAATCTACTTTCAGACGCAAGCTGCAAAAGCTGCCGCAGAGCAGATTTACCAGACCGAAGCAATTGCAAAAAGCACTTTAACCGCGATGGTTGGCGCAACCGGTAGTGTCCGGGCGAACCAGTCTGCTGTTTTAACCTGGCAAACAAACGGAACTGTACAGGAAGTGAATGCAAAGTTAGATGATGAAGTGAAGGAAGGGCAAGTTCTTGCTGCACTTGATCGCACTTCCCTTTCAACTGCAATTATCAACGCTGAAGCCGATTTGGTGACGGCCCAACAAGCATTGGATGATTTGAAAATCTCTAATGTGGATTCTGCTCAGGCAGAGTTGGATGTTGTGAATGCCACTGAAGATTACAAAGACGCTCTTCAAGACCGGGAGTTGCTTGACCGTCCGATCAAAACTGTCACCTGGAAAATGGGAACTTATGGTCCACGACAGGTAAAGACCGAACGGGATGCAACCCAAAAAGAAATTGATGAAGCGAATGCCAAATTAGCAGTCGCTGAAGCGAAGCTTGCTGCAGCGAAACGAGAATTTGAACGATTGAAAGATGGTCCTGATCCAAAAGATCTGGCTGTGGCTGAAGCCCGCGTAGCAGCAGCACAGGCGACTTTGAACCTGGCACAACTTACGGCTCCATTCAGCGGGCGCGTGACAGTAGCGGATGTCATGGTCGGAGATGTGGTATCAGCAGGCACGAATGCAATGCGCATAGATGATTTGAGCCACCTTTTAGTTGATGTTGAAGTATCAGAAGTGGACATCAACCAGGTTGAGGTTGGACAAGCTGCAACTTTGAGTTTTGACTCCATCTCAGGCATGGAGTATCAGGGCCAGGTGGTTGAGGTTGCCCGGGTAGGAACAGCCGAAAATGGTGTGGTGAATTTCACGGTTACGGTAGAGATAACCAATCCTGACTCTCAGGTGTTGCCTCAGATGACCTCAGCAGTCAATATTGTTACCACTGAAATCAAAGATCAGGTGCTTATTCCCAATCGATCTGTCCGGCAGGTAGACAACAGCCGTGTTGTTTTTATCCTCAAGGATGGGTTGCCCAAGATGGTTGAAATTGAAGTTGGCGCCACAAATGGCAATTACTCAGTTTTGAAATCTGGCGAGCTCGTACCGGGAGATCAAGTAATCTTGAACCCCAGTGTTCAGTTGATCGCTGCGAATTCCAGCCAGGGTGGAATGATGATGGGGAGGCCGCGATGACAGATTGCGTCATTTCGGCGACGGATCTGACCAAAGTCTATAAAATGGGCGAGGTCGAAGTCCGTGCGCTGGATGGTGTCTCTATCTGTGTGGACCGGGGCGAGGTGGTCGCAATCATGGGACCATCCGGTTCTGGGAAATCCACGCTCATGAATATATTGGGTTGCCTCGATCACCCCACCGGAGGGGAGTATGTGTTGGATAAGGAAGTCGTTTCAGACTTGCGGGATGATCAACTTGCATCCATCCGGAACCGCAAAGTAGGTTTTATCTTCCAGAATTTCAACTTGCTGCCGAGGATTTCGGCAATGGCGAACGTCGAACTACCCATGCGGTATGCAGGAGTAGTAGATGGACGAAGAAAAAGAGCACAAGAATCATTGGAACTGGTTGGTCTGGGTGACCGAATTAATCACCGTCCAACTGAACTATCAGGTGGTCAGCAGCAAAGAGTAGCCATCGCCCGGGCTTTAGTCAACGATCCAGCCATCATTATGGCTGACGAACCTACTGGCAACCTGGATTCACATTCTGGTAAAGAGATCATGGAACTGTTGCTTAATTTGAACAAGGAACGCGGAACAACGCTCATCATTGTTACACATGATCCTACCGTTGCCGCCCAAACAAGACGCATCATTCGCTTACGGGATGGGAAGCTGGAGGAGCAAGCATGAACATCGGACAGGCATTTTTAGAAGCGCTTGAAAGCCTGGCATCCAACAAACTTCGCTCTGGCTTAACGATTTTAGGGATTGTGATTGGTGTGGCAGCAGTAATCGCGATGTTGGCAGTCGGTCATGGCGCAGAATCAACTATTACTGGCAGTATTAGCGGTATGGGCACGAACCTCTTGTTTGTGTTCAGCGGAAACCAGAGTACCGAGGTCCGCAATCCGGAACCGCTTACTTTGGCTGATGCCGATGCGTTAGCCGACCCGTTTCAGGCACCGTCCATTCAACAAGTATCAGCAGCAATCACTGGTGGGGTAACCATAACCTATGGCGGAGAAGATGCACCGACTACCTCTACCGGGATCACACCAGAATATCAAACGATGCTGAATTATTCAGTCAGTGAAGGTGAGCTGATATCTGAATCCCATGTTTTGGGCAGAGCATCGGTGGTCATTCTTGGTGCTGATGTCGCAGAAAAGCTGTTTGGCAGATATGAAGGTGTGACTGGTGAGACGGTCCGTATCTCCGGGCAACCATTCAAAGTGATTGGTGTCCTCACAAAAAAAGGTGGTAGTGCCTTTGGTTCACAAGATGACCTGGCATTAATTCCTTTCACTACTGCCCAGACGCGGCTCTTACGGCGGAGCAATCATGAAGAAGTAGATATTATCTTTGTGCAGGCAACCAGTTCTGAATCGGTAACCCAGGCACAGGATGAAATTTCCCAAATTCTACGTATCCGCCACAATGCTCCGCTAGGAGTGGATGACTTTACAGTGTACTCACAAGAAGATATTGTGAATACTGCTAAAACTGTCACAAGTGTCCTCACGATCTTTTTAGGTGGAATTGCTGGTATTTCCCTGCTAGTGGGTGGGATTGGTATTATGAACATCATGCTGGTCTCAGTAACTGAGCGAACCCGTGAGATTGGGCTGCGCAAGGCATTGGGTGCACGCAGAAAAGATATTCTGACCCAGTTCCTCACTGAATCTGTTCTCCTCTCATTCCTGGGTGGAGTGCTAGGGATTGGTTTCGGATTTCTGATTGCTTTTGGAATTGGACAGTTTGCCACCATGAGCGGAACACCCTTTAATCCTGTGGTTGGGGTAGATGCCATCTTACTGGCTACCATCTTCTCTACTGCAGTCGGTCTCTTTTTTGGGCTATACCCGGCCAACCGTGCGGCTGGACTGGAACCTGTAGAAGCACTCCGCTACGAATAGAAATTCCGTAAGAAACGAGATATTACTACCCGGCTAATTGATTAGCCGGGTAGTTTTTTGCTTAAGCTAAATTTATTATCTGGAAGCATGAGCGGAAACACAAAGAACATAAAAAAACAGCGAGTTTTGGAAATTCGGGTAGAATCAAATTAGCTATCCATTTCACAGGAGGAACTTATGACTCAATGGAAAATATTACTAACTGATGGTTTGGAAGAAAATGGCCAAAACCAACTGCGCCAGGCAGGAGTTGTGGATGATAAAACCGGTATCTCAGCTGATGATTTGCTGACTATTGTGGCTGAGTATGATGCATTGATAGTCCGTGGACGGACGAAGGTAACTCCGGCAGTCTTTGATGCAGGGAAAAAGCTAAAAGTAGTGGGTAGAGCTGGCGTAGGTGTAGATAATATTGATTTGGCCGCAGCAAAAGCGCATGGAGTGACTGTTGTCAATTCTCCGCTGGCAACATCTGTGGCAGTGGCTGAGTTAACTCTAGGAATGATGTTATCCGTTGTACGCGACCTTCCCCGAGCCGATCGAACCATGAAAGAGGGAAAATGGCTTAAGAAGGAGTTCGAAGGAGCTGAATTAAGCGGCAAGGTATTGGGTGTGATCGGAATGGGAAGGATTGGCGCTGCAGTGATTCAACGCGCCGCTGCTTTTGGCATGACCATCGTTGGTTATGATCCGCTTGTCCCCGCAGCCGATATCCAGGCACGAGGAGCAAAACCTGTCACACTGGACGAACTGTATGCGCAAGCAGATATGATCACAATGCACATTCCTCTCACGCCAGAAAGTAAACAAATGCTGAATGCTACTGCCTTTGGTAAGATGAAAAAAGGCGTTTACATCATTTGTGCAGCGCGTGGTGGTGTGATCGAAGAATCTGCTCTATTAGAAGCGTTGAATTCCGGGAAAGTAGCCGGTGCAGCATTGGACGTGTTTATGGCAGAACCACCTGGATTGACTGAGTTAGTGGCGCATCCAAAAGTAGTTTGCACACCCCATATCGGCGCCCAAACCGCGGAAGCCCAGGGAAGAGCTGCCGATGATATCGCCTCTGAGGTAGTCCGGGCTTTAAAACAAGAGCCACTTCGCTGGAAAGTCGCCTAATTCCCGGTCAAGTTACGCACAAATAGACACTGGATACCCATTTAACATTCAATGATGCTCTTATCCATGACTGGGAACGAGAAAGGAACCATTGTGACTGACAACCTAGAAAAACTCAAGCAAATCTTGTATGAAGTCACCGACCTGACCGGTGCACAATCTGTACTTGGATGGGATCAGCAAACATACATGCCCGCGGGTGGAGCAGAAGGGCGGGGAGAGCAGCTCTCTACCCTGGCTAAGCTTACCCATGATCGGTTCATTTCAGATGAGTTGGGTGAACTTCTGGATCAATTACTGCCAACAGTCAATCAGTTAGACCCGAGTTCTGATGATGCGCGCTTGATTCTGGTTACTCAACGGGAATACGGAAAACAACGCAAAATTCCATCATCGTGGGTGAGTGAATTTGCCCAGCTCACAACCATTGCCCAGGAAGCCTGGGTTAGCGCGCGGTCAGAATCGAATTTTTCATCGTTCAAACCACACCTTGAACGGATTGTTGAGATGAGGCGTGAGTATTCTGGATTTTTTACTCCCTATACTCACATCTACGATCCGTTACTTGATGATTACGAACCCGGGCTGAAGACCAAAGAGGTACAGCAAATCTTCGACCAGATGCGGCCGGTACAAGTAGAACTTATCCGGGCGATGATGGCTAAACCAGAAATTGATGACTCATACTTGCATATCACCCTGGATGAGCAAAAACAATGGGAATTTGGGGTGGATGTTATCACCAAGTTCGGATTTGATTGGCAGCGTGGTCGCCAGGATAAAGCCGCGCATCCCTTTACCACTACATTCGGTCTGGGTGATGTCCGTATTACCACCCGTTTCATTCCCAATAGCGGTCTCTCAGCATTGTTCTCCACCATGCACGAATGCGGACATGCGTTGTACGAGCAAGGTTTAGGACAAAACTTGCGGCGTACTTTGCTGATGTCGGGCGCATCGATGGGCTTGCATGAATCACAATCACGGCTATGGGAAAACCTGGTCGGAAGATCTCACGAATTCTGGGAGAATTTCTATCCCAAATACCAGGCGCAATTCCCAGAAACCTTTGGAAATATTGACCTGGATACATTCTACAGAGGGATCAATAAAGTTAAACCATCCTTGATCCGGGTGGAAGCTGACGAGGCGACCTATAATCTGCATGTTATGTTGCGGATGGAACTAGAAATTGGATTAATGGATGGTTCCATTAAAGTGGATGACCTGCCTGCAATCTGGAATCAGAGGATGAAAGATTACCTGGGTTTGGAGCCGAGCGATGTAGCAGAAGGCGTCTTGCAAGATATCCACTGGTCAGGGGGTATGATCGGGTACTTCCCAACCTATGCGCTTGGGAACCTGATTTCTGTCCAACTTTGGGACAAGATCAAAGAGGAAATTCCAGCTATTCCTTCCCAAATTCGACAGGGAAATTTTGAACCTCTACTAGCGTGGTTGCAGAAGAATCTGCATGTTCATGGTGCAAAATTTGATCCGCAAGAGATGGTCAAGCGGATTACAGGGACAGGCATTTCTGCAGAACCGTACCTGAAATATTTAACCAAGAAGTACACAGATATTTACCAACTGTAATTACATTTTAGAGAAGGATCTATTAGCTTAGATCCTTCTCAATACTTTTGCAGCCGGCAACATTCAATGGGGTAAAAATGGCAAAAATTCTTTTTGTAGATGATGACCAGGTTACACTGGAATTAATGGGGCAGGCTGCAAAATTGTTAGGACATCGGGCAATACTGGCAAAATCAGGAAAAGATGCGTTGAATGAAACCAAGAACCAACAACCGGCAATGGTGTTTTTAGATATGATGATGCCAGATTTGGATGGTTTGCAGGTTTTGAGAACTCTAAAAAATGATCCAGAGACAAATCAAACTCCGGTGATCATTCTATCGGCAGGTAGCAGTGAGGATGACTCGATTACTTGCAAACTTGCCGGAGCTGACGGGTACTTATCCAAACCGATACCGCTTCAGATACTCATGGAGACGATCAATAGGTATTCGCCCCAGGTGTGATTGTGCGATCAGATTTCAAGTTCGTTTTTACAACATTTCTTCTTGTGATTTTTCTTGCTGGGTGTATTCCTACCGCCCAGTTTGTCCCTACTTATACCTTTGACTCGAATCTATTACTCACGTTAAACGCCATCAAGAATACGCCAACATCACATGGAAGTGTGCTTTCAACAGGGGAAAATGCAAAATCAATCACTGTCACCAAAACAGCTACCAGCCGTTCTGTAGCACTAACCAATGAAAGTATCCGCTTATCAGCTACAGCAACCAGCACTTCTACCAAAACCAAAGTCCCCACAGTTACTCGCAAACCGACCTCAACCCGCAAACCGACTCGCACGAAAATCCCATCCAAAACCCCGACAAAAGCAGGTCCAACGGCCACACCCGCGCCCCAAGATGCTCCAATTCGGATTTTTTCACCTGCATCGCTATCCAGAGTTGTATCACCCATCCATTTAGTAATGAGTGTGGTACCTGGCTCTAAGGGCAATGTGTTTTTACAATTAACCGGGGAAGATGGTGAAATAATCTATGATCGAAAATGGACATTCTCGTACGCTAACGGACGGCGAACTACCGTTGATGAGGAAATAGAATTCAGTTTGGATGTTCTCTCAGAATCAGCGCACTTGAAGGTTTTTACTTTTGATGAATATGGCCGCATGGTGAATTTTGCATCTGAAGACATTTTGTTGCTGAGTGTTGGCAAGAATGACCTGGCAGAAGCCGAATATTTGACTGAGCCCTTTGCATTGTTCCGACCGTATCCGGATCAGTTAATCAAGAATGATCGGATCATTATCAGTGGTATGACTCGCTGTCGGATCGATTGCCGGCTTGTATTTGAAGTAGTGGATACAAGTGGCAAGCAATTGTTGCTTGATGAACAGCAAAAAATCATCCAGGCTTCGCGAGATTATCAACCGATCTGGTATGAGCTGCCAATTAAAGTAAACAGCCCGACCTGGGTCAGGCTGATACTTCACCAACAAGATGTTTTTACTGCTGAAGATATTGCGGTCTCAAGCGTTTTGATAAAATTATTGCCCTAAAGGGATTTACGCACCGCCCTGACCATATTTTGCTGGATCAGTGGGGGTAGCACCTGACGGATCCCAGACATACACCCAATCACCTTCATTTGCCCAATCGAATAAGAAATGTGCATCACCGGGAGAGAGATTTACGCAACCGTGGGATTGCGGATACCCAAACATTGTACGCCAATAGGCTGCATGTAAGGCTCTGGCTCCGTCAAAGTACATGGTCCACGGCACTTTATCCAGTGAGTAGTAATCTGATTTATCAGATTCAAAAGCGCCGGTCATTTTCTCAGTCTCTTTTTTTGATTGGATCTGGAATGTGCCAGGTTTAGTAAAAAATGGATCCATACCGCTTGCTACCATGGTAGCAAAAACCAATTGACGGTTTTCATAAACCGATAGAGTCTGCTCGTACAAATTGACCTCAATCCAACGATCTCCGGTTACACCAGTAGGTGGGGTGGTATTGATGGTCACCTTGCGAATTGCTCGCCGTTCAATCCATTCGTTGGGTGCTATTTGGAACCAATCCACTTCATTCGCTTTTTGAACCCCAAATATCTGTACTACCTCGTTGCGACGATGTGAGATTCCTGTGGATGGTGATTCTAATCCTGGGGCAGTGCGGCTGGTTATCTGATCGATGATCCAACCGAATTCCAGATCTGGAGTTCGGTAGAATGCCAACCCCTGGAAATAGATAATTTCTGCCGGTGATGCGCGCACCCATTCAAATGAGTCGGGAATCTGAACATAGGCGTTTCCATCCACATCAGCACGGGTGACGTACGCAACCCATCGAAGTGCACCAGAGGGAATTGAACCGCTCTGGTTGTCACCAGCTACAGCGTTTTCGAGCGATGGGAATAAGCGAACATCCTTGGTTTGATCAGCGTTGATCTTTGCATATCTGAAAGGCATTTCATTCAGACTACTATCAGGAGTGTAAGCAGGTAAACCGGTGATGGGATAGTTGATCCCTTTACTTGCCCATTCTTGAATGGTTTGCGATGGTCCAAGTGAAAGACACTCTGAAGTTGAATTCTACAATCGGGGTACAGATACTCGCTCCCTGATAATCTTCAGGATTTGAGGAGACCTCAGTCCGCAGAGACAGTAGAAGTCGGTTGAAAAACAGCCAGGATAGAGAGTTACGACCAGAACGGTCGATATGGTTGAGTGGAGCAGTAGTTTCATTTTCATATCGCCAATTATAAATCGATTTTAAGCTGGAACTGCGAGGTATATAGCCTTCTTAAGGAAACTCTAACTGATCAGAGGTAGAGGTAAAATCCTCCTGCCTGGCATTTCTGGGACTGGTGAAGATAACCGGCAGCCAATTCAGCTTGACGTAATATTCATGCTATGCTAGATTTATCACGTCAGGAAAATCAGAATCCAACATAAGGAGTTCAGCCGTGACCAAGAATCGATCTCAGCTCATGGTTGACCGGTTAAGAGAACTGCAAACCTCATCACCGGATATTGAAGCTTCAGCCGTTGTCAGTGTGGATGGATTGATGATCGCTTCCGCTCTTCCACCGGAAGCAGAGGAAGACCGCGTATCGGCGATGTCTGCCGCTATGCTTGGACTGGGTGAGAAAATTACCCGGGAACTTGGAAAAGGTCACCTGGAACAGGTGTACATCAAGGGTAACAACGGGTATGTCATCATCATGAGTATCGGTGAAGATGCTGTGCTGACCACCCTGGCTCGAGATCATGCAAAATTGGGGTTGATTTTCCTGGATATGCGTCGGGCTGCAGAGGATCTATCTAAATACCTATAATAATATCGAGGTAGTGTTGAAATCAGTTGTAGTGATTCCTACTTATAACGAAGCGGAGAACCTACCCAAAATGGTCTCCGCTTTATTCACTTTACCGCTGGATGATCTGCATCTGCTGATTGTGGATGATGCGAGCCCGGATGGAACCGGAGATTTGGCAGACGAATTGAAAGCATCCAATCCAAGAGATCGATGTGCTGCATCGTCAGGGGAAACTCGGTTTGGGAAGCGCATATATCCGGGTTTTCAGAAAGCTTTAGCGGATGGAGCGGATCTACATCTGTCAGATGGATTGCGATTTTTCGCATGATCCTGCAGATGCTGCCAGTACTATTCAAATTGGTAGCGAGAGAGCGCAGATGTGGTGGTTGGTTCCCGTTATGCACCGGGTGGCAAACTGGATGAAACCTGGCCATTCTGGAGAAGGGCACTCTCGTGGTTCGGAAATTTCTATGCTCGGACGATTTCGGTTTGCAGGTGCGTGATGTGACTGCCGGTTTCAAGGTATGGCGAAGAGAAATTCTTTCCATCATGCCGTTGAACGCAATCAAATCGAATGGATATGTTTTTCAAGTCGAGATGATCTATGCTGCAACCCGTATCGGGGCAAATATACAGGAAGTCCCGATCTACTTTGCGGATCGAAAGTTCGGCAAATCAAAGATGTCCTTTAAAATCCAGATTGAAGCAGCAATCCGGGTTTGGAAATTGCCGGGCATCCACAGACATTTATCAGTTGTAAAAAGGAGCTCATGATGGACAAAACATACGAAGATCTTAAAGAAGCATTCGCAGGTGAATCACAGGCCTCACGTAAGTACTATCACTTCAGCGTTGTGGCCGATCAAGAAGGTTTCCCCCAGGTAGCCCGGTTATTCCGTGCAGCGGCCGTGGCAGAAACCATCCACGCTGGTAACCATCTGAAAGCAATGGATGGGTGTGAAATCCACCGCAGAAAATCTGAAGGAAGCGATTGCAGGCGAACATTACGAACATACTGAGATGTACCCAGGATTTCTGGTAAATTCAGAAGCTGGAGAAAATCGCAAGGCGACCCGCAGCTTCAAATATGCCATGGAAGTGGAAAAAATCCACGAAGAGCTTGTACCAGAAAGCGCTGGATACCCTCGGCAGCGATACAACCATCTATGGAATTCTACGTCTGCCCAATTTGCGGACACACCCACCTGGGAAAACCCACTGTTGCGTGCCCAATTTGTGCTTCACCGGCTGAGAAATACATCAAGGTTGATTAATAATTTAGTGACAAGCTCAGTAAAAAGAACCAATCTAACCAGATTGGTTCTTTTTTTGTCATAGCTTTCACCCAAATGAAGTTGTCTAGGCTTTATCTTCTAATGAAATTGAATGAGAGAATCAAAAAGTTGAGAGGAATTTCGCCCATTCAGGAATGCTGAGTGTTTCAGCTCGGCGCTGTGGATCAATCTCAGAGCTAATCAGTTGTTTTTCAACTTGTGCGGCTGGAAGATGCAATCCGGTGGAAAGGCTGTTTCGAAGAGTTTTTCTTTTTTGTCCGAAACCCGCTTTGATGACCTCAAAGAATATATCCAATTGCGTGGTTGGGATCAGTGGCTGTTCATACAGACTGATTTCTACGACCGACGAATCAACCCTGGGAGGCGGATAAAATGCTCCAGCCGGGATCTTGAATAATTGCACGGGTTTACCAAAAACCTGAACACTCAACGCCAACAGGCTCATGTCTCCAGGCTGGGCACAAATCCGTTTGGAAACTTCATCTTGCATGGTCAACACCAACCGGGCTGGTTTGCAGCTTGATTCGAGCAAATGACGGATGAGGGCTGACGTGATGTAATAAGGAATGTTTGCTACGACCAGGTAACCCGGATTTAGCATCAAGTCGCTCGGATCGATTTCAAGAATATCACCCTGGACGATTTTTACATTTGGGTACTCCCGCAAATGAAGATCCAGCAGAGGGATCATCTTCCGATCCAGCTCGACTGCAACCACACTGGCAGCCTGGCAGGCTAAATAAATTGTAAGGCTCCCTAGTCCGGGCCCTACTTCAAGTACAACATCATTAGGCAAGACTCTCGCTGCGTTAACGATTTTAGTTAAAATCGCTGGATCTGATAAGAAGTTTTGACCTAAACCTTTTGAGGGCTTAATTTCTGCCTGGCGTAAGATGTAAGGGATATTTAACTCAATGGGTAGTTGGTTCGCCATATTGCTCGCTCAATTCAAGGTGTATAGAATGTTGGCAGGTACTGGCGTAAGAAAATACGCAGTCACCCACGAATGCCAACCAACATAATCGTCATCATTATAGCCAAGATCAATCCAATTGGTTCCCGGTATACCTCCACCGGTATCTCCAATAATCCCATACCCATAGCCGGGGACATACACTTGTTGTCCGGCCATATAGGCGTACCAGGATGGAATCACCGCGACAATCCCTTTGCGGGCCGGCGCTCCGCTGGCGGTCCCTGTGCTGCACTTAGTCCCACCAGACCGGCAAGGAGAGTACGAAGTTGCATAAAGGGAAATTGCCCGGTAGTATTCGATGGTTGCATTTCCAACCGCCAGAGATTGGATATTGATTTTTGTGCCATATCCAATCTTCTCATCTTTCGGGTGTTTGAGAATGGTTTCGGATTCGATATTGCGATTGGTTTCGATCCCATCAGTGGATCGGATACGGGTGAGTTGCAGCGATAGACCATACTCTCCGGCAGAGGTTACTTCACTCTGATCTAACTCCAGTTGATCGTCCAACCCGGTTTGCGTTGAGAATGGGATGGATTTTGGGCTCATTTCCAGTTGATCGGTGATGCGTGTGATCTGGACTGAGGCTGTTTCGCCGGCAGATGTGAGGTTTGTCATTTGATCCAAACCCTGGGGAGCCAGACCTGTCGCAGCAAGCTGATTGTTGATTCCATCCCCAGGCTCAAGGTGACTTTGGGTCAGCTGCCCCTGGGTGAGTGTCAGAGGGGCAGGTTGGATCATTGGAAGTTTTTCCCCTGCGCCCAGATATGCCTGCAGGTTGGGTACCTGCAGCTCGACATCCGATTTGCGAAGATCGGTTTCCCACCAGATTTGTCCAATCGACTCGCGGCTGGTGAGATAATTACGACCATTCACGAGAATTCTTCTTGCTCTTAACACTTGAATGGTATGGTTGGACCTTGCCGAAAATCGGGTTGTAGAAAGGGATTCGATGCCATCCACCCGGAGGTGATCACCCGGAAAGAGCCGGATGCCTAACTTAAGCAGGATATTGGCGGGAAAATCCTCGGTGGAGTAGGTGGGGAAGGAGTTTCCATCCAAACTGATCGTGATTGGATGGTTCTTTCGGATCTGGATAGGTGTGGATGAGTAGACAGGTGAATTGATTTCTGGGACGATCTCATCACCAGAGAATAATTGAACCCCTGAATGAAGTAGAATGGCGCCGACTGTAATACCAGAAGAACGAATATCGTGGGGGGTTGAATCGATAAAAAACGTCACAGGTTGGAATAAATTCCACATGAAGAGAGCAATCCCGATGGAGAACAAACTTACCGCAAGGAAAAGACCATTCCTCTGGTTCATTTTTTGATTGTATCAGATATCGAGTTTACCTTCATTTACCTAATGGAAAGCTGAGAAAGAAAGAATTCCCAGGATAGAGAATTGTTAATGTATGATTTCGGCCAAAAACCCCTGAAGCAAGTAATATAAATTCAATTGGTGGCAATTATTCGACCTTGACAAAAGTCTATAGGATTAGTAATATATTACCAATTCAATAGACTTTATGAAGGCAACCACAGGATATGAGATTATCGAAACGAGGAGAATACGGGTTAAGGGCAATGATCGATCTGGCCTCCTGGTCGGTGGATCGGAAAGCGATTCAATTAAAAGACATCGCTGACCGAGAGAACATTCCGATCAAATTTTTAGAGCAGATCATGCTCGCACTAAAAAATGGCGGGTTGGTGAACAGCCGCATGGGGGTAAATGGGGGTTACTATCTGGCACAACCGGTAGAAGCGATCACACTTGGCCATATTATCCGCATTCTCGATGGTCCGCTTGCACCCATTCGGTGTGTCAGCCAGACTGCTTACGAACCATGTAATTGTCCTGATGAAAAGTCCTGTGGTCTTAGAAAAGTGATGTTCCGGGTGCGAAACGCGATCGCAGATATCCTGGATAATCAAACGCTTGCAGAGGTCGTGCACAACCAACAGCAAGCAACCCCAATCTTGAAAGAAAAACCGAAGGAGTAAGTAATGAAAATCATCAACAAAGTAGTGGTCGTTCTAATATTAGGAGCCATGTTGGCTGGATGTGCGGGCACTCCCGTCAGTCAACCTGATGCTGCTAATCCAGTAGAATCGAAGCCAGAGCAGAAGCTCGCTATTTCAGGCGCTTTTGCACTCTACCCGATGGTTGTCAAATGGGCAGAAGTTTATCAACAGGCCAATCCTAATGTCCGTATCGATATTTCAGGTGGCGGAGCCGGCAAAGGGATGGCAGACACACTGGCCGGCGCAGTGGATATCGGAATGGTATCCAGGGAGCTATCTGATGAAGAAGTAGCCCAGGGCGCCTATGGTGTTGCTGTTACACGAGATGCGGTCTTTGCCACCGTCTCTGCCCAAAATCCTTACCTTGCTGACCTCTTGAAAATGGGTTTAACCGAAAGAGACTCTGGCAGGAATTTACCTGACTGGTGAGATTACCACCTGGGGACAGGTACTTGGGAAACCGGAAATCACCGATGAAATCCACGCTTATACCCGCTCTGATGCGTGTGGAGCGGCTGAGATGTGGGTGAAGTATATGGGCGGTAAAAAGCAGGAAGAATTGCTTGGGATCGGCGTGAATGCTGACCCGGGAGTTTTGGAAGCTGTTATCAAAGATCCGCTCGGAATTGGGTATAATAACCTCAACTACGCCTATGATATTTCAACCGATGCGCCCGTAGCCGGTGCAGCTGTGGTCGCGTTGGATGATAATAACAACCAGATGGTTGATGCGAACGAAGACATCACCACCAAAAAACAGGCAGTGGAAGCTGTTGCCAGCGGTAAATATCCATCTCCACCTGCACGGCCTTTGTATCTGGTTACGAAAGATGTACCATCCGGTGCAGAAGCCGATTTCATCAGTTGGATTTTGAATGAAGGTCAACAATACGTTGATGAAGCTGGGTACGTAAAATTAACCCCTGATCAGCTGGCAGAATCTAAAGCTAAACTTAAGTGAGCATGAATTCTACCGATTTACAGCAGAACATTACTCAAACACAACGAGAGACCAGGAATTCCCTGGTCTCTCGAAAGCGTCAAGATCGAACCGCATCCTGGCTGTATATTGCATTAACAGTATTTCCACTCATCTTCTTATTGGCTGTGGTTGCAGCGCTTTATTTGCGCACTGAGCCGATTTTGGGACAGATCCCGCTGAAAGAACTCCTATTGGGTAAGGTCTGGAAGCCTTCGCAAGGATTATTTGGATTTTTGCCCTTTATCATGGGGTCACTCTGGGTCACTCTGGTGGCGATGGTGTTCGCGGTACCGGTCAGTTTTTTCACTGCGGTATATCTTTCCGAATATGCGCATAGCTTTACCAGAGCGATTATCAAGCCCATCATTGATATCCTGGCTGGGATCCCTTCTGTTGTATATGGCTTATGGGGTGTGTTGGTGATCGTCCCCTGGGTGCAAGATACACTTCGCCCGTTTACCAAAACATCTCTGGCGTTTATTCCTTTCTTACAATCCAAGAACCCGACTGGATACAGTATTCTTTCAGGTGGATTAGTATTGGCGGTGATGGTTACGCCCTTCATCATTGCCATTGTCTATGAAGTGATGCGTACGGTTCCCCGTGGATTACATGAAGCTTCGCTGGCGGTTGGTGCAACACGTTGGCAGACAGTACGGTATGTAGTACTACCCAAGACAATCAGCGGACTTTTTGCCGGAGTTGTTCTGGGAACATCCCGCGCATTTCGGTGAGACGATTGCTGTTCTGATGGTGATTGGCAATGTACCCAATTTACCAACATCCATTTTCGATGCGGCGTATCCTTTACCAGCCTTGATCGCTAATAATTACGGCGAAATGATGTCTATTCCCATGTACGATGCAGCTCTCTTAGGAGCGGCACTCTTACTATTGGTCATCGTTCTATTTTTTAACTTGATTTCCGCATTGATACTGCGCAGAATGATGATGAGGCCGATGTGATGAAGAAGCTATCCCGACAAAAATCGAGTGAAGCGGTCATAAAATTCTTCATGTACGGGTCTCTGGCTGTTGTAGCCGGCAGCCTGGGATGGATTCTGATTACCCTGGTGATTAAAGGTTCTCCAGCCCTCACCTGGGAGATGATTTCGCAAACTCCCAAAGGCGGCTTCTACCTGGGTAAAGAAGGCGGAATACTAAATGCAATCATTGGCTCGCTGTATTTAGCTTTGGGTGGATCTGTCATTGCATTCATTCTCAGTCTGCCAATCTGTTTGGGACTCAATACATACATCCAACGGAAATCAAAATGGGCAATGATTGTGCGTTTAGCGTTAGATGTGTTATGGGGCATTCCATCTATCGTGTATGGCGCTTTCGGATTTACGATTATGCTGGCAATGGGTATGCGGGCTTCATTACTCGCCGGTATTATTACACTAGCATTCGTTGAACTACCAATCATGATCCGATCGATGGATGAAGTGTTGCGGATGATGCCAGTAGATTTGGTGCATGCCTCTTTCGCATTAGGTGCCACGCGCTTTGAAACAGCCACAAAGGTAGTCATCCGTCAGATGTTGCCTGGCCTTGTTACCGCGGTGATGCTGGCCTTTGGACGCGGAATCGGCGATGCTGCGTCAGTCTTGTTCACCGCGGGTTACACGGACCGTATCCCGACTTCTTTATTCGATCCGACTGCTTCGTTACCGCTAGCTGTGTTCTTTCAGCTATCCACTCCGTTTCCACAGGTACAACAACGAGCCTATGCCTCAGCACTAGTGCTCACGATAATTGTTTTGTTTGTCAGTATTACATCCAGAGTAATTGCGGGGAAGTTATCCCGTTATTCAGTTAAATAGGTGCTGCATGGAATATCACATTAATGTACGGGATATGCAGGTTTCATTCGGAACAACCGAAGTCTTGAAAAAGGTTAATCTGGATATTCCCAAAGGTCAGATTACTGCGATTTTAGGCCCATCCGGTTGTGGAAAGACAACTTTGCTACGTTCGCTGAATCGCTTTCTTGAATTGGACGATCAAGCCAAAATCCAAGGTCAAGTTTTGTTGGATGGGCAGAATATCTATGGTCCGGGTGTTGATGTAACTGAAATTCGAACACGAATCGGCTTACTTGCCCAGCGGCCATTTGCATTACCGATGTCGGTTTATGAGAATGTTGCTTATGGTTTGCGCATCCATCGGGTGAACAACAGTACCAATCTTAAACCCATCGTCAAGCACTACCTTGAATTGGCGGGATTGTGGGATGAAGTTTATAAACGACTACACGAACCTGCTAGCGCTCTCTCTATTGGCCAGCAGCAGCGCTTATGCCTGGCACGCGGGTTAGCCCTGGAACCGGAAGTCATATCTGGCTGATGAACCCACTTCAGCGCTCGATCCGATCTCAGCCCAGCATATCGAAGAGAAGTTGATGGAATTAAAAGAGAAATACACAGTCGTATTGGTTACCCATACCTTGCGCCAGGCGCGCAGGTTGGCAGATTACGTCTGTTTTATGTATCTTGGAGAAATGATTGAAAGCGGACCAGCGAAAGAAGTATTTGATAACCCAAAACAGGAGAAAACAAGAGCATACTTACAAGGGGCAATAGGCTAAGACAGCCAGTACATATGGGGAAGACCCATCTCACCTTCGGATAAAAGTCACAATTCCGTCATGACTTTCTAATTTATTATTGACGAGTGCTAATTCATTCGATATAATATTCGTTTGCTATTAACAGCCTGCAAAAGGTGTTGTTTGAACATTAATATGCCAGGTTATTATTTCTAGGAGAAGCGAATGGCATCGGATTTACCTACTAAATCATACGCGCGTATCCCCGTCAGTCTTGAACTGCCAAAACTAATCGAAGTCCAACTTGAATCCTTCCAAAGGTTAAAGAAAGAAGGATTGTTTGATTTGTTTAACGAGCTTTCACCAATTGAAAGCTACAACAAAGGGATGAAGTTATATTTCCCTGGGAATACCCAAGAAGCCCGGGATTTTGGCCTGACTTACCGATTTGATCCACCCAAGCATAATATGGAAGAATGTGTAGAAAAAGATCTTACCTATTCTTCTCCACTTTATGTCAAAGTGCTCTTAGCCGGACCAGAGATCTCTGCCCCCAATGTACAAGAGATCTTCCTGGGAGATTTCCCAGAGATGACCGAAAAGGGCACCTACATCATTAACGGGACTGAACGCGTGGTGGTTTCTCAGCTCATCCGGTCACCGGGTGTGTATTTTGAAGCTCCCATCGATCGCGGAACGGGTCGCCCGCTGGCAATGGCCAAGCTGATCCCAGACCGCGGTGCTTGGATGGAATTTGAAACCCGAAAGAATGACTACATCATTCTTAAATTCAACCGAAAACGCACAGTGCCGATCACGGTTTTCCTGCGTGCATTGTCTGCGGTAGATGACGGATCTAACGATACAATTCTTACACATGGAACCGATGAAGAGATCATTGATCTGTTCAAAGATGTTGATAAGAATGTGGATCGTCTTTTCATCCCTTCTACCATTAGACAAGAACCAACCTGGGAGCTTTCTGGCAACCAGACGATCGCTGAAGCAGCTTTGATTGAATTCTTCAAACGCATGCGTCCAGGCGATCCCGCTACGCTCGAAAATGCCCGTCAATTTTTGGAAGAGCAACTGTTTGACCAGCGCCATTACGACCTTGAAAAGGTCGGCCGCTACAAACTCAACCAGAAACTCGATCTGCAAGAGTTTATTGGCATTTCTCACCGAACCGTTACCAAACGCGATATCATTGAACTTCTCAAACGGATGATCCGGATCAACAATCAAGATGAAAAACCGGATGACATCGACCATTTGGGGAACCGGCGCGTGAAGACCGTTGGTGAGCTCATCCAGAATAAGTTGCGCATAGGTATGCGCCGTATGGAACGGGTCATCAAAGAACGGATGTCGATCCGTGAGCAGGAAGATCCTTCTCCGGCTAATCTGGTTAACATCCGGCCGGTCGTAGCAGCTTTGCGAGAATTCTTTGGCTCAAGTCAGCTCTCACAATTCATGGATCAAACCAATCCGCTGGCTGAATTACGTCACAAACGTACACTCTCCGCGTTAGGCCCGGGTGGCCTGCGCCGTGAAAGGGCAGGTTTCGATGTTCGTGATGTGCACAACTCGCACTATGGTCGTATTTGCCCAATTGAAACTCCTGAAGGTCCAAACATTGGTTTGATTGGTCGTCTGGCATCCTATGCGCGTGTGAATGAGTACGGATTTATTGAAACCCCGTATCGACGTGTGCTAAGGTGGTTGCCCCCAACCGATCCTCGGTTGCTTGGAAGAAAAATGCGCGAAGACGTTGTCGATCCGACCACGAATAAACTGATCATCGCCAGAGGCGAACGAGTTACCGAGAAAGTATTCCCGCTTCTGAAAAACACCGATAAAGCACAGGTAATGGTTGTTCCATTCATCACAGAGGATATCGACTTCTTATCGGCAGACCGCGAAGATAAATTTGTTATCGCGCAGGCGATTGCTTTAGTAAATGAAGAAGGCGAATTCTCTGATGAGCGCATTTCTTGCCGCTACCACTCTGACTTCAAATTCTTACCTCCTGAAGAGATCAACTACATGGATGTCGCCCCCCACCAGGTGGTCGGTATCTCCGCCGCATTGATCCCCTTCCTGGAGCATGATGATGCCAACCGGGCGCTGATGGGCTCGAATATGCAATCTCAAGCTGTCCCATTGGTAAATCCGGATATCCCCCTCATCTCCACCGGCATGGAATACTACGCCGCGTTGGATTCTGGGCAGGTGGTTGTGGCCGAAGATGATGGACAGGTCCTCTCTGTCACTGGCAAGCAGATCATTGTTAAGCATAATACCGGCTCAAACCGGACATATAATCTCCGCAAGTATCAGCGCTCTAACCAGAGCACCTGTATTGATCAGCGGCCAGCAGTTACTAAAGGCCAGCGGATCCATAAAGGCGATATTATCGCCGATTCTTCCTCCACCAATGGGGGACATATCGCGTTAGGTCAAAACATCGTGGTTGCCTTCGTTTCGTGGGAAGGCGGCAACTTTGAAGATGCTATTCTCATATCAGAGAGACTGGTCCAAGATGACAAGTTCACATCAGTTCATATTGAAAAGTACGAAGTGGAAGCGCGTGATACCAAATTAGGACCAGAAGAGATTACCCGGGATATCCCTAACGTTGGTGAAGAGACTATCAAAGACCTGGATGAATACGGAATCATCCGTATCGGCGCAGAAGTTGGCCCCAATGACATTCTGGTTGGAAAGATCACACCGAAAGGTGAAAAAGAACTGACCCCGGAAGAACGCTTGTTACGCGCCATCTTCGGTGAAAAATCCCGTGATGTAAAAGACACTTCCTTGCGAATTCCACATGGTGAGCGCGGTAAAGTTGTCGACGTCAAACAATTTACCCGCGAAGATAATACCGATTTGGCCGCTGGTGTAGAACGAATGGTACGTGTTTCTGTAGCCCAGCGCCGAAAGATCACCGCTGGTGACAAGATGGCCGGACGGCATGGAAATAAGGGTGTTGTCTCCAAAGTGGTTCCAGTAGAGGATATGCCTTTCCTCGATGATGGTACCCAGGTCGATATCATCCTCAATCCGTTAGGCGTACCTGGTCGTATGAATATCGGTCAGGTACTGGAAACCCATCTTGGATGGGCGGCCAGACAATTAGGCTTCAGAGCGGTAACGCCCGTGTTCGATGGCGCCCGTGAGGAAGAAATTGAAGCGGAATTAGCCCGTGCCTGGATGATTGATGAGGCCTGGAAAGAAGCTGCTGATCGTGGTTGGGAATGGTTAGCTGAGCAAGATTACCAACCAGATGCAATTGCGGATGATGACGAAGTTCGTCTGCTTTATCTGGAACAATATCTGGGTCCGCGTGGATATGATGTGTATCGCTTGACCTCTGAACGCAGCTATGCCCGTCGCGATTACACTACAAGAATGGCT
Source organism: uncultured Chloroflexia bacterium (assembly GCA_963818305.1). GTDB lineage: Bacteria > Chloroflexota > Anaerolineae > Anaerolineales > Anaerolineaceae > DAIOEK01. The sequence goes on from CAWFRQ010000010.1 coordinate 168,337, forward strand.
CAAAGATAACGGATATGATCACGACCGAAATTCTGGCGTTTGATAATGCCCCGATGAACATCGAAGTGCGTACCAGACGTGATTTGAACGCCATTGCAGCCTGTAACAAAATGTGGTTGATTGCTCAAGGTGAGGATGTAACCGGTTTAAACTGATGAAGAAATCCGCCAGAAAGCGGCCGAATTCGTCGTTGCGACAGGCAAACCGTTGCCAACCCTGGGTAAACATTCCCTGCGGGATGGAAAAACAGGTATGTTGTATGATCAGCCTGTCACAGTGGGTGTAATGACCATGCTCAAACTCCACCACCTGGTCGAAGATAAAGTCCATGCCAGATCTACCGGACCTTACAGCCTGGTGACCCAGCAACCGCTGGGTGGTAAAGCACAATTCGGTGGTCAACGCTTCGGCGAGATGGAAGTGTGGGCGCTGGAAGCTTATGGCGCAGCATACACCCTGCAAGAAATGCTCACGGTAAAATCAGACGATGTGACAGGTCGTGTCAGCACGTACGAAGCCATCGTCAAGGGCGAACCGATTGAAGAGCCCAGTATCCCGGCATCTTTCCGGGTGCTTGGTAAAAGAACTGCAAAGCCTTGGATTATCGGTTGAAGCAGTTACAGAGAGTGATGATCTGATCAAATTTGGGAAGGACGAAGAAAAAATCCGTCCGCCCAAAATTGGTACCGGATTGTTGGGATTGGGTGATTTCACAGACCTCTAAAAGGTCGATTCCTTGACGTAAAGAAGTGCGCGTGGTATATTTGATCCCCGTGTCCTGATTTCGTTGAGGTAACCACGAAACCTTACCCATCTCTACTTCAGGTATACCAGGTGAGGCCATCATCACTTGTGGTGGCCTTGCTTATTGAAAACCACGAAATGCGAGTGTTTCGCACCAACCTATTACTGGGAGGCTTAAGTGCCAACAATTAACCAACTGATTCGAAAAGGCCGCCAGACCAAAAAGGTCAAGAGCAAAGCACCCGCGCTGTTGTACACATTGAATTCAATGAAACAGCGTCGGGTTCGGCAGCCAGATGGCGCTCCGCAGAAACGCGGAGTTTGCACGGTCGTACGTACCATGACACCCAAGAAGCCGAATTCTGCGCTCCGTAAGATTGCCCGTGTACGTCTCTCCAATGGAATTGAAGTTACCGCTTACATTCCAGGCGAAGGTCACCAACTGCAAGAGCACTCTGTTGTTCTTGTCCGCGGTGGTCGTGTAAAAGATCTTACCAGGTGTTCGGTATCACATTGTTCGCGGAACATTGGATACGACTGGCGTTGCCAAACGCGCCCAGGCTCGCTCAAAGTACGGCGCCAAACGGCCAAAAGCGTAATTATTCAAAAGATAGGGAGTAAGTTGCATGTCTCGTAGAGCAAAACCCGATAAGCGAGTAATCATTCCTGATGTTCGCTACCAAAGCTTGAACATCACCCTGTTCATCGCCCGTATGATGCGCCGCGGTAAAAAGAGCACAGCCGTTCGTCTGATGTATGATGCGATGGAGATGGTCAAAGAACGATCAGGTAAAGAGCCGATGGACGTTCTTGATCAGGCATTGAAGAATGTAGGTCCTTCGGTAGAAGTAAAGCCACGCCGTGTTGGTGGTGCTACCTATCAGGTTCCTATGGAAGTTCCTGTAAGCCGCCGAACCACCCTGGCAATGCGCTGGATTATTGATGCCGCAACCGCCCGGACTGGTAAGAGCTACTCAGAGAAACTTGCCAATGAAATTTTAGATGCTTCAAACAACGCCGGTTCAGCTGTGAAGAAACGCGAAGAAACACACAAGATGGCTGAAGCCAATCGCGCATTCTCACATTACCGCGCGTAATCATATACAGAAATTATTAAAGAGTAGAGAAGAACTGGATGGCCCGTAAATATCCCCTCGAGAAGTATAGAAATATTGGCATTATTGCCCATATTGACGCCGGTAAAACAACAACTACCGAGCGTATCTTATTCTATACAGGAAAAACATATCGTTTGGGGTCAGTAGATGATGGTACCACTGTAACCGATTGGATGGAACAGGAAAGGGAGCGTGGGATCACTATTGTTTCCGCGGCTGTTTCTGCGGAATGGAAAGGCTACCAGATCAATATTATTGATACCCCCGGACATATTGACTTCACAGCTGAAGTACAGCGTTCTTTGCGTGTACTTGATGGCGGTGTTGTCATATTTGACTCCGTTCAAGGTGTGGAACCCCAGAGCGAAACCGTCTGGCGACAGGCAGATCGTTATGGTGTTCCACGCATTTGTTTTGCAAATAAAGTAGACCGTACTGGTGCTTCATATTCCTATACCATCGACACCATCCGCAAACGTCTGGGAGCTAATCCCATACCAATGCAGGTGCCGATTGGAATGGAAGGAAACTTCAAAGGTGTGGTCGATTTAATGACGATGCAGGCAATCACCTGGGAAGATGAACTGGGGAAAGACCCGGTAATTTCAGAAATCCCAGCCGATTTAGCTGCTGAAGCAAAAGAAGCTCGTGCGCACCTGGTTGAATCCATTGCTGAATTAGATGATGACCTCACCATGAAGTATCTGGAAGGTGAAGAAATCACCCTCGATGAGATGAAGGCTGTTTTACGCAAAGCCGTGCTGGAAAACAGGGCCTGCCCCATTTTCTGCGGTACTTCACTTCGAAACAAGGGTGTTCAACTGTTACTGGATGCTGTCATTGATTATTTGCCCTCACCGGCAGATGTTCCCTCAGTAAAAGGAACCAATCCCAACAATGGCGAAGAACTGATCCGCTCAGCTGTAGATACCGATCCTTTCTCTGGATTGATCTTTAAGATCGTCACAGATCCGTATGTAGGCAGACTGGCTTATCTGCGGGTTTACTCTGGCGCATTGAACCAGGGTGTAATGACCTACAATCCGATCAAAGGCAAAAAAGAACGGGTAGGTCGTTTACTGCGTATGTACGCAGATCGACGCGAAGATATTGATGAAGTTTTGGCCGGCGATATTGTTGCCATCTTGGGTCTAAAAGAGACTTTCACAGGCGAAACCCTGTGCGATTCAGCGAATCCGGTGATATTGGAAAGCATTAACTTCCCTGAACCGGTAATTTCTATTGCAATCGAACCGAAGTCGTCTATGGACCAGGAGAAGATGGGCGAAGCCCTGCGAAAGTTATCTGAAGAAGATCCGACTTTCAGAGTAAACACCGACGAAGCCACTGGACAAACCATTATCCGTGGTATGGGTGAACTTCACCTGGATGTATTAGTCGACCGGATGTTGCGTGAGTTCAAAGTTCACGCCAATGTTGGCAACCCACGGGTTGCTTACCGCGAAACCATCAGCCGTGCAGTCAACAAAGTTGATTACCGCTATGTCAAACAGTCTGGTGGTAAAGGACAGTACGGTCATGTGGTCATCAACATTGAACCGACTGAACGCGGAAAAGGCATCTTATTCGAAAACAAAACCGTCGGTGGATCTATTCCTCAAGAATACATCAACCCGATCGAAAAAGGTATTCGAGAAGCATCTGAAGCTGGCGCCCTGGCTGGTTACCCGGTAACAGATGTGAAGGTCACATTGGTTGATGGCTCCTTCCATGAAGTAGACTCAAGCGAAATGGCATTCAAGATGGCTGGTTTATTCGCCTTCAAAGAAGCCGTGAGCAAAGGTTCACCTCAACTATTGGAACCCATTATGCACGTGGAAGTAGTTGGTCCTGAAGAATACCTGGGAGACATCCTGGGTCAGATCAGCTCCAGACGCGGCAATATTTCAGGTATGGATATGAGACCCGGCAACGCACAGGCTGCAAATGCGCTCGTTCCTCTGGCAGAGATGTTTGGTTATGCCACAGAACTACGTTCAGCAACCCAGGGACGCGGGGTTTTTTCAATGGAATTTGATCATTATGCGCCAGTCTCTGAGACTGTTGCCCAGAAGATCATTAACGGATAAATCTTTAGTACTCATCAGAGTTATTCATTAACAGGAGCGAAGCGATGGCGAAGCAAAAGTTTGACCGGTCGAAGCCGCATCTGAACGTAGGGACCATGGGACACATCGATCATGGTAAAACGACCTTGACCGCGGCGATCACCAAATGGAGCCAGATGCGTGGAATGGCTGAATACAAAGCGTATGATCAGATTGATAATGCGCCGGAAGAGAAAGCGCGTGGGATCACGATCAACATTGCCCACGTGGAATACCAGACCGAGAAACGGCACTACGCGCATGTGGATATGCCGGGACACCGCGATTATATTAAGAACATGATCACGGGAGCAGCGCAGGTAGACGGCGCGATCCTGGTGGTGGCGGCACCCGATGGTCCGATGCCACAGACCTTTGAACATGTACTGCTGGCACGCCAGGTGGAAGTGCCGAGCATCGTCGTGTTCTTGAACAAAACCGACCAGATGGACGATCCGGAACTGTTGGAACTGGTGGAACTGGAACTGCGGGAAATGCTGACCAAGCAAGGCTTCCCGGGCGACACCATCCCGATTGTACGCGGATCTGCCTTGAAAGCGAACGAAAGCACCAGCACCGATCCAGAAGCACCGGAATACGCTTGTATCAAAGAACTGCTGCGGGTGGTGGACGAATACATTCCCGAGCCAGTGAGAGCGGTAGACAAACCGTTCATGATGCCGGTGGAAGACGTGTTCTCGATCAAGGGACGCGGCACTGTGGTGACCGGACGTGTAGATCGCGGCCGCATCAAAGTGGGCGAACCGGTAGAGATCGTTGGATTGCAGGAAAAGACCCGCGCCTCAGTTTGTACTGGCGTCGAGATGTTCCACAAACTGCTGGATGAAGGTCTGGCAGGCGACAACCTGGGCTTACTGCTGCGCGGAATTGAGCGCACGGATGTAGAGCGCGGGCAGGTCGTAGCCAAACCAGGGTCCATCACCCCGCACAGGAAATTCATGAGCGAAGTGTACGTGCTGAAGAAGGAAGAAGGCGGACGGCACAAAGCATTCTTCACCGGATATCGGCCGCAATTCTACATTCGGACGATGGATGTCACCGGCAACATCAAACTACCCGAAGGGGTAGAGATGGTGATGCCAGGAGACAACGTGAACCTGGAAGTAGAACTGATTATGCCGGTGGCGTTGGAACAAGGTTCCAAGTTCGCAATTCGTGAAGGTGGTCTGACGGTTGGCGCCGGTGTGATCACTAAGATTCTGGACTAGGTGAATAACAATGGCTAAGCAAAAAATCCGTATTCGTCTTAAGGCATACGACCACCGTGTTCTAGATCAGTCCGCTAAGCGGATTGTCGATACCGCTGAACGCAGCGGTGCACAAGTTGTAGGGCCGGTACCTCTACCAACCAAGTTGGAAAAATTTACTGTTCGTCGTTCCTCCTTCATTGATAAGGATTCACACGAACACTTTGAAATTCGGACTCACAATCGTCTGATTGACGTACTGGAACCCGATTCCAAAACCATCGATATGCTCATGCGGTTAAATCTTCCGGCTGGCGTCGATATTGAAATTAAGATCTGAAGAACTACGGTAAGGCAATCTTTGTGACTACACCACCATATCTGGACAATCTACCGGATATGGTGGTAAAATCAACATTCGTGCCAGATGTATAAATATGGCACAGGTAATTCAAGAGCAGGGTTCCCGTGCCCGAGAAAAGCTCGGTACCTCGTCTGACTGAATTACGCGGAGATGATGCAGCCCAGCCCAGGCTGACAGTCTCGACAATACTACTCTACAAGGAGAATACCAGGATGTTAAAAGGGCTCATAGGTAAGAAAATCGGCATGACCCAGATTTTCGATGACGCTGGCCGCGCTATTCCAGTGACCATCATCGAAGCTGGGCCTTGCTACGTTACCCAGATTTGCACGCCCGAAAAAGAAGGCTACTCAGCCGTGCAACTGGGTTTCGACGAGGTGAAACCCAAACGTATCACCAATGGTGAATTGGGACACCTTGAAGAAAAACAATCTTCCTCCACTGCGCATTGTGCGCGAATTTAGAACCAAAGATCCACAGGTCAACGAAGGCGATAAAGTCTCGGTTGATCTCTTCGCTATTGGCGAGGCAGTTGATGTGGTCGGTGTATCCAAAGGTAAGGGCTTCGCCGGTGGTGTAAAACGTTACCACTTCCGTGGCGGACCGAAAACCCATGGTCAATCTGATCGACAACGTGGTCCTGGTTCCAACGGCTCCACCACGACACCAGGTCGTGTATATAAAGGTTCCCGCAGACCAGGTCATATGGGCGATGATCGAGTAACCGCACAGAACTTGAAAGTTGTGCTGGTAGATCCGGAACGGAACCTGCTGGGCGTTCGCGGAGCCATCCCTGGTGGCCGCAACGGTATCGTGATGGTAAAGGAGGCCAGAAAGCAGTAAGGCGTAAGCCTGAATGTTTTCTGCAGGAGCTTTATGATGATGAAAGCAGATGTCTTTAATATGCAAGGCGAGAAGGTCCGCACCATTGAATTACCCGCGGAAATCTTCGAAGCCCCCATCTATGTTGATCTGATGCACCAGGCTTATGTTCGCCAGATGGCTAACGGACGCCTTGGAACGCACCAAACAAAGGGTCGCAGTGATGTTGCTGGTGGTGGGAAGAAACCCTGGCGTCAAAAAGGAACTGGTCGGGCCCGTCAGGGTTCGAGCCGCGCTCCTCATTGGAGAGGCGGCGGTGGTGTTCACACCCCACATCCTCACAAATACACTCTGGATATGCCCCGGCAGATGCGCCGAGCAGCACTTCGCTCAGCTCTGTCAGTCAAGGCCAGTGAGAATGGCATTATTCTGATGGACAATATGGTTCTTGCTGAACCCAAAACCCGTCTGATGGCTCAATCTCTCAACAAACTGGTTGGCGATAACAGCGCACTCATTCTGATCCCTGAGAAAAACTCAGAATTCGAAATGGTCATTCGCTCTGCCAATAACTTGCCAGATGCCAAGACCCTTCTGGCTGGTTATCTCAATATCCGCGACCTGTTAGTTTACGATAAGCTCATTCTTCCAGTGCAATCATTGGATGTGCTTTCGGCTAATCTGAGTTAGGCTGCAGGAGGATAATAATGACCACAACCTACGATGTTTTACGCCGACCCCTGGTGACTGAAAAGACCAATTACCAGGTCAGCAAACTTCACCAGTATGTCTTTGAAGTAGCCACCACTGCAACCCGCACTCAGGTGAAAGAAGCAGTTGAATCCATCTTCAAAGTTAATGTACTGCGTGTGAATATTATCAATACAGCCGGTAAACGCACTCGCCGTGCGAAGAGCCGCCGCTTAATGCTACGGGATAGCGGAATCAAGAAAGCTATCGTTACACTCGCTCCCGAAAATAGCATTCCACTCTTTGAAGGGGTTGAATAATGGCCGTTAAAGTTTACAAACCCATTACCCCCGGTTTGCGTGATATGACCGGGCATACATTCGAAGAGATCACGAAATCTACACCTGAGCGTTCCCTGATCGTAATCCGGAAAGCTCGTGGTGGCCGTAACTCTTACGGACGTATTACAGTTCGCCACCAGGGTGGTGGAAGCCGCCAGTTCATCCGTATCGTTGATTACAAACGCGACAAGCTGAACATCCCTGCCAAAGTTGCTTCGATCGAGTATGATCCAAACCGGACTTCACGCCTGGCGCTGTTCAATTACGCAGATGGTGAAAAACGGTATATCCTTGCACCTCTCGGACTCAAAGTTGGCGACACCATTGTCTCCAGCCCCACAGCCGAAATCCGAGTTGGCAATTGCCTTCCAATCTGCAAATATCCCGATCGGTACTCTGGTTCACAATGTTGAACTCAAAGAAGGCAAAGGCGGACAAATGGTTCGCTCCGCTGGTGGAGCCGCACAGATTCTGGCAAAAGAAGGTGATTTCGCCCAGGTTCGCCTCCCATCTGGTGAAGTTCGCCTGGTTCGCCAGACCTGCTATGCAACCATTGGTCAGGTTGGTAATTTGGACCACGGCAATGTGAAGTTAGGAAAAGCCGGTCGCAAACGCCATATGGGCGTTCGCCCAACCGTTCGCGGTACAGCGATGTCTCCCCGCGACCATCCGCATGGTGGTGGTGAAGGCCGCCAACCTGTTGGTATGCCGGGTCCGAAGACACCCTGGGGTCGTCCAACCCTTGGTTACAAGAACTCGCCGGAACAAACAGACCGACAAGTACATTGTGCGCCACCGCAGCAAGAGCAGCCGGTAGGCACATCAGGAATTCTGACAGGATAGAGGGTCGAAGATATGTCACGATCGCTTAAGAAGGGTCCATTCATTGAACCCAAATTATTGAAAAAGATTGAAACCATGAATACTCGTAATGAGAAGAAGGTGGTTCGTACCTGGAGTCGAGCCAGCGTCATCTTCCCTCAGATGGTCGGGCACACCATCGCCGTTCATGACGGACGGCGGCATGTACCGATTTATGTCACCGAGAACATGGTTGGACATCGTTTGGGTGAATTCGCCCCGACTCGCCACTTCCGTGGCCATCAGTCGGACAAGGCTTCATCCGCGAAGGGAAAGTAAGCCATGGCACACGATATTAGAGCTGAATTACGTTTCATCTCCATGTCTGCCCAGAAAGTACGCCTGGTAGTAGATTTGGTGCGTGGGAAGAAAGCCATTGACGCGCTGAACACATTAAAATTCCTTCCTAATGTTGCAGCCCGCCACGTTGGCAAAGTTCTGAACTCTGCCGTCGCCAATGCAGAAGAAAACTTCGGTGTGAGCCGCGATGATCTGTTTGTTTATCAGATCATGGCTGACGAAGCCCCCACCCGCAAATGGCGTAAATTTGGTGCACGGGGTCGGTTTCAAACCTGAGCTCCGCCGTAATTCACATATTACGGTCGTCCTGCGGGAAAAAGAGTAAATCTCTAACCTGTAGAAGAAAGATAAGACAACAGGAGAAATTATGGGTCGAAAAGTTCATCCGATAGGTTTTCGTCTAAACATCAACCAGCCCTGGCAAGGTCGCTGGTACGCCGAAGGAAAAGAATACGTCGATCAGCTGCATCAAGATTTTGCCATTCGCAAAGTCGTGAAGGCAGAAGCTGAAAAAGCAGGTGTCTCACTGATCGAAGTAGAACGCTACCCCGGCAAGGTGAAAGTCTCCGTTCATACTGCCAAACCTGGCATTTTGATCGGACGCAAGGGCGAAAGCGTAAAGAAAATGCGCGTGGCGCTTGAAACACTTACTGCCAAGAAGATTGATCTTGAAATCAAAGAGATCAAAAACCCAGATACCGATGCATATCTGGTTGCCGCAAATATTGCCGGCCAGATGGAACGACGTGTATCATACCGCCGTGCCATGAAGCGTGCACTGCAACAGGCCATGCGCCAGGGCGCACAGGGTATCAAAGTGGAAGTTGCCGGTCGTTTGAGCGGAGCTGAAATGGCTCGTTCCGTCTGGCTGCGCGAAGGTCGCGTTCCTCTGCAGACACTGCGGGCGAACATCGATTTTGCTCGTGCTGAAGCTCTGACTACCTATGGCCGTATCGGCGTAAAGGTGTGGGTCTATAAAGGCGAAGCTGCTCCAGTAGTGGAAGAGAAAGTTGAAGCTACTGAAGGCGTCTACGTTAGTGAATAAACCTTACTGGAATTGCTCCAGATTACTTAGGTGAGGTAGCGATTATGTTAATGCCAAAACGTGTAAAGTGGCGCAAGCAGCAACGCGGACGTATGACCGGTAAAGCTCTGCGTGGTGCGGAAATCAGCTTCGGCGATTGGGGTCTGCAAGCCCTGGAACCAGGTTGGGTAACCGCCCGCCAGATCGAAGCCGCTCGCCGTACGATCGTGCATGCAATGAAGCGTCGTGGAAAAATTTGGATCCGGGTTTTCCCGGACAAACCCTATACTCAGAAACCCCCTGAAACCCGTATGGGTAAAGGTAAAGGTGGAGTTGAGTACTATGTGGCCGTTGTGAAACCCGGACGTATCATGTTCGAAATTAGTGGTTTGACTGAAGATCTTGCACTCGATGCTCTCAAACAGGCCACCTACAAATTCTCGATTCGGACGAAAGTGGTTTCGAAACATGAACTTGGAGGAGAGCAGCAATGAAAATAGCAGAAATCCGTTTGCTAGCTACTGAAGAGTTAAAATCGAAAATCTCTGATACTCGCAATGAATTAATGAACCTGCGCTTCCAGACCGTGACCGGTCAATTGACTGATACCAGCCGGTTGAAGGTTACCCGCCGATTGATTGCCCGGTATGAGACCATTCTGAAGGAACGGGAAGGCGCTGCATCGAAAGAAGGTGAAGCATGAACGAACGTCGCCGCATCACTGGTGTTGTGAAAAGCAACAAAATGACCAAAACTGTGGTCGTAGAAATCTCGCGGTCATACCGTCATCCAATTTATAAAAAAGTGGTTCACCTGACAAAACGGGTGAAAGCACATGATGAAATTGGGTGCAATGTAGGCGATAAAGTTCAGATCGTTGAAACCCGTCCTCTTTCAGCTGAAAAGCGCTGGGTTGTTGAATCCATCGTTGTAAGCGAACGCCGAACTGAAGATACTGGTGTAGGAGAATAACCATGATTCAACAGGAATCTCGTATAAAAGTAGCCGATAATACCGGCGCCCGCGAATTACTGGTGATTCATATCATGGGTGGTTCTACTCACCATTATGGTTTCGTCGGTGATATTGTGGTCGCCACAGTAAAATCCGCAGCTCCGCAAGGCGCAGTGAAGAAGAGTGATGTTGTAAAAGCAGTTATCGTCCGATGTTCCAAAGAATGGCGCCGTGAAGATGGTTCCTCCATTCGTTTTGATGATAATGCGGCAGTGATCCTGGATAGCGATGGGCAGAACCCCAAAGGCACTCGTATCTTCGGACCAGTTGCGCGCGAACTGCGTGAAAAAGGGTTCATGAAGATTATCTCCCTCGCCCCGGAAGTAATTTGAGGTAGGAGATCAGGAGCAAGCGAATGAGAGTGAAAATCCATAAAGGTGACACTGTTGAAATTATCAGCGGTCGGCTCGAAGACAAGGGCAAGCGCGGTGATGTCATCAAAGTGCAGCCTGAAGAAGGCAGAGTGGTTGTGCAGGGAATCAACATGCGCACCAAACACCAACGTCAGATGCAATCACAGGGACGCACCATCAGCCCCGGGAAAGTCCGCTTCGAAGCACCCATCGCCATTTCGAACGTCATGGTTGTTTGCCCAAAATGCAACAAGGCAACTCGAGTTGCACTCCAACGCGATGAAGACAAAACCCGTCGCGTTTGCAAAAAATGCAAAGAGCTGATTGACGAATAGGACGCTTGGGAGTGACACGATGAATAGAATGAAAGAACGTTATCAAAACGAAATCGCACCGGCGTTGATGAAAGAACTCAACCTGGAAAACGTGATGCAAATTCCACGTGTCCAGAAAGTGGTCATCAATATCGGTATGGGCGAGGCAATGGACAATCCCAAGACATTGGATGCGGCTGTCAGCGACCTCACTCAGATTACCGGGCAAAAACCGGTTGTAACCAAAGCCCGCAAGAGCATCGCGAACTTCAAACTCCGTGAAGGACGTTTGATCGGCGTGAAAGTTACCTTGCGCGGCGAGAAAATGTGGTCTTTCCTGGACCGCTTGATGAATATTGTACTGCCACGCGTGCGTGACTTCCGCGGTATTTCTCCTGATGCCTTCGATGGCCGTGGGAACTATACCCTGGGTTTACGTGAGCAGCTGATCTTCCCGGAAATCGAATACGACAAGATCGATAAAATCCGCGGCATGGAAATTACCATAGTTACCAATGCCCCATCGGATGATCAGGCAAGAGTGCTTACTGCAAATGCTTGGTATGCCTTTCAAGAAGGGATCGTAATATGGCTAAAACATGCATGAAATATCGTGAAATGCGCCGGGAATATCCCAACCAGGTGCGCAATCGCTGCAAATTGTGCGGCAGACCGCATGGATATATTCGTCGGTTTGGTTTATGCCGGATTTGTTTCCGGGAAATTGCCCTGCAGGGAAAAATCCCCGGGGTGACAAAGTCATCCTGGTAGCCTAACGGAGGTCAAAAGATGAGCGTTTCAGATCCTATTGCTGATATGTTGACCCGCATCCGTAACGGCGTATTGATGGGTCAGGCACTGGTTGCCATGCCCACGTCGAGGCTAAAAGTTGAAATTGCCCGGATCCTCAAAGAAGAGGGTTACATCGAAAGCTATGAAGTAGTTGATGGCGAAAATCCTGCCCAGCAGGTACTGCGTGTCCATCTGAAGTATGTTGGCGAACGCCGCGAGCGTCGCCCTGTGATCAGCGGTTTAGAACGCGTAAGCCGCCCTGGCCGCCGGGTTTATACCCGCAAGCAGGATATTCCCTGGGTTCTCTCAGGGATTGGTGTTGCCATCATTTCTACCCCCAAAGGTGTGATGACCGGCTCACGCGCCCGCCAGCTTGGTGTTGGTGGCGAAATCCTGTGCAAGGTCTGGTAATCCATCTGGATAGGAGGAAATTACTGTGTCAAGAATAGGACGTTTACCCGTACCGGTTCCCTCCAGCGTGAAGGTTGAGATCCAGGGATCCAGCTTGAAAGTACAGGGACCGCAAGGAGAAATGAGCAGAACTTTCTCGCCGGCTATGCAGATTACCCATGAAAATGGCCAAATTCTGGTAGCGCGAGAATCAGATGCTCGTGAGCACAGAGCGCTGCACGGAACCACCCGCGCTGTTATCAATAATATGGTGGTTGGTGTAAGCACTGGCTTTGACAAAATTCTCGAAATTGAAGGTGTTGGTTACCGTTCAGAAATGAACGGCAATAACCTGGTTCTATACGTTGGGTATTCACACCCGGTCGTGGTTGAACCACCCGAAGGAATTACCTTTGAAGTCGATACCAAGACCCGCCAGGTGAAAATCCATGGTCGTGATCTTGAACAAATTGGACAGATTGCAGCGAACATCCGCAAAATTCGTCCACCTGAGCCATACCATGGCAAGGGTATCCGCTACGCTGGCGAGAAAATCCGCCGCAAAGCTGGAAAATCTGGTAAGGCAAAGAAGTAAGGTGAAGTTATGGCTAATAAATCACGTTCTGAAGCACGTATTCACCGGCACGAGCGAGTGCGCAAAACTGTAAGCGGGACTGCAGATCGTCCACGTGTAGCAGTATTCCGCAGCCTGGCCGAAATCTACGCCCAGATCATCGACGATGTAGCGGGCATCACCCTGGCTTCTGCATCCACTGTGGATAAAGAATTACGTCCACAGATGGCCGGATTGAAAAAATCTGAGCAGGCAGCCAAGGTGGGAGAAGCTCTCGCCGAACGCGCCAAAGCCAAAGGGATCACCAAAATCGTCTTTGACCGTGGTGGTTTCCGGTACGTAGGCCGGGTGAAAGCCCTGGCTGATGGCGCCCGAAAAGGCGGCCTGGAATTCTAACCACGAGAGCACTCGGAAGGATCGGTTATGGAAACGACTGAATATCAACCCATTGAATCCGCTTACGATGAGCGTGTCATCGAAATTGCCCGGGTAGCCAAAGTGGTTAAAGGTGGCCGCCGCTTCCAGTTCCGCGTAACCATCGTGGCCGGAGATAATAACGGCAAAATCGGTATTGGTATCGGAAAAGCGAATGCAGTTCCTGATGCCATGCGCAAAGCCACTGAACGGGCTCATAAAAACATGCACCCGGTTTTCTTATCGGGTACAACCATCCCCCACGAAGTACTCGGAAAAGTTGCCGGATGCGAGAGTACTGCTCCGCCCCGCTTCCCCTGGTACTGGTGTTATCGCTGGTGGTGGTGTACGTGCCGTACTAGAAGTAGCAGGCGTGCATGACATTCTGACAAAATCACTAGGCAGCGCCAATGTTCTCAATGTGGTCAAAGCCACCGTTGAAGCACTGGAAAGCCTGAAATCTCCCAAGGCAGAAGCTGGGAAGCGCGGTAAAGATGTCGCTGACCTCTTACCATTCTGGGAGAGGAGGAAGAATGGCTAAGAAAGAAACTCAAACCACAGGTCAAGATGCTGCGGATTACCCAGGTAAAAAGCGCCATCGGTTACTCTGTGAAGCATAAAGCGACTATTCGCGCATTAGGCATTCATCGCCTGCATGAGACCGTGATCCACCCAGATACAGCGACTCTGCGCGGAATGTTATCTAAAGTGAATCACCTTGTGGTGATTGAAGAACAGGATCCATCATGAAACTGAATGACCTTTTTCCAAATCCGGGTTCAAAAAAGAACCGCAAGCGTGTAGGTCATGGTATTTCAGCTGGTCAGGGTAAAACCGCCGGCCGTGGTACCAAAGGACAGGCGTCACGCACCGGTGAAGGTCCACGTCTGTATCATCAAGGTGGAAACCTGCCATTCTATCGCCGCTTACCCTTCATGCGTGGTGAAGGTTTCACTCCAATCAATCGGATTGAATACCAGGAAGTCAATCTGGCTGAACTCAGCCGGTTTGAAGCTGGTGCTGAAGTGACACCTGAAGTTTTGGCTGAAGCCCGAATTATCCGCAAAGCTGCTCAACCTGTTGTCATCCTTGGGGATGGTGAAGTTTCTGTGGCCTTAAAAGTACGTGCGCATCGTGTGACCAAATCTGCCAAAGCAAAGATCGAAGCTGCTGGCGGATCGGTCGAAACGATCTGAACTATATCATCCAATAGGAGAATTCAGCATGAAGCGGTCACCATGGCGCTATTTATGGAAAAGTGAAGATATCAGACAAAAGCTGCTGATAACTTTTGCCTTGCTAGTGCTCTATCGCCTGGTAGCGAATATTCCCGTACCAGGTGTGGACCATTCAGTGTTGCAACAGATTGCTCAACAGGGTGGGGCTGGATCAAACCTCTTTAATTTGCTGGATCTACTTTCAGGCGGTACAGTCTCTAACTTCTCCATCCTTGCGATGGGAGTTTACCCCTACATCACCGCTCAGATCATCCTGCAGCTGTTGGTTCCCATCATCCCCGCTTTAGAGCGGAAGATGAAAGAGAACCCGCGGGAAGCTCAACACTGGATGGAAAGATGGACTGTAATTGGTACCATCCCAATGGCTTTACTTTCGGCTATTGGACAGATCAATATCTTCAGCTCATTTGTGGGCGGCCAGTCGATTTTGAAAGTATATGGTTGGAGCGGTGATGCATTGCTTCCTACTACTTACTGTCATCATGACCATGGTCGGCGGCACGATGCTGGGTGTTTGGCTGGGACAGATTAATCTCTGAATACGGTATCCGTAACCAGGGTCTATCCCTCATCATCTTTGCAGGTATCGTGGCGCAGATTCCATCGCAATCTGGCTTCTCTTCTCGACTGATAAACAATACTGGTGGTTAATCTTTGTGGTTCTGCTCATTTTAGCACTCACTGTTTTCGCCATCGTCTTTGTTCAACAAGGTCGCCGAAACGTTCCGGTAATGTTCCCCGGACGTCGAGTAGGCAATCGCATGTCCATGCCAGTGCGCAGTAACTTGCCGCTCATGGTCAACATGGCAGGCATGATCCCACTGATCTTTGCCCAGTCACTGCTAACCTTCCCGGCGATCGTAGCCAGTTACTTTGTGGCATCCAAGACAGCCTGGGTTGCCAGCACCGCATCCTGGTTTACCAATGTCTTTGGCGGATCCAGTCCGTGGTATGCAGTACTCTACTTCATTATGGTTGTAGCCTTTACCTTCTTCTATACTGATGTTCTGTTCACACAACAAAACTATGGTGATAACCTGAAGAAACAAGGGGCTCAGATTCCAGGTGTTGTTCGTGGTGCTCCTACCCAGAAGTATCTGACCAAAGTACAACGCCGCATCACCTTCCCGGGTGCTTTATTCCTGGGTTTGGTAGCAGTTTTACCTTACATCATCGGTGCATTGATCCCGCAGATGAGCCGGTCTTCAGGATTATTCCTGATCTCTTCCGCAGGTTTGCTGATCGTAGTCGGTGTGGTGAGAGATACCTTCAGTATCATCGAAACCGAGTTGAAATTACACGGTTACGACGAGACACTCATCAAATAAGGGAATAGACTATGGCGCGTTACTATGTATTACTCGGCCCTCCCGGTGCAGGAAAAGGAACACAGGCAAAAATCATTGCCCAAACCCTGAATCTGGCACATATCTCATCCGGAGATATCTTCCGCGAGAATCTTTCCAGACAAACTGAGCTGGGTAAGAAAGCCCAAGAATACATGAACCGAGGGGAACTTGTACCAGATGATTTGACGATCGATATGATCCGAGATAGATTATCTCGGGAAGATTGTATCGAAGGAGCAATATCTAGATGGTTTCCCACGCACTCCTGCTCAGGCAGAAGCGCTCTCGGTGATGCTCAAAGACCTTCAAGGTGAGGTACTGGCAGTTCCATTAATCACAGTACCTCCTGCGATGATCCTGGAAAGAATGTCTGGCCGGATCTCTTGCCGGGCAGCGGGTCATGTTTATCACCTCAAGTACAATCCACCCAAAGTGGCAGGTATCTGCGATACGGATGGATCGGAACTTTACCAACGCGAAGACGACAAAGTTGAAACGGTTCAGAAACGGATTCAAGTTTATGAAGCTCAAACAGCACCCCTAATAGAGTATTACCAGAAAAAAGGTTTACTCAAAGAGGTGGATGGGACTCAGGAACTTGAAGCAGTGACCAAACAACTTTTAGCTTCGTATATAGAACCAGGCAAAACGGTATGTCTTGGGATCGTCAGATTAACATCAAAAGCCGCGAGGAAATCGCCATTATGCGTGAAGCAGGGCGGATTAACGCCCAGGCAATTCATGCCGCTGTGAGCATCATCCAACCCGGAGTGACCACAGCAGAGGTGAATGCTGCGGCTGAAGAAGTGTTAAAGAAACATGGAGTGTACTCTCCGTTCAAGAACTACCCAGGACCATACCCGTACCCGGCCAGTGTTTGTGTAAGTGTTAACCAAGAGCTGGTGCACGGAATTCCTGGTAAACGGAAGCTGAAAGAGGGTGACATTGTCACACTCGATTGTGGAACAGTTTATCAGGGTTTTGTGGGAGATTCTGCTGTAACGGTCGGTGTGGGAGAAATCTCTACACGGGCAAGAAGTCTGCTTGAAGTGACGGAAGCTTCATTGTACAAAGGCATTGAGCAGATGGTGGCAGGAAATCATGTTGGTGATATTGGCGCAGCCATTCAGAAGTATGTCGAAAGCCATGAAATGAATGTGGTGCGTGAATATACCGGCCATGGCGTAGGAAGACGCATGCACGAAGGTCCGGCGGTTCCAAATTATGGGAAACCTGGACAGGGCATGGAATTACGAAACGGTATGACGATAGCCGTTGAGCCGATGGTAATGTTAGGTGGATACCAGACCAGAGTGTTGCAAGACGACTGGACTGTAGCCTCAGCGGATGGCGAACTAACAGCTCACTTTGAGCATTCGATTGCCATCACCGAAGAAGGGCCTGTGATCTTGACTGCGCTGTGATCTGCCAAAGATTTCTGATGTTTTTCAAGGAATAGCGCTTGAAAATCAACATAAATCTGAAGCAAATTACTAGACGGAATCAGATTCGACAGGTATAATCAAACTTCGTGAGTTCATTTGGACTTATTGGGTTTATTGAAGGAGTGATAGGTACATGAAAGTTTCACCATCAATCAAGAAACGCTGCGCTAAATGCAAAGTGATTAAACGACATGGCAGATTATTAATTATCTGCGACAACCCAAAACACAAACAGCGACAGGGATGATGAATTATGGCGAGAATTGAAGGTGTTGATCTCCCGCGCAACAAGCGTGTAGAAATTGGTTTGACCTATATCTTTGGTATTGGTCCCACCCGTGCTAAACAGATTATTGCGCGATACTGGCGTAAATCCAGATATCCGCGTGAAAGATCTGACTGAAGCTGAAGCTGCATTGCTGCGCGATTATATATCAAAATCATACAAAGTCGAAGGCGACCTGCGTCGCGAAGTGACCATGAACATCAAGCGGCTGATCGAAATTGGCTGCTATCGTGGCATGCGTCATCGCCGCAATTTACCTTGCCGTGGTCAACGGACCCGGACGAATGCTCGTACCTGCAAAGGTCCCAAGAAGACTGTTGCCGGTCGTGGCCGCCGCCGTGGTGCTGGAAAGAAATAAACCAGCGTTGATTATGCGAACCCCGGTACGGGAATCCCTCCTCCCGACGGCTGACCGGGGTAGCGATGACACCAGGGCACTTTGTGAATAGACTAAACTAGCGAGGATTTATGGCTCAAAACGTTCGCTCTACAAGACGAACCACCAGTGCGCGTAAAGTAAAACGCACTCTGTCTTCAGGGCAGGTTCATATCTATGCCTCCTTCAACAATACGATCATTACCATTACCGATCAACAAGGTAATGCCGTATGTTGGGGCAGTGCAGGATCCGCGGGCTTCAAAGGCTCGCGCAAGAGTACTCCTTTTGCCGCACGTCTGGCAGCTGAACAAGCAATCAAGGCTGCTGCAGTCAATGGGAATTCAGGAAGTGGATCTTTACATCAAAGGTCCTGGCCCTGGTCGTGAATCAGCCATCCGCGCCGTTCAGGCGCTGGGTATTCGGGTTCATTCCATCTCGGATATTACCCCGGTTCCGCACAATGGCTGCCGTCCGCCTAAGAAACGCCGTGTCTGATTTATTCAGTGTGAGGGAATCTATTTATGGCTAAATATACTGGTCCGGTATGCAAATTATGCCGGCGTGAAGGTGAAAAATTATTTTTGAAAGGCGAACGCTGCTACACTCAAAAGTGTGCCTTTGATCGCCGTGGATTTGCACCTGGTCAACATGGCCGCACTGGCAGCCGTGGAAGTGACCGCGCATCCGATTATGCTCGCCAATTACGCGCCAAACAAAAAGCCCGCCGCGAGTATGGCATGTACGAACGACAGTTCCGCCGCTATTATAGCGTTGCGTTACGTCGCCGTGGTCTGACTGGTTTCAATCTGCTTCAGATTTTAGAAACCCGTTTGGACAATGTTGTATATCGTATGGGCTATGCAGTAAACCGTGCCCAGGCACGTCTGCTCGTAACCCATGGTCACTTTACTGGTGAATGGCCGTCGTACTGACATCCCATCGATGCTGCTTCACCCGAACGATCAAGTAGTTGTCCGAGAAGGATCACGCGGAACGACCTATTTCAAGGAAATCCGTGACTTTGCTGATAAACGTAACACTCCAGCATGGGTCGAACGCGATCTGAAGAACCTGTCGGGGCGAGTACTACGCTTGCCGGAACGGGCTGAGATCGACGGTAATCTGAACGAACAGCTCATCGTCGAGTACTACTCTCGCTAAAACCTATTAGAGCTGGTACGCGGTTGTACAGGGTGTACTGGCAGAGGGAACGAAAGTGACTGGCCTAAACAATATGGTAACTCCGAAAGTTGAGCGTGAAGCTGAAGCCCGTAATTACGGGAAGTTCATCATCGGTCCACTTGAACGTGGATTTGGTGTGACTGTTGGCAACGCGCTTAGAAGAGTTCTCCTTTCTTCACTGGAAGGTACAGCAGTAACCTCCATTCGTGTCTCAGACGTTCAGCATGAATTTAGCGATATTCCCGGTGTTCGGGAAGATGTCATTCAGGTAATGTTGCAGATCAAACAGATCCGCCTGAAAATGTATGATGTCGATATCGCATCCATGCACCTGGAAGTCAAAGGCGAAGGTGTGGTTACCGCAGCGGATATTAAGACCCCGGCTGAAATCGAAATTGTCAATCCTGATTTGTATCTCTTTACCGTTGATGGAAAAGATACCAAGCTGGAAATTGACCTGACCGTTGAACATGGCCGCGGATATTCACCTGCTACCGAACGAAGCAGCAAACTCCCCATAGGTGAATTACCTGTGGATGCTGTTTTCAGCCCCGTCAAACGGGTAAACTGGAATGTGAAATCTGCACGTGTTGGTCAGAACACCAACTACGATAAGCTGGAATTAGAGATCTGGACCGATGGGACAATTTCTCCGGAAAAAGCCCTGGGAACAAGCTCTCTGGTTTTGATTGATCACCTCAAACTGCTGGCTGGCATCAGTGAAGATATCTCAGAACTGGGTGTTGAGAAGGAATTCTCTGGTACTCGCTTAACGAGCGAAGCCGCTGAAACACCTATTGAGAATTTGGATCTTTCGGTACGTGTGTTCAATTCCTTGAAGCGAACCGGTATCACCACTGTTGGTGATGTTCTGGATCTGCTTGAAAAGGGTGATGATGCAGTGATGTCCATCCGGAATTTTGGTGAAAAATCGCTAGACGAATTACGCCAGAAGATGCAGGAGAAGGGCTTTCTGCATGATGAATTGGAAGTGGAGTAATTAAAGATGCGTCATCAGGTAGCTGGTTATAGACTTAGTCGTAGTAAAGACGATCGAGAGGCATTACGCCGGACTCTGATCCGCCAATTATTTGAGCATGAGCGAATCACAACCACCAAAACCAAGGCGGCTGCAATTCGTGGAGATGCTGAAAAGCTGATCACACTCGCCCGCAACAGTGCCAATCTGACTGATATTGAAAAAGTTAACGCACGCCGTTTGGCTGCTCGTGAACTGGGCAATGCTCCAGACACCGTAAAGAAACTCTTTGATGATCTGGGACCCCGCTTTAGCAAACGCCCCGGTGGGTACACCCGCACCCTCAAACTTGGACCACGTTTGGGCGATGCCGCCGATATGGTGATCATCGAATTGGTTGAGGAATAATCCAGGTTTTCCAGGTGGTCCAATTTCATTGGAAATTCACCTGGAAGATCCGGTTTACCCTTCTGTCCGAAGGGACTGAAGTGGAATGGCACTTTACCAGGTAATACTCGCATACGACGGCACAGATTTTCAGGGGTTCCAACGCCAAAAAAACGTTAGAACCGTTCAGGGAGAACTGGAAACCTCACTGCAGAAGATTGGTTGGCGCGGAAGCACAATCCAATCTGCCGGGAGAACTGATACCGGTGTGCATGCCTCAGGACAGGTGGTAACCTTCGAAATTGATTGGAACCATCCGCCTGAAGAGCTTGCATCTGCACTCAATTCGGCACTACCAGCAGATATTTCTGCTCGTAAAGCTGAAATTGCAAAGCCAGGTTTTCACCCTCGCTATGATGCCATTTCCAGGGAATACTGTTACAGGATCTTAATCGATCCATATCGGGACCCTATCAGGGAAAGGTATCAGTGGAGAGTAAGGTACTCACTGGACTATGAAGATCTAAACCGTGCTGCTCAACTTTTGATAGGTCGTCATGATTTTGCCGCGTTTGGGGCCCCGCCCAAACCATCGAGCACGACCATCAGAGAAGTAACCCGCTCCCACTGGGTGATCCAAGGAGAGCAGCTCCAATATCACGTTTGCGCGAACGCCTTCTTATACCATATGGTACGAAGGATGGTGTTTATCCAGGTAGCGATTGCCGCAGGAAAGGTGGACTTTTCCCGACTGGCGACTAACCTGGAACGAGGTATCCCTGATCATCCTGGGATTGCTCCGGCGCATGGGTTGGAATTGGAAAAAGTAACATATGCAGAGAAAGACCCTTTGGAAGTGAACCATCAATAACATTTGTTCGTGGAGATGAGACCTGTGGACAAGACCTACGTCCCAAAAGGAAAACCAGAGAGTAACTGGGTAGTAGTGGATGCCAACGAGCAGACTTTAGGCCGTGTGGCTACCAAGATCGCCCATTTGTTACTTGGTAAGCATAAACCCACCTTTACACCTGGTGTGGCTATGGGAGATTCCGTCATCGTGATCAATGCTCGGCATATCGTGGTGACTGGTAACCGCCTGTTAGAAAAATTCTATTATCAGCATTCCGGGTATCCCGGTGGTTTAAAAGCGACCAGCCTGAGAGATCAATTAAAGAATTATCCCGACCGGGTAATTCGGCACGCTGTTTGGGGTATGTTACCTCACAACAAGATGGGCCGCCAATTGATCCGAAATCTGCGTGTCTATGGTGAAGGTGAACATCCTCACCAGGCTCAACTGCCCACCGTGGTTGAATAAAGGAGAGAAGCATGACCGTTCAATATTTTGAAGGCATTGGACGCCGCAAAGAAAGCACTGCACGGGTGCGTCTTATGAGCGGCAGCGGAAAATTTGAAGTAAACGAAAAAGCTGCTGAAGCATATTTCACCCGAACTGGTGACTTTGAAGCGATCCTGGCTCCTTTGTCTGCTGCTGGACAAGACCGCGGTTTGTTTGATATCACTGTCAAAGTACTTGGCGGTGGTGTCACCGGACAGACTGATGCCGTCCAACTTGGATTAGCTCGCGCGTTGACAAAACTCGATCCGAGCTTTGGACCTACGATGCGCAAAGGCGGTTTCTTAACTCGTGACCCACGGGTCAAAGAGCGCAAGAAACCAGGCCTCAAACGTGCCCGTAAGGCTCCAACCTACACAAAACGTTAGAAGAAATTCTATCTCACAATACCGAGCAAAGCCCAGATTATTCTGGGCTTTGTTTTTTAGATTTAACCTACCCAAACAGTGAATACGGAGCTTTTACCTTTTTGTGTATATAACAGGATATTTGCTTGACAAAGACAATCCGTGCACTATAGTGGAATTAAGGATGTATTTGGAGGTGGATTATGAACAAAGCTGGGCATTTCCGTATTAAGTTTGATACGCACGAGTTTTCAATACTTTCACCTATTCCACCATTTGTCGATATTTTATTAAAATACTCTGATATTGATCACAAGGAATTTGAGAAGATCAAACAAGGGACAACGGAATATTCAAATGATCCCAGGCTGATCGAAATGGTTCGGCAAGCAGGAGATGCATCGGCAAAAGTTCCATATCTGCTGGACGAAAGTGAATCTGCCGAATCAATTTTAGGTACTTTGCGAGAGATTGCTGTCTCCGCATGTGGAGTATGTCCATCAATTACCCGAACATGTTCGGTCTACGATCCAGATGTTACTTTCCATCAATCAACTTCCGGTGGGTTCGGAATTAGTTGGCATCCCGGCGTTATTAGAAATTGATCGGATTCAAGGAGAAATGGTGGCTGAGTTACGCCAACGGATGCAAGGCAGGCAAATGGCAAAAGAATTTTTGGATGCGAACATTCATGCCCTCCATCAACTAGACCAAGAATGGCCAAGGTTACGCCAGACAAAAACCCCATACTGGCCGAATCAGATGGTTGTTCCCCTTGATTCTCATATGACTTATGAACCAGTCTTTGAGAAAGAGAAATTGCACTTTGTGAGCGAAACCTGTGTGATTGTAGACCCACCCAAAATACATGATTTCAAGAAATTCATCCCATCTGTCTTGGTGCGTCCGCTGCCAGAACATGAAAAAGCGCCTGCAATCGGGTCGGAGGATTGGTTGATCCGGGAAGTGGGGAAAATTGGAAGGCATTTTACAAGGGCTATGTTGGAGATCATCAAGGATCATCTTGAAAGTGAACGAATTACCTTAGAAGTAAAAAATTATCGCTTGATTGATCGTGAGGCCAGAGAAGCTTTGGAAGAGTATATTTTCCGATTACCATAATTTATCCACGGATACGAATAAAACAAAACATCAACTGAATATTCCTGTAACCCAACCAGGATATTTCCGGTTAGAATCAGGTCATCTTCTACCAAGGATATTTCCATGAAACATGGCATTACACTCGTTGGGCTTGGTCCTGGTGATCCGGCTTACCTTACTGTTGAAGCATCAGAGTTACTAAATTCGTGCGGAGAGGTTTATTTCCGAACGGATCATCATCCGGTAGCCCACTCTTTACCTGCAACGGTTCGTATCCATTCATTTGATCATCTCTATGAAAGTTGTGACCAATTTGAAGAAGTATATGCAGCCATTACAGCCGAGATTCTACGCTTAGGCCAGCAAGAAGGCGGAGTGGTCTATGCTGTTCCCGGTCACCCTTATGTAGCAGAATCTACTTGCCCGGAAATTGCTCGTCAGGCAAAGGTTATGGGTATTCCGGTCAAGATCGTCGAGGGAATCAGCTTTATTGAACCGGTTTGTTCTGCCCTGGGGTTAGATCCATTTCCTCGGCTGATTTTGGCAGATGCGATTGAGGTCGGGCAAAGTCATCATCCAAACTATCCTCCTGATATGCCAGTTTTGTTCACCCAAATTTATTCACGGCAAGTCGCCGCTGAATTGAAAATGACGCTAGGTGCCATTTATCCAGATGATCAGCCGGTACGGTTGGTACACGCAGCAGGTACACCAGAGGTGGTTGTAGAAGATTTGGCGTTGTATGAAATCGATCGCAGCCGGCACATTGGCATCACCACCGCGCTATATGTCTCTCCGCTCCCGGTCGGATCTTCCTTCGAATCATTTCAGGAGATCATTGCGCATCTGCGTGCACCAGATGGCTGTCCATGGGATCGGGAACAGACCTACTCCAGCTTGCGTAAACACTTATTGGAAGAATCCTATGAAACATTAGCGGCGATGGATGCCGAAGACCCGAAGAAAATGACCGAAGAATTTGGCGATCTGCTTTTGCAGATTGTATTAAACGCACAAATTGGTACAGAAAACACCGATTTTAAGATGACGGACATATTGGCTGCCATCTACTCCAAAATAATCCGAAGGCATCCGCATGTGTTTGGAGATGAAGCGGTGGTTGGGGTGGGGAATGTATTGGCAAATTGGGAAAAAATCAAAGCTGGCGAACGGGCTTCGAATGGCGAAACCAAAAAATCATTGATGGATGGCGTTCCGCTGACATTACCTGCATTAACCCAGGCACAAGAGATTCAAGATCGGGCAGCCAGAGTGGGTTTTGATTGGAAGAATGAAAAAGGGGTCGTTGACAAACTCCACGAAGAATTGGAAGAAGTCAATACTGCGAAGGATGCAAAGCACCTCGAAGAAGAATTAGGCGACTTGCTGTTTGCGGTGGTCAATTTAGCACGTTGGCGGA
Organism: uncultured Chloroflexia bacterium; assembly: GCA_963818305.1. Taxonomy (GTDB): domain Bacteria; phylum Chloroflexota; class Anaerolineae; order Anaerolineales; family Anaerolineaceae; genus DAIOEK01. The sequence continues at coordinate 193,244 of CAWFRQ010000010.1, forward strand.
AAGTGGATGCAGAGAGCGCTCTGCGGGCGGCAAGCCAAAAATTCCGAAAACGCTTTGCTTACATTGAAAACTATGCAAGAAACCAGGGCAGTGATGTTTCTGCTTTAACGTTTGAACAACTAGATGATTTATGGAACCGTGCAAAAGCTGAAACTAAATAATGGATCTGCGCGAGAAAAATTCGATCCGGTTGTCCTACAAGACAACCGGATTAATGAATCAAACCGCCATGGTAGTACAAGCGATACACAACCAAACCTTTCAGGTAGATTTCTTCGATGCCATGGAAGCTCTCAATTCCACCTGAACTCTGGTCTGTATAGAGGATGTTTTCCCATTCATACCGGAATCCGCCCAAGAAGCGACCTTCCTGGTACATTTGGGTCAGGCTTCTTTTGATCATCTGGCCAGCCTCTGCACCCGTATAAAGCTCCGGCCGGAGAATTTTCCCGTAATAATTTTCTCCCCAGACCGGAAGGTTCTGATACCAGACAATTTCCTCACCCAGAAAATCCTGCCCGCCAAAATAACTATCCCGATATTGGAAGTCTCCGAGATTAAATTCCAAATCATGTGATTCCAGGCGACATCCAGGGATCTGCACTCCACTACCCACGTAAGAAGCCTGTTTGGCTTTCACTATAAAATCATTTAACTGAACAATGAACGCATTTTCTCCCATCGCATCCTCACCTGAAACCTACCATCGGTTTTTACTTAGTGACTGATCTAATACTCACTTCTAAGGAACAGATTACCCAGGATACTGTTTTAATCCCTGCAAGACTTCATCGATATCAACTGCACTGACCGTGGGTGACATATGGCCAATCCGAATAATTTTATCTTTCAAGGAATCACTCAACCCGGGAGATATCTTGATTCGATGTGTCTCTTCCATGTATTTGACGATTTTACGGGCACACATACCCTCTGGAACAAGCCCAGCGGTAAGCACAGGTGCCATCAGCTCATCCGGTGTGTAGGGTTCATAGCCAATACTACGCAGTCCGGTCCGAAGTCGATGTGCTAATTCAGTGTAGCGGACGAGACGTTTTTCGATCCCTTCTGCAAGTAGATGCTGAAGGCTGACATGGAGCGCAGCCAGGTTGTTGGTAGCCATGGTAACCGGGTATGGATGCCATTCTCCCCAATCAATAGAAAATTTTTTCCAGACTCTGCAAATCACCATACCAACCATGGCCTTTATTGGGATCGCGATCTATCCAATCCCAGGCTCGGGAGCTGATGGCAACTGGGGCTAACCCGGGTGGTGCCCCAAGACATTTCTGGGTGGCGCTGGCAGCCAGGTCGATCCCCCATTCATCCATCTTGAAAGGTAGACCACCCAGGGAAGAGACCGCGTCGACGATGCAGATCATTTGTCTGCTCTTACACAGTTCACCCACTGCTTGAACCGGATTTACTACCGTGGTTGATGTTTCCAGATGAACCAGGGCAATCGCTTTCGCTTCCGGGTGATCGTGCATGGTTGTTTCAAACTGCTCAATTTTCAGGGGTGAGCCTTCAGGGGCTGTAATCTCAATCACATTCAGACCATAACTTTTAGAGATGGAAACCAGACGCTCACCAAAATATCCATTGTTTCCGATGAGGATCGTCTCACCGGCAGAGAGTGCACTGCCGATGCAGGCATCAATGGCAACCGTACCAGAGCCAACCATAAAAAACAGGTCTCCCTGTGTTTGGAAGACCTGTTTCATTAAATCTTTTGTTTGGTTGTAGAAATTTGTAAATTCAGCCCCGTAATGCGGACGAACCGGAGAGCCCATCGCCTGCAGGACGGAATCTTCCGGTTGGATAGGACCGGGAATCATCAACTTCAGGGGAGTATCACTCATAACGTTCTCCGCTTCGATTCCATGACTTTTTTACCAACATTTGGCAATGGAGTGACTGGTTCAAAGCGGGCTGTAAAGTGACGCATGAGAGGTGCCTGGTAAGTGATTCGATACCCGCTGTAGCTGGTCTTTTTCACGGCTACTTTCTTAATGATATCGATGACATAATCAAAGTGACTTTGGGTGTACATCCGGCGCGGAATTGCCAGCCGAACCAGATCCAAGTTTAGGGAAAATCATTTTGCCAGTGTCAGGATCAGGATACGAGAACATGACGGACCCAATTTCACAAGCTCTGATCCCGCCTTCGAGATAGAGCGCTGCGGAAAGAGCCAGTCCGGGGAATTCCGATTGTGGAACGTGCGACATCAACTTTCCGGCATTCAAATAGATGGCATGCCCACCCGGTGGTTCAATGATCGGTATGCCTGCAGCGATGAGCGAATCTCCTACGTAAGCGGTTTGGCCAATACGGTATGCCAGATAATCTTCATCCAATCCTTCCCATAATCCGGTAGCCATTGCATCCAGGTCTCTTCCAGCCAGGCCGCCATAGGTTGGGAAGCCTTCGCGCATGATCAATTCATTTTTTACCTGCTGAAATAATTCTTCAGATCGCATCGCCAGAAATCCGCCGATGTTTACCAGCGCATCTTTTTTCGCGCTCATCCAGGCACCATCCGCCAGGCTGAACATCTCTCTGGCAATATCCACAGTGGATTTATTCTGATATCCAGGCTCACGAAGTTTAATGAAATATGAGTTTTCGGCAAATCGGCAGCAATCAATAAAGAATGGGATCCCATACTTGCGATAGATCGCAGATACGCCGCGAATATTTTCCATCGAGACAGGTTGTCCGCCACCGGCGTTATTGGTCACAGTGATGGCGCCGAATGGAATATTTTCAGCTCCAGTGGTTTTAATAAAGCTTTCCAGTTTTACCAGATCCATATTGCCTTTGAATGGATGATGATTTTCCGGGTCGAAGGCTTCATCGATCACCAGGTTGGTCGGTCTTCCGCCCCTGGCTCGGATGTTCCCTTCAGTGGTGTCAAAATGCATGTTGGAGGGAATAAAATTACCCGGTTTTACTAACAAGGCAGCCAAGATATTTTCAGCAGCTCTACCCTGGTGGGTTGGAACAAAAAAAGGGAAGCCAGTGATCTGATCCATGGCTTCCTTTAGGTGAAAGAAAGAGCGTGCGCCGGCATATGATTCATCGCCTTCCATAATGGCTGCCCATTGATGGTGACTCATCGCGCCGGTACCCGAATCGGTGAGCAGATCGATGTACACATCTTCCGCTTTGAGCGAGAAAATATTGTATCCAGCTGCTTTCATCGCTTGCTCGCGGGCAGAGCGATCTATCAGCCGGATGGGTTCAATCATTTTGATGCGAAACGGTTCAGCGGGGTGTTGACTCATTCACATCCTCCAGGAGTATTTTCTCTTAAGTGTAGCATGAATTGGGGAAGGGGAAGAATTGATTACAGGTCAGGAACAAATTCGATTTGACTCATTTGGAGTTGGATTGCGAGCTGCAACAAAAATACATCACCATACCAGCCGGCTGTTTTTAAGGATTTGAAGGTGCTGGCAAGTGGCTTGCCCAGATAGAGGTAATGCCAGAGATTCATTCTGAATCTGATCGTGATTTGTCAGGTAGCTTTGCACAAAGCCATATTCCCATGCGTGTTCGCTTGCCCACAAACCCGCTTTGGTGTTTTCAAACCCGGAGTGGATATCTACCACCTTCCCGATTTCGCTTGAGGTAAAATCGACTGCGAGGCCGGTGTGGTGTTGAGACATCCCCGCCAGTAGAACCGTGGATTTATCTTTTGCCTGACTGTAGGCAATAGATTGTTGCTCGAAGGATCTGAATCCACTGTGGATATATAAGCCGGTTCGGGCTGAATTTGAGTCTTGGAAGAGTTCGTTGAGTGCATCCAGGCAGATCGAATTTACTTTTACATTTTCGTTGGCAACCAGAATCCCATCCAGGCTAAGTTTTAAGCTGGATCAGGTTCGGTTCGATCGTTTGTGCGATCTCATCTTCGGTAATCGGGTGAGTTCTATCCACGATCCTGTAAAGTAATGGATCTTCTAGCTCGGTTAGGGCAGGGAGCAGCACCTGTAACAGGCGCATTCGCAAAGACCTGTCGGGAGGGGCGAAGGGCATAGAGCAAGCCGGTGTAAGTAATGAGCTGCAGGAATGCCGCGCCGGTTGATTGTTGGCATGGAGTAATTGTAGTGCAAGCCTCTCTGATCTGACAGGTTTCCGCCGCAGCAAGTACAATGGTGGAAGGATGAAATCAAACAAGTTTACCCGGGCTGGGTGGTTACTGATTCTCTCAGGATTAATTCTGATCGGTTTTCTTAGCTTGCCGCAAGCTGATAAGCGACAGCAGGTGGTTAGTACAGCTTGAGCAGGCGATTGGATGGTTGGATGCAGCGGAAAAAGTCGGCTTAGAAAAGGGAGCTGCACTAAAATCAATTGCGTCCTGCGAGATTGACCTGGTTGTGAAGACCCCACGCGCTATGCGTATAGGAAAAATGGGACAGATTTTGCTTACTGCATTGATGATTTGTCCAACACCGATTAAATCCTAACGGATTGCTTCATCTGCGGACGAAATTGACCGAAGAGCAAAACCGGGTGGTGCCAGTTGGGGAAATCTCAGAAAAACTTGTGCCGGGCAAAACAGCTATGGGTATTGGTCAGTAGTCTCATCAACTATCGGTCAGATAGACGGTACCTTGTGGGTGTACCTGGATATTGGTGACCCAAATTTGCAAAAGCAACTATTCCACTGGCTTCAATTCCAATTGGTGTGAAGATCACCTCTGTTTTCGGGTTGGAGCAGGGGGCTTTAATTCAGATTTGTTACTGGTTGATTGTTGTGGGAGTAATGTTATTGTTTATCGATTGGATCTCGACCCGGATAGCGCGGAAGAATTCCTCCATCCGAAAAACCACCCATCAATAAAACTATTGATATTTGGTGGCAGCAAGCCAAACCGACAGATTGAGTCAGCCTATTTATGATAAAATAAATCTAATCTGCCTGCTGGTGGGTATAGTGGGCGTCCATTTTTTATTGGCGAGGGATATCATGCACCATGAATGGCTTTACATTGGAATCTTTATGGTGGTGTCTTTAGCCTTACCCGGCATCGCAATTTGGTTGGCCGGAGTACTGGCTCCCAAAAAACCAAACCCGGTGAAAAATTCTACATATGAATGCGGTATCGAGACAGTTGGCGATACCTGGATCCAATTCAAGGCGCAATATTATGTGTACGCCTTGATTTTTTTGGTGTTTGATGTAGAAGCTGTTTTTATGTTTCCCTGGGCGGTTGCATTTGATCAACTTGGTTTATACGCTGTAATCGAGGGAATTTTATTCATCCTGATTCTTGCTGGCGGACTGATTTACGCCTGGAAGAAGGGTGCTTTCGAGTGGGCGTAGTCATTTCAGAATAGAACGGTTATTGGAGAGATTTATGGAATTTTGGAGTGATCCAATCACGTTTATCAGCCAATGGTTACAGCAACTTCTGGTGAATTCTGGTATGGCTCCTGAGTTATCTAACCAGTTAGTCAGCTTGCTGGGCGCTTTAATCTTGCCGGTTGTTTCTCTTTTATGGGTCATCTTCCTGATCTGGTATGAACGCAAATTAATCGGCCGGATCCAGGACCGGTTTGGTCCTAACCGGGTTGGCCCATTTGGTTTGATCCAACCATTTGCCGATATGATCAAGATTTTCACCAAAGAGTATGTCACCCCAACCAACGCAGATAAGGTTCCTTTCAATATGGCTCCAATTCTGATGGTCGCGTCCACCATGTTTATGTGGGCGGTGATTCCATTTACCGTGAATACGGTTGGCGCGGACCTGAATGTTGGAATTCTGTATCTGATTGCAGTCGGCGCAGTGGGTGAGTTGGGTATCATCCTTGCCGGATATTCATCCAATAATAAGTATTCATTATTGGCAGGTTTTCGGGTGGTCGCGCAGTTGGTCTCCTACGAAGTGCCGATGGTACTGGCGCTCCTGGTTCCTGTCCTGTTATCGCATTCGATGCGTCTTAACGATATCGTCAAAGCGCAACCGGTCTGGTTCTTGTTTGTCGCGTTAGTTCCAGCGATTATCTTCTTCATCACCTCTATCGCAGAGGTTGGCCGGTCACCGTTCGACCTGATTGAAGCTGATTCTGAATTGGTTGCCGGTTTCAACATTGAATATTCCGGCTTGAAATTCGGCATGTTCTACGTTGGCGATTTTATGCACGCCTTCACATCTGCCATGGTGTATGCAGTCATTTTCCTGGGCGGTTGGCAAGGTCCGGGCGCAGAACAATACCCCATTCTGGGCTTTATCTACTTTGGTATCAAAACAGCCGTGGTGCATTTCCTCACCATCTTGATCCGTGGTACTCTACCACGTTTCCGGATAGACCAAATGATGAACTTGAATTGGAAGATCTTAACCCCCATAGCATTGGTAATGGTAGGATTGACTGCAATCCTCGAAAAATTATTGATGGGCTCTGCTGAGGCCACTCGGATTGTTGCCCATATTGCAGCTAACTTGCTCGTATTGGCTTGTGTTGTCCTGTTTTATGGGAAACCGATTGAAACTCGCCGCCAGAAATTAGATCAGGTTGCAGAGATAAATAAAGGCATGGCTGAACGTATCCTTGGCGGGGCAGGAGAGTCAAAATGACACTGATCCAAATTGTATTTATTCTCTCCGCGATTTCGATGCTCACTGCTGCTGTGCTTGCGGTTACTGTGCAGAAAATGCTCCATGCGGCATTGTGGTTGATTCTATCTCTTTTTATGGTGGGTGTTCTCTTCGTTCTGCTTGAGAATCCCTTCCTGGGAATCGTCCAACTATTAGTGTACATTGGCGCGATTGCTATTTTGATGATTTTCGCGGTCATGCTCACCCGCAAGATGATGTATGACGACTCCACGCAATTTAACCGCGAAAAGTGGATTGGTATTATCAGCGCGGTGATTATTTTTGGGGTATTGGCTGCGGTGTTGCTTAGCTGGCCAGGTTCGGTTATGTTCGCTCAGGGTGCAGAGGGCAGCCTGGCGAGTATTTCGCTGATTGGGCAGGCATTGGTATCACCTGATTATTACCTTCTCCCATTTGAAGTTGCTTCCATTCTTCTGTTGGCAGCCTTAATTGGGGCAATCTACATTTCACGTGAAAACCCGAATAACGGATAGATGAGGCTGTAAATATGATTCCCTTATCCTGGTATCTGATTGTTGCCGCAGCTCTGTTTTGCATCGGGTTGTTCGGCGTACTGGCTCGTAAAAACGCGGTGGGAATTCTGATGGGCATAGAATTGATGCTCAACGCGGTAAATATTAACCTGGTCGCATTTTGGCGATATCTGTACTCTTCTACTCCAGATGGTGTCGTATTCGTCATTATCGTGATCGCAACTGCCGCGGCTGAAGTGGCGGTAGGGCTTGCAATTATCATTTCAATTTATCGCAAGAAATCAACAGTGATGGCCGATGATATCACGGAATTGAAAGGCTAAAGATGGCATCTCTCGTTACGCTCATCCCCATCCCGCCGCTTGTGGCATTTATTCTGATCATTCTGGTGACCAACCGTTGGAAAGCTGTCAGTCACACGATTGCAATCATTGGTGCGGGTCTTTCCTGGCTGCTTTCTATGTTTGTTTTTTGGGGCGCTATCCAAACCCCAGAACTGGCTCACCATCCCATTGCCCAGGCATTCAATTGGCTACCTGTTGGACAATCCTGGTTGAAAATGGGTGTAGCAGTTGATAATTTGACCACGGTAACCTTGTTCTTCGTTGCCTGGACGATCTTGATGATTTTTATTTACTCGGTTGGGTATCATAATTTTGGTCAGCCTGCCGGAAAACACGACAAAGCTGGCTTACCGCCGCATGGCGCTGAAATTGAAGACGAACATGGTCACACACATACGGTTCCATCAGTTGAACCGATGTATTCACGTTTCTTTGCCTTTATCAGCCTGTTTGCCTTCGCGATGTACTTACTGGTTGTGAGTGATAACCTGCTGATGCTTTATGCTGGCTGGGAAATTATGGGGTTGTGCTCATACCTCTTGATTGGTTTCTGGTTTGCAAAAGATACTGCCAAGAAAGCAGCCATCAAGGCATTTATGACCACCCGGGTGGGTGATGTCTTTATGCTGTTGGGGATCGCTTTCTTATACTCTGCTACCGGCACCCTCAACTTCAAAGAGATTTTCGGTAATCCCGAGATCATGAAATGGTTGGCATCCACACCTTCCAGTATTCTCGGATTATCGGTTGCGGGAGTGATTGGCCTGTTGTTGTTTATCGGCACGGTTGGTAAATCCGCACAGTTCCCATTGCATGTCTGGTTACCAGACGCGATGGAAGGCCCCACTCCGGTATCCGCTATGATCCATGCAGCCACGATGGTCTCGGCGGGCGTGTATATGTCCATCCGAATTTTCCCGCTGCTTTCTGCTGGATGGGAACCCGGTGCTGCCCTGACCCCGGCGCTGACGGTTGTGGCATTGATCGGTACATTTACTGCCATTTTCGCCGCTGTGATCGCTGTAGCGCAGAATGATATCAAACGTGTTCTGGCTTACTCCACCATCTCTCAACTCGGATTTATGATCGCCGCGTTGGGTATTGGTGCATACGTGGCAGCAGTGTTTCATCTGGTAACTCATGCGTTCTTTAAAGCGCTGCTCTTCCTTGGTTCTGGTTCCGTCATTCATGGCATGGAGCATGGTGTACTTCACACCGGCGAGCACGTCGATCCGCAGGATATGTTCAATATGGGCGGTCTCAAGAAGAAAATGCCAATCACCTTCTGGACATTCTTGATCGGTGGTTTTGCCCTCTCCGGTTTTCCGGTGCTTACGGCAGGTTTCTGGTCAAAAGATGAGATTCTCGCAGGCGCTTTTGGCAGCGGGCAATGGCTGGTGTTTATCACCCTGGCAATTGCTGCCTTATTGACCGCGTTTTATACCATGCGTCAGATCACACTTACCTTCTTGGGACAGCCACGTACGAAATCTGCAGAACACGCCCATGAAACCCCCTGGACAATGACGCTTGCCATTGGTAGTGCTCTCATTCTTCGCGGTGACTGCCGGATGGGTGGGAATTCCCACAACATTTCCCCGGGATAGGCGGACTGATTCCCAACTGGTTTGAGCACTTTGTTGCTGAAATGCTGCCTTACGAAGCTGAAATGGAATTCTCTATCGTCCCGTTGTTGACCTCACTGGTGGTAGCTTTGGGCGGGCTATACCTGGGTTGGCTGGCTTATCGAAATGTTAAAGCCGGGCAGGAAGACCCGTTGAAAGGTACTCTCGGATCGATCCACACCGTGCTGCAGAACAAATTCTATATGGATGAGTTCTATGAAAAAGTCTTCATCAAACCTGCAGTCTGGGTCTCGGAAGTGTTCACATCCATCTGGATGGACAAGAAAGTGATCGATGGGTTTTTACATGCCATCGCGAATTTCTTCCTGGGATTGGGGAAATTAGTTCGTAAGTACTTCGATGTATGGGTCATCAATGAAGGCGGTGATGCACTGGCAGATGGTGTTTTGAAGACAGGCGGAGCACTTACCAGTATACAGACCGGTCGGGTGCAGCAATATCTTGCAACTTCTATCGCTTCGATCACTGTGATCGGTGCGCTCGTGTATGTCATATTAGTGGTTTTGAAGTAAACCTGGACGACGGAGAGTTACGATGAGTTTTCTGATCCAACATATTCTTTCGCTCATCCTGTTTTTACCAGCGATCGCGGCAGTAATATTGCTTTTTTTACCGGCGAATGAAACCCGTCTCCTCAAGTGGTTTGCCTTCATAGCCAGTCTCATTCCTTTTGCACTTACGTTATTTTTGTGGAGTGGTTTTCAGGTTGGCCAACCCGGCTTTCAATTTGAAGAAAACTATATCTGGTTTGCCACCATCCACTCTAATTTCCATCTGGGTGTCGATGGTATCTCTCTCACGATGGTTTTGTTAACCACCCTGCTCACTCCGCTGGCATTATTAGCATCCTTTTCAATCCAGGAAAAAGTCAAACCTTACCTGATTTTGTTCCTGCTGCTCGAAACTGGCATGCTAGGTGTATTCCTTGCTTTGGACCTGCTGCTCTTCTTCCTCTTCTGGGAGATCGGGCTGGTACCGATGTACTTCTTGATCAATCAGTGGGGCGGTGAAAATCGCAATTACGCCTCCTTAAAGTTCATCCTCTATACCATGGCGGGTTCCCTGGGGTTACTGCTCTCCACCCAGTTGATCGGTGTAATCACCGGCACCTTTGATCTGATTCTGGTGATGGAGCGCTGGAAGGTTGCAGTTGAACCCATTATGGGCTTGCCTGTTCCAACCGTGAAAACTGTGATTTTCTGGGCATTTGTGGTGGCGTTTGCCATCAAAGTCCCGGTCTGGCCGTTCCACACCTGGCTCCCAGATGCCCACACCGAAGCACCCACTCCTGGATCCATGATCCTGGCCGGCGTGCTCCTCAAATTGGGCGCCTACGGATTTATCCGCCTGGTGATCCCGCTCTTCCCGGAAGAAGCAAAGGTTTTTGCCGGTGCGCTGGCTTTCCTGGCGATGATGGCAATCATCTTTGGTGCATTCGGGGCGTATGGACAGGATGATTTCAAGAAGTTAGTAGCGTATTCATCCATCAACCACATGGGATTTGTTGTGCTTGGTATCGCAGTGGCTGCCGCAGTTGCAGGAACCCAATCAGCACACGCTGCCATGGATGGGGCGGTACTGCAAATGTTCAACCACGGCCTATCCTCGGCTGGCATGTTCTTCCTGGTAGGTGTGATCTACGAACGTACTCATACCCGCAAATTGAGTGATTTCGGCGGGCTCTTCCCGCTCGTTCCTGTATTTGGCGGATTATTGGTATTTATCTCCATGGCGTCGCTTGGGTTACCCGGTCTTAATGGATTTGTTTCTGAATTCCTGGTAGTTCGAGGCGCCTGGCCAGTGTTTACTGTGATCACCGCGCTCAGCATGATCGGTTTGCTTTTCACCGGTATCTACATCCTTAAAGGAATCAAGCTGGTGCTGCACGGACCTCTCAATGAACGTTGGGTAGGACACTTCAAAGATATCAGTGTCCGTGAAATTATTGTCTTGGTTCCGCTGGTAGTTCTTATTCTTTGGATTGGTATCGCGCCAGCCTGGATCATGAATATGATCAATCAAGCGGTAGTATTGCTCTTCTAATGGAGTCGCCGATGCAGTTCCCTATCTTAAGTATCATCATTTTCTTGCCACTGGTAGCTGGTTTATTGATCCTGTTCTTCCCAGCCGACAGAAAAACCGAAGTTAAAGCAACTGCACTCGCGGCAACCGCGGTTACGTTCTTCCTTTCACTCTGGTTATTCTTTGCTTACGATCAAACTGCGGCCGGTTACCAATTCACAGAGAAATTGAATTGGCTTCCAGCGATGGGTATCTCTTATTCAGTGGGCGTGGATGGCTTTAGCATGCCTATGGTACTGCTCACCGGGATCGTTGGCTTGTGCGGAGTGATGGTCTCCTGGAGGGTAGATGATCGTCCCCGTGAGTTCTTCGCTTTCCTGATGTTTCTGGTAACCAGTGTATTTGGTGTTTTTGTTTCGCTGGATTTATTCATGTTATTCTTCTTCTTCGAAATCGCAGTGTTCCCCAAATACCTTATGATCGCAATCTGGGGTTGGCCAAAGACGCGTGACTATGGCTCGCTCAAACTGACTCTCTATTTGTTCATTGGCTCCATGATCGCATTGTTGGGTGTTTTGGCAATGGCATTCTACAGTGGAAAACCCAATTTCGATATGATCGCTTTGGAACAAGCTGGTTTCTCCATGGCTTTCCAACGCATCTGGTTCCCGGTGGTATTTATCGGATTTGGCATCCTGGCGGGTATGTTCCCCTTCCACTCATGGGCGCCAGATGGACACGTAGCCGCCCCGACAGCCATCTCGATGCTGTTGGCGGGCGTTGAGATGAAGGTGGGTGCTTTTGCCGCACTAAGGATCGCTTTCATGTTGATGCCGGATGGTGCCAGGATGTGGGCAAACGCAATTTTGCTATTGGCAACTATCAATGTGGTCTATGGAGCTCTCATTGCCCTGGTACAAACTGACTTCAAGTATGTCATCGGTTTTTCATCCGTCTCGCACATGGGGTTGGTTCTGCTCGGTTTCGCCAGTCTGAACCACGATGGTCTGGTGGGTGCCGGGATGCAAATGTTCTCGCACGGCGTGATGACGGCTATGTTCTTTGCAATTGTCGGCATGGTATATGACCGGGCACATACCCGAGACCTGGATAAATTGGGTGGTATGGCGAAAGCGATGCCTTTCGCAGCAGTTGGGTTCATCATCGCCGGGTTGGTTTCGATGGGTATGCCTGGTTTCAGCGGCTTCGCGGCTGAATTCCCGATCTTCATGGGGTTGTGGCGCTCAGCACCGGTGGTGGCAATCATCGCAGTGATCGGAGTGATCATAACCGCAGCGTATATTCTACGGGTTGTCAACAAAGTATTCTTCGGGCAGATGTCTCCGGAATTAGTGGGGCATATCACCGACATCTCCATTTTAGATAAAGTAACCATTGTTTTACTGGCGGTGTTTATGATCGGATTTGGTTTATTCCCATCCGTCCTGAGTAATATGGTGGATGCAGGACTTAGAAATGTGCTTCCGTTGTTAGGAGGTGCATGATGCAGATCATTCAATTTGATCCCCTGATGTTCCTGGGCATTTTACCTGAGATCGGTTTAGTCGTTCTCGCGGGTTTGGTTTTAGTTCTGGATCTGATCTGGAAGGGTGAGCAAAAACGAAATTTAGCCTGGGTAGTGGTCATTGGTCTGGTTGGTGTAGGTATCGCTACCGGGTTCTTGAGTAGACCTTATGGCGGCGCAAACTATCTAATCTTTGGCGGGATGATCCGCTGGGATTGGATGCACTGGATCATGTCGCTGGTTATCTTCTTTGGCGGCGCAATCACCGTACTGCTTGCGAAAGATATGACCATTCTGGGCAAGGAAGGCGAATTCTACTTCCTGCTGTTAGTAGCCATGTTAGGAATGTGCCTCATGACAGGCGCCACGAACCTGGTGATGTTATTCCTGGCAATCGAGACTACTTCCATCCCCATGTACATTCTGGCTGGTTTCTTCAAGCGGGAGGAAGCTTCCGCAGAAGCGGGCTTCAAATACCTCTTGTTCGGTGCTGCCACCTCTGCAGTAATGCTCTATGGCTTCAGCCTGCTTTATGGTCTGACTGGAACAACCCAAATCTATTCAATGCAGGCTCAATTGGAAACAAACCAGGTTTCTTCTGGTTTGGCATTTGTGCTCATGATCCTGATTTTAGTGGGATTGTTCTTCAAGATTTCCGCAGTTCCGCTCCATTTCTGGGCACCGGATGTTTACCAGGGCGCTCCGACACCTGTGGCAGGCTTTCTCTCCACTGCATCCAAAGCTGCTGGGTTTATCGTCCTGCTTCGGGTACTCACGATCATCTTCGGTGATCTATTTACCATCTGGAGCCCGGTTTTATGTGTTGTTTCTGCAGCCAGTATGCTCTTTGGTAACCTGCAGGCCATGCGTCAACATAATATCAAACGCCTGTTGGCGTATTCTTCCATCGCGCAAGCCGGATATATTCTGATCGGAGTGGCATCCATCACAGTGCTGGGTTTTCTGGGGATTGTGGTCTATCTGATCGCCTACATGGTGACCAATTTGGCTGCCTTTGGAATTATCTCCATTTTGGGGAATCAGGTTAAATCGGATGAGATTAGCGCTTACTCCGGGCTGGCACGCAAATCACCCGGATTGGGATTAGGATTGCTGGCGGCTTTTCTTTCGCTCGCTGGTATTCCACCATTCGCAGGTTTCGTTGGTAAGATCTTCCTTTTCTCATCAGCCATACTGGATATGTCCAATCCGTGGTTGGTGGGTATCGTCATCTTGGGTGTGCTCAACTCGATCCTGGCACTTTATTACTACCTGCGGGTCATCCGAATTGTCTATCAAGGTGAGCCGGAATCTGCCGAACCTGTTAATGTCACCAGATCCATGAAAATCGCGGTGAGTATCTGTGTGGCAGGAATTCTGGTGGTGGGTGTCTTATTCGCACCATTCTTCACGATTGCTGGAACTGCAGTTCAATCGCTTTTCCAGTAAAAATTGACTTGAGTTTTTCAGTTTGTTATAATGATTTGACGTATGGATCAACTTCCGCAACAAAACTCTGACCGGCAAAAAATGATCTCCCTTTCCATTATCGGGTTGATCAGTCAGGTAGGGTTTCTGACTGTAGGAATTATCGTCATTGCGCTTGTGGGTGGTATCTTTTTAGATAACCGGTTAGGGACCAAACCCTGGTTTACATTTGGATTGGTTCTTGGATCTGTTCCGGTAAGCCTGATCGCAATGGTTTTGGTAGCCAAAGCAATGGTAAAGAAAATAAAACCAGAATCATCACTGCATTTCCCAAAGGAGGGTCAAAGCCTTGGAGACGAATAAAAAATGGCGCTGGGGCGTGAACCGATGGGTCATTTTGGCTCTGATCATCATCACCGGAATAGTGGCTTCGATCGTAAAACCGATCCAGCCAGAAATTCTAGTGACTGCTGAAAATGTGTCAGAAACACCATTGTTTGGAAATTTTTATCTCACCAATACGCTGGTTGCAACCCTCATTGGGGATGTTATCCTGATCCTTCTCGCGTTGGCTGTTCGCAAAGCAGCTACCAGTGGAGATCTGGTGCCCAAGGGTATCTCCGGAGCGATGGAAGCGCTGGTGGAAGGGTTATACAACCTGACCGAATCTTCGGCTGGTAAATGGACGAAGACTATCTTCCCATTTTTTGCAACCATTACCCTCATTGTATTGGTAGCAAACTGGCTGGAAATGCTGCCTGGTGTTGATTCGATTGGCAGGCTGGCAGTTGCTGAGCATGGTGGACATCCGGCAGTTGCTCTCACGAGCGGAATCAGTGCGGTTGTCTCCGGTGAAGCCGGACATGAAGCAGCCGGTGAAGCATATCACGTGATTCCGTTTGTACGACCTGCATCTACGGATCTGAATTTCACCGCAGCCCTGGCTCTAATAGCGGTTGTCATGATCCAGGTGGTTGGTTTGCGAGCACAAGGTCCAAAGTACCTGCTCAAATTCTTCAACTTTACTACCATTGCAAGCAAGCCTGGTCTGGGGTTGATGGACCTGATTGTCTCATTGTTGGAACTCATCTCCGAATTTTCTAAAATTCTCTCGTTTGCCTTCCGGTTGTTCGGTAACGTATTCGCCGGATCAGTATTGTTATTCCTGGTGGGGAGTATGCTCCCATACCTGCAATCTGGTGTATTACTATTTGAATTCTTCATCGGCCTGATTCAGGCAATTGTGTTCGGCATGCTCACCATGGTATTCATGTCGATGGCCACCCACGCGCACGGCGGGGAAGAAGAACACGCCAGCGCGTAATCTTCGATTTTTCGATCATTTTTGAGGAGGAAGAAATATCATGACAGGCGATATCGAAATGGCAATGAGATTTGTTGGCGCAGGTCTCTCAATGATTGGAGCCCTGGGTGGTGGTGTAGGTATCGGTTTGAGTGTTCAAGGTGCATTGGAAGGCATGGCACGCAATCCTGATATGTCTGGCAACTTGCTCGTCTATATGATTTTAGGTATTGCGTTCTCTGAAGCGATCGCCATTTATTGTCTGGTAATCGCATTCTTGATGCTGTTCCAGGTTGTGTAGTCAGAAACCATAGAGGTGATAGATGGAAAAACTTGGAATTAACCTTGGATATTTACTGGTTCAAATATTTAACTTCATCGTACTCTTTTTAGTTCTACGTGCCTGGGTCTATAAACCACTCATCAGCATGTTAGACAAACGCCGGGCGACGATTGCCAAAGGTCTGGAAGATGCCCGCGTGGCAGCTGAAGCACGTGCAAACGCCGAATCTGAAGCCGAGAAGTTATTAGCTGACGCACAGGCCAAAGCCGGACAGGTGATTCGGGAAGCGTCTGACCGCGCTGACCAGGTAGCCAAAGAGATCCGCTCACAAGTAGAGGGCGAAGCAGCTCAGGTCAAGGCTACTGCTCTGGCTGAAGCAAAAGAAGAGCGCGACCGGATGTTGAGCGAATTACGCGGTCAGGTAGCTGCTCTTGCAATTGCTGCCGCTCAAAAATTGGTTGGCGAATCACTGGATGAGAAGAAACAGCATCAATTATTGCAGGAATTCTTCTCAGGCGTAAAATCAGGCAAGGTAGTGGTCTTGGAAGGACAATCTGTCCAGGGTTCTACTGCGCATGTAACCAGTGCATTACCTCTTTCAGCCGAAGAGAAATCGACCATTCAATCAGATGTATTAGCCAAACTCGGGAAAGACGGCGCAGTGAACTATGCTGTTGATCCTAGCATCCTGGGTGGTTTGGTCATCAAAGTTGGTGATAAGTTAATTGATGGATCTGTCGCCGGTCAATTGGTTAACCTGAAACAGACTATTGCATAGCTATTTTGTGTTACATGAGAGCCATAGAGAGATCTATGGCTCTTTTTAATTGTTAGTCTCAAAAATATTTGATACTAAGTTTAACCAACAGAATTATTCATCCTGAGGAGCAGAGCGACGAAGGATCTAGTTTTATGGACTATTGCAAAGTTAAAATATCGGGATTTACGGCAAGATCCTTCGCTCCTGTTAGTCGCTTAGGATGAACATCAGAGTAAATTAAGGTACAATGATTTTATACAGGAGTAATTTGTGACTGGATTTCTCAAACAGAATTTACGCACATTATTTGAACAGATCCCTGTGAAAGTAGACTTAGAGCGGATCCCTGCTCTACCAGTGACAGGGATTGCGTTGGATTCTCGCCAGGTTAAACCAGGAAATGTGTTTGTTGCACTTATCGGCGGGAATCAGGATGCGCATAGATATATACCTGCAGCGCGAGAGCAAGGGGCGATTGCTGCTATAGGTAGTCTCCCGTACGATCCAACCTGGGGAATTGATTATATCCAGGTAGAGAATACCCGATTTGTGTTAGGATGGCTCTCAGCGGCTTTTTATCGGTTTCCGAGCGGCAGAATGAAAGTAATTGGGGTCACAGGTACCGATGGAAAAACCACGACTTCGAATTTGATATTCCAAATTTTACTGGCTGCCGGCATTCCTGCCGGGATTATCTCTACTGTGAACGCGGTCATCGGCAAGGAAGTGATTGATACAGGCTTCCATGTCACCACACCCGAAGCACCAGATGTACAACAATATCTTGCCCGGATGCTTGCCTCCGGTCTAACCCATGTTGTGCTTGAAACCACTTCGCACGGTCTGGCACAAGATAGGGTGGCAGGTTGTGATTTTAATATCGGGGTGGTAACAAATATTACCCACGAACATCTCGATTTTCATGGAACCTATGAGAATTACCGAGCTGCCAAAGGAAAGTTGTTTGAACAGCTCAAGTCAGCAGACGAGCAAGGAAATGGTCTACCTACATTAGCTGTACTAAATGGCGATGATACGTCACTTGATTATCTACGATCCATTACGTCTGCGCCTGTTGTAAGTTACGGGTTAAGTGAGAGCGCTGATATCTGGGCCGATGAGATTGTCGCCACACCACAGGGAACACGGTTTAATGTCCGCTCACAGGCGGGAACCTACCCGTTTGAAACGAAATTGGTCGGGCTATACAATGTATCCAATTGTTTAGCTGCTATAGCAGCAACAACTGAGGGACTTAACATATCCTGGCAGGATACGCAGAGAGGTATCAAGAATTTGCCGGGTATACCTGGCCGGATGGAGATCATCCATCTGGGTCAAAATTTCACCGCGATCGTAGATTTTGCGCATACCCCGAATGCGCTCAAACGAGCAATTGAAACTGCCCGAACATTGACCAAAGGCAAAGTGATTGCAATATTTGGTTCCGCCGGATTGCGTGACCGTGAGAAACGCCGGATGATGGCGGAGGTCTCGGCAGAATTAGCAGATATTTCGATTCTTACAGCCGAAGACCCGCGCACCGAATCACTCGATTCGATACTTGCCGAAATGGCAGCCGGTGCTGAAAGCAGGGGTACAGTTGAAGGAGTGTCTTACTACAAAGTAGCCGATCGCGGAGATGCGATCCGTTTGGGTTTGCAGCTGGCAGAACCCGGAGATCTGGTCATATCCTGTGGTAAGGGGCATGAGCAAAGCATGTGCTTTGGTGAGAAGGAATGCGCCTGGGACGATCGGATCGCTATGAAGGCTGCCCTTGCTGAGTATCTGGGCAAACCGGGGTTGCAGATGCCGATATTACCCACTAGCAATAAATATATACCTGAGTAACGTGGAAGATTGATTAGAGCCAGTGGCAATTGTCACTGGTTTTTTGTTGATTATTCGACTGACAGTCACTATAATGCAAAAAGGTAGGTAGTGCTTTTCATCATTCCAAGATTAATTTATGAGTATGTGATTTAGATTTTATGGAATAAGTAGAGCGGGTGTTGGTTGGAGGTGACAGATGGCTGAAAAAAAAGGTGGAAAGAATAAAGCAGCTGGTGAGGCCCATCCACCGGAGAAAATGAAGCAACCGGTGCAGGAGAAAGAAGACCTTTCTAACAAAGATTACTACCGTGAGTTGGAAAAACTCCAGGTGGAGTTGGTAAAACTGCAAGAGTGGGTGAAAGTGAAAGGGTTAAAGGTGGTCGTGCTTTTTGAGGGCAGAGACGCAGCCGGAAAGGGAGGCGCGATCAAACGAATCACCGAGAGTTTGAATCCGCGTTTTGCCAGGGTGGTGGCGCTGGGCACTCCAACCGAGAAAGAAAAAACACAATGGTATTTCCAACGTTATGTTCCCCATTTGCCAGCGGCAGGTGAGATGGTTTTTTTTGACCGTAGTTGGTACAACCGAGCAGGGGTGGAAAGGGTAATGGGTTTCTGCACTGAGGACGAGTACCAGGAATTTTTGCGGTCTTGCCCGGAATTCGAAAAAATGTTGATCCGCTCTGGAATTATTTTGATTAAATACTGGTTCAGTGTAAGTGACGAAGAACAGGAAAAGAGATTTCAGGACCGGATCGATACCCCAACCAAACGGTGGAAACTCAGTCCGATGGATCTGGAGAGTCGAGCCCGGTGGATCGAGTATTCCAAAGCCAAGGATGCGATGTTTAGTTACACCGATACCAAGCAATCGCCCTGGTATGTGGTGAATGCAGATCAGAAGAAACGGGCGAGGTTAAATGTGATTGCCCATCTCTTGAGCATGATTCCCTACGAGGACAGAACTCCAGAAAAGTTGACTCTCCCTCCACGCCAATCTGACAAAGGCTACATCCGTCCGCCACTCACCGACCAGACATTCATTCCTGAGAAATACTAGATTAATCTTTGGAATTTCCAGATTACTCCTGAAATTCCTACTTGACTCTGTAACTAACGCGTGTTACTATGTTGCTAACACGTGTTAGTTCGGAGGCAGCATGGTATCCAAACGAGCAACCAGTTTTGATGTAGCACGCCTGGCAGGGGTTTCAAGAACAACCGTTTCCTTTGTATTAAATAATTTATCAGGGGTAAGTATCAGCGAGACAACCCGCCAGAAGGTCTTGGACGCTGCCAAAGAGCTGAATTACCACCCAGATGCTGCGGGCAGAAAACTGGCCAGTGGACTCTCAAACACGCTCGGATTTGTGATGCGTCAGAGTGCCGAACAGGTCTTTACCGATGCATTTTTGGTTCAAGTGGTTTTGGGCGTAGAGCAAGTTGCAGCCCAAAACGGTTTTCACGTGTTGTTAAAACCATTGGAGCCGGACGCCAGAAATGGCTACACCCGGTTGATCTATGAAAACCTGGTGGATGGGATTATTCTTTCCGGTCCACGTGAAGATGATACCGAAATTATCAATATGTACCAGCAAGGTGTTCCTGTTGTGTTACAAGGTCAGCTGCCGGGCACAGAAATCCCATTTGTAGATATTAACGCGATCGAAGGGGCAAAATCGATCGTCAACCACCTCCTCTCCCTCGGACATACCCGTATTGGTCTGATTACCAATGCGTCTTTGCATTACACCTCAGCCCGCCAACGCCGAGATGGTTATTGTCAGGCACTTGCACAGGCAGGGATCACGGCTGATCCGCTGCTTATCAAAGAAGGAAATTACACACCCGATTTCTGGATATCAAGCGATGAGTGAACTTCTAACACAACCGGGTATCAGTGCTGTCTTTGTTGCCAGTGATGTGGTAGCCATGGGTGCTATCCAGGCGATTAAGCAAGCCGGTTTACGCATCCCGGAAGATATCGCTGTGGCCGGGTTCGATGATATTCCGCTGGCTCGGTATTTTGATCCGCCGCTGACGACCGTCAGTTTACCGGCGTTCGGGTTGGGATGGGCTGCCGGAGAACGTTTAATTCATCTGATCCAGGGTGATCCGTTGGACCAGCAGGATCTTTATCTGGATTCTAAATTTGGTAGTACGCGCAATCTACAATCGGCAGAGCTTTATAAGGCTTTTCAACAAGGAGGTGGTTTAGAGCAAGGAATGGTTTTTATGAATTGTTTTTGCGATGTTGTCAAAAAATCTCAAGGAGGATTAGATGTCTGGTAAATTAGTAAAAGTTTTCTCGTTCATGTTGGTGGCAGTCATTTTATTGGCTGCATGTGCTCCGGCTGCTGCTCCTGCTCCAGTTGTTGAAGAACCAGTAGTGGAAGAACCTGTTGTTGTTGAACCAACTGCAGTCCCGCCGACTGAAGTTCCAGCTACCGCAGTTCCTGAACCTGCTGCCCCGGCTATGTGCAAGGATGCCAAGGCCGGCGACCAGGTGACCGTCATGTACCAATGGTCCGGTGCTGAAGAAGAAAAATTCAATGCGATCATTAAACCATTTATTGACGCTTGTGGTGTACAGGTTGTAGCTGAATTTAGCCGTGACGCTGCTGTTTTAGACACCCGTGTCAAATCGCACCCCACCTGACGTTTTATTCTGGCCGACCACCGCTCCCCTCTCCCTGTATCCTGATCAACTAGTTGCACTCGATACCAATGGTGCCGAAGTTGCGAATTATGCAGATTACTGGAAGACCCTTGGTTCCGTAGATGGAAAATGGCTAGCCCTCCCAGTAAAAGCTGACATCAAGTCGATTGTCTGGTACAGCCCTGCCCAATTCGAAGCTTTTGGTTACGCCGTCCCAACCACCTTCGAAGAATTGGATGCGTTAGTTGAAAAGATGGTTGCCGATGGTAACGTGCCCTGGAGTATGGGATTCGGATCAGATGCTGCCACTGGTTGGACTGGTTCCGATTACGTGCAGGATCTTTTGCTCGCCTCCCAGGGACCTGAATATGTGATGAAGCTCATCTCAGGCGAAGTTGCATATGATGATGCTGGTGTCGTGGCTGCATATCAAACCTACCACAAATGGGCATCCGATCCCAAATACACTGTGGGTGGCGCTGATGGAACCGTAAATACCAAGTTCCTGGATGCCATTTATGCTGTCTTTGCTGATCCTGCTCAGGCGATGATGGTGAAACAATCTGGTTTCGCTGGCGGCGAAATTTTGAAACAATACCCAACCCTGGAATATGGTGTGGATTATGATTTCTTCGCCTTCCCTGGCGCCAAAGGCATGCAGGGTGGTGCTGATTACATGATGTCATTCGGAACCTCCCCCGCAGCCCAGGCTCTGATTGGTTATTTGACCAGTCAGGAAGGCGCTGAATCATGGGCATCGGTCGGATTTGACCTGTCCCCCAATAAACTGGCCGCCGGAAAGTACTCAGATACCCAGCTGACCAAAAAAGCTGAAGCACTGGCCGCTGCGACTGGTTTCACCCCTGACCTGGGCGACACCATCCCCGCACCGTTCGGTGAGGCTGAATGGAAAGCATTGATCGGCGTTGTGCAAGGTAATGACGTTGCAACCGAGCTAGCCGCAGTAGCTGCTGCTCAAACCGAAGCTCTCTCCAAATAACAATCAAATAACATGCAGATTTGGGTGTATGCCTTCAGGCATACACCCAAACTGAGAGTGAGGCGCGTATGGTGCCTGTAATTATGAAACAAGGGAAATTGGCTCCCTGGTTGTATATTGTCCCTGCGTTGATGATTATGGCTGTATTCGTTGTGTATCCTACTGTGAATACCATTTATCTCAGCTTTATGGATCGGACTGGCACACTACCTGCTTCAGCCGATTGCGTTGTCGGTGCGCCCTGTTGGGGGATTTTTGAGAATTTCCGTTATGCGTTTACCAATCAGGATATGACAACTGCATTACGAAATAATGCACTCTGGCTTATCTTGATGGTTCCTGCAACTGTCATTCTTGGTTTTCTGTTTGCGCTTCTCGCTGACCGGGTCCGATATGAGAGCCTGGCAAAATCGATCATTTTTATGCCAATGGCAATCTCATTCGTGGGGGCTGGTGTTATCTGGCGGTTTGTTTATTCCTATGAATCTGATCCGACCCAGCAGGTTGGTTTACTTAATTCGATCATTGTTGCATTGGGGGGACAGCCGGTTGCGTTCTTGAGCAAACCGGCAACCAACAATTTTGCGCTGATGGTCGTTGGTGTTTGGTTATGGGCTGGTTTCTGCATGACCATCCTCTCCGCAGCGATCAAAGGTCTACCTGGCGAGGTGATGGAAGCTGCCCGGGTGGATGGTGCCAATGAGTGGCAGGTGCTCTGGGAAATCATGGTGCCGATGATTTTCCCCACCCTGGTCGTGGTAACTACAACCATGTTTATTAACATCCTAAAGATTTTCGATATCGTTTTTGTAATGACCGGCGGCAACTTTGGCACAGAGGTCATTGCCAACCGGATGTTCAAACTGATCGTCACCGATACCGGACGATCTATGGCAATTGCAGTCATACTGATTATTCTGACGATCCCGATCTTGATCTTCAATATGGTGCGGTTCCGCCGGCAGGAGGAAATCAAGATGAAGCCGTTGAGCAGGTTATCCACCCTCTTGAACCGAATACCCCTGCATTTTGCCATTATCTTGATGTGTTTCTTGTGGTTAGTCCCCACCCTTGGACTATTTGTCAGTTCCTTCCGCTCACGCGAAGCTGTCAGAACCACTGGTTGGTGGCAGGCATTCAGTCCACCGCAAATGCCCGGGCAAGATGAATACAACCAGTTTTGCAGCTCTTGCCATGGAGTGGATGGCAAGAAGATTACCAGCCGCCGATCTGAGTTCTCCTGAACTCGTTGCGCAATATCCACGCTCAAATCGGTTATTGGCCATGCTAAAGAAAGATGTCAACGGCGAACCACATCTAGTAGACCCTGCTATTACCTGGAAACGCGAACGAAGCGATGGCAACCTTATCTTCGGTTGTCGAATATATGGGCACGCTATCCGGCCAACCAGATCAACCAGCGGAATTCACGCTGCGGAATTACACCGATGCAGTGGTCGGGTACAAGGGTACCCAGGATTATCTGACTGATTGTAGTCAAGGTGTAGCCAGCACTTTATCGAAGTTTAAGTGTAACTCAACCGATCTGCTGAATCCCGAAGGGATGGGAAGGGCATTCATCAATACGCTGATGGTGACGATCCCGGCCACCTTATTGCCTATCTTTTTTGGAGCACTGGCAGCATATGCTTTTGCCTGGTTAGATTTCAAAGGCCGTACCTGGATCTTTGCTGCATTGGTCGGATTGCAGATTATCCCACTGCAGATGACCCTGGTTCCAATCGCACGCTTATATGTCAATATTGGCCTGGAAGGATCCTTCCTGGGGATCTGGTTGTTCCATACCGGTTTTGGCCTGCCGTACGCCATCTATTTGCTGCGCAATTTTATCGGTTCACTCCCGCGTGAGGTGTTTGAATCGGTGTATCTGGATGGCGCGAATCACTGGATGGCATTCACGAAGCTGGTTTTACCGCTTTCGTTACCTGCCATCGCATCTCTGGGAATCTTCCAGTTCTTGTGGGTGTGGAATGATTTCCTGGTCGCCAAGATCTTCCTCTCCAGCCATCCGGTGCTGACGGTTCAGATCACCAATTTGATCGATCCACGCGGTGGAAACTGGCATATCCTCACCGGGGCGGCTTTCCTCTCTTTCTTGTTACCGATGGTCGTGTTCTTCCTTTTCCAACGTTCGTTTGTTCGCGGAATGTTGGCCGGCGCAGTAAAGGGTTAGGCACTGATTTATCTTACAGAGTTCTTCACCATCAGATTGATTGAGCTGAGAAATAAAAGCATCAACATCGTTGAAGAACTCTAGTTTTGTTGGAGTTGTTATGGATGTGAAATACTGGTATCAAAATGCAATATTCTATGAAGTATATGTTCGAGCATTCAAAGATAGCAACGGTGATGGGCATGGTGATTTGCCGGGCTTGATTCAGAAATTGGATTATCTGAAAGAATTGGGTAGTGGATTGTATCTGGGTCATGCCGATCTATCCTTCACCACTCAAAGGATGACGGCTACGATATTTCAGATTACTATTCTGTCCTGAGTGATTACGGCTGCATCGATGATTTCAAGAGACTGGTGCAAGAAGCCCACAACCGCGGTATCAAAATCATTGCAGACATGGTGTTGAATCACGTCTCAGATCAACATCCGTGGTTTCAATCTGCTATCGCATCGAAGAATTCTCCTTACCGTGATTACTTTGTCTGGAGCGATTCAGATACAGAAGTATGCAGACGCAAGAATCATCTTTATTGATACCGAGACATCGAATTGGAGCTATGAGCCGAAAACAGGTCAGTACTATTGGCATCGTTTTTACGCATCACAACCTGATTTGAATTACGATAATCCCACAGTCCAAGAAGAGATGATCCACATCTTACGCCATTGGCTAGAGATGGGAATTGATGGATTCAGGGTGGATGCCGTTCCGTATTTGTTTGAACGTGAAGGTACCAACGGAGAAAACCTGCCTGAGACCCATGCATTTCTAAAAAAGGTTCGCAGCATGATCGATGCAGAGTACCCTGGTCGGATATTGCTATGTGAGGCGAACCAATGGCCGCGCGATGTGGAGCATTATTTTGGGGATGGCGATGAATGTCAGATGGCGTTTCAGTTCCCGGTAATGCCCCGAATTTACCTGGGATTAATTGAAGGAACGTCTGAACCGATCCGCTGGGCGCTCAACCAAACTGACCGATTAAAAGAGAATTGCCAATGGTGTACTTTCTTACGCAACCACGACGAATTAACCCTTGAAATGGTCACCGAAGCCGAAAGAATTCAAATGTGGAACCATTACGCCCCGCAAAAAAGGATGCGATCCAATTTGGGTATCCGCCGCCGCTTAGCATCATTGCTGGATAATGATCGCAGAAAGATCGAGCTGGCTAATTCAATTTTGTTTACCATCCCTGGTACGCCAATTTTGTATTATGGAGACGAAATTGGGATGGGCGATAACATCCATTTACACGATCGGAATGGATTGCGCACTCCCATGCAATGGGACGCTACTGCTCAGGCGGGGTTCAGTTCTAATCCACACCTGTATGCCCCGCTCATCAAGTCGGTTGGATTTACACCCGATGTCGTGAATGTGGATGCACAGATGAAAGATCCAAATTCGCTCTGGCACACGCTCCAGAAGATGATCCAAATCCGGAAACAGCATCCGGTTCTGGCGACGGACCAGATCGAGTGGATGGAACTGACTGACCCGCAATTGGCGGTTTATACCCGTAAAAACGCTGATGAAGAAATTCTGGTAATTCAGAATTTATCCAATGATTCCATTCACTTATCAACAGAATTGATTCAAAAGATGAAGAATTACCATCCCCTGCTCACTTCACAGACATCGGACTACGGGATACTGGATACAGGGGTAGAGATGAACCCTTATGGGTATATCTGGGCGGTAAAAGCCCTTCACTGATTCTAGAATTGCCTCTCCTTCTTTCTTATTTTGGCTGGGGGAACAAAAAATCGGAAGTGCATTGCACTTCCGATTTTGTTTCTTATATTTGAATGATTACTTGCGATCGTTGCCGCGATTACCGCTGTAACCACCTCGGCCGCGATCTCCACCGCTGCCGCCACGGCGATCACCACCTGGGCGACCACCGCCACCGGGACGGCCGCCGCTGGGGCGTTTGCTGTCGCGAGCTTTGGCTTCTTCCGCTGTCCAACCTTCGAGGACTGCCTGGCGGGAAAGACGGATCTTACCCTGTGGGTCAATATCGACCACCATCACGGTGATTTCATCTCCCATGGAGACGACATCTTCCACTTTTTCAACTCGTTCAGAGTCGAGCTGTGAGATATGAACCATGCCATCGACGTTGGGTAGGATTTCAACAAAAGCGCCGAAATCTGCGATGCGCACCACTTTACCGGTATAAATCCGGCCGATGAGTGGAGTCTCGGTGAGGGCTTCAATCCGTTCGCGGGCCATTGCTTCACTGACACCATCGGTGGCGGCGATGAAGACAGTACCATCATCCGAGATATCGATCTTGGTGTTGGTTTCTTCCTGCAGGGCGCGGATGTTCTTTCCGCCGGGGCCGATGATGGCGCCGATTTTCTCGATCGGCACCTTGATGGTGGTGATGCGAGGAGCGTGCGGTTTCAGATCGGCATTGGTTTGTGGAATGGTTTCCAGCATGATCCCCAGGATGTGATTGCGGGCGACCTTCGCCTGAGCCAAAGCGTCTTTCATGATGGCGGGGGTAATGCCTTTGATTTTGATGTCCATCTGCAGAGCGGTGATACCGGCTTCGGTACCGGCAACTTTGAAGTCCATATCACCGAGGTGATCTTCCAGACCCTGGATATCGACCAGGATGCGGTAGGTTTCGCCTTCTTTGACCAGACCCATCGCCACACCGGCGACAGGAGCTTTGATCGGTACGCCACAATCCATCAACGCCAGGGTCGATCCGCAGACGGAGCCCATGGAGGAAGAACCATTGGAGGAGAGAACCTCAGAGACGAGGCGCAGGGTGTAGGGGAATTTTTCTTCGGATGGAATGACAGGGAGCAGGGCACGTTCAGCCAGGGCGCCGTGACCAATTTCACGCCGGCTCTGTCCACGCAGGGGTTTGACCTCACCGGTGGAGTAGGGCGGGAAATTGTAGTGATGGATGTAGCGTTTGGTATCGTTTGGAGAGAGGGTATCAATCTCCTGGGCTTCTTTGGGAGTACCCAGAGTGGCCATGGTTAGCACCTGGGTTTCACCACGGGTGAACAGGCCGGAGCCGTGAGCACATGGGCTGGTACCCACTTCGCACCAGATCGGGCGAATTTCGGTCAGGCCACGACCATCGGGGCGTTTGCCATCTTCGATGATGCGTTTGCGGACGATTTCTTTGTAGGTTTCTTCAAAGGCAGCTTTGACAGCTGGTACCAGAGTGGCATCTTCAGCGGCGAATTCTGGTGACAGCAGCGGCTTCGAGTTCATCTACTGCGTCATAGAGTTCTGATTTGGTGTGCGGGCGTTCGAGTGCTTCGACGAGTTCAGCGTGACACTTTGGAGGCAACTTTTTGAATGATTTCGGTATTCTTGGGTGCAACCGCAATTTCGCGTTTGGTTTTACCGATTTCGGCAGCCATTTTTTCTTGTAATTCGCAGATCGGTCGAATGCAGTCATGCCCAAATTGGAGCGCCTGAACCATCACGTCTTCTGGAATCTCACTGGCGCCGCATTCGACCATCAGAATGGCGTCTTTGGTACCGGCGATACGCAGGTCGAGGTCAGATGCATCCATCTGAGTGAAGGTTGGGTTCGCAATGAATTCACCATTGATACGTCCAACACGGACAGCGCCAACCGGTCCACCCCAGGGGATATCAGAGATCATCAGCGCGCCAGATGCGGCGTTGATGGCCAGAATATCCAGCGGGTGGATGGAATCGGCGGAGAGGGAGAACATGATCACCTGGACCTCGTTGCGCATCTCCTGGTCGAATAACGGGCGCAGGGGACGGTCGGTCAGGCGGGAGGTGAGAATGGCATCTTCACTGGGTCGGCCTTCGCGGCGGAAGAATGAGCCGGGGATTTTGCCGCTGGCATACATCCGCTCTTCGTATTCCACGGAGAGGGGGAAGAAGTCGATGCCTGTGCGAATGCCACCCATGGTGGCGGACGCGAAGATGATGGAATCACCCACGCGGACGGTGACGGAGCCGCCGGCCTGACCGGCCAGCTTGCCGGATTCAAACGTGAATAATTCTCCACCAACGGTGGCTGAATATAGTTTTGCTTTCTGGTTTCATTTATTTTTCCCTGTATTATTTTCCACCTGGTCAGGGACTGAAGAATGCCCAAGAGATGCTCTTGCCCATGCTTCAATTCCTAACCGTCGTGGTTTGAAAATATTGATTCAGCACAATGCTGTATTACCTAAATTATAACGGATTTTGGACCTTTTCCAAAACCCAAGCTTCCACAGTTGGTGTTCATTGCTGTTACCGGGAAGGTAGACAAAAAAAGAGTAGATGGTCTGTCTTGCGCCATCTACTCAAATTTACTATTTCTTGCGGATGTTCAGACGTTCTGTGATCGCGAGGTACCGGGGGTAATCTTCGCGGCGTAAGTACGCCAGAAGGCGGCGGCGCTGACCAACCAGTTTCAGCAGACCGCGGCGGGAGCTGTTATCCAGCTTGTTTGCCCGCAGATGGTCGGTGAGTTGGGCAATCCGTTTGCTCAAGATGGCGATCTGAACATCTGGGCTGCCGGTATCGGTTTCATGGCGATGAAAATCTTCGATGAGTTTGGTTTTTAGTTCCTTATTAAGTGGCATGACACTGCTCCTAAAAAATGTTTCGTTTGCAAGTCTCCATGAACCGCAGCTTTCACCGCAATCAGGACAAGTCAACGGATGGTTATTATAACACAGAAAATTAGTGGTTTTCCGGGTAGGAGAGAGATTATTTCAACAGCCGTTGTAGGAGGGAGATTTTTTCAACAACCGTTATGGATTATTATGGTCACAGCCTCTTAAATCGCTCCAGATAGTCCGCGCGGAGTTCGGTTCGGTCGGGTTCGGAGAAGAGATCGACCATCTTGCGGATGAGACGTTTGAAATTGAGGTTGGTCTGCGGGGCCAGGTGAATCAACTGACGCAGCATGTATTTGGTCTCAATCAAAGATACCCGGGTCATGGCTTGCACCAATAACAGCGCTTCGGGGTGCAGATCTGGCGGGATGGTGAAGATGCTTTCCCGCACAATCCGGTGGACAGCCGGTAGATGCCGGTCGCCTTCTTCTTTTAGCAAGCCGGTCAACGCCTGGTAGGCCTGTGCAGTCTGGCGCACATCATCGGATGCGATCCAGTTTTGGATCAGATCCAGCCAGAGGTCAAAGTGGTTGCGACGGATATCCGTCAGCCCATCTGCTACCAGCTTGTTGCCAAGGTAAGGATCCATCTCAGGGTGGTAGAAGCGCAGCACCAGGTCAATGATGGGTCCGGGCGGGTTGGAAGGGATCACTCCCAGGATGGCGATGGCGAGTTGTTTTTCCTCAATGGTGTCGCCATTCCAGAGAAGCTGACAGCAATCCAGCGCAATGGATTGGGTGTGGATACGCACCTGGGGTTCGAGGTCGTTTTTGATCTGCCACATCACCCGATCGGGGACGTGGAAGCTGGCCAAGAGTTTTCCCGGCAAAGTCACCTGCGAGGAGCGGAAGGTACGGTCGCTGTAGCGATCCATGAGTTCGAGAAATTCGTAGCGGAACAGATCCGGCTGGGCGAATTTACCCGCCAGGTTGGCGCTTTCAAGGCGTAATTTTTCCATTTGTACCGCTGGCATAGGAAGATTATACCTGATGGGACATCCGTCGGGGCGGGTCACAGACCCGCCCGGTGCTATTTTGTATTGACGCTTAATTGCACCCATCCCTCTGCCCCCTTCCCGGTGTTATGCGAACAAACAGATTAAATAGCCATCCGGAAAGGGGAAAAAGTTCTGGGAGCAGGAACCGCACACGGTTCCTGCTCCCAGATGCCCACAATCTCAATTTAAGCGTATAAAATAAGGTAATCAAACGAGACTGCCAGTAGCTGGCAGTCTCGTTTATGTAATAATTTGGGCGGGTTACAAACCCGCCCCTACAAAAATATTAATATGCTTTGGCGAAGTAGACTTTGTGGGTCGCTTTTTCACCGCAGACAATGCATTTGCCATCGCTGGCTTCCTGGTTGATAGGGATGCAGCGGGTGGTGGCGCGGGTATCTTCCTTCACCTTGGCTTCGCATTGATCGCTACCGCACCAGTATGAGAGCGCCCAGCCGCCTTCGACTACTTTCTTCAACTCTTCGTAATCCGCCGGGTCGTGGATGTTGCTGTCCCGGAAGTCGGTGGCTTTCTGCAGCAAGTGAGTGTGGATCTCTTTGAGAAGCGCATCCACGTGTGCAGCCAGACCTTCCTGGCTGATGAACTGCTTACCTTCCCGGCCAGGGATATCGCGCCGGGCGATGGCGACCGAGTTCTTTTCCACATCTTTGGGACCCACTTCGATCCGCACCGGTACGCCGCGCATTTCCCAGTCGTTGAACTTGAAACCGGGGGTGACCTCAGTGCGGTCATCCACTTTCACCCGGAAATCGGATAATTCCTGTTTGATGCGATCGACCACCGGCATCACCCGGGCTTTTTCATCATCATTCTTGTAGATAGGCACAATCACTACCTGGATGGGTGCCAGCCGGGGTGGCAATACCAGACCCTGGTCATCACCGTGGGTCATGATGATGGCGCCGATAAAGCGGGTGGAAAGACCCCACGAGGTGGTCCAGCAGTATTGCAGTTCGTTATTCTGGTCGAGGAATTGAATATCAAAAGCTTTGGCGAAATTCTGTCCCAGGTTATGGCTGGTACCAGATTGCAGGGCTTTGGTATCACCCATCATGGCTTCGATGGTGTAGCTGCGGGCAGCGCCGGCGAACTTTTCGGTGTCGCTCTTCATGCCCGGCATCACCGGCACGGCGGCTTCGTTGACCGCGAAATCGGCATACACATCCAGCATGCGGCGGGTTTCTTCTTCGGCTTCTTTTTCGGTGGCGTGAGCGGTATGGCCTTCCTGCCAGTAGAATTCGAGGGTACGCAGGAATAGACGGGTGCGCAATTCCCAGCGGACAACGTTGCCCCACTGGTTGATCAGCACCGGCAGATCGCGATAGCTCTTGATCCACTTGCTATACATGTAACCGATCACGGTTTCAGAGGTGGGGCGGACTACCAGGGGTTCTTCCAGTTTTTCGCCGCCGCCGATGGTCACTACCGCTAACTCGGGGGAGAATCCCTCTACGTGTTCTTTTTCTTTTTCGAGGAAACTCATCGGGATAAACAGTGGGAATGCTGCATTGACATGCCCGGTCGCTTTGAAACGTTTATCCAAGGCTTGCTGGATGTTTTCCCAAAGCGCCCATCCGTAAGGACGCACCACCATGCAGCCACGGACCGGGGCATAATCGGCCATCTCGGTGCGCAGGATAACCTGGTTGTACCATTCGGAATAATTTTCACTGCGGGGTGTTAATTTCTCATCTGCCATTCTTTCCTACCTTCATCGGTTTCCCGTAATTTTGTTGTTTTTATTTCAATTATCGATCTTTGGTTTAACTTGTGCCGCAATCTGTTGAAAAGCGCTTTCGACATCCACTGCATGTTGGAACCAGGAGCGATCCTTTGCCGGGATGTAATCACCCAGCTCAACGTACATACTTTCCATTACCTGCTGCCAACCATTACCGACTAAAACGAAAGGTTTGGGTTGGAGTGCATCGATGATCAGTCCGTTCCACATCACAGTGATCTCTGCCAGGGTACCAACTCCACCGGGGAGGGCAATCGCGGCATCGCAGCAATCAATCAGGTGTCCCAGGCGTTCACGCAGGGTATCGAATTCACGGGTTTCTTTGACCCATGGATTGGCTCCGGTGGGCCGGAGCTTCCCCAACTCCTTGCAGGTGACACCGATTACATGACCGCCTGACTCAGCGGCTCCACGGGAGACCGCTTCCATAATTCCAATGTATCCGCCGGTTGCCACTGTCCAACCAGCCTGAGCAGCGAGCTGCCCCAATTGTTGTGCAGATTGGTAGGCGGCAGAGCCGGGTTTAGGTGCCGATCCGCCAAAAACGGTGAGGATCATGATCCACCCCCTTGCTCAGATTGATCCCAGGTACGGGAATAATTCACTTTTAGTTTATCTAAAACCGCTTGTTCCAGGTCAATTCCACTGACTTCAGCTAATTGAAGTAAATACAGCATCACATCTGCCAGTTCTGATGCTAATTCAGCCTGGTTTGGGTCGGTATCGTTCCACTGGAAATGTTCGAGCACTTCGGCGGATTCTAATGAGAGCGAAATTGCCAGGTTGCGAGGTGTCTGCGGGCGTTTCGAATCAGCCGCATACCATCCTTTGGCGGTAACAAATTGTTGCATCTGATACAGTAAGCTCGCGAAGTTCCATCTTGGGAGTGATTATACATTGAATTTTCAATCTCCCGTGAGATTCAATCGGGGTAGATCATCTTAAAATGTTCCCTCAATATTTACACAGTCTTTACACTCCCTTTACCAATTTAATCGACGATCTTTCCGATAATGATCATAGGGACTGTGAAGGTATTGATATTTAATGGAGTAACGCAGTATGAAACTCAACCTATATCGACGACTGTTTAGCCTGATACTTATTTGTGTGGTTGTTCTTCCGAACCTACAATTTACCAATGTTCAGGCAAACGCAAAAGCCAGCCCGCTGTTTGCCAGTGGCAATGATTCATTTGGCGGAGCAATTACGATCAATTCTGATAATTTCTCTGATACTGGTGATATTACAAATGATACCGAGGATGGTTCAGATCCAGAAGCGATAGCCTGTGGAGGACCTCTCTACCAGACAGTCTGGTATGAGTTTACTCCAGCATCTGATGGGAGTTTGACCCTCGATATGGATGGCAGTTCAGGCAATACTACAATCGTGGTTGTAACTGGCTCACCCGGTAGTTTTATCAGAAGTGGATTGTGGAACAGTTCTGGCTCTGGATGGATTTACTTATTATGGTTTCATCAGCAATTTAGCTGTTACTTCCGGTACGCAGTATTTCATCATGATCGGCTCACCCGCAGCAGATGGAAGCACTTTCAGTTTATCCAGTACGTTTGTAAGCGATCCTGTTCCAACAGATATCCCAACTGAAACACCTACGGAGACTCCAACCGAGACTCCGACTGAAACACCTACTGAAACACCTACTGAGACCCCGGTTTTTACGGATACACCTACTCCTACCGATACCGAGACCCCAACTCCAACTGAGACCTCAATCTTCACCGATACACCAACTTCAACTGGGACTGATACTGAAACGCCTACCCCGACTGAAACCCCCACCGAGACGTCCATCGGAACCTTAACAGCAACCGAGACTCCCACTCCATCAAATACACCCACCGATACTGTTACGAGTACTCCCACGAAGACCTTTACTTCTACAGGAACATCTACTTCTACGTTCACGCCGACCGCAACACCCAGGAACACAACTTACAACCTGGTTCAAAACGGCAAGTTTGGGAACCAGATCCTTTCGAGTTGTAAAGCAACCGGATATACCCAGAAAAAGGTGGGTATTACGGGATCTTTGAATATCCGTATCTTTGTGGATGATGTATTTGTAGTTACGAAACCTACTGCAAGGGGAGGTACCTTTAGTTTTGATCTGCTAAACCTTGGGAATGGTTATACCTTTATAAAAGATGTGACCCACAAAATTAATTTGTACACCCAACTGGGAAACGGGCAGTGGTATCCGTTGATAAATTCAAACACTGGAAAACCTGGTGGGAATATTCATTGTATTTCCCCGACCGCAACACCTACTAAGACGAATACCAAGACACGCCCGCAACTCCTAGTGAAAACCCCAACCTCAAATACACGGACCTCAACTAATACGCGTACGTCGACTAATACGCCAACCCAGACTTTCACTCCCAGAATACTGCTACTCCAACTGAAACCTACCCTCCTTCCAACACTCCAACACCAACGGAAACGAATACACCGACGAACACACCTACTGAGACGAATACTCCGACAGATACAGCGACTCCAACTGAGACAGCTACTCCAACCGAGACCTATACACCTACCAATACATTTACACCGACAGAGACATAAACACCGTCTAATACTTCTACACCAACCAATACATATACACCGACCAGTACTCCGACCAGGTCACCTAATACGACCTATAATCTGGTGCAGACGGGTAAGTTCGGTACTCAATCATTCTATACCTGTAAAGCGACCGGTTACACTCAAAAGAAAGTAGGTTCTACCGGAACAGTTAATATCCGGGTATTTGTGGACGATCTTTTCGTGGTGACCAAACCAACTGCCAGGGGAGGCACTTTCACCTTTGATTTACTCACTCTGAACCCGGATTATGTCT
Organism: uncultured Chloroflexia bacterium; assembly: GCA_963818305.1. Lineage (GTDB taxonomy): Bacteria > Chloroflexota > Anaerolineae > Anaerolineales > Anaerolineaceae > DAIOEK01. Next base: position 227,603 of record CAWFRQ010000010.1, read on the forward strand.
TCACGACTTCGGTGAATCATAAAATCACTTTCTACACCCAATTGGAAAATGGATACTGGTATGCTTTGAGGAACTCCAGTGACCTAGAACCAGATACGGGAATATAACCTGTCAGTAACCATTCTATCAATTACAATCCCCGGAATTATTTCCGGGGATTTTTATTTCTACATAATGAGAGTACATAGATTACAATGAGACGGTCCAATTGCAAGTTTGTACCTCTGTTATTGCAAGGTTTTTCATTGATTCATCCGTTATTCCATACACTCAAGTATCTGAAAGGCAACTCTAGACCGATCGTATGGACAGAACCTTTATGGGGCATTCCATATCATCTTATTTGGACCTTATCTTCCTGTGTATATGCTTGCCCTCGGACTTGACGGATAGCCAGGTAGGGTTGGTAGCTTCTATTGGTCTGGCTTTTCAGATTTTTACATCCTGGATAGCTGGCGCAATTACCGATAAATTGGGTCGCAGACTTAACCACTCTCATTGGTGATCTGATCTCCTGGAGTACTCCGTGCTTGATCTGGGCGTTTTCGCAAAATTTCTAATGGTTTGTTGCAGCAGCGATCACGAACAGCTTTTGGCGGTTGAGTATGAATGCCTGGCCATTATTGCTTGGTGAGGATGCGGATCCTCACCAATTGATTGATATTTACTCATGGATATATATCTTCTCGGTCAGCGTGTCGCTCTTTACTCCGATTACTGGTTTGCTGATCAGCAAGTTGAGTCTCGTACCAACCATACGCTTAGTTTTAATTTTTGGTGCAGTAGTAATGACAATTAAATGCATTCTGCTGTTTTTCCTGACAGAAGAGACCAGCCAGGGGAAGATCAGAAAAGCGCAAACCCAAAATCAATCGATCGCATCGTTGTTGAGTGGGTATCAGTTGCTATTTAAACAGATGTTCCACCGAAAAGAGACGATTTTCACCCTGGTGGTGGTTGTGATCAGCACCATTGGAAATATGATTTCGGGAAATTTTTGGTCAATCCTGGTTACCAAAAATCTGGGAGTCTCCACCTGAATGGATGTCGGCATATCCGTTTGCCAGGGCGATATTCACTTTGTTTTTCTTCTTTGCCATCATGCCCAGGTTGCGAAGATCTTCATTTCAGGGTGCCGATGATGGCAGGCTACCTCGGATTTGTAGTCAGTCAGACCATATTGGTTCTACTTCCTCCAAACCAATTTGGATGGTTAATGCTGAGTGTTTTTCTGGAAGCGTGTAGTTATGCTTGTCTGTCACCTCAATTGGATCGGCTTGATGATCGTCGCAGTCGATCCCCATGACAGGGCAAGGATATTATCTATCATCGCATCGGTTGCGTTTACTAATTTCCACTCCGTTCGGGTGGCTGGCCGGTAATTTATCTGAGATAAATCGGATCCTTCCGTTTATTCTTAATCTAGTTTTATATGGATCAGGGGCGATATTGACCCTCAGATTTGCCCACAAATTGCCAGATCATTCAACTTTAGCGATAGAGTAGATTGTTTTGCTCTGGATTTGTTTTTCCATTCTCCAGGCGGGCTCTTCCATCGAGTGCCACACCCCTTCTGCATCTTGATACGACCAAATTCCAGGATCTGGAGCGATAAGAACATAACCACAACGTTGGTAGAGCTCAATTGCCCGCAAATTCGCTCTGGCTACATTCAGACATAAGACCTTAAATCCTCTTGCAGCCAGGTCTTGTTCCACGTGCTCCAACATGCTGGAACCGATACCCACACTACGATAGCTTTCCCGCATTCGAAACCCGAACATATACGCCCGTGTTATTCCATCTGCCAATTCGATATTTGAACTCGCAAGTTGAATGAACATCTGTCCGACCAATTTACCTTCCGGGTTGGCAGCTACCCACATGATGGCAGATCCGCTAACCACCCGATTATAGGTATCCAAATATAAACGCCGGAAGTGACGGTATTCTCCTTCCCATTCGAGTGCCGGTAGATCAGCTAATGCTGCCGGACGGAATGTGATGGCGGTGAAGATACTGGTTTGGGTTTGGGGGTCTTGAATTAAGAACTTATATGTCTTCATGCTTCAATGATGATTATGATTGGTTTTGATGTTGGCGTACGATCTCAAATTCTTGTTCTGGGGTGGATATAACGCTGTCCAACCAGGCATCCCGAATCTCTTGGAGGATTTGAGAATACACAGGACCGGGCGGAATACCTAATTTTTTCAGGTCTGAGCCATCCATCCGTGCATTGATATGCCTCCAGGTGGTGAGGTAATGCGCAACCATCTGGTTCACTTTTTCGTCCTGAATGGCAGGTAAGACTGCCCGGAGGGCGAGCTCATGGATACTATCCAACTGTCGGACGAGATAGGAAATGGGTTTTCCCTGCCAATCCGGATGGTTAGTCCAGAAAATCTACTGCTTGAGAAATAACCTTCTCAAGGTGGGCAGACAGGCGGAAAATTTTGGAGAACGACCAGATACTTTCGAATGAGAAGTGCATCCACCAGAAGGTGTATCCTAGAATTCCGCCGGGTTGGAATTCCCCAGGTAGTTTCTGGATATTCCCATTTCTCAATTTTTTGGTTCAAGAGATCATCAAGCTGCGCAGACCAATCTGCCTCCCAATGTAAGTCAGGATGAATCGCTGCAAGGATTCCAGCCTGATTGTAGATATTCCAATACTTTGGCAGGGTGATCTTCACTGAAAAGCAGATCAAATTCATGCCGCAATCTTTCACCCGAAATCTGATGCAGCCGGTCTGCCGATTCATCCATCAATTCTCGGGTCCGTTGCTCAATTTGGAATCCAAAGCGCTGCTCAAAACGGACTGCTCTAAGAATGCGGGTTGGATCATCAATGAATGAAAGGGAATGCAAGAACTCTCACCTTACCATTTTGGAGATCCTGGTATCCGCCCCAGAAATCGAGTAATTCACCGAAATGCCGTCCATCCAGTCGAACAGCCAGCGTGTTGATCGAGAAATCCCTACGGTGCAGATCTAATTTGATACTGCTTCTTTCCACAGTAGGTAAGGCAGTGGGTTTTTCGTAGAATTCGGTTCTGAGCAGTAATCAGATCCAAGCTTTGAGGAAGATCTGTGGACTTTGGATTCTGGAGAAAATCAAAAGGCTTTTGCATGTCTTGCAAGAACCATTTTGCTGTACCAAAGCGAGCGTGAGTGACCAGCCTTCCACCGTATGTGTTACAAAGCTTTTTTGCCAGTGCAATGGCGTCCCCTTCGACCACAACATCAAAATCCTGGCTGGGGCGGTTGATCAGCAGGTCACGCACAAAACCACCTACGATGTAAACACTCATGCGGTCTGCGGAAGCTGTATCAGCGAGCAAATGCAATAGCTGAATGCTATCAGGACTTAGTAAATGCTCTAATTGGTCAGCGATATTCCGGTTTTGACGAGTTTCAGCAGATTTGCCCAGGACTTTCAACAGGTCGGTGCGGGTGACAATTCCAGAAATCTCTTGCTTTTCCGGGTCATAAACAGGGATCTGACCCCAACCGGTATTGGTCATCATCTTTTGGAGGTTCTCCAAAGAATCTTTGGGGTGAACAGAATGATCCCCCGCCTCCATTAAACTGGCTGCTTTCAAGTTGAGTTTATGGGCAATAGCCCGGTCAACTGCCCGGCGGGTTAAGAGACCTAACACCTGGTTGTTTTCCACAACCGGGAAGCCTTCGTATCCATACCGCTGCATCAACTTGGATGCCTCTTGAACGGTCGTCTCAGCGTGAATCATCCGCGGTTTGCGGGACATAATTTGCCCCACAGTAATTGGTGGATGGATATGCTTGGGTAAAATGTTTAGTAATTCCTGTTTGATCAAATCCAGGCGTTGGCTCGGATCGCTTGGGTCCCCGGAATTATGCTGGATAAGTGCAGCAGCGGCGCGGTCGTGACCGCCACCGCCAAAATGCCGTGCAACTGCCGCTACATTCACCTTGTCGCTGGTAGAGCGTGCCACCAGTCGATACCCTTCTGTATGTTGAAACGAGGATAAATAATCCGTCAGGTTCAAGCAAATCACGGATTTTATGGGCGATGCTTGACACCTCTTCCACTAATCCTTCAGCCGAGGCGACCGCAATGGAAACCTGGCAATGGTGGATTTCATGATTGGTTATACACGCTAAAAGCCGCTCGTACAACTCTTTTTGTTCCGTAGAGAGGGGTGGATTGAGGTAACTGGCTGCGAGCTTTAGGCTGGCCCCTTGTTCAACGAGGTAAGCGGCGCAGCGAATATCACGCGCAGTGGTAGATGCGTATGCAAGTGAGCCTGTATCTTCGTAGATTCCCAGTAGCAACAGGGTTGCAATTTCAATTGAGATGGTCCTGCCCAGCTCTTGTAAAGATTCGACTAGAATGGTGGTGGCAGCACCGGTTGGTTCGATTTTTGTGATCCAATCGGGGGAAAGGTCAGCTTTGATGGAATGGTGATCGATCACAGCCACTTTTGTATCGCGGGTCATACCTTTTAATGTCACCAATGATTGGGTATCTACCAGGGTAATCTGTTCAATTGGATCATTGGGGAGATCACGGAAATCCACAAAAGGTAGGGTAGAGCCGTAGAGGGTTATGAAAGAACGGGCATTGCGGTTCATTTTACGAGGCGCCACTGGGATGTCACCCTCTTGCAATAACGAAGCAGCCATAATAGCCGCCAGGGCATCAAAATCAGCTTGTTCGTGGGTAAGAATGATCCGCATAGGCTAATTTTATCGCAATCTATCTTTTCAGGTACAACCAGGTGGTTGCAATGCATTCGTACAATTTCTAGCATAATCCATAGTGTAGGGTTATGATTGGGGTGAGGAGTATGAATGGTAAAGATCAAGATACCATCCTATTATCAACCCTTTACAGAGTTCAAGACCGAAATGCAAGTGACTGGAGCAACCGTGGGCGAAGCGATGGAAATCCTCTTGAATACCTATCCAGGATTGCGCGCTCTCATCTATACTTATTGGGGTATCCTCTCGGCTAACATTTTGATCTACCTTAATGATGAAGAAATATTTACTCTGCAAGGGATGGATACACCATTAAAAGATAGCTGACCGAATCTTGCTTGTTCCGACAGCATCTGGCGGTTGAGTTACAACCAATTTTCGAAAGACTTATCGAGTGGAATATGCCTATCCAAACCAACCTTCCTGACCTCAACCGAGAAGAAGTATCCAGGTACTCGCGGCATATTTTATTGCCAGAAATTGGAATGCGTTGGACAACAGAAACTGAAAGAACGCCTCTGTGTTGATTGTCGGTGCAGGCGGGCTAGGATCACCGATTGCGTTGTATCTGGCTGCAGCCGGGGTAGGGAAAATTGGTTTGGTTGATCCGGACGTGGTGGATGAATCGAATTTGCAACGGCAGGTGATTCATTCCACGCTTACAAAAGGAGATTCGAAGGTTGAATCTGCTCGACAGCGGATGTTAGAGATCAATCCGCTGATTGAAGTAGTCACATATCCGGTGCCGTTAGTCTCAGCGAATGCACTCGAAATTAGTGACTCCTATGATATCTTGGTCGATGGTACTGACAACATTCCCAGCCGATACTTGCTGAGTGATCTGGCAGTACTTACTCATAAAGCCTACGTGTACGGATCTATCTACCGGTTTGAAGGACAAGTTTCGGTATTTGGACTGGATGGACAACCCTGTTATCGCTGCCTGTTCCCAGAACCTCCGCCGCCAGGCGCAATCCCACCTTGTTCGGCGGCAGGAGTAATGGGAGTTCTTCCGGGAACCATCGGTACCATTCAGGCGACCGAAGTGATCAAATTGATCACTGGAAGTGGACAAACGTTGGCAGGTAAACTTTTATTGTATGATGCTCTCCATATGAGTTTTGATATTGTAAAAATTAAACCCAGGTCCAATTGCGCTGCCTGCGGTGAACACCCGCAGATTTTGGATTTGATAGATTATCAATTATGGTGCGGTGAAGGACCTGAGTATGATCCTGGGTCAGCTGGTGATGGATTAGATGTAGAGCCGATCCAACTTGCGGAATGGATGAAAACTGGTGAATCCGTGACACTAGTAGATATTCGCGAACCTTTTGAGTTTGCACTGGCAGAGATATCCAATTCCATCCTGATTCCCCAGGGTGAGATCGAGACTCGCCTTTCCGAGTTAGATATTCCGGGCAAGTTGATTTTATATTGCCGGAATGGGGTTCGATCTGCGATTACAGTAAAGAAACTTCATCATCAAGGAATGCTGAATATCTACAATTTACATGGCGGAATCAATGCCTGGATCGATCAGGTGGATCAGCACCAGACAAAATACTAGGATGAAATAAAAGCTATGGATTACTCAAAAGCTGTTTTACTTTCGGTACTTGCGCACCCTGATGATGAGACTTTTGGAACCGGGGGAACACTGGCGCTTTATTCTCAAAAAGGTGCGGCAGTCCATTTAGTTTGTGCGACGCGCGGTGAAGTGGGAGATGTTGACCCGGCTTTATTGGAAGGGTATGAATCAATTGGCGAACTTCGAGAATCTGAGTTGAGATGTGCAGCCGCGACCCTGGGATTAGCAGGTGTGTATTTTATGGGCTACCGTGATTCTGGTATGCCTGGCAGCCCAGATAACTTGCACCCGCAGGCATTGGTGGCACAACCAGTGGAACAGGTTGCGGCACAGGTCTGCAGTTTCATTCGCAAATTGAAACCACAGGTGGTCATCACTTTTGATCCAATTGGTGGCTATCACCACCCTGATCATATTGCTATTCATAAAGCGACTGTTCTGGCGTACCGGTGGGCAAGCGATCCGATCCTACTCCGACCCGGAGAACTTGCCGACCTGGCAACCTTCTCGACTCTATTTTCAGACCATCCCAAAAGGATTTATGAAAGCGGCTATCTGGCTGTTACGACTTACCGGCAAAGATCCGCATAAGTTTGGGAAAAACGGTGATATTGATCTGGTGTCCATCGCCGCCGAAGAATTTCCGATACACGCTGCGATTAATTTCAAGGACGTAGCAGGGAAAAGAGAGGCTGCCTCTGCGTGTCACGCCAGTCAGGGCGGAAAAGAGATGGCAAAGGGGATTCAGAAGATATTGCAAGACCTCTTTCGAGCGGATGAATTATTCATGCAATCTGAACCTGTTCCAAAATCAAACAAAATAGTGAAAGATCTTTTCGCTGGTGTTCCATTGGAATAAAATTCTGGTTTGATCATTGCAACAATAGTCTCGAATTCAATCTTGACACAAACTGGATTGTAAGTAGACTGGAATTAGGAAGAGGAGGAATTTTATGGCGCCTAAAGCATATCAATTAATCGTCCGGGCTGGTCCGGTTCCCGGCAAGATTTATCCGATTATGAAAACAGAAGTGACCATCGGTAGAGATCCCAATGCTGAAATATTGATCAATGATGCAGAGATTTCTCGACATCATGCGGTCATTAAGGCTGGTCCAGAAGGATACATGATCGAAGATCTGGGGTCGACCAATGGGACAATCATTAATGGCCAGCGGATTGTTGGTCCGCATATTCTGCATGAAGGCGAAATGATCAATTTGGGTGAGCATATCGCCCTCATTTTCGAAGCGCAATTGGATTTTGATCCTGATGCTACTCTAGCATCGGCACGGGCAGCCTATGCACCACCAGGGACAGCTCCACTCATGAAACCGGTACTCCCTCCATCGAATGCGCCTATTCCTGCTTATCATTCTCCAGCAACCAGCCCGGTCAGCGAACAAACTGAGTTGCCATCTGAATCTGGAACCACTACTTCAACAAAGTTTCCGCGTTGGCTGCTTTATGTAATTCTGGGTGTGATTGTACTTACTTGCATCTGCATTCTTTCGGTCCTTGCATACATCGACGCGAACTATCTGTGGTGTGATGTATTCCCATTCATCCCCGGATGTTTACTGCCTGCTGAACCAGGTGCGTTTCTCATTCTTCCAATCGGATAAACATGGATCAATCTGCCGGGCAAAACGAATCTCCACGATGGGGTACTGCCATCAAATTGGTGGTCGCCTTAAGCGCCGCAGCAATCATCATTGCGATGATCATGCGCTTTCGGTCGCTCATTGGCCCCTTGCTATTGATATTCGTTTTCTCGTACCTTTTCTATCCAGTAGCCAGTTGGATCCACCAGAAAATCCGCATACCCTGGCCGGTCGCAGTTACTTTTCTATTCACTCTGATTTTAATTCTCTTCGGCGGCTTACTCACATGGGGTGGGTTGGCTATCTTTAAACAGTTACAGAGTTTTCTAGTCTTCATCCAGGGTACGGTTTCTAACCTGCCAACGACCATCGCTCAGATAACTTCAAGAACCTATTCTATTGGCACCTTCACCTTTGACTTCACCCAATTCGATCAAACTCAGTTGATCAATTCGGTGATTGGAGCTATCGAACCTATCCTCTCGAATATTGGCTCGGTTTTGACATCCGTAGCCGGCGGCGCCGCTGAAGTGATTGGTTGGTTTACATTTATTCTGTTGGTCTCGTATTTCATCTTGCTAGAATCTGAGAGGTTTACAGGGTCAGCTCTTTAAGATGGAAGTGCCAGGTTACGCCGCTGATTTTACCCGGCTAGGATCTGAATTAGGAAAAATTTGGAATGCCTTCTTACGCGGCCAGATCATTATCATCGTCATCACAATTGTTGTGTACTTCGTTCTACTGTCAATTTTGGGTGTTCGGTTTGCAATTGGCCTAGCATTTCTTGCAGGTATGGCTCGTTTTGTCCCATACGCAGGACCCGCAATCGCATGGACTACACTGGGATTGGTATCCTACTTCCAACCGGACAACTACTTTCTGCTCTCGCCATTTCTTTATACCGTACTCACGGTCGGTGTTGCCTGGTTCACAGATATGATTTTAGATAATTTTGTGGCAACCAGAATGCTAGCTAAAACCCTTAAAGTTCACCCGGCAGTAGTGATGGTGATGGCAATCATAGGTGCAAATCTGATCGGGGTGGTCGGGATGGTGTTGGCATCACCGGTGACAGCTTCACTTAAGTTGTTTTGGCATTATATTGTTCGAAAAATGTTCGATCTAAATCCCTGGGATGGTCTGGAAGAAGAAGAGAAGCCTGCTCCACCACCCAAATGGTACATTACTTCAAAGCGACTGGTTTCCCGGTTAAGTAAAAAATGGATGCCTAAACTGAAATTGAATCAAAATCTGATAAAAAGTAAAAACAAAGAATAGACGCGAATTTTTTCAGAATTCTGGTAAACTAAATTATCTTAATTGGAGGTTCTTATGGCCGAACATGATTCACCAAAAACCCAGACTGTTGTAGAGACTGATCAGTACATTGTGTGGAAATCGGATGAACCAGATGGTGAAGTTGTTTACCATGTGGAAGTAAATAATGTGACCATGCATTTTTTCAAAGAGGAATGGGAAGAATTCCTGGAATTAATGCGGATGATGATCAAGACCGTCGATAAAAAGTAAGACTTCACTCAGATATTGCATCATTTTTAGCTGCCAATGCTGGAATATATCCGAGCATATAGCAGCTATTTTTTTTACACACTGAGTTTCATAGGTAATTTAGCTTCCATCCAGATCAGCGTAACATGTTTATGAAAACCAGCGTTGACAAACACGCCCTCAGCTTGTCCGGCCGGGTAGTTGACAGCCTGTGGTCGTTTATTATTCACAGAAAGTGAGGATCACTGGCAGTAAATTCCTTAGAACCAGGTCTTGGTTGGAGGCATCGCAGGCTACCCAACAGTTATCTGCCCAGGTTCGGGCGGTTTCCCACGATATTGCCCCCAGAAATTCATCACCCCGGCGAATAGCATAAGAGCGGATCCGTTCTCCGTAAATGATTTTGCTTAATTGGTTTCTCCAGGATGGTTTGAGCGCGGTCAGATTTACTGGCAAATTCCAAATGACTTCCTGGTGATATGAGCGCAGTAACATCCGGTATTGCGTTTCCCAGTCTGCCGGGTAAGTTGGCGTAATCCGAAATCCTTCATCTGGCTCAAAGGGAGCCCGTTCAGCTTGCGCGTGCCATGTAATTCGCCGGGCTTTTTCAATGAAGCCTGTCTCACGGTAGAGTTGGATTGCGGCTGGGTTATCATCCCGAACTTGGAGCCAGGCTGACTTTATTTTCTGGTCCTGCATGTACTGCATCGCTGCCAGAGTGAGCTTTTTGCTAATAGATCTCCCCCGGAATTCTGGTAACACAGCTACATTAGCAATCAGATAAATCCGTTGGCGATCTTTTTCCATCGGTATTAATGAGAGATTGGCAATGATCTTGCGGTCTTCCACCCAAACCAGGCCAGCAATCGGCAGCGGATTCTCATCCATCAAGCTGGTCATCCAACTCATTCTGCGGGCTTCGACTGCTGATCGTCGCATCTGACGCAGGTAAGAGAAACCATCCTCGTCCATTGTGCTAGAGAAGCAGGTTTCAATTAAGTTGGCAACTTCATCCAGATCGTAACGAATATCCATCTCACGGATATGCGGATCCCGGATGTAAGTAGTTTGTTGTAGGGAATTAATTAGCACCATACTTCTGATATTATAGTCGAGAGCGATGTTGGAAGATTTCAAAATGCTACCAATTAAATTGCAAGGGAAGGCATTCTGAGTAGAATTAGAAATGAAATCAAATATTATGTTAACGTCCCAGTGATATACTGCATGTTACCGTATAAATCATTGCTTGCGGTTATTCAGGAGATTTAAACCATATGATGCGATTTGATCGTTTTACAGAAAGAGCTCAAGATGCTGCCCAGCGCGCCGCTGAAATCATCCAGCGCTATGGGCATAACCAGATCGATACCGAACACATTCTGATGGCGTTGATTGAACAGCCCCAGGGTGTGGTTCCTCAATTACTCGAATTCTTGAAAGTAGATCCAACCGAGTTGACTGAGCGACTGGATTTTGTGTTAAAAACCACCCCGAAAGCCAATATTTTTGGCAGCGGAGCCGGGCAGATTTTCATTACCCCGCGCGTGAAGCGGATTATTGATCTCTCGAATGAAGAAGCCAACAAACTAAAAGATGAATACATCTCGACCGAGCACCTCTTCCTGGCGATTTTGGCTGAGAAAAATACTTCGGCTGCCAGAATTCTGGAAGGCGCTGGTCTCACCCGCGAACGGGTGCTGGATGCGATTATGCAAATTCGCGGTGGGCAGCGAGTGACCGATCCGCAGGCGGAAACCCGTTACCGAACCCTGGAGAAGTATTCAAAAGACCTGACCCAGAGTGCACGGGAAGGTAAACTCGACCCGGTGATCGGACGGGATAATGAGATCAAACGCGTGATGCAAATCCTCTCCCGCCGAACCAAGAACAACCCGGTTCTCATCGGTGAAGCTGGTGTTGGAAAGACCGCCATTGTGGAAGGTCTTGCTATCAAAGATATCCACCAATGATGTACCGGAAATTCTAATGGGCAAGAAAGTGATTTCGCTCGACCTGGGCGCCATGATCGCCGGTTCCCGCTTCCGAGGTGAGTTTGAAGAACGGTTGAAAGCAGCCATCGAAGAGATCCAACGTTCAGATGGTGAAATCATTCTCTTCATCGATGAACTGCACACTGTGGTTGGTGCAGGCGCTGCCCAGGGCGCCATGGATGCCAGCAATATGCTCAAACCGGCACTGGCTCGCGGCGAGCTGCAATGTATCGGCGCGACCACTCTGGATGAGTATCACAAACACATCGAAAAAGATGCCGCCCTTGAACGCCGCTTTGCACCGGTGTTTGTGGACGAACCGAATATTGAAGACACCATCAAGATGCTGCATGGTTTGCGGGACCGCTACGAAGCCCACCATAAGGTTCGCTTTTCAGATGACGCCCTTACAGGCGGCAGCCCAGCTATCTTCCCGCTATGTGACTGACCGTCACCTGCCTGATAAAGCAATCGACCTGATGGACGAAGCCGCAGCCAAACTGCGGGTTGCGCTCTATTCCATGCCGCCTGAGTTAAAGCAGATGAAATCAGAAATCGACCGCATGACTGCTGAAGAAGAACAGGCGGGTCAGGAACGCGATTATGAACGGGCTGCTCGCAAGAAAGCGGAACGGTTGCGTATTACGGAAGATTTCAACAAGGAACGCGATAAATGGGAATCGGAACACAAACTGGATGATGTGGTGGATGTTAACGACATCGCCGAAGTAATTCACCAGTGGACCGGCATTCCGGTGAACCAGATGATGGAAACTGAAGCGGAAAAGTTGCTGCAGATGGAAGATCGCCTGAGTGAGCGTATCATCGGGCAAGGTGAAGCTGTTCATGCCATTGCAGATGCCATCCGCCGCTCACGCTCCGGGTCTATCTGATCCACGCCGGCCGATCGGTTCCTTTATCTTTATCGGACCATCCGGTGTTGGCAAGACCGAACTGGCAAAAGCCCTGGCCGAATTCATGTTTGATGATGAAGATGCGCTGGTACGGATCGATATGAGTGAATACCACGAACAGCATACCGTTTCGCGTCTGTTTGGCGCTCCTCCGGGATATGTTGGCTATGAAGAAGGCGGCCAGCTGACCGAAGCTGTCCGTCGCCGACCGTACCGGGTGATTTTGTTTGATGAGATCGAAAAAGCCCACCCCGAAGTCTGGAATGCACTGCTGCAAATTCTGGATGACGGCCGTCTGACTGACGGACAGGGACGCACGGTTGATTTCCGCAATACGGTGCTGGTGATGACCAGCAACCTCGGCACTGAGTTTGTCCGCAAGGGCGGTACCCTCGGGTTTGTGGCTCTAAGCGGAAACGACGAAGAGAAGGAATCGCACAGCAAGATCGAAAAAGCCCTCAAAGGCACTTTCAGACCTGAATTCTTCAACCGGGTGGATGAGATCATCATGTTCTCACCGCTTATCGATCGAGCAGATGAAATTGATTGTCGACCTGCAGATGAAAGAAGTCCGCACTCGCTTGAAAGAACATGGTCTTCGAAGTGGAGATTACCGAAGCAGCCCGTGAGTGGTTAGCGAAGGTCGGGTACGACCAGAACTTTGGCGCCCGACCGTTGAAACGCGCGATCCAGAAACATGTCGAAAGCCCGCTCTCGGTGAAATTACTGGCGGGGTTGTTCCAATCCGGTGACACTGTTCAGGTAGACGTTGATCATGGAGAAGAATGAATTAGACTTCAAACAAACGGGTCATATTGAACCGTCGCCGAAACAAGTACGCAGAGAAAGTAGAAGAACCTGTAAAAGTAGAAGAAACCGTTCCGACAAGACAGAATGATTATTAAGACTGACCGAGAATGTAGAGTTTCTTTTACTGGTTGTAAAGATTCATTCATTGACTTATCAATAGAAATATAAAAACGCGGCTGCCTCAGATTTTGGCCGGTCAGTTGCGTTTGTGTTGAGAACTAGGCTTCTTTCTTGGCTGCCAGTTCTTTCTGGTGGGCAGCGATGATTTCAGCGGTCAGATGTGATGGAACTACTTCGTAGTGGTCGTGCTGCATCTCGAAGTAACCGCGTCCGCCGGTCATGGAGCGTAGCTGGGTGGTGTAACGCAGCATCTCAACCAGGGGAACGTGTCGCGGTGACAATTGAGTTGCCTTTTTCAGAAGCCATACCCTGGATGCGGGCACGGCGGGTGTTCAAGTCACCCATGATATCGCCCATGTGTTCTTCGGGGACGGTGATTTTGACCAGCATAATGGGTTCATTCAGTGCAGGGCCAGCTTCCATAAAGGCAAGTTTGAATGCTTCGCGTCCGGCAATTTCGAAAGCGATCGGTTTGGAATTCGACCGGGTGTTCCTTGCCATCAAAAACAGCAATTTTCACGCGCTGGACCGGGAAACCAGCCAGGATGCCTTCTTTCATCGTAGCGCGGATACCTTTTTCAATCGCGGGCATATAGCTCGAGGAAACCGATCCGCCAACAACCTCATTCGCAAATTCAAAGTCTTCTTCCTGTCAATGGTTCAACTCGCAGATGAACTTCACCGAATTGGCCTGAACCACCGGTTTGTTTTTTGTGGCGGTACATCGCCTGAGCCTTTTCTGGTGATGGTTTCGGTGTAAGGAACTCTGGGTTCTTCCATGGTGATGAAGACCTGGAATTTTGATCTCAGCACGGCGGATGGCAACATCAATGTGTTGATCACCCATCCCCTGCAGAATGGTCTGATTGGTCGAAGGTTCCATGTGCCAGGAAAGGGTCATGTCTTCTTCGCACAGGCGGGTCATGGTCGGGCTGATCTTGGTGCTGTCTGCCTGGGTCTTCGGATTGATGGAAACCTGATAGAACGCATTCGGATAAGTCGGAATAGGGCAGAATTGATCGGGTGCGCTTTATCGCAAAGGGTGTTGGTGGTGGAGGTTTCGCTCAGTTTTGGAACGATACCGATATCACCGGAGTGGATGGTTTTCATCGGGATCACTTCTTTACCGCGCATGAGCTGCAAGCTGCCCAGGCGTTCTTCAATCCCGCGGGTCTGGTTCCAAACTCGTGAGTCAGAGTTCATGATTCCGGAATAGACCCGGAAGTAGGTGAGTTTACCCACGAATGGATCGGCGGTAGTTTTCCACACATACGACTGCCAGCGGGCCGTTGTCTTTGATGGCAATGTGTTTCTTCGCCATCTTTGCCTTGAGCAGTTATCGCAGGAATATCAGCCGGGGAAGGCATGAGCGTCTGAATGGCGTCTAGCAGACGTCCAACCCCGATCAGATGCTGGCCAGATGCGCAGAAAACCGGAACGAAGCTGCCATTGCGGACAACATTTTTCAAACCGCGCAGTACTTCTTCATCTGATAGGGTACCGTTTTCAAGGTACTTCTCTAGTAAGGCATCTTCACCTTCAGCGGCGGCTTCAATCAGCGCCTGACGGGCTTCTTCTGCTGCAGCCTGGTAATTCGGCTGGGATTTCGGTGGCGGTTTTACCATCGCCTTTATAGGCTTTCATGTTGAGGACATCAATTACACCCTGGAAGGCAGCTTTTTCGCCCCAGGGAATTTGAACATTAATCAGGCGGGTTTCGGTGTTTTTCTGGACGGAAGCGACTGCGGTCTTAAAGTTGGCATTTTCCCGTTCCATTTTGTTGACTATCAGGAAGCGTGGAAGTTTGAACAGATCGCCGTATCTCCAGGCGACTTCAGTTCCAACTTCCAGACCAGCGACAGAATCGACGAGGACAAGCATCCCATCGGCTACCCGCAGCGCAGAGACAACTTCACCGACGAAATCGGTGTATCCGGGGGTATCCAGAAAGTTGATCTTTATTCCGTTGTATTCAACCGGAATAACTGAGGTAGAAAGAGAAATACCACGTCGTTTTTCTTCGTCGTCAAGGTCGGAAATCGTCGTCCCATCTTCGATCTTTCCCATACGGGTGGTTGCTCCCGTAAAATTTAGAAATGCTTCGGTCAAAATCGTTTTACCAGAACTTGAATGGGAGGCTAGTGCGATGTTTCGGATTGCTTCAGTCGTATATTCCTTCATGGATGAGTACCTTCCTGACAATCATTATGTGACACGAGACTATATTTTACGGTATCCAGTCAAGTTTGTAAAGCGAAGTCAGCTGCAAGACAGGGTAGGAAGTCGAAAATAATGAGACAACTTTGAGTATTATTGTATGGTTTGAATATGGAGTTGTCCTCTTTTTCTGTCATTTGTTCGGTTCTGGTATAGATAATGCATGTTAAGAGATGAATTCCTTATCTGCAGGTGAGCTATGACAGACCAAGTTTCTTTAGATGAAATATTAAACCAGTTGCGAGCGAATTATCTTTTCTTTGGGGTGAGTGATACCCAATTGGTTGAAGTAATTCAATCAGCTGAGGTGTACCAGGTGGAACGTGGTGCGACCATCACCCGCGAAGGAGAGAAAAGTACGGCGCTTTATATCATGTACACAGGTAAAGCTTGCCAAACCCGGCAGACCAAAGGGAAAGAGACCTTTATTAAGCAACTCAGTACAGGTAACAGCTGGGGAGAAGATTGTGTTCACGAACGGTCGAGTCAACGTTACCGTGTGGCAGCTATCACAACTGTGTTAGTGGTTCGGATTGACCGTGCCACTTTATTGGCATTGGCAGATCGTATTCCTCAATTGGCTGCGAATCTGCAAGTCGGCGGGCGGGCACGTGAGCTGCAGGAACGAGCGGATTTGGATTGGCTCCAGAATGGCGAAGAAATTATCTATATGTGCCGCAAGCACCCCCTCTTCCTGATTAAGAAGCTGATTTTTCCTGTTCTTTCCTTCCTGGTTGTCTTATTCACCACTGCCGGGATCGCGGATGTTACCGAAGGTGATCCGGTTACCGTTTGGCTGGTGGGTTTGCTGATTCTCTTCGCGTGTCTGGTGTGGGCAGGATGGAACGCTTTGGATTGGAGCAATGATTATTCGATTATTACCAATTTGCGGGTTGTCTGGCTGGAGCAGGTATTTGGTTTGTATGACACCCGCCAGGAAACACCTCTCCAAAACTTACAATCGATCAATGTGAATTCAAGTCAACTGGGCAGGATATTTGATTATGGGGATGTGATTGTACGAACATACACAGGTCCGCTCACACTGCATGATGTTGAATCGCCTGAAGATGTGGCGAATTTGATTAGAGAGCATTGGGAAGTATCACGCCAGCAAAGACGGCAGAACAACCTGAGTGAGATTGAACAATCGCTCCGCATGCGGCTGAATCAACGCAGGAACCGGCAGCGATTTAGAGGTTACCACACCTCAACCAGTGACTGCAGAGGTAGAACCGGGTTTCTTACAAGAAGTATTTGCTGATTTCTTCAAAGTAAGGATTGAAGCCGATGGTGTAATCACGTACCGCAAGCATTGGTTCGTGCTTTTAACAACGACATGGAAACCACTTCTGGTCGGCTTGATCCTATTGCTGATCTGGTTCATTCGCCTTGCCGATGGTTTCACTTTTATATCCACCGGTGCAACGTTTGGGTTTATTGTTTTTATTAGTATTGGATTGCTCGGATGGATTGCCTACCAGTATATGGACTGGCGCAATGACCGTTACCAGATCACCCGTGATCAGGTAATTGACCTGGATAAGGTTCCATTGGGTAAAGAGGAAAAGAAAATAGCCATGATGGAAAATATTCTATCCATTGAGTATAAACGGATAGGCATCATGGGTTTGCTGTTGAATTTCGGCACTGTATACATAACCCTGGGAAACACCCAGTTTACATTTGATCAGGTATATGATCCTTCACGGGTTCAGCAAGATCTATTCCGTCGAATGGCGGAACGTCAATACCGCAAACGTCAGGATGATATCCAGGCTGAGCATGAACGTGTATCTGATTGGATTGCTACGTATCACAACCATCAGGACGAATTCAGATCAAATACTGGTTCTGTACAATTATCCTCGCAACCGGGTGGAATTGGTTAAAATGATCTCATCGATAGTATGAGGTGAGGTAGGATGGCGTTAAGAGAAATAGTCTATGTGCCCGAGCCGGTTTTACGCCGAAAAGCGCATAAAGTATCAGATTTTGGGTCGGAATTTCAGACTCTCGTAGATGACATGATCGAAACCATGCGGGATGCTCCTGGCGTAGGTCTGGCTGCTCCTCAAGTGGGGGTTGATACTCGCCTGGTTGTGATTGAGTATGGTGACGATGAGGACGATTCCGCTCCCGCCAAGTTGTACGTGGTGGTTAACCCGGAATATGTATATAAGTCGGAAGAAAAAGTAACCGGTATCGAGGCTTGTCTTTCTGTGCCCGGTTTAGCCGGAGAAGTGGAAAGACACGAGAGCATCATCGTAAAGGGATTTAACCGCCGGGGAAAACCTGTGAAATGGAAAGCGAGCGGCTGGTTAGCTCGCATTTTCCAACATGAAATCGATCACCTGGAAGGTGTCATATTCACCGACCTGGCGAGCAGAGTATGGAAACCAACCCCGGAAGAACAGGATTTGATTAAGGATTAATGATCCTTCGACACTTGTCACTCACTAATTTTCGTGCGTTTTCCCGTTTGGATGTTGAAGTTCCAGGCGGGATTGTTTTATTGCACGGTGAAAATGCCCAGGGGAAAACCAGTTTACTGGAAGCGGTTTATTTTTTAGCCACCTTTACTTCATTCCTGACGTCTCAAGATTCACAGGTGATCCATTTTCTCGCCCGAGAAGAACCCATCCCGGTGGCGCGGATTGTGGCTGAGATTCAAGACCAGGGCAAGAACTTTCAGGTGGAAGTACGGATCATCCTTCAACCGCAAGAGGGGAACGGTCAAAATTTACGCTTGCGTAAGGAAATACTGGTAGATGGAATCAAGAAATCTGCCAGCCAGGTGATTGGATTGTTCAGGTCAGTGGTGTTTATTCCACAGATGACCCGGCTTGTGGAGAATGGTCCTGACGAACGCAGAAAATACATGAACCTGGTCTTTTGCCAGGTGATTCATGGCTATGCTCATCATTTAACCCAATACACCCAGGCGCTCACCCGCCGGAATGCATTTGCTAAAACAGATAGCGGAACGCGGCGGCAGTTTAGACCAGTTGGATTACTGGGATGACCTGCTGATTACCCATGGGAAGGGAATGATGGATGGCAGGTTGACTGCCATCAAGGCATTGAATCAATTTGCCAACCCTTTGCATTCCCGTTTGTCAGCTGGACGGGAAAACCTGGCGCTCGAATACGTACCATCCATTCCATGCGAATCAATGGATTCGGCTGGAAATGTGGATGCGGATGAGTTGAGAAAACGGCTGCGGGCAAATCACCGCTTAGATATTCAGCGGGGTGTCACCACCATCGGGGCTCATCGTGATGATTTTCGATTCCTGATCAACGGGTTGGATCTATCCAATTATGGTTCGCGCGGTCAAATTCGGACTGCACTCCAGGCACTCAAATTGGGAGAAGTGGAATGGATGCGCGCATCCACGGGCAGCAGCCCGGTATTACTTCTGGATGAAACTCTCGCGGAATTGGATGAGCATCGAAGGAAAGATCTGTTAGGAGCACTTGGGCAGGTGGAACAAGCGTTACTAACCACAGCGGATCTGGAGCTCTTTCACCAGGGATTCTTGGACCATATCACTCGCTGGGAGATCGAATCTGGACAGATTAGAGAATGGGTTTCTTCGCAGGCAGGCCAGATTGGCGAGGATACAGCTGTGGACTGAGATGCACTTTCCGGATGACAACCAGGTAGCGTTCGTCCGCCACGCCTGGGAGCTCTACCAGATGAATATTCACCAATTCACCCCCTAAGACCTTGATCGCATTCGTAGCAGCTTGTACTTCAGCATGCGCAGTGATCCCTTTTTGAGCCAACATATACCCCCCCACGCGAACCAGGGGCAAGAGGTATTCAACCAACGCCGGTAAACTGGCAACAGCGCGTGCGATTGCCCAATCGTATTTTTCGCGATGAGCAGGTAAATGAGCCAACTCTTCCGCGCGAGTAGTTTCTACCTTCACCTGGTCTAGTTGCAGGGCATCTGTAACCAATTGGCAGAAGCGGGCTTTCTTACCGGTTGATTCGACCAGAGTCAATTGCATGGATGGGTGAATAATTTTTAGTGGGATACCAGGGAAGCCAGCTCCGGTACCTACATCGATCACGCGATCTATAATCGTGTTGCGCATAGCTAACTCGCAAGATAGCGAATCTAAGAAATGCTTGGTTCTAATTCCTTCCACATCCCGGATAGCGGTGAGATTTATTTTCTCATTCCATTCGATCAACAAATCTTCATACAACTGGAACTTCTTTTGCTGAGAATCCGTTAATGAAATATGGACGAGCGATTCGGTTCGTTCGATGAGTGTTTGCATATGCTTGATTATACCTTTTGCGTACGATTAACTTTCCCGATTGTTTGTAAAACTGCTGATCTGAGAATAAAATATATAACATGAAAAAATATCAAATCCTCTTCTCCTGCATTGTGGTTATTGCACTTCTTTCTGCCTTTATTCCATCTGGTATTGTGTTCGCAGAGGAGTTGCCTGAGAGCGCCTACATCTCGAATTTCACTGGCAGAGCACAATCATATAACTTGTCGTGTGAAGTCCGGTCCGCTGCCGATGTAGCCGGGTTCTGGGGGGTTGGGGTTTCGGAAGAAGCGTTTTTTGATCTCCTGCCCGAATCTGACAATCCGAACAAAGGATTTGTGGGTTATCGCAATGACTACTGGGGAAATATTCCGCCGGCATCTTATGGGGTTCATGCCGAACCTGTGGCAAAGGTTTTACGTGAATTAGGTTTGAAAGCCCATGCGGAAGTTGATATCAGTCTGGATGACATTCGCTCTGAAATCGCCGCCGGCCGGCCGGTGATTGTGTGGGTGATCGGTGAGATGTGGTCAGGGTATGCCAATCGGATTGAGTTCAAGGACGGCGAACAAGGCCTGGTTGCAGCCCATGAACACACCATGGTGGTCACCGGGTATTCAGAAGAATCCATTCAGGTGTTTAACCCGTATTATGGCGCGTATGCTTCGTACTCGCTGGATGCATTTAAAGCATCCTGGGCGGTGTTAGAGAATATGGCAGTTACCGTAACTGGAACAAAAGATGGGGATGAAGAACCGTCTACAGCCGCCGAATCAGCTACACCACCTCCTACTCCCGCAGATTGGCCGTCAGACGCTGTGATCTATACCGTTCAACCCGGGGATTACCTGATTGAACTGGGGAAACGAAATGGGGTAGATTGGCGCTGGCTGGTCGAGATTAACCAGATCCCTTACCCGTGGACGCTCTTCCCCGGGCAGCAGATTAGGGTGAAATAGCATTCATTTCCATCGAGAAATCGTGAGCCTACTACTCACCTGCGAACTTTTTTATAATTCGGACCAATTGACGGGCAGCTTTCATATATAGATCGATGCGAATATTTTCATTAGGGGCGTGCATCTGCGCTCCGGGATAACTGGCGCCAATATTTACAATCGGCAGATCCAGACACATCTTTTACAATCGCATTCGGACCGGATCCACCACTGGAAGGGACGACCTTCATCGGCTGGCCAAATACTTCCTTGCTGGATTCGATCACCAGATTGACGAATGGATCATCCGGGTTGGTGACTGCAGGTTTTCCATTACCCAGGTCGGTGATTTGCACATCTTCAAATCCATTACGGTCGAGGTGGGCTCGTAATAGCTCAAATATTTCTTCGGGAACCTGGTCAGGCACTAATCTGAAATCAACTTTGGCGCTTGCCCGGGAAGGCAGGACGGTCTTGGAGCCCGGACCCTGGTAACCAGAGGTGATCCCGCAGATGGTACAGCTCGGTTCATGTGCCTGGTACCTGCGTAGATCTGCACCGCCGGTAAGTCCGCGCAAGAACTGATTGACGCCGTAGCGTTCTTTTAGATCTGGCGCCAGGTCTGGTAATTGTTCCAATAATGCTCTGGTTCGAAATGGCAGCGCTTTGACTTTGTTATAGAAACCAGCAATGCGCACATTTTCATCCGTCCCTTTGAGGCTGGCTTAGCGCCCAGGTCAGTCGCCAGGCTGCATTTGGCAAGGATCGACCCGCCCAGACCAGAATGGATATCTTGATTGGCAGTGGTGACCGAAAACTCAACATATAGAATTCCACGTAAACCCAGTGTAAGAATGGGGTTTTCGAGCTCATCCACGCCACCGTGTTCCCAGATGCAGGCATCTGCAGCCAACAAGTCGGCATGTTCTTTTACGAAATGTCGCAAGGTGCTCACTGCTCGATTCTTCTTCACCTTCGAGTAAGAATTTGACGTTGCAAGGAAGTTCACCTTCTTCAGCCAACAGCGCATCAATGGTAAGTAGACGGTAAGTGAAGTGACCTTTATCGTCATCCACGCCCCGCCCGTATAATTTTCCATCGATTAGAGTAGGTTCAAAGGGAGGAGTGGTCCAAAGCTCCAATGGTTCGGGTGGCTGAACATCGTAATGGTTGTAGAACAGGAGTGTACGATCAGATTTGCCTTTCCGCTCTGCGAAAACAATCGGGGCGCCACCGGTGGGGAAGATGGTGACATCAAAGCCTCGTTTCTCGAGCAAATCAGACACCATTTGAGCACATTCTTCGAGATTTGCATTTTCGGAAGAGATGCTCGGGATTTTGGCTAACTTGTATAGATCGATCATGCTTTCGCGGAGATGTTTTGTGATGTATTGATCGAGTTTTGAAGTATCCATCGAGCACCTCATTTGGTTATTGCGGATTGAATAATTAAGTAGATGGTTAAGATTTTAGTATAGAACAAGGGACCCGTAAAATGGATACGCGGGTTTTTGAGAAATCGATCTCTTTATCAGGGTGTAAAGAGGTGTTCCAGCCAGAAGAAGATGCCTGCTCCGGCATATGCAAACATCAACATTTTAGCCATTTTCCCCAACCAACACCACGATAAAAATTTATGTACCGGATATTTTAAAGCTCCAGCGACAATACCAGCCATATCAAAAGCTGGGTTGGGGATGAGCGAAAGAACAAGAATTGTCCAGCCGCCATACTTCTGCATCCACTCGATTAAACGTTTGAATTTTGGTCTATTTTCAATCACCACCTGGCCAGAATATCCCGCCAGATAACCTGTCAGTTCGCCTAATGCGGCGCCTGTACCAGCTGCCAGCGCAACTAAAAATGGCGGAAAGACAGCAGACATCGTGGAAGTGAGCACTACCCCGGGAACAGGTAGGATTAATGTGGCATTTGCAATTAGAGAGACAAGAAAAATGCCGGGCAAGCCGTACGCCTGCAGATGGGGGATGCGATCATGAATAAAAAATATCCCGATGGTGATGCCGATTACCGGGATGAGAGCTAGCAAATGGATTAATTTCTTTTTTCTTTCAGGATCCATGGAGGGTTAATTCTCGTTCCCCACCAGCTCTTGAATATGCGAGATCACCATATCTAATGCAACCGTATTAAACCCCCCCTCGGGAATGATTACATCGGCATAACGTTTGGAAGGTTCAACAAAATCGAGGTGCATCGGTCTGACAGTTTGCAGGTACTGGTGGACCACTGTATCCGTCGTTCGTCCGCGTTCGGTGATATCGCGTTGCAATCTGCGGATAAAGCGGATATCCGCATCGGTATCCACAAAGATTTTTACATCAAATAAATCTCGTAAGGTCTTTTCAACATAGATCAAAATGCCTTCCACCAGGATCACATTCTGTGACTCTACCCGGATTGTATCTGTTGTGCGGGTATGGTTCTTGAAATCATAAACTGGCAGATCCACATGCTGGCGTTTTTTTAAGAGCTTGATGTGTTCAACCAGGAGATTAGATTCGAGTGAATTGGGATGATCAAAATTGACCTCCTGGCGCTGGTTGTGGGGCAGACTGCTGAGATCTTTGTAATAGGCGTCATGGGGCAAGTAGGCAATGTGATTTCGGCCAACTCGATCCAGTATGGCCTGAGCTACAGTGGTTTTCCCAGATCCGGAACCACCCGCGATTGCTATGACCAGAGGTGAATTTTGAGTTTTCATTCATCTTATTATAAACGTCACGCGGGTATTTGGGGGCGAATTCACATAGAGTTTACACTTCATCACCTGGTTGGTATTCACCGAGCAGCGAATCTCTGCCAGCGACGAACATCACTTCTTCCATCGTAGCTCGCATTGAGTTTGGATTTGATGACTCCAAAGTAATAATGAATGGTTCTGGGTTGAACGTGTACCTGCCGGGCAATTGCACGCGAATTCATCCCCTGGGCAACGTACCTCAGAATCGTAATTTCACGGCGATTAAGGGATTTTTTGGCTCAGGCATTGGGGCATTATAGAATATATGTTCTATTTAATGCAAGTCTGACGTTTCGGAAGATAGCCGGTACAGATAACTTGTCTGAGAATATTTAATTTTGTTGCTCATTTGGCTTTTCCAATTTGTCTGAATTGGCATACAATACAGCTATGCACGGTCAAATACTCTACTTACTATTAGAACAACAATGATTAGAATCAAAGTGTATGCTCCAGCAGTGATTGATCATTCGCGACTAGATGCCAATAGTATGCTGGAAGTGGATGATGGATATACTCTGGGAAAATTGTACCGATTACTGAAAGTACCCTTGTTGTTACAGCCAATCTTATTTTGCACCGTGAACTATGACAGGGTGAAGAGAAATACAATTCTGCAGGATGGTGACATCGTCTCATTTATCGCCCCAATTTCCGGGGGATAATCTGCTAAAAATGCGTTCCCGGGATGGGAGCATCAACGAATGATACCGAAGGAGACCGTATGCGTGGATACACCGGAAAAATCCTGAATGTAAACCTGACTACAGGGGAAATTGCTGAAGAAATGATCGCCGACCGGGTATACGAGAACCTGCTCTCCGGGGTTGGTTTGGGTGCCTATGTCCTTTACAATCGCATTCCGGCTGGAGCGGATCCGCTTGGACCGGACAACATCCTCGGTTTCGTGAGCGGATTATTGACCGGGACCGGCAGTGTAGTCACCGGCAGGTGGATGGTGGTGTGTAAATCTCCACTCACAGGCGGGTGGGGAGATTCGAATTGCGGCGGAACATTTTCACCGGCCATCAAACAGTGCGGTTACGACGGAATCTTCATCAGCGGACAATCAGAGAAACCCGTTTATCTTTTCATTGATCACAAAGGTGCCCAATTAAAACCGGCTGATCATCTGTGGGGCATGGATGCAGTTGAAGCTGAACAGGCATTACTCAAAGAACACTGGCTTAAGAAGAAACCTGCGGTTGCTGTGATTGGCCAGGCAGGGGAGAAGGTATCCCTGATCTCCGGCATCGTTAATGACGGCGGCCGGATTGCAGCCCGCTCGGGCGGCGGCGCGGTGATGGGATCGAAACGGTTGAAGGCGGTGGTGTTGGTTGGTCAAAAGCCGATTAGCTGTCGAAAACCCGGATGAAATGAAACGCTTGAGCAAAAAAGTCTCAACCAAAGTGCGCAAGATGAACCTGCCCGGTATTTTTAAAGGGAGCATGTTAGGCATGATGGGTGCAGTGATGGGCGCTTCGCCGCGCGCAGTGCCAATCGATGGCATGCTGACGGCGGGTTTATTCAAAAAGTGGGGCACCATTATCAATAACACCATGGGATTACCTAATGGAGATTCACCGGTTAAGAATTGGGCTGGATCCGTCAAAGATTTTGGCGCGATTTCTTACCAAAAGTTGAATGCTGACCGGATTATCAAACTGGAAACGCAAAAGTATCATTGCTACTCCTGTGTCATTGGTTGTGGTGGTATCTGTGATGTCGAAAAAGCAACCAAAGGTGAATTTAAACAATCTCATAAACCGGAATATGAAACCTGCTGCGCTTTTGGTACGCTGGTATTAAATGATGACCTCGATTCGATCTTCGTCATCAATGAATTACTCAATCGGGCTGGGATGGACAGCATCTCGGCCGGGAATACTGCTGCCTTCGCGGTGGAATGCTATGAAAAGGGACTGATCACCAAAGAGATGACCGGCGGTCTGGAGTTGACCTGGAATAATCCGAAGGCGATGATCGCTCTGGTTAGATTGATGATCGCCCGGGAAGGAATCGGAGACTTGCTGGCAGATGGGGTCAAGGTAGCCAGTAAAAAGATAGGCAAAGGCAGCGAGGCTTTCGCTATCCACGCCGGAGGACAGGAGCCAGGCATGCATGATGCCCGGATTAGACCCGGTATTGGGTGTGCACTTTCAGCGCCGATCCGACCCCCGGCCGGCACACCATCGGATCAGACCAATACTATGATATGCTCCACTTGTGGGAGCAAGTAAGTTGGGCACCCAACCCGGGATGTATTTGAAATCAGCAGAGTACATTCCATCTGATGAAGTGGCACTCAAAGACAGTTGCCAACTCTTGCTATAAGGAAGTGACTGACGGTGCCGGCGGTTGTTTGTTTGCGATGATTTTGGGACTGAACCATTGGCCGTTGTTCGAATGGTTGAATGCCGCTACCGGATGGAACAAAACCGGGGATGAGTATATGGAAATTGGAAAGCGGATTCAGACTTTGCGTCAGATGTTCGCCATCAAGCATGGTGTGGATCCAATGAGCTATAAGATGCATCCACGCATGGCCGGCGAACCGCCTCTTAAGGAAGGTCCGCTCAAAGGGAAGACTGTACCCATAGAAGCGATGATGAAACTGCATTGGAAGAATTTCGGTTGGGATGAAGCGACTGGCACACCCCTGCCAGAAACGGTCTCTGCCTTACAATTGGATACTCTGATGGTAGCGGAGGTATAAGATGGGAAAAGGGATCGCTTATTTCGATTACTCAACCTGTATGGCATGCACCGCCTGCGGACAGTCCTGTCCATTTGATTGTATTCGTGATACGAAGCAAGGATTGGATTCATACAAGAAAGCTTACCCGGAACTAAAGCCAGATCATCACTGTACCGGCTGCGGAATCTGTGTGACTGCCTGTCCGGTGGATTGCATCACCATCCACGACTGAGTTAATCTTCTGAGATAACCAAAAAACAGCGAACCAACAAAATCGGCTCGCTGTTTTTGTTTTAATTGATTCAAATCGGTTAGTGTGTTTGGCTTTCGAGCGGAACACGCCGGCTACGCCCAGCAAAATCAGTACCATGCCGCCAATGGTATAGCCAGTGATGGGTTCGCTGCAGAACAATCCAGCCCAACAGCACGGCGATGACCGGGTTTACATAGGCATAGGTCATCACAATCCGGGTGGGGAGTTGATGCAGTACCTTCACGAAACGCAGTGAAATGCGATCACCGAGCCGAAGATCACCAGATATCCCCAGGCGAACCAGGCTTCTTGAATCGGGTCCGGAAATGGAGCGTTGGTGAGGACAGCCATAATCAGCAGGGCTGCTGCGCCAAACAAATGTTGGTATGCTGAACTGACTTCAGGCTCCACCTGAACTGGTTTGCGGCTCTGCAAGAGTGATCCCATGCCCCATAAGAAAGAGCCGAATAAGATGGCAATCACCGAAAACGCATCTGCCTGGATGCCGGTGGCAAAGGTAGGCGCAGAAAGCAGGCCGACACCGCTGAATCCCACCAGCAGGGAGATCACCAGCAATGGAGATGGTTTGCGGCGGTCAATGATCGCTTCCACAATGGCAACGTAGATGGGGGTGGCGGCGATGATGAGTGCGGCGATGCCGGAATGTAAGCGCTGCTCGGCAATGGAAACCAGTCCGTTACCGCCCAGCCACAACATCACACCCGAAATGCCCAAAAGCAGCAGTTCCCTCTTCTCCAATCGGATGCGCTTCTTCTGAAGGGCAGCCAGTGCCAGCAGGATTAAGCCTGCGGTGAGCACCCGCGTGCCCGCCAGATAGAGCGGCGGAAAACCCGAGCCGGGTTTGACCCCGATGCGGATAAACAGATAGGTACTGCCCCAGATGATATAGACGATGAGCAGGTTTCCCAGCCCGGTCCAGTTGATTGCAGATGATTTGGTCGGTTTTGCTTCCATGAAGTTTCTTCTTTACGAATTTAGAATCGGCACCCAGATGAAAGGCATCATCCATTGTATTCCGGTTTGATCGAAATGGTTATGGTTTTGTGCATTGTACCCTATAGATCGTCAGCTCATCGGGAGAGGCAACCCGTTCAAATTCAGGATAGGCCTCTGTATGCCCGGCAGCCAGATCGGCAATGAAAGGTCCATACTTCAGATCAAAGTCCGTTCCCTGATGTACCTTTTCTTGAATAGCCATCCATACCCGTGGATACTCGTCACAGTGACGATTGAGGTATCCAACTAGGGGTTCATATTCCAGGACATACGTATAAGGTTCGGTCGAGAACGAGATTGAATGGTTACCCAACAGCAAGGAAACATCTGGTGTATTATCTCCGATGATCAAGTCGTCTGGTTTGGTGTGTTTTTGCAGCCAGCGGATACGCGGACTGGATGCCAGCTCAATCATCGCATCATTAGCCGGGATCGTACGCAGGGTGTGGATCTCGCTGCCGATGGCGGTTAGAGCTAATACCAAACCTAGCCCGTTTAGCCAGACCAGGTGATGACGGTACAGGATGGCGAGCAGTATGGAGAGGCCAAACATCATCCAGAGAGTGATCATCACCAGAATTCGGCTATTAAGTGGACTGAAGAAGGTGATGGAACGTTGTACCAGCAAGACCACCAAATAGCTGACCGACCATAATCCCAGCAAGCGAAAGATCCGCAGTATGGTTGGTTGGATGGGTTGTTTACCCTGCGCTGAGCGATGGATCAGCGCCCATCCGATGAGCAGCACAAGCACCAGACTGACCGATAACAGGGTGTTGTGGGTGTAGAACACATTCGTAAAGATGGCTGTGAATGCATCAGCTAGATTGACCCAAAAGGTCTTTTCGGTGGGGAGTTGCTGAGGTAAGAGCCGCCCGCTGGAGAGCCAGTTGTAATACAGGGTGGGCAGAATGGTGAGCGCCCCGGCGGAGAAGATCGGCACTGCACGCGAGATCAGTTTGCGCAAAGGCAAATGCTGGAATAGGAGGTCAACCAGATAGACCACAAAGAGCAGTGCAATCACAAAACGGGTACCGGCTGCCATCCCAGCCAGAGACCGCTTAGCAAAAGGAACCACCAATGTGGGTGACGATCATAAATCAGATAGCATAGTAGTGACCAGATCAGCAGCGCAAGCGCCAGCGGTTCCGTCCAGGCGTAGCCGATGATCTCTCGGAAGGGCGCAAACCAGGCAAGGAAAAGTAGCGGAAGCCAGGCGACGGATCGTTTGCCAACTAACCAGTAAATCCATACAAACCGGCTAGAATGCCAGTAACGGAGACTATCGAGAGTACCCGGGCGGCGTTCAGGGCAGATAATTCCCGCCCGTATGACGGCAGCCAGCAGGATGGGATAGACTGCCGGTTGGGCGATGTACGGCGAGGGGATGGCTGGATCATCATCAAGGTTTAGCGATTGGTTGAAGCCGATCGCTGTTCCGGTAATTCCTTTCCCATTTGCGATGTTGTTGGCTACCTGAAGGTAGTTAATCAAGTCGTAGCTGAATTCGTAGTTACGGATGACCGAATTAGCCGATATCAACCCGAAAAGGATAGCCAGCAGCGGGATAGATGATGAAGGGAAAGGATTGGCTGAAGAAACGAGTGAGTTGGTTTATGCGGTTGAACATGGTGATTATGGATGGGGGTAAGAGTTAGAGCCGTAGGCGGGAGTCGAACCCGCGACCTGACGATTACGAATCGTCTGCTCTACCAACTGAGCTACTACGGCGCGACCGCTATTATACCAGAGTGCTGATGCTGGGTGAAGGAAATGTTAGCAGGGATTCATCCTGAGCTAAGTCCCCTATGGGGATAATGAAGGATCTCTCGCCTGGCAGACCATTGTCAGAGATCCTTCGAACTTTGTTCCTCAGGATGAATAGCCGGGTTTAGGGTTATTGCTCTCAAAACAGAAGCACTGGCACCTCTCATCCGCAAGTGATTTTCCATTTCGCCTCAATTCCGCTCACCCCATGGTAAGCACCCCCGAGTTGCATTTGTTTTTTCCGAACAATCTCTCATATACCAGTTCGACGTCTTTGGCTTGCAGCATTTGGATTCCTTGTTGTTGAATACCAAGTTGAAGGCTGCATTCCATGCGGGTGGAATTTCTGTAAACCTGCACAATGGTTGGCTCATAGTCATCTGCGGCAATCCGGTTGATGATTACCCGTCCGCAATCTTGACAAAGATGCACCAGCATCAATTCGCCTGAATTGCTCCGGTACTTATTGTGCGATTCTTTCAACGTCAATCCGATCGGCTTCATGGCTGCCTTACAGGCAGACATCCGATCTCCCGCCTTGAACTCATCCAGGTGCCTGCTCCACAGGCAGTATAGGGCAGTGATTGCGATTATGGACACCTGTGAATCGGTGATCGATGTGAACAAGCGCCTGACAGTGCAGGCACCGAAATTCTTGAAAAGTATTGGTGATGCTGTGATTCATACGTCCTCTAACATGCGCATATAGCTCTTATATCTGCGTGCGCTGATCTGACCTGACACGACTGCTTTCCGTACTTCGCAGCCAGGTTCTTCATTGTGGATGCAATCCAGACCGAATTTGCATTTTCCAATGTAGGCTGACATCTCCCGGAAAAATCCCCCCAATTCTTCGGGATAAATATCCCAGAGACCGAGTTCCCGGATTCCGGGGGTATCGATGATATACCCGCCCATATCCAATGCAAACATCTCATGACTGGTGGTGGTGTGCCGGCCGCGTTGTTTCCATTTCTGGCTGACTTCGCGCACGCGTTTTCCAAGATCCGGTTGGATCGCATTCAGTAAAGATGTTTTCCCGACCCCTGACTTGCCCAGGAATATGGATGTTTTTCCATGCAAGGCATCGATTTCAATTCCGATATGCCCGAGCCAGTAGTTGCGCTGGTGAAGACGATCGGGTAGCCGATTCTCTGATACTCGGAGACTATCCCCTGAATTTCCGGCTCATCCAGTTGGACGCAATCCGTTTTGTTCAGGCAGATGATTGAAGGCAGGCTATTCGACTCAGCCAGAATCAGAAATCGATCCAACATATTCCAGGAGGGTGTCGGTTGGGCTAAAGCGAAAATCGGGATCACCTGGTCGATGTTGGCAGCCAGAATCTGCTCTTCTTGCTGATCTGACATTTTCTTCGGGTTGGCTGCCCGCCGTCCAAAGTGATTTCGCCTGGGTAGAATGCTTGTTATTTCACCCAGTAGACTATCAGGCAGGGATGTGAAATTCACTTCATCCCCCACCACAACCAGAGAGGAGGTTTGAGGTTTTTCTTCAATTGGGTTGCCAGAGCGCAATGGAAAATGGTGTTTCCGCAGCGTACATGATATTGATTTGTTGTTTTCAGGGTGATCGTCCCCTGCAGAGTTGTTTGATTCTTGAGTTCCATGATGTTTTTTCCAAAGGTATAACAAAACCAGCCACGGGATATGTCCCGTGGCTGGTGAAATTCAATCTGCAATGATTTACTCAGGATAAGTTCTCGGAAGGTTGTAACGCAGCGAGAAAGAGCGGTCGAATTGCAAAAAAAATGACCACGGGTGTATGGCTACACTCATGGTCAGGATAGGCGAACCTATCACTCTGAAGCGAGTTCGCTTCAGATGAGTGCAGTCATATTTTCTTTTCGAGCGGTTACAGCTACCTTAAACAAAAAACATCCTTTGGTTGAATTTAACGGTCAAAATATATCACAGCCGGTTGGGAATGGTCAAGGGAGTGGGGGTAACCATTAACCTTTGCTTTCGATCAACTCTCGAAATTCCATCCTCTTTTCCCAAAGCTGATTGTTCGCTAGATTCTTATTGGTACACTTCATTATCAGCTCAACAAGGAATTTCTTATTGGTAACCTGGATCCCCTTGATAGGTTGAAGGAATGGAACAAAGGCATTTGTAAAAACGATGATCGGCGTGATCCAGGGTTTCAATCCCATCTTACTCGAATAGCATCCTTAACCAGAGCGCATTTCGAACGGTTTGCAAGATAAAATCTTTTTACAGGTAGATGTCCATTTACGAATATCTTGCCTTCACTGGCTGAAATTTTTCCGCCATGAGCTTTTGTCTCTATGAGGAAAAATTCCGTTTGTTCTACCGATTACAACATGATCAATATTCCCATTCGGATTATGCAAATCATGGATAATAAAAAAATCTTCAGGTAGAGATGCTAACAGGTCACCTACCTTTTCTTCTGATTTTGCACCACGAATCGCTCTCTTTTCTTCTTTGAGTTTTTTGTCTACCTTCTTTTCTATGATGATAGGAACTATCTTCAGTAAAAGGAGGAGGACTAAGAAACCGATACCTCCAAGGCCTCCAAGACCCAGGGCTGAATAGTAGTTAAGGCATATCGCTAATGCTAAAACTATCAGTAATCCAATAATGGCAATCCAGATTGCTTTTTCTTCTACCCGCAGCCATCACGCGTGTAGATTCCCCGGCTCGTACTGGTTCCATGATGATTTCCCTCTTCGAAGATAATTTCTTTCGAAGTATATAGGAAAAATGAAAATTGGTCAGTACTCTAGAAGGAAATCATTTAGTCTGAATGTGTATATTTGTTGTACTGATTATCGGAGAACAGAAATATCTTGGTTAACAACTGCGAATGTTTCTTTAAGTATGAAGTTATTTCGAGAACAACGGTTCTTACAAATTGAGAGCTTCTTGCCTAATATTTTTTACCCGCCGGATTACCCCGGCGGATGTTATGTCAGCCCCCTGCTGCTGCGATGATCAATTCTACGGTTTTGTTTTCCGCCGCGCTTCTGAAAATCTTCCTCAATCCGGCCTTTCCAGTCACTGGTCAGCGGTTTGGAGGCGCGCACTGAGCTGACCGCATCGCACATCACTGAAAATTGAATTCGGTTCCCTGATGGTCGGAATGGAAGGTGGCGGCGCGGTCGTGGGCAATGCCAAACTGCGCTGCGGTGGCGATGGCATCCATGTTGGCGCCCAGGAAGATGAACTCCCAGCCATATTTGCTTTTCTGGTGCTCAATCATCTGGCGGACTTTGTCGTAGCTGAATTCACGGCTGGCATTTTCCAGACCGTCGGTGGTGATCACGAACATCACATGTTCGGCGCGTTCGTCTTCGGCGGTGTGCTTCTGGGCGTTACCGATCTTGTTGATGGTTTTGCCGACCGCATCCAGCAGGGCGGTGCTGCCGCGCACAAAGTATTCGTTTTCGGTGATGGGGGCGATCCCGCGCAGGGTGATGCGGTCATGCAGCAGCTCATAATGGTCATCAAATAACACGGTGGTGATGATCGCCTCGCCGGGTTCCTTTTTCTGCTTTTCGAGCAGGGAGTTGTAGCCGCCGATGGTATCGCTTTCGAGTCCTGCTCATCGATCCGCTGCGGTCCAGGATAAAGACGAGTTCAGTCAGGTTCTTTTTCATTTTGGGTATCCTCCGTTGATTTTGTTGATTAGAGGATACCTGTTTACAAGGGGAGATGGGTCGCCTGCCAGGCGACATTTTTTAGGAGATGTTTGATGCACCCAGCAGGGGTTGTTGGTATGCGAAAAGTGTTTCGTTAATTTCGAAAATGTTATAGTTGCCATTCTCGATGTGGAATTTGACAATCAGGTCAAATTTCTGGCTGCGGGATAACCCAAATCCAGCTTTGAGCAGCAAATCTCGGGTTTCATCCAAACTGAGTGATAAGGCCACTGAAAATGCAATCACCGTCGGTTTACTAGGCTGATAATTTTTATCACTTCGGATTTTGGAGAATAGTTTACGGTCGAGATTAGCTCGTTTGTAGGCTTCTGCATCGGTCATTCCTTTCTGGTCGATCAGCCGCAGTAACATCTCAGAGAAGGTTTCATCCGGGTGATTGACCACATCCGTCAGGCTGCGTTTGCGAGGCTGGGGCGCTTCTAATATAAGTGGTCTGCTTTCAGCGACCTTCTCTTCTGGCTCGATGGATGGTGCAGCCATTTGGTACAGGACGTTGGTGTGGTGATGCCACGGCTTATCTTCCACGTAATTGTCATCAATATAGCGTTTGATGGACTTGAACAATCTGGTGGAAAGTTCAAATGATTCGGTGTCATACACCACCAGGTACACCATCATTTCTTCTTTGAACAGAAAATCACCGATGGTTCGGATGGCGATTTTCAGTGCTTTGTCTTTAGGGTAGCCGAATGTGCCCGAAGCAATGAGTGGAATGGCAATTGTTTCCAGGTTGTGGGCTTTTGCCAGCGTCAGGGAATTCTGATAACAGGCAGCCAGCTTTTGATGTTCGCGATGCCTGCCTCCGCGCCAGATCGGTCCGACGGTATGGATGATATGTTTTGCCGGCAGGTTATACCCGCGGGTAATCTTTGCCTGGCTGGTAAGTATGCCATCCAATTGCAAACATTCTGCTTCTAATTCAGGTCCCGCAGCCTGATGAACAGCCAGATCAACACCACCGCTGCCCGAGAAAAAAGGGTCGGTAGGGTTAACAATGGCATCCACATTCATTTTAGTCAGGTCATTGCGAACAATTTCAAATGGCATACTTTTCCCTTCCAATCAATTTTCCAAGACTAATTATGGATCAAATTGCTTCCTCCTGGAAACCTCACCCCTTCCACTGTTTGACAAACTTGCGTTGGTCCTCGGTTTCAGGAGAGATATCAAATGGACTGGCAAAGCTTTTACGTAACTCCATAATCCGGCCTAACGCTTGCGACCCGGTCAACCCCTGGTTCACCAGCCAGCAACCCACTACGGTTCCGGTCCGGCCAATTCCACCCCAGCAGTGGACATACACCGGGCGATGAGCTTCCAAAGAGGAATCGATCAATGTAAGGATCTGGCGCATCAATTCAGGAGTAGGTATGCCGTGGTCGGGGATGGCGAATCGCTGGTACAGGTAACTTTTTCCAGTACGTTCGCTGATCCGCTTTAATGCCGGGGCATAATGATCAAACTGACGCTCATGGGATTGCGTCAGGTCAATGAACTGGCGCACTCCAAGTGCAATCAGACTTTGCAGGATCTCTGCAGTGCCTTCTTCCTGATATGCAGATGGAAACGGACCAGCCAGAAAGGCTTCGGGTTTCACCCAGTATGCCCCGGGCAGTTGGTATTCGAGTTGGTTCATGGGTAGTTTTCCTCTTTGCAATGCTTTTTTCCCGAACTTTTGTTGTAGTTCATCGACTGCCTGATGTAAGCGGATCTCTCTCTCGGTCTGAGGCTCGAGCAGGCTCATCTGATGCCACGATTCCCCCAATCCACTCACACCCACACCAATCAGGCGGATGAATTGTCCGTTTTCGTGAAAGGCTCGAAACAGATTGACCGCTTCATTCAATATAACGCTCTCTACATCTGTTGGGGTTGTGAGGTGCACCTGGCGGGTATAGTTACTGAAGTCCTTAAGTCGGATTTTGATACGTACGGTATCTCCGCAGAGCTGTTGTTCGCGCAGACGCCGGGCGACCTTTTCGGTGAGCCACCGCAGGGTGCGTTCAATCTCCAGTGAATCGGAGATATCGTGTCCGAAGGTAGTCTCCTGGCTGATTGATTTGATTCCACGGTCGGTATGTACCGGGGAAGGATCGAGTTCCGCGGGCAGCATTGAGTAAAAAATAAGCCGCATTGCCTACCCAACCGCGTAGATCGGCTTCAGGTATTGCAGTCAGATCACCTATATGTTCAATCCCCAGGTCATGCAATCGGTCAGCCATTTTCGGCCCCACACCCCAGATGGCGGAGACTGGCAAAGGTGCCAGGAATTGTTCTTCGGTTCCGGGAGCTACGTAAGTGATAGCACATGGAGCTTGTCCGGTGCGTACCCTGGCTTTGCCTGCATCGGTCGCAATTTTGGCTACCAGTTTGGATGTGGCAATTCCGATGGAGCAGGGTAGATGGACTTCTTGCCGAACCCGCTGCTGGATCTTTCGGGCGAGGATTTCCGGGTGCTCAGGCACGTCACTGATATCCACAAAGGCTTCATCGATCGAAACAACTTCAACCAATCCACTGAACTGGCGCAAGATATCCATTACCTGGTCGGAGTATGTCTCGTATTCGGAATGCCTGCCGGAGACGAGGATCAACTCCGGGCATAGGGTGAGTGCTTTTCCAGTGGGCATTGCAGAGCGAACCCCCTTCATCCGTGCCGGATAGGAGCAGGATGAGACCACACCTCTTCCGCCCGGTGCACCGCCAACAGCAAATGCTTTGCCTACCAGGGATGGGTTTTTGAGCTCTTCTACCGAGCAGAAGAAAGCGTCCAGGTCGAGATGAATGATTTTTCGAGGCATAATTAGATAATTTATTCTATTATACAATGGACTTCTTTAGAGAAGTACCCGGTACAAGGTAAAGGAATCATCGCACGTGGCGATGAGGATGATGACATGGTTGTAGAAATGGAATTAATGGGAATTGTTTACTACGGAAATTCCGCCTTCAAACAAGCTACTGACAAAAGGATTTGAGGTAGAGGTCTTCTACGTTTTTTCGAGCCCAGGGTGTCCGCCTTAAAAACTTTAGACTCGATTTGATACTCGGTTCATTGTAAAAACATCGGATTGGGATCATTTTAGACAACTCTGCCCAACCATATTTCTCGACCAGTTGCGACAAAATCATTTCGAGCGTTATTCCGTGTAGCGGGTTATTGATTTGCGGATTTGGGAGCATTGCTAATATCCTTATATAATAAACAAAATTATACTCTGCTTCCAGAGGTGTTCTGTACTGGCAGCAACTGATGAGCGGATAAATGAAAAACAAGTTGCATTTCTTTCAGAACCTTAATCCGATCCTGATCACGGCGTGGATCACGATCCTCACATTATCACTGTTCAGGATCATTTCGCAAGAAGTCTTCAAAATATCAATCTCTGAAACCACAACTTATCTGATTGAAGTATCGATCGTTGGGATAGGACTGGGATTGTCCATTATTTTGCCGGGAATACGCCCATTACGTCCTTTTTATACTCTCTTTTTGGTTTTGGTGGGCAGCCAATGGCTGGTTCATACCCAGATCGACAAGTTATCAATCTTTCAGGTTTGGTTGAACAATCCGTCCTTCAACATTTATATGATTGCAGAACAATCCTTGAATCTGATTGTTACGACAAGCATTATGGTTTTTCTACTCATCCTAAAGAAAAAACCAGGGACTTTCTTTCTCAGAATTGGTAATATTCAAGCTCAGACAGAACCAGTCGATTGGCTAGGAATCAAACCTACCGAAACCTGGAAGGCGGTTGGGTCAAGATATGCTTTGTTTATCAGTTTAGGAACGTTGGTGTTTCTAGTCATCGCCGGTCATCCATCTTTGCAAACGGCTCTGAGAGCTATCCCATTTTTACCGGCTGTTTTGATCTGCGCAGCCGCCAATGCCTTCAATGAGGAGATGACTTATAAAGCCTCATTTCTGTCAGTTTTAGAGGATACGGTTGGCAAGAAGCAAGCCTTATTGCTAATGGCAGCATTCTTTGGGATATTTCACTTCTACGGTATTCCATACGGTGTCATTGGGGTCTTGATGGCGACTTTCTTGGGATGGTTGTTGGGAAAATCAATGTTGGAGACTCGCGGTATTTTCTGGGCGTGGTTCATACATTTTTTACAGGATGTTCTGATATTTGCATTCCTGGCAATTGGTTCTGTGAGCCCCGGGGGGTAATAAACTTCGCAGAAAACCATTCTTAGGGATTCGATATTTTATGAGGGCCAAAACGGATTAGCCGCCCCAAAATGAGTATGGCTATGCAAATCAATATTGTGAAACCTCCACTTTGTATTCCTATTAATGGATGTCTAGTTGTTTCAAGAAGTTGCTCGTTTCACCGATATAGCTTTTATGAGCCCATGTACGAGAAACAAAGTTGCTATATCTACTAATAAGATACACAACATCAGTATATGGCAGTTTAATGATATAATATTGGCGTTATGGGGGATCAAGATAACCATTCCAATCATTTTTTTGCCAGGGGTTTTGTATGCATGCGAATATTCCAGTAACTGAGATATTTAAATCTTTCCGGAATGGTATTGTTGTTTCTTGTATACCTGAGGCGGGGGATGCGACCTACGATAGCCATTTTATTGCTACCATGGCGTATGCAGCCCGGGCAGGTGGGGCAAAAGCAATTCGAGCAAATGGACCAGAAGATATAAGTGCAATCAAAGCCAAGATCGATTTACCGGTGATTGGATACTTTAAGGCAAGTATTCCAGGCTTCTCTGTGAGTATCACACCAACCATTAGCCACGCAGAGATGGTCGCTGCTGCTGGTGCGGATATTATCGAATTGGATGCCAGCCAATTACCCCATCCAGAAGGGATGATGGTGGAAGAATTGATACGCCAGGTCAAGCGTCGCACCGGAAAGCCAGTCATTGCGGATGTGTCCACTCCGATGGAGGGAATTCTGGCAGCAAATATGGGTGCAGATGCAGTCATGACTGTTCTAGCCGGTTATACTAATTATTCGATAGCTGAACTTAGCCCGGATTTCAACCTGATCGGCACATTATCCAAGCGATTACATATCCCTCTGCTTGCGCATGGACGTATCCTCTCTCCGGAGCATGCCCGTAAAGCAATGGATATGGGTGCATTTGCGGTAGTCGTTGGCAGTGCAATCGCCCGTCCGCAAAATATCACTGAACGCTTTGTCACCGGTATCTCTTCAGAGGATAAATGATCCAGGTAGATCGACTGTAAATATTCCACTAGATCAACTCAATCATGGATTAGAAATTGCACTATTGATATTATCAACCAGTCAGAATCAGCTGGTAGTGTGAGGTTAATTATGAAGCGGATCTTGTACTCTCTGGGTTTGTTTATTTTCTGTTTAACGAGTTGCACTCGTCAGACACCCATTCCTGTCTTTCCACCGACGGTAACAGTCGAGATAACTGCTGTTGCGCTTAAAACGCCAGTACCCACTCCTACTACCCAACCTTCCCTGGAACCTAAACCGGTTGAAGCAACTCGGATTTTGCAGCCAGTGACAATTGGTTCAATCCATATGATCGATTCGAGCAATGGGATGGCAATCGGTGGAGAATTTGGATTTAAAGATCATTTTCTTGTGACAAGTGACGGTGGATACTCCTGGGAAGACCGCACTCCGTCAATCACAACCAGTGAGACAGTGGAATATCCCGCTGACCTAGTGGCAGGTTATTGGGGAAATCAGGATGCGTGGATTGCTTCCTCTTTTGTGGATTTAACGACTCAGCAGCCTGCGGTTATATATCACACTTCTAACTCCGGAATGGATTTCACACAAAGTAAACCGTTGGATACGCAAGGTTTATCAGAGACATTCTACATATCCCAAATCACATTTGTGGATCAATCTAACGGATGGCTCTTGGCTCATGTTGGTGCTGGAATGAACCACGACTATATTGCCATCTATCAAACCCTGGATGGCGGTTTGACCTGGAAACGAATTTTGGATCCTTCTACTCAGGATTCCATTGGTATCCATTCTTGCAGCAAAGACCAGATGTTATTCACGGAAGCTTTACATGGATGGATGACCGGTACCTGTAACGGGGTAGCCCCGGGCGTGTTACTATTCCAAACGGTGGACGGAGGAATCAGTTGGGAGAAGATGTCTTTGCCCGATCCGGCTGATGAACCAGGATTGTTTGACAGCCAGGATGTGATGTGTGGATCGACTTCACCAAGTTTGGATGAGATAAACAAACACATTCTCTGTGACGGTTGGTTGTAGCCAATTTACGGAAGAGGGACCATCCCAAAAGTATTATCGATATTCAACTTCTGACCTGGGTCAGACCTGGCAAAGCATTCCCTTTCCGGGTGGATATTGGCTTGATTTGGATGGGGAGAATGTAATTGCCGTAGGCGAAGATTGGCAATTTAGTTCCGATGGTGGAGAAAATTGGGGCTCTGCGGGTATGGCGCGTGATCCGGTGTTACAGATTCAAGCCACCAGTGATGGAAGTATATTTGCCCTGACGATGAATGAAACTCAGGGAGAAATATTGTTCTCGGCAGATCGAGGAAAATCTTGGAAGACGATTTTGCCTGGCTGGGAGTAGCCTGGCCTACTTCATCTCATTAAGCTTCGTCTCATATAAACGGGCGGTCGATTCATTCACTTCTGGATTCATCTCGACCAGGATGTTGTGATTGGAAAATAACCAGGTGTACCCGGTATCAGTAAAGTACTGCCTGGTTTTTTCAAGACTGGTTTGATCTAAGAATGATAACACCCGGGCTGTACAGCCATCCCCATTTGTTGATGTGTAGAAGCAAACACCTTGCAGAGTCATCACTGGTGCTCCAGCATAATCATCTTTGGTCATCAGCCGAAATGGACCGACTTCCAGTCCTGCATCTTGAAATGCCTGAATCACTTGATCAACATTCCATTTCACAAATGCCGCTGCAGGTAATAAGGTAGGGGTGGGAGTGATGGTTGGGTAATAGGTGTATGTTGGGTAAGGGGTGGATGTTGGGTAGGGGGTAAGGGATGGCATTGCAGTTAATGTCTGGATAATTCGCTTTTCTAGTGAGTTCTCCAATGCAGAACAACCAGATAACAAAAATCCGCATACAAAAAGAAAAATGAGTTTTTTCATAAGAGGCTTAACCTTGGAGAGACTATCCATATTATTCCTTATCTGGATCGTGTTACCAGTGAACTGCATACTCAGGTTTGCGTTGCCCTGCAAGCAATTTGGCAAGGATAACACCGATGACAAATCCACCGATATGAGCCCAGAACGCTACTCCACCAACATCACCTGCACCAAGGGTCAATACACCATTCAAAAGTTGGAGGCCAAACCACAGGAGCAGAACAATACTGGCTGGGATGGTAGTCATTCGGAGGAAAAATCCAAGCGGAATAATGGTGAGCACCCTACTACGGGGGTAGAGCACCAGATAAGCGCCTAAGACTGCCGCGATCGCACCGCTGGCGCCTACGGTGGGAATCTGCGAGCCGGGATTAGTGAAGATGTGGGCAGCAGAAGCAACGACACCACCAGCCAGGTAAAAAAGCAGGTACTTGAACGAACCCATGCTATCTTCTACATTGTCTCCGAATATCCACAGGTAGAGCATATTTCCACCCAGATGGAGCAAACCCGCATGCATGAACATGCTGGTAAAGAAATCGCTGATAGAAGCCAGGTTGATCTGATTTGTGAATTGAGCCGGGATTAATGCAAATTGATAGACTAAAGCTTCCTGATATGGACCAGCCAACCATTGCAGAATAAATACAATCACATTAATGACGATCAGGGTGTAATTCACGATCGGTATGCGATGGGTTGGGATTTGGTCACGGATGGGTATCATTGCCAGGCTCCAGGTTAGTGTGAGCTATAGGATAGTTATTATTCAACAACTGCAAGCTAGTTAGTAACTTCAATTATACCTATGCAAATATAAATGATCAATTTGGCGACTGTCTTCTGGTTATATCTGTAATTTTTTTAATTGACAAAGCATCACCTGTTTTTGGAATGAAGCGAGGGTTTTCATGACAAGAAGATGTACTGCATTCTCAGCAAATTTGGGCGATTAGTTATTATCTCGGCGTGTTCTTGTTATCCAACTTGGTAATGATAATCCGAATAATAAACAAATCTCCCATCCAAAAAACTGTGGGCGGGAGATTTGTTTATGTATTATTGTTGAATAGTTATCTATGAGTTTTTGTCTGTTTTTCTAAGTCAGTTGTAATCTCCATCATCTGTTTTGAGATGGCAGAGACCTTTGTTCCCAGCGCGCTGATTGCATCAGCCAGGATCCCAAATACAGAACCAATTTCTGTTTGGTAGCGGGTGATAGATCCAGCTCGGTAACCAACCTGAACAATTCCCGGCTCGTCTGTGCGGGATACTCCGACAAACTTGAACATGGCTTTATCTATATCACGAATGGAGATCGGTTGTGTAACCACTCCATCTTTTTGCTTGATCAATTTGCGAAAGACGTACGCTTGCGCATTTGGATCTTCAGGAAATTTCCATCCGATTGCCCCCTCTATATTAGACCCCACAGTTACACCATCTGCATCCGTAATATAAATCTCATCTACGCCGACGAATGAGGCAAATTCAGCCATTGACGCAGGATCCAATTTAACACCCTTTGCATCCAACAATCGAGTAAGCATGCGGCTGGCTGATGTCATTTGGCTATCCAACACTTTCTCCATCATTGTCTTAATTCCAGAAGCAGCGTGGGCAGATTCGATGGCGGCGTTAATGGATATGATATTTATTTCGGCTGCAGCATCTTTAATCAATAATGCTGCATCTTTTTGTTTAGAGATAAATCCGTGCAGGAGTTCAGATTCTTCCATAGTTAATCCTCGAGTGCTCCGATCGCCATAATGGGTGGAATACCTCAATCATCATACCTTTTAGAAATTATATCTGGTCTAAATTTTTGATTAATTTTGTCTGCAAATATGATTAATATTCTGTTTGAGAGTGCAAAAGGAGAGAAATAACAGTTGCAGAAGCCAGATAAAAAGGTAAGCGCACTCCGAGAGGCTTGGTGACATCCCCGAAACCGAAAAGTGTTTATAATGTGAAGGGGACGTCCTTTCCCGCCGGCAGTGCGGGATACTCGGAAGAAATCGTGGGAAAAGGTGTGCGCCCTCTGAGAGGCTCGCCTGTCCCGCCGGCAGTGCGGGAAACTCGGAAGAAATCGGGGAAAAGGTGTGCGCCCTCTGAGAGGCTCGCCTGTCCCGCCGGCAGTGCGGGAAACTCGGATAGAAATCGGGGAAAAGGTGTGCGCCCTCTGAGAGGCTCGAACTCTCAACCAACGGATTCGAAGTCCGGTACTCTATCCAATTGAGCTAAGAGGGCAATGTTTTTGATTATACCAATGATTTTAGTTGTTGACATGTGTTAGTTCACTAAGTTTGCCCGCCCACACTGGCTACCCGAATGTGAGATATAGCCATCTAATTGGAATTGGTCGGACACATTGCATTTGCCATCCTATCGGAATAATTCCAACTCCGACCTACCAAGCATTTGTATATAAATACCTCGCCAGGCGATTATTTTTGCAGATAAACTCCATTTATTTCAACAGATCAATCAGGGGAATATATCTGACTGATTAGGTAGTTTGTCAGCTACTGTATGGATCATCAATCAGCTACTTTAGAGATAGGTAAACGTTGAGTAGTATTCCAAAATAATTGAATAATTTGATGGAATGATTTGTTATAAATGAGATAAACTAATCATATGGATAGAATAGTTAAATCGAGCACACAACAAATTGCTTCTCCTATCGGAATTGACCTTCCCGCACTTGACTTATGGCTTAAGAATGGAGTAAGTAATTCTGAAAAAGATTTTCCAATTGCTCAGTTACTACAACTCATTTTGGACAATATTCCGCAGGAAATATTTTGGAAGGACCGAAATTCAGTTTATGTTTGGTGCAATCGGAAATTTGCAGCGGCTGCTGGCGTCGGTACACCCGACAAAATTGTTGGGAAAAATGACTATGAGTTAGCATGGACAAAAGAGCAGGCTGATTGGTTCCGGCAAGTCGATCAGAGAGTAATGAGCAAAAATCAACCTGAATATCACATTTTTGAACCACAAACACAAGCAAATGGCAGAAATGCATGGCTTGTAACTAATAAAATGCCTTTACATGATCAGGATGGGAATGTTGTTGGAATTCTAGGGACTGCCGAGGATGATACGAAACGGAAAGAAGCAGAGGAAACACTTCAAAAAGCTCTGGATGAGCTTGAAATGCGGGTCAAAGACAGGACTGCTGCCGAACGGGAACAACGAAATTTAGCTGAAGAACTCAGAGAGACATCATCCATTCTCAGTAGCACCCTAAACCTAGATGAAGTTTTGGATCGGATTCTGATTGCCATTGGTCGGGTAGTTCCCCACGAAACAACGAATATTATCCTGGTGAATGGCACGATGGCACATGTAGTAAGGTCAAGAGATCAGGCAGGGAAATATGGAATATCTCAAAATTCAGGCGTAGATTTTCCCCTTAATGATTATCCAAACCTGTCATTCATGGCCGAAAATCAACAACCCATGATTATTCGAGAGACACAAGGCAATCCGCTTTGGATTCTAAAACCAAAGACATCATGGATTCGTTCCTATCTTGGTGCTCCAATTCAGAGGGACGGGAAAGTCATTGGTTTTATTAATTTAAATAGTGCTACGCCCAACTTTTTTGATGAATCACATGCCGAACGGCTCAGGGCATTTGCCGATCAAGCAGCAATTGCAATAAATAATGCCCGGTTGTACAGTCAGGCAGAGGAATTGGCAACCTTGAAAGAACGGCAGAGATTAGCTCGTGATTTGCATGATGCTATCAGTCAAACTCTGTGGACAGCATGTTTGATTACTGATGTTCTACCAACGCTATGGCAAGAAGACCCGGAAGAAGGGCATCGAAACCTGGAAAAACTGCAACGGCTGACACGCGGCGCATTGGCAGAAATGAGAACTTTACTTCTTGAATTACGTCCAAAAGGATTGGTTGAATCCTCACTCGGGAACCTGTTGGAACAATTAGCTCAATCTCTCATGAGTTGAAAGAAACTCAACATCTCGGTACTTCTTGAAGGTGAGTGTAATCTACCACCAGATATCCAAATCGGTTTTTATCGACTTGCTCAGAGAATCCTTGAATAATATTGCAAAACATTCGAGAGCAACAAGTGCAATCATCAGTCTTCACTGTCAGGTTGATAATGTAAAACTGATCATTCAGGATAATGGTCGAGGATTTGATCAAAGCAAAATTGCACATGAAAGTCTAGGAATCAATATTATGCGAGAACGCGCAGAAACAATTGGTGCTAAATTAGATATTACAAGTAACCCTGGTCGAGGAGTTTGTGTTTCTGTGACTTGGTCGGCAAATTCACAAGGAAAAGCAAATTGAATAAACCAGATCCAATACAAGTACTAATTGTTGATGATCATGATATGTTGCGGGAAGGATTAGCTTCCTTCCTGCGAGCTTTTCATGATTTCAAACTGGTAGGTGAAGCGTCGAATGGGCATGAAGCGATTCGACTTTGCCAAGAACTTAAACCGGATGTCGTACTGATGGATCTTATGATGCCTGAAATTGATGGCGTAACAGCCATCCAACTTATTCATCAGGCGGATCCTGGAATTCATATCATCGCACTCTCCAGTTTTAATGACGATACACTGGTGAGAGGTGCTCTAAGGGCAGGA
The DNA here is from genome assembly GCA_963818305.1 of uncultured Chloroflexia bacterium. Classification (GTDB taxonomy): domain Bacteria; phylum Chloroflexota; class Anaerolineae; order Anaerolineales; family Anaerolineaceae; genus DAIOEK01. The sequence goes on from CAWFRQ010000010.1 coordinate 272,310, forward strand.
GCTACGGGTTATTTATTAAAGAATATTTCGGCAGATCGCCTAGCCGAAGCAATCCGCGCATCGCATGCTGGTTTGCCCACGCTTTCACCGGAAATAGCCCAGGCAATCCTTAATAAGCATGATTCGCCTGTCGTTCCGAACGGAAATAAATTGTCGCAACGCGAAAAAGAGGTTTTAAATTTAATAATTAGCAGGTCTCTCCAATGCAGAAATTGGACAACAATTAAATATTAGTACCAATACAGTTAAGAATCATGTCAGCAACATTCTGGTAAAGATGAATGTATCTAGCCGTACAGAGGCTGTTAGTCAGGCATTACAAAAAGACACATAGTCCATTTGGACTAGTACCTTCTGCATTAGCAATAATCCCTCCTCGTGATCATAGAGGTAGGGATTATTGTTTGTATTATGGTTTTATTGGAGTAATTGCTTGCATTCCGTGAAAGATTTTCTTGTTTTCCCGCAGATTTACATAAAGACTTTTATCTATTCATAGATTGTTTACTTTTGTGCAGCACCAAATTACGAGCCGAGATCTTGATTAGTTATTCGATAAGAGATCGGTTTTGCAAGTAAGCACATAGAGAATTTATTAGCAGCCATCTCATCAATTCCACCCAATAACAGGACGCAATTTATGGAGCTTAAATACATCATTTTAATTCTCAATGGATTAACACAAGCTGCAATTTTATTTGTTCTCGGAAGTGGCCTAACATTAGCTTTTGGCTTGATGCGTGTTGTTAATTTAAGTCACGGAGCATTTTATATGCTTGGTGGATATTTAGGATGGTCTGTTGTAAAGGCTACGGGTAACTGGCCGCTGGCACTGCTAGTTGGTGGGATAGCTATTGCTGTCCTTGCGCTGCTTTTTGAAAAGACCATGTTAGGCAGGGTGCGGGGTAATGACCTGCCCGAGACCCTATTGACTGTAGCTCTTGTCGATGATCATCGCGGACGTATGCCTTATCTTTTGGGCGACGAACTGCAATAAGCTTGAATGTGCCGCAGTACCTGAATCCACAAATTACGATCATGGGAGTGTCATATCCGGGATTCCGCTACCTGATGATGGGTATCAGTATTCTGATCGCTGTACTGCTATGGTTGATTTTATACAAAACAAACCTGGGTAGGGCAGTTCGAGCGGGAGTAGACGACCGTGAAACTGTTAGCGCACTTGGAATCAACATCAACCGGATCTACACCAGTGTCTTCGTTCTTTCAGGTTTACTGGCTGGACTTGCTGGAGTAATCGGCGGGTCTTACCTTCAGCTTAGTCCGGGAGGGGACACAACCATCCTGACACTCTCACTGGTGGTCATCATCGTCGGCGGAATGGGTAGCTTGATGGGTGCAGTGGTCAGCTCGCTCATTTTGGGGCAGATCATGTCCTTTGGACTAGCTTTCGCGCCGCAATACTCGTATTTCCTGATCTTCATTCCAATGGCGCTCGTCTTGGCACTCACGACCTCAGGGCCTCTTCGGGAGGCAGTTATGAAATACTTCCGGGAAAATGGTCTGAAGGCTGCCTTCATTGGCATCGCTACAATTCTGTTGATCTTGCTGCCATATTATGTTGGGCAGTATACAGTCACTACATTCATCCGCATCATTTACTTTGGTTTTCTCTCACTATCAATGGGTTTTCTCATTGGTCAGGGCGGAATGGTTAGTCTGACCCAGACTGCATTCTTTGGCCTTAGCGGGTACATTATTGGCCTATTCGGTGTGGAAAAGGGAATTATGTTTCCCTGGCCAGATCTGATGGGAATAGGAGCGGTACTAATCCTGGCCTTGTTGTTCGGAATGATTGCGATGGGTACCCATAAAATTGTCTTCCTGATGATTACCCTGGCTTTTGGGCAGGTCTGCTGGGCTTTCGCGGCACAGAATACAACCATTTTACGTGGCTGGTCTGGTATTCGCGGCATTAGGCCATTTGTTATTTATGGAATTAACTTCAATGAATATCCAGAATTTTTACTGGGCTTCTTGATCCTATTTGTCCTCGGAATTTTCGTACTCTGGCGGATTTCGAAATCCCATTTGGATTAGCGCTAAACGGAATTCGCGAAAATCCGCGACGAATGGCAGCAATCGGTTACCCGGTTTATTGGATCAGGGTCGTTGCTTTTCTGATTGCTTCGGTATATGCCGGGCTTGGGAGGCATCCTGGCTGCATATAACACCGGGATCATCATGCCAACCACAATCCAATTGAGTCGAACGATCTGGGTTTTGTTGACGGTAATCCTGGGCGGCGCCTCCTACTTCTTTGGTCCGGTTGTCGGCACATTCGTGGCAGTTTGGCTGGATGTGCTGATCAGTGGTGTTACCGAACGATACAACCTGGTTACTCGGGGTGATTTTCCTGCTGATTGTCCTGTTCTCACCTACAGGAATTCATTGGTATGGTTCGAACAGATCCGTAAAAGACAAAAAATCTAGCAATTCTTACCAAATTTTCCTGGCTCCAAATAAGGTTAAGCCGGATTCTATAAATCAAAGGAGGTAGTGTACCGGAAATGCATCACATATTTACGTAAGACATGCAACTGCAAAAGATTGTTGTCAAACCAAATCACTAAAAGGAGAGAATAAAAATGACGAAAAAGCTGTATTTGATTGTCACGGTTGTAATGATATCGAGCATGCTCCTGGTAGCATGCGGTGTCCCTGCAGTTGCCCCTGCTCCTGCAGAACCGGTCGCTCCGGCTGCACCAGCCGAGCCTGCTGCTCCTGCAGCGGAAGAACCTGCGGCTGCGGCTGAACCCGCCGCACCAGCGGAAGTTGGTGAAATCAAAATCGGTATGATCAGTGCCTTTCACAGGTCTTTTCTCTGGTTTTGGCGAAATGCAGAAACAAGGTGCGGTTCTGGCGCTGGAAGAAGCGAATTACATGGCTGGCGGCAAGAAGATCAACCTCATTATGGAAGATGATCAGCTGGATAACGAACAGGCTGTTACCAAATCCAAGAAATTGGTTGAGCAGGATAAAATCGATATTCTGACCGGAATGGTCTCCGGTGATGAAGGCCTGGCCGTTGCGGATTACATGAAGGACAAGAATATTCCGGTCATCCCGATGTATTCTGCTTCGGAAGATATGACCATGCGCCAATTCCATCCCATGATCGTGCGCGCTACCTGGACGGCGCCCAGTCGATGGATGTTTTCGGTTACTGGCTGGCGACGGAAAAAGGTTGGAAGAAAATCTACCAGATCGGTGAAGATTATTCTTATCCCTGGAACCAGGGCGGTGGTTTCATGCGCGGTTTCTGCCGCGGTGGTGGTGAAGAAGTCACCAGTGTCTGGTCTCCTCCCGGATCAACTTCAGATTTCTCATCCATGATCGCTTCCATCCCGCTGGATCAAGGTTACGATGCGTCCTTTACAACGGTGGTGGTGGCGATGCGGTGAACTTTGTCAAACAATTCGTTGAACTGGGCTACAACAAGAAGATTGCTCTCATCGGCCAATCCAACACCTTTGAAAAACCTGATCTCGATGCACTGCCGGTCGATATCGTTGGTTCTTTTTCACCTCATCACACCGCTGATGACCTGAATACCCCTGAATGGAATGCTTCAAAGACGCCTTCAAGAAACGCTGGGGTCGCAATCCTTCTGCTGCATCTGAATTTGCCTACTCTTCCATGCGCATGATCCTACGCGCCATCGAAGCAGTCAATGGTGATGTTTCCGACAAAACAGCGCTGGTCGATGCGATGCTAAAAGTGGACATGACCGATGATCCTCGTGGTCCAGTTACTTTGGATCCGACCTACCATTCCGCGATCGGGAATGTTTACATCCGTGAAGTAACTCAGGCTGAAGACGGCACATTGTACAACAAGGGTATCTGGACCGTAAAGAATGTCAGCCAATTTGGTCCATACGATCCTGATCACATACTTAAAACAACCAATCGATGGAAACACATATCCACCCCAGAATTGCTCTGACTTCCCGCTAGAGATGTTAGACGCAGCAAATATTTATGAGTTTGTAGAATTTGGGAAATAATTACCATCAGCTGTAACATCGAAAGAAATTAAGTACTCAGGAGAATTTAAAAAAAATGCCCGATCAGATCGCATGCCCTTATCCGTAAAATCCGTTTCTAAAAACTTTGGAGGTGTTCAAGCAGTACGCTCAGTCAGTTTTGAATGTTCCAGTCGGAGAACGACGTGCTCTGATCGGGCCAAATGGTGCTGGTAAAACCACTTTATTTAATACAATAGCCGGGGAACTGATTCCTAATGAAGGCAGTATCCATTTCTTTGGTGTTGATATCACCCGGAAAAGCGTTCAAAAACGTGCAAATCTGGGTCTGGGTCGTACCTATCAAATTTCACAGTTGTTCCTTGAACCTGACGGTTGAAGAAAACCTTTATCTGGCAGGTTCAGGTGGGGCAACCAAGTCCTTTCGTTTTTTTCGACCCTGGAAAAAATATAAATCTGAACGGGATTGGGTTCGTGAAGTCACAGATCAGGTTGGATTGGACGCATATACTTTCTTCAAAAGTGTCTGAGCTTTCTCATGGTTTGCAGCGTCAACTTGAGATTGGGATGGCACTTGCGATGCGTCCGAAATTGATCATGTTAGATGAACCCGCAGCGGGCTTATCTCCTTCTGAACGGATCATCTTGACCGACATCATCAAGAAATTGCCTCGAGATGTGACATTAATTTTGATAGAACACGATATGGAAATTGTTCTGGATATCGCTGACCGGATTACTGTTATGTACCACGGATCGGTAATTGCGGAAGGAACACCTGGCAGAAATCCGTTCGAATGTAGAAGTGCAAAAAGTCTATTTAGGGAGCTCCTATGTCTGAATTGATGAACGACCACCAAGCAAACCTGGAAATCTGCAGATCTTCAAACCTATTACGGTGAAAGCCATGTTCTGCAAGGCTGCTCACTGAAAGTCGGTCAGGAATGTGTTGCTGTACTAGGACGAAATGGGATGGGTAAAACCACATTAATGCGTTCGATCATGGGCTTAACTCCTCCAAAAGGAGGAAGTATCCGTTGGAACAACATTGAGATATCCAAAAAAGAACCCTTTGAAATTGCTAGAGCTGGGAATCGGATATGTTCCCCAAGGCAGACGTCTTTTCCCTTCATTATCTGTTGATGAACATCTGACACTGACATATCGAAAGACAGGACATAAAGCAGCTTGGAATCCAGCACCGTGTTTACGACCTCTTTCCCGAATTGGCAAACCGCCGCAAGATTAGCGGAACGCGACTGAGCGGTGGAGAGCAGCAAATGCTTGCCATTGGCCGGGCATTGGTGATTAAATCCTTCCATCATCCTCCTGGATGAACCTTCAGAAGGACTTTCACCAATCGCGGTTGACCTGGTAATTGAGACTTGCCGGAAGTTACTTGAAGGAAAACATATCCATACTGCTAGTTGAACAGAATATCCATGTCGCTGAAGCACTTGCAGATCGAGTTTATATCCTGCTGAGCGGAAAAACAGTTTTCAATTCTGAAGCGGGAACTTTTTAGAAAACGTTATACTTCGTGAAAAATATCTGGGTGTGTGACCTAGAGGAAACAGATTACAAACCCATTATGAAACTGGATTTTTTACTCATTACTTATAGGTTTTTAGATGACAAATGAACTGGATTTTTTCCACGAATCTAAAACAGGAGGATATCGGATGACAAAAATAGTAGCAGTGATCGGTGCATTTGATACAAAGGGTCAGGAATTTTCCTTTCTAAAAACAGAAATTGAAAAACATGGGTGCAAGACATTCATGATTAATGTCGGCGTGCTCGGGGAAGGACCATTTAAATCAGACGTCACCGCTGACAAAGTAGCTCAAGCCGGCGGCAGCAGCCTATTAGTTTTCAAGAAGTAAGGCAAAAAAATTTCAATTTGTGTACACCATACGATAAAAATTTGTTGTAATGGAGATCACCATGACAATCGAAAGAAATGAAATTCTAAAAAAACTTTATGCAAAAGCCGAACAAGGTATTCCAATTCTTGGTGGTGGAGTTGGTACTGGCATTTCAGCGAAAAGTGAAGAAGCAGGTGGAATTGACCTGATCATTGTTTATAACACCGGGCGATACCGCATGGCAGGCAGAGTGTCGATGACCGGCCTTTTCGCTTATGGGGATGCAAATGCTATTGTCATGGAAATGGCAGGGGAGGTGCTACCGATGGTTAAGAAGACCCCCGTCCTTGCTGGTGTAAATGCCACCGACCCATTTCGTATGATGCCTGTGTTCCTTAAGCAGATAAAAGAGATTGGGTTTTCGGGTGTACAAAATTTCCCAACCGTAGGACTTTTCGATGGAAAAATCCGAAGCAATATGGAAGGCACAGGTCTGGGGTATGATAAAGAAGTAGAGATTGCTCTCTCGAGCAGTAAACCCATCCGCTATGAAAGGGAGGTCACCCTTCCCATAACACGGGATAAAACCAATTGATCCCATGTTATGGTCAATTAGATAATAGGTTGTAATTCAACAATCTACTCCCAGAACCCGTTCTGATTAGCGACTTCCTGGAACCAATAGTAGCTCTTCTTCGGGGTGCGCTTTAAGGTGTCGTAATCTACCCGAACGATACCAAAACGAGGTTCATACCCTTGTGCCCACTCGAAGTTATCCAGGAAACTCCAGATGTAATACCCTTTCACCTTAACACCCTGATCCATCGCTGCTTTTAAAGCTAGCAGATGTTCGCGAATATAGATAATGCGACCACGGTCGAGAACAAAACCAGATGAATCAGGATCATCCTGAACTGAGGTACCATTTTCGGTGATGTACATATCAATATCACCGTACTCGTTCTTGAAGTCGACTAGAATTTTGGTTAATCCGGGTGGATAAATGCCCCAACCCATCGCTGTTTCTCCAAAAATTGGCGCCGAGCACCGTTCTCCTGCCGATTTCAGCATACCGCCATTCTGACTATAGCGAATCTTATTGGTTGAATAATAATTGAAGCCAAGCCAGTCATTCGAATTCTGGATGATGCTCAAATCTCCAGCTTCCATTTTTGGAGCGTGATCCCCGATCCAATTCATGAATTCAGGGGGATACTCTCCCTTGAATAGCGGACGCATGTAAAGGTGATTTAATGACTCGTCAAATCGCCGGGTAGCTAAAACATCTTCTTCCTTAGTGCTCGCAGGTAGATGCGGGGATACATTGAGCACAATACCGATTTTTCCGTTCATTCCCATCATTCGGAATTTCTGAACAGCATTGGCATGAGCTACCAATAAATGATGAGTGACCTGCATAGCCCGTGAAAAATCCTGGAAACCAGGTGCCATCACGCCATAATTGTTACCTAAAAATGCCACCACCCATGGCTCATTGATGGTGCACCACATGGGTACGCGATCTCCGAGGTGTTTGAATGCCACTTCAGCGTAGTCGCTGAACCATTGCACAGAATCGCGGACAGCCCAACCGCCCCGGTCTTGCAGAGCCTGGGGCAAATCCCAGTGGTATAAGGTGACGTTTGGCTGAATATCGTACTCAAGTAGCCGGTCAATCAGACGGGAGTAGAAATCAAGACCTTTCTGATTGACTTTTCCAGTACCTTCAGGCATTATCCGTGGCCAGGATAGGGAAAGTCGGTAGGTTTTTCCACCAAGATCACGGATCAGTTTCAAGTCTTCTTCCCAGCGGTGATAGTGGTCACATGCGATATCGCCGTGATCATTATTTAATACATTTCCTGCTTTGTGTGAATATCGATCCCAGATACTCTCACCTTTCCCATCTTTGTTCCAGGCACCTTCAATTTGATATGAGGATGTGGCTGTACCCCACAGAAAATCTTTTGGAAAGGAAATGAATGCCATTCTTCGCTCCATATGATAAATGTCAGGCAGAATTAACACCTGTTCTTAGCTAATTTTTCAAGCTTAGTAGATACTTCGCTCTTTGCTATTCATGCTCGCATAATTATAATGTCATAACCATTTGAGTGAGGTGGAGTTTATGAAAGTGATTTGTTTTGATTGGGGCGACACAGTCATGGAAGAACTTCCAGGTGGGGTGGGGCCGATGGCCAATTGGCCAAAGGTCGAAGCGACTCCCGGTGTGGTCGAATTGATCACTGAGTTGAAGGGAAAATTCGTATGCTGTCTCGCATCCAATGCAAATGAATTAGACCGGGGGATGGTCGCAAACGCACTCGCGAGGGTCGGATTGAATGGTGCATTTGAACGAATTTACACCAGTCACGACCTTCATTTGCAAAAGCCAGAACCAGAGTATTTTCAAGCAATCCAACAAGACCTTGATGTAAAACCAGAGGATTGTTTGATGATAGGGAACTCATTCGAGATCGATGCGAATGGCGCCGCAACTGCCGGTTGGAACGCGATCTGGTTGATGCGTGACTTGCCTGCACTTCGCTCTCATCCGCATATTTGGACAGTTGATTTTGACTTATGCAGATTTTCCAACCAGCATGCAACGAATCACCAAATGTGAAATTCCCACATTTGAAACCTGCCAACGGATAGCAGTGAGACTTGGAGTAAAACCAGGTTTATGGCGGCATACCCAAAAAGTTGCACTGACAGGATTTATCCTTGCATGCCTGCTGCGCAACAATGGGGATTGAGATAGATCCAATTCTGGTTCACCGGGCTGGTCTACTCCACGATATTGATAAACCGGTGTTGCAACCTGATCCATCTCGGCATGGGAAACTGGGAGCGGAGATGATTAGGAATGCCGGTTATCCGCTCTTAAGCAAAAGCATTGAGATGCATCAAGTTTTTTGCATCTTGGACGAGGGGTTTTCTCAAGAGAGCTGGGAGACGAAGATCCTCTTTTTAGCAGATAAAATGGTTGAGAAAGATCTATTGGTGGGTGCAGGATTACGAATGGAGCATTTGATCGAGCGGCATGATGATGAAAATGGCAGAATGCGTGCCTGCCATCAGCCAGTATTGCAATTAGAATCCGAAGTTGCTGGCCTGGTGGGGATGGAAGCCGACCGGCTTCTAGAATTCCTGCATCGCAAGGTGGATGGAGTAGATGTAGACGCGAATAAGTTGTAATTTCATCGACCAACCTATTGCGCATAGCCAATGATGTCAGCGGCTAAGCAACTACAAAAAAATCGTTCGTTTTGTGAGACTAATTGGTATTGAAATAGTTATAAATGGATTGCGAGATTTCTGCGACCATCTTATTTACCGGGTCCCAAACCAACTGAACAGGGTGATACAGGAATATTGAAACCACATAATTTCCACCTGGAGTATAGATGATGCCGGAATCGCCCATCGTGTGGATCACTCCATCACTTTCAGTGGCATAGGCGTGTTTGTGGGCAATCCGGGTTCCTTCTGGCAAGCCAGCCTGTAAAAGAATGGCCACCGTTTTATTCCCGGCCAAAAGATTGATCATTTGTTGGCATTCTGTTTGAGTAACTGCATTATTTAGTGCGGCTGAAAGCCCACCGCCACCGCTAAGTGAACAGGTATATATATCACTGAGCAGCAGACCCATATCAAGGGGTGTAGTCTGGCTAAAAGGGTCTGGATCGGTGAGGATATCCGTACGTGAGTTTGCCTGGGTAATGAACCGCTGCAAGAAATCTGGCCGCGCCATGTAGGCACCTAAAAAGGTGTTCTCGAGGCCAAGGGTTTGCATATCCTGAGTGACTTCTAGCGGACCAAAACCTTTGGTCAGGATCGCATCCATCAATGTGTCTGCTGGATTGTTGCCAGATTGTTCAATCATGAGCTGCATGGCTGTGACGATGTTCTCCGGTGTGGGTTCATCAGTCCGTTTCAAGGTGGATACCATAATTGGGATCTTGATTGAACTCTCTGCAGAAAACGCGATATCTGGTTCTACTGGTAAGGAAGCACCGTTCTGGGTTGCGTAATGCAGGGTCTCATTGGTCTGCATGTCTTCCAAATAGATATCAACGATCCCATCAAATTGATTGGTGGTTACCACCTGTTGGATGAGAACCTGTAAATTCTGGATTGACGGTCGGGGAGCGGAAGTATTCTGAAAGCTTAAATTTACTATCCGATTAGAGGGAGAACGCAATGCTGTGTCAATTAATTGAACTGCGCGGTCGATATCAAGTGTATTACCGGGTTTTCCTGGAGTGAAACTGGTACTGCCTGGAATTGGCATGGCTGGGATCGGTGGTTCGTCGTACCGGGCTGCGACTTCGTTCTGTAGGTAGGTACGCAGTTGATTTTCATTTAGGCTTGCACGCAATGGAATTTCGCTGGTTTGAATCGGGCGGTTCCAAAGGAAGTCCCAAAAACCAGTCCAGAATGATTGACCGACGCGTTGCATATCTGCGGCAGTTAACATACCTTCCAAATCTAAATCAAAACCGGCGGCTGATGGTTTGATCTGAATAGCTGCATTGTTATAACGCAATTCAATAGCTGCTGAGTAAGTTTGCAAAATCCGATTTGCGGCAGTCGAACGATCCAGATTACCGATATTTAAATTAGCAACCATCATCCCGGCTGGAAAGTTAGACCGCACCCGGCTGTACTGAGCTAATTCGACCATAGCCAGGATCATCGCAATAAAGATGAATACTACAGAAATCCAGCGTAAAGCTGAGAATGTATTTCGTCGTCTCACATAGCCTCACAGTTCTGGATTGAATTTTACCAAAGAAATTAAGAATAAATTCAAGTGTGGTCTTAGGATGGATTAATTGGGCAAAAAAAATTATTCCAAAATTCACCTAGAGAAATACTCATCCATCTTAAATCGATACCCTACTCCACTTTCAGTTATTATGTATTTTTGAAGATTAGTATCTGGTTCGATTTTCTTGCGCAGGTTACTAATATTCACCTGCAATAAATGTGTTTCAAATTCATACGCTTCTCCCCAGACCTTGGAAAGGATTTGTCTGTGAGTCAGTACTTTTCCTCCCACTTGAATTAATAGATTTTAGAAGATCATATTCGGTGGGAGTTAAAAAGATATCCATACCATCCATCAGTAACAGTGCGTTTCGAAAAGTCCACTTCCAAACCAGACGACTTGAAAATCGGTTCATGCTTTACGTTCCCGTAATGTCGCAGAATTACCCGAATTCGAGCTAATAATTCGCTGATTCCAAAAGGTTTGGTTAAATAATCTTCTGCACCTGCATCTAATGCCAGAACTTTATCTTGCTCATGCTCACGAACAGATAGGATGATGATTGGAGTATCACTCCACTCACGCAAGCTGCGGATCACTTCGACACCATCCATATCTGGCAGGCCAAGGTCGAGCAAGATTATGTCTGGATGCTGACACGCGGCAATTTCTAATCCCTCTCTTCCGGTAGATGCTTCGATGACATGGTAGTGGTGACCAGATAACGCAGTATATAACATGCGTCGGATCTGTTTTTCATCATCTACGATTAATATTAAAGCACCATCCATCATGGAAGTTTAACCTTATTTAGCAGGAAATTCTTGATTTACTGGTAACGAAAAGTGAATAATTGTCCCACCCCCTGTACGATTTTCCGCCCAAATCCGACCATCGTGTGCTTCGACAATACCTTTGCAAATAGACAACCCCAACCCGCTTCCCTGTGGATATTGTGGTCGGTCAATCCGATAAAACTTCTCGAATATCTTATCCAACTCGTCATGGGGGATTCCTACACCACGGTCGGCTATGCTTGTAATTAAGTCCATTGATGTGGTTCTTACTTCGATTTGTATGGGTGAACCAATTGGAGAATACTTCATCGCATTATCTAGAATATTAAGGATAACCTGTTCAATCAAAATAAAATCTACAAAGACCGGCGGAAGCTCTCCACACAATTTCACCTCAACCTGATATGCACCCAAACGGTCTCGTAGGTGCGAAAGGGAGGTACTTAGCAAATCTTGAAAATCAGTTTCTTCACATCGCATTTGCAAAGCGCCACCTTCCAGGCGTGTCATGTCCAGAAAATTCCCGACCAACCTGTTAAGCCGGTTGGCTTCTTCTGAGGCAGATAGGAGCAGTTCCTTCTTGGATGTTTGATCCAATAACGGTGCATTGGTTGGTTGTTCTTCATTTTCAAGCAAGCTCTCGAGTGCACCCGTAATTGTTGCGAGTGGAGTACGCAGGTCGTGTGAGATGGAATTTAGCATAGCGGTTTTTAATTTCTCGGACTCACGGAGCACTTGGTTTTCGCGGGTCTGATCATTGAGAACTGTCCTTTCAATGACCAAGTGCAGCAATATTGGTAATTCCTTCTAGTAACAAACGCTGTTCGGGTTTTTGAAAGGAATTGCCTTCAAATGGTCGGATGCCAATAATTCCCAAAGTACTGTGAGCGGTTGTCAAAGGTTGGAAGCGGATTGTGATTGCTGATAGGGTATCCGTTCCCATACCAGTGGGAGTATTCTGGGTATAAGCCCAAGAAGCAACAGATAGCTCATTGGCATCAAGTGAAAACTCTGGGCTGATTCCGGCTACTTCGAGTTCATTGTTGATTGGCAACAAAACGACTACATCCTTGCCTATGGTTCGAGTCAAGTGTTGAATTATGATCTGTACCACTTGATCTAAATTGACTGCATGTGAGAGATCGCGGCTCAGCGATAAAAGCGCAAAAGTTTGCTCCTGACGCTTTTGCAAGGCTTCCATTTGGTTCGTTGCACGAGAAGTCAGATTGCTAATGGTAATTCCGACAAGGAGGAGGGCAATAAATGTCAGAAAATATTGCGTGTCATAGACCGAGAAAGTGAGTTTAGGTTCAATAAAGAAAAAATCAAAGGCAAGCACACTTAGGATCGAAGCTAGAATTGCTGGTCCACGTCCGAAATAAAGGGCGGAAATAACGACCACTGCAAGATAAATCATGACGAAATTAGTTGGGTGAAATAATTTTTGGATAGGGAAGCTTATGAGGGTCGCTAAACCTACCACCGTGATACTAAATAAATAATATTTATACCTAATTTCTTTGAAAAGTATATTCTTTGAGGGACTTTTTATCGGTCCGCTGGTTTCGCTCATCACCAACACATCAATGTTACCGCTGCTACGAATAATTTCGTCGAGTAACGACCCTCGGAGAGACTCTGTCCAACGTGGTCGGAGTGGTTTTCCGGCGATTATTTTGGTGACATTATGTTTACGAGCATAATCCAGAATGGCTTTTGGAATGGAATTATTCGTTACGGTAACAACGGTAGCACCTAATTCTTCTGCCAGACGCATGGTTTTTGTGACCCGTTCAGAGTGGAAAGGCGAATAATTGAGTCGTTCAGGAGTTTCAATATAGATTGCATGCCATTCAGCATTCAATTGGTCGGCTAGTTTTTTGGCTGTTCGAACCAGACGCTCACTCATTGGATGGGAGCTTATTGCTACCAGTAAACGGTCTTTGGCCGGCCAGGGACCTTGGATCGACTTGTTTTCCATATAGTCCAGCATCTGGTTATCGATCCGCTCGGCGACTTGTCGCATGGAAATTTCACGCAATGCCGTCAGGTTTCCTTTTCGGAAGAATTGATCTGCTGCTCGGGCAGCCTGTTCAGGGATGTAGACCTTGCCGGCTTTTAATCGTTCGAGCAGTTCTTCAGGAGGCAAATCTATTAGTTCTAACTCCGTAGCCTGTTCAATGAGACGGTTGGGAACGGTCTCATGGATTCTTACCCCGGTTATTTGGTTGACAATATCATTCAGGGTTTCGATGTGTTGAACATTTAAGGTTGTATACACATTGATACCATGATCGAGAATTTCTTCGACATCCTGATATCTTTTTTGATGACGAGAACCGTGTGAATTGGTATGAGCCAACTCATCGATTAAGACTTATATGCGGATGACGGCGGATGACAGCATCCGAGTTCTAATTCGGTCAGAGTGGTTCCGCGGTATTCTTCCGTTCGACGCGGGATGATCTCAAGTCCAGATAGCAAGTGTTCTGTATCTTTCCTGCCATGTGTTTCAATATATCCGATTACGACGTCCATTCCCTGGCTAACTCGCTGATGAGCAGCTTCGAGCATGGCATATGTCTTTCCAACCCCTGCAGCATATCCCAAGAAAATCTTCAATTTCCCCCGATGAAGAGTAGCCTCTTCAACTTGGATCTTTTTTAGTATTTCTTCTGGATCAGGACGTTGATAATCCGACATGGTCACTTCTTTAAGTTGAACAGGTTACGCTTGGACAATCTTATTGTAGCTCATCCAGAGCCAGATTGAGCAACAACACATTTACGCGTGGTTCGCCCAAAAAGCCGAGATCTGGCTGACTGGTGAAACGGTCAATCAATTGATCCACCAATTCCCGTGGGAGATTCCGTGAATCTGCATACACGTTGGGCTTGGTAACGAGCGGATGCAACACTAATATGAGGATCGAGACCACTTGCAGAAGCAGTGACTAAATCAATTGGCACCGGTTGGTTTGGGCTCGCATTTTGAACTGATAGTTGTCTGGCCAATGCAGAAGTTCTTATCTTTCCAGACATCACCTGTGACTGCCAGGTTGGAACCTCCAGAGAATGCGGAATTATATTCATGGTCGTATGTTGAAGATGGTCTTGAGCGGAAATATCTTGCTGAAGGAAAATTTTGACCAATCAGTTCCGAACCGATAATTTTGTTGTCTCTGATTACCAGACTACCATTGGCGCGTTTTGAAAACAGAATGTTTCCCACAACGGTAACCCCGGCGGGATAAACTACTCCAGTTAGAATATCATCCAGGTTAGGAAGACAATAGAGTTCCGTAGACTTTTCAGCATACTTGCCTCTCTGTTGTGGAGTTCTCCCTTGAGGAATTTTGATTATGATTATTGAATTGTTCTTTATCAAAAATTTCAAGCTTGTCAGCTTTAGATTGAATACTGGAGAAATATTGATTAATCAAATATTCGCTTTGTAAATCGGTCTGCATGTCCTGATTGACCATTTCTTGATAAGAAGATACTTCATTGAAACCAGACCATATCCAGCAAAAACCAAAGAAAACCATAGTTAAAAGTGTTTCAATTACTTTATGTTCTACTGTCGAAAAGGATTGACGGACATCCCAGTAAAAAGCTGCCAGAAATAACCCGGTAATCAGGAAAAGAACGAGCCAACGAAAGATTTTTTTCATATCAACCTCAGATATCATGCAAAAAATGTAATGATCAGATCAATTAACTTGATTCCTAAAAATGGAATCAGCAACCCACCAAATCCAAAAATCAGTAGGTTAGACTGGAATAATTGAGCTGCACTTTTAGGCTTGTAGGGTACGCCATGTAATGCCAATGGAATGAGTGCAATGATGATAAGGGCGTTAAACACCACCGCAGATAGGATTGCGCTTTGGGGCGATACCAGTCGCAGTATATTCAACTTATCAAGAGCGGGATAAGTGGATGAAAATGCGGCTGGAATAATTACAAAGTATTTCGAGATATCATTGGCAATGCTGAAGTGGTCAGTGATCCACGGGTCATGAGTAACTGTTTGCCAATTTCCACAATTTCAATTAGTTTCGTGGGATTACTATCCAGATCAATCATATTGGCAGCTTCTCTGGCAGGTTGAGTGCCAGAATTCATTGCAACAGCGACATCAGCCTGTGCTAAGCGCTGGTGCGTCATTGGTACCGTCACCTGTCATCGCTACTAGTTGCCCCCCTGTTGGAAATCGCGTATTAGTTCAAGTTTTTTCTCAGGAGTGGCTAGAGCGAGGAAATCATCCACACCTGCTTCTGCAGCTATTGCAGCAGCGGTGAGCGGATTATCGCCAGTGATCATGATAGTCTTTATACCCATCTTTCTCAGTTGAGCAAATCGTTCTTTGATGCCACCTTTGACGATATCTTTCAAATGCACAACACCTAAAATCATTGCATTTCGAGCAACAACCAAAGGAGTACCACCTTTTTGGGAAATTGAAGTCAAATAGCATCGATTCCGTCAGGTATGGGATGACCGACCGTCCGAACGTATGCAAAAATCGAATCCACGGCACCTTTGCGAATTTGGGTATGGTCAAGTCGACGCCACTCATTCTTGTTTGGGCAGTAAATGGGATAAAGTGCATCCCATCAGGAAATTGTTCTGATGCGGAAAGTTTGCGACTTCGCATTCCGAATTTGTTCTTAGCCAAAACCACAATGCTACGGCCTTCTGGGGTTTCATCGGCCAGTGAGGCTAGTTGGGCTGCATCAGCTAGTTCGAATTCGCTCACACCATGAACAGGAATAAATTCGGCAGCTTGACGATTACCAAAGGTAATGGTTCCTGTTTTATCAAGCAGCAGTACATCCACATCGCCGGCCGCTTCAACTGCTCGACCTGACATAGCTATCACATTTCTCTGAACAAGTCGATCCATCCCGGCGATACCAATCGCGGAAAGCAGACCACCAATCGTTGTCGGAATCAGGCAAATCAGAAGGGCAATCAGAACGGTCAAGCTGATGGGATCCCCTTTACCAGCCGTTTCAACACTGTAGTTGGAAAAAGGTAGTAGTGTGACCGTGACAGTTAAGAAAATGATTGTGAAGGCAGAAAGGAGAATGCTTAGAGCTAATTCATTGGGTGTTTTTTGACGTTTTGCTCCTTCAACAAGGGTTATCATCCGGTCTAAGAACCCTTCTCCAGGATTGGAACTGACTTTTACGACCAGCCAATCTGAGAGGATGCGGGTACCACCAGTAACTGCACTTCTATCCCCGCCTAGATTCACGAATCACAGGAGCGCTTTCGCCTGTTACAGCACTTTCATCAACCGAAGCTATGCCATCAATGATTTCTCCATCTACCGGGATGATATCTCCTGTTTCGACGAGGAATAAGTCCCCTTCCCGAAATTCGACAGATGATACGATCGAGAAATTATGGTCTTTTGATTTGGATTGCATTTTTTTTGCTATTGAATCTTTACGGGTCTTTCGAAGAGCTGCCGCTTGAGCTTTTCCGCGTCCTTCCGCAATTGCTTCTGCGAAATTAGCAAAAATCACTGTAATCCATAACCAGATTGTTATCAATCCAATAAATGAGGCTGGTGTATCACCCACCTTGATAAGAGCTCGGAAGTATAAAATGGTTGTCAGAATGCTACCAATCTCAACAATGAACATGACTGGATTGCGCAACATTGTTCGAGGATTCAATTTTAGAAGACTGTCGAGAAAAGCTCTACGGTAGAGTTCGATCCGTGAATTATTTTGTGTATTCATATGTAATCCAATATTCTTATTTCACTGCCATCATGAGGTGTTCTGCTATTGGTCCGAGAGCAAGAGCAGGAATAAAATTCAAAGCACCCACGATTAAGACGATGGCTATTGTCCAACCTATAAAGAGGAGGTTGTGTGTCGGGAGGGTACCATTACCAGGTGGTAATTTCTTCTTACTGGCAAGTGAACCGGCTAATGCAAGCGTGGGGACAATCAGCCAATACCTAGAAATTAACATGGCTAACGCACCAAAAATATTATAAAAAGGCGTATTGGCATTCAGACCTGCAAAAGCGGATCCGTTGTTGTTCCCTTGCGAGGTGAAAGCATACAAAATTTCACTGAATCCATGCGGTCCATTATTTAGAACTGCCTCCTTGCCTGCGTTTGTAGATACGGCGATTGCGGTTAGATCCAAGAACCAGCATTGGCATAATTAGTATTAAGAGGGCAGCCATTTTCATTTCAAAAGTCTCAATTTTCTTACCCAGATACTCAGGGGTTCTGCCAACCATCAAACCGGCAACAAATACTGCAATTATCACAAAAACCAGCATACCGTATAAACCAGACCCAACACCTCCAAAGATAACTTCTCCTAACTGCATTAAAATAAGGAGGGAAAACCCACCGATTGGAGTAAATGAATCATGCATAGAATTTACCGATCCATTTGAAGCTGCTGTAGTTAAGACACCCCACATCGCGGAATTTGCAATTCCAAACCGAACTTCTTTTCCTTCCATATTGCCGCCAGGATTACTACTATTAGCTACCTGATTTACATGAATTGAAGATAGAAATGGATTTGGATTCGATTCCGCATAATATGTTAAGCATATAAAGAGCGTCAGAATGATCGTCATACTTGCGATAATAGCCCATCCTTGACGGTTATCCCCGACCATTTCACCGAAAGGTATAGGTTAATGCAGCTGGTATTAGAACGATTGCGAGCATCTCAAGAAAATTTGAGATGGGAGTTGGGTTTTCAAATGGATGAGCAGAATTTGCATTAAAAAAACCACCACCATTTGTACCTAATTGTTTGATCGCAACTTGTGATGCTACTGGTCCGAATAAAATTGTCTGATCGGACGTTCTAGCCTCCAGGGTATTTACGTTACTGATGGAGTAAAAGTTTGGACAACTCCCTGGCTAATAAGGACTATTGATAGAGGAATGGATAATGGTAGATAGGATATAAAGTACTGAGCGTGTTAGGTCAACCCAGAAATTCCCAAGAGTTCGGCTATTTTTCCGGGCTAACGCACGGATTAAAGCTAGTAGATATCGCGATACCGGTACCTGCAGAAATGAAGTTTTGAACTGTAAATCCGATTAGCTGAGTAAAAGAAGCTCATGGAGGATTCACCGGCATAGCTTTGCCAATTGGTGTTAGTCACGAAACTAACGGCAGTGTTGAATGCTAAGTCTGGTTTGATCGAGGGTAATGTAAGCGGATTGAGAGGTAACACTTGTTGTAACGCGAAGTAATGTATACAACCCGATTACTCCAACTAAACCTAAGGTAAGTATATGCAGATCGAGTATTCCTTCCAATCCATCTCAGCTAATGGATCAATATTGCACATTCGGTACACTAGATGCTTTTCTCGACAGGTTTACAAACGAAATCAAGAACGGATTTTTTACCTTCGAACACACAGGCCATGTAATGTCCCAAGGGTTTGACAAGGACAATTAAAACAATCATGAAAAAGAAAATTTGAAACCAACCAATAAAGGGTCATCCAAATTTCTCCGGGTTGAATAGGGCAAGACAGACAAATAAACGGCTATAACCGGCAATAACAGCAATACAAAATGATCATTTGGCTCCTCTCAGAAAGATTTTGCATCCAACGAGTAAACCGAAAGTGGCAAGCGAAAAAGCGAGAATTATTACAACCATCAAGAAATCCATCGAGACCTCTTGACTTCAGATCATTTGGTTTAATGTTTATACGCTTGTTGAGAAGTGTGAATGTCAAATTAACTGCAAGTATTTGTCAAAAATGATCAAGGACTTGTCAGGAGATATTGAGATTTCTATGTGTGGAGCAGAAGTGAGAGGGAGGCAAATCTATGCTCCGATGTAGCTAGCAACGTGCAAATGTGAAGCCAAGCAAGTTTGAATGATTGATGAATTCGGACTGGAGTATAATGAATGCGTTGTCTGAAAATGAAGTGATGCGCACACCATTTTTGGGAGAGTTCAAATTGAAAAAAGCATTCATTACGGGTATCACCGGTCAGGATGGTTCGTATCTGGCTGAGTTACTCTTATCCAAAGGGGTACGAAGTGCACGGCGTTATCCGCAGAGCAAGCACCTTCAACACCCGCAGAATTGACCATATTTACAGCGACCCACATGTAAATGGAAAGAAAGTTCACCTCCACCTGCATTACGGTGATGTGACATCCTCAGACACACTGGTGAATGTCATTTATACAATCCAACCTGAAGAGATCTATCACCTGGCAGCGCAAAGCCATGTTCGGGTTAGTTTTGATATGCCCGAATACACTGGCGATGTGACTGGTTTAGGTACAATTCGGATTTTGGAAGCTGTTCGCAAGAGCGGAATCAAATCCCGGTTTTATCAGGCGTCTTCGAGTGAGATGTTTGGCGGAGCCAAACCACCTCAGAAAGAAGATACACCATTTGAACCTCGCAGCCCATATGCTGCGGCTAAAGTGTACTCTTACTGGGTCACCCGAAATTATCGTGAAGGTTACAACATGTTCGCTGTAAATGGCATCCTGTTCAATCACGAGTCTCCACGTCGGGGTGAGACCTTTGTTACCCGTAAGATCACCCGTGCGTTGGCGCAGATCAAAGCCGGCAAGCAGCAAAAACTATATCTGGGAAATCTGGAATTCTCGCCGGGATTGGGGTTATTCACCTGAATATGTGGAAGCCCAATGGCAGTTGCTCCAGATGGATCAGGCTGATGATTACGTAATCGGTACCGGTGAAGCACACAAGATCAGTGAATTTTTGGATGAAGCTTTTGGTTACGCAGATATGGATTGGCATAAGTATGTTGAAATTGACCCGCGCTACTTCCGCCCCACTGAAGTAGACTATCTATTATCTGATCCAAGCAAAGCACGCAAAGCACTCAATTGGGAACCAAAGATCAAATTCCATGAACTGGTTCGAATTATGGTGGATGCTGATCTGGAATTGGCCGGTTTGGAATGTCCTGGTGAAGGGAAGCGCTTGTTGGATGAGCGTTTTGGCGGCTGGCATCGCTGGGAACACCAGGTTGTCAGTATGGAAAGATAAGATGCAAAAGGAGGCTGATCTTCAGCCTCCTTTTTTAATTAATAGGAAGAATAGCACACCTATTTGACAATGCTTTCCGTTATAATTTAGATAATTCCCCAATACAGACAGCTTACCGCTGGAACTTAGAGAAAAGAGAGAGGTTTATCCGGATGAAAACCAAACAGATCTCCATTACCCTTTCCATAAACTCCAAACAGTACAATGTTCAGGTTAGTCAGGATGATAATCTGCGTGATGTCCTGCGAAAACTGGCATTTTATAGTGTCAAACGCGGCTGCGATGATGGAACCTGCGGCACGTGCACGGTCATTCTTGCTGGCCGGATTGTGAATAGCTGCCGTACCAAGGCGGTAGATGCAGTCGGGAAAAGAAATTATTACTCTGGAAGGTATCAATCCAGACGAACAACTCAACACGCTTCAAAAAGCGTTCATGGAAACCGGGGCTATCCAGTGCGGTTATTGTACTCCGGCGCAATTACTGGCTGCAAAAGCATTACTGGATAAGAATCCTAACCCAACCGAAGCGGAAATCCGTAAAGCATTGAATACTGTTGTCTGTCGATGTACAGGATATGTGCGCCCGGTACAAGCAATCCAGCGGGCAGCAGCCCAAATGCGCGGCGAGAAATTACCTCCAGCGGATGTAATCCGGATGGATTTGACAGACGACCTGGGCTAAAATGGAACTACCTGAAGCGTTTTATCGGCGGGATGGCTCTACCGATCCACTGCCACCGCTGGTGCTTTCACCAAAAGGTTATCCGGTTACACGGAGTGGTGGGTCAGCCTGAAATCAAAGTGGATGCCGAGAAACTGGTCAGGGGCAAACCCGTTTTTACGGATGATATCAAAATGGAAGGCATGCTTTATGGCGCCTTACTCACCAGCCCGCATGCGCATGCGATTATCAAGAAGATTGATACCAGCAAAGCAAAAGCACTTCCTGGCGTGAAGGCTGTTTTGACTTATCAGGATATTGCCCGAGTGAAATATGCCAGCGGTGGGCAAAGCTATCGCCAACCCGAACCATTCGACCAGGTTTGTTTGGATAATAAAGTAAGACACGAAGGCGATCGGGTTGCAATTGTTGCAGCTGAATCTCCTGAATTAGCTGACGAAGCATTGAAATTGATCGAAGTGGAATATGAACAGCTCCCACTCATCTTGAGCGCTGAAGAAGCCATTCGTGAAGGCGCTACCATCATCCATGATGAGGCAGACACAGAAGGAATTTATGATCGCAGCCGCAATATCTGCCAGCATATTGAAGCCGAATCTGGAAATGTAGATCAGGCTTTCAAAGAAGCCGACCGAGTGTATGAAGCTGTATACCGAACCGGGAAACAGCAGCATGCCCATCTCGAGCCGCATGTTTGTATTACTTTCTGGGATGAGAACCAGCGTCTGGTGATTCGCTCCAGCACCCAGGTACCTTACCATGTCCGCCGAATGGTTGCTCCGCTCATCAATTTGCCGATGAAACGAATTCGGGTCATTAAACCACGTATTGGCGGTGGTTTTGGCAATAAACAAGAAATGCTGCTGGAAGATCTCTGCTCCCATCTCACCATCGCTACCGGAAAACCTGTCCGGATGGAATATACCCGTCTGCAAGAATTCACCAGCTCACGCAGCCGCCACCCGGAGATAATGCGTTACAAAGTGGCTGTCAAAGACGGTAAAGTGACTGCCACCGAGTTGTATCTTGCTGGGTGACACCGGTGCTTACGCAACCCATTCGCTTGACTGTCAACATGGTTGGTGGATTCAAAGGTCTTACGCTCTATAACGCGGTCAATTCACGTTTTAAATGTGATGTGGTTTATACCAATACTCCTCCCACCGGTGCTTTCCGGGGTTACGGCGCTATGCAATGTGAATATGGGATTGAAGTCTGTATGGCTGAGATCGCCAACCAAATGGGTGTGGATGAGGTAGATTTCAAGAAAAAGAACTGGATCAAAAAAGGTGAAGTTCTATATCTCTCTAAAGCCCTGGGTGAAGGACGTGAAGGTACTGAACAAGTCCTGATGACTTCTGCATTAGAGCAAGCGCTTGAATTAGGCTTGAAAGTGACTGATTACCACCGCAAACATGCTGAATATCAGAAACAGACCGGCAAGATCCGCAAGGGAATTGGGATGGCAGGTGTGATCCATGGTTCATCCATCGCAGGTCTGGATATGGCATCGGCGACGATCAAGATGAATGATGATGGCTGCTTCAACTTGATGATGGGCGCAACTGACCTGGGCACCGGATCGGATACGATTTTGGCTCAGATGGCTGCCGAAGAATTAGGCATCCCAGTAGAAGACTTGAATGTCTATTCATCGGATACAGACGTCACCCCATTTGATAAAGGTGCATACGCCAGCAGCACCACATACCTCTCAGGTATGGCAGTCAAGAAAACCGCGATGGAAGTTGCCCGCCAGATCCGCGAGCATGCAGCAGATATGATGAACTATCCGGATCCAGAAAAACTGGTATTAACTGATAGGAAAGTAGTTGCACCCGATGGGAAATCGGTCACATTGGAAGAAGTAGGATTAAGCAGTTTCCACCAATGGAACCAACATCAAATCATCGCCAGTGCATCTCACGTCAGCCAGGTCAGTCCGCCTCCGACCGCGGTACAGTTTGTTGAAATCAGTCTGGATACCGAAACCGGCAAGATTGCAGTAGATCGATTGCTCATGCTGGTTGATTGCGGACGTGTGATCAATCCATTCACTTGTGTAGGTCAGGTAGAAGGAGGAATGTCTCAGGCATTAGGCTTTGCCATGACCGAAGAAATGTTATTCGACGAACAAGGCCACCAGACGACAACCAATTTTGGCAATTACAAAGTCCCACGGTTTAGCGATTCGCCGGTGACGGACGTGATCTTTATTCAGACGGACGAACCCAGTGGACCATTCGGTGCGAAATCAGTCTCAGAAATTGCGATTGACGGTGTAGCACCTGCGATGGCAGCTGCAATTTATAATGCGACGGGTGTCTGGATGCGGCAAGTACCATATACACCCGCACGCGTCAAAGCTGCGTTAGGGAAATAGATAGGTAATCGAGGTTCGCATGTCTGCTTATGTCGTAGTTGAAATAATTGTCAAAGACCAGGCTGTTTTTGAGGAATACAAACAGTTATCACCGCACACACTGGAGTTGTATGGCGGTAAATATTTGGCCCGAGGAGGGCAGACCGAGGTGCTGGAAGGCGAATGGTCACCGCAGCGATTGGTGATTTTGGAATTTGATTCGATGGAACAGGCAAAGAAATGGTATCACTCGCCGGAATATACCCATGCGAAGTCTTTCCGCATTCGGTCGGCAGATTCCAAGTTTGTTCTTACGGAAGGGTATAAGAAACTGGCTTAAGGACGATAAGTACCCACAGGTAAGAAGCTATCTCCCCAAATGAATAAAGCGGTTACGCAAAACAACAGCAGGTATTTAACAACCTGCTGTTGTTTTCTTTGGCGGCAAAAAGCAGCAAGTTAATACCAGTGCCATCATTGCCCGTGAAAGGCCTAGTGGGTCAAGCAGGTTGGACGAGGGTAAAAAGGGAATGAGCATTGAAAACAGAAACAATGTGATTGTAAGTGGATCGAACCGCTTCAGAAGGAATTGTTTGATACTGATCACAATCCCGGTAATAGATGGTAAAATAGCCAGCGGAAAGATGATCAAAGATACCAGAGCGAAGTTTTTCAGGTTGATGAAAGCCAGTTTCCACCATCCGAAATATGGGATCCACTCGAATGAAGTAGCCATTGCACCGCCAGAATTAAATCCCCAATCGTTGAACCAAAAGAATAAGCTCGATTTTAGCAGAATATATGGTAGCATGCCAAAAATCATCATTCGAATCCCTTTGAGGGGATGGCGGAAAAAAGTGGACAAGGCAAATCCGGCCAAGAACAAAAGTGTGATCTCTTTTGTGAGGATAGCCAGGGCAAAAAAAGCGGTTGCCCAACCGGGTTTCGCTGTGAGCCACAGGTAGATCGCAGCAATCACCAGAGTGTACGCTAGAACTTCATTTAGGTCTAACCGGATCGACATCAATGTTCCAATAAACAAACCATACACCACGCATACCACCCTGATTGGTGATAGTAGTGGAGTATCTTCGCCAAAAAGAACAGACTGATCCCGGCAGCGATCAAATTCAGCGCAATCATCATCCACGGGATGAGATCAGGTTGGCCGAATGACAAAAGCCGGACCAAGATCGGATACATGAATGCGTTGATAACGGTAGGCAGGGATATCCACGTATTTCCAGCCTTCAACCGGATCAAGCGCAATTTGATATCCGAATTGTCCATCATAGCCCATCTCTTGCCCGCCCACGCGAGGATCAAAGTGACCGCCAATCCGAACAAATGAAAGTGGGTCGCCCTGATTAGGAGAAGGATAATCAGAATGTAAATTCCAATAAAAAGAATATAGCTAGCTGTAGGAAAAGTTAGGTTTATATGGAAGCTCGAATTTTATCCATTACAATACCCGTAAACTCCATTATATTGGATTTCCGTTTTATTACCGTTTTACCGGTTAGAGATATGAATAAAAATCGAAATTTCATATTGAATCTATGCTATAATTTCGACATCAGGAAGAGTAAGTTCTGTTGAATTGGTAGAGAAGGGTTGCCATTGGCTGAAAGCTCCCGCGAAATCGTAGATCTGAATGTCACCTGATTTATTTGCCGAAGAAATCCTTAACGGAGATTAGAACGGCACGGGAAGCCCGTTATAGCTAATCGAGCGCACTCTTAAGAGTGAAGCGAGGTGGTACCACGGAAGACGTTGACCTTTCGTCCTCATCAGGATGAGAGGTTTTTTATTTCTGCAGAACAGATAGCGATCAACACAATTACGCGCAACCGTACGGAGGGAAGAATGACTGATAGAGAAATGGCAAAGGCCTACGATTTTAAAACCACTGAAAAGCGGTTGTACGATTGTTGGGAGAAGAAGGGATATTTTAAACCTTCCAGCGATCCGACCAAACCGGATTTTGATCCGAATGTAAAACCTTTTGTAATCGCAATCCCACCACCAAACGTTACCGGGGAATTACACCTCGGACATGCCATGTTCGTATCCGATGGAAGATCTCATGATCCGTTACCATCGGATGAAAGGCGAATCTGCCCTATGGATTCCAGGCAGTGACCATGCCGGTATTGCCACCCAATTGCAGGTGGAAAAGATGCTGGTAAAAGAAGGAACCAGCCGAGAAGAAGTTGGTCGGGAAGAATTCGAGCGGCGTACCTGGGAATGGAAAGAAAAGTACGGCGGCATCATCTTTAAACAAATTCGCCGTTTGGGGGCGTCGTGTGATTGGGATCGAGTACGCTTCACCCTGGATGAAGGACTTTCTGTAGCAGTTCGTGAAGCTTTCGTACGCCTCTACGAAAAAGGAATGATCTATCGCGGTCCGCGCATGATCAACTGGTCACCTGGACTGAAAACAGCTGTTTCCGACCTGGAAGTGGAGTATTCACAAGAACCTGGTACTTTGTACTATTTCAAGTATCCGCTGGCCGATAATCCAAACGAATACATTCCGGTCGCCACTACCCGCCCGGAGACGATTTTAGCAGATACAGCGGTTGCAGTTCACCCACAAGACCCGCGCTATGTCCACTTTGTTGGCCGTAAAGTACGTGTGCCGATGTTGGATCGCGAAATCCCAGTGATCGCAGACACCTACGTCGATCGTGAATTCGGTAACGGTGCGCTCTAAGATCACACCCGGGCATGATCCAAATGACTATGCCATCGGTCAGAGTCATAACCTGCCCATGCTCTCGATGTTTGATACAACTGCCCACGTCAATGAAGTAGGGGGCTCAGTATCAGAGGTCTAGATCGTTTTGCTTGCCGGAAAAAACTATGGAAAGATATGTTCAATGCGGGTTTAGTGTCTGAAAGAACAACCTTACACGCTGAATGTTCCCCGTTCTCAACGCGGCGGTGAGATTGTCGAACCCATGATCAGCACCCAATGGTTTGTAAAAATCCAGTCAATGGCAGATGCCGGTCTGAACGCAGTAAAAAATGGTGACATTAAAATTATTCCTGACCGGTTTAGCAAAGTCTATTACAACTGGTTCGAGAACATTCAGGACTGGTGTATCAGCCGCCAACTCTGGTGGGGACATCGTATCCCGGTTTGGTATTGCCAGGACTGTCAGGAGATGATCGTCAGTCGGGCTGACCCGACTGAATGCCCGAAATGTAAAAGTCAAAAGCTAGAGCAAGATCCAGATGTGCTCGATACCTGGTTCTCTTCTGGGTTGTGGCCGTTTCTCAACCCTGGGTTGGCCGGAAGAAACTCCTGATTTCAAGTATTTCTACCCTACTTCCATTCTGGAGACCGGATACGACATCTTGTTCTTCTGGGTAGCCCGAATGATCATGGATGGGATCGAATTCACAGGAAAACCACCTTTCCATACCGTTTATTTGCACGGTCTCATCCGGGATGAGCACGGTGCCAAGATGAGTAAGACCAAGGGGAATGTAATTGACCCGCTGACGGTGATGGATGAATTGGGTACGGATGCCCTGAGGTTCACTTTGCTGGTGGGTTCTACGCCTGGCAATGATATGAACTTGAGCGTGAAGAAGGTGGAGGCGAACCGGAATTTCATCAATAAAATTTGGAATGCCACCCGGTTAATCCTTTCTACCATCCAAAACGCGCCAGCCTCAGCAAAAGATAAACCTGTATACACGCTGGCAGATCGCTGGATATTGACTCGCATGAATCAGGTGGTGAGAGATGTCGAACGACTCTTTACCGGACACCAATATGGTGAAGCTGGTCGTCAGATCTACGAATTCTTCTGGAGTGAATTTGCCGATTGGTATCTGGAGATTTCCAAGCTTCAGATTGCAGAGGGCGGCGATCGTGCGTATTACACTGCTCAGAATCTGATGCATATTTTGGATACCAGTTTGCGGCTGCTGCATCCCTACATTCCCTTTGTAACCGAAGAATTATGGGGATACCTGAAAGAAACCTGCCAAAATTCAGCCGCGCAATTTGTCCCTGCCAAAGGTTGGAAAGACGCGCTCATGGTCTCTGAA
Source organism: uncultured Chloroflexia bacterium (assembly GCA_963818305.1). Taxonomy (GTDB): domain Bacteria; phylum Chloroflexota; class Anaerolineae; order Anaerolineales; family Anaerolineaceae; genus DAIOEK01. Next base: position 299,923 of record CAWFRQ010000010.1, read on the forward strand.
TGGCCAACCCTGACCAATATAAAGAAGGATGAAGCAAAAGTAGTCAGCCAGTTTGAACATATCCGGGATCTCGTACGGGCTATCCGAAATTTCCGCACTGAAAAGAATGTGACTCCAGGCAAGAAACTGGAAGCCGAATTCTACTGTGGCCAGCACCTACCCATTATTCAAGAAGAATTGGGATCCATCTGCTTCCTGGGTCATCTGGATCGAAGCCAGGTACTGCTACGCGAGCACCGACCGGAAACTGTCGATCCGGCAGGTGGTCTTGTAGTCTCCGGGATCGAGGTGTTCCTTAAATTAGAAGAAACTCTGGATATGGAAGCGGAAAAAAGCCGGCTACAACTTGAAATTACCGAAACTGTGACTCAGATAGAACGGCTGCAAAATTTGCTGCATAGTCCATTCGCTGAAAAAGCACCGGCAGCAGTGGTCGACAAAGAAAAACAGAGACTGCTCGGATTCCAGCAGACACTCACAAAACTGAGAGATCAGTTTGGGAAATTAGGTTAAAGCATCACCGTAACCAGACAAAAGAACCAGCATAAACAACTGGTTCTTTTTATTTTGTTGTTATTTGACAATGGATATAATTAAATATATGAAAAGAATTGAAAAGTATTTCGAAAATCTGATAATTTATATTTTACTGATCTTGATGGCAGGTGTGATTTTGCTAGCCACGATAGATCTGGCAAGATTAATTATTGTCGATGTATTACAACCACAGGCAGGGATCATCGGCGTGGATCAATTGATGGATATCTTTGGATCCACATTGATCATCTTAATTGGGATCGAATTGGTGGAATCAATTAAGGCATATCTTTCCGAGCATGTGGTTCATGTAGAAGTAGTCCTTGAAATTGCGATGATCGCAATTGCGCGCAAAGTAATTATCCTCGATATAAAGACGATCCCCCCACTCTCATTATTTGGTATCGCAGCGATATTATTTGCTCTTGGTGTAGGGTATTACCTTGAAAAACGGGCTAGAGCGTTTCCCCAGAAATCAATCACAATTGCCGAAGTGAAAGAGCAATTGGAAGGATCGTAAAGCCCACCCAGAATCGGATATAATTAGCAGAATTCCAGACGGGGCACTCAGCCTGGTAAACGGTGACGATATAAAATCACCAGCCTCAAAGGTGCAGCGGAACTTTATTCCGCGGGGTTGCCTGAGCGGCTGTTTTATTTAACATCTCTCAGGCGAAGTAAGATCCATCACCTGGAGGGTTGAATTGATGCGAAATACAAGATTATATTCACGCGATAACGACAGAGCCGTTTTGTTTAAAAGGGCGCTCACTGTAACCCTGTTAGGAAATATTTTATTGGCCGGCAGCAAAATGGCGGTGGCAATCACAGGTAATTCTGCAGCAATCATGGCAGATGGCCTAAATTCCACTTCAGATGTGTTTTATTCAGCCATGATGGTGTTAGGTTTCTGGGTAGCTCAGCAGCCGCCGGATAAGTCACATCCGCAGGGGCACAGCCGATTTGAGCCATTCGTCGGATTGATGATTACCCTGGCTATGGCTTTTGCTGCGTATCAGGCAGTCGCTCAATCAATTAGTCGTTTAACCAATCCACAACCTGTAAATCCAACTTCTTCATTGGTATTGGTCTTTTCTGCCGTAGTCAAAGTAGGGATGTATCTCTATATTCGCCGGATCGCTGATCAAACCAAAAATCCGACCCTAAGAACCACCGCCGTGGACAACCTGACCGATGTGTATTCCACCGGAGGGGCATTCCTGGGAACGATTGCATCCAGTTTAATTCACCCACTAGCTGATCCGATTGCGGGAGTAATCGTGGGCTTCTTTATAGCGCGGAATGCATTCAATGCTGCTCGTGAGAACTTTCACTTTATTCTTGGAGGCGGTGCGGATGAAGGCACAATCGAACACATCGCCGCGCTGGTAAAATCGGTCCCGGATGTGTTAGATCTGCATGTATTATGCGTCGATTATGTCGGGCCAAAATTAGTGGTGGACATGCATGTCAATTGTGATGCAACCTTGCCACTCTCGCGGGTGCACGAGATAGAAACTGAAATTATTGAAAAAGTAAAAACGGTAGATGATGTAGACCGGGTGTATGTCCACATTGAGCCACCCGGTCTATATAACGATTAATTGATTCAGTGATCGGTTGAAAAACCTATGCCAATCGGAGTGAGATACGGCCTCGCTCCGATTCTACTTTAATAATTTCTACGTCAATTACATCAGCTACTTGTAACAATGTGCCATTCGGCATCTGGCTGCGGTGGAGCAAGCCATCTTGTTTGACGCCTATATCTACGAATGCGCCAAAATCGACTACATTCCGAACTGTTCCTTTGAGCCGCATTCCTTCAGATAAATCTTCCATCTTCAGGACGTCGCTGCGTAAAATCGGCAATGGAGCATCCTGGCGTGGATCACGACCCGGTCGAACAAGCTGCTCCATAATATCCGTTAAAGTTAATTTACCGCATCCGAGTTCAGCAGCCAGGTTTTCTGGGGTGATCTGGGCGCGCAATGATTCGATTCCTTGTTTTCTTTCGGTCAAAGTAGCAGATTGTGAAATCCCCGCCCGCTTCATGACTGCCTGTGCAACCGGGTAGCTTTCTGGATGGATGGCGGAAGCATCCAGAAGATTTGCGCCATCCAGAATTCGGGTGAAGCCTGCACATTGCTCAAACGCTTTTGGCCCCAGACCGGCAACATCCTTCAATTCTTTTCGGTCTTTGAATCGACCTTTTTCATCCCTGTGGGCTACAATTTTTTCGGCTAATTTTGGTCCGATCCCTGCGACATAAGAGAGCAAAGCAGGTGAGGCCGTGTTCACATCGACACCAACCTGATTGACAACATCTTCCACGACGCCATCCAGTGTGCTTTTCAATACACCCTGATCCACGTCGTGCTGGTACAAACCAACTCCAATGGATCTTGGATCGATCTTGACCAATTCCGCCAGCGGATCTTGAACCCGACGAGCGATGGATGCAGCTCCGCGGAGCGAGACATCGAGATCGGGCATTTCCTGACGGGCGAGCGGGCTGGCAGAGTAAACACTGGCACCTGCTTCATTGGTAATCAGGTACTTGATGGTTGGTTTCTCGCGGGTAATTTCCGCTGCCAGTTGCTCGGTCTCACGTGAAGCAGTTCCATTTCCGATTGAGATGAGACTGATGTGATATTTTTGGATGAGCTCACTGAGTAACTGAAGTGTTTCCTTCCATTTCTTATGCGGTTCATGCGGGTAGATGGTGGTAGTGTGTAAGATTTTTCCGGTTGCATCCACAACCGCTACTTTACAGCCGGTACGGAATCCGGGGTCCAGACCAAGGACGGTATGACCAACCAGTGGAGGTTGGCTGAGCAAACCCTTGAGATTATCTGCAAACACTCGAATTGCATGCATCTGTGCTCTAACCGTCAATTCACGGCGCACATCTCTTTCAATAGCTGGTAGCAACAGTCTTTCTGCGGAATCTGCGATTGCAAGCTCCATTTGCTCATACCACTGCGAAGCTACATCTGGTCTGAATGCTGTATTTACGGCTACCCGCCAATCCCGTTCAGAAACCTCAACCTTTACTTTGAGAACATTTTCCAATTCACCCCGATCGATTGCCAGAACCTGGTGTGGGCGCAGACGGTCTACCCGATTGTTGTAATCGTAATACAGTTCATATACCCGTTTTTCATCCGGGGTATTTGGATTTTTTTCGACAAGGATGGAAGCGAAGAGTAATGCCTTCTCGCGGGTGATACGGCGAACATCGGCATGGTCACTTATTACTTCGGCGACAATATCTCTCGCTCCAGCCAGGGCATCTTCGATCGATTCAACCTGGTCAGAAAGGAAATCACTCGCTGTTACCTCTGGCTTTAAGCTCTTGCGTGGTTGCAATAAGATGAAATCCGCTAATTCTTGCAAGCCTTTTTCGCGAGCGATGCTGGCACGGGTTCGACGTTTAGGTTTATACGGAGCGTACAGATCTTCCAGAGTGGTCATGCTTTCGGCTGCAGAAATCTTCTGATGCAATTCCTCGGTGAGTTTTCCCTGCTCAGTGATAGATGCCAAAACTGCAGCTCGTCGATCATCCAATGCCCGTAAACGTTCTACTTCAGTCTGGATCTGACGCAGTTGTTCTTCGTCCAGTGTTCCGGTCATCTCCTTGCGATAACGCGCAATAAAAGGAACAGTATTGCCAGCATCAAGCAGTTCTATCGCCGCAGCTACCTGGGTAGGTTTTAGTTGAAGAGTCTTTGCTATGGGTGGGGTGTAGTCAGTCATGGATTTTTCCTCATATCTTGTATGTAGAAGGAATAATTCTAACATGTTCAGTACAGACCTGGGCTGCGTGCATTCGAGATCGAACTTTTTGCTTGAAAAACGGATTGCGTATAGACAATTTACAAAATTTTTACAATATTCATATGTCTACTTAATAGTCATTCAGGCTGAAAATGGTTATTTTTATGAAGTACATATTTGAATTGCAGAATTCTTTGAGTATGGATGTGTTTGGATAAATGTCAATCGGGAAATCTTACATCCCTGTGACTGAGTTTTGCCTTTGATCGGAGGCTCTATGTTGAAATTTCGTTCCATTCAAGTAACAATCGCATTCTCGGTGGCACTTTGCTTATTAGTTGCACTCGGGGCACTTACGGCTTATAGTGCGATCGTGCAACGGAATGACGCAATTGAAGCCGCTAACACGAACCTTGCTGCAGAAGCGAAAGCCGAGGGTAATCAAATCGAAATGGAGATGGAAGTTCCGTTGGATGCTGCCAGGACAATGGCGCAAATGCTTGCTTCGCAAATTGAAACTAATCAATCTTTAACCAGAGATGATGTAACTGCATTACTTAAACCGATTTTAGAGCAGAATCCGGGCTTTTTTGGTGTATCTACAGAATGGGAACCGAACGCATTTGATGGAAAGGATTCTGAATTTGTCAATGCAGCCAATACAGATGAAACCGGACATTTCTCAGCTTATTGGTATCGAGATGGGAGCAATATTACACTGACTTTCTTCCTCGCTTGGATGAGGATGACCCTGCATACCAGTATTACACGATACCCAAACAGACGATGCAAGAAGCAGTAACCGATCCCTATTATTACCCGATTGGTGATAAACAGGTCTTAATGACCTCGTTTACTGCACCAATCATAGTCGATGGAAAGTTTTATGGAGTAGCCGGGGTTGATATGACTCTGGATTTCTTGCAGTCGATAGCCGAAAAAGCAATAGAGTTTTCTCCTGATGCACATCTGACGATTTTTAGTAATGCAGGTACGATTGCAGGGTCAACTGGGAACCCCGACATGATCACAAAACCAATCAGTGAGTGCATGCTGATTACGAGCAAGACTTGACTTCAATACAGGCTGGAAAGGCATATATGGAAACTGACGAGGGGAATATTTTTACTTCCTCACCAATGGGGATCGGTTTATCCCCAACCCTTGGGCTGTTCAATTGACCTTACCAGTGTCAGTTGCCACAGGACAAGCGACAACTGCAATGTGGATCATGATTGCAATCGGGGTTGGATTATTTTTCCTCTCGCTAGCCGTTGTATTACTTTATCTCAGGAGCAATTGCGAAGCCAATCAAAATTGTAACTCAGGGTGCTGTATTACTCGCTAAAGGTGATGCAAATCTGAAGGGGATGGATCAAAATGCAATTTCTTCTATTGTCAAACGCGAGGATGAGATTGGTGCCATCGGTAAGGCATTTAGAGATTTAGTAGCGTATTTCAATGAAATGTCTGAAAAAGCGCAAGCCATTGCAAACCGGGACCTATCCATTACCATTAATCCAAAGGGATCGGATGATATCTTAGGTAATACCTTTGTTCAGATGGTAGCCGGGTTGCGTGAGACGATTGATCAGGTGATGACGAATGCAAATTCGGTCAGTGATGCTTCAGGTCAGTTGGCATCCACCTCTGACCAGGCAGGACAAGCAACAAGTCAAATCGCAACCACGATCCAGCAGATTGCTACCGGAACGACACAGCAATCTGAAGCGGTGAACCATACTGCTTCTTCAGTTGAGCAAATGGCGAGAGCTATCGATGGCGTAGCCAAAGGTGCTCAAGAGCAAGCTGAAGCAGCATCGAAAGCTTCCAGTCTGACCAGCCAATTATCTACCGTGATTGAGCAGGTAGCTGGGAATGCTCAGGCGGTTGTGAAAGACTCCTCAATTGCAGCCGATGCTGCCCGGAAAGGTTCCAAAACCGTTGAACAAACCTTGGGTGGAATGAGATCCATCAAGGACGCGGTGGACCTTTCAGCCAGCAAGGTACAAGAGATGGGAAATCGCTCGAACCAGATTGGCGATATCGTCACTGCGATTGAAGATATTGCTTCACAAACCAATCTATTGGCGTTGAATGCGGCGATTGAAGCTGCCAGAGCAGGAGAAGCAGGGAAGGGCTTTGCGGTTGTGGCAGATGAAGTCCGCAAACTTGCAGATCGTTCATCCAGTGCTACCAAAGAGATTGGCGCTTTGATCAAAGGAATTCAAGCAACGGTTGCTGAAGCAGTCAAATCGATGGATGTTGGCGCCAGAGAAGTGGAATCTGGTGTTGTATCAGCCAACCAGGCTGGTGAAGCGTTGCAGGAAATCTTAAAAGCTGCGGATGCCGTGAATGAACAAGCCGAACAAGCGGCTGCTGCTGCAGAACAAATGGCTGCATCTGCGAATGAACTAGTCTCAGCTGTAGACTCGGTCTCAGCGGTGGTCGAAGAAAACACGGCAGCAACCGAGCAGATGGCTGCATCCTCCTCTGAAGTCACCCAATCCATTGAGAGTATTGCATCGGTATCTGAAGAGAACTCGGCCGCAGTTGAAGAAGTATCCGCCTCCGCCGAAGAGATGACTGCCCAGGTCGAAGAAGTGACTGCTGCTGCCCAGCAGTTGGCTCAGATGGCAGCAGATCTACGGAAGATCGTAAGCCAATTCAAGATGTAAGCAAAATACTTCAAAACGGATGGAAGAGTAGTCTTCCATCCGTTTTGTGTTTAATCACATTGTTATCAAATATGGTTGTAACAATTATTAGCACCATGCATTTGCTTCAACCATCTTTTCCCGTATGATGCGACTGATTTCCGTGCGGACTCTGCGGGCTCTACCATCCCTCTCCAGGCGAATGTTATCCACATAGAACCAGAGTTGCAAGTGGGATTGATCATGGTCAAATTCTTTGATCGTTACAACTGGATCTTTCCAGTACCCGGGGACTATTTTGAATTCTTTCTCCAACCAGGTGATCATCTCTGAACAGATATCATCCAGGCGCATCTCCGTCCGATCATCCGGTGTCTGGATGGCTTTTTTAATTTGCTGCCAGTGGGTTTGCAGTTTATCAACCCGGAGCTGCCAGATTTTCTTTAAATTCCAAAAATCTTCTGCGGTTAACCAACCATCGGGTGCTTCTGCATAATTGAGTGAGTATTCACTCAATGTGGAAACTGAGTCACTGATGGGAGCAACGAATTTGCAATACAATTCCTGTCGTTCCATTTCCGTTAAACCTTGTTTTTCAAGGTTCTTGATCCCACGGATCAACTCACGAAGTTTCTCCTTGAGAGTGCTCAATTCTTCATTTTGTTTACCTTCCATCTGAAGTCGAGGAATTGTCTTTTCGTTCTGATCCGCTTCCTGGTAGAGCGTGTGAGCGATCGCAGGATCGTTTTCACTTCGCTGCGCAGTCCGACGAATATGATCTATCTGTTTGATGATGAATTCGGTTTTATGGGCGAGATCGGAAGAAAGAACGGCAGGGTGGCCATTTGCGGTTTGATCGAGGATTTTTTTAACGATTGAAAGATCACAATTGGCTCCAACCGAGACATCAATACAAAATTTTTGTTCCGAGGTGGGTTTTGTTAGGTTGACCAGCAAACCGGAAGCGAGAGTTTTGTTTGGAATATAGATGGTCGCCTGGTCATCGAGTGAGAAAACTTTGGTAGAGCGTAACCCTAGCTTTTGTACTTCACATACTTTTCCATCTGGTAATTGAATCAGGTCATCCCGTTTGAATGATGCTTCCAAGAGAAGACTCAAACCGCTGAAGATATTGCCTAATGTTTCCTGTAACGCTAACCCGAGCACAAGCCCCAGAACACCAGCACCCATGAGCACTGAGCTGATGTTCACACCCCAGAGGGGGAGGATGATTAACCCGGCTGACAATACCAGGATGATTGGCCCAAATAAATTGATGATGGGAATGACGATATCATCAAATTGACTTTCCGTTCGTTGTGCCCATATTTCACCATAATACACAACCACATCCCGGATCAATCGCCCGCAGATATGGGTGAAGACAAGGACCAGAATGGTGAGGTAAATCTTTGTGATGATATCCTGTGTTGGCTGAGGTATGGACAGAAACCTTAAGGAACTCTTAAGGCCATAGAGAACGAGCAGAATGATAATCGGTCGGCGGAGAATACCCAGCAGAATATCTTCCAAATCGCCAGGTAATCGTCTGGTGGCGAATTTGAGGATTCGCATCAATAAGAAATTATTCAGGACAGCCAGAATAATCCAGGTGATGATATTCAAAATGAATAGCGAAATCGGGGTGACGAGAGGCATTATCTCTGGTGGGACTGGAATGAGAAATCCTAGCAAATCGATCATTTTTCCTCCCTCGAACAACCTGGGAAATATACTAATTAGATCAAATATCTATGATTAGTATAGAAAGAACAGGTATCGATATGTGATTTCGTACAAGGATGATGAAAAAGAACAAGGGTTTAGGGGTAGATTTAAGTTAAAAAGAATCGGCATATCAGCCGATTCTCCTGGAGTTTACTATGTACGCAATTTTGAATTCTTATCTGCCCGTTCGAATTTTCATCTTCTCTCGATACATTTGGTTATCTGCGCGTTTGTAAACAGCCAATAACTCTTCTTCCAAGTTAGAAGTAGCAATACCGATAGATAATCCGACTAATGGATTGTCTAATCGCTCTAAGTTGTCTTTCAATCGCTGGACAATCTCTGACGCTATCACAGAATCAGTAAAGGGAAGTAAGACCCCGAACTCATCTCCGCCGATGCGGGCGATCACGTCTTCAGCTCTAAAGGATTGACGGATACAATCTGCCACCTGTTGAAGGATTTCGTCGCCTCTGGCGTGACCGTAGCGATCATTGATGCCTTTCAGCATATTCATATCTGCCACCACGATGCTAACCGGGAACATCCGACTAAGCTGCAACCGTTCCATTTCTACATCAAAATAATTTCGGTTGAATAAGCCGGTTAACAAATCGTGTGTGCCCATACGATGTAAGAGTTCTTCCATCCGTTTCCGCTCGGTTATTTCTTTAGAGATACCGATCATCGCATACGGTTGGCCATTTTCATCTATGACTGGATTTAAAGTGGTTAAGAACACCCTATCTGGCAGCGTTTTGATAGAACGCGATTTAATCGTGGTGGATTTGGATAATTCAAGTGATTGGCGTACAGCATCTTGCCACCGGGTTGCTTCTTCCTCAGAGAGCAAATCCCATAATTTGCGACTGGTTGCTTCGGCCAGAGTTAGTAGTGTATTTCTTAAAAATGCCGTGTTGGCATAAAGGATAGTACCGTCAAAACCAAATGCAAAGATCGGATCGCTGGATTGCTCCAACAATGTCTGGTAAAAAGATGAACTTTTGTGGAGATCGGAAGCGTCATCCACATAGCTGAGTTGTTTGATTTTCGTTGCAGGGAAACCCTGATCTGTTTTGCGTTTCTTGCCCATCGTTACGATATCCCCCGTACATTCGGCCTGGATAAACGAACAAATCCACAAACAATTTCATATTATAAATGGTTTTTTCAAAAAGTACCAGTTAAAACCAGCAATTTTTTACTAAATATGCTTCCGAATCAACTAGATTACACCAGAGAATTTTGCTGATTGGGAAATTGTGGTCGAGTATAGAGCTGATAAATTAATTTTGAATGGTTTGTATCCGGTATAGTTTCATTTATAATCATTCTGTGTTTGATTTACTGCAACGGGAGTAGGATGATGACGAAACGGACAATCGTGGTAGCCGGAAATATCGGCTCTGGAAAAACTTCGCTGACAGAGAGAATTGGTTGGCGGTTGGGTTGGAAAACCGCATTTGAATCAGTAGCAGACAACCCGTACCTGCCTGATTTTTACAGAGATATGCGGGCCTGGTCATTCCACCTGCAAGTGTACTTTCTCGGGCATCGAGCAGACCAATACCTGGACCTGGTAGCTGATCAAACATCCTGCATTTTAGATCGTTCCATCTACGAAGATGCCTTTATTTTTGCCCGAGCGCTGAATCACATGGGGAATTTGAATGAGCAAGACTACCACACCTATCTGCGTTTATACGAATTGGTTGTGAAAACCTTGCCGCAGCCAGATTTGTTGATTGTTTTACACGCTCCGGTGGATATTCTGATGAAACGGATTCAAGAACGAGCAAGAAATATCGAAACCGGAATTTCTTTGGATTACTTAAGCCTGTTGGATTCGTTTTATGCCGATTGGTTACGAGATTTTGATCTGTGCCCGGTGTTGACCATCCCAACCCAAAATTTAGATTTCGTTCACCAGCCAAAAGCGCTCGATATTGTGATTGACCGGATCAACCAAAAATTATCGGGGAAAGAAGAAGTGGTCTTCTAACCAGGGTACCGATATGCACTTAGTGAGAATTTAGACATACTCCAACCGAATCCGATTGGAGTTATTTTATTAATTGGACGAGCTTTCCTGTTTTGGCCGATTCGTAACAAGCCAGGATTGTGCGGGTGTTATTGCGGCTGTCCGTTAGAGAGACAAGTGGTGCTTTCCCTTCGAAGATACAATCGGCCATATTATTGAGCTCTCCCAGATAGAGATGCTCGCCCTTTATGCGGATCTTCTCGTGCAACCCATCACGTATCAGTGTGAATTCAGAATCTAGTATAGGGGAAGAACGGAGTAGGGATCACGAGACTGCCTTCTTCACCCAGAATCTCAACGGATGCGTATTGATCTGCATTGAAGCCGGATTGAAATTGACCGAGGACTCCACCAGGGAAGATTAATTCTCCGCTAAAGCCCACATCTACTCCCATGCTGTCGAGTGTTTGCACACCGAAGACAGATTCGGGTTCCAAACCGAGGAGTGTGCGCATCATATTCACCGGGTATACCCCCACATCCCACAAACATCCCCCACCATACGCTGAGATCAAGCGGACGTTTTCTGGCTGAGTCAGAAAGAACGTGAAAATCCCACGGGCCAGGCGGATTTTCCCGATAGCGTTTTCTGCCAATAATTCCTGAATGCGCTTGGTTTGTGGATGATGCCGGTACATGAATGCTTCTTGTACTACCACGCCTGCAGATTGAGCCGCCTGCTCGATTGCGTCCATTTCGTCCAGGCTGAGCACGATTGGCTTCTCGCACAATACATGTTTACCAGCCTGGCAGGCTTTGATTGTCCAATCGGCGTGCAGGTGGTTGGGGAGCGAAATGTAGATCACATCGATGTCTGGGTCAGCTAAAAGCTCTTCATAACTACCATAGGATTTTTTGAAGCCATACTCTTCGGCATACACTTTCGCCTTCTCTACCGAACGGCTGGATACTGCCGTTAGTTCATGTCGGACAGAGTCCTGAATCGGTGGGATAAGTTTGCGATTGATATTGGCAGTGCATAAAAATCCCCAACGCAGAATCTGGTTCATGGCAGTCTCCCATTTGGAAAAGTTGATCTCATTGTACAACGGAAAGAGAGCTGTCTACTAAATTAGAGGTAATCAAAGACCTGCTAATTCGAATTACTTGAGCACAAGTAAATTTTAAAATATTTGGGAAAAAAACGTCCACTTAATCCCACATGTGGGAAGAAACGTCTCCCAAGTCGATTTAATCCACTGTTTTACGCCTTAATTGCACCATAATTTACCAAGCAGTGTAGCAAAGGAAAGCGAGCTTTCGAGCTTAGACAAAAAAGTCCAAATTGCTCCTAATTACCTTTGTGAAGAAATTCATCATTTGTTGAAGATATCCAAATAATCTCTTGTAATAGTAAAGTTGGCCGTATTTAAGGTCTGCATCTTTCTTTTGTAGAATTCCTTGATCGATGAGGCGGTCAATAACTTTTTGTGCTCCAGGTGCGGAAAATCCTGTCCACTGACTTATTGTGGAAACGCTAACAATAGGTTGGGTAAACAGTTGCGGATAAACAATAGCTGAACTTTCCGCGGCTCGTTTACCAAGTGAAGACATTTTTACCATGTCCTGCTCCCGTAGTTTGGTGATCATTGCTACCGTTTCAATAGCTTCTCCTGCAATCTCAATCACCCCATCCAGGAAGAAATTGATCCAATTATCGATCAAACCATTATGGTAATCTTCCAAGCGATTGATATAAATTTCCTTGTGTTTCTTAAAATAACTCGAAAGATACAATACTGGCTCTTCTAGATAACCGACCTGCCATAAGTAAAAGGTAATCAACATACGCCCCGTTCGGCCATTTCCGTCCAGAAATGGATGAACAATCTCAAATTGCGAATGGATTAACGCAGCTTTGATGATTGGAGGAATGGAATCTTTCGAATGAATAAAATCCTCGATTTGCGCAAGCGAAGTTTTCATCTCTGCGACTGGAGGTGGAACAAACCGGGCATTGTCCGGTCTGGTTCCATCCAACCAGTTTTGACTTTCGCGGAACTCCCCTGGATTGGAAAACTGGGTAACCCGGGCTTTGTCCATCAGTTCTTTATGTAGCTCACGTATGAAGCGCAAGGAAATCGGGAATTTTTCCTCTTTTACCCGTTTCATTCCATATCTCAATGCCTTGATGTAGTGCAAAATATCATCTACATCTGGTGGAATAGCTTCTCTAGATCTAACTTCTGCTTCAATTGCATTGACCATAGTTGCTTTTGTGCCTTCGATTTGACTTGAAGCGGCTGCATCTTTTCGCAGGTACATGAGGAGGAAAAAGTTTAAATCTGGCAATAGTCTGGTAATTCCATCCAACTTGCCGAGAAGCCTTACAGCTTCAAGACTTTTTTGAATCACAATCGCGTCAAAATGATATCCTCCGATTGGAGGAAAAGGACCAGGTATAAAAGCTGTGAACCCGCCTGGTTGGGGTTGTAAATTTCCGATAGGATATTTTTTTGACATTTTGTTTATATCTCACCGTCCAATATAAACAAAGTATAGCATATTGTTTATATTAATTTGAATATTATTAACAATTATTTTGGCTGTGTTATCTTATGAAACCTACCATGCCACTTTTGTAATTTCCGTTTTACCCCATGGTTTTTCTTCTTTCTTACCACCATAGAACAAATTATCTAATTCTATTGACTTTAGAACAATTGTTCTATATAATCAAATCATGGATACCTTAACTTCTTCACGCAACTGGCTGCCCGCCCTATCCGGGCTCAAACCGGGGCGCATCACGGTGATGCTGGCACCACATGCCGCCCGCGCTCTGTTATTGGAAGGCGCTGCCCGCCTGGCTCTGCACAATACCGTGCGGGTGCTGGATGGCGGTAACCAATTTAACGCGTACAACGTAGCCCGCAGCATCCGGCGCTACACCGCCGATCTGGAACCCACCCTGGCTCGCATCCATCTGGCGCGCGCTTTCACCTGCTACCAGGTGGAAACGCTCGTCAGCGGGGCAGCCATGCAGGTCGAAGCCACCCCAGGTCACCTTCATTCTGGATATGCTTTCCACCTTCAACGACGAGAATGTGTCGCTGGCAGAGCGCAAACGTCTGCTGGAGCGTATTCGCCTGGCGCTGCGGGTGATTGCGCGCCAATCGGTGTCTGGTGATCGGTCTGCGTCCGGCTCACCCCGGTTACCCGGATACGGTGGAACTGGTAGAGCGGGTGATGAGTTGGGCAGATGACGTCTGGCAGGCGGAAGAACGCCCGGTTTTGCAACCGGCCCTGCGTCTGTTCGCATAGCCATTCAGGAGTAGCGAGTAACATATGGGCAGAACATTACCTTCTATTACACAGGTCTTTCTGGGCGAGCAGGAAGCGTTTGGACGCTTCCGGCGGGCTTTACGCCGGGCCGACCAGCTCGCCCTGGATGATCTGTTTGTCTCTGCCCAGAAGCATCTGGCTGCCGCGGCCTACGCGGCGCATGCCCTGCCGTTCGAGACATTTTTGCTGGCCATGCTGTTGGAAGAGCACAAAGAAATGCTGCGCATGCGCCGGCTGTTGGAAGGCGCCGGGCTTATTCCCCTGGCGTGACAGGACAGCCTTCCGTACGCCCAGAGGAAGAAAGCAGACCTTTGGATAGAGGAGGACGGGAGTGACGGTGCAGGAACGTACCGGCTGGGTGCTGGATATGTTCGCCGCCCCGCGGGACGGGCTGGCGGTCTGGTTCATCTGCGAGGATGGCCACCGCTACCGTTTTACGCATCCGTTCCCGATCACCTTCTACGCCGCGGGTGAGGCTGAACCCTGCGCCGCAGATTAGCACGAGATGTTTGCCAACCGTCCGGGGGTTAAGGTGTATACCACCCATCGGCGCGATCTGTTTCTGCCCGACCTGGTAGAGGTGCTGGCGGTGCAGGTGCAAGATGCCGCTCTCCAGCCATACCTGTTCCAGCAGGCTGAACGTGCGCTGCCCGACCTGACCTATTATGACGCAGACATTCCCATTTCCATTCGAGCTCAGGCCGAACTGGGCATTTTCCCGCTGGTTTACTGTGTGATAGCCGCAGATGAGCAGAATGTGATCCAATCCATCCGCGCGTTCGATACTCCCTGGGATCTGGACACCCTGCAGCCGCCCATCCGTATTCTCTCGCTCGAACCGGATGTGAACCCGGCACACGCAGCCCCCAATTTTATCCAGATCCGTTATGAGAAGCGTACCGGGCGGATTCAGCTTCAACCCGAGCGGCCGTTCCTGATCAACCTGGCGTCCATTCTGAACAGCTACGATCCAGACCTGTTGCTGACCAACTGGGGTGATACCTGGCTGATAGAGCATCTGCTGAAGCTGGCGCGCAAGTGGAAGGTGGACGTTGCCCATCAACCGCGAGCCCGGCCGGGATGTGCAGCGCAAGGGAGAGCGGATTTATTTTTCGTACGGGCAGGTGATTCACCGCGGCAATCAGGTGCATTTGTTCGGCCGGCTGCACATCGACCGGGCCAATGCCATGCTGTGGGGTGATTACGGCCTGGAAGGGGTGTATGAACTGGGCCGGGTGACCGGGTCTGCCACTGCAGGTTTCGGCCCGCACCTCGCCCGGCACCGGGATTTCATCCATGCAGATGCTGACCGCGCTCAAGATGGAAGTGATGGTACCCTGGCATAAACAGCAGGTCGAAGATTCACGCACCGCGCTCAGCCTGTTCTATGGCGATCAGGGCGGGATGGTGTACCAGCCTACCATCGGTCTGCACCGCGATGTGGGCGAAGTGGATTTCATCTCGATGTACCCGAGCGTGATGGTTCATTTCAACATTTCGCCTGAAACAATTGGGCAAGCATATCCCAGAGTCCACCTTGGTCCCGCAGTTGAATATGTATATCGATCAGACCGAAAAGGGTCTGGTGCCGTTGACGCTGGAACCGCTGCTTGAGAAAACGGATTGCGATGAAGTACGCCCAGGCTACCTTACCCAAATGGGATCCGCGCGTCAGGCGCTACAAGATGTGCTCTCAGGCTCATAAATGGCTGTTGGTGACCTGTTTTGGATACCTGGGGTATAAGAATGCCCGCTTCGGACGAATTGAAGCCCACCAGGCTGTGACCGCTTATGGGCGGGAGATTTTGTTGGCAGCCAAAGATGTGGCTGAGGATTTCAATTTTGAGGTGCTGCACATGTACGTGGATGGATTGTGGATTCGAAAACCGGGAGCAGAAAGTACCGGCAGATTTTCAACCGGTTCTGGAGAAGATCGTGGATCGTACCGGCTTGCCCATTGCACTGGATGGCGTCTTCCGCTGGGTGGCTTTTTTGCCGTCCCAGCGGGATGAGCGCATTCCGGTGCCGAACCGCTACTTTGGTGTGTTTCAGGATGGCTCGCTCAAAATCCGCGGGATTGATGCACGCCGGGGTGATACCCCGCCCTGCGTGGGCGATACGCAACTGGAGGCGCTGGAGATACTGGCACGCGCCCAGGATGTGGACGAGATTCCAGCCCTGCTGCCAGAACTGCGCAACTTTCTCAACCGGCGCCTGCATGAGATTCTCTCGCTCAGTCTGCCGGTAGAACAATATCTGATCACGTTAAAGTTAAGCCGCAACCTGGAAGAGTACAAATCAGAACGGGTGCCTACCGCGGCGGCACTGGCGCAGCTTCAGGCGGTGGGGAAGATCCTTGCGCCCGGGGCAGCGGATTCGCTTTGTCTACGTACGTCCTCTACCGGGAGTGCATGCCTGGGATCTACCGGAGCGATTGGATAAGCGCTTGATCGATACGGAACGATACCGGACCCTGTTTTTACGGGCCATATCAGCCATCTTGCAGCCACTGGGAGTGGCAGAGAACGAAAACCGGGCGGCGGAGTGGCTGCGGGGAGAAAAACCAGCGGTGGAACTGCCGCTCCAGCCGGCACAAACCTATCCCAGGTTGGAGTTATGGCTTATACGAGTTGAGGTGTGATGGAAGTGATGCAGAAATTAGACGAGATGTGCTCGTATGCCAGGGTGGAGCAGGATGGTGAGCCATCAGTCTGCCGAATGGCGACTAAACCCTGCGCATAGCCAAACGAAGTGGGAAGTATTTCATGCCCAGATGGGTGGAGGAAAGACCATTCCTTTGTTGAAAACCATGCTGACCTCGGTCTGTGTGAATGATTGTAATTACTGTGTGTTTCGGGATAAGCGGGATTTTCCGCGTTACTCCTTTACTCCAGATGAAATGGCATCCGTTTTCATGCAGATGGTTCGAAAGGGTTGGTGCGGGGAATTTTCTTATCGTCAGGAATCGCAGGGACAGGGGTAAGAAGTCAGGATAGGCTGATCGATACGATCGAGATCATCCGCAAGAAGTACCAGTTCAAGGGTTATGTACACCTCAAGATCATGCCGGGTGCGCAAGAAGCCCAGATCCAGCGGGCAATGCAGATCTCAAACCGGGTATCCATCAACCTGGAAGGACCCAAATCCGGAGAGATTAAAGTTGCTGGCTCCCAATAAGGACTTTCAAAGGATTTACTGCCCCGGATTGCGATGATGGATCGCTATCGGATGAATCAGCCAACCGAAAACGCAAGGTCAGCCAGCCTGACCACCCAATTGGTGATGGGGGCGGTGGGTGAGAACGGATGTTGAAATGCTTTCGATTAGTGAATTGTTGTACAGCCGTTATCATCTTAGCTCGAGTTTATTATTCCAAGTTCAACCCGACGTTGATACGCCTTTGCAAGATCATCCTCCTGCTGATTCCGTCCGGAACTGTACGCTTGTATCAGGCATCCTTTTTGTTGAGAGACTATGGTTTTGCAATGGAAGACCTTCCATTTCAAACAGATGGCTTTTTGCCCCAGAAAATTGATCCCAAGTTAGCCTGGGCGAATGAAAACCTGCAGGAGAATCCGGTGGAAATCAACCAGGCAAGCAGGGAAGAATTGATCCGAATTCCAGGGATTGGCGTTCAAGGAGCTGAGAAGCTGGTGCAAGCCCGTAAGGTTAAAACGCTCACAAATTTAGAGCAAGTACAATCACTTGGGATTAGTATTCAGCGGGCAAGACGATTTGTGCTGCTCAGTGGGAAGCGTCCTGAATATCAGCTTGACCTGGGATTGGTCTGATCAATGGTAGGGGTAGTTGGTTCCTGTTCTCTTGTCTGGCAGTGTTCCAGATCCTATAATGGTTACATGGATCTAAAACCCAAACATTTTATTGGTGAACCAGTGCAGGCCATCTTTCACCAGCAGCCTGCCTGGAAAAGAAACAGGGCTGCCCGGATGGATTCATCTGGAGGGGCGAGGAATTCCTGGTGATAGAGATGGTTCAAGAATGGCATGATTATGCCCGGAAGGGGAGGGCAGCGCGAAATATGCAGCCGCAGCATGCTCAGATGGCGATGGTCAAGGGATCGTGGGGAGTGGGACGGGATTATTTTACGGTACGCTGCTACAGGATGATCGGTACTTCACGATGTATTACGACCGCGCTCCGTCTGATGCCATGATTAGATCCAGCGGATGGTTCTTACTGGAAGAGCTTTCTAAATCGTCAGAAGACCAGATTAGTTTCTTGACAAGAACAAGTAAATAGAAATTTCCTTGACTTGTACATTTTTTAGATCTAATTGAAATTTCGCACAATATTGAAAATTTCTGAAAAGGATTTTCCCCACATTCATATCGCCCAAAACACCAAATTATGCGAAGACATAAAAACCTCCAATACTTTCGTTTGGAGGTTATCATTACCTGATTGGTTGATTATTCTAGTCCTTCTTATTTCACATCCTCCAGATCCGTCACCCGCAACGTTGACTGTGTATAGTTGATCAAGCAGGCTTTCCAGGTCATCGCCAATCGTGACATCGACCAGGATCGTCTGCGCAGTAGCTCTCGATTTGGGTAGAGAAACAGTACGAGCGTCGTTTGTGCTTCAAATTCGGTAGGTTCGAAGTTGACTGTAAGGTCACAACGGTGACGGTCGGTGGAGTGGATGGTTGTTCAACGGTGGAAGTCTGTTGAATTCGTCTGCGTAAGGGTCCACTTCGCAGGCGATCAGTAAACCCGTTACAACGATCATCAGGCTAATGATCATTATTATTCGGGCAGCAGGTCTCATGGTTTCTCCTTACCGGGCCTTGTTGGCGGCACGATAGTCCTTGACGGCAGTCCGCAGGGTCAGCGAGGCATTTGTCAGATTTGTGTGGACCTGCCGGAGGTTCTGCGCGGCGGTGTGGATGGTCTGGCGGGCGGTCTCTTTATCAGTCACGTTGCCGTCTGCGATCAAAACCGGCCGGGTTGGCAAGGTTGGTCGCGGCTTTATCGTGGAAGCCTGCGCGGTATCAACCGACACTTTGTAGCTGGCAAGAGCATTTTCGAGGCTGGTGGTGTCTTTGCCCTTTGCTTTTTGAGTCATCGATATATGCCTGGGTGGTCTGGGCGACCTGGTCGGACATCTCAAGCCGGACAGCCTGGTTGCTGAGCGCAAGTTGTTCACGCTGCAGCAGGTTGCTCAGGTGGATCGGGTCCTGGGTGGGCAAAGCCTGCAGGGTGGCCTTGATCGGTTCGAGTGTCTGCCGCCAGTGGATTTTGGTCGGCTGAGTATCATCCGCACTGACGCTGTTGTTGGGCAGTAAGATACCAATGAGGAGAAGGGACGCGGCAGTTACGGTTACGAACAGGACTTTCAAGTGGGTTTTCATTATTCCTCCATGGGTGGCCGGTGGGTCATCACCGGCGGTTGGTTTGGTTTGATGAATTCATTCTCCCATCCACTCATCATCCCACTGTTATCCTCATGTAAGAAGATTGTAAAAACCTTCTGGTGACTCAGTGATTTTGTGTACAATGAAAAAGATGTCTACCATAACACTCCGAGAAGCTATGGAAACAAATTCTCTTGCTTGTTGGTGAAATATGCCTGGTGAAATGATTTTGATTGTAGAAGATGAAGCAAATATTGTGCAGCTTGATTCGCTCTACCTCGAGAAGGAAGGCTACCGAGTGAGTTCTGCAGCAGATGGCGAACTGGGGCTCGATGCGATCCGTCGTCTCAAGCCCGATCTTGTGGTGTTGGATGTGATGCTACCACGCAAAGACGGGCTGACGGTCTGCCAGAACTCTACGTGCTGAGCATAACAATGTACCGATCATCATGGCCACTGCTCGTGACGAAGACATCGACAAGATTCTCGGCCTCGAACTGGGTGCTGACGATTACTTAACCAAACCCTACAATCCGCGTGAATTGGTTGCGCGCATCAAAGCCGTGTTACGCCGTTCCGGTGGGGCGAATACAACAACTGAAATGAACACAGTGATCCGTGTCAGCGACCTGGAGATCGACCCCGAACGGCGGGAAGTGCGTGTGGATGGTCATCCGGTCACACTACGTACGCAGGAATTTGAGGTGCTGATACACCTGGCCGCCCATCCCGGGGTCGTATTCGACCGTGAGCGTCTGCTCAAACTAGCCTGGGGTTACGACTTCTATGGACAAACCCGCACCGTGGATGTTCACATTGCCCAGTTGCGCAAGAAACTTTCCGCCAGCAAAGCGCAAATTGAAACCATTCCCGGCATTGGCTACAAACTGATGGTGAATTGATGTTCAGCTCCCTGCGCAGCCGTCTATTGTTCTCGTATGGTATTTTGATCGTGCTACTGGTGCTTATGATTGGCATCGGATCATTCATCGCCCTACTCAAGAATCCCCAATTGTATGAGGCTGCCACACTGAAACTTCGTTCCACCCAGCAGGATCTTCGTCCGCGATACTCAATGGAAGATCTGGTCAATTATCAGGAGGCAGTGGATCGGGTTGAGACCCGGTATGGGGTGCGGGCAATCATCAGCGCCTATGACGGGGATATTATCGCCAACTCAGGTTTACCTGAAGAACCCGCTATCAAATTATTTGCTGTTAGATTGGACCGGATGGTTCAAAAAAATGAGATTGTCTTCCTGCGCGATCGCGAAAATGGCATTTGGCTTGGCCTGGCAGACCAGATCAATCCAGATGCCGCCATCATATTGGCGATCCGCCGCCCACGGCTGGGAGTATTGGCTTTCTTCACCAGCGAACTGTTGCGTTCATTCATTTTGAGTTCGCTTACCGGGTTGGTTCTGGCAATTATGCTTGCAATCTTGATGGCCCGCTGGATCAGTACGCCGCTACACAGGATCGAATCGGCAGCCCAAAGTTTCGCGACCGGCAAGCGCCAGACCATACCACTGGAAGGGCCACAGGAAATCAAACAGTTAGCCGCATCATTCAACCACATGGCCGATCAGGTTCAAACGGCTCGTCAGGCCCAACAGGATCTGGTAATGAACGTCTCACACGAACTCAAAACACCTCTCACCTCAATCTTGGGCTTTTCACAGGCTATCCTCGATGGCGTCATACAGTCACCGCCCGACCTAGACCGCACCATCCGGTTGATCCACACCGAAGCCAACCGTATGGGACGGCTTGTGCAGGATCTGGTGGTACTTGCTCGTCTGGAAACCGGTCAGGAATTCCATTTCGAACGCATCGATCCAGGTCCCCTACTGCAGTATATTGCCGAGAAGTTCCAACTGCCCGCAACCCAAGCAGGCATCACTCTGCGGGTAGAGATACCTACCCTTCCACCCATCCGCGTGGATGCGGACCGTCTGACGCAGGTCATCTCGAATCTGCTGGATAACGCAGTCAAATACACAGCTTCCAACGGAACAGTCGTACTCTCGGCGAATGTCGATTCAAACCACATCGAAATCCGGGTGAGCGATGATGGACCAGGCATTCCGCCCGAGGCAGCCGAGCGCATCTTTGACCGCTTCTACCGTGTAGAAGGCACACACGAAAAATCTGGCAGCGGACTTGGGCTGACCATTTCCAAACAGATAGTCACAGCTCTCGGTGGTGAAATCCACTACAACCCAGCCTTCCCGCATGGCAGTATCTTCTCAATTTCTTTTCCATCAGCAAATTAAAGCTTGAATTTCTCACTTTTTCAATTTATTTTTATTCTGAGTAAAAAGTTGAGTTTTTTGGGTACGAAAACTGGTTGGTTTGCTTATATCGATGTGATGGCTTCTTCTACCAGAAGCCTATAAAGGCTCATTTCCGACCCAAACCATAAGCCATGCCAATAAATTTGAATCCGAGAAGGGTTTGGGGGAGAGGTAATCGTGGATATTGGGAAATATTAAATTTATTTTTTGCGTATTAATACGCGCAAGTCAGGAGAAGACCTGTTTGCTTCTTGACAAGCACCTGGAGAGGAAGTAATGCATGGAAAGCAACTCTTGGAAATCAAAAACGGCAGCGAAATTCATTCGCTGCCGTTTAATTGTGTAGGAGATTGAGTTTTTATCCCTGGATGGATTGCCCAACAATATAGTTTTCAAGGCTTTTGATTGTAAAATCCTGATCGGCAATAATCTCTTTAACCAGGTCATTAATTGAGATGACGCCCACGACCTTATCCTGATCCATTACCGGCAAGTGGCGAATATGTTTCGTAGTCATCAATTTCATGCACTCTTCCACAGAATTGGTTGGGTGTACAAAGAAGACATTGGAAGTCATATACTCTTTCACGGGCGCAGTGAGATCAGCCTTGCCTGATTTTGCCATTTTCCGGACGATGTCTCGTTCGGAAAGAATTCCGACCATTTTTGCACCTTCTTGTACAAGGAGAACGCCGATATCATGTTGAGCCAGTGATTTAAGATGCGTCACCCACCGAGGTGGAAGGTGTGACTGCCCAAACTTCTTTTCCTTTTAGATATAGTAAATGTCGGACTAATGCCATAGGAATACTCCTTCAAAGTTTCTTCCATATTAAGGTTGATTTGGTTGAAATACAAGTGCGAATACCAATCCAATTAAGGTGAGTCGGTATAACCGATTTACCAGGTTAGGATTCTCTTGCCAGCCATCACTGCACTCCCACCCACCATCATTTCGTCGATGTCCTCTCCTTGCAATACCAGGTCTATCTGGATCAAACTTGGGGATGGATGTTTCATCCAATGACCTTGTTCGACCAAATATCGTGTCGCTTAAGGGGAGAATTGTCATAGAGAAAACCAGCCAAAGGACCTGCTGCAGTTCCGGTAGCCGATTCCTCAGATACCCCATACCGTGGTGCAAACATGCGGGCACTGACCTGATGAGGAGCAGTTTTCTCCAGTAAAACGAACGGATAGAAACCGATGATGTTCAGTTTTTCACTTAACCAGAAAATCTCATTCTGGTTTGGGACAATTGATTCAAGTAGCGATGTTTTCAAAGCGGAAGAATGAGGAAAGCATTGCCGGTATTCACAACTTGAATCTTTTTCTTGTGGTCGATGAGATTCATCAAGGTGGAGTGATTTAAAACCTCAATAGGTCTGTAACTTCACATGACTGGATGGTCGATAATCAGGCTTCAGCTGCTGCATGAAGGCCTGATTGCCGTCAATAATTATTTTCCGAATACCGTCTATGGTCTCTTTCGATGTCCAGCCTTCGGGAGCTGATCGTGTTGGTGCAGATAACAGAATGCAGCAATGGTCGCATGTCCACAGTGCGGAATTTGCTTGTTGGGTGTAAAGAATTCCAACTTGTATGCTGCCACATCTGAACGACTGATGAAAGCGATCTCTGAGATTCCGACCGATGTGGCAATAAATTGCTTTCTCATTGCATGAAAGATGGTCTGCCGGATATACTATCCCAGCAGTATTCCCACCCCTCCCAGAATCAACAAATGATTGCATCAGATCGACAGTAATTTCATGCATCTGGTATCCCTCCCATCCTATGTGATGAGTGAACTAGATTTGAAAGTCATCACCGCGCCATACACCACCACTCGGAATATGAGGTGCAGGACCTGAGCATGCATATGCAATTGTTGTTCCATAGCTTCCACCCGTTTCATCAGGCTGACCAGCGAATCACCTAGCGTATCGGGCAACTCGTTATGATCCAGATCAGGTTTCCCAAAGGGAAAGTGGGCATGACTGCGGGAAACAACCTGCCCAGGGATGCCGACGACGACAGAATCGGGTGGGACGGACTCTTCACGACTACTGCGTTGGCACCAATACGGCTGCCTTTCCCGATCGTGATTGCACCCAACACTTTGGCGCCTGCACCAACCACGACACCGTCTTCCAGAGTCGGATGGCGTTTACCTTTACTCAGACTGACGCCTCCCAGGGTGACACCGTGGTAGAGAGTAACATCCGACCCGATTTCGGCTGTTTCACCGATGACGACGCCCATACCATGATCAATAAAGAATCGTGGACCAATGGTTGCTCCGGGGTGGATTTCGATCCCGGTGAGCCAGTCGGTGAAGTTGTGAAATTGCCCGTCCGAGGAATTTGAGGTTGTGTTTCCAAAACCAATGAGCCAATGCGGTGCCCCCACACGGCTTGGAAACCAGGGTAGCATACCAACACTTCCAGCGTAGATCTGGCAGCAGGGTCACGATCAAAGATTGATTGTAGGTCTTGCTTGATCGCTGCGAACATGGAAAGCTCCTTCTGTTCTGCTTTCCAGCAGAAAGAATTGTTTGAGAGGTTGATAAAGTGGATGCTGGATCCATAAACACCTCAATCAGCCAGATGAGCGTACAACGGAGTAGAGAGATAGCGTTCACCAAAGGAAGGAATGATCACAACAATCAGCTTGCCAGCATTTTCAGCACGTGCACCAACTTGTAATGCAGCCCACACGGCAGCTCCAGATGAGATGCCAACCAACAAGCCCTCTTCTCGTGCCAGTCGGCGAGCCGGTTTCCATTGCATCATCTGATTTGACCCGGATGATCTCATCATAGATTTTTGTATTGAGGACATCCGGTACAAAACCGGCGCCGATTCCTTGAATTGGGTGCGGTCCTTTGGCTCCGCCTGAAAGAACTGGTGAAGCATCTGGTTCCACGGCGATGACTTTGAAGGAAGGTTTGCGTGACTTGATTACTTCACCCACGCCGGTGATGGTTCCACCGGTACCTACTCCGGCAATCAGAAAATCGACCTGACCATCTGTATCACGCCATATTTCTTCTGCGGTTGTCTTACGGTGGATTTCCGGATTGGCAGGATTTTTGAATTGTTGGAGTAATACATAGCGAGAATCATTCGCGGCTAATTCTTCTGCTTTTCGGATCGCTCCTCCCATCCCATCTGGGCCGGGAGTGAGGATCGAGTTCCGCACCATAAGCGCGCAACAACATGCGTCGTTCTTTGCTCATTGTTTCTGGCATGGTCAGAACCAGGTGGTATCCGCGTGCGGCTGCTGCGAATGCGAGAGCTATTCCTGTATTTCCACTGGTAGGTTCCACAAGGATGCTATCTGGATGAATGCGACCATCTCGTTCAGCAGCATCAATCATCGCGACACCAATACGGTCTTTCACACTATGAGATGGATTGAAGTATTCGAGTTTAGCTACAATCGTGGCGGGCAGGTCTTTGGTCAGGCGGTTCAGGTTTACTAGTGGTGTATTACCAATAAGATCAGTTACTGAATTTGCGATTTTCATTGTATATCCTTGTAATTGAATTGATAACTAATTAAATAAAATCACCCCATCCATGAAAGCAGTAATGCGGGTAAGGCAACCGTTCTGGAGAGGTGATATTGGGAAATTAACTCAAACCAGCAGCGGTCAGATGCCTGCCCGCCGGGTACAGATGCACTGTAGTATATTGGTTGAGTTAATATTTATCATCATATTGATAATTATTATATGTAAATCGATTTGCCAATGTCAATGGCTAAAAGATCCTTATACAAGACCCTTGAAAAATCGTCAGATTGCATCATGCGCCTTCATAAACATTTGAAAAACACCCGCCAGCCTTCAAGCACTCCAATTCGTATTCAGAATGGATCAGCGCAGTGGTTTGGAATTGTACAAATGCGTTCTGGTTGCTGCCTGTAATCCGTACCGTGCACCTGGGTCGAAGTGCGCCAAGATCGTGGATCGTGTATTCGCCTCTACCTGTCAATCCCAAACTGGTTACCGCATTACTCCGGGAGAAAATTGGAGCGGCAAGATTCCCATCCCAATCAAATTGGAACGGTGAATCCGTTCAAATGATTCAGCAATCACTACTTTGACACCTAATAAGAGAGGACCTTTGGCAGCCCAATCCCGGCTTGAGCCAGTGCCATATTCTTTTCCGGCCAGGATAAGTAAAGGCATCACTTCGGACCTGGTATTTCTCGGCAGCATCAAAGATACTCATTTGTTCTACCATCCGGGTAATGGATGGCAAGACCACCATCCAATTCTGGAACCATCAGATTTCGGATGCGGATATTGGCAAATGTACCCGCGCAGCATTACTTCATGATTTCCTCGCCTGGCGCCATAAGTATTGAAATCTTCCGGTTTTACACCTCTGGTAGAGAGGTATTTGGCAGCGGGTGTGTTTGGGCTAATGGAACCTGCTGGAGATATGTGATCGGTGGTGATTGAGTCACCGAAGATGGCCAATGCCCGGGCAGCCATATCCACCTGCGGTAAGGGAGAGGAGGAGTCGCAAAATGGAGATTCTTTGATGTAGGTTGAATTCTGGATCCCAGGGAAAGAGGGCGCCTTCAGGAGCATCAATGCTGTTCCAGAATTCATCACCGGTCAATAGAATCGTCCCTACCAGATTGATATTGAGTTGGTTCGATATATTTCTGAATGATTTGGGTGATTTCTTCTGATGATGGCCAAATGTCCTTCAAGAAGACCGGATTGCCGTATTGGTCTTCACCAATTGGTTCCGTGTTTAAGTCTTTTTGAACGTTACCGGCTAATGCGTACGCGACTACCAGGGCGGGGGATGCCAAGATAATTGGCCTGGATGATGAGGATGAATTCTTCCCTCAAAATTTCTGTTCCCAGACAAAACGGCGGCAGTGATCCAATTTCCATTTTCCAATTCGGAAGTTACTTCTGGAATCAATGGACCAGAGTTACCAATACAGGTGGCGCATCCAAATCCAACGATATTGAAATCCAAGTTCATCCAGGTATCTTAGCAAATCGGCTTTCTCCAGGTAGCTGGCAACCACCCTGGAACCTGGAGTGAAGCTGGTTTTGGTAAATGGTTTCACCTGTAACCCGAGCAAACATGCTTTCTTTGCGACCAGGCCGGCAGCAATTAAAGCGGTTGGATTGGATGTGTTTGTGCAAGAAGTGATGGCAGCCAGTACAACAGAACCATGTTCAAGGTTGGTATTCTGAGCGCCAATCGCAATATCCACAGAACTATCGTGTTGTTTCTTCTGGAATGCCATAGCCCTGGCGATCCTTGGCGGCAGTAAGTGCGGTTGCAAAACTGAACCCCGACTTGTGTGAGTGGATTAAGTCTTGCGGTCGTTTGGGACCAGCGAGTGCCGGGGAAATCTCAGAAAGATTGAATTCGATGACTTGAGAATAGAGCGGAATTGGGGCAGATGCCTTTTCGGAACATTCCCTGCGATTGAAAATACGCGTTCAACCAGGTGGATTTGTTCTTCTGACCGGGCAGTCAGCGCCAGATAATCAAGAGTGAGTTGATCGACCGGGAAGTATGCGCAGGTTGCACCATATTCAGGTGCCATATTTGCTAACATTGCCCGGTCAGGTACGCTGAGATGATCTAGAGCATCACCATAGAATTCAACGATTTTATTCACAACCCCTAAGTTTTCGAAGATCATGGGTGAGTTTCAAGACAATATCAGTTGGGAGCGAGCCAGCTGGAAGCTTCCCGCTGATGTGAACACCCACCACATCCGGAAGGAGCACTTCCACGGGTTGTGCAAGCATGGCTGCGATGGCTTCAATCCCGCCCACACCCCAGCCTAATACCCCCAATCCATTGATCATGGTTGTGTGCGAATCAGTTCCGATGACAGTGTCAGGAAAGAGAATCTGTCCGATTTCTGTTTGGCGGGTAGCAAACCACTTCACTCAGGAATTCGAGGTTGACCTGATGGACGATGCCTTTTCCGGGTGGAATAATGCGGACATTTCTGAACGCTTTTTGAGCCCATTTAAGCAGTTGATAGCGTTCCTGGTTGCGTTTGTATTCTTGCTGTTGATTGATTCTTAGCAGAATGGATTGTACCAAAGGAATCCACCTGGATCGAGTGGTCTACGACCAAATCGACCGGAATCAGAGGATTGATTTGGTCAGGGTCTCTTCCGACTCTCGCTGCCGCATTTCGCAGAGATGCCAGGTCTACAATGACAGGCACTCCGGTCAGATCTTGCAACAGAACCCGGGCGGGTTGGTAGGCAATGGCTTGTCGGGGAGATTTTGGAGACCGGTTGCCAGGCAAGGAACTTCGTAAGATCTTGCCAGGTCTTTCACGCAAGCGGTCAGTTCGGAGTGAGTTCTCCAAGCAGAATTCGCAGGCTGTATGGAAGGAGATCGAAATTCAAGCTGAGTTTGGATGCGATTTCAGGCAACGAAAAGTACCGATATGATGTATGGTTTATTTCTAGCGAGATCGGGATCAAAAATTTCTTGCACAATGCATAAGTTCAATCTTTCATTTTTTGTATGATCAGGTTTGCAAATTCGGTGGTGGAGGCTAGTCTGGCACCGTCCATCATTTCGAAGAAGTCAAAAGTTACTACTTTGGATAGGATCGCCCGGCGGACTGCGTTATGGATCAGATCAGCAGCTTCTATCCAGCCCAGGTGTCGCAGCATCAGGTCGCCAGAAAGGATGAGCGAGGATGGGTTGGCTTTGTCCAGACCAGCCAGCATAGGAGCAGTACCATGGGTGGCTTCGAAAGATGGCGTCACCGGTGACATAGTTGATGTTTGCGCCAGGTGAAATTCCAATTCCACCCACCAGGGAAGCCAGTGCATCTGCCAGGTAATCACCATTCAGGTTGGTGGTTGCTACCACATCAAATTCTTGAGGGTGAGCAATCGACCGATCGAACATTGCGTCGGTTATCAATTCATCCACCCAGATTTTGCCTTCGGCAAGCATTCGTGCGTTTTTCCTATCAGCCGCTTCTTTTCCGTTTGCTTTTACTCTCTGGCGAAACTGGTTTTGAGTGTAAGTCTGTTTTGCCGTAAACGGTTTCTGCCAATTCATATCCCCAGCGTGCAAACGCGCCTTCGGTGTACTTCATGATATTGCCCTTTGTGAATCAGGGTGATTCTGCGACGTTGTTACGGATGGCGTAATCGATGGCAGCCTTCACAAAACGGACGGATCCTTCTTTGGAAATTGGTTTGATCCCAAATGCGGTTGAATCTGGGAAGCGTAGACGGGCATAATCATCGGGTTGGTTTGATTTTCAACCAATCTCCGAGTTGGGCAGCTTTTTCAGAATCGGAAGCATAGTCGATGCCGGAGTACAGGTCTTCTGTGTTTTCGCGGAAGAGGACGATGTTGATCCCTTCTGGTTTGCGCATCGGAGATGGCACACCTTCAAAGTAGGCGATTGGGCGCAGGCAGACGTATAGATCCAATTCTTTACGTAGGGCGACATTGATCGATCGAATACCTTCACCAATCGGGGTGGTAAGTGGACCTTTGATTCCAACATGGAATTCTTTGAATGCGGCGATGGTCTCTTCAGGCAGCCAATTGTTGACCGTATTCAAGGCTTTTTCACCGGCCAACACTTCTTTCCACGGATAGGCTGCGACTGCCCTGATAGGCGATTGCCACTGCTTCATCGATCACCCGTTGAGCTGCTCTCCAGAGATCGGGACCACTGCCATCCCCTTCAATGAACGGAATGACTGGACAGGTTGGAACGATCAGCTTACCCTGGTGTGATTGAATTGGTAGAGGAACACCCGCGAAACCCTGTGCCATATCGTCTCCTTGCTGAGAAGTGCCCCCAGATTTTTATTGACAGTTTTCTGGGATGAATGTAAACTATTATACAATATTATTTGGGACATCGTATCACCAGTTGAGACAAATTATGAACAATGAAAATGATGATAAAGGGGTTCTGGCACATGTTTGTGCCATTCTGGATTGCTTCTCCATTGACCGGCCAGAAATTGGTGTACGTGAAGTTGCCCGAATGACCGGGTTAACCACCAGCACCGCCGGACGATTAATGACTGCCATGAAAGATCGGGGGATTCTCAGCCAGAATCCGAACAATCGCGGTTACACCCTCGGCATGCGTCTTCTGACCTGGACGGGTGTTTACCTGACTTCGATGGACATCCGCACGGTTGCCCAACCGATCATGTCAGAATTCCAACAGTCAACCCAGGAGACTATCAGCTTATATGTATTGGATGGAACTGACCGGGTTTGTGTGGAACGGTTAGAATCACCGCAGAATGTTCGCATTATCGCCCGCCTTGGACGTCGTTTACCGCTGTATGCCGGCTCAGCCGGCAAAGTGATGCTGGCATATCTACCAGAAGCTAAAGTGAAAGAGATCATCGAAGCCAGCAGCCTGGCTCCTTTTACCGCCCGCACCATCACTGATCCACAGGTCATGATGCAAGAGCTGGATAAAGATCCGCCAGCGTGGCTTTGCGGTTAGCCATGGTGAATGGACCCAGGATGCATCAGGTGTGGCTGCTCCAGTATTTGGACCCAAGCCGGGATGTAATTGGTGCGTTAACCATTTCTGGCCCTACCCAGCGCTTTACCCGCGACACGATTGAAAAGTATGCTCGTGAAGTTGTTACTTCAGCTCATGAGATCTCCACGACAAATGGGATTTACTAATTACTCGACTACTTCGTACCTAAGGAAATTCAAATGAACATCGAGCAGAAGATCCTAGCAAAAGTTAGGTGCGGAAAAAGAGCGAATGACTCGCTTGATGCGAGACAATGGATCTTTTAATGTGGCGGAAGTGACTGTAGATCAGATTTATAGCGGGATTCGGGGAGTTCCCATTCAGGTAAGCGATGTCTCCTATGTAGATCCAAATGAGGGACTACGGTTACGCGGTTACACCGTCCAACAGGTTTTGGATGAGCTGCCAAAAGCGGATCACGGCGAATTCCCATTGGCAGGGGGACTGTATTATCTATTAATGACCGGGGATATGCCCACCAAACAGGAAGCCCAGGAAGTGGAGATTGAGTGGAAGGTTCGCAGTAACGTACCTGACCACGTCTTCAAATCGCTGGCACCTATGCCACCATATACACATCCCATGACCCTTTTCTCGCAGGCAATCCTGGCATTACAGAGTGAATCGGTTTTTGCACGCCGATTTTATTATGGGATTGATAAAAAAGACTACTGGGGTTTTTACCTAGAAGACAGCCTGAATTTGACTGCCAAGCTACCCGACGATTGTTGCCAATATTTACAACTTGAAGTACCGGGGTGGAATTTTTGTGCAACCTAATCCGAAATTGGATTGGAGCGCAAACTTCGCCTATATGATCGGGAAGAATGAGCGTGCTTACCAGGATCTGATGCGTTTGTTTGTGGTTTTGCATTCTGATCATGAAGGTGCGAATGTCAGCGCTCATGCCAGCCACCTGGTTGGTTCAGCGCTGTCTGATATCTATCTCTCCTGCTCTGCCGGTATGCTCGGTCTGGCAGGTCCATTACATGGCTTGGCAAATCAGGAATGCTTACGTTGGTTACAAGATTTGCTTAATCATTTTGATGGCTTGCCGACCCAGGAACAACTTGACTGATTATTTGCAGACTTTCCTCGCCAGTGGACGAGTAATACCAGGCTACGGTCATGCCGTTCTACGTGTGACGGATCCACGTTTTACCGCGCAGTATGAATTTGCCCAGAAATACATGCCTGATTACGAATTATTCAAACTGGTGGATATGGTGTACCAGATACTACCTGGAATCTTACAAAACAACGAATAAGGTCAAAAATCCGTGGCCAAATGTGGATGCAATCAATGGAACCTGCAATGCTATCTTCGGGCTGACTGAATCGGATTTTTACACAGTTCTATTTGGGTTCAGCCGTATCTTAGGGATTACCACCCATGTGACCTGGTCCAGGGCAATGGGAAAGCCGTTAGAACGACCGAAGTCACTCACCACTGAAATTTTAGAGAAGATGGTGAATTCCAACGACGATAGTCAACAAGAATAATAATTTTAGCGTAACAAACGTTGATTGATTTCTTGCACATTGGCTTGATGCTTCAAAAGATCATGCTTGAGAGCATCCGCGTCATCTCCGTAGCGCATCCGCCGGGCTAAGAATGCCAGTTCATCACTGCCATCTGCTGGAACAGTGACATCTTTTGCATTACCTCTGAACCACTCGCAGCGAATCGATCATCCAGCGCAAGAAAGTGTGTGCTTTCTTCAAATGGGTGAAATCAGTATTGGTTAAAATACCATTCTCCAGTAGGGCGCTCATTGCAGCCCGGGTGTTTGTCTGTCTGACACCTGGATACTGATATCCATTTGCAATTTGTAATCCCTGAACCAGATATTCGACATCTACCAAACCACCCATACTATATTTCAAATTGAAGCTGCCGGCTTGAACCAGGTGGCGGATCTGACGTTCACGCATCGCCCGCATGGAGAGCGCGTCGAATGGGTTTTCAGTGTAAATAAATTCGTCCCGTAGAGATGCGATCGTCTCGCCCAGGGAAGTATCCCCGGCGAGAGGGCGCAATTTTACCAGGGCTTGCCGTTCATACGTCCAGGCTGGACCGGACGGAGCATAATATTTTTTGAAAGAGTCTGAGTGAGACTGCCAGGCTGCCGGTTTTTCCATAGGGGCGTAATTGCAAATCGATTTGAAAGATGCCTTCCCGCCGGGCGCGCATCGATTTTGTGAAATTTTCAACCAGTTTCTCAAAAAACTCAGCCGTTGAGATTGGTTGTATGCCATTCGTCATTCCATTCTTCTCATACACAAACATCAATTCAATATCTGAGGCAAAACCTAATTCCCTGCCGCCAAATTTTCCCAGAGCCAATACAGACATGTGGCTTTCCTGACCTTCTTCATTCAGCGGAGCTCCATAGAGAACGCGCAAATCCTCATGGCATAGGTGGAAAATCGCATTGATGATCACTTCTGCCAGATCAGATAATTCATCCGCAAAATCCCAGAACTCCTGGTTGTGCTCCAGGATATGGCGCATATCAATCCGCAACATCTCACGGTCACGCCAGGAGGTCAGTGCATCCATCCAGGCATTCTTATTTAGAGGCGATCCTCCAGCCGGGTGCATCTCCCTTAGAAGTTCAATTGAATTCGTTTTGCAGATCGGATTTTGTTTTCCGGGATTGCAAGGCTTCGACGTTGGTGATGACCGGAAAGAGATTGGAGTATTGCAAGCGTAGAGAAATCTTCCCATAAGAAGTCACTCACTCCTAAGTACCCTGGCGAGGGCGCGCATCACTTCAGGTTTCTGAACAGAGACCAATTCAGATGTCCAATGCGGACGTTGGAAAAGTTGCTCAATAAAATCTCGGAAGTGAATTAGATGCAGCTTCCGGATTTGGTGAAAACGGGAGCAGGTGGGTGAATTGCTTGATCAGGAGCGTAGCGGTTTTCATTTCTTGCTGCCGATTGGATCGGTAATTTTCCTTCCAGCAGCATCTGTCACGAACAATATGTCCTGTACATGCTTACCTATCGTCTCAATCATTACCCGATCAATATAGATTCCGTTCAATGCCAGCGCATTTGTAAACTCGAAACAGAAATCCGGTTGTATCCAACGCATCAATCCGCAAGACAGTGCAATCAGGTGAGGATTCGTTATCCACTTCCAACTTGATCGGATACAAGGTCGGAATTTGATCGGTTTTCTTGCCAGGCTCCAATAACAACATCCCAGCTGCGAAACGGTAAGTGAGATCGCGCTGAACATCTGATTGCTTTCCTTGCCGTACCCATTGATGATATCTGGTGAGATCTGCCTGGTACTCTTTCCACAATTGGGGTGATATTTGTTGGTTCAGGATGGGTTGGACATAGAATACATCGACGATTTTTCGACGAGAAGCTGTTTGCGGTCTGTTTAGATCTCTCTGCTTGGTAGGTAAATGCTTCGCCATTCAAAATATCTAACTTATATATAAAAAGCAAACCGGTGATGACAGAAAGTTCGCCCGGAAAGTCAAATGCTACAATCGTTACTTTCCAGGTAAGCGCATCCAATCTGAATGGGTTCGACTCGACTGGATTATCAGACGTGAGATTTCCGGCAGCAGACCACATGCTGATTTATTTCTTCTGCGAAAACAAGATCCAGGTAGGAACCGGTTAACCTGCGGATATGGGCATGTATTGGATCGATGGATGAGATGACGGGTGATGGATTTCCTGGCGCTTGGATTCGGGTTTTATCACCCAGATACTTCCAATAAATTTGACTGATTGCCCGCACCTGATGTTCGTACTGGAGCACCAATTTTTCACCAGGGAGAGTCACCGTACAAAACCAAGCCGGCGAGCCAGTTGATCTCTAGCGATGTGGATCAGCTGGAATTTGGTGAATTTGACGATAATCGAGCAATTGCAAGAAATGTTCAATCGTCCGTTGAAAAACATACCCTTCCATCAGAATCCGGTATTCATCCGGTTGGATGATGCCTACTTGGAAAGGCGATTTAAGTGCTTCTACAGTATTCGGTGTACGGATCTCGGGCAAGTATTTGCCATGGACTAATTGTAAGAATTGAGCTGTGAATTCTACATCTCGAATTGATCCCTGGCCTTGTTTTACTTCTCCCCAGAAAGTCCCCGATTCTTCCAGGTGTGCCATCGTTTTTTGACGCATTCCGCGCACATATGCTTGTAGGTCGTAAGTAGTCTCCACCGGTACGGAGGAGTGGTTGAATTTTTTCGAGAAAGGCTTGACCGAGTTGCAAGTCACCTGCGATAATCCGTGCTTTTTGGAGTGCTTGCTTTTCCCAGTGACTGGCATGATTCTGCAGGTACTTTAGAAATCCTTCCAGATTGATCACCAAAGGTCCGACTCTGCCCCATGGTCGAAGGCGCATATCTACCCGGTAGAGGAAGCCATTTTCGGTTGCAAGGGATAGGCATTCGATTAGTTTTTTGCCAATGGATTCTGCGATCGCAGTTGATCAGATTCTGAAATAAAAATCAGATCAATATCTGAGCTGTAATTTAATTCTCGCCCACCCAATTTACCCATCCCAATTACGGTCACGGATGTCGGATCATGTGAAAGGACATCGGCCGCAATTTTGAGGCTGGCTCGTATGAGTGCATCTGCCAGGTTGGAAAGCTGGCGGGTGACTGCCCACAAATCAAATTGATCCGTCAGGTCACATACCCCAATTCGTAATATTTCTGCATTCTGGTAAGCACGAAGCACATTCAGACGTTCGGTGTACTCAGTTAATGCCGAGATACTGTTGAGGGCTTCAGAGTATAATTGGTCGTGTGATTTTGGTCTGGCGAGTAACGAGACTCTCTGCGAGAGTGATCAGCGCAGTTGGATTACGAATGAGGACTTCGGAAAGGTATCTTGAACTGGAAAATACTTTCTGCAGAATTTCAATCGAATGAGTATTTCGAATGAGCAACCTAAAAACATCTGAATGTGGTTCAAGTTTCTGAACATATCGCTCAAAACTTACCATCACCATCACAGGATCTGCGCTCTCTAAAACCGAAGGCATCCAGTTTTCCAGAATTGGATTGATCTGTTCATGATCCAATCCGGATTTGTGAATTCGTTCAATGATCCTGGAGATGGTAGAACGATCTGCTTCGGAGAAGTTTTCAGGTAAATGATAATGCGTGTCCATACCACCTAATTATATCCATTTAGGTGAGGGAAGACTTTGCAAGTGAATTTTTCATAATACGTCGCAAAAAATTACCCTTAAGGGTCATACAAAATGATGGTTAGATGTCTATAATCAAGAAAATTCTTGAAAGCTTGTTCTTTTTGTATTCTTCAACAGAGGAGAGTATTTTATGGCAACAACCGTTAATGATGTTCTAAAAATGAAGGTCAATGTAAAAATGGTGGACTTACGTTTCACCGATCTGCCCGGGACCTGGCAGCATTTCACTGTTCCGGCTAATCAGCTCACCGAGTCGATGTTTGAAGATGGCATTGGATTCGATGGCTCTTCGATCCGAGGTTTTCAAGAGATCCATGAATCAGATATGCTCTTGATGTTGGATCCAACTACTGCATTTGTTGATAAGCTGCTGGATGTTCCTACCCTGGTTCTGATATGTGATGTGTACGATCCAATCACCCGGCAGCCGTACTCACGTGATCCTCGTTATGTTGTACGCAAAGCGGAAGCATATCTGACTCAAACAGGTTTGGCTAAAACCAGCTATTGGGGACCCGAGGCGGAATTCTTTATCTTCAACGATGTTCGTTACGGTGGATCGATTAACTCATCATTCTATTTTCTGGACAGCACTGAAGGTTGGTGGAATAGCGGAACAGAATACAAACCCAATTTGGGTGCTCAGATTGCTCCAAAACGGGGATACTTTCCAGTACCACCGACTGATCAGCAGCAAGATATTCGTTCAAGAATTGTTCTTGAATTGATTGACGCCGGAATAGAAGTTGAACTTCATCATCACGAAGTGGCGACTGCCGGCCAGGCAGAAATTGATATGCGTTTCGATACCATGCTGCGCATGG
This sequence comes from uncultured Chloroflexia bacterium, assembly GCA_963818305.1. Lineage (GTDB taxonomy): Bacteria > Chloroflexota > Anaerolineae > Anaerolineales > Anaerolineaceae > DAIOEK01. The sequence goes on from CAWFRQ010000010.1 coordinate 336,205, forward strand.
CAGATAAAGTGATGAAGTACAAGTACATCGTGAAGAATGTTGCACGTAAGAAATAATATGACGGCCACTTTCATGCCGAAGCCTCTCTTCGGCGATAATGGTTCGGGCATGCATGTCCACACCAGTCTGTGGAATGATGACAAGAACTACTTCTACGATGAGTCAGGTTATGGACAGTTATCCGATGCCGCCCGCTATTACATCGGCGGATTACTCAAGCACTCGTCGGCTCTTCTGGCGCTTGCTGCTCCAACGACTAATTCGTATCGCAGATTAGTGCCAGGCTACGAGGCACCTGTCAATCTGGCATATTCAATGCGAAACCGATCTGCAATTTGCCGGATCCCGGTATATTCGAAGAGCCCGAAAGCAAAAAGGATTGAATTCCGGGCACCAGATCCATCCTGCAACCCCTACCTGTGTTTTGCAGCATTACTGTTAGCAGGGTTGGATGGTATTCAGAACCGGATTGATCCGGGAGAACCGGTAGATAAGGATTTGTACGAATTGCCGGCTGAAGAAGCTCGTCAGATCAAGCAGGTTCCCGGGTCGCTGGGAGAAGTATTGGATGCGCTGGAAAAAGATCATGAATTCTTGTTGAAAGGTGATGTATTTACTACGGATATTCTCCAAGCCTACATCAAATATAAACGGGATAATGAAGTCGATCCAGTTCGTTTGCGACCTCATCCGCATGAATTCACAATGTATTACGATTGCTAGTAGAAAATATTGCAATTATGTTAGATACTCAGAAACGCACCTGATTAACCGGGTGCGTTTTTCATAAGTTTACTGATGATCATAGTGAATTAGAGCGGCTGGCAGTTAGGGCAATAGTAAACCGAACCACCCAGGTAGGCTTCTTTTATGATTTCTCTATGACATTGGTAGGGCAACCAGTTGTAATGTATTCTTGGAGAGCAGAGTCTTGTATCCACCAGGCTGACCGATACAGGTCGGTTTCCGTATCTCTTCCGCCAAGGTCAGTCATCTGTTTCAGTACGGATTTGATACAAATGAGAAGTCGATCTTGATCAGCGTTAGAAAAGGTTCCGATTTTCCGTTTGGGATTGATTCCAGCAACAAACAGAATATCTTGCAGGCTGCCATTCCCAATCCCGGGAAGTCGTTGTTCAGTAGCCATGAACGCTTTTGCACTTAGGGTTGGTTTACTCGCAGAAAATAATTTCGAGAAATGAGAATCAAATTGGTCAGATAATGGTTCTACCGATGCTTTACTCAAAAGATAGTATTTATTATCATACTCGCCACCATGCAGGCTAATCCCACCATACATCCCGACCGTGAAGACCAATGCCCTTTCGTTGTCCAATTCAATCAGGAGTTGATAATTCACTGGCGTGGATCCGAGTTTAACTAGCCGTACATTGACCCGTCACTAAATTTATGCGCTTATTCCATTTTCCAGGACCAATTCAACAAAAATTCCGAATCCTTCTGCTTTTGGATTTTACAGCCTTCATGATTCATCATATTGAGCAGGATCACCGTTGAACCAGCATAGTTTATGAATCTTCGATGGAGGGTAGACCTGCGGATATTTATTCCAGCAACAGCTTCGTTGCAGTTGATTTCCAAGGGAGATCGTCTCTGGTAATTCCAACATAAGTACCTTCCTTTGAGCAAATGTGCTTGACGATGACCTAAAATCCCGAGTTAACCACAGTATTTATTACCATTCTAGTACAAGATATCAGGATCAATCAAATGGCAGGTTTGGCGAAAGTCAATTTAATTATTGGGTAATTAATCAATCGTTTTACCTGTAATTGTGAATTCCAATTGGTAAATTCAAATTTGGATAAAAATGAAGATCATTTCAAAAAATGTATAATAGACCCATGTCATCAACACCGCATGAGTTCTGGTTAATGAATTCAATCAGTCAGATTGTAGAGTTGCAGCGATCCCTTAACTCGCAGCTTAAGCCTGAAATCAATAGTCTCCATCATCGGATTGGGCTGATTCTAAATCAAGGGGAACAGATTTTTCCTGGATCGAGTTTGGGCTACTTTCCATTTGATGCACAACAGAATTTATTTGATTTATCCAAAGCAATCACCAATGAAATGGATATTTCCACCTTCCCTGAAATGCTCTCTCGGGAAGCCGCCTTGCGAAGGCAGTTGACTATCTCTAATGATTTACCCCCTTCCTTATTCTTGCCTGAAGGGTCAGTCATGATCGGCTGTCCATTGTTGACGGGAAATGAATTGTTGGGAGTATTGGTGATTGATTTGCATGAACGGATAGCTGTTTCTATTGACCAAAAAATGATCATCAATGTAATTGGACATTTGATTTGTTCTGAATTAAGGGCAGATGAAGATCAGAAGTCATTACGCACAAATTTAGAACGAAAAAGCGAGGAGTTGATCCAGCTGCGGAAATGCCGGGTTAGTGATTTCTTCCAGACTGGAACTTAAAGAAACTCTGGAAGCGATTCTGAAGATGGCAATGCAGGTTACCTGTGCCCGGTATGGTATTTTTCGACTTAACGGATCACACTGGAAAGAATTTAATCACAAAAGCATTCGCCGGCGAGAGCCTGTTCAAGCCCAATTACCAAATCACTGGAGGTAGGGGGGAAGACGATTACTGGGATGGGTCGCTCAGCATCGAACACCAGTGTGTATTTCGGATTTACGTCAGCCGCCGTGGACGAGATGTATTATCCACTGGATGCAATGCTGGAGATGCGATCTGAGTTGGCAGTACCATTGATCGGGGCAAGCGGCAGTTTAGAAGGTGTGCTTAACCTGGAAAGTCCGGAAGTTGGTGGATTTCAACGATCAAGATAGCCATCTGCTGCAATCTTTGGCGACTCAGGCGGTGATTGCGATTCAGGAAACAAAGTTATTGGATCAGCTCTGCGGGAGATTGCCGGAATTTTATTGGAGCAACCGACTTTGCAAGCGCTAGATCAAATTGTAGATCATGCGCAAGAATTGGTGAATAGTAGTACTTGTTCTATCTGGTTGGTGCAGTCAGACCAGGTTCAGCGGCTCGCATGGGCGGGGGATGGAAATCCACCGGATTTGTTGCCGCTGTTTGATTCATTGCCAGGAAGGGTTGTACAGGATCGTACAATCATCTCCGGAATCGATCGAGGTGACTGGACATTTCCCAGGCTTGTCAGATACCAGCATGTTTCTGGCAGATACCCCTACTTTCGCTGAAGATCGAGTGCGTTCGGGGCATCTGGTAGTGACTTTCACCCAAGGTCAGCAATGAAAAACGGGAACTCTCAGATTGGGATCGCAAAGTGCTGCAGAGTTTGGCCCAGTACGCATCCCTTGCTATTCAAAATGCCAGACGACAGGAAGAATTACAAATGTACGAGAAAAACAAGCTATTGCTGAGACATTCGCTATGGTAGGGGACATTACCGCGAATGTATTCCATCAACTCAACAATAAATTCGGGACTATTCCGGTGCGTATTCAAGGAATCCGATTTAAACGGGAAAAGATTATTCGAGACTGATGATTACGTTCGGAGAAATCTGGAAGAAATTGAAATCCTCTGCCAATGAAGCAATGGAGTCGGTCAGAGTCAATCTGACCAACCTTAAGACCGATCGACGTGACAGCTGTTGGAGTAAATGATAGTGTCCAGACAGCAATTCAGGGACGTAAATTTCCATCGGGAATTGATACATCGATTTGAACCGGTTAGCACCTTCTCTACCAGTTCGGTCTGGATCTCGTAGCCTGATTCTGATATTTCAGAACCTGATGAATAATGCAATCGAAGCTGTTGGATCGGCTGGATATATTGAAATCAGCGGTGATCGCGATGGCAAACAGGTAGTCATTTCTGGCTCAGGGATAACGGTCCGGGAATACCAACACAAGATGCAGACCAAAATATTCGATGCAAATTTTACCCATCGAATCACCCGGTGGGGAGTAAGCTGGGCTTCGGTTTATGGTGGGTTCGGACGTTTCTACTTACGACAGGGTGGATAATCCGGGTCGAGAGTGATGGAAAACACGGCACGACATTCACTTCACATACCGGTGTTTGAAGGGTGCATAAATGAAAAGCGAACTGGTCGCATTGGTATTAGAAGATCAACTTACCTGGCAGACAATTCTGACCGAGATCCTGGCGATCTGGAATTTCAGACGGATGTTTGCGGTACGTTGGCAGATGCTCTGAGCGGATTAACACCCAAAACCCACTCGGATTGCGATAGTTGATTTGTCACTGGATAGTAGATCCAAATGATCGAGCGGATTGGCAGCCCTGGATTATCTTCGCCAGCACGATCCTGCTTGTCAGGCGATTTTGTTTCTGGTTATGCAACAGTTGGTGTAGCAGTAAGTGCAATCAAGGAACTGGGCGCTTTTACCTGCTTGCAGAAAGAAACATTTCAACGGGAAGAATTTGTGCAAATGGTACAACAAGCGCTCAACCATCCTCCACGAGTTGGAATTCGGCGATCCGAGTTTCGGTACAGCCAACAGGCTTCGGCGAAGAACTGATCAGACCATCCAATTCTGGCGTGAACTATCGGTTTTGGTTGTGGATGATGATGCCGGCTGGAGAGAAGTGTTGGAAGAAATTGTTCAAGATGCGGGTTATGGCCGCATCTTGTTCAAGCTATGGCGAAGCTTAGACGGATCAAAATAACCGAAATTTAAGTTGGTCATTCTTGATTTGGTGTTGAGCAGCAAATCAAAGGTCTCTATCATCATCTGACATGGATGGGAAAAGTGGTTACTTGCTATTGGATCAGTTGAAAAACTCGGATACTCAGTCATCGTCGTCAGCGGTGAAGCATCTCCACGAGAGATCAATCAATTAATTGAAAATTACCCGATCTTTGCATTTATCCAAAAGCAAACTTTTCAGAGATCGAAAACGATCGATCAGATTCGAGACAGCTATTCAACTTAGCACAGGGAACTGTATCTGAAATAGAAGTGCTCACACAGAGAGAAAAGCAACTTTTTGATTTATTGGCAAAAGGATATACCAATCAACAGATCGCTGACGAACTGCTTATCAGCCTCAATACTGTTAAAAGACACACAAAAGCGATCTTTCGGAAAATGGGGATACACAAGTTCGAGCCGTGCTGCTGCTAGCGCTCTATAAGTTAGTAAAAAATAATTAAGTACCAGGCTAGTCTATAAGCCGCGTTCTGTCCATCGAATGGGTATCCTTGCGGACTGCATCCGACTGGATGAGCATCTCTCTGGATGAAGCGTTACCGAATTCACTCTAGCAGTCTACCCGAGACTTAATACGAAGCGAGCAGCTTCTCATCTCTGCTTGACCTTGCTCCGGATGGGGGTTGCCTGGCCATACCTATTACTAAGCATGCCGGTGGTCTCTTACACCACCTTTTCACCCTTACTTCAATTAAGAAGCGCTATGTCTCTGTGGCCCGATCCTGCACCTCACGATGCACCGGGTGTTACCCGACATCCTGCTCTATGGAGCGCGGACTTTCCTCGATCCGGTGTGACCCGAACCGCGCTCATCCAACCAGCCTGGTAATTTCATCTTACCTTAGGGAGAAATCTACGTCAATATGCCCGGAAAGAAGATTGTTTGGACTAAAAATACTCTGAATAGGATGGAGCAGGAAGAATGATGCCTTCCATGATGGAAATCCCTTTACTGCGCAAAATACAGCGGGAGATCAGATTTCGGAGCAATATTAATACTGAGCTGGTGTCTGGTTAGAAATATCGATCTGATTACATGAGCCGATCCAGGTGGCAGATGAGATGAAATTTCCTGTTCGATAAAGAATTCTGCATTTGCGATTGTGTCATCACTTACAACTGGTGGTTTTTCTGGAGAAGATTGATAGCATAACAAGACTATTTCTGTTGAAGCATCCATCCAGATGTAAACCATTCCGGACCCAAAATTCGAGTTCTCGCACACTATCCAGATTATTGCGATCGAGCAAGAAGAGAATCACCTCTGGGTTTTCTGGTTGTTCTGCAAAATGACTGATTAGAGAAGCAACCATCTGTTGGTTGGTTTCAATTGACATGCAATTCTTCTACGAAGGATGTATTGTTGTAATACTGCTACCCTGTCCATGATCAATATTTATCAAGTCTACCAATCATGACTGGAAGAGCTTGTTCACCAGAGAAGTTGCATGATGATCTTCTGGATGTGAAGCTGAGATGATAGCAGAGTAAGCGCCTGCTGGCGATCAAGTCGATGATCCAAGTGGTAATACTTTTCCGGATTCGATGAGCGGTGATTGAATGAAACATGATTGTGTCCTATAACCTTCATAACAATACTTTTGTTCCTTGATTCAGTTATAGGCATTTAATTATGCGAATCTTATAAAGGAAGGTTTAAGATTTTGTAAAGACTGGGTTAAGAATGTTAACAGAATTAATAAAAACCGATCCAATTCGTTTGAAGGATCAGGACTGGTTTGTTGGTGATTACTATTTTTTAGCAACAGAATTGTGTGATCAATTTCCAGAGAGTAGGCAAACCCGCTCCGAATATACGAGATGGGCAACCGTTCATTATGTCCATGACCCAGGTCCATGACAGGATAATCAGGCGGAAGAATTCCAGGAGTAAAACCGTACACTTGTATGCCAGCCTGCGCATAGATACAAGCATCTGTCGCGCCGGGCATTAATAAGAGGAAGAACCAGTCCATCTGGGTCCATTTCACGGGTCACTTTTTCCATCACTTGATAGAACGGAGTAGCGGTGCTGGATTCGTTCCCGTCAGATACTTCGATTGTTTCCAATTTGACCCGGTCTCCAGTTATTGCCTGGATCTCACGAATTACATCCTGCGGAGTCTGACCGGGTAGTTTGCGGCAGTCCAATTGGACTTCGGCGATACCCGGAATCACATTTGTTTTTGCGCCAGCTGTAGAGTACAGTTGGGGTGCAGGTATTGGTGGTCAGAGCGGTCAGCAGGGTGCGGCTGCGACCGGAGGTACGCGTGGATCGCCAGATTCATGAGTGGGGCAGTTACCGAGTAGGCCAGGTAAGAGTTTGGCCGGGAAAGACATCTGCGTTCTAGCAGATTGCAGCATCGCTTTGAAAGTCGGGGTTACATGGATGGGTAGGTGTTTTGCCTGGTGGATTCGTTCAAGTGCTTCTGCAAGGAAAAAGACAGCATTTTCGGTATGTGGTAACGATCCATGACCAGGTTTTCCGGAGGCGGTCATCCGTAACCAGCAAACACCTTTTTCTGCCGCCTGGATTAAGTAGGCTTTGGAGTTGACCGAAGTAGATGGTAAACGCGCCACCTTCGGTGATGCCGTACTCAGCATCGATCAGATCGCGGTGCTGGTTTACCAGAAATTTGGATCCATGCGTAAAGCCGGCTTCTTCATCCGCGATGGCTGCAAAGATCAGATCACGTTTCAGGGGGAGTTTTTGGCGAAATGCTTGCAAAAAGATCTGAAGATACATGCACAAAAAACCCTTCATATCCAGCGTTCCACGACCCCAGACATATCCATCGATCACTTCGCCACCAAATGGGTCATGATCCCAATGTTCAGGCTCAGCCATGACCACGTCCACATGACCTGAAAGCAAGATCGGTTTGCCGGAACCATCACCACGCAAGCGGGCGATGAGATTTGCCCGCCCAGGTGCAGATTCGAGGATGTGGATATCTTCTGAGGGAAAACCTGCGTCGAGCAGGATTTGTTGTATCTTCAGAATTGCTGCAATTTCATTTCCGGGGGGATTCACAGTGTTAATTCTGATCAGATCAGAGAGTTGTTGAACCGTATCGTTCGTACAGGCATCCCAGTCAATGTTGGTGTCCATGAGGTTCCTTTATGAAGTTTTGAATTAATTCTACTCCATATCTTTCAGCAGGAAAAGGACGTTATCGCGTAACTGAACACCCATGATGGGCAGGGGTGTTGCGGATTCAAGTTGGACTATTGACCAGATAAGAATTGATGTATATAATACTGTATGACTGAATAAATAAAATAGTCACAGATACACAGGAGGATTATGCCTAAAGCCTTTACTGAGCTAGAGAAAAAAGTGATTGAACAATCCTTGATTGAACAAGGACGTAAGCAATTTTCGGTATATGGATTGAAGAAAACAAATGTGGATGAATTAGCCAGTGCCGCAGGAATATCAAAAGGAGCATTTTACCTATTTTTTAATTCAAAAGAAGATCTTTTTATGAAGGTAATGGAATCGGTAGAGTTGGAATTTCGATCGCAAGTACTGCAAAAGGTGGAGCTCCCTGGAGCAACTCCTAGAATCCGATTGGCTAATTTGTTGATTGATTTATTTTCACTCTGGCGAACAATACCACTTTTGCATTATTTTTCCAATACACGATTACCAGATTGTCCTCCGCCGTATGCCGCCTGAAATCGTAGAGCAACATGTACAGGAAGATATCAACTTTGTGAAGGATTTATTATTCAGTTTGGAGAAGGCAGGGATACATATCACCGTTCAACCAGAAATATTTATGCAGATCATGTACGCCATGTTCCTGGTCTCCTTACACGGAGATGATTTTGGTCCTAATGGCTTGGAACCTGGAAAATCTATTCTTCTCGAAATAATCGCGGCATATGCCCTGGGAGAAATCCAACTTGCGGCGGTTGACCTTGAGAACCTGATAAAGAAGTGAGTGAAAATGACTTTAGCGATTGAAACAAAACAACTTGAAAAACGGTATGGGAATTTCAAAGCAGTATGTGATCTTTCCCTGCAAGTGAATCCAGGAGAAATCTATGCCTTCCTGGGATTGAATGGCGCAGGCAAAACGACCACCATCCGCATGTTGCTCGGAATGATCAAAGCTTCATCTGGAGTTGCGACTGTATTGGGGCAAACAAATGACCCTGAAAATTTATCGCTCTGGAGCAAAGTTGGATATCTGGTAGAGACTCCACATGCGTACCCAGAATTGACTGTCCGTGAGAATTTGGAAGTATCCAGGAGATTGCATCCTGGTGTTCACGCCGATGCTGTTGAGAATGTAATTCGCCAACTTAGTCTGGATGAATATGCAGATCGAAGGGCAGGGACGCTCTCACTTGGGAATGCCCAGAGATTGGGCCTCGCTAAGGCGATCATGCATAAACCATCCCTCCTCATATTAGATGAGCCAGCCAATGGTTTGGACCCAGCGGGAATTGTGGAGATTCGCGAATTATTACAGTCGCTTACAAAAACCCAGGGAGTCACGGTATTTATGTCCAGTCATATCCTGGGTGAAGTGAGTCGATTGGCGGATCGAATTGGGATTATCCATCAGGGGAAGTTGATCCAGGAATTAAGCACAACCGAGGTCGAAAAAAACCGGAAGCGGTCCCTAAAAATCAATGTCCGGCGGCCAGAGTTAGCTCAACAAGTTTTAATCGAAGCCGGTTACCACCCTGATCTGATAAATGCTGGAAATTTGGAGCTGTTTGACCCAGAAGCGTTGGAATCACCTGAAATCGTCGCGACGAAACTAGTCATGGCTGGTGAACCTCCACAACGATTAATTGTGGATGAAGAAGATTTAGAGCAATACTTCCTCCGATTGGTCGGTGGAAATGGAGGAGGACAAAATGAATCACTTAAATGATGTTTTATGGATTGAATTCCGAAAAGTATTTCGGTCAAAAGTACCGGTCATTAGCAATTTGGGTTTCCTAATCGCACCCCTCATGGTAGCGCTTCATGATGTTTGTTTATCGTGATCCAGATTTTGCCAAAAAGATCGGCATTCTCAGCATGAAGGCAGAGGTGATAGGTGGAAAAGCGGACTGGCCATCTTATATGGGAATATTGATCGCTGTTCTCGGAACTGATGGGCATTTTTCTTTTCAGCTTGTTGAGAGCTGGATTTTCGGCAGGGAGTTTACTGAGGGAACTCTGAAAGATATGCTTGCAGTTCCAGTTTCCCGTGGAACAATTGTGTTTGGAAAGTTTATTGTCACAGCTGTTACCGTGTATGTTGATGGCAGTCGAATTAGTGGTAGTCAGCTACATCTTGGGTATTTGTTGAAATTACCATTGGGCACTCCGAGCTGATCACTCGGGGATGGAGTTCTAAAGATACTTCTAGCTGCAGTTCTGGTACTTATTGGCGAACACTCCCTTTGCGTTGATGGCAAGTATTGGGAAAGGGTATTTACTCCCGTTAGGGATGACCATGATTGCAATGGTATTTCGCGAATGTCGCAAGCGCATTGGGGTGGGGAGAGTTTTTTCCGTGGTATGTCCCAAGTATTCTTTCGGGAATGGCGGCAGAAGGTGCTAAGATTCTGTTTATAGTTATTTGGTCGTGCTGCTTACTGCTTGTTTTGGTGTCTATGCAACCATGGTTTGGTGGATGAAAGCGGATCACCAACAATAAAATCTCCAGGGGTAGTAAATTAGTACGAAGTCATTCTGAACCGAGGTTTTGCTTGTTCAATTATTATCGAATTAGGCACGAAATCCAGAAACTACACTATTGACGGATGAGGTCGCATCGGGTAGAATTGCTCTTCGGTATTGTGAAAGAATTATCGGAGGAATAAATTGGCTAACATTAAATCTGCTAAGAAACGCAATAAACAAAATGAAAAGAAACGTGTAGCGAACCGCGTTTATCGTGGTGAAGCTCGCACTTTCATTACCAAAGCCCGCAAAGCAATTACATCTGGCGTCGCAGATGAAGCAAAAGTGGAAGTGGTTGCAGCTGTCAGTGCTTTAGATACTGCTGCGAGCAAAGGTGTTATCCACAAGAACAATGCTGCCCGCCGCAAAAGTCGCTTAATGAAGCGATTAAACGCGCTGGCCAAGTAAGCTACGACTTTACCATATTTGAAAACGGCGGAAGCTGATGCTTCCGCTTTTTTCTGTTCTATAAGGCCGAGAATGATATAATTCTCAGGTCGTTGGATCTGCACTAGAACTGAATCATCCATTACGAATTCATTTCTCTGGAGTTCCACCATGTCGATGTTTGAAGCTGAATTGAACCTGCTGGATGGGAAACTCAAGAACCTTCTGCGAACAACACAAGCCTACCTCAGGTTTCCTTCCAATGGATTCCGATCCCATTTAGCGGGAAGTGGGGTCTCACGACTTCGTTCTTTCAATTAGCTTCAACTGAGATGAAAGAGAAAGGTATTCGCGGAAATGTTCCAGCCCGTGCGCAGGAATTGGCGCAGGAATTTTCTGAATTGCTGGGCACTCCGCCCGGGTTCGATCGAGTGGAAGTAATCAAGGGATATCTCAACCTGTTCTTCAACCAGGGTGTATTCATCAAACAAGTGGTTGATACCGTTCTCTCGGATGGACCGAGTTTGGGAAGGGCGAGCCCACCGGCAAAAAGATGATGGTTGAATATGCCCAGGTGAACACGCACAAAGCATTCCATGTGGGTCATTTGCGATGTGTGATTCTGGGGGCATGTGTGTGCGATATCCTCGAAGCCGCCGGGAATGAAGTCATCCGAGCCAACTACATGGGCGATATCGGTGCTCATGTGATCAAATGGATGTGGAATTACCTCAAACGGCATCAGAATGAAGTGCCTGAACACATCACCATCCGTTGGTTGGGTGATTTGTACGCCGAAGCAGATCAGATGGCACACGCTGAACCTGAAGCTGAAGCCGAAATCAAAGCGCTCTTCGCCCGGTGGGATGCCCGTGATCCTGAAGTGATCGCCTTGTGGAAGAAATCCAGGCAATGGTCGCTGGATGGTTTCGCGGAGATGTTCGATTACCTGGGCGCCCGATTTGACCGTTATTACTTCCCAAGTGAAGAAGAGGAAGATGGCAAGAAGTTGGTCGCAGAGCTGATTGAGCGTGGTATCGCGATTGATGGCAGACCTGAAGAAGCAGTCATCATCAAATTGGATGAAATCTTACACGAAAAAGCCGAAAAATACCGGGTTCTGGTTGTCTTGCGCTCGGATGGTACGACCCTGTACGCCACCCAGGATCTTCCATTGGCGGTAAAGAAGTTCAGCGAGTACGATCTGGAAAAATCAATCTACGTGATTGATGTACGCCAATCCCTTTACATGCAGCAAATTTATAAAACCCTCGAGATCGCCGGATATAAATGGGCAGATAAATGTTATCACCTGGCATATGAGATCGTGAACCTGCCAGGAAATGTCACCATGAAATCAAGGGAAGGCACGGTCGTTTTACTTGAAGACCTGTTGACTGAGGCGGTCAAACGTGCTCGTGAGATTGTACAGCTAAAGAATCCACTCGATTGCAGTTGATGAGATGGAAAAAATTGCCACAGCTGTGGCGTTGGGTGCGATCAAGTTCTCCATATTGAATCGGGACAATACCAAAATCCTGACATTTGATTGGCAGGAAGCGCTCGATTTTGACGGCCAGGCTGCACCTTACATTCAATACGCGCACGTTCGCTCCAATAGCATCCTGCGCAAAAACCAATCCGTCATCCCTGAAAATGTCAGCTTTGATTACAAACTGGAAACCTCAGAAATTGCCCTGGTAGATATGATTTCCCGTCTGCCAGCAGAATTACAACGAGCTGCAGCAGAGATGAAACCGCTGTATCTGACCAATTACTCATTTAAACTAGCGCAAGCGTTCAATGACTTTTATAATCAATGTCCAGTACTACAAGTGGAAGAGCCAGTCCGTTCTGCCCGCTTGCGATTGGTGGCTGCCGCCAGGCAAGCCATAGCAAACAGTTTGGCTTTTTTGGGCATCACAGCCCCTGAAGCGATGTGAACCTCAACGCTGCCGACCCGGGTTGAAGATTCTCCACCGGGACGGTTACCCTACACCCTAAGGAGAAACTGTATGGCACCAATCAGAACACTTATCATGGGCGCTGCTGGGCGCGACTTCCACAATTTCAATGTCTTTTTCCGTGATAATAAGGACTACGAAGTTGTGGCATTTACCGCAACGCAGATCCCCAACATTGAGGGGCGTAAATATCCGGCCGAGTTGGCTGGCACCCTCTATCCCAAAGGTATCCCCATCTTCCCCGAAAGCGAACTGGTCAAACTGATCAAAGACATGAAAGTCGATCAGGTCATCTTCGCTTATAGTGACGTACCACATGAGTATGTCATGCACAAAGCATCCATCGTGATGGCTGCTGGTGCAGATTTCAAAATGATGGGAACCAAACTGACCCAGGTAAAAAGCACCAAACCAGTCATTTCGGTTTGTGCTGTTCGCACCGGTTCTGGCAAATCACAGACTACCCGACGGGTCTCCCTGATCCTACGGGATATGGGTTACAAAGTGGCCGCTATCCGCCACCCCATGCCGTACGGCGATTTGGTCAAACAAAAAGTACAGCGCTTTGCAACCTACGCTGATTTAGACAAACACGAATGCACCATTGAAGAGCGGGAAGAATACGAACCTCACATCGATAATGGCGTGATTGTGTATGCCGGTGTCGATTATGAAGCGATTCTGCGCCAGGCTGAACAGGAAGTGGATATTGTGTTATGGGATGGCGGCAATAATGACTTCCCATTCTATGTATCTGACCTGCAAATCGTGGTAGCTGATCCACACCGTCCCGGCCATGAGAAAGCTTACCATCCGGGTGAGACGAATGTCCGCGCAGCCGATGTGTTTGTTATCAACAAAGTCGACACTGCCAACACTGAGAACGTGATGAAAGTCCGCTCAACCCTGCACGAACTCAATCCTGGAGCAATGGTAATCGAGGCAGCATCCCCGTTGTTTGTCGACGATCCAGATATGATCCGCGGAAAACGTGTGTTGGTCATTGAAGACGGCCCGACCCTGACCCACGGCGAAATGGCTTACGGAGCTGGTTGGGTGGCTGCCCGCCGCTTTGGTGCAGCAGAGATTGTCGATCCACGCCCGTATGCGGTCGGATCCATCCTGGAAACCTACCGCAAATACCCATCCACCGGCCCGATTTTACCGGCGATGGGCTACGGCGATGAGATGACCAAAGACCTGGAAAAAACCATCAACAAAGCAGATGTGGATATGGTGATCAGTGCCACCCCGATCGACCTGACCCGCATCATCAAGGTCAACAAACCGATGCAGCGTGTTCGCTATGAACTGCAAGAGATCGGTCAGCCGACTTTGGAAGATATTTTGATGAAGAAATTCGGCAAGAAGTAAGTGATATAGTAGATAAGAGAAAAGACCCTGAAGATTTGATCTTCAGGGTCTTTTGGTATGATTAGATTTATTGTTTTTGTTTCTTGAGGGTCACATCCAGCAGAACTGCGAGGACGAGCACTAGTCCACGAACCAGGTACTGCCAGGCAGGTGCCACGTTCAACATTTGCAGCCCCGTGGTCAGGCTGGACATGATGAGTGCTCCCACTAACGCGCCAAAGACCGTCCCTACACCTCCCAGGGTAGAAGTACCACCCAGGATGGCGCTGGCAATGGCATCCAATTCGTAACCTTCACCGGCTGCAATGGTGCCATAACCCACATACGAGGCCATCACAACACCGCCGACCCCTGCGAGCAACCCCATCAGGGAATACACCATGAATAACGTCTTCTTGATATTAATGCCTGATAATCGAGCAGCTTCTCGGTTACCGCCAATGGCATAGGTGTAGCGCCCAAAGCGGGTATTGTTGGAAATGTAAGTCATGATGACCGAGGCGATCGCGAGTAAACCTACGGGGACCTGAACACCTTTGTATTTATTGACGATGAACACATAAACAATCATCAAAATAGAGAAAAAGGTGGTGATCAGGATATCGATCGATAACTTGGGTACCCGAATTCCATATTTGATTTTTCGCTGTCGGCTGCTGGTCATATTGTAGAACAGGAATGCGACCACGATGACAGCCAGGATCCATCCGACGATGGGGGTCAAATAACCCTGGGCAATATAATCAAATCCGGGTTGGTTGGCTGGGATGGTCTTTCCTTCGGTGCGCCACAGGATCAGACCGCGAGCTACAAACAGACCTCCCAGAGAGGTGATGAATGGAGGGATTCTGAGGAATGCGATCAGGTACGCCTGGATGGCTCCGAATGCAGTTCCAACCGCCAGACCAACGAGTACAGAGAGAACAGCGGCTAAAATGGGCTGATCGGGGATTACGTTGTACCAGACCTTTGCCTGGAAATAAGCCGCCATCACCGAAACGAATCCAGCGACTTTACCAACGGAAAGGTCAATACCACCGGTGACGATGACCAGAACCATCCCGATTGCCAGGAAGGAGGTGACTGTCATTTGCCGGAAAAGATTTGAAAAGTTTTGGGGTGATAAGTAGGCACCCTTGGTCAGGGTACCAAATAGAATCCAAATGGCTACCAGGGCAAGAATGATGGTATAAGTTTGCAGATTCTGGCGAAACATGGTCGAAAGATCGCCCATAAAGCCGGTTGTTTTTTGTTGCTCTTCTGTTTTTGGATTTGCTTCCATAGTACTCCTCCTGTGTTGGCTCTTCTTCAATTACCCGAACGGATTGCTTCAGGCAATTCCGGTCGCCAGCTTCATAATTTCTTCCTGATTTGCTTCGTTCAATTCCATGGTTCGGCTCGAATGACCAGCACACATCACCAGAATTCGATCGCTCATCCCCAAGCACCTCTTCCAGATCACTGGAAATCATGATGATGGAGACACCATTTTCTGCAAGGTCATTCATGATTTTGTAGATCTCATACTTGGCGCCCACATCAATTCCCCGGGTTGGGTCATCCATGATAAGAATTTTGGGGTTGGACATGAGCCATTTGGAAATGACGACTTTCTGTTGATTTCCACCTGAAAGCGTCTCCGTAGGAATTGTCAGGTTAGGAGCTTTGATAGCCAGGCTTTTCGATTGTTTGGTTGCAGCAGATAACTCGGCATCCGAATCAATCCTCATCCAACCTGAAAACCGATCCAGGTTAGGGAGAGATATATTTTTTAGAATAGATTGAATGAGGATCAATCCCTGTCCTTTTCGATCTTCAGGAACCAGGCTGATCCCGTGTTTCATTGC
The DNA here is from genome assembly GCA_963818305.1 of uncultured Chloroflexia bacterium. Lineage (GTDB taxonomy): Bacteria > Chloroflexota > Anaerolineae > Anaerolineales > Anaerolineaceae > DAIOEK01. The sequence goes on from CAWFRQ010000010.1 coordinate 352,178, forward strand.
ATCTCTGGCGCTATGAATCTTGATTTCCTCGCCATTCAATATCATTCGACCCTGGGTCAATTTTCCAAACTCGCCGAAAATTGTCATCACCAGCTCTGTTCTTCCCGAGCCCATTAACCCGGCGATGCCAAGAATCTCACCGCGTCTCAGATCGAAATTGATGCCTTTGAGAACTTTCTTGCTTGAGTCAACCGGATGATCCGCATGGAGGTTTTCCACTTGAAAAAATACTATCCCCCGGTTTTCGATTTCCTTTTGGAAACCTTTCTTTCATTTCACGACCGACCATGTAATTGATTAGTTTTTCCTGAGTAAGTTCGCTGGTCGGTTTCGTTGTCACGGTTTTGCCATCTCTCAGGATGGTTACAGAATCAGTAATTCGGAAGAATTCTTCTAATTTATGAGTAATATAAATGCAGGTAACGCCGTGTGCTTTTAAGGTGTGAAGTATTTCGTATAATTTTTCAATTTCAGAACTTGTAAGTGCGCTTGTAGGTTCATCCAAAATGAGAATTTTGGCATTTTCAGATAAAGCTTTGGCGATTTCCACCATTTGCATTTTGCCAACACCGAGCGACCCGACGATTGCTTGCGGATCTACATCCAGATGGTATTTAGATAGGATTTCTCTGGTTTCAGAATATAGTCTGGACCAATTGATCGATCCTCTCTCTACTGGTTCTTTTCCGAGGAATACATTTTCTCCGACGGTCATCGCGGGAACTAACGTCAGTTCCTGATACACAATCGCGATACCTTCCTCAATCGCCTGGCGGATCGATCCTTCTCCCAGGTTGAGTTCATTCCCCTCATAGAAGATTTGCCCTTCATATGTGCCGTGTGGATATACACCCGAGAGGATTTTCATCAGAGTGGATTTGCCGGCTCCGTTTTCACCACAGAGCCCATGGATTTCTCCCCGTTTGATCTGCATGGATACATCATTCAACGCGACCACTCCGGGGAACGTCTTTGTGATATTACGAATATCTAAGATAATATCATCGCTCACGATAGGCTCCTTCATTGATTTATGAGATCGTGATTTCTTACTGATCGCATCATCTTTTTCAGTAGCATCATAATCCCGACTCATGATAATGATATATCAGAGTCGGGATTATGCAATTAATTATGACTTATGGTTTTGCTGGGCGTTCCCCTTCGGGGATATCGCGATAGACATCATCATAAGCCTGGAATTCGCTCTTGACAACCAGATCAAAGACATTGTCTTTGGTGACTTGTTGCACTTCGAGGAACAAGCAGGGAGCTTCACCAGTCTTGGTGGGATCGTTGGTGAGTTCGGCCATGGTGTAGTTCTTCAGACCTTCCACAGCTTCACCCTTGACGAGTTTATCCATGGTGGAGACAGCCAAAGGAGTGAGGTTGCGGACATCTTTGAGGATGGAGACGGTGAGTTCACCCTTGACGATGGAGTTACAACCATCAGCGGTGGCATCCTGTCCGGAGATCGGCACCTTGCCGGCCAATCCTTGAGCTTTCATCGCCTGGAGGGCACCGAGAGCGGTACCATCATTGGAGGCGACGACTGCGTCGATATCATTTCCGGCAGCGGTGAGGATGTTTTCCATGAGCTTGAGGGCATTGGCTGCATCCCAGTTGTCGACCCATTGATCAGCAACGATTTCGATTTTGTCCATGTATGGTTCGAGGACTTCATCCTGGCCCTTGCGGAAGAGGATGGCGTTGTTATCGGTGGGGGAGCCACCGAGTTTGACGAGGCGGAGTTTGCCATTGGCAGCTACGTCCCAATTCTCGATATCAACGGCTTTCATCACGCCGGCAGCCTGTTGGCGGCCGACTTCAACGTTGTTGAAGGACAGGTAAGCAGCGATCTTGGGGGATTTGATCAAGCGGTCGTAGGCCAGCACTTTTACGCCAGCATCAGCAGCTTTATCTACCGAGGTTACAGCCGCATCACCATCTTCTGCAACGATGATCAAGCCTTTGACACCCTGGCTGACCATGTTATCGATCTGGTCATTCTGGGCTTTGACGTCGTGATTGGCTTCCTGGGTGAGGACTTCGTAACCCAGGGCTTCAAGCTGAGAGCGCATCAAAACTTCTTCGATCTTCCAGCGTTCGGTGGCGAAATCGGAGAATGACAAGCCGATCTTGATTTTTTCACCAGCGGGAGCGGCAGGAGCAGCAGCAGCTTCACCTGGTTTTGGAGGACGTTGTCCTTCGGGGATGTCACGATAAACATCATCGTAAGCTTGGAATTCGCTGGCTACAACCAGATCAAAGACGTTGTCTTTGGTGACTTGTTGCACTTCCAGGAACAAGCAGGGAACTTCACCGGTCTTGGTGGCATCATTGGTCAGTTCGGCCATGGTGTAGTTCTTCATTCCATCTACGGTTTCGCCCTTCACGAGTTTATCCATGGTGGAGACAGCCAGAGGAGTGAGGTTGCGGACATCTTTGAGGATGGAGACGGTGAGTTCACCCTTGACGATGGAGTTACAACCATCAGCAGTGGCATCCTGTCCGGAGATCGGTACCTTGCCGGCCAATCCCTGAGCCTTCATCGCCTGGAGGGCGCCGAGGGCGGTGCCGTCATTGGAGGCAACCACAGCGTCGATATCATTACCGGCTGCGGTGAGGATGTTTTCCATGAGCTTGAGGGCATTGGCGGCATCCCAGTTGTCGACCCATTGATCGGCGACGAGTTCGATTTTGTCCATGTATGGTTCGAGGACTTCATCCTGGCCTTTGCGGAAGAGGATGGCGTTGTTATCGGTAGGAGAGCCACCGAGTTTGACGAGGCGGAGCTTGCCATTGGCAGCTACGTCCCAGTTCTCGATATCAACGGCTTTCATGACGCCATCAGCCTGTTGGCGGCCTACTTCAACGTTGTTGAAGGACAGGTAGGCAGCGATCTTGGGGGTTTTGATCAGACGGTCGTAGGCCAGCACTTTTACGCCAGCATCAGCAGCTTTATCTACTGAGGTTACGATGGCATCACCATCTTCAGCGACGACGATCAAACCTTTGACACCCTGGCTGACCATGTTATCGATCTGGTCATTCTGGGCTTTGACGTCGTGATTGGCTTCCTGGGTGAGGACTTCATATCCAAGAGCTTCCAATTGTCCACGCATCAAAACTTCTTCGACTTTCCAGCGTTCGGTGGCGAAATCGGAGAAGGACAAGCCGATCTTGATTTTTTCACCAGCGGGAGCGGCAGGAGCAGCCGGTTCTTCTGGCGCAGCGGGTGCTGCAGTTGGGGCTGCGGTACAACCGAATAACATACTGGCGATCAGGAATAATCCAAAGATATTCATGATCATTTTATTCTTTTTGCTTAACATAGTTCCTCCTTAAGATTTTTGTTAAATAGTTATTCACGCATATCACTGTATGATTCTGTTTGAATTACCCCTCCTTTCTAAAAAACAAATCATCATTTAAAAGGTTCATCAAATTCAGAGCATTGGAAACTTACTTCCATTCTCTTCAGAAAAATTTGATGTTTACGGTGAAGATGCTCACTGATCGCAATGCAGAACGATTTTGTTTTAGAACCATCTCACCAGGAATTATCTGAATCTCGCAAAATATTATCCAATACCAAAGCTACCGCGCCCATGACGTTCGAATCTTGGCCAAGCTTGGATGGGACAATATTCAGGTCTTCAATCAACGGAGCTAGTGCATGTTTACGAATTTCTTCTTCAATAATCGGGATGATCCAGGGCGAAGCTGGTGATAGCGCTCCTCCCATAACGATAAGTTCAGGGTTGAATATATTGATAAGGTTGGATATACCCCGACCAAGATGGTGACCAATCTCGTCCAGTGTATCAGACGCAATTTTGTCAGCGTTTTTCGCTGCTTCAATCACAATATCCATGTTGATCAGGTTAAGGTTTCCCTGCACCAGTTCGCGAATAATGCTTTGTTGTCCAGCTGCCAGGGTTTGCCTGATCCTTTGCATGATGTACCTGGGTCCAACATAGGTTTCCCAACAACTATTACTTCCGCAACCACAACGCACACCTTCTTTGTAGAGCAGAGTATGTCCAATTTCACCAGCAAAACCTTTGGAGCCTTTAAACAATTTGCCATCGATCATGATTCCACCACCAAGACCGATGCCAGTTCCGAGATAAATGAAGTTCTGTTTGCCGTGAGCAGATCCGTAGAAGAATTCTCCCATCGCGCCATTATTTGATTCGTTTTCGACGAATACTGGAAGATGGAATTTTTCTGCCCAGAATGCTTTGATTGGTAGATCTTTCCAATGGAGATTGGGGGCGATGATGAGTTTGCCCTGTGCAGTATCCACCAAACCAGGAAGCCCTACTCCGATACCCATGGGTGGAATGCCAGTATTTTTACTGACCTCCAGTGCATCCACGATCATTTTTTCAGCCTGCGCAACAATCTCAGTTTGAGAGCCATCCGAATCAATGGGTGTTCGTTGCCGCCAAATAATATTGGCGGTGTAATCAGCCAGGATGATGGAAATGTAATCTACTCCGATATCTAAACCGATTGCGCTTCCGCCTTGAGGATTGAATTCAAGCAGCATCCCTGGTCGACCGATACGCAGGTCGGATTGAATTTCAGTTTCGCGAACGAAACCACGCTCAATCAACTCAGCAATAATGCTGGAGATGGTGCTGCGGTATAAGCCGGTTCTTTTTGCGAGTTCTGCACGAGAGAGGGGGGAGTATAACCGCAGACATTCACTCACTGTCCGGGTGTTGAGTTTCCGAATAAACAGTTGATCCGCGATTACCAGTTTTTCCATAAACGAGAAGCTACCTGACTAATTTGTTCGTTGCATGTACAAACTAATTATGATTATAGAAACATTTAGACAAGAGTCAATTAGCAGAATTGGACGAATGTAATACAGAGAGGGTGACAAATGTCACATGCCTCAATTTATCATCAATAATGCCTGTGAATAATTAAGGTCCCCAATATTCGGATGAGACTTTGAAATGGAGAGATTTCATCAAATATGCTCTGAAAACCCTATGGAAGTCATCAGCTTTCCCCATTTATCACGTCCGTCCGGTATAATACGATCATGTTTATCGATGAAGTCACAATCCATGTAAGTTCAGGGCGCGGCGGGGATGGCATGGTCCATTTCCATCGCGAGAAATTTGTTGCACGTGGCGGCCCAGATGGTGGGGATGGCGGCCGCGGCGGTGACGTGATTTTGCGGGTCAATCCGCATATGAATACTCTTTACACCTTCAAGCACCAGGCAAAATATCGAGCAGAAGATGGAAAAAAAGGTTCCATTAATGATCAGACCGGACACGGCGGAGCAGATAAAGTCATCTTTGTTCCAGCCGGTACGATTGTTTACGACGACGATACTCGCCAGGTTTTAGGCGATTTGACAGAAGATGGGCAAGAGTTAACCGTTTGTAGGGGTGGCAAAGGCGGCAGAGGGAATCCGCACTTCATGAATTCGCGGGTTCAGGCACCCCAGACTGCTGAGCGAGGGGAGCCGGCCGAGGTGAAAACTCTGCGGCTTGAGCTTAAGCTGATCGCCGATGTGGGAATTATTGGTCAACCCAATGCAGGAAAATCATCCTTGCTTGCGGCTGTAACCAATGCGCAGCCCAAAATCGCAAATTATCCCTTTACAACACTTGAACCCAATTTGGGCGTTGCAGCGCTGGATGATGACAACCAGTTGATTCTGGCCGACATCCCCGGGTTAATCGAAGGTGCTCATGAGGGCGTAGGGTTAGGTTATGACTTCTTGCGCCATATCCAACGCTGTCGGGTTTTAATTCACCTGGTGGATGGAAGTGCTGAGAACCCGCTTTCAGATTACAGCCAGATCAATAGCGAGTTATCGCTTTTTGATCCGCAATTGGCAGTGAAACCACAGGTTGTTGTGGTCAATAAAACAGACCTGCCTGCGACGCAGGAACAACTGAAAAAGGTCAAGGCATCCTTCAAGAAAAAGGGAATTGATGTCATGACGATTTCTGCGCTTACGCGGACCGATCTCAAACCGGTATTGTGGAAAGCAAAGGAATTGCTGGATTTAGCTCCGCTACCAGAACCGCCAACTGACCTTCCGGTTTACAAACCCGAAGAAGATGCCGGTGCGTTCACCATTACCAGAGAAGGTGGAAACTGGCGTGTAAGTGGAAAATCAATCGAACGAGCTGCATCCATGACTTATTGGGATCTGGAAGAATCTGTACGAAGGTTCCAGAAGCTGATGGCTCGTCTGGGTGTCGATGAAGGATTACGTAAAGCTGGTATTAAAGAAGGCCAGACAGTGGTGATCGTGGATTATGAATTTGAGTGGCAGGAATAAATTGCGTATAGGCATTTTTGGTGGAACATTTGATCCTCCACATTTAGGACATCTCATCCTGGCCGCGGAAGCGGTAGACCAGGTGAGTTTGGATAAAATGTTGTGGGTTCTCACACCAGATCCGCCCCACAAGCAAAGTCAAATGATCAGCCCGGCAGAAGATCGGATGGTGATGACAAAGGCGATGGTAGCCTCTTCACCCAGTTTTGAGTTCAGTGATGTCGAATTTCGCCGGCCAGGACCACACTATGCACTTGATACCGTGAATGCAATCCGGGCAGAATACCCGGGTTCAGAGTTGTATTATGTGATAGGCGGCGACTCACTTCGTGATATCCCCACCTGGCATCAACCTACAGAGTTCATTCAGGCTTGCGATCATATCCTGGTCATGCAACGCCCTGGATCCATGCCGGATATGTCGGTCTTGTATGAAAATTACCCAGACCTGAAAACTCGGTTGGAGTTCATGGATGTGCCCTTGGTAGAAATTTCTGCTGTCAATATTCGTCAACGGGTGCGGCAGAAGAGGGCTTTCTGGCAATTTTTGATACCAGCCGTTTATGATTATGTTCGGGATCACCATCTATATGAATAGAAAAAGCGCGCCGAAAGGCGCGCTTTACTTTGATCTAAAGTTCTCTAGTCCTGGGTTAGGTCAAGGGATCCCAGGTTCATGTTGATGTAGATCTTGATCACATTCCCTGACCCTTTGGTGGAGTAGGTATTTGACTCTACTGTCCAGGTTCCGTGGGTGTTGACATCTTTCATTTCGCCATCCACTTCAATTTCAGCACGAGTTCCATCTGGAATGATGACTTTAATGGTGCTTACACCCGCTTCAATACGGACATTCGCATCACGTTGTAGATCTCCGCTGAAATCAAGTGTATAAGTTCCAGCTCCGGCGGTGAAATTCATCTCTTCTAAGTTAGCGTTGGCCAACCCGGTAAGTTTGACGGTGGATGCGCCTGAGTTGTAATCAAGTGATTCCATAATACCGGTGTTTGGTTCGCTAAAATCGATATTGGTATCACTGGCGCCATCATTCACTTTTAATCTTGTAATGTTCATTCCACCCAGGTCCAAATTACCCTGGTACGCACCAGCGTTGATATCCATACGCAGAGGTCTTTCATCGGTGAATTGAAGATCCCATTCGTTGTTTAGCTGTTTGCCAGGTAAACCATTAAATTCAGTTTCTTCCTGCTTGATTACCAGATGATTATCATCCAACTCTACGGAAGGTTTCCAGGCTGGAACATTGTATTTAATCGTGCCATTTACCAGATCTTTCGCACCGCCAGAAATCTTCAACTCGGCTGCTCCAACACTGATATCCACCTGGATTTCATCGGTATTATCTGGAAGGGCAACTTTAATCTCTTCTGTTTTCTCAGGGCCAGTTTTCATCTTTGGCACATTGAATGAAAAGGAACAAGCCAGGCTGGAGGCGGCCAGCGCAATCATTACGATAATTAGTTTTTTGTTCATATTCTCTATCTCCTATTGAGGTTCTTTATTGAACATCCGCATTTGCAGATGAAGTTTGCGGTTGAGATCTGGGTGAATAAACGAGTGCCTAATCGGGTGAGGATGACTGCACCCAGGCCAAGAACTCCAATTACAAAGACGACTGTCCAACCGACGCAAGGAATTCTTCCAACCACTTCCATTACAAGTGTAAGTAGCAGCGTCCCTAACCCGGCTGAAATTGCCAGATGCCATTTTGCCTTGAAAACCATTGCTAAACGGTTGCCTAACTCCATCCCAACCGTAATCCAACCGAGGAAAGCGGCGAGAATCAATGCAAGTGCGAGCAAAATGGAAACTGGGATTAACACAAGCGTAATACTCATGAGTACGACGACGATTGGAGCAGCAATGACAGTGAGCAAGCCTGCTCCGGCAGCCATCAGCGGGGATTTCTACCAATGCTGAAGCGGTTCGGCGCATAGGTTCAGCAAAGAATAGCGCAGCCAGCATGGCAAGAATTGCAGCGGTGACGCTGGAGAAGAAAATGGAAAGTACATTCCCAGAAAAACCCCAAAATTCCTGATTCCGGGGTTGAATCGGAAGGCGGGTTCGCTTTAATTCGATCAGGAAGGATGAATCCACTGGGTAATTCAGAGCCTTCGATTACGTTCCCTTTAATTGTTGCAGAGTCAGTTTTATTAAGGACGGATGAAGTTACAACAGCGTTCCCATCCACTACTGCCGTATCTCGCAAACTCGCGGAACCACCAAACAAGTTCAGGTTGCCGGTTACATGTCCACTTACACTCACCTGGCCACCCAACAGAATAATATCGCCTTGCACGGTGGCATTCTCTTCGATGGTAGCATTACCGCCGATCACAATGAGGTTGCCCGACAGGGTTTCATCTGCCTTAAGCACAAACGATCCGCCCATCACTACTTTGTCTTCTGAGACAGGTGCAGCCATCACTCTGGACGGCAGGGAGAAGAGGACCATCATAACTAAAATGGCGACTGTTAGTAGCTTTTTCATCCTACCCTCCTTTGGATGGAGTTGATCTTGCGCAGTGCAAATAACCATACCGCGACCCAGAAAAATGACAGCATACCAGCAGCGCTGGCAAATAGCATGATGTAACTACCTGGAATCACTTGGATGACGGTGCGGGCAGCAAGAATTGCATCAGCAAATCGGTTTGCCATATTGATAAAATTTACCAGGGTGGTAACGCTAACTTGTAATACGTTTATATCTGTGAACCAGATTCTGCCGAAATTTGCTAGGACAATCGAGGTTGCAATAATCACCAAAGAACCAAAAACGAGCCAGGCAGAAAGGTATTCTTCCTTTTCTCTGCGTCCTTCGGCAAAGCTCTCCCAGCGTTGGCTGAAACCGGCCTGCGGTTTCAACATTACTGGAGACTCAAACAACCGATCAACTCCCTTGAGAGCAGCCTGCAATTGCCGGCAATCTTCACATTCAACCAGATGCGACTTGAGAAGTGCATGTTGGTTTCGATCCAGCTTTTCTTCAAAGATCCAATCTTCAAACGGCTGATGGTTCATGGGTCCTCCTGGTTGGTAGCAGGGTGGGATTTTGTTGTTTCAGCCATTCCTGGGCCATCTGCTTGCGGGCGCGGAACAACCGGCTTTTTACTGCACTAACACTAAGATGTAACAATTTGCCTATCTCCTCATCGGTAAACTCATACCAATAACGCATAATCACCGCAGATTTATCCTCCGGTGTCAAAATATCAAGCAGCTCACGAATCTTCTTTTGTTCTTCAGTTTGAGTAGCTTCCATCTCAGGTGTTGGATCCATGTCTGGGATAAAATCTTCAGGCAAGATATCCATGCTGATAGAAGCAAACCTGCGTTTACGAATTTGGTCAATGCAATAGTGAGCTGCAATTGACAGCAGCCAGGTAAGAAATGAACGCGCTGGATCATAAGATCGGTAATTTTTATATGCTTTCCAGAAAGTCTCTTGCGCTGCATCTTCTGCTTCTTCCGCGTCACCGAGCATTCTGGCACAAAGGTTATAGACCGGCCTCTGGAATTGCTCCACAATTTCTGTGAAGTTTTCCGGATCCATTGGATGGGATAGTGCTTCGTTGATTTCTGAAGTGGTCAGGTTCATTTTGCCTGCTGATTATTCTTTCTACATATCATCTACGCAAGTAATTCAATAAAGTTGCATAAAATCATAATTCAATTTGCCAATAATTTATCACTCGATCCATCATCGAGGACCATGCTGTATGAATTTCAAAACGGAGATAATCGAATTGTAATTGTACCCGGTAGATTACTTTTGCTCAGTGTACCATACCACTCCATTGTCCATGTCGGCTACAAACAAAGACCCGTCTGGATGGATTTCGACTCCAGATGCCAGACCGGGAGTGATGATGGTATCTGTAAGCTGCGGGTTGAGTGGATCACCCAGGTCAAAGACTAGCAACGGATGACCAGGCTGCAGCGAACAAGGAGCCATTTCCAATCCGTAGGTCTCTAACAGGAGCGACACCTTCGATCCGATGAACAAATACAGGAGATAGTGGATTTGAAATATCAAAAATACAAATTCCACGTGAATTATCACCCAGATACAAAACGTTTCCAGAAATTTGGGCTGCCATCACGACCGGACAACTCTGGGATGTATCCACTTCGGCGACTTGATCTAAGTTTGTCAGGGTTAGAGAAGTCAATCACCCGTAATTTGGGTTTTCCAGCCTGTGCTTGTTCTTGTTGTACCAGACTATCAGGATAAAAGATGTAATGATCGCTGATCGCGATTTCCTGGGCGTTGTAGTCCATTTTAAGAAAGCTCATTAAACGGGGATCGGCTGGTTCGGAGATATCGAGTACCCGCAAACTACGAATATCATCAGAGCCTTCCCGATTTGGGGATGTATTCACTGTTGTGCCTATGAGCAGATCATCGATGATCAGCACATTACTCCAGGATCGGGGAAGAGCGACCTGGTTGACTTCATTTAATTGTTGGGAATTTGACAGGTTGACAACTGTTAGACCCCGATTCACATCTGCCTGATAGATAAAATCACCCTCTACTGCCTGTTTCCATACAGTTCGGAGCGGATCTCCATCAAAGAAAGTGGGCTGCTCAGTAACAAGATAGAAAGGTTCAGGTGGCTCCAAGCTGATCAACCCTAACCCCAAAAAGTCACGGGTTACATAGACAATAGAATCTTGCATATTTAGATCAAATGCTGTACCCGATAGCTCAGCAACAAATTTCGCGATTAATTTTGGAGCGTCTGGCATTTTCAAACTGAAGAAAACAGCCCCTTCATTTTGGTTGGCTATCATTAATGTCTCGCCTGCCACAGCAAGGCCTCGTTTACCGGGTACGCCCTGGTTGAAGAGTAGTATGTCTTTGGAATTGACTAATTGTGGATCATGAGGTCGGCGAACATCGTAGGTCAGTAAGCCTTGCGCATAGTCAGTAACATAAACCATATTACCTGATTTTGTGATGCCATCTGCCATTGCAGAGGCTCGGTCTGCAACTTTGACTGGTGCAGTTGGATCAGAGATATCCACCACCCACAATCCACCTGAGCCAGCAGAGATGTAGGCATACTCGCCATCAATCACAAGATCCGTGCTCAATTGGGGAAGATCCAATTGTCCGATCAGTTGCACTTCGGATGGATCCGTCAGGTCGTAGATGGTTAGCTTGCCAGAGATATCGACCAGAAATAGATTAGGCTCTTGATATGCCAACCCAACAGCAGAAATTTTGAGAGAATCTGAGTTAAAATGGAACCGGATGGATTGGGTCGCTGATATCTGCAATCCAGAGACCCTGATTATTATCTGCTACAAATAAGCGATTACCAGAGGTGACTAGAGACATCGCCCATGCATACTCATCCAGGTCAGAAACTTGCTGGATCGCGAGTGGATCAGCGATATCAAAGATTAAAATATGCCCTTTACCGGCAGCGACGTAGGCATAATGATCACTCACACTGATAGAGCGGACTACTCCTGGCAGGATGTCACTTTGCCAGAGTGACTGAATCCGCTGGGCAGAATTCCCTTTCAATTCTCGCAGTGGTTCAGTGTCCAGTAAGACAACCCTGGATCCCACTCCGACCAGGGAATATTGAGTGCCCGGTAAGAAAGCAACCGCGTAGGTATTTCCACCAATTTGATGTTGTAATTTCCAATTATTTTGAACAGAGGGGTTCGTGTTTGGGTCGGTGGATGCGTCTGATGGTGGTATCTGAGTAACTGAAATGATTGAATTAGCGGGAGGCAATTCATTTGCAGGCGGATCTGGGTTCGTCTTACTGCCTGGTATGAATTGGCAACTCAATTGGATGATAGAAATTATTGCGGCCACGATGATGAGATTGACCCATGGAGGGTACAGTTTCGTGTGCATATTTCTCTCCATCTATCGCTTCTAGAGAATATTTGATTGTATATTCATTCTATCCATATTCCAGACGTTTACCAGTAGTATGACTCCTCTTGGTACTCTATTGATACTTATCACGAAGACAAATCAGGTCTCGAATCGGTCTTGTTGATGGATAAGAATCATAGATTTCAGTTCATGAGCAACAAGCAATTGGGTGTTGAGAGTCTCCAACCAGTGATCACTTGCATATTGGATGTCTTCATCACCGGGGATTTTGTTCAGCAATTGATGGATATCAGAGGTCACTCCTCGGTCGAGGTCATTCAGCATCCTTAAGATCGAGAGCAGACTGTGACCAGCCGCTCGTAGCATTCGAATGACACTGAGGCGGGCAATTTCTTCTGAACGATAGAGACGATACCCAGAGGCAGGATCCCGTGGAACCCGAACCAGCCCATTTCTTTCCCAACTTCGGAGTTGGTCAGCGCTTAAACCCAATTCCAACGTAACATCCTTAATTTTCATCGGATGATTGTTCGGATTGTTTGTCGTTCCTTCCAGCCAGTGATGAACGTGGTCAATTGCTGCTTCGGACCGACCAATTTCATTATTTACTAAATGGATGTGATTATCCACCTGCTCCAGAGCAGCATGGAGATCACCGCAACTGATCAAACGCACCAATTTGTAGGTGGAGTTCCGGATCTTTGAACCTGGAAAGGGAGTATTGTATGCTTTTCGGGCAAACTGCATTTGAAAAATATGCTCAGCTGTAAATTGGCGGTACCCCTTTTCATTCCGCTCGACCGGTGCAATCAATCCCCATTTCTCATATAAACGGACAGTATTTGGGTGGCAGCCAACAATTTGAGCAATCTTAGCAGCTGATAACTGGTGGTAACGGCATGAGCACATGATAGCATACTTATTGAGTAGGACTTATACGAGAATAAACACACAGCTACCGTTAGATTTGGTTTTATCTATCGGAAGCGGTTGAGGAGAAAACCCTGATCCAATTTCGAGCAGCGCCAGATCGAGCTGACAATAGGATAAGCCGGTTTCAAAACAGGTATGGTAGGGGCAATTTCTGAGTTCTACCAATGGATGGTCTGGTCTTGATTCCCAACGCGCATCATATCCAATCGAATTGAGAAATTGGACGATCTTGAGTATCCGGATTGATGGGGTCGCTGTCTGAGAAATCTCAGCGGGGAGAAGATTCCGCGCAAGCGATGGGAAAAAATCCGGGTAGTTCTCAGAACCTACAAAGACACCTTTTAGCAGGAGTGAAAGTAAGAGTGGGGTCTGTGCGTTTGACTACTTCGTACATTCCTGCGGGACGGCCAGGCTTATGAGTTTGTTCGATTGCGGAACGGGAAACCAAACCAGCCTTATGTAGTTTTTGAAGATGATATCGCACGTCACTCACGCAGATATGCAGCGCTTTGGCAATTTGACGGGGCGGTACCCCGGAATGTTGGTTCAGATAAGTCAGAATGAGTTGATCCGTCGCGATTTGTTCCATTGATAAACCCTGGCCTCTACCTAATTACAACAAGAATTATTGGCGTAATTAAAGTATAACACAAGCATATTCCTCTGATAAAATGAAAGAGCCTGAAAATGGCAATTCTGATGGTAGGAGAGATCATCTTATGCCAGAGAGCCTGAATATTCCGGGTGTCGAAATTCCCCCTGATTTACAAGGTACTGTCGCCATTACAACCCTCGACCGGGTTTACAACTGGAGCCGACGAAATTCAATGTGGCCGATGATGTTTGGTCTGGCTTGTTGTGCAATCGAAATGATTTGCGCTGCTGCCAGCCGATATGATCTATCCCGTTTTGGGATGGAAGTCATGCGCCCGAGTCCTCGTCAAGCGGATTTTATGCTTGTCTCCGGTACAGTCACCAAGAAGATGGTGCCTCAGATTGTGCGCTTATATAACCAGATTGCCGAGCCGCGTTATGTGATCGCAATGGGGGCTTGCGCGTGCGGCGGTGGACCATTTAAAGAAGGGTACTCAGTTGTACCCGGAGTTGACCAATTTATCCCTGTAGATGTATATATCCCGGGTTGTCCCCCTACTCCGCAAGCACTGCTGAATGGTTTAATTGCACTCCAGAAAAAATTGGATACGCAGACACTGAAAGATGCCAGCTGGTATTCAAAAGAACCTTCCAAGGTGGTGCCCATACCGGTTCTCGGACCAGATTTAATGGATACTGCAAAATATGAATTGATCAAAGATGTCGATCAACAAAAACAGATGCAAGCAACTGCTGCTGCAACTGCAAGTGTTGCAAATGATGAGGTGGCATCATGACCGACCAGGTAGTCACGACCAATGTAATCGACCTCTCGGAAATCTTCCCGGGTATAGCCACACCTGATACGCGAGCTGGATATAAAGGTTTCCACTTGCCGGCAGATCAGTTGCTCAATGTGGTGGGCGATCTAAAAACCAAGCACCATTTCGACTTCCTTTCCTCCATTACTGCAACCGACTACTTCCCCGAAGATAAAATTGAGGTGGTATATCACCTGCGTAAGCTAACGGGTGGCGAGCCTTTAGTCATCCACGTGCCTGTCTCCCGCGCAGAAAGCAGCGTGCCTTCCTTAGTACCATTATTCCCAGGCGCAGAATTACAAGAACGAGAAGTTTATGATCTGATGGGAGTTCGCTTTGAAGGACACCCAGATCTGCGCCGAGTCTTAACCTGGGAAGGATTTGACGGTCATCCCCTTCGAAAAGATTGGAAAGAACCCTTCTTTGAAGAAGAGATAAAACCATTTAAGTCACGCTGGCCAGATGGTCATGCAACTCGTGCTGAAGACCGAAATCCATATGGAAACAATGTCCAATATCCACTCGGCTTTGATCCTGATCAATGGCAGGCTGATAATGAACAGGCTTTATATAATTCGCTGAAAAAATCCCCCAAATACAACGAGGATTCAGTTCGTACCGAGCAAATTATGGTCAACCTGGGTCCGCAGCACCCCTCCACGCACGGGGTTTTCCGAATGGTGGCTGCGCTGGATGGTGAAACGATCGTTGATCTAAAACCAGCGATGGGGTATCTGCACCGAAATCACGAGAAGATCGGTGAACGTAATACCTTCCTTCAGAATATGCCTTTCACCGACCGGCTGGATTACATTTGCTCGATGTCGAATAACTTTGGGTACGCCCTTGCTGTGGAAAAGTTGATGGGGATTGCAGTGCCAGAACGGGCTGAATATATCCGTGTGATCATGGCGGAGCTCACCCGTATCAACAATCACCTTTTGGCAATTGGATTTTTATTGAATGACCTGGGTGCATTTTTTACCCCGGTTCTATATGCGTTCATTGAACGTGAATTAATCCTGGACATATTCGAAGCTGTCTCTGGCTCCCGTATGATGTGTAATTACTTCCGATTTGGCGGAGTGGTTCGAGATGTCGAACCTGACCAAATGAAGAAGATCCGCGAGTTTATTGAACGGTTACCATCCAAAGTAGATGAATTAGAACAGCTGCTGACCGATAATGAGATCGTGCGCTTACGCTCTGAAGGTGTTGGAATACTGACTGCGGAGCAAGCAGTTGCCAATAGTGCCACCGGACCACTCTTGCGGGCTTCAGGCATTCCATTTGATTTGCGGCGGGCTGATCCTTATAGCATCTACGACCGCTTCGATTTTGATGTTTGTGTCCGCTATCACGGCGATATCTATGACCGATATCTGTTGCGGTTGGATGAAATTCGGCAGAGTATCCGCATTCTGGAGCAAGCCGTCCGTGATATTCCTGAAGGGCCCATCCTGACTGGCAAACCTACTTACCTGACCCGTGTACCGGCAGGTGAAGCGTACGGTCGGATAGAGAGCCCCAAAGGGAGAGCTTGGATTCTATGTGGTTTCGAATGGAAAACCGAACCCAGCCCGGTATCACGTACGCGCTCCAACCTATATTAATCTCACCAGCTTGCAAGGAATGTGTATCGGTCAGAAAGTGGCAGACGTGGTCTGTATCTTAGGCTCCATCGACATTGTGCTCGGTGAAGTGGATCGCTAATAGGAGAGGTGAATCATGTATGGATTAGGAATTCTCAAAGGATTAGCAATCACCTTCAAGCATTTTGTTGAAACTTTCACCGATGATATTCGGTTAGGCAAGAAACGGTATAACACTCCCGAAGGCATCGCATACCGATCCAGCGCAGATATGAAAGGCGCATTTACCATTCAATATCCAGAAGAAAGATTGCCAGTTCCAGAGCAATTTCGCTTCCTGCCGTTCCTGATTTATGAAGAAGGTCCGAACGGTGAGAAAAATATGCGCTGTACTTCTTGCGGTATCTGTGCCAAAGCCTGCCCGCCGCAGTGTATCTACATTACCCGAACTGTCGATCCGGTGACGAATAAACCGGTTCCGACTCCGGCAGAGTATTACATCGATATCGACCTCTGTATGAATTGCGGCTTCTGCGCTGAGTACTGTCCATTCGATGCGATTCGGATGGATCATGAATATGAAATTGCTTCCTATAACCGGAAATCGCAGCATATTTATGATTTAGCCAAACTGGCTAAACCGGTGAGTTACTATGCTGAAATCCGCCCGACCCAATACCAGGCGGAAGAGGCAGAGAAAGCCGCTAAAGCTGCTGCAAAAGCCGCAGCATCGAATGCTGCGTGATACAATCTACTCTTATGTATAACGACGATACCGAAATTCTTTTCCCATCCCGTATCATCCCTTCGTTAAAAGGAATGCACGGCAAAGAATGGGATCAACTACTTGATCGAGTGATCCAAAATGGTGCAAACTCGAAGGACCACATCGCATTCATCCTGATGATGGTGAAATTAGGAGGGTGCGCGACGTGTAACGCCGACTCATTCAGAGCAATGAAGGGCTGTACACAATGCGCCAAACAAACCATACGTCGGTTCCGCGGGGATGACCAAGAATTACACAAAAATTATCAAGATGCACTGGTTGAGACTGAAGTGTATTTTGCTACTGCCAAATCTTAAAGGAAAAATATTCTATGACAGATAGAACCATAACCCAGGAAGAGGTTTTAGCCGCGTTATCAACGGTACAAGAACCTGAACTTCACCGTGATTTGGTCACCTTGAAGATGATAGAAAATATTCAGATCTCAGGATCTAGCGTCACATTCAAAATTAATTTAACCACCCCTGCTTGTCCGCTCAAATCACGGATCGAATCCGAAGCCAGAGCTGCAGTGTTAACAATTCCGGGTGTTGAACATGTGAAAGTTGATTTTGGCGCGAATATCCAACGAGATTCTCGGATTAGTGCGAAATTGGATTTACCGATAAAGAACGCGATTGCGGTTGGATCTGGCAAAGGTGGTGTGGGTAAGAGCACAGTCGCGGTTAACCTGGCGATTGCGCTGGCAAATTCCGGTGCAAAAGTTGGTTTACTGGATGCCGATATCTACGGTCCGAATATCCCAACCATGATGGGCTTGGACCACCTGCCTCCTCCGATAGATCAGCGGATTATTCCGGCCGAAGCGTATGGCGTGAAGGTAATGTCAATCGGATTTCTGGTGAAACCCGGTCAAGCCATGATCTGGCGGGGTCCGATGCTGCATTCAGCGATCAAACAATTCTTAAATGATGTGGAATGGGGTGAACTCGATTATCTCATAATCGATCTGCCCCCGGGAACTGGCGATGCCCAGATCAGTCTGGCGCAAACCATCCCGCTCTCTGGTGGAATTATTGTGACTTTACCTCAGCAAGTCTCAGTCGATGATGCATTACGAGCTGTAGAGATGTACCGGGCATTGCAGGTACCCGTTTTAGGTGTGGTAGAGAATATGAGTTATTTGGAATTACCAGATGGAAAACTGATGGAAATATTCGGAAATGGTGGTGGGGAACGATTAGCAAGAGATGCTCAAGTGCCGTTCCTTGGAAAGATTCCGATGCTGCCCGAAGTGCGCGAAGGCGGAGACAAAGGCGAACCTGTTGTTGCAGTTTTGCCAGATTCGAGCGCGGCTAGAGCATTGGAAGCGATCAGCCAGCAGGTTGCAGCCCAAATCAGCATAACGACCTACAACAGTAATCAGGTCGGCTGAAATTGAGCGTGATATAATCCAATTTATGGATCCATTTATTGTTAGTATCAGGTTCAACCCTGTCGGTAAAGCATATCATTTTGATGCCGCAAAAGTCCCCGATCTGAAATCCGGGGAATTTGTGGTTGTAGAGACCACCCGTGGTTGGCAGCTTGGCCAGGTTGTCGAAATCGTTCAAAATCCGGTTATCACCGGCAGAAGGTGGCTGGAAGCAGATTGATCGAAGGGCTACTCCCCGAGATTTGGTCATGCGCCAGAGTTGGCAGGCAAAAGAAGCCGATGTTCTTGCCAAAGCACAGGTCAAAGCGGGGGAGATGCACTTGCATGGAATCAAGGTTGTTTCAGCTGAATATAGTTACGATGGCAGCCGGCTGGTGGTCCAGTTTAGCACCGAAGCAGAAGAGAAGATCGAGTTAAAAGGTCTACGGAGTGAACTTCAGAAGATGTTTTCTCCGGCTCAGGTGGAACTTCGGCAGGTAGGCCCACGCGATGTGGCGAAATACCTGTGCGGGATGGGCGCCTGCGGCCTGGAACGACGTTGTTGTTCAGGGTTCCTAACAGAATTCAGCTCCATCTCAATCCGGATGGCAAAGGAACAGGGTATCAGCCTGACACCAGCCGAAATCACCGGCATGTGCGGACGGCTACGATGCTGTCTGATCTATGAATATGATCATTACGTGGAATTACGTTCCCAGCTGCCCAAGAAGAATAAACGGGTGATGACCCCGTTAGGTGAAGGTAAAGTGATTGATTTGATCCCTCTCCGGCAGCGAGTTCTGGTAGAGATACCTGGAACAGGGATGCGCGAGTTCGCCAAAGAAGAAGTAACGTTTGATTGTGGATGGCGGTGCTGAGGCAAAAAAACCGGTTTCACCTGAGAGGTGAGTCTGAAGGAAGGAAATTCAGAGATATTTCACCGCCGAAATCGCTTGATGGTAATCTTTTCGATTACTGATCATAGCAAAGCGGTGATTTTATTTATAACGAAATGGCTAGAACAGATATGAAAATCTTAGAGCCCGAGCAGTGGGAAACACCGCAATCGATTTTGGTTGTACTGGCACATCCGGATGATCCGGAATTTTTTCTGGGTGCAACGATTGCCCGTTGGATTGATGCAGGTCACAACGTCCGGTATCTGTTGCTTAACCCGCGGCGATAAAGGCGGGAATGATCTTTCCGTCTCTCCGGAAGAACTTGCTGAGAACCGCGAAGTGGAACAACGAAATGCCGCGAGTGTTTTGGTGTGGATGAGATCGAATTTTTGAATCACCCGGATGGTTTCTTGCACCTTGATGACGAAGTTCGCAAAGAAGTCGTACGCGAGATTCGCAGAGTAAAGCCAGACATTCTGGTGTCCTGCGATCCGACCAATTACTTTATTCGTGATACGTATATCAATCATCCTGATCACCGCGACAGCCGGACTGATCACCATGGAAGCAGTTTTCCCTGCAGCAGGCAATGTCTATTATTATCCTGAGTTGATCACAGAAGAAGGTTTGCAACCACACACTCCGGCAGAAGTCTGGATCTCTGCCTGGCAGGATCCAAGCTTGATCATCGATGTGACTGAATTTTGGCAGACCAAAATCGACGCGCTGCACGAGCATGTAAGCCAAATTGGTGAGCGGGAGAAGTTTGACCACGGGATGCTCGCGCGGAGAACAACCGACAGCACCGAGGAAGATCCGAAGTATGTTGAGACCTTTAAACGGTTGTGGAAAAGGTAAATAAAAACATCGATCAGGGTGAAATTATTAGATATTAGGACCTACTTCGGTAGGTCTTTTTATATCTCCGAGCAACAGATTACAAACGACACTATTGAAATCTGTAATCTGGCGTGATAGCATGTATCTATTCATCCGAATAATCTGATTAATCAGAGATTATTAATGCCTCACACTCATTTCCGGTTTTCACCATTTATGAAGTATCTGGCATCCATGCCAGCAGATACCGCTTGCCGACTTCCGCCATTGACTCAATTGAGCAAACAGCTCAATATTTCGGTTGCCAGCCTGCGAGAACAGATGGAAGTAGCTCGCATTATGGGGTTGATCGAAGTTCATCCCCGGACGGGCATTCAAAAAGTAAAGTTTTCGTTTACCCATACCGTGGTAATGAGGCTAATGTATGGAAATGAAGCCGGAGAAGAATCTTTTCAGCAGATCTCTGATCTTCGTAAACATGTTGAAGCCGCATACTGGCAGGAAGCCGCCAGCCAACTTACGTCTATCACATTTGGAACAACTCAATCATATTGTACGCAAGGCCATTCCAGAAATTACACTCTCGTCCACCGCAGATACCGGTAGAAGAGCATAAGACATTTCACCTGGTCATGTATCAGAAAATTGATAATCCCTATGTGCAAGGGTATTTTAGAAGCGTATTGGATTTTGTACGAATTGACTGGGATGGCCGTCTACGCTGACTTACAGTACCTGGAACAGGTCTGGTTGTATCACGCAGAATGGTTGAAGCCCTTAAAAAATCTGAATTTGAGGTCGGTTATCGCATATTTATGGAACATATCGATTTGATGTCGCAACGAGTTTTGAAGGATAAAAGGCATCGATTTGAATAATTAAATCGGTTTATCACATTTCGAATTGGAGACAGCTATGACAATGACTGGAAGGAATCCGCATCGATTCACCCAAAGTGAATGATTTCTGCATCACTTTCGCCACGGTCAACGGATCTGGCAGCCAGACCGCAAATACGACCATCATGCGAGCTTATTCAAGATGGGTATTCCGGTCTCCGGCAAGAACCGGTTTCCTTCGAACATTCAAGGTTTGCCCACCTGGTACAGCATTCGGGTATCCAAAGATGGATATCTGGGTCGGGTGGAGGATGATGATATTGTGGTCGCAATGAACCCGGCATCCTTTCGAAAAAGATGTGGATTTTCTCTGTCCGGGTGGAGTGTTGTTCTACCCGGATGATATCAAATTGCCCATCCAGCGGGATGATATTCATGTGTACCCCATGCCAGTTAAACGGATAGCCCGGGATGCGGATGTTTCACCGACGCTGCGAGAATATATTGCCAACATGGTGTATGTTGGGGTGGTTGCACAGATCCTCGGGATCGATATGGACAGATTTCTCAGGCGCTGGTGTTCCACTTTAAAGGCAAAGAAAAAGCGGTCAAGTCAAATTATGATGTGGTCAAAGCCGCATACGATTGGGCTGCAGAAAACCTGCAGAAAACTGACCCGTACCGGGTGGAGACGATGCCTGCCCATTAGATGGTTACATCATGGCTGATGGGAATACTGCCGGTGCGTTAGGCTCCATCTTTGGCGGAGTTCAGTTCTCGGCCTGGTATCCGATTACACCTGCTTCCACTCTGCCTGAAGCGCTGAATGAGTACCTGCCGCAATTCAGGAAAGATCCAGAGACTGGTGAGCAGACTTATGCAGTTGTTCAGGCTGAAGATGAATTGCTGCAATTGGCATGGCAATTGGCGCAGGGTTTTCCGGTTTGCGGTCGATGACCGCCACCTCCGGTCCGGGATTGAGCCTGATGGCAGAATACCTCGGCCTGGCATATTACGCCGAAGTTCCGGTGGTCGTGTGGGATGTGCAGCGGGTAGGACCCAGCACAGGTTTGCCCACCCGAACTGCTCAGGGCGATTTGACCATGGCGTATTTCTTAAGCCATGGCGATAAACATTATGTGATTTTGTTACCCGGTACGGTGCAGGAATGTTTTGAATTCGGCTGGAAGGCATTTGATTTGGCGGAACGCTTACAGACCCCAGTGTCTAGTTCTCAACCGACCTGGATATGGGTATGAACCAGTGGATGACCCGGCATTTGAATACCCTGACAAACCGATGGATCGCGGCAAGATCTTGTGGGAAGAAGACCTTGAGAAAATTAAAGGCGAATGGGGACGTTACCTGGATGTGGACGGAGATGGTATTCCATACCGTACCGTACCGGGCAATCACCACCCGAGAGCAGCCTATTTTGCACGCGGTACCGGACATGATGAATATGCTCGTTATAGCGAAGAGCCGGATGTTTGGGAAAAGAATATGGCTACGGTTGGTCCTGAAATTCGAAACGGCGCGGTCGCTTGTCCCAGAACCAGTGCTGAAAACAAACTGAAGGAGCTTGTTTGGGGTAATTGGATATGGCTCCAGCGACCCTGCGATCGAAGAAGCAGTTCATATTCTCCAAGAAGAAAATATCCTGTTAGATTACTTACGGTTGAAAGCAATTCCTTCTACTCAACAGGTGAAAGACTTCATTTCCTCACATGAAAGAATTTATGTAGTTGAAATGAACCGGGATGGCCAGTTGTGCCAGTTATTACGAATGGAATATCCAGAACTGGCGGATCGTCTAGTTCTCACCGCGCATTTAGACGGATTACCCCTATCTGCCCGTTGGATCACAGGTCAGATTCGCACCCAGGAGGCAAAATCATGAGCATGAACCCCACTACCCAAGGTGTGAATCATATCGGATTATCCCGGAATGATTACCGTGGTGCGCAATCTACATTATGCCAGGGTTGCGGACACAATTCGATTGCGAATCAAATTATCGCAGCCTGCTATGAGGTTGGGATACCGCCAGAAAAAGTGATCAAGTTCAGTGGTATTGGATGTTCTTCCAAAAGTCCGGCTTACTTTTTGAACCGCTCCTTCGGGTTTAACGGCCTGCATGGACGTATGCCATCGTTAGCGCTGGGCGCCATGTTCGGAGATACCAGCCTGGAAGGAATCGCAATTAGTGGAGATGGCGACACTGCTTCTATCGGGATGGGACAATTCAAGCATTTGGTTCGCAGAAACCTCCCGATGGTGTATATCGTCGAAAACAATGGTGTGTACGGACTCACCAAGGGGCAATTCTCGGCTACGGCCGAGAAAGGTCTATCGCTCAAGAAACAGGGAACGAACCCCTACTTACCAGTAGATATTGCCATGGAAGCATTGGTTTCCAATGCCACCTTTGTTGCCCGATCATTTGCGGGGGATCCACGCCAGGTGAAAGAACTGATTAAAGCGGCCATCAGCCATAGCGGTATCGCGGTCCTGGATATCATCAGTCCGTGTGTCACTTTCAATAACCAGGAAGGGACCCTGCATTCGTACACCTGGGGAAAAGATCATGAAGCCCCCTTGCATGAGATTTCTTTTATCCCTCCCCGAGATGAGATTATGGTGGAAGATTTTGAGCAGGGAACCGTGCGAGAAGTCACCTTACATGATGGATCAATGGTGATGTTGAAGAAGCTGGAACAAGATTACGATCCTACCGACCGCTGGCAGGCATTGCGGGTTTTAGAGGAAGGTCAGCGCAATAATTGGCTTGTCACCGGCTTGTTGTATTTTGATCCGAATGTGCCGATCTTCTTTGAGCACTTTCACTTGCCTGAGAAACCATTGAACCGACTCACCGAAGCCGAACTTCGCCCAGACCGAGCAGCGATCGACCGTTTGAATGCATTGATGTTTTAATAAAACCATCAGGGTAGGGTTACTTTCCAAAACCCATTGTCAATTTCTAACGCCGGGTATTTATCCAAGAGGATGATACCAGGCGTTATGATATTACTATAGGATCGAAAGACCGAAAGCTGACCTCACATCTGTAATTGACAAATTTCTGCTCTTTTGCTTTACATTCTATTAGTCGTCATTAATATCTCATGTTATAATTTTTACTGATATCTTACAGTAGTGGAAAGGCGGTGCATTATGGAATTAACGAAGAAACAATTCAAACACTGCGACTTAATCAGTATTTTCGGAAGGGTGGATAGCTCCACCGCGCCCCTACTGGGAGATGCGTTGAATGAAATCACCACCGAAGGTCGGTATCGTATCGTTGTTGATTTCGCCAAATTAGAATTTCTCTCGTCAGCAGGCATTTGGGTTCTGGTAAACACTCAAAAAAACTGCAAGCGGTATAACCGCGGCGAAGTAATTCTGGCGAATGTTCCAGAAAGAATTCTGGCAACGTTAGACCTGGCTGGACTGGTTCCTTTCTTTACCATTTCATCTGATTTGACAGAAGCTGTAGGCAGTTTTTAGCGCTTGACCTATCATGGCCGTTTATCCTGCCGTAATAGCCAGCCTGGATAAGATTACCCGCCAGGTTGTTCAAGAGGCAAAAAACGCCGGTTTATCAGACCGCGCCCAATACGATGTTGAAGTTGCAATCGATGAGGCTTGTGCCAATATCATCGAGCATTCGTATGGTGGTGAAGTTGGGGGAGAAATTGAATGTATCTGTCAGATTCTTCCAGACGGGCTCAAAATTGTTCTGCATGATACGGGCTGTTTTTTTGATCCAAACTCAGTACCTGAACCAGACTTAAAAGCTCCGCTAGATCAACGAAAAGAAGGCGGATTGGGTTTGTTCTTCATGCGGAAGCTAATGGATGAAGTGATCTTTGATCCGTGTCAAGGTCAAGGCACTTTGTTAACCATGATCAAAAGAAAAGGTTAACTTTGTTCAACGAGCCGGGATTAAAGCTTCAAACTCCAGCCTGGCGACATTTCTTAGCCCTGGGCGAAAAATTAATTAGTCAGACGAGCGTTACAACGCAGGCTGATCTCATTAAGCACGATATTCAAGGGTTAGGACCGTACGAGGCTGATATTTGGTTCTCAGAATTGGTTGCCAGGGTCCCCGGTAGCCATAATCTATCCTTGTTTCCCCCGATCCCACCTACCCCATTAATGCAAAAGGTTAAACAAGATAAGTGCACCTGCATTATCGGAAAAGGTGGAAATCCAAAGCACGATTCTCGAAGTGAACCGCCGTATGTGATTGCATATCCGTCTGGTTGTCAATGAGACTTTTCTGGGTATCATCCAAATCGCCAGGACGGATAGCAGTCCCTTTCACCGGGATGAGATGGAACTTTTGGAAGGATTATCCACCAACGCAGCCGTCGCGTTGCAAGTTAGTCATCAGGCTATCATCAAAAACTGGCGCTGGGAACAACTATCGCTCGTTCGGATGGTGAGCGCTCAAATAGCGAATATTGTCGAGCTGGATCAGCTCTGTCTGAAGGTGACCAATCTCATCCGTCAGTCGTTTCATTACTATGCTGTAAATATTTTTACAATCGATCCGAATAGCACGAAATTACGTGCGCACCTTGGCGCAGGTCCAATCGACTTGGAATCGGGAATTGTACCTACACTAGAAGCCTGGATTGGAAAAGGGATGATTGGCAAGGTCGCAGAGACGGGCAAAGAGATCGTCGCGAATGATGTGTTAAGAGACCCTGATTATATCCACATCCCAACCTTGCCACTCACAAGAGCAGAAGCTGCATTTCCACTGAAAGTGGAAGATCGCATCCTGGGTGTATTAGATATTCAGAGTGATCATATCTATTCATTCCATGAAGTGGATATGCTGGTTTTGCGTTCCCTGGCAGATAATATTGCGCTCGCGGTTGAAGGTGCCAGGTTGTACTCCGCAGTAGAAAGACGAGCAGAACAGCTTTCCATCGTGTCTGAGGTGGGAAAAGCACTCTCCTCCATCCTGGATTTCAACCAGTTGCTTGAGCAAATTGTCGATATCATCACTGAGCGCTTTAATTATCCATTTGTGCATCTATACCTGGTCCAAAAGGATTCGCAAAAATTAGTTTATCGCGCCGGAGCAGGGGGTAGGGCTGAACTCCTGGATCAGATCGGTTTGACATACAATATTCAGGATACCCAGGGGATTTTACCGTGGGTGGTTCGGAATGGCGCAACCGTGATAGCCAATGATGTTTCTCAAGATCCGCTCTACCGGCCAAATGATATTGGCCCAGCAGGAACTATTTCTGAGATGGCAGTACCGTTGGTGTTTGGGGGCGAAGTATTAGGGGTTCTGGATATTCAAAGTGATAAGGCAGATGAGTTTGATCAAGATGACAAGCACCTGTTTGAAACCCTGGGCGGAAGTATTGCCATCGCAATCCGGAATTCCATTCTCTTTAATTCAGAAAAATGGCGGCGGCAAGCATCAGATAGCTTGCGGGAAGTTGCCGGCTTGCTGCCCAAGAATATTGCTGTCGATCAATTGCTAGATGCGATCCTAAAGGAATTGGAACAGATATTACCCTGCCATGCAGCCGCGATTTGGCTGGTGGATGATGAAGCCATTGACGAGGAAGACGGAGATCATCCCTTAAAACTGGCGGCTGTGCATGGAATAGATCCTGAGTCAGTGATCAATAGCTGCTGTGATGAACCAATCTGCACGGCCTGGCTGGAGCAAGCATTGGTCCTGCCAAAGCCAACCGTCAGAGTGGATGGGGATCCGTATGGACCTTTGGGTTGGTCATTGAAGTTTGATCCAGATTACTCGTCGATAGCCGCTCCTATGAGGATTGGGAATACACCGGTCGGGATCATTACGTTGGCACATGCAACCCCGAACCGCTATGGAATTGAGTCCATTAACATGACGGCTGCTTTTGCAAATTACGCTGCAGTAGCAATCCAGAACGCCAGGTTGTTTTCCTCTGCTCAAGAGCAAGCCTGGATCGCTACTGTTCTACTTCAAGTTGCCGAAGCGACTCAGTCGATTACAACCATTGATGACCTGTTGCAGACAGTCGTCAGACTTACTCCTTTGTTGGTTGGAATCTCTGGTTGCGGTCTCTTCTTATGGGAGCCGGACTTAGAACGGTTCAGTCTGGCGGGAACGCATGGAATTGATCTGGATACTTCGCTGATCAGCGAGAACAAATGGATTAATCCTGAATTAGTTCCTGCATTGGATGAATTAACCCGCAAGAGACAAGCGGTTGAAATTACTGATCCGGATAACCAATTTCCATTACTTACAGCGCAATCGAAACCCGAGGTTCAGCGAACTTATAAAGTCTTGCCATTGTTATCTCATGGTGACTTGATGGGTGCTTGTATTGTGGCGATTCAGCAGAATAGAACCGGTATGATGGAGATGGTTGCAGAAAACCGAAATGCCATCATCCAGGGGATTGCGCATCAAACCGCTATTGCAATTGAGAACATTCGCTTATTAGAGCGGCAACAGCAAGAAACTTACGTTTCAGCCGTCTTACTTCAGGTAGCGCAGACGGTTGTAAGCCATAAAGATTTAAGTGATGTCTATTCGGCTGTGACCCAGATTGTTCCGATGCTGGTGGGTTCACAAACCTGTTTGCTTTTCTTGTGGAATGAAGCAGAGCAGACTTACCGGTTGGTAGAGTCGATCGGGGTTGATCGAGATACACGCCAATTCCTGAGTACGCGCTCCATTTCTCCAGACGAAGCCAGGCTGTTGGAGTATATCTGCATTCATAACCAATCTGTTTTGGTTCCTTTGGAGGAGTTGGATCTCGAAAATCCGGGCAGTTGGATGAATCTGCCGGTGGAAAGGATCATCTCTCAGACGGAGGTGAGCAAACAAAATCGGCCGGTCCTAATTGGCGCTCCTTTAGGCGTGAAAGATGATAACTACGGAGCCATGATCATTGTTGAAACCGGGGATAGGATGATGTATTTCCCCAAACGGGTTGAGATTATCAATGGAATTGCCCAACAGACTGCCATGGCAATCCAAAATGATCGGCTGCAATTGGCAGTGTTGTCACAGGAGAGGTTGGAACGTGAATTCCAACTAGCCAGGGAGATTCAGCAAACATTTTTGCCTGACCACTTACCTCAACCGGAAGGCTGGCAAGTAGATGCCAGATGGAGACCAGCCCGCGAAGTGGGCGGAGATTTCTACGACTTGTTCTGGATTTCAGCGCATCAGATGGCCGTCGTCATCGCGGATGTATCAGACAAAGGCATCTCTGCAGCATTGTATATGACCTTGACCCGAACGTTATTCCGCACGGTTGCACAGCAGAAGCGCCAACCTGCTGAAATATTTGCCCAGGTAAATGAGCTATTGCTTCGAGATACGCCACATGGGATGTTTGTTACTGCGGTGTTAGGAGTTATTGATTTGCATACTGGCAGGATGTTGTATGCCAATGCTGGTCACAACCTGCCGATCATCTGGAGAAAAGCAGAATGGCGGGCTGGAAAAACTTGAAAAAGGCAGTATGCCATTGGGATCATTGAGAAAGTCAATTTCGTGAACCATGAAACACAGTTACTGCATGGCGATACGATGCTTCTTTACACAGATGGAATTACTGACACCTATGTCAGATCAGGATTTATTTGGCGAAGAACGACTGGAAGCAGCAATTCTGAAGTGATACCAACCACGAAGCCAGAAGTATCTTGCGAACGATTGATCAGGCTTTGATGGATTTCCAGGGCAGCGGGCAACCCGCCGATGATGTCACCGCGGTGACAATCCACCGAATCTAATTAAGATGAAGGTTGTTTCTAACCTGGTTCTCCGATGGTATGGAGGAGAGCCAGGTTTGGTTTTCCCATATGGGCGATCGGAAAACCAGAGATAAGAACAGCCTGTTCACCGTTCAACATCGGATTGGACTCGATCAGCGCTTCATCCACGGTAGCGATCATTGATTCAACTGAGCTGGCGAAATGGAACCAGAAACGGAAATACACCCCAGTACAATGCCATTTTACGATAGGCAGATGGCATAGGGGTAAATGCCATGATCGGAACCTGTGGACGGGCTTTCGACATCAGTAATGCCGTACGGCCGGAATGAGTAAATACTGCGATGGAGGATACATTACGGTCATGCGCCAGCTCGCGTGCAGCGCGGGTCATGGCAACCGCATCGTCCGAGGTATCCATTTCGGGGTAATCTTCGCACTGTGACCATTCTTTGTAATTTCGTTCAGCTTCTTTCACAATCGCATCCATCATGCGGATGCTTTCCAATGGATAGGCGCCGCTGGCAGTTTCACCTGAGAGCATCACGGCATCGGTGCCATCAAAGATGGCATTGGCCACATCGGTCGCCTCTGCCCGGGTGGGGCGGGGGTTTTTGATCATCGAATCGAGCATCTGGGTGGCTGTGATCACCGGTTTGGAGTAGTAATTTGCTTCCCGGATGATCCGTTTTTGGGCAATCGGAACTGCTGCAGGAGAAAGTTCTACCCCCAGGTCACCGCGGGCGACCATCACACCATCTGCTACGTTCAAGAT
The DNA here is from genome assembly GCA_963818305.1 of uncultured Chloroflexia bacterium. Taxonomy (GTDB): domain Bacteria; phylum Chloroflexota; class Anaerolineae; order Anaerolineales; family Anaerolineaceae; genus DAIOEK01. The sequence continues at coordinate 381,594 of CAWFRQ010000010.1, forward strand.
GGCATGCAGATTATCCAGGGCTTCCGGACGTTCCAATTTGGCAATGATCGGTGTTGCTGCCAGGTCAGGTGCATAGCGGATGATCTCATCTCGAACTTCCAGCACGTCTTCGGCAGTGCGCACAAAAGAGATCGCGATCAATATCCACACCCTGATCCAATCCGAAGTGCAGGTCTTCTTTGTCTTTTTCAGTGAAGCCGGGGATATCCAGTTCGATACCTGGCAGGTTAAAACCCTTGTGTGAGGTAAGATCGCCACCCAGATTGACGGTGACAATGATTGCATCTTCGCGAATTTCTTTGATTTGAAATTCGATGTTGCCATCATCCAGCAGCACTTTCCCGCCAACACGCAGCTTTTTCTGCAAGCCTGGGAAGGGGATATTGATACGGGGCAGACCGTTGGCGTCTCCTGGAATGGGAAGGAGTGAGAGGTCAATATGTACCAGATCGCCAGCATTAAGATGCAAGGTCTTACCCGGGATTTCACCGATCCGCACCTTAGGACCTTGTAGATCTTGCAGAATGGCAATCGATTTTCCTAATTCATCCGAAATCTCTACGAATCAGGCGAATTTTTTCCAGGTGTCCAGCGTGGGTTCCATGGGAGAAATTGATACGGGCAACATCCAACCCTGATTTGATTAGCTCAGTTAATATTTCTGGTTTTTCAGATGACGGACCGATTGTTGCGACGATTTTTGCTTTTCGTCCATCGATATCCTGCCTGTTCAAATCTAAGATGCTAATGAATATTATGATTGAATTGACTATACCATAAGATTCTATCCGACTGGAAAGAACCCTAACCCTCCATCAATATCAATAAATGTGGATCGGTAGACACTCTGATTTGATTAGAGTAATTCACTTCAAAGCGACCAACGGATGTTTTAGCAAATAAAAAAACCCCGCATCAAGTATTCGATGCGGGGTAAAAATGCTATTCTTTATTTCATCAAGAGGGTTTCCCGGATGGAGGGCATAGCCCAGTCGATCACATCGGATTTAATAATCAGTGGCGGGGCAAACCGGATGACGTTATCATGGGTTTCCTTGGCCAGGATACCTTTGCCCTTCAGTTGCTCACAGAATCGACGGGCACCGCCGGCTGAGGGGAACAGTTCTACGCCGATCAGCAATCCTTTACCGCGCACTTCTTTGATGTGCGGGCTGTTGATTTCTGAGAGCTGTTCAACGAAATATTCGCCCATTTTGGCAGCGTTTTCAACCAAGTTCTCGTCATTGATCACTTGTAGGGATGCACGCGCAACTGCTGCAGCCAAGTGGGTTACCGCCGAAGGTGGATCCGTGCTCACCAGGGGAGAATAGTCCCGAGGATGGGTTCATCGGCTAACACTGCGGAGACGGGATAGAAACCGCCGGCGAGCGCTTTGCCGATGGTGATCATATCCGGTCGGACATCTTCGTGCCAGCAGGCGAAGAGCTTGCCGGTGCGGCCAAGACCAGTTTGGATCTCATCTGCGATCAAAAGCACGTTGTTTTCTTTACAGATCTGGCTGACTTTTTTCAAGTAGCCAGCCGGGGGAATGATGACTCCAGCTTCGCCTTGGATCGGCTCCAGGAAAACTGCCGCAGTATTGGGTGTGATTGCTTTGCGAATTGCTTCAGCATCACCGTAATCTACAGTCACAAACCCGGGAGTAAAGGGGCCAAAATCTTCGCGATAGAAATGCTCGGTAGAGAAAGAGACGGTGGTAATGGTTCTGCCGTGAAAGTTGCCGCGGGCAGTGATGATTTCTGCCTGATAGCGGGGAACGTTCTTGACCCGGTATGCCCATTTGCGGGCTAGTTTCAGGGCAGTTTCGACTGCTTCAGCGCCAGAGTTCATGGGCAGTGACATATCATACCCGGTCATCTCAGCCAGTTCTTTGTAGAAGAAGGGCAGCTGATCGTTCCGGAAAGCGCGTGAGGTCAGGGTCACTTTCTGAGCCTGGTCAATGAGCGCTTGACGGATCTTGGGATGAACATGACCCTGATTGAGAGCGGAATATGCGCTCAGACAATCCAGATACTTGTTGCCGTCGACATCATAAACCCAAACTCCTTCACCGCGTTCGATGACAACATCCAGCGGATGATAATTATGGGCACCATATTTCTCTTCAATCTCAATATATTCAGCTGTCTTCATATTAGAAGGCTCCAAGCATGTGAGCTACGACCGCTTTTTGGGCGTGCAATCGGTTGTGGGCTTGCGGGAAGATGACACTGTGAGCGCCATCGGCAACTTCATCGGTCAGTTCGTGGTTCCGGTGAGCTGGCAGGCAGTGCATGACGATGACTTCTTTATCTGCTTCAGCGACCAACCCGGCGTTAACCTGGTAAGGAGGGAAGACTTCTTCGCGTTTTTTGGTTTCTGCTTCCTGCCCCATCGAGGTCCAGGTATCGGTGTAAATCACATGCGCGCCTTTGACAGCCTGGTGCGGATCGCGCAGGAGATTGATCTTTCCACCGGTTTCAGCGGCGATCTGCTGTCCGATAGCGAGCGCTTTCGGGTCTATGATCATAGCCTTCGGGCGCAGCCAGTGTGAAGTTGGCGCCCAATTTGAGGCCGACGTGCATCAGAGAGACGGCAACGTTGTTGCCATCACCCAGGTAGGCAATGTTCAGCCCCTTTAAGCTGCCGAATTTTTCCATAATGGTGAGTGCATCTGCCATGCCCTGGCAAGGGTGGTTGTAATCGCTCAAACCGTTGATGACCGGGATACTGCACCATTTGGCCAATTCAAGCACATGCTCGTGGGCAAAAACGCGTGCCATCAACACATCCACGTAACCGCTCAGAACACGAGCTACATCGGCAATGGATTCGCGCTGCCCAAGGCCAATCTCGGCGGGGGAGAGGTAGAGCGCATCCCCACCCAGGTGACGCATGGCCATATCGAACGAGACTCTGGTTCGCAGACTGGGTTTTTGGAAGATCATAGCCATAGTTTTGCCTTGCAAGATCGGTTTGTTACCGCCTGCGAAGAACTCTTTTTTGAGCTTCACAGCCTGATCGAGCAGCATCTTTACTTCATCGGATGAGTAATCTGAGATCGCTAAGAAATCTCTTTTCATATACACTCCTGATTTTAATAAGAAGGGATAACCATCAAAAATAGTATAACACAAGCACACTGCCTGATTTTTTAGCACAATGCGATTTGCCATTAATCCAGAATTTAGCGCTATGAATTGCGGATTACTACATAATCCTATATAAAATTGTAAGAAACGGAAAAATCAGGAAATGAGTGTTTTTAATTCAGCCGCGACTTCGGAAGAAAGCAAAGCACCGCGCTTGGCGAGGATCTCTAGCTGCATGGCCAATTGCACAATTTCAGTATTGGTGAGGGTGGGGTTGAGCAGACCGATCACCGGAGTTGGGTTTTGATTATCCCTGGAGAAAAGGGTATCCAATACCGCAAATCCCTGGATCTCGGACGAGGCAAGGTCCAGAATGATCAAATCGGGAGAATTCGATTCGATGGTCGATGTAATCATTTGTGGATTGTTTACATCGGTCACATCTTGCGCGCCGAGTAGGGTTGCGTATAGCTGTAAAATGCGACTGGTTTTCTCGTTTGCGACCGCAATCACAATCCGAGGAGTTTCTGCAAAATCCAGTTGATTCATGACCGAAATCATGTCCTCATGGTTGGTAAGTACCAGCGAAGAAGTCATCTTCTTACGTTCCAGCGAGGTTAGGCGATTGATCTTTTCCATCGGGGTGGTGTGCCCGGTACAATTCACTACCACAATATCTTTTTCTTTGATCACTCCCTTGTTGCAGAGTTTGATCAATCCAGCAAAGGCTACACCGCTGGCAGGTTCCACAGAAATTCCTTCCATACGTGCCAACAGGCTGATGGCTTTATACGCTTCACGGTCGGTGACGGTTTCAAACGCTCCGCCTGATTCCTGTTCCATGCGGTGACTCAAGAGTGTGTAGGTACGTCCCGGATCAACAATGGTCAGTGATTCAATACCAGTATCTTGATTGTAGAATGGCTCGGTGGAATCAGAACTCTGATTCCAGGCGCGTACCATCGGCGCACAGCCTTCGGGTTGGATGATTCCCATGGATGGTGAGTGGTCAATCAGGCCCATCAGGCGCAGCTCCGAGAAGCCTTTGAGCACTCCCAGCGGACCCAGGCCTACGCTTACAGGCTGGATATACCAATCTGGTGCGCGCCAGGCTGGTCCGGCAGTCTTTGTATCCTTTGCCACCGGAGGGCCCATGTGGGCGGTGAGTTGTTCAGAGATTTCATAAGCGATGGTTTTCATCGCTTCCACCGATGGCACCGTTTGTGCGGATTGATCCATAAAGATGTTGCGCTGATGTGCGAATTCGGCGGCCAGTTGCCTGGTCTGGTCATAATTGCCGCTGGTTTTGATCACATGCGCTCCATACAGGCTGATCTCTCTTACTTTGGTGGCGGGAACCCGACAGGGCAGGAAAGCCCAGACCTTGATACCGGCTCTGGCACCGCGTGCGGCAAATGCCAGGGCAATGTTGCCGGTGGATACAACCACCATCTCGTTGATACCCGATTCTTGAAGTGCTGAGATGGTTAAAGCTGCCTGACGGTCTTTGAAAGATCCGGTGGGGTTTTGACGTTCATCTTTTATAAACAAGTTGGGGCAATGCAGCATTTCGCCAAAGGCGCTGGCTTTGACCATGGGCGTGCCGCCTTCGCCAAGCGAATGGTCGGGATTGTAATCTCTGACTGGAAGTAGTTCTTTGTAGCGCCAGATATCGAATGGGCGGCCGGGCAATTGCAGGGGGAGGGTGAGTGCCAGGCTTTGATAATCGTAGAGCGCTTCACGCCAGCCGCTGCCGCAGCGCGGACAGGACACAGACGTGGGGAAATACGGCGTGGAATAGCCGCAATCGAGACACTCGACGATAAAGTGGGCTGCCATAAGTTAGGAGTCTAACTGCCTCTTGAAGTAGATGTAATGCATCACACCTTTATTGTTCATGTCCTTATTTTCGATCGGACCGGTGCCAACCATCTCCCAGCCTTCCATGCCGAGTTTACTGACGACCATCGCCATCATAGATTGTTCTTCGATGCGTGGATTCTTTTCAATCGGGATGATTTTAAGACCATCGGGGGTGAAATAGAATAATTTTGGGTAGCTGCCCCACCACCAGCTGGATTCAGTTTTGATCGGGCCGAGGGCACAATATTCGAAACGCTGCATTTATCCCTCCTCTTGATGTTTATCAAATGGATCGATTTTTTGATGCTAATTATTCATTATATAACCAATTGTGGATTATGTTCTTGAGCGGGTGATGGGATTCGAACCCACGAATACCACCTTGGGAAGGTGGTGCCTTACCACTTGGCGACACCCGCATTTCGATGAGTAGATTATACTAGAATTTCAAAAATCAACAGGGGCGATTTTGCTTATTTCGTCATTGCAACGCAACTGTCCCGATAGGGGAGAAGTCCGAAGTGGCTCCACCGTTGCAAGTATGTTTACCAACCTGGAGATGCTTCAAACCATAAATTTGCAGGATATGCTATGGTCTAGCAATCATAAAGAAATTCTGTGATCCAAACCTTCAACTAGATAAACTTAACACTACATAATAAATGAGTATAAATGGAATTGGAACTCTGAATTGAACTTTGCCAACTTTAACCTCTATGTTTTCTTCTGACATGAATAATGTATCATTGTCAACCCAATGCAGATAATTGTTCGTTGTCTTGTCGGCGTAGGAGTTACTCAAAAAGTAAACTTCACGCTCGACGATAGGGAACCATCTGTCCCTAACGCGAACGGAAATGCGCCCATTCCCTCCATCATATGCACCAACCCCACGAAAGTAGACATCAGCAATTTTATCTTTATCTGGGCTGATTGATTGTTGTATCGAGACCTCGTTGTTTATCTCATCAGCCATAAACATTACACCAAGTGGTGCTATAGCCAGACCAACCAAAATGACGCAGATTGGAAAACACCCACCCCCTATAGATGAGATGGAAAATATGCGTAAAACAATACGCCATAACCTATTTGGTATTGCTGTAAGTGATGGGTATGACACAAGCGCAATCAAACCGACGATAGGTGGAAATAACCAATCACTAAGATTTCCATACCAAGTGTAGTCTGTAGAGTAGCCAAGCCATAATAATGAGCATAAAACAAGATTAAATATGATTGTCGCTATAAATTTAGTTTGGAGGGGTAAAAATGGCAGGTTCAAGGTAATCCTTCCAATGTGTTGTATCTACGATGGGTTAAATAGAGAATACCAGAAGATAGCTACTTGAATCTAAGCTAGTACTGAAAACGGAAAATTTCTAGAAAGTTATTCTCGAAAGTTTGATATAAGATCGACGTTCATTTTGTTCTTCTGGTTCCATATCACTTTTTACTCGTAAATGTTTTACTGGATCGATTCGGTCAAGCATTTTCCCCTTCTGAAGGCACACTACCTCATTCTGATCGTGCCCTGTTTGTAAAATAGCCATAGAAATTCTCGCCTTTCCCGTCATTGCGACGCACCTGTCCCCGATAGGGGAGAATCCTAAATCAATCTCCCACATAGTAACTTGGTATCCATATAGGGGATTACTTCGTCCCATAACCCCAAAGTGCAGGATTACGGGACTAGCAATGACAAATCCCTACGCATTTCTCTTCGTCATCCACTCTGTGAGGGAGCGCAGAATTAGGAGCGTATCTGCATCCCGGCAGCCGGATTGGAGCGCGGTTAACGCTTTCTCGGTGAACTGGTTGGCCTGGTGGAGGGTTTGTTCTTTGATCCCACTTTGTTCCAGGTGATGGGTCAGGTCCGCAAGATCGCTCTCTGAAAATTCTGGTTTTTGCCAGAGTTGCCGGAATTCCGGTGAGCGGTGCGAGGCCGAGCAAAATCGGATAAGTCTTCTTGTGGGTGGCCAGGTCGCTGGTGGTCGATTTACCGGTCGCGCTTTGTTCTCCCCAAATCCCCAGGTAATCATCCTGAATCTGAAATGCCAGTCCCAAATTCAAACCATACTCGGCAAAAGCAGCATGCACCTCCGGGTCAGAACTGCCCAAGCTTGGCTCCCAGCAGCCATACAGGTTTGCAGCAGGGAGGTGGTTTTGCCCAGGATCATCTGGAAATAGGCTGCTTCGGTTACCTCGGAGGCCTGTTCAAAGGAGATATCCAGATACTGTCCCTGGGTGAGCTGCAAACAGGTATTCTGGAGCAGTTTTGCGCATTCTGCCACGGTCTGCACCGGGTAACTCGATTCTAACTCCCAGATTTTGAGCAGGCCGATGGTATAGAGCGCATCACCGGCATTGATCGCCTGGGCAACACCAACCCGCTTCCACAGGGTGGGGCGGTGATGACGCAATTCGCTTTGATCTTGAATGTCATCATGGATGAGCGAAAAATTATGGATCAGTTCGACCGCAGATGCCGCCGGGATGGCTGTACGCCAATCTCCACCGCTGGCCAGGGCTGCAAGCAGCACAAAGATTGGGCGCAGGCGTTTACCGGTGACGGGTTGATCGCCCCAGCCCAGGTGATATTCCAGCATCTGCTGTAATTCCGGAGTTTGCCCGTGGAATGAGTTGGTAATGGTACTCCGCAGATCAGCCTCGATTTGTGTGCGCATCTCAGCCAGGATGGGGAATTGTGAAAATACTTGTTGGTCAGATAGACTCATACTTCTTCTACCAGCCGGTCTGTTCCGCGCAGGGCTTCGATACTACCGATCCCGCAGGTGAACATCGTAATTCGTAATTCTAAAGAGATTTGATCGAAGAGTTGGGTGACGGATTCAGATGAAATCGACGCGGCCACCAGCAATCGTCCGGCCATACCACCCAGGCAGGCACCCAAAGCCACTGATTTTGCCAGGTCAAGTCCGCCTGTCAGTCCTCCGCTGGCGATGATACGCGCACCGGGAACAGCTTGAACCGATTGCTTGAGCGCTTCGCTGGTGGGGATACCCCAGCTCTTGAAATTCGCGGCAGTCTGGCGGTAGGTGGGGTCTTGCATACGATGCATCTCCACCTGCGACCAGGATGTTCCACCCGCGCCGGCGATATCCACCGCGTACGCGCCCATCTGCATGAATTGGCGGGTCAGCTCAGGCGAGATTCCCCAGCCTACTTCTTTAATAATCACCGGGTAGCCCAGGTGAGTGATGATCTGTTCAATTTTTTGGCGCAAGCCTTTCCAGTTGGTGTTCCCATCTGGTTGCAAAGCTTCTTGTAGGGGGTTCAGGTGCAGAATCAGCGCATCGGCTTGAATCAATTCGACAGCTTGTTTGCATTCATCCAGCCCAAAGCCGTTATTCAGCTGGATGGCGCCCAGGTTGGCAAGAATGGGCACATCCGGGGCATAGCTGCGGATGGCAAAGGTGGGCAGCAGACTGGGGTTTTCCAGCATGGCTCGCTGGCTGCCGACTCCGATTGCGACCCTGGCTTGGTTGGCTGCTCTGGCGAGGTTGTATATTGATCGTCTGCGCCTCAGTAGTACCACCGGTCATGGATGAAATGAGGAGCGGCAGGCCAAGCTGCCTGTCTAGAAATGTGGTAGATGTATCTACCTCATCCAGATTCAGCTCGGGCAGCGCGTTATGAACAAAATGGTAGCGCTCAAAACCGGTTGTGATCCCGGAACTGACATCCTGGGTTTGGACGATTTTTAGATGTTCTGATTTGCGATGAGAAATTCCAGTATCTTCCATTCGGTTTGGGTGTTCCTATCCATAGGATGGTTGAAGCTGCACTCTGAATATAACTGGGGAGTGACAGGCTGTCAACTTGATGCGGATGGCAGTCTATGGAAAATATCGATGATATTTGTGTGGATGTATGTTCCTTGACAGCCTGTCAAGGAAAGATAAAATGAAGAGTATCGTATCACATAGGAACCTGGAGGCTCTAAATGGCTGAATCTTTTGATGGCGTGAAAGAAGTGATCGCTGAAGTAATGAAAATGGAAACCGAGAACCTGACTCTGGAAACCCGGTTTATTGAAGACTTAAAAGCTGATTCGATGGATCAGTTCTTCCTGGTGGATGGTTTCTGCGAGAAATTCGGTTTGAACATCAGTGACGAAGACGCGCGAAACATTAAATCCATCGGCGATGTAGTCAAATACGTCGATACCCACAAGAAATAGAAATACTGGTATTAATTTAAAAGGACGACAGTAGAAATCCACTGTCGTCCTTTTTGGTTTTTGTTTTACTAGCCGAGCAATTGGATAATTTCTTCTGGCTGTTTGGCAACCTTCACCCCGACCGATTCGAGCGAGATGATTTTGCTCAGCGCGGTTCCACCTGATCCATCAATGATAGCGCCCGCATGTCCCATCCGTTTTCCGGGAGGGGCACTCTGCCCGGCAACAAAACTCACCACTGGTTTGGAAACATGGTTTGAGATGAACTCAGCAGCCATCTCTTCATCTGTTCCGCCAATTTCACCGATCATCACAATCCGCTCGGTATCCGGGTCGGCTTCAAATAATGCCAGCGTATCAATAAACGAGAATCCTTTTACCGGATCACCGCCGATACCGATGCAGGTAGAGACTCCCATTTTGTTTTCCGTAAGGCTCCACAGGACTTCATAAGTCAAAGTGCCAGAGCGTGAGACCAAGCCTACATCACCTTTGCGGGCGATATTGCCCGGAATGATCCCCACTTTACATTCATTGGGTGTCAACAGTCCTGGGCAGTTGGGGCCAATCAGTACGGCTTGCTTTTGATTGCAGTATGCCACGACCTTCATCATATCCTGCACAGGGATGCCTTCCGTGATACAGACGATCAATGGAATTCCGGCATCCACATCTTCGTAGATCGCATCCGGAGCATAACGGGCGGGCACAAAAATAACAGCCGCGTTAGCGCCAGTAGCTTCGACTGCCAGGCGAGTGGAATCGAATACCGGAATCTTTCCATCCATGACCCATTCGCCGCCCTTACCAGGAGAAATCCCACCAACGATGTTGGTGCCGTATTCCTGCATTTTTTTGGTATGGAAGAGTCCTTCGTTTCCAGTGATGCCTTGAACCAATACTCGGGTGGTCTTGTTAATGAGGATGCTCATGTTATTTACCTCTGGCCAGTTCTACAGCAGCCTGAGAAGCTTGATGCAGGGTGTCATGGTGAATCATGTTCACACCTTGCAGCATGGCCTGACCTTCCTTGGAATTGGTTCCAATCAAACGGGTTACAATCGGCATCTGTCGGTTAAGATCGGTTAAAACCGTCATCACACCACGAGCAACTTCATCACAGCGAGTGATGCCGCCGAAAATATTGATGAGCACTACTTTCACATTCGGGTCCATCAAGATGATCCGCAGGGCAGCAGCTACCTTTTCTGAACTTGCGCCGCCGCCGATATCCAGAAAATTGGCTGGCTTTCCGCCGTAGTAAGTGATCTGATCCATGACAGCCATGGCGAGTCCGGCGCCGTTGACCAGGCAACCGATCTGTCCATCCATTTTTACGTAAGACAATCCGTATTTTCTGGCTTCCACTTCAGAGGGGTCTTCCACATCCAGGTCGCGCAGTTCGTTCAATTCAGGGTGCCTGAACATGGCGTTATCATCAAGAGTGATTTTCGCGTCGAGGGTCATCCATTTCTTTTCCGGGGTGATCACCAGTGGATTCATCTCTGCCAGAGTAGCATCATAATCCAGGAACACCTTCCACAATCCGCGAGCCACTTCGATGAATGATTTCCACATCGAATGAGGCAGATCCATTCCGCTGGCAATCTCGCGGATCTGGAAGTCGCGCAGACCTAAGAAAGGATCGATCCATATTTTGATAATTTGATCGGGGTGATTACGGGCGATATCTTCAATTTCAATACCACCTGCGGCAGAAGCCAGCATTACCGGTGTGTTTTTGCTGCGGTCGTTTGTGATGCCCAGATAGATTTCTCTATCAAAAGTTACCGCTTCATCGACCAGCACTTTGCGAACCGGCAAACCTTTAATTTCCATCCCAAGAATGGTGGTAGCAAGGTCTTCAGCTTCTTTCGGAGTTTTTGCCAGACGGATTCCGCCTGCTTTTCCTCTTCCCCCCACTAACACTTGGGATTTTATGACTACTCTACTGCCTAGTTCTTCAGCTATTTGTCTTGCTTCACTTGCTGTGAGCGCCACCCGGCCTTTTGGGATGGGTATTCCGTACTTTGCAAAAATCTGTTTGGAATGATATTCGTGTAATTTCATCCATCCATTCCTATTTGTGCTTTGGGATACCGACAAGATGATTCTACCCCAAATATCAAAAAACCAAGCCGCATTTGGGGACAAAAAAAGCAGGATGACGATCTTCGTGCACCCTGCTTTTGGATTTCGGATTCGAACGGTTAGCCTTTTAGATATGCTTCGAGCGAATCTTTGCTGATACGGAAAGCGTTGCCGATTTTGCGAGCTTTCAAATCACCAGCTGTGATAGCTGCCACAATATCTTCTTCAGAAACCTTCAAAACGGCTGCAGCTTCAGCAGGAGTCATTACATCTGCCATTCCATTGGTAAGTGGGGCGGTTGTTTTCGCAACACCTTGACCAGTGGTGGCGGCGGCTCCGGTCATACCCTGCAAAGATTGGGAAATTACATTGCCAATCCCCATTCCAGCGCCAATTCCGGCGGTTAATCCTGCTCCACCAGATGGGTTCTGGGCAGCATCCCGCAACGCATCCGCGGCCTGAAGTTGGGTGTAGGTTTGCATATCCAGCATACCCATTGCCCGCAATTCCTCTGCAGATTTCTCAGATGGCTTCAAGTTGCCGATGTAGAATGACTTGAGGGTAAGCCCGATTGCAGCAAAATCATCCTGTGCCTTTGCGCGGATTCCTGCTCCGAGTTCTTCGGTGAGGGCGAGCAATTGCACTACGGAATTCTTGGCGGCGGTTTCTGATAAGAGATCCTGTAACTTCGAAAGGAGCATCATGCGCAGACGATTTTCAATTTCTGCCATGCGGTAGATACCTTGTGTACCGCAGACCTGCACCACGAATTGCTGAGGATCCTTGATTTGTACGGAGTATGAACCGTAGCCCTGTAACAGCGCAACACCTAATCCCATGCCTGGATTGCTGACGATTATGGGCTGAGGAGTGCCCCATTTGAGGTCGGCAAATTCGCGCATCGAGACGTAATACACCTCAGCAGTAAATGGGGTGCGATCGTTGAATGCTTTACCGATGAAATCAATCACCTTTGGAATGTTGGCGGTGATGATGGTGTGCCGGCCTGGTCCAAAGATATCCAGCGCTTTTCCATCGCGGAAGAAGACTGCATTCTGCGCTTCACGAACGATCACCTGTGAACCAATTCGGAGGTCTGCCACACCCACTTCTGGGAAGCGGTGGACGATCTCATCCTTCATCTCACTGGGATATTCAACTACATCAAATATTCTGGCCATAATTTATTCTCCAATTGCGATCTGGTTAAGCCTGGGCATTCATACCGGTGATGACTTCACCACGTTTGTCAAAAGTCTGGACACATTGATCGGCAGCCTGAACCAGGTTCCGAATAGCAGCAGGGAGGCCATCTGTACCGATGGAAGTTTCCACGTTATCGGCAGCATTCGACACTTGCTCAGCCAGGTCGAGCATGGCCAGATCATATTCATAAACCATCGCCAGTTCTTTTTCGTTGATCTTGACCGCGTCAAAGAAACCGCTGTATCCATAGGACGCTTTTTGAACCCGATCGATGAATTGGCGCAGCTTGATCGCAGCGCTTTCCATATCGCCGGCGAATTGCAGGTCTCCGCCTTTGATTAGATCACGCTGGATAGATGAAATTCTGCTCCAGGTAGCTTCACATCGGTCTGCGACGGTTTCACGAATCACTTTGTCGGATGATCTACGGTTTTCCCTTTCGATATATCCGCTGAAACCAGGCAGTTTGCTCAACAATTTCTTGAAAATATCCTGCTGAGCGGTTACCTTATCAAACATATCCGTCATTTTTCCTCCTTATGCCATTGTTGGCAAATTAATTGCATCATATGATCAAACAACCAACAGATTAATTATATGGTTTATTTAATCTTCTCACAATACATACGACCAGGGTGAAAAAAAGTTTCCATACATTCGGTTCGCTGTGAGTTGTGTAAAAGGTTACTGAGTACCAGTTCGATCAGTTGGGAAATATAATTGAAGGGGTAATTCAATCGATGCTGATTATAGGCAGGTTTGACGGATATTTTTTTGTAAGGTTTCTGTAAGAAATATCCATTGATTTTCAGACCTAATTACCTATAATCAACTATAGATTACTTTACAAAAAAATCGCGACAGAGAGGAGGTGAAAGTCTATGTTGATCGCACGTGATGAAAAAGGCCAAGGTCTTGTTGAATACGCTTTAATCCTTGTTTTAGTGGCAGTGGTTGTTATCGTAATTTTAGCCCTCTTAGGGCCCGCTATCGGTAACATCTTCAGCAACATCGTTTCATCCATCTAGTAAATAGTTTTGGCGATGCCAAATATGAAAGATCCTGTTTTATGGCAGGATCTTTTATATTTAATCCGTATCTTTGGCACTCTGCTTGCAACAATAGGTAGGGCATATTCCCATGTTTACAGATATAATGAGATACATGGGGATAATTCTGCCCTCGTATTTGTGATGTAACTGTAAGGTTCGGCGAGGGTAAAACAGAACAAGTTCGCTTGACTTTTAGGTTAGTTCGGATATGATAGCATAAGAAAACATTACCAGTTAAGAGAGATGGGAGGCTGTTATGGCTCAAAGCACGAAGCGACGCGGGAGGATTTTCATCTTAATCGCACTGATACTAATCCTGGGGGTGGTGGTGGTCTATCTTTTTGTTGTCAGACCAACCAATAGAGCCGCCCAAAATGCAGAGCCAACTCCTCCGCCTGCCCAGGAACTATCGAGTATCGTTGTGAGTACACAACCGATACCCTATGGTACAGAATTGACCGAAAGTGTTTTGACTACCGTTCCGTATCCCAAAGAGTTTATTGGGACAGGCATCTTCTATACTGATATCAAAGAACTGGTAGGCAAGCGAGCTAAGATGGATTTGGATGCTCAGACACCTATTACAAAAAGTCTGATTTCGGATTCCACCACTGGTTCGCTTGCGGCATTTAAAATTCCTGAAGGGATGGTTGCGGTCTCCATTCCTATGCTGAACTCCATCTCAAGTGTTGGGTATTCAGTACAGCCGGGTGATCATGTGAACGTGATCGCTTCCATGATGTTCGTAGATGTAGATTCTGCCTGGCAAACCATGCTACCGAACTTATCTGCCCGTGTGATTGATTCTCCCGGACTGCCCGAAAAACCTTCCATTGTTAGTTTTGTCGAAGGCGCTGCTGAAAACGCATATCAAGGCCGAGCCGAGCAAGATCAATCCATTGCCAAACCGGTTTACCTGCAACCATCGGAAGAACAGCGTCCTCGCTTGGTCGCACAGACTATCTTGCAAGATGTAGTTGTCCTGGGTGTTGGCGAAACGGACTTAAAGAAACTGGCGGAAGCCGGCAAACCAACCCCAACACCAGCTCCAAATCAAGAACAGCAGACTACTACTGTCAGTACACCCAAGATTATTACGCTGATTGTGACCCCGCAGGATGCAGTTACACTCAATTATCTGATTTATTCAGGTGCTGAGATGAACCTGGCACTCCGTGGAGCAGGTGATGAACAACGCATCAAGACAGACTCTGTTACCTTACAGTACACGATGGATACCTACAGCATCACTGTACCGTCGAAACAGCCTTATGCGTTACAACCTGCAAAGACCGAGCTGAGCTTACCTACTGGTTTGGAACCCGCTATTCCAAACCCAAGATAAATGCAAAATAATGGATTTTAAAGGGGATAAAGGGTAAGCCTGCGTGACAGGCTTTCCCTTTATCTGGTAAATCCGAAGATACTTATGGAGACAGTCAATGGGTGAAGGCGACAAGATCAGGGTATTAATCGTAGATGATAATCCCGAAACCCGAGAAAACATTCGTAAATTATTGCAGTTCGAGAGCAATGTAGAAGTGTGCGGAGCTGCCCGAACAGGCAAAGAGGGGATCGATTTAGCGACTGAAACCCTACCGCATGTTGTTTTGATGGATATCAATATGCCGGATATGGATGGCATAGCGGCTACTGAAGCAATCAAACGCAAATTACCCTTTACCCAAATCGTAATCCTTTCAGTTCAATACGACCCCAAATACATGCAAAAAGCCATGCTGGTAGGTGCCAGGAATTTCCTGGCGAAGCCGCCAGCTATTGATGAGCTAATCAGTACCATTCAGACCGTGGGTAAGATGGGTCTGGAAGAGCAAGCCCGGGTTACCCTAAATCAACAACTACAGGGATCTGGCCCCGGGAAATCGTCGATGATGTTGACCCACGGTAAGGTGATTACCGTGTATAGCCCGAAAGGCGGAACCGGGACGACCACCATGGCCGTGAATCTTGCCCTTTCGCTCATGGGACCAGAGAGTAAGGTGCTGGTGGTGGATGCCAACCTCCAGTATGGAGATGTGGCGGTTTTCAACAATGAACAAGCTCGGAATTCGATTGTAGATCTTACACCTCGAGCAGCAGAATTAGACCCTGACATCATTAAAGAAGTGATCATTGCACATAAATCCGGTTTGAATATTCTGGCTGCACCTCCCCGACCAGAAATGGCAGAGAATGTGCGAGCAGGTGAGTTCAAACAGGTCATTGAATACTTACGTTCACTGTATAGCTATATCATCATAGATACAGAGAGCCACTTAACCGAGACAGTCTTAGATGCAATTGAAGTGTCAGATGGTCTGTTGTTGGTAACTACCCAAGAAATACCCTCCATTAAGAATACCAAGACGTTCCTCACCCTGGTAGACCAGTTCCAAATCGGTCGTCAGCGTGTTATATTCATAGTAAATAAATATGATAAACGGATCGCTTTGTTACCAGAGAAAATCGGAGAAAGCCTCAAGCTGGAAGTAGCGGCTGTCATTCCGTTTGAAGAACGAATTGTTCTCAATTCCATCAATACCGGCGTGCCATTCATGATCGATAACAAGGCTCAACCCATCGGTAAGAGCATGCTGGCAATGGCGGAAGTAGTCAAAGAAAAACTTAAAAAGTTAGAGAACGCTGATATTGAACGGGTAGTCGGCAGGTTCTAGGCGTATTCAGGAGTAGTTACATATGTCGTTATTATCAAGAATTGGCAGTGGACAACCAGGCGGAGGATCAGGGGATCCTTCCAATCCTCAGGCGCCCAAAACTCCTACCTCGCCGCTTCAGGCAAAATATGTATCACCATTTGTGAGTGCTGGCGCTCAAGATACTTTAATGGATTTGAAAACGCGGGTCCAAAATAAACTTTTAGCCGAAATGGACCCTGCTACTGATGTTACCAAGGTTGAAGAAGTCAAAAAGACCATTTTTACACTCTTTGAACAAATTCTTGCAGAAGAAAATATTATTCTTGGACGGCAGGAAAAATCTCGCTTGTTTGAGCAAATTTCTGCAGAAATCTTAGGTTTTGGACCTCTCCAAAAATTGTTGGAAGATGGGACCATCACAGAAATTATGGTGAACGGCGCCACAAAGTTGTATGTGGAGCGTGCTGGTAAGCTTATCCGCGAGTCAAGTGCTTTTGAAAGTAATGAGCATGTGATGCGTATCATTGATCGTATTGTTGCACCACTTGGTCGTCGTATCGATGAATCAAGCCCGTATGTAGATGCCCGCTTACCCGATGGCTCTCGTGTGAATGCGGTGATTCCACCCATTTCGCTGGTAGGCCCTGTACTGACCATCCGTAAATTCTCAAAAAATCCAATTACCGTTGATCAACTCATTCAGTTTGGATCTGCCACACAAGAATGCATGTACTTCCTGAAAGCCTGTGTAGAAGCACGCTTGAATATCGTTATTTCTGGTGGTACCGGTTCCGGAAAAACAACCCTTTTAAATATTCTCTCAGGCTTCATCCCCTCAGATGAACGTATCGTGACTATCGAAAACGCAGCTGAGCTTCAATTGAGGCAGGAACATGTAGTAACACTTGAGTCTCGCCCTCAAAATATTGAAGGAAAAGGCGAAGTCACTATTCGGCACATTGTGGTGAATGCCCTTCGTATGAGACCAGACCGGATCGTCGTAGGCGAAATCCGTGATGAAGCTGCATTGGATATGTTACAAGCGATGAATACTGGTCATGATGGATCTATGACCACAGCCCACTCTAACAGTCCACGTGATACGCTCTCTCGTCTGGAAACGATGGTTTTAATGGCAGGAATGGATTTACCTGTACGGGCGATCCGCGAACAAGTATCATCTGCTATTGACCTGGTAGTTCATCAGGACAGAATGAAGGATGGCACTCGTAAGATCACTTCCATTACCGAAGTAGCAGGTATGGAAGGTGACATTATCACTACCATGGATATTTTTGCATTTGATTTGCAAGGTTATGAAAATGGTCGGGTTGTCGGAAGGTTGAAACCAACCGGACTGAGACCAAAATTCATGGAAAAACTGGAAGCATCGGGTATCCGTCTGCCACCACAGATCTTTGGTATTGGTACGAATGTCCGCAACAAATGATCAGGCTGAGTTGTTGACTATTTTAAGAAGGACTGAATTATGACTGGTCTAACACTGGTACTCATCATCGGAAGCAGCATCGCTTTTATTTTACTGGTTGTCGGGATTGTAATCTCGGTGAGCAGTGAACGATCGCTGGTAGAAGAGCGGTTGGGGCGCTATATCGAAGATGAGGCGACGTATGCCCAGACTACTTCAGCGGTGAAGGAAACCCCAATCACCGACTGGATTACCAAACAGGTTGAACGCTCTTCCTGGGGCGATCGGATAGCCAAAGAACTGGCTCGCGCAGACCTTAAAGTTCAAACCAGGCGAATACATCGCATTGATGGTTTTGGCTGCCTTTGGTGTTGGAGTATCTAGGATATTTTCTTGGATCACAGTCCGTTGTACTGGGTGTTGTGGGGGCGATTTTCGGTGCATTTTTACCCAGAATGTATGTGAAACGAGAACAGTCAAAGCGTCTCATTCGTTTTGATGGCCAGTTGCCGGACATGCTTAACTTGATGGTGAACGGTCTTACGAGCTGGTTATTCAAACCTGCAAGCCATGGAAGCAGTTAGCCGGGAAATGCCGAACCCGATTGCCGATGAATTTCGACGTGTCGTTCAGGAGATCTCTTTAGGTGTGCCCACTGAGAAAGCTCTGGACAATCTTTTACGGCGTATCCCAAGCGATGACCTGGATTTGGTAATCACTGCTATGAACGTGCAACGTGAGGTCGGTGGTAACCTGGCAGAAATTTTGGATACCATCTCTCATACGATACGTGAGCGTGTCCGGATCAAAGGTGAAATCCGGGTGTTGACTGCTCAGGTCATGTATTCAGGACGTTTCCTGGCGATGATGCCACTTTTCGTTATTGGTATCTTGTATATCTTGAACCGGGAATATATGATGGAATTCTTCAAACCAGAAAGTGTTCCATGCGGATATATCGCTCTGGGTAGTTGGCGGTTTGATGATCTGTAGCCGGTTACTTTGCGATGAACAAGATCGGCGAAGTTGAAGTATAAAGTAGGTTGGAGGTAACTGAATGGTTGCTCTAATTGTTCTTGGTGGAATTGTCTTGGTTGGTGCAGTCGTACTGATTGTTATTGGTATTAAAGTTCCAGAATCGGAAGATGTTCTTCAAAAACGATTGGCTGAATTCAGCACGTTTGAAGGAACCGTCAACCTGGAAGAGATTGAGCTTTCACAGCCATTTACTGAGCGTATTATTTACCCGTTAGCCCGAAAAATGGGTGAAATTGCGGCAAAGATGACGCCTCAGAATGCGCTTCAAAACACAGCCAAAAAACTGGAGCTTGCTGGTAACCCTGGAAGGATGGAACCTTCCATGATTTTGGTGCTGCAGTTTGGTGCTGCAGTCTTGTTTGGTGGTTTGCTATCTTTGGTTTTTACAGTTGCAAAAGTAAAGTGGCCACTGGCGCAGATTATGCTGATAGTTGCTATCTTTACTTTTGTGGGATTCTACTTCCCTCAAATGATGGTTGAGCAGCAAAATCTCAAAACGTCAAAAAGAGGTTCGCCGTGGTATGCCTGATGCCCTTGATCTCCTTACTATTTGCGTAGAAGCTGGTTTGGGGTTTGATGCTGCCATGTCCAAAGTGAGTGAGAAATGGGAGAATGAATTATCCCTAGCATTCGGCAGGGTGATCCGCGAGATTCAGCTTGGGTAAACTACGCCGAGAAGCAATGCGTGATATGGCTGACCGGATTGGAATACCAGAAATGACCAGTTTTGTTGCAGCGGTTATTCAAAGTGAACAACTGGGTGTAAGTATGGCGAAGGTGCTTCGGATTCAATCTGATCAGATGCGTATCAAACGCAGACAAATGGCAGAAGAGGAAGCCCACAAAGCACCTATTAAAATGCTAATCCCAATGGCTGGCTTGATTTTCCCTTCTTTGATGATTGTTCTGCTCACACCAGCTGGACTTAAGTTGTTCCATTCATCGCTTGGTTCGATGTTTAAATAAGAAAAACAAATTCTGTTTCAGGAAGGTGGGAGTATGAAGCTACCCGCCTATTTAGTGTACCGATGGTTATGGCAAATACTGGATTGGATTTATCCACCCAGTTGCGTTGGCTGTAAACAGTCAGGTACCTTATTCTGTTCAGAATGTCTTGATTCCATCCAATACTTACATAATGGACTTTGCCCAACCTGTGGATACCCGCGCTTCAATGCCAGGGTTTGTTTGGGCTGTTCGCACCACTCACCAAACTACAATCAGATCCGATCTGTGGCAGCCTATACAGGATCCATTCGTGAAGGGTTGCATCAACTTAAATACCAGAATCATCTTGGATTAGGGATCGAATTTGCATCGATGCTTAATCACCTGGTTGTGAAACAAAACTGGCAGATAGATCTCATTGTTCCTGTACCACTGAGCAAGAACAGACGCAAAGAACGTGGATACAACCAGTCTGCGTTGATAGCACTCCCGTTATCACTCCAGCTAGAATGCAAAATGGACGATAAATTAATTACACGAACAAAAGAAACCCAGACACAAGTTGAACTTGGATAAACATCAACGGCAAAAAAATCTTGCAAAACGCATTTCCATGTGCCAACAAACCGATGTATCGATAAAAACATCCTGGTGGTAGATGATGTGATCACTACCGGAGCAACCATAAACGATTGTGCTCGTGCTTTAAAATCGGCAGGTGCAAAGGAGGTGTATGCAGTTTCCATAGGCAGGGTTGTACTACAGCCGTAATCGCTTGATTGTTTTGTGAAAGTAGTAGACAATAAAATAAATACTTTATTCAGGAGGATCCGATGGATGCAAAAGTTGAGATTTTAGGTAAAAACATGGAAGTAACCGATCGGATAGAGGAATACGTAGGCAAAAAAATTGAGAAGCTTGATCGGTTTTTATCCAATATGGATGAGGTTCGGGTGGATCTTGGATTTGTAAAATCTGCCCGAAGCGCAGCTGATCGTCAGGTAGCCCAAATTACTATCCGAGGAAAAGGTTATATCCTCCGCACCGAGGAGCGGGCCGATGACATCTTTGCTGCTTTTGATACCACCCTGGATAAGATGCAGCGCCAAATCGAACGATTCAAGGGTAAAGAAACATCATGGCCGGGGTGATGGGAAATCGGCTGCTGAGGTGGTTGAAGAACCGATTATTGCTGATGAGATTGAGCAACCATTCATTGTAAAGACGAAAATCATTCCACCTAGTTCCGATGGATGAGATGGAAGCAATTGAACAAATGACTTTACTTGGGCATGAAGATTTCTTCGTTTTCTACAATGTGGACACGAATTCGATTAATGTGCTTATACACGCGCAGAGATGGCACTTATGGATTGATTACCCCAGAAATTGGGTAGCAATCGACTTATTGAGAAAGTTTCTGGCTCTCATGCTGACCCGAATGAGAGCCAGGTTTTACAATCTTTGAGAATTCTCAAGTGGATCAGGAAAGGAAAATAAATGGACGAGAAGTATAAACATGTTTACGATGCTGCAGATCTGATTGGACGATGATGGAATTAAATTTGAGCCACTTCAGGCATCGGTTCATGAATTACTGCTAGCTGTAGGAGAAGATCCGGAACGTGACGGATTGAAACGGACACCGGAACGAGTTGCACGCATGTATGGGGAATTGCTGGCCGGATACCGGATTGATCCGATAGCAATGGTAAACGATGCTTTATTTGATGTGGAATACGACCAACTGGTGATTGTACGAGATATCGAATTCTACTCATTGTGCGAACATCATATGTTGCCTTTCGTCGGACGTGCGCATGTGGCCTACGTTCCGGATGGGAAAGTGATCGGTCTGTCAAAAATTCCACGGATCGTGGACATGTTCGCTCGCCGTCTGCAAGTTCAGGAGACGGATGACTAGCCAGGTCGCAGATTTCATCAATGAACTTCTCCATCCCAAGCGGTGTTGCAGTCGTGATGGAAGCTTTTCATATGTGCTCGATGATGCGTGGCGTTAAGAAGCACGACGCCCGTATGACGACCAGCGCAGTCCATGGTTATTTCCGAACAAATATGGCAACCCGAATGGAATTTCTTAGATAATATTTCGCGTGGGTCAGAACCTTTACATTTCTAAGATTGAATTCTCTACTTACCCCGAAGAGCCGGTTTTTCAGATCACCCGGCTCGTTTTCTTTAATTCCCTGGATACTTCATGCAGTGTCCAACCCAGATCCGGATGATGTAGATCGGGTAAGTAATTGTTCGACAGGTACAGCAACGAAGGCAAATTGCCACAATTTCTCGTCAAGCACGCAGCTGTCCGTCAACGATGATGTCAATATCCATTGTTCGGGATGCGAATTTATCGGCGGTTCTCACCCTACCTAGGGATGTCTCAATTTGGCTGAGCTTTTGGTGAATTTCATCGATCGGCTGTTCGGTTCGAATCATTAGAGCCATATTTAGGAAATTGGCCCCGGTATTCCGAATTGGTTCGGTTTCCCAGATGGAAGATTTTCTGACGATAGGAAAATAGCTTGGATACAAGTTCAATCGCCCTGATGATGTTTGATTTCAGGTTGAATGTTGGAACCGAGTAAAATTACCAGGTTACGTGCCATCTACTAGTTCGTTCTATTTCAACCCCCACTGACTTGGCAAATCGGACTGCGCCGGGTTTTTCTACCCGCACCGATAACGGCGGTTACCCGTTTATCTTGTAACACCATCATGGCGATATCGTTTGCCAATGCTTCGACAGTGAGCCGTTGTGCAGTTTCGGCGATTTTTATCACCTGTTTTGTGATTGTACGATAGTTGATACTGTCATCAATCTGATCACTCATACCTGCTGATGTTAAGGTCAGCTTGAATGACAAGATTGATCAAGATATCCTGCGGGTGCAGGCGTTCACTATCATTTACACCAATAATCCCGCGAGCCAGAATGTCTTTGATAATAATTTTATCCATGTTCGCTCCTATGTTAGATGAGGTGGCGTCCGCCATCGATGTGAATGATTTCACCGGTGATGTACTCGGGACCGCTCAATAAGAAACAATAAAGCCTGGCCGACCTCTTGTAGGCTTGCCCACCGTGCTGCCGGGACATCTTTTGGAAGGCCGGTGGATACCTTTTGGTCTGATGGGGGTAAGATAGCACCCAGTGCCAGACCATTCACCTGGATGCGCGGCGCCAGGGCAATTGCCATTGATTGAGTCATCGCGGCTAATGCTGCTTTGGAGATTGTGTATGGAAAGTGGTCGGAACCAGGACGAAGTGCTCTCCAATCTAAAATATTAACGATCCGACCATGCTCACCTTCTGGTAATTCTCTGGCAAATGCCTGGCTGATGAGGAAAGGACTGGTCAGGTTGGTTTGCAGATGTCTTTGCCATTCATCCAAACTTGTTTCCATAAAGCCCACCGGCTCAAAGATGGCAGCATTATTCACTACAGCGTGTATCGGACCATATGCATTTGCACGATAGAACAGTTCTGCTGCATGGTTCGGATCACCCAAATCTACAGCAATGATATGTGCATTCTGACCGAGTGCTTGAATTTCGGTTTGGGTCTCTGCCGCCAACTTAGGGGAGTGCCCATGATGGATGATGATGTTCGCTCCAGCGTGTGCTGCTGTGAGGGCCAGACTACGGCCAATTCTTCTGGCGGCGCCAGTGATGAGGATCGTCTTTCCACTGAGAGGTTTATTAGCTGGTTGAGATTTTGAAGCCATTTGAATGCACCTGTCTTAGCGATATGTGAATCTGACTTAAGTGTAGATTTGAAGCTTGACAGTGTCAAGTTGATGCAGATCTTCGAATATTTAGGGTTGTACATTCATAAAATGGGAACTCGGGGTTATGATAAACTCAAAATTGAGGTAAAAAATGACAACCATTACATATACAGTACCCAATATCAATTGCAACCATTGTGTGCATGCTATTAAAACTGAAGTGAGCGAGGTAGAAGGTGTAAGTAAAGTAGAAGGTGATCCGACAACTAAGCAGATCATTGTTACTTTCGAAGCACCCGCCACGGAAGAAAAGATAGTAACAGTCATGAAAGAAATTAATTATCCTCCTCAGTAAATGATGCAATTTCTACATATCGACCCTACAAACATGTTGTAGGGTCTTTTTTTGTTCAATCAGATTACTGATATACAACTTAAGATAGCCACAGTTGCCTCGCCACAGCTCACAAAATCAGCCTGAGAGTATAATTCTTATGGAAGAGAAAATTATCCAGGTACTTACCACGATATTTACGCTTGCATGCCTATCTGCAGGCTGAGATTGTTTAGTCAATACATGGTAAAATTCTTTGATTTTAATATTGTAGGAGATTCTCATGGCAATAAACCCAACCTTCGATGAGTTAGCCATCAATACAATCCGATTTCTCGCAGCTGATGGCGTGCAGCAGGCAAATTCTGGCCATCCAGGATTACCGATGGGTACAGCAGCAATTGCATATACAATTTGGACCAGACACCTCCGTCACAACCCGACAAATCCAGTATGGTTCAATCGAGATCGCTTCGTTTTATCAGGCGGTCATGGGTCAATGCTCTTATATTCACTTTTACACCTCACCGGTTATGCATTATCGCTAGATGAATTAAAACGTTTTAGACAATGGGGCAGCCTCACTCCTGGACATCCAGAGGTTGGTGTGACTCCCGGTGTAGAAACCACTACAGGTCCGTTGGGACAAGGTTTCTCGAATGGGGTTGGGATGGCGATTGCAGAAGCACATCTGGCGGCAGAATTTAACCGCGAAAACTTATCCTTAGTAGATCATTATGTGTATGCAATTGTGACTGATGGTGACCTGATGGAAGGAATTACCGCCGAAGCCGCATCACTGGCCGGTCACCTAGAGTTAGGAAAATTGATTTACTGTTACGACGACAACCGGATCAGCATTGATGGCTCAACCGATCTTGCATTTACGGAAGACCGGGGCAAGAGATTCGAAGCGTATGGCTGGCAGGTGTTGCGCGTAGCTGATGGCAATGATATTGAGGAAATTGACCGGGCGATTAAAGCTGCCAAGAATGATCCAAGGCCAAGCCTGATTATTTGTAAAACGATCATTGGATATGGAATGCCCAACCGTCAAGGTACCAGTAAAGCGCATGGTGAACCCCCGGGTGATGATGAACTGAATGCAGCAAAGGATAACCTTGGCTGGCCAAGAGAACCTCGCTTCTATATCCCGGAGGAAGTGCGCGCGTACTTTGCAGAATTTGCTTCAAAAGGTGCAGAATTAGAAAAACAATGGCAGACCCTGTTCGAAGAATATCAGAATGCTTATCCCCAGCAAGCTGCCGAGTTTACTCGCCGTATTCAAGCAGAATTACCACTCGGATGGGATAAAGATTTACCTGTCTTCCCTGCGGATGTAAAAGGGATGGCTACAAGGGCAGCTTCTGGAAAAGCACTTAACGCTATCCATCAGAAATTACCAGAATTAATTGGCGGGTCTGCTGATCTGGCGCCTTCCAATAATACCTGGCTGGTTGGAAAAGATGCTTTCCAGAAAGACAAACACGCTGGTTCAAATTTTCACTTTGGTGTTCGGGAACATGGCATGGCTTCTGTAGTCAATGGAATGGCATTACATGGTGGATTGCATCCATACGGAGCTACCTTCCTTGTATTCTCTGATTATATGCGCGGAGCATTAAGGCTTTCGGCTCTTTCTCATATACCCTCCATCTGGGTATTTACGCATGATAGTATTGGCCTGGGTGAGGATGGCCCAACCCATCAGCCTGTGGAGCACTTATTGGCGCTACGCGCTATCCCAAATCTCACGACTATTCGTCCAGGGGATGCCAATGAAACGGTTGCTGCCTGGAAATTTGCTGCGAGTAACTTGCATGGTCCAACCGCATTGATTTTATCAAGGCAGGCTATGCCAACCCTCGATCGACAAATATTTGCCAGTGCCGCGCAACTTGAGAAAGGTGCATATGTCCTGGCTGATTTCGGGACGGGCAAACCGGATGTAATCTTGATGGGGAGCGGATCTGAATTGGGCTTAGCCGTTCAGGCAGCCGAAATTTTGGCAAAAAAGCAATATAGTGTCCGCCTGGTCTCCTTCCCAAGTTGGGAATTGTTTAGAAAGCAATCCGCTGATTATCAAAGGTCAGTGCTCCCGGAAAATGTTCCAGTTCGAAATCTCGATTGAGGCGGGTTTGACGATGGGGTGGAAAGAATGGGTAGGTGATCAGGGTGTTGCCCTGGGAATCGACCATTATGGGGCGTCTGCACCCTATCAGGAAATTTACCAACAATTCGGTTTAACTGTTGATCATATTGTACAAACCGCTGAGCGACTAATTTCACGGTAGCAGGAGACAGAATGCGTGTTGTCATTGGTACAGATCATGCTGGCTTCCCCATCAAACAAACTGTCATCGATACAGCAAAACGTTTGGGGCATGAAGTGATCGATGTTGGGACAAACACTTTAGACCGCGTGGATTACCCTGATTACGCGATTAAGGTAGCTGAGACGGTCTTATCTGGTGAAGCTGACCGAGGAATAGCAATCTGTGGATCGGGAGTGGGTGTTTGTATCACTTCAAATAAAATTCCTGGAATCTATGCGGCTATCTGTCATGATGTGTATACTGCGCATCAGGGTGTGGAACATGATGGAATGAATGTGCTTTGCCTTGGTGGTAGGGTAATTGGGGTTGAAGTCGCAAGCGAGATTGTAGCATCATTCCTGGGTGCACAACAGAGCGAAGAACAGCGATATTTGCTGAGGCTTAATAAAATCAAAGCGATTGAAAAGAAATTCGCAGGGGTAAAACATGAATAATAGCGCAAAATTGTTTTCGCTTGGGCAATCTATTTGGTATGACAATATCCAGAGGTCATTATTGACTTCTGGGAAAATGGCAGAATGGATCAAAGACGGAAAGATTTATGGGGTAACTTCTAATCCGACTATCTTTAATAATGCAATCACCAAATCGAGTGATTATGATGATGCAATTCAAACGATGGCCTGGGCGGGGTGGTCTTCCAGTCAAATCTTTGACCAGCTTTCTCGTGAAGACATCAGCGCAGCAGCGGATTTGTTTCTCCCGGTCTATCAGAAAACAAATGGCGCAGATGGTTATGTATCTATTGAGGTGAATCCACAATTTGCTAAGGATACCCAATCGACGATCTCCGAAGCTAGACGACTATGGAACGCGATCAATCGTCCAAATTTGATGATCAAAATTCCGGCAACCAAAGAAGGATTGCCAGCCATCACTCAGGTAATTTCTGAGGGGATCAACGTTAATGTGACCCTGATCTTCTCTTTAGAGCGATATCAAGAGGTTATGTCAGCCTTCTTATCAGGTTTGGAACAAAGGGCGCAGAAAGGACAGGCGATAGATCATATCGCCTCAGTGGCATCCTTCTTCATTTCAAGGCTCGATTCAAAGATAGATAACCAACTCCAGCATCTGGGGAATACTTCTGGCGATCTGGCTGCGCATCAGAAATTGATGGGACAGGCAGCGGTTTCAAATGCACGTCTAGCATACGATCTCTTCAAAGAACAACTCATTTCTGATCGATTTGAGCATTTGAAGAAAAAAGGTGCTCGTTTTCAACGCCCACTCTGGGCCTCTACCAGTACCAAAAACCCTGCGTATCGAGATGTGATCTATGTTGAAGAATTAATCGGCAATAACACCGTTAACACAGTTCCACCACAGACCTTGGATGCGCTCCTGGATCACGCGGAGATTGTTGAGAAAATTGCGACCGGTTTACCTGCGGCACGCCAATTATTTGAAGATCTCGCTTCGGTTGGTATCAACCTAAAACAGGTTACGGATGACCTTGAAGCAGAAGGCGTGAAGTCATTTGAAGAAGCATATCAGGTGTGTTTGGATTCAATTGATCATCGAAAAGCAGCCTTTCAGAAACAACTTGGCCCAATTTTTCAGGAAGCCGTTGCGCGGATTTCTCATCTTACTGAAGAGCAATTCATTGAACGGATGTATGAGCAAGATGCCAGTTTATGGAGTGATGACCCAACCAGTCAGGCAGAAATTAAAAAACGGCTTGGATGGTTATACTTGCCGGAAACTTCTCGGAAGTACCTACCTGAAATTCAACAGTTCAAAACCGAGATCCAAAATTGTGGTTTTGAATCTATTGTTCTCATGGGAATGGGTGGATCCTCACTTGCACCAGAGTTATATAGTTTGATCTTTGGCAGCCAAAACAAACTGAAATTGTTTGTCCTTGATTCAACCAATCCTGACCAGGTTAGATCGATCGCCCGGAAGATAAGACCCGCAAATACGCTGTTTATTGTCTCAAGCAAATCGGGCGGGACCGCAGAAGTGAATGCTTTTCTCGATCACTTTTGGACCATTACCAGAAAAATGAGCGGCGCAACTGCAGGTAATCATTTTGTCGCGATTACCGATCCAGGTACTTCCATGGAAAGGACCGCACTCTCAAGGAACTTTAGAAAATCTTCCTGGCGGATCCGAATGTGGGAGGAAGGTACTCAGCCCTAACCATCTTTGGTTTATTGCCAGCCGGACTATTGGGTATCGATGTAGCTCTACTGCTCAAAAGAGCCAACGAGATGGCAGCTCAGAACAAACCTCAAATCCCTGTTGGGAGGGCATCTGGCGTGGTTTTAGGGGCGATCCTAGGCCAGGCAGCCATCGGTGGCAGAGATAAACTCACGGTTGTTTGCGATCCCGGTTTGCAACCATTTGGTGATTGGTTGGAACAATTGGTTGCAGAAAGCAGTGGGAAACTAGGTAGAGGAATTCTGCCAGTAGTAGGTGAGAAAGTTCTGGCACCCAAGTATTATGATAAAAACCGGTTATTCGTTTACTTCCGGAAAGATGGTAGTGAGGATACCAAGCTGGCGAGATTAGAAAAAGCAGGCTTCCCAACTCTGGTGTTCAATATACCGGATCAATATTCTCTGGGCGGTGAGTTCTATCGGTGGGAAATTGCCACAGCTGTCGCTTGCTCTATCTTAAGAGTGAATGCTTTCGATCAGCCGGATGTTCAGGATAATAAAACCAGAACCGTTAATAAAATTGAACAGTTCCGAAAGACTGGTTCTCTCGGGCAGTCGCTGCCGATCTGGAAAAATGAATCGATGGACGTTTATGCTTCTGATAAAATTCATGTAGAGGATTGCGAAACCGTAAAATCATTAATGGAGCGGTTGGTTGGATCCACTAAAAATGGAGATTACATCGCTATCAGCGCATATTTGCCATATGATGCAACTGTCAATAAAGCTCTATCAAAAATTCGAGAGTATCTGCAAAAGAAAACCGCATTACCTGTAACCATCGGGTTTGGTCCCAAATTCTTACATTCAACCGGGCAACTGCATAAAGGTGGAGCAAACAATGGTGTGTTTTTACAGATAACCGCCAAGCCAAAGCATAACCTTAAGTTAGGTGATATCAGCTTTGGTACTTTGTTGGAAGCACAAGCATTGGGTGACTATGAATCATTGGACGCGCGTGGACGAAGAATATTACGGTTGCAATTGAACTCGATCGACATTAAAGATTTAGCCAAACAGATTATTGAATAGAAAGTAAGCTTGAAATTTGAAAAACCAGTGGATGGCAGAACAGCTTCCACTGGTTTTATTTTCACCCAATCACCTCCGTACCTCATGTATAATCAAAGGTATTATGAAAACACAGATGATTCAGATCGATGCCTTTGACAGCCTTAAATCATTAGTTGAAAAAGTCATTCAAGCGCGAACCAGCCGAGTCCTTATCCTCGATCAGGGAGACAATCAAATCCCTCGGGATGAAGTCTTGACGAAGGTTTTCTTGCGCCGCTGCCTTCAAGCAGGTAAGCAAATTGGTTTTGTCACCAAAGACCCTGAGACGAAAGCAATCTGGTCAGCATGCGAAGTATCTGTTTTCTCAGATATTGTCAGCGCGGAACAAGATATCTGGCAGACAATTGGTTTCACCAATCAACTTAACAGGGATAGCTCTCCCAGAACTCAAATATTATCCGAACTTAAAACAAACAAACCCAAACCAAAGCATCCATTGAACCAGACCTGGCGGGTGATCATCTTCTCGGTCGCGATACTATCTGTACTCGGGATGTTAGCGTTCCTGATTCCATCCAGCAGAATCATCATCACGGTTCCACGTGAAGAGGTTCTGGTTGAGTACCCGGTTCAAATTAGCCCTGAAATCAATCAACTGAACATCAGCGGACAAATTCCCGGAAAGAAATTTGAATTTCCTTTTCAAATGATCCAATCGATACCCGTAACTGGAACAACCCAGATCGCCGATGAATATTCGAAGGGTACTGTGACTTTCCTCGGCAATTTGTCGAACCAATCCCTTCCCATACCAGCCGGGACTATCGTTTCCACTAGTTCGGATCAGTCTATCGAATTCAAAACACTCACCGATTGTGAGTTGGGAGCAAGCAACAAAGCAGAATGTACGGCAGAGGTAGCTGCTATTGTTCCAGGGAGCAATGGCAACATTGCTGCCGGGCAAATCGATACAATTGAAGGTGAATTCGGTGATGCCGTCAGAGTAACCAACCTCGAGCCATTTTTAGGCGGTCAGGTAAATGAGAATTCGAGCCCCAGCGAGGATGATCGAATAAAACTGCAAGAAAAAATTACAAAAGTAATCGAACAACAGGGGATTGAGAAAGCGCACGCAAGTCTGGGCAGCCAGTTTTGGATTGTTCCGGGGAGCTTCCAAATAATCAAGTCTGGTACAGAGAAATACTATCCTCCAATTGGATCTGCGGGGGATAGCTTGACGCTTGAATCAGAAGGAACTGCTGCCATTTTAGTGGTTGATCAATCTCAATTGATTGAATATATCGAACAAGTATCCTTAAGTGGTCCGACATCGACCAACAGAATATTATCCGGCAGTGTAGTAATTACTGGATTGTCTCAAAATCGTCAAAGTAGCGCTAATTACGGGCAGGTGATACTCATCGCAAACACAACCCGAATACCCCAATTCGATTCAAGTTCGATCGCTTTTCAGATAGCTGGAAAACCAAAAAGCCAGGTCAGAGAGCACATCCTGAAATTAATGCCATCCAGTAGATCAGTGGATATCAAGGGCTTCCCAAGTTGGTGGCCGTGGGTAGCAGCCTTACCCATGCAAGTTCAAGTTGAGTTGAGGTGACATGCGGTTTTTAGGTGTAGATCGTGGCGATGTACGAATCGGTGTCGCAGTGAGTGATGATACTGGTCTGATTGCTAATCCAGTCTGTGTGATCAAACATGTATCCTTAGCAGCAAATGCAGCCGAGTTGATCCGCCTGGCTGTAAGTATGAAAACCGAAACCATCGTTATTGGTTTGGCAATGGATGGTGAAAACATGCCATCACCTTCTGGCAGGAAATCAATCCGGTTAGGTGAAGAAATTATCCGGCAGTCGGGATTAAAAGTAGAATATGTTGATGAGTATGGATCGACGCGTCTTGCCAGAGAAACTGCACTTGAGATGGGTTTGAAGCGGTCAAAAAGAGGAGGCCACCGGGATGATGTGGCAGCGGTCATTATTTTGCAATCATACCTCGATCAGATCTATAAGGAACTAGCATGAGCAGGCGAGTTAGGAGCAGCAGAGTTGTAACCGGTTTGATTGGATTGAGTTGTCTATGCTGTCTTGTCATAGCCGGGTATGTTTTCTTTCTGATTCCGCAAAAAGTAGAAAACCTGTTTGGTACTGCTGATCCAGCATTATCATCGATACAAAAAATGCAGTACACCTATCGACTGTACCAAAATTCAGCCAAATTACTCGACCCGGTTAGCTCTGATTCGATGGAGATGCTTTTTACCGTATCGCCAGCTGAAGGGGTTCAGTCGATTGCGAACAGGTTGCAAAATGAAAACCTGATCTCATCCTCAGACGCAATGATCAACTACCTGGTGTATAAAGGGTATGATCGCGCGTTGCGCAGTGGTGATTACTACCTTTCGGGGAGCATGAACATTGTAGAAATTAGCGAAAAAATTCACACATCTGTTAGTGACCGAACAAGTTTTGCTACCATTCCTGGCTGGCGCATGGAAGAGATCGCAAATTCGCTTTCCAGCTATGGCTTTGCCTTTACTGAAGATCAGTTTTTGAATGCTGTTGAACAGCCAGAAAAAAATCCAAATCTCCCAGGTAAGTTTCAGAACATGGAATCATTGGAAGGCTTCTTGTTCCCAGGCAGTTATGCCATTGACCGCGAGATTAATGCAAAGGAGCTTACGGCATCTATGGTAAATGCTTTTGACGAGGCCGTTACACCCAAGATGGAAAAACGATTTGAAAAGAACGGGTTATCCCTGCACCAAGCGGTGATACTTGCCTCGATCATCGAGAAAGAGGCAGTGGTAAATTCAGAAAAGCCTATCATTGCATCAGTTTTCTTCAATCGACTTGCGAGCGGAATGAACCTTGAAACTGACCCAACTGTACAGTACGCCCTGGGATATAACGTAAAGCAAAAAAGTTGGTGGACGAATCCATTGACTCTGGATGATTTGCATGTCGATTCAAAATTTAATACCTACAGAAATGCAGGTTTACCACCAGGCCCAATCTGCAGCCCTGGGATTGAATCACTTAATGCGGTTGCCTTCCCGGCTGATACCCATTATTATTATTTTAGATCTGCATGTGATGGATCGGGTAAACATAAATTTGCAACCTCGCTAGATGAACACATCCAAAATGCATGTCCGTAAACACATTGTCGGAGGGTAATATGGAAGTACTCGGTATAGATATTGGTGGATCTGGGATCAAAGGCGCAGTCGTGGACACTGAAACTGGAATGATGGTAGGCGAGCGGTTTCGCATAGCCACACCAATCCCGGCGAAACCTGAACCCGTTGCAGAAACCGTGAAACAGATCACTGAACATTTTCAATGGCAGGGAAAAGTAGGCGCTGGTTTCCCCGGTGTTGTCCGACATAGTATCGTTTACAATGTGCCCAACTTGCATAATAAAAGTTGGAAGGGCACAAATGTGGATGAATTGTTCTGTAAACGAACCGGATTGGCTGTGAAAGTACTCAATGACGCAGATGCCGCAGGTCTGGCAGAGATGCGGCTTGGAGCAGGAAAAGGTAGGGAGAAGGGTGTGGTCCTCATGTTAACGTTGGGCACCGGGATTGGATCAGCGATCTTTGTGGAAGGCAATTTATTCCCCAACGTCGAATTTGGCCATCTTGAATTGAATGGCAAAGAGGCTGAAAAACGCGCATCTGCGGCAGTGAAGGAAGATAAAAAATTATCATGGGAAGAATGGGGAATTCGCTTAAATACATACTTCCAGTATGTTGAAGGCCTCATTTACCCAGATTTGATTATTATTGGCGGAGGGGTAAGCAGCAAGTTTTCTCAATTTATCAAATACATCAATATTGAGGCTGAGATTATTCCTGCAAAATTCTTAAACAATGCAGGTATTATTGGCGCTGCGATGGTTGCGGCTGAGCAGATCTAGGTTTTTGCATTACTGTGGATAAAAAGGTGGATGTCAACTTGACATCCACCTTTGCTTTCACACACTTAAGGTCTAATGTTACTTAGCGTTATAACCTGGGCCTGAGGTGAAGAAATCCGCATTTACCTGGATATCAGGGGTCAAGTCAACCACTTCGCCAGCTTTCAAAGAACGGGTAGCTTCGATGTGAACAGGTTCGCCATCATGGTTGGTGCCGTCGTATACCTCATCAAATCCGGCTGTGCCTTTTGGAGCTGCGAGTCTTTCGCCGCCCTTGGCTTTGTAAGCAGAGGGAACTTCGCTATCAGGGAAAATTGCTGAGAAAGGACACTCTGCAGCGCAGGCGCCACAATCGATACAAGTATCTGGATCGATATAATAAATGGGATGCCCGTCAACTGGTTTTCCGGGAACGATACAATCAACAGGGCAGACAGTCGCGCATCCGCCATCGCGCATGCATAAGCTGGTAATTACATGTGGCATATTAGTCCTCCATTGGATAAATGATGATTAACTTTCAAACCGTTTTTGAACGACGCTCCAATTTACCAGCGTCCACCAGTTCGTAAGATATTCAGCGCGCCGATTCTGATACTTTAAGTAATAAGCGTGCTCCCAAACGTCCACCACCAGAAGGGGCTTTAATCCATCACTTAAAGGACAATCCTGGTTAAGAGTGGCAACTACCACCAGGCTGCCATCTTTTTTCTGGCATAGCCAGGCATATCCGCTGCCTAACCGTCCTAAACCAGTTTTTTCGATTTCTGCTTTAAATGATGCAAAGTCACCAAATGTAGCATTAATCTGATCCAGGAGTTTTCCTTTTGGTTCACCGCCCTGATCTGGCCCTAAGTTTTCCCAGAAAAGGTTGTGGTTATAGAAACCGCCACCATTATTCTTTACAACGGTCCGAACATCTTCCGGGATCTGATCCAGGTTGGATAAGATCCATTCCATGCTTTTTTCAAAAAACTGAGGGTATTTTTCAAGCGCCTTGTTACAATTGGCCAGGTAGGTTGCATGGTGCTTGGTGTAATGGATTTCTACAGTACGGGCATCCATTGTGGGCTCTAGCGCATCTAATGCGTAAGGTAAGGGGGGTAGTTCAAAAGTCATATCCATGTCCTCCTCAAGAAAAGTTAGATTTATCTACCCTTGCTCTTAAATTGTAGCTATGGCTAGAAGTGTTGTCAAGCGAGCTGATCTGAGAATTTGCTCCATAGCTCTTGACATTAACGTTGCGTAATAGTTTATACTGGGCATATGTATACAGTGCAGAAGCTTGCGAGATTAGCCGGAGTGACACCGCGGACACTCCACCACTATGATGCAATCGGACTTCTCAAGCCAGATGCGATTGGTGAGAATGGTTACCGATACTATGCAGATAAAGCAGTCGTCTTGTTGCAACAAATCCTGCTTTATCGCGAAATGGAGATACCACTTGATGAAATCAAGCTGATACTATCTCAACCTGGTTTTGACGCAGTTGAAGCATTAGTGCAGCATCGTAGTGAACTCACCCGAAGGATCAACCGCCTGCAGCGATTGATTGAAACCGTTGATAAAACAATCGCTTATCAGAAAGGAGAAATAAAAATGAACAATCAGCAATTTTTTGAAGGTTTTTCCGAAGCCCAACAAGCTGAATATGAGAAAGAAGCCATGGAGATGTATGATCCCGAAATCGTGATGGCTTCAAACAAGAAGTGGAAGAATTATTCTACTGAAGAAAAGCAAAAGATCTTCGATGAAGGCAATGATGTCTATCAAGCCTATCTGGATGCAATGAACGAAGGACCGGGATCTGACAAAGCTCAGGCTGCAGTTGAAAAATGGCGGGCTCATATGAATTATTTCTGGACCCCCAACGACGAACAATTGGTGGGACTAGCTGATCTTTACAATCAGGATGACCGCTTCAAAGCAAATTATGAGCGGTTGGCAGTTGGTTTGGCTGAGTTTGTAAGGGAAGCTGTTATAATTTATGTAAACCGTCGAAAAAACCGATAAGAATCCCCCGCAAGGGGAAATATGATGTAATTCAACGAACAACAAGGTATCCGGTGGTCATCGAATTTGGCCACCGGATACTTTTACGGCAAAATCGAACAGGTATAAACGGATATCGGAGATACAGGATGCAATTAAGGTCAATAGGAATCTTATCGGTTGGTGTACTAAGTATTTCAACTGGTGCAATATTTACCCGTTTTGCGCAATCCGCCGGAGTAGGATCCATTGAAATTGCCGCTTTTCGTTTACTTTTGGCGGTAATCATTCTGTTCCCTTTCGTTTTGCTGAAATACCGTAAAACCCTCCAATCCCTTGATCGGAAAACAACATCCATTTGCATACTGGCAGGCAGTTTTCTGGCTGTTCATTTTGCAACCTGGATCACATCGTTGGAGTATACGTCCATATCATCTTCGGTCGTCTTAGTTACAACCACGCCTCTCTGGGTCAGTTTATATACCATACTGCAAGGGCATCAGAAGTTAGATTTAAAGACTAGTCTTGGTTTGGTTGTTGTGATTTTGGGCGGAATTCTGGTTACAGCTGCCGAAGTATGCAGCTTCCAGTCGACCAGACTTTCATGTTCGTTTACAGAAACAGGTAAGTTACCGCTTTTAGGCAACTTTCTGGCGTTGTTTGGATCATGGATGGCGGCCGGGTACTTGATTACTGGTAAACGAGTACGGTCAAATATCCCGCTTACTCCATATATCTTTCTTGTTTACGGTGTAGGCGCATCGATTTTGATTCTACTTAGCCTCGGTTTTCACGGCAATCTAATCTTAAAGACTCCAACAGATGGTTGGGTTTGGTTGTTTGCCCTGGCGCTTATCCCTCAATTATTCGGACATACCGCTTTTAACTGGTCTTTGAAACATTTTTCAACCACCCTGGTATCGGTCATCATCCAGGCAGAACCAATCGGATCAACGATTTTAGGGATAATCTTATTCCGTGAAATGCCAACCGGTCTAAAGTGGATTGGCGTAATCACAATTCTGGCAGGCATCTTTCTGGTTAGCCTTGCAGAAAACCGGAGTAGGCAGCAAAAGCAGGAAGAAATCAGCTTGCCGGTCTGATGTGACAGTTATCAGTCAAGTTCACCAAACGAGCAAGCTGTAGTAAGTGTCTCAGGCAGTTCTCGAGTATATTCGGTTGAGTTCTCGTATCTGATCTTG
This sequence comes from uncultured Chloroflexia bacterium, assembly GCA_963818305.1. Lineage (GTDB taxonomy): Bacteria > Chloroflexota > Anaerolineae > Anaerolineales > Anaerolineaceae > DAIOEK01. Next base: position 417,911 of record CAWFRQ010000010.1, read on the forward strand.
CATGTAAATATCCAAATCACGTTCAGTCATACGATAACCCCAATTACCCGAAGGTCTACCAGGGAGATTCATTCGACCTTCCGTACCCATCCGCAAGAAATCTTGCAGGGGTGCAATGGCAAACACGGCAACCGATGACCAGATTCCACGGATTAGATCCCATGCGATATCTTCAGCATTGGTATGCAGATACTTCCGGCAAAATTCTTGTTCGTATTCAGGTGCCGTTTTATACCAACCGATAGTTGTATCGTTGTCATGGGTCCCGGTGTATGCGACACAATTTACCGGGTAATTATGTGGCAAGAAAGGTTCATCCGGGTCGTTCCCAAATGAAAATTGCAGTATCTTCATCCCGGGTAATTGGTAGTGGTCTCTTAATTCCACCACGTCCGGTGTAATCTTACCCAGATCTTCTGCGATTAAAGGCAGGTCGCCCAGCGCATTTCTGAGGGCGTTGAATAGGGACACACCTGGACCTTTCTTCCAGACCCCAATTTCGGCGGTAGGAAGGTTTGCTGGAACTTCCCAGTAGCCAGCAAATCCTCTGAAGTGATCCAAGCGAATAAAATCAACAGTTTTCAAGCAGCTTTTTACGCGCTGGATCCACCAATCGTATCCAGTTTTCGCGTGGTCTTCCCAACGGTAATGCGGATTTCCCCACAATTGCCCGGTTGGAGAAAAGTAGTCAGGCGGTACTCCTGCGACCACAGTGGGTTTCCCCGTTTCATCCAGGTAAAAGAGATCCGGGCTTGCCCAGACATCAGCTGAATCATGCGAGATAAAGATCGGGATATCTCCAATGATAGATATACCCTTTTGGTTCGCAAATAACTTTAAATTCTGCCACTGCCGGAAGAAAATGAATTGGGCAAAGATATGACGTTCAACCTCATCAAGGTGCTTAGCTTTGAATGATCCCAATGCGTCTTTCTGACGTGATCTCAACGGAGCCGGCCATTCTACCCAGCTCTTTCCTTGCTGATCATTCTTGATGGTCATGAATAGTGCAAAATCGGGAAGCCAATATTCATTTTCTTTCTGGAAGCGATGGTAATCTTGCAAGATACCATCGGTTGCTTTCTGTTTGAAATGAGCGAAGGCCCTATCTAACAACGTAATCTTCCAGGGGATTACATTTCCAAAGTCAACCAGGTGGTTGGGGAATTCTGGACGATCTGATAGATCAGATTGCTCTAAAAATCCTTCATCCAGGAGAAGTGCTGGACTGATCAAGTATGGATTACCAGCAAAAGCCGAAAGGCACTGATATGGAGAATCTCCATAACTGGTTGGACCTAATGGCAGAACCTGCCATAGGCCGATTTTGCAATCGGCAAGGTACTGAATCCAAACGTAAGCCTCAGGGCCTAAACTTCCGATTCCATCCGGACCTGGGAAGCTGGTAGGGTGGAGCAATATGCCAGAAGAACGTTTAAATTTCATAGGGTGATCTCTTTGAATGTACATACTCTCCCTGTTTCACGCGCAGGGAGGAAAAGTCCGATTGGACAACTTCTGTATCTATCACAGCACCGGGTTCAACGACCAAACCGGATGGCAAAATGGAATTTTTCCCGATGGTGATGATTCCGCCTTCCATGGATGGCATATTTTGTCCAATTTTGCATTTTTCATCAATGAAAACACGCTTGTCAGTAATGGTATTAACTACTTTGGCATTTGCGCCAATCACTGATTCTGTTAGGATGACTGAGTTTTCAACCAAAGCACCTTCTTGAACCAAGACTCCGGGTGATAACACTGAATTGATGACTCGGGCACCTTTCCGAACAACACATCCATCTGAAAGCATGCTATTTTCAATGACTGCACCGGCAGAAATAAGGACAGGGGGACGTCCTTCAGTTCGGGTGTGAATTACCCATGAGCGGTTGTTCAAGTCGATGGATGGAGGTGTTTTTAACAGGTCCATGTGAGCTTGCCAATAACTTTGGATGGTTCCTACATCTACCCAGTAACCGGAGTATGGGAAGCCGAATACCCGAGCATTGTTTTGGATCATACGGGGGATGATGTCTTTACCAAAGTCGTGTGAAGAATCTTCCCGCTTGTGGTCTTCCCAAAGCATCTCATCCAAAACTGCAATATTGAAAAGATAGACGCCCATATTGGCCAGGTTGGATGTCGGGTTGGCTGGTTTTTCCAGAAAATCAACCACACGGTAATCAGGCGCAGTTTTGACCACTCCAAAACGCGAGGCTTCAGTCATTGGTACTCGGATGGTGGCCATCGTGAGATCAGCCTGATGATCCAGGTGAAATGTGATCAGCGGCTCATAATCCATGGCGTAGATATGGTCTCCAGATAGGATTAATACCAAATCTGGCGCACTCAATTTGATGAATTTAAAGTTTTGTTGAATCGCATCCGCAGTTCCAGTGAACCAATCGGAATTTCCTCTGGCTTTATAGGGAGTGTACATACGTACACCGCCCGAGAAATCGCGGTTGAGATCCCACGGGCCACCTGCGCCGATATGTTCAATCAGGGAATGGGGTTGATATTGCGCGATAATCATTACATCATAAATATCAGAGTTTACACAATTTGAGAGTGTAAAATCAATAATCCGATACTTGCCTGCAAACGGCACAGCGGGTTTCGTCCGTTTTGCGGTAAGTATTCCAAGGCGAGATCCCTCTCCACCAGCCAGAATTACTGCTCTGGTCCTCATATTATCCCTCCGATATAGGTTGGTTTGGTTTCGACTTGCTTAATGTTTTATATTTTTGGATGTATTTCCAGGCTGAATTCTCCCATGAGAAGTCGGTTTGCATTGCTAAGCGCTGATATACACTCCAAGTATTGGGATCATTATACGCGGATATTGCTTGTTGGATATTTCTTGCGAGGTTTTCAGGGGTGTTCTCTGTGTACAAATAACCTGTCCCTGGTTTCTTTGGTTTAATCGATTGAATCGTGTTTAGCAATCCGCCTGTTGCATTGGCAATAGGAATAATGCCATATCGCATCGAGATCAATTGAGATACTCCACAGGGTTCATATCTGGATGGCATCAGGAAAATATCACCTGCCGCATAAAGCTGATGCGATAACTCAGTTTTGAAACCAATAATCGATCTTATTCTATCGGGAAATTTAAGCTGTAAATCCGTACAGGCTTTTTCGAGCGCACGATCTCCTGATCCAAGGATGATGGCTTGCCAATTGTCATCCTGGAGGAGGGATAACGCTTCCAGTGCGATATCCACCCCTTTTTGACGGTCCAGCCTTGAGATCAAGATCAGCAACGGAATGGCTGGGTCCGGATTAAGGTCCAGATCCTGTAGGATTTCCACCTTATTCACGGTTTTTAATTCCAGGTGATCGATGTCATAAGGCGATGGTATATGGGGATCTGTGGCAGGATTCCACTGGTTCTGGTTAATTCCATTGAGGATGCCCGAGATATTCTTTGACCTTGTTTCTAAAAGCGTCTCCAAGCCATACCCAAATTCTGGGGTTAATATCTCTTTTGCGTACCCAGGAGAAACAGGGATTAGTACATCTGCTGTGGCGAGACCCATCGGGAGAGGTAAGTGAGTTGCCCAGATGGGGAGAAGTGGGTGTTGGTATGGTGGTATTCCGTAATCAGTGAGGGTAGCCTGACAGCCTTCACCAAAGTATGGCAAGTTGTGGATTGAAAGAATGGTTTGAACACGATTGTTTATAAATTCAGGTACCTGCTTAAGTGCAAAAACACTGATAGCAGTATGCCAGTCATTGGCGTGTAAGATATCCATGCGCCAATTTAAGAAGCCGGGTAAAAGTAAGATAGCGAGAGAGAAAAAGATATATTTTTCTGCATCTACCTGCGGATCAAATGAATAAACCGTGTCTGTTTGGCGTATTGGTTCGCCATCCAGAAAATACACTGGAATCAACGATGTCTGATCCTGATACACCTGCACGGATTCACGCCTGTTGCCGGTGTGTAATGGATACTCTCCAAGATAGGTGAGGTGATCCATCTTTTCCTTAATCTGTCGATGGAACGGCAGAACCAGGCGGATATCGACTTTTTGGGGATAGATTCTGTTTGATTTGATATTGATGGATCGCCTGTGGTAGGGAACCGGCAACATCGCCCAACCCACCGATCTTAACATACGGGTCGGCTTCTGCTGCAGCGTAAAGAACATGGATGGTTGTATCCTTATTCTTCACAGAATCACCTCCCTCAATCCAACATCTCAATATAATCTTTGGTTACCGGTTCAACACAACACTTCATAAGTACCTGTAGAAGCTCTGCAACTTTTTCAGATTTGGTTTCAGCGTCTTGTAATGACCAGGTACGACTTTTGATTTCGATAAAGTGACCTTCCATCGGTTTGATGAGTTGGTCGATATTCACATAGAATTCAATCCCCTGGAACAAGATCCGGTAGCGTAGGCGATCTTTTTCTACTTCGGTAATGTGGCTGGGTTTGAAGTATTCACGATAAAAACGCAGAGCTTTGGGTAGCAGGAGCGATGAATTTGCTGCGTGAGAGATTGATGTTCTCAGCCAACTGTTGTTCACGGTTTGGACCAATGAGGGTCAGCCGGAAACGTGTGTTTTCTACTTGCCCGGAATCGCCGATGAAATCATCTTCCCGGTATCGCAACCGATCCAGTTCAGGAGCATCAAAACCGAAATAGGTATCGTATTCATGGTAGTGCCGCTTGCGCAAGACTTCTATGTCTGGGTGATTGAATGCTGCCACAATATCTTCTGCTGTAGAAATTTGAGCTTTCATTTGAACTTCAAAGCTCTCCACCTCTGAGGCTCCACCGATGGCGATCAGCTTGGATAAGACGGATTTCTCACGCAAGAACAAGAATCGGTCGATTTTCTTGGCGTACTCTGCGGCCCCATCAAGCATGGCTTTTTCATCCAGGGTTAAGACCTGGCGATCACGCATGACCATCTTCCCATCAATCATGACATCGCTGACATCCGTAGATTTGGTTGCATAGATCAGTTGAGCATAGATGCCGTTTGGATCCCGGTCAAACCGAGGTGAATTGTGTAATGTATTGATATCTACCACCACCAGGTCAGCTCGTTTACCCACTTCCAGTGATCCTGTCAGGTGACCGATGTGCATGGCCTCAGCACCCATGCGGGTGGCCATCGTTAATACAGTGCGGGCAGGTAATGCGGTAGGATCCCCGCTGAAACCTTTTGCCAGGAACGCAGCCAGCCGGATCTCTTCAAACATATCCAGATCGTTATTCGATGCAGGACCATCTGTCCCGATACCAACGTGAAGCCCGACATCCAGCATTTTTTTGACCGGGGCAGCACCAGAAGCAAGCTTCATGTTTGATGAAGGGTTATGGGCAACGCCGGCATTGTAATGAAGCAGGGTTCGCATTTCGCCTTCATCGATATGAACACAATGGGCAGCTAATACTTTCGCATCAAACAAACCTTGTTTTTTTACGTATGGAACAACAGGCATTCCCTGTTCATTACGCATATTTTCAACTTCCAAGGCGGTTTCAGAGATATGCGTATGGAGTGGAACATCAAATTCGGCTGCCAATTCAGCGCACGAGCGTAAGATCTCTGCTGTGCAGGTATAGGGTGCGTGGGGGGAGACAGCAGGCACAATTAGTGGGTGATCCTTCCAATTGACGATGAATTCGCGGGCTAATGCCAGTGAATCTTCGAAGGATTGTGCATCTGGAGCGGGATATTTCATCACTGTCTGACCGCATACAGCACGCATTCCGGCGGCTGTTGCTGCTTTAGCGACATCTTCTTCAAAGTAGTACATGTCGGCAAAGCTGGTTACACCGCTGCGGATCATCTCTGCACAGGCAAGGGATGTTCCCAGATGGACAAAATCATGAGAGACGAATTCACGTTCCACTGGCATCATATAACCCATCAGCCAAACATCCAGTCGTAAATCGTCTGCCAGACCACGCAACAAAGTCATCGGCGCGTGAGTGTGAGCATTTATCAGGCCGGGTATTAGAATCTTGCCTTTACAATCAATAACCTGAGTTGATTGGTATTTTTCCTCGATTTCTCTTTGATCACCAACGGCTGCAATACTGTTTTTGATGACAGCAATAGCACCCTTAGGGTACTGGTGATACTCTTGATCCATGGTGAGAATGTGGGCGTTGATAAAAAGGGTGTCAGCTTGTTCCATGGGTTATCCTTTCAGGGCTAGATGATCTAAGAGAGTTAGACGAATAAGATCGAGTAATGTATTGAATGCCCAGGTGGGTGCCATTTCAGGCGGACCACCGTATTTTCGCGAGATGATCTCGGGTTCATTGTTCAAAGCTTGTAACCTGCATGAAAATTCCACCGGGAAAGTTTTAAGTCCAAGATCGCATCAAATTTATACCCGGTATGAACATCCTGGTTTTGTTGAGTTGGGTGGATGTAGCTTTTCAGGCTGATAATTCGAGATGATGCAGATGATAATTCTGCTAGCATCTCGACGGAGCTTGTACCGAATCCATCCATTTGAATACAAATCGGAAAACCTAACTCATCGGCGAGCTTGCCAACGGTCTGGCTGAGGGTGGTTTGATCGTAACCGTATACATGTCTTCCAAGATTTGGGATGATCTGGTCAATCGTTTCCTGAATCATCACTTCGGCTTCTTCCACCGAACCTGTTTTTGCACCGATGCGGATATCAACAATCCCAGATTTTGCCAGTAATCCAATCGTTGGATTCTTCCACTGTTCAAACGCACCGATCAGATCATCTAATACCGCTTCGCCCATTCCAACAGTGTGGATGGTGCGAGTACGGATGACCGTATTCTCTTTCCAGCGTTGTTTCAGATAGGGCGCGATCGTGTGAACCACCAGGTGTTCCATCTCTTTAGGCACGCCAGGGACGGATATCAATACTTTTTCACCGGTATCGACAATAAAAGCTGGAGCTGTTCCAACCGGATTGGGGATGATGGTTGCACCAGCTGGAATGTAAGCCTGGCGGCGATTGTTTTCAGGAATTTGACAATTCAGACGAATGAAGTAGGCTTGAACCTGGTCCCAACACTCTTCACTAAACACCAGCGGAAGATCAAAGGCATCTGCTACTGCCTGGCGGGTGGGGTCATCCACGGTTGGACCAAGACCGCCAGTGGTAAGGATGATATCAGCCCGAGCAAGGATTTCTTTGAGGATTGCAGTGATGCGGGCTGGATTATCTCCTACTGTCTGGGTCCGGTATAAATCAATGCCAAGGTCTTTGATAGCCCTGGCAAGGTAAGCGGTGTTTGTATCCTGGATTTCACCCAGTAGAATTTCGGTTCCAATAGTAAGAATTTCGGCAATTGGCATAGGTATGATAAGATAAGCGGATCAGTATAAGTACTAATTATTTTGCGTGATGATTTTGCCGGATGTTAATTGATTGTATCATTTTTTTAAAATCGGGTTAGTGGATAGAACGGTTTGAAAACGCAAATTATAGCCAAACCTGTCAAAGCAAGTCTAACTCATAACCAACGGGTAGGAAGTTGGGGTGAAGATATCGCGGCGAATTATTTGAAAAACCTTGGTTATGAAGTACTGGTCAGAAATTACCACACTCGCTTCGGCGAACTGGATATTGTGGCGAAACACGAAGAGCAGATTGTTTTCGTTGAAGTGAAAACACGGTCAAATACTGCAACTGGATTTCCGGAAGATGGCATGACACCCAAGAAGGTGCAGCATCTGCTTGAGGCTGCAAACGAATACCTGGATCAGCTAAACGGCTCATCTGTTGATTGGAAAATAGAAGTTGTCGCTATTGTCGGAAAACCAGGAAATTATCAAATTGAATTGTTCGATGCCATTTCATATGGAAACTAAAAAACCCATCGTCCTTTTTATTGGACCAACAGCGGCCGGAAAAACACGATTTGCAATTGAGGTGGCGCAATTGATGGGGCAGGTAGAAATCATCTCTTGCGACTCCCGCCTGTTTTATCGTGGAATGGATATTGGAACTGCCAAACCTGCCAGGGCGGAGATGAGAGGGGTTGTCCACCATATGATTGATATTGTGGACCCTGATGAAGTACTCAGTCTGGGAATCTTCCAGAAGCAGACCAGAGAGATCATTTCTCAAATACACCAGCGAGGCAATAAACCTTTCTTAGTGGGGGGGACTGGCCAATATATTCGAGCAGTGACAGAAGGGTGGGATCTGCCATCCGTTGAGCCAAACCTTCACCTCAGAGGGTTCTTGGTAGAAGCCGAGCAATCAAAGGGATTAAGTGAATTATCCCGCTGGTTAAAAATGCTTGATCCTGTTGCTTATGCCCAGGTCGATTTACGGAATCCCCGCCGGGTTCATCGCGCGCTGGAAGTCATCCTCACAACCGGGCGTTTATTTTCCAGTCAACGCTCAAGAACCGAATCAGCCTATCGGATTATTCAAATTGGATTGACGATGCCGCGAGAAATCTTGTTCCAACGGATTGATGACCGGATTGAGCAAATGGTTCGAGCTGGTTTTGAAGATGAGGTGCAACGGCTTCTTGATTCGGGGATCGACCCATCTATGCCGAGTTTGAGTGCTATTGGGTACAGTGAAATGGCAGCAAAAATCCGGGGGCAAATGACTTTGGATGAAGCGATAGTATTAATGAAGCGGCGCACCCATGCTTATGTAAGGCGTCAGGCAAATTGGTTCAAAGCAGATGATCCATCTATTCACTGGTTTGACAGCCGCACCAGCAGCGCGGAACAAATTCGGGCAGTGATTGAAAACAAGTTGGGCATGACAAGCGGTTGAATTTGTAAATAAAAACCGACCTGTGAAGGTCGGTTTTTTCGAGGTTTATCCTACGCGGCTATCCGCGATAATCACCGGAGTTCCGCTTCGTTTTTTTACTGGGGGTGGGAAAATCTTTTCAAATTCTTCTCTTGATAAGGTTTCCACCTCGAGGAGTTTTTCTGCAACTGCTTCCAGTTCTGCACGGTAGGTTGTTAGAATGGATTTCGTCTGTTTGTAGGCATCGTCTACCAGTTTGCGAACTTCCATGTCAATTTTCTCAGCAACAGCTTCGGAATAATCCCGTTGTTCAGAAATTTCACGACCCAGGAAGATCATTTCTTCTTTTTGACCGTAAACCATCGGGCCGAGCTCTGAGCTCATTCCCAGGCGGGTGACCATGTTTCTGGCAATTTGGGTCACGCGTTCGATATCATTCGATGCCCCTGAAGTGATATCATCAAAGACCAATTCTTCTGCTACACGACCACCTAGCAATCCGACCATTTCAGCCAGTAGTTTTTTACGCGGCATCAAGGTGCGGTCTTCTTCAGGTAAGGCCATGGTATAACCGGCTGCCATTCCGCGAGCGATGATGGATACTTTTTGAACAGGATTCGCTTCAGGCAGGGCATTCATCACCACTGCGTGACCAGCTTCATGATAAGCAACAATCTTCTTTTCTTCTGCGTTGATCAACCGGCTTTTTCGTTCCGGACCAGCAATGACGCGCTCAATGGCTTCTTCAAATTCAGGTTGGCTGATCACTTTTTTGTTCCGGCGGGCAGCCAGAATGGCTGCTTCATTGACCAGGTTTTCAAGATCTGCACCTACAAAACCAGGGCAAGACCGAGCAAGAATATTTAGATTGACATTCGGAGCAAGAGGTTTACCCTTGATGTGTACCTTTAAGATCGCCTCACGGCCGCGGACATCGGGTCGATCAAGCACTACCCGTCGGTCAAACCGACCTGGACGCAGCAATGCTGGATCAAGGATATCAGGGCGGTTGGTTGCTGCCATGATGATGACATTGGTATCGGTGTCAAAACCGTCCATTTCAACCAGCATCTGGTTGAGGGTTTGTTCGCGTTCATCGTGACTTCCGCCTAAACCAGCGCCACGTTGACGTCCAACCGCATCAATTTCATCCACAAAAACGATACAAGGGGAGTGGCGTTTTGCCTGTTCAAACAGATCACGCACCCGGCTGGCGCCAACACCCACAAACATTTCGACAAATTCAGAACCAGAGATGGAGAAGAAAGGGACACCTGCTTCGCCGGAGACAGCTTTGGCCAGCAAGGTTTTACCGGTTCCAGGAGGGCCAACCAGCAGAACACCTTTCGGAATTCGTGCACCCAGTGCAATAAATTTCTGGGGTTCACGCAAGAATTCAACCACTTCTTTCAGTTCTTCTTTGGCTTCTTCAACACCGGCAACATCCTCAAAGGTGACTGTGGGCTGATCGCCTGTGAACATTCTGGCTCTTGATTTTCCAAAGGACATGGCTGCATTATTACTGCCCTGTGCCTGACGGAAAATAAACCACAACACGCCAGCCAGAATCATGAATGGCAATACATATCCCAAAATGGTCAGAATACCCATCCATGAGTTAGGTGGTTTAATTTCAACTTTGATCTTATCAGGAGAAAGCTGCTCGTACGTTACGCCCAGGTTAAGCAACTGTTGCACTAAAGTCTCATTGGAGTCTTTTTGTGCTTCTTTTTCTCCATCGGCATAAACTACCGTTAATTTATTTTCATCCACAGAGATCCGTTTAACTTTTCCAGTCTGGATATCCGCCGCGACCTGGTTAATGGATAAAGTATCTTTATCGCTGGAATTTTGTCTGAATTGCGCAAAAACCATCGCGACGATTGCGATGATGAGCAACAAATAGACAATATATGATTGATTACGAGAATTCACTGAAACCTCCGATTAGCGGTGGTGCACTATTTTTTTATTAGATATGATTATACCAATCGCACTAATGAATATCATGTGTTTATCACTTTTGTATAAAAACTCTTATACATTTCTTATATCAATTTTGTTACCTTAACCACTTAATCACTTGATTCAGCGGTCCCCATCCAAAATTACCGGGTTTATCAGGTTGTTTGCTGGTAAGGTAGAACGCAGATATCCCCACTTTCAGTGAAGGTTCGATATCCATTTCAAAATCATTTCCAATCATCACGCATTCAGATGTTGTCGTTCCAATTTTGGAGACAAACTCGTGATAGAACTGTTGATTTGGCTTGGCGAAGTGGAAAACCTCATAGGAAGGGATAAGGTTGAATTGGTTTTTGGATAAAACGAAACCTGCCCATTCAATTCGTTGGGTGATAGCAGTCCTTGGAAACAATGGATTGGTAGCAATACTTACCGAATAACCTGCTTGTATGGCTTGATCCACCATGTCAACTCCACCAGGGTGAGGGGAAGTTAGCGATTTGAGTTCTGGAAATACATTCGTGTAGAATGCATCAATTTCCCCATGAATATCCGACTTCGGAATGCCAATTTGCGGGTAAAAAATCCGATCGAATGCTTGTTCGAGAGTAGTATCTGCATCCAAGTTGGTGGTCATCGCTTTCGTTCCGGCTATCAGAGCGGGAAGCATGATCGCTGGATCGACAAGTTTAGCCAGGTGTTTGCTGAGAGCTTTGAAATAAGCAGGAATGAAGATGTCAGTTGAATTGATTAGAAGGGTATCGTCTAAATCGATCAGAAGGTGTTTGATTGCCATGAATGTTTGTCTCTTTTTTATAAAAAACCGCGGTAAAGTACCGCGGTTAGCTATTTGGATTTATGCGATGGATGTTTATGCTCGGGTAAGGTATGAACCCGTGCGGGTATCAACTCGGATTGTGTCACCGGCAGTGATAAAAGCAGGAGTACTGACTTCCAGACCAGTTTCGGTCATTACTTTTTTTGTTACACCGGTAGCTGTATCACCTCTAACAGCGTTTTCAGCCTGGGTCACCAGTAAATCAACTGAGGTGGGCAGGTCAATATCCAGTGGTTCATTGTTATAGAAGGTGAGTTTGACTTCCATGCCTTCTTTAAGGAATCCGGCAGCTTCGCCAATCACTTTTGCAGGAATGCCAGGTTGTTCAAATGTCTCCTGATCCATGAAGAAGAAATTTTCGCCATCATTGTATAGATACTGCACGTTGTGGAAATCCAGTCGGGCATCTTGAACCTTTTCACCGGAGGAGAAAGTTTTGTCAATCGTCGCACCAGTGCGTATATTTCGGGCTTTAATTCGGATCGTCGCATTTCCACGACCAGGTTTGTTGTGGGCATAGTCTAACACTTTGAATAGCGAGCCATCCATTTCGTACGTAATGCCCTTGCGTAAATCGTTTACATCAATCATTTGTCTTTCCTTCTATCTTTAAGATCAAGCAACCGCTGATTATAGCCCAGGGGACTAGTACTGGCAAGGTGTATTTGATCCTGATTTTTCTTTTGACGTTCGAAAATAGCTAAGGCTAACTTGGTTTTTGCTATTACAGCCTGGTGACTAGAATCGGGGATGGTTTGGTGGGTTATTAGGTCCACCGCGTGCTCCAAGACCGGTGCGATCACCCTGAGAGATTCGACCGCCCCCTTGGGGCTGCCGGGGAGGTTAACGATCAAGGTGTTTTGGGTAATGCCAGCAACCGCCCTTGATAACATCGCATGGGGCGTAATTTTGAGGCTTTCTGTGCGCATCGCTTCTGCCAATCCGGGAGCCAATCGCTCAACTACCGTGAGGGTCGCTTCCGGGGTGACATCGCGGGCAGTGAAACCTGTCCCACCGGTAGTTAGAATCACATCGATGGTCTCTGATTCCACCCAATACTTTAAGATATGACTGATTTGGTCCACTTCATCGGGAACCAGACCGGTTTTGACTACCTGCCAACCCGATTTTTCTATTTCTTCCTGGAGGGCTGGACCAGAGAGGTCCACACGCTCATTTCTAGATGATCGGTCTGAGACGGTTAGAACTCCAAAGCGTATCATCGAAACCCGACCTCCTTGGCGGCAACTAGAATATTCATTGGGAACCAGCCCAATGATTTGTAATATTCAAGCAACTCAGTATGGTCTGGATGCATCATCAAGTACATCTTTTTACAGCCTTTGGCAACCAGCCTATTCTCAATTTCAGTCATGAGCTGACGTCCGATCCCCTGGTTTTGATATTCCTGCTTCACTGCGAGATGGTAGATCATACCGCGCCGGCCATCGAATCCACCGATAACGGTTGCGATGATTTCTTGATGGTTACATGCAACCAACATTAAATCTGGGTCATGATTGTATTTCTTCTCAATCTCTTCGATCGAATTCGGACGGGCTTTCCTTGACTCCGCCTCCAACCGTACGCCAAATCTCAATACAGGCTGGATAATCTTCTGGAAAACGGAAATCCCGGATAGCGATCTCGGAAGGGGAGTTCATTCTTCTTCTTCCAGAAACACCTTCCATTTACCGTGGATACCATTGGAAGTTACTCCGAAATAATAGCGGTATCCATTTTCGGTTTTCTGGATAAAATCGTATGTATTGCCTTTTCCGGTTTGCGTACGAGGAATTTGTCCATACTGGTCTTGCCATACAACCGGGAGATTTTCTCCCTGTTCCATGATTTCCCCATATCGCAGAATCGCGTAATGCCACAGTTTACGAGCAGAGGTTTGAGTAACATTTTTGACGATATTACCGTTACGCAAATCACGCATGATGAAGTAACGGGTACCATTTCGAATTTCAGATGTGATAATTTCTACCCCGGTACGTGGCTGATCTGTTTGAGTAGTCTCAACAATCTGAGCAGGCTCTTCCCTCGTGTTCTTAGCAGGTTCGACAGCTCGTGGTAAGGAAGGCGATTCGATTTGATCTGGGTTTTTCAGCTTTTGCCCACGTAAAACCAGACCGACAATTTCATCTCGTACAGCTAAGCCTGTTTCTGCTTCGTCGCGAATATAAATTTTATTATCATCCAAAGCATAGGGCGGGTCATCACCGCGGGGGATCAACACTCGGACGATCTTCTTCCCTTTGTATTCATTGATATCCCAGGTGGTGTGGATGGGGGGGCTCATCCGGCGAGTTATTTCTTTTTCGAGCTGGTTGAGTGCCTCTTCAGGATCAGCAATACCCACAGGTGGCAGTCGTGGATCAGCTGCCAAACCAGCATAGATGGTGCCGCCGTTAGTATTCGCAAAGGCGCAAATATCAGCGATCAGCATACTCAGCTTGCCGCCTTTGATGGACATATTTTCGTGAAATTCCTGGATGATATTCGATCCTTCTTCTAATGCGGTCTGGATGAAATCATATGCAGGTTCTTCTTGTAATCGGTGTGGTCGTATCCTGGCAAAGTCGTTGTGTGCGAGTAGATCACGAACAGCCTCAAAGCTAGGTTCAGGAAGCAAGAGATCTGTGGTACGGTCGCCAACACCCAGGTTTTTTTTGCGGACCGGATCAGTTGTGAGGCGATGGCAATCGGAACCCTGGATACAGTGCATCCGACGAGGGTATTCTGGTTTGGTGCCATTGAAGAAAGCTGAAGTGGCTCTGCCGCCTTTTACTTCCAAATCGGTGACTTCAAGTGCATCCAGGTTTGAGTCTTGCGTATAGGCAATTCTGGTTTGGCCGCCAAAAGAAAAACCTTTCATGGCGACACCATTTGAAGAATTTGCATGAGCGGCAATGGTAATTCCACCAGCCTGCTTAATCAGCCGATAGGCGGTGAGAACATCACTGGTGGCGCCAACAGTTGCGGAACCATCATCCAATTGACCAGATGGGATGTTCAGGTTGAGTAATAGGTGCTCAATATCCCGGATTGCTGTTTGTGGTGAGAACAATGCAATAATGTGGAAACCGAAAGTGGCGGTGAATTCAAATCCTGGTAAGACAACAATACGCGAAAATAATCGTCTGTATTCTTGTAATTTGATTTTTTCCTCAGGCAGAAGTCGATTAAGCTGTTCTAATAAGGTCAGTTGGTTGACCTCTTCCATCATTATTTTATAACCGGCCACGGTATTGTGGTCCGTAAAAGCGAGCATGTCCACTCCGCGTGTTTCAGCTCGCTGTAGGATTTCTATGTAAGTTGTATTTTCTTGCTGAAAATCGCTGGATGCCGGTGTGTGTAAATGCACATCGACATTAAACCAGCGTAGATTTGTAATATTTTTTTTAGTCAACAGATATCTCCTATGACGATAAATTTGTTGCCACCTGATCGATCATTTGTAATAGGTCATCTGGCATATATGGTTTCAATAAAAAGCGGTCTGCTCCGTAACCCAGACATGTATCTTTATAGTCTGCGCCCGAGGACATAATAATCTTCACTCCGTCCAACCGCGAATCAGCTTTTATTTGTTGCAAGATTTCAACCCCATCCATATCACGCAAATTCACATCGAGCAGCACCAGATTTGGCCGGACGTTAGCCAGCACATCTGTGATAGGGATTTCACCTTTTTGGGAGTGGGTTGTCACCTGGTAGCCCTCCATCGTGAGAAGGGTTTTTAGTAAACCAATCATGGTGACATCATCTTCAATGATGAAAACGTGAATATCAGATTTCAAAGTGTTTCACCTTTTTCATTTTTTTTGATTTTAATCTTAGGTGTAGGTTTTGTCTTGATGAGAGCTGCTCGTAAGACATCCTCTACAGTGTTGGCGAAAACAAATTTGATTGATTTTCGTACTTCATCAGGCAAATCGTCCAGATCCACTTCATTGCGTTTGGGTAGAATCACCTTCTTGATGCCAGCACGGTGCGCTGCCAGTACTTTTTCTTTGATCCCACCCACTGGAAGAACCTGACCCCGTAAAGTAATTTCGCCGGTCATAGCCACTTCGGGGTCAACCAGTTTACCCGTGATTAGTGAGACCAAAGCTGTTGCCATGGTCACGCCAGCCGACGGACCGTCTTTAGGTTGAGCTCCCGCAGGAACATGGAGATGGATATCGTGGGTGTCAAAGAAATCAGATTTTATTTTTAAATCATCTGCTTTTGATCTCACATAAGATAGCCCAGCTCTGGCAGATTCTTGCATCACTGCCCCGATAGAGCCAGTCACCTGATATCCCTTACTGCCGGGCATCTTGGTTGCCTCGATGAATAAAATATCTCCGCCAACTGGTGTCCAGGCTAGACCTGTAGCCACGCCCGGAAGGTTGGTGCGCATTAAGATATCTTCAGTACCGCGGTAAGTGGGTTTACCCAGGTAATCTTGCACAATCCGCGGATTGACTGTGACGGATTTGATCTTTCCTTCTGAGTATCGAGTTACAAATTTGCGACAGATTCCACCGATTTCACGTTCGAGGTTACGAACGCCGGCTTCTCGAGTGTATGATCCAATAATGGTATTGATACCTTCATCTGTGAAGCTGATTTCCTTTCCCCGCAGACCGTTTTCGCGTAGCTGACGTGGGATCAGGTATTTATTGGCTATCGCTTTCTTTTCGCCGGCAGTATAGCCAGCAATCGGAATAATCTCCATCCGATCTAATAATGGACCAGGAATGGTATCCAATTGGTTTGCGGTAGTGATGAACATCACCTGGGACAGGTTGTAAGCAACTTCCAGGTAGTGATCCCTAAATTCCGAATTCTGTTCAGGATCTAGTACTTCTAAGAGCGCTGAAGCAGGGTCTCCGTGGAAATCGAAGCTAAGTTTATCAATTTCATCTAACATGAACACTGGATTTCGAGTCTCGGCTCTGCGCAATGTTTGCAAAATTCTACCTGGCATTGCTCCGATATATGTCCTGCGATGGCCGCGAATTTCAGCCTCATCCCGGACACCACCCAGTGATACACGAATAAATTTGCGTCCAAGCGCGCGGGCTATCGATTGTCCAAGGGAGGTTTTACCCACACCAGGCGGTCCCACAAAGCATAGGATGACACCTTCGCGTTCGCGACGAATGAAATCCTGGCTTTTAACCCGGTTGAGTTCATCGGTTCGTTCTTTTCGTAATTTTCGGACTGCCAAAAATTCTAGAATTCTATCCTTAACATCTTTCAGTCCATAATGGTCTTCATCCAATACTTCGCGTGCGTGGCGGATATCCAGATTGTCATCGGTGAATGTTGACCATGGAAGAGTCACCAGCCAATCCAGATAGGTGCGAATGACCCCATACTCAGCTGCAGCGGTTGGTAAGCGGGAGAGGCGCTCTATCTCTCGGTTAGCCTGTTTCAAAGCTTCTTCAGGCATTTTTGCAGCATCAATTTTCTTGCGGAATTCTTCCACATCCGCGCTGGTTTCATCTCCTTCACCCAGTTCGCGCTGGATGGCTTTGAGCTGCTCACGCAAGAAATAATCACGCTGCATCTTCTCAATTTCATTCCGGGCTTCATTTTGGATCTTTTGCCCTAGTTCAAGCACTTCTCCCTCACGGGTGAGAATGCTTACAAGCTTATGAAGTTTTTCACTGGATGTATTTAATTCCAGAATTTCCTGGGCATCAACGATATCCATCCGCTGGAAATTTGCAACAGAGTACACCGTTTGAAGTGGATCTTCTAGCGAGGAGATGGTTGCCACCAGTTCACGCGGGATGGATGGGATCATCTCAGCGATGTGCTCAAATTGATCTCTCGCATTACGGGCAAGCGCTTCCACTTCCAAGCCGGATTCGGGCAACTCTGGGTGAAGCGTAATTTTTGCTCTCAGGTATGGTTCATACTGAGTAAATTCTGCTACCTTGAAGCGGGCAATCCCTTGCATTAACAATCGGATAGTTCCATCTGGTGCACGGAACAATCGATTAATCACCGCAATGGTGCCTACCTGAAATAGATCATCCGGACCAGGATTTTCTGTTTCAGGGTCACGAGTAGTGAGCAGACCAACCATCCGGTCTGACGCAATCACATCATCAACCAATTTTATGGATCGGGGTTGACCGATCGTCAGCGGGACAGTTGTTTCAGGATAAACAACGACGCCACGCAAAGGGAGTATGGGTAGTTCTTCCGGTAATTTTGAGAGCCGGTCATCCTCTAATGGGGTAAAGCTATTTGAAATAATCCCATTCTTTTGATCACTTTTCGCTATGATAGGGTGAGATAAAAAATCCTGCATTACTTTTTTGTCTTCATCAAACCATTCAATAATTTCTTCTACAATTTCGTTCCATCTGGAAGCAGGCATGTGTTCACTCTTTGATTTGAATTATGGTAGGTAAAACCTTGGGTAGATGTATATTCAAGAATCCATCCCGATATTCGGCATTGACTTTCTCAGAATCTACAGGTGAAGGTAATTCGATACTTGTTTTAAAATCACCAAATGGAATTTCCATCTGATGGAAGGACCGTTTTAAGTTCATATCTGGGCGGACGCCGCTGATTGTGAGGATATTATTTTCAAGGCTTACGCAAAATTCTTCTTTATTCATCCCGGCAATCTCCACCCGGATGATGAAACGATCGTCGGTTTCATATAAATCTGTGGGCGGATGCCAGGTATGTGGACGTCGGACTGTTAGTCGCCATGTAATTACGCTGTTGCCGTCTTCAGCGTTCAATTCGATAAAATTATCAACCGGGTCTGTATCTGTCTGGTTCTGCATATTCAATCCCTGTATTTGATCTGTACTTATATTATACGGGGAACTATTGGATTTTCATAAGAAGAATACAGGTTCTGTGAAGTCCGATTCAATTCTGCCAGTCTAATCAGAATAAAGTAAAATTAGACCATCCTACAGGTTAGAGGAATTATGGCTGGTAACATAAAACACTTCCCGTATCCATTTATCGATGAAGTTATCATCTCACAAGAAGAAATTGAACGCCGCGTGACTACCCTGGGTGAGAGTATTACTGCCGATTATGCTTCATCTGAAAAACTATTATTACTGGGCTTGCTGCGTGGGAGCGTTGTATTTATTACAGACTTAATGCGGAAAATTCACCATCCAATAACCATGGATTTCATGTCGGTCTCGTCCTATTCTGGCACTGAATCGAGTGGATTTGTAAGGATAAATTCTGACCACAAGACCAATATCCGCGGTTGGGATGTGATTCTGATCGATGATATTGTCAATTCGGGGTACACCATCAAGACCGTAAGGAAGTTGCTGTTAGACCGTGAACCCAAGAGTCTGAAAGTGTGTGCATTACTCGATAAACCGGATCGGCATAAAGTAGATATCGAGATTGATTATCTTGGATTCAGCATACCTGATTATTTTGTTGTAGGTTATGGGTTGGATATTGACGAGAAAGGGCGCAATTTACCCTACATCGCATCTGTTGATTTAAAGCGTTACCAGAAATAATGAAAAGAGGTACTCCATGCCTTTGCAGATTGTAATCGGAACCCAATGGGGTGATGAAGGGAAGGGTCGGGTAGTTGACCTTCTCTCTGAGCAGACTGATTTTACTGCCCGATATAATGGCGGTGATAATGCCGGTCATACCGTGACAGTGGGTGAAAAAATTTATAAACTTCACATCATCCCATCCGGGATCATCCATCCAACCACCTGTGGAATTTTGGGCAGCGGTATGGTGATCAATCCGGCTACTCTGCTGGATGAAATGGAAAAACTTCAATCAGCTGGGGTTACGATCAATCCCAATCGATTATGGATTTCAGACGCAGCTCATTTGATTACACCCGGGCACAAGTTACTTGATAAAGCGCAGGATGCCGCGTTAGGGAAAAATCAGATAGGCACCACCGGAAGAGGAATTGGACCGGCTTATACGGATAAAGCTGCCAGGAAAGGGTTGACGGGTCGGAGAAATTCTGGAACCGGAGCGATTCGCGGAGCGGGTAAGAAGTCATTTTATCGAAGTCAATCGAGTATTGACTGCTCTCTACCAACAACCAGAAATCGATATCCAACAGTATAGTCAAGAATATCTCCAGATCGCATTCCAGCTATCCCCTTATATAAAGCGAATTGGACCGTTAGTTCGGGATGTTTTGGCATCTGGCAAGAATGTGTTAGCTGAAGGGGCACAAGGTTCGTTATTGGATATCGATCAAGGAACGTATCCATTTGTAACCAGTTCGTGCACCACCTCTACGGGTGTTTTTAGCGGATTGGGCATCGGGATCCATTCTGTGGAAAAAGTGATCGGTATCACAAAAGCATTTCAGAGCAGAGTCGGTGCCGGACCGTTCCCGACTGAACAGGATGGCGAAATTGCTACTTTCTTGCGGGGGACTGGATCAAACCCGTGGGATGAATTTGGAACAACGACCGGTCGTCCGCGTCGGGTAGGGTGGTTGGATTTAGTTCTTTTGCGATATGCAAATGAAATGAACGGGTTTACTGAACTATTCCTGACGAAACTGGATGTTCTTTCTGGTTTGGAGAAAATCAAGGTATGCACCAGTTACACGAGACAGGGTAAGGAAATGAAAAGCCTGGATTTTTCAGGAGATGCTCGATTACTGCAGGAATGCGAACCGGTGTATACAGTACTCCCTGGATGGAAGGAAGAGATCCGACAGGTGCGCAGTTGGGATGCATTGCCCGGGAATGCGCGTAGCTATATTGAGTTTATCGAATCTGAAATTGGTCTGGGTATCCGTTCGATATCCGTTGGCCCAGAACGCAATGCATTAATCCTGCGATAATTCGCAATCTATCCATTATTTTTTAGACAAGTAGGATATATGAACCAGTTTGACGGATACCAGAAGTCCTTTTAGTTGGCGTTATGGTTCGCCTGAGATGAGAACCATTTGGAGCGAACGGTCAAAGCATTTGATTTGGCGAAAAATCTGGTTAGCGCTGGCAAAAACACAGATGACCTGGAATCTGGTCAGCCAGGAGCAGGTTGATGATCTGGCTGCTCATGTCGAAGATATCGATCTGGCAAGAACACTGGAAGTAGAAAATACAATTCAGCACGATTTGATGGCTGAGATCAAGGTGTACGCGAGCCAATGTCCGGTCGGGGGTGGGATTATCCACCTGGGTGCCACCTCGATGGATATTAAGGATAATGCCGAGGTGATCCAACAAATCCAGGCATTGGATATTCTCCTTCAACAGCAAAAGTATCTACTTCAGCAAATTGCAACAAAAATGGAGTTGTATGCTGGTTTACCAGTGATGACATTTACGCATCTGCAACCGGCAGAACCAACTACCCTGGGTTACCGACTGGCAAATTACGCACAGGATTTTTTGGGGGATTACCAGGCTGTACTGGAATTGCGCACGCACCTGAAAGGGAAGGGCTTCAAAGGGGCAGTTGGTAATGCTGCGTCTTATGTGATGTTATACGGAGAAGATGCATTTCCTGAGTTTGAAAAGCAGATGGCAGCAGAATTGGAGTTACCATTTTTCCCAATTGCCACACAAACTTACACCCGAAAACAAGATCTAAAACTCACGACGGTACTTTCTTCAGTTGCTGCGACTGCTTACAAATTCGCACAAGATCTTCGCTTACTACAATCAGAAGTGATTGGGGAACTGGCAGAACCATTCGGTGAGCACCAGGTTGGATCGTCGGCCATGCCATTCAAACGGAATCCGATCCAATCTGAAAAGATAAATTCTTTGGCAAGGGCAATCTCTTCGCACATGAATACTGCCTGGAATAATTACGCCCAATCGATGTTAGAACGCACATTGGATGATAGCGCTAATCGAAGATCTTATATCCCTGAAATATTCCTGGCATTAGATGAGATTCTGACGACGGTTACAAAACTAGTGGTTGACTTGCAGGTTAACGATAAAGCGATAAAAAGGAATCTGGAGACCTACGGACCGTTTTCTGGAATCGAAAGGATACTGTTGGCCTGTGTAAAAAATGGGGCGGATCGGCAGGTGATGCATGAGGTTTTGCGAAAGCACAGTATGGCTGCATGGGAGAAAATTCAGGCTGGAGAGCAAAATCCGCTAGTAACCATAATTAAAAATGATCCTATGGTCACGGACTATATATCCCAAGATAAACTGGTTGAGCTATTGAAGATCGAAGATTATACTGGAATCAGTGAGATTAAAACACTCGAATATTGCAAAACGATAACTGAGACCCTCGGAAGATAATTTACATCGATATACTAGAAAAATTCCACGCGGGTGATGCCAACCATTATGCTTAATAAAACTAAGGCGCCCCGGGAGAGACTCGAACTCTCAACCATCGGATTAGAAGTCCGGTGCTCTATCCATTGAGCTACCGGGGCAATGTTTCGATTATATCAAGAATTTTCGGCAAATTATGAATAATGCCATCGGATTAGAAGTCCGGTGCTCTATCCCCTTTTACAGGGGGCAGGCCATTGATCTTACAGTTGTGTTGGGCGGATGCCCATGAAAACCCGTGTTCCAGATAGCAAGCGCAAAATGGTATCCGCTGGTTTACCGGTCAGATTTCCAAGTTGTTCTGGTGTAAGCGGAGAATTCCCGTTTGCAAGTAAAATGCGGAATAAATTATCGACAGCGCTATGGTTTTCTTCCACAAAACCATCTTGCTTTGAGCAATGGACCATCAGTTTCTGTTGTACCCCATCTACTTGATGAATTTCACCTGTAGCAGGATCAACATGATCTAACAGTACGCCATCTTCTTGATTAGCGAACATAGCTTGATGCTCTTCGCATAAATAGTCCATCAGGAAGACACGCCAATTACCTTCGTGTTCTTTCCACCACTCAAAATCGATGTGGAAAGGGGTAGTAACTTTTGGTTTTACCAAAGAAAAGGATTTACTATCCATTCTTTTCCTCCTCACTTCCTGATTCTGCGAGCCGGTAATACAAATCTCCCACGTGAGAAAAGGATGGGGAAGTAAGCAGGGTTTGGAAGACAACATCAGGCGGGCATCGTCTGATTACATTGACGGCAGCATATAACTCTTGGGCGTGGACATGGCCCTGGGGATTTAAACGGGTGAGTTCCTTTGTTGTCTGAATAATCACTTTTTCTATTGGTACTCTTTTTTGTTTTTCCCAAACAGCATCCAGACTGGCCGGATCTGGGGTAAAAGTTGCCATGCGCTCGTCGTATGTTGTTCCAACCTGCTGTTTGAGGAGGGCATATACAATTCCACCGTCAGCGCCAACCAGCACAGTGCGGAACCATTCTTTCACCTTTCTCTTTTCCACCTTGATCATCACATCACCAGATGAATTTGCTTTGAAGATGGTGATCAAACTGCCTGGTACGATCGAGTTGGCTTTATACCAATCTGATAAACCGACTATATATCTGCCCGGTCGAACAACCCAACCATGAAATTTCTCTTTAGAATCGGCATCCAGAAATTGAAAACGGATACGGGGTGATTCAAGTGCAGTAGGAAATAACTTCTTAGTCCGGTTTGTGAGTGGCAATGTGCCAGCCCGCCAGTGAGGATAGGTTAGGATCACTTCTGCCTGAGAGACCTTTTCTCTATCACCGCATGCAGAACAGAATTCATCATCCAAGCTTTTTTCAAGATCAAGCATCTGTGGAGTGAAGAGTGAACGGTCAACTTCAATTGGAGTGTAAAGCAAATTATTCGGTGTATTTCGCACATTTTCGGGTTCCAGACGTTCGAGGAACCAGAGAACATCTCCTGAGGGACCAACTTCGTCAAACCGAGGATCTTCTTCAAGCGCCAAATTTAAAGAGAATTCAGTCAGAGTCGAGTTGACATCCCTGGGAAGGTCCAATTGTTCCATCAGCTCTTGGGTTGCAATTGGTCCCCCGCCAGCCATATCCAATACCGCTTCCGCAAGGTTCAGTTGGCCAGGATTAATATCTACAAACAATGCGCGTGGGAACCAGGATCCGGTGATAAGAACCAGATCTGGATCAGTTGCTAATGCTTCTTCCAGCTGTTCAACCAGGGGATCTTGATAGTTTTGGAGCACAAAATCTAAAGTAATTTGTTCAGAATCCGAGCTATCCTGCGGAGTAGTATTGAGCGGATGATCTGCCAGATTGATAGCAAAACTGCGCAAGTCATGATCATCTTTCATTGCAACGTCCATGACTTCGAACTCGCCTATCTCAGGGTTGTATCCAGGTCTGATGCCGGCTACCTTACCTTCTTTCCAACCCAGAGCAGGGAATTGAACCATTTCATCGATTGAATATCTTTCAGCGGGTAAGTAAATTCTTCCCCGTTCTTTTTGTTTGGTTTCCAGAACCTGCTTTTCTCTAGAAATCCTGTTGAGTACCACAGCTTTAAGGAGTTGTTCTGTTGTCTGAGGTGTTTCCAGCTCGAATAGATAATTATTAATGAATTC
The DNA here is from genome assembly GCA_963818305.1 of uncultured Chloroflexia bacterium. Classification (GTDB taxonomy): domain Bacteria; phylum Chloroflexota; class Anaerolineae; order Anaerolineales; family Anaerolineaceae; genus DAIOEK01. Next base: position 441,928 of record CAWFRQ010000010.1, read on the forward strand.
GAGGTCTTCTGTTGAAACCTGGTAGTCTTCCCAGTGGTTGAATTGAATGCTGTTCGGGGCAGATGCCATACTTGCCTCTTTGTTTTTTATGTCGAAAAATTCGCGAAGTTATTATACCTTAGGCTAAATGGTGAGACAAGCCAAAAAAGAAAAAAGGGTTGTCATTAAAAATCCATGACAACCCTTTTTTAAATCTCAGTGAGAGATTATACGTTTACGCCTTCGGGAACAGTGAAGTTCTCATTGGCTTTGCGGATGGAATCGGGTACATTGAAGTCTAATTCAACGCCGCCAGCCATCTCTTTAACGTAGTTCTTGACGGTGGTGTCCCAGTACTTCTTGGTGACATAGTATACCTTGGCGCCGCCCAGTTCGTGCTGAACATCTGGCCACGGGTAAGAAGGTTGAGCCATGCCCAAACCCCAACGCATCCAGCCGTTGTATGATTCGTAAGTGGCCCACCATTCGGTGTTCTTGATCATTTCGAATGCGTAGTAGGCTTTTGCGTAATACATCACAGCACCGATGCGTCCACCGCGATCGAGTGCGACGGTGTGGAGGCTGATGTTAACATCTTCGTTCATGACACGGCCGTTTGCGAAACCAGCCCAAACACCATCGATCAGACCGACCAGGGTATATGGGTCTTTGAGGCGGTGGCGATACCAACCCAAGATTTCGGAGTAGACGCGGGCGCCAACGATATCATAGAAGTCATGATCCACTTCCATGATCCGTTTCATGTATTCCATCATTTTGGTTGCTTCATCGATGCGAGCTTCGCGGATAAATAAAGTGCGGCCATCTTTTAACTTGCAGGTAGCACCTGGCCAAGCGGGCAGATCCATCTTGGGACCCTGCAGCATAGCTTCGATGTCACGGCAATCGATGTCGAGTCTTTCTTGTGATACTTTAGTTGGAAGATCAAATTTCATGTTTAATTCTCCTTTTCCAAAATTATTCTAAGAAGCTATGCCATGTTGGCAGCGCTTAACTTATTCAGACTTTCTACATGTTTCAGATCGTACACATCACCAAATTTGGTCTTTGGCATTCCAGCGGCTTTCTTCATCAGCTCGTCATATTCCTTATCATCCAGGAATGCAACTGCACGGCCGATGGAAGCTTCACCATCCACGAATCTCCAGGGGAAGAAACCAACCTGTACACGACGGTTCAACAACAGATCGATCATACCGCCGAAGCATTCAGCGTGGATGATTTGCTTTGGGAACAGGTCGATATGCATCAGTTGATATTTTTCTTCTGTGAAGAATTCTTCGAGGGATTTGTTGAATTTCTTCTTGAAGACATATTCTGCCTGTTTGGTCTGGCGGGGCATCCAACTGCGGATAATGGTGTTCATCGGATGATCTGCAGAACCACAATCGACAGCGATCCAGCGCAGTTTCATTTTCTTAGCCCATTCAGCAAATTCCTGGTCTGGACCTGGATGTTTCACCATGTAACGGATTTCATCAGCGGTGGGTTGATCCCAACCAAAATGATGGTATCCGGTGTGGATAACAAGAATATCACCTTCTTTGACTTCTACCCGGTCGGTGATCATCTTGCTGGTGTACACATCATAATCACCACAGACATCACTCAGGTCAACGATGGCTGCATCGTGAACGAGGTAATCCAGAGGAAGCTGAGCCATATCTCTACCAGGAGTGTAGAAATGGATTTCTCCATCCAGGTGGGTGCCCAGATGGTTGGAATGGGTTAAGAATTGACCATTCGCACCATTTGGAGCCAAGCGTTTAAAATATTTCACCTGTAAGGGCTCATAGGTTGGCCAAGCGGGAGTACCAATACCGAGGGGGATCGTAAGGTCTAACAGTTTCATGGTTTTTCTCCTTTTGTATTTTATGAAATACTATTTGGATGATACCAAATTCTTTATATAAACCGAAGGATGCTGTGAAAGGTATCCTTCGGTTATTATGACTAGAATGAGCCTGAAAGTACGGCTAAAACAACACCACCCGCGATTACGCTGGCTACCTGCCCAGCTGCGTTCGCACCCATTGCATGCATCAGCAGAAAGTTTTCGAAATCGTTCTCTGAAGCAAACCGTTGAACGATTCGGGCGGACATGGGGAAAGCGCTATCACCTGCAGCTCCAATCAATGGATTGAAGTGCCCACCAGATAAAAAGTTCATCAATTTGCCAAGCAGGATCCCGCCAACACCATCCATGACAAAGGCGAACAATCCCATACCGAAGATCATGATTGTGGTCCACTGGAGGAAGTTTGTACCTTCCATGGTAGAGCCGATCACGATTCCGAGGAAGAGAGAAACCAAATTTGCCAGAGTGTTTTCAGCGGCATTGCTCAAGTTTTCGACCACTAACGCTTCCCGAAGCAAGTTTCCGAACATGAGAGCGGCGATAAGCGGTGAAGCTTTTGGTGCGATGAGTGATACTACGATGGTCATCACGATCGGGAATAAAACTCTCAGCGTGCGGGATAGTTTTTTCCTTGAGTAGGGCATGCGGATTGTGCGTTCAGCCTTGGAAGTCATCAACTTCATCACCGGGGGTTTAATGATCGGGATGAGTGACATGTACGTGTATGCACAAACTGTGATCGGACCAAGTAAATGCGGCGCCAAAATGGAGGAAACATAGATGGAGGTTGGTCCATCAATCGCACCGATGATACCGATAGACGCCGCTTCTTTTAGGGTAAAACCGAAGAGCAGCGCTACCATCAGGGTAATGAAAATTCCAAATTGACCGGCTGCTCCCAAGAGAGCCATTTTGGGATTTTCCATGAGCGGACCGAAATCGGTCATTGCACCAACCGAAATGAAGATGAAGATCGGGAAGAGCTCGGTCTTAATACCGGCTGCGAACAAAATCCCCAAAAAGCCTTCAGGACCAGCAATACCTGTGAGTGGCAGGTTGGTGAGGATAGCTCCAAACCCGATAGGCAGCAACAAGATGGGTTCGTAGTCTTTGGTGATAGCAAGCCAGATTAAAACTCCGCCAAGTATCATCATCACTACGTTCTGCCAATGCAGGTTAGTGATTGCTTGCGTCAGAACGAGTAGATTCGAGAAATCCATAGAATGCCTCACTCAAAGGAGACTAACACGTCGTTGAATTGGACTTTTTGACCATCAGTCACATGAATAGCTTTGACGACACCGTCAGCCGGGGATTTGATGGAGTTTTTCATTTTCATTGCTTCGAGCGATACCAATTGTTGTCCGCGAGTGACTTTGTCGCCGGGTTTTACATCGATTTTCACGATGGTGCCTGGCATAGGCGCGCGCACACCACTCCCACTCGCTGCAACCGGAGATGGAGCTGATACAGTAGTGACCGGTGCGGAGAATACCGGGGCAGCAACTACTGGAGCACTCCGAACTGGAGCAGAGTTGGTTGTAGGTGCATCGTATTCAACCTGATAACTCTTGCCATCAACCACAATTTCCACTGGAGATGCAGAGATATCACCGACTTTGACTTCGTAGGACTTACCATTGACTGTGATTTTGATCTCTTTCATTATCTACCACTCCTCGTGATACGTATTCCTAACCCTTGCTGTGCCTTTACACGGTTTGCTGCCCACCAACCACTTTTACCTTCTTCCAATGAAACACCCAGGCTGCTTTGAGAGCGGGCGTGGAAATAGCTAATAGCGGTTGCAATTACCACAGGCAGATCATCATTTTCGCTGACTATCGAAGCAACCGATTCGGTTACTGACTCGGGTCCTTCTATTGAAGTTTCAGCGATGGGTTCCTTCTCCTTAAAGATTTTGCCCAAGACCGAAATTATGACACTAAACAGTGCCAGCGATAAAAATGTGATGATCAAACCGGATACTGCGATTGATATTCCATCCAAGAAAATATTATCCAAAATGACACCTCCTAATCAGAATATTTTTGAATCCAGTATTCTGGATTTAGAGAGGAATGCTGCCGTGCTTCTTGGCAGGTAGGCTGGTCTGTTTGTCTTTGAGCAATTCCAGTGCGGCGATAAGGCGCTGACGAGTCTCGGAAGGCAGAATGACATCATCTACATGGCCAGCAGATGCTGCTGCATATGGATTGGAGAACTTGTCTTTGTACTCCTGAATCAGGCGGGCACGTTCTTCCTTCGCGTTCGGATTGTCCTTCAATTCCTTGCGATAAAGGATGTTCACCGCGCCTTCGGCACCCATGACTGCAATTTCTGAAGAAGGCCAGGCATACACAAAATCAGCACGAAGGTATTTGGATCCCATCACGATCATGGCGCCGCCATAACCCTTGCGGGTGATCACAGTGATCTTAGGTACAGATGCTTCGGAATATGCGTATAAGATTTTGGCACCGTGCCGTATGATCCCACCATGTTCCTGTGAAATACCAGGTAAGAAACCAGGAGAATCGCTAAAAGTTACAATGGGCAGATTGAAAGCGTCACAAAAGCGAACAAAGCGTGCAATTTTATCTGAAGCGTTGATGTCAATGGAGCCAGCCATGACCGCAGGTTGTTGTCCAACGACACCTACTGGATTGCCATGCAAGCGGGCAAACCCGACAATTGCATTCTGAGCGAAGCCAGCGGCTACTTCGAAGTATGAGTCGTGATCGAAGACACGGTTAACAACATCGCGCATGTCATAAGATTCATTTGGGTCAGCGGGCACGATTTCATCTAATTCCTTATCGGCGCGGAAGGGATCATCAGTCGGTTGAACTGATGGACCAGCTTCGGCGTTGTTGGATGGAATGTAGGATAAGATCTTGCGGATGGTATTGAAAGCGTCTTTTTCATCGGCGGCAGCAAAATGAGCTACACCGCTAATGGTGCTGTGGGTATCAGCCCCACCCAGGGTTTCCCCGTCGATCGCTTCGCCTGTAACAGCTTTGATAACTTCTGGTCCGGTGATGTACATGTTACCCATACCGCGAACCATGATGATGAAATCTTGGATAGCGGGAGAGTAAACTGCACCACCAGCGCAGGGTCCCATAATAACGCTGATCTGGGGAATCACACCAGATGCTTGCACGTTGCGATAGAAAACTTCGCCATAAGCTTCGAGTGAGTAAATACCCTCTTGAATGCGTGCTCCACCACCATCATTGATACCAATGACAGGAACGCCCGCTGCTGAAGCAAGATCCATCACTTTGGCGATCTTCTTGCCTGCCACTTCACCAAAAGACCCACCGATCACAGTGAAGTCTTGAGCGTAAACACAAACTCGACGGCCATCAATCTTACCGAATCCGGCTACGACGCCATCACCCAGATAGCGGTCTTTATCGAGACCGAAATCGGAATGTCGGTGTTGCATAAAGGGTTCAACTTCCTGGAAAGTGCCTTCATCGATTAATTCGATGACACGTTCTCGGGCAGTCATTTTGCCTTTAGCATGTTGCGCTTCAATGCGTGACGCTCCGCCAGCTTCGGCGACTTTCTGACGCATCTCTTTCACTTTCTTGATCATATCTTCTGAAGATGATCCCATACTTAGAGCCTCCAAAAAATGGGTTTTCTTAAGTCTAGTGATAATTGTCTGACAAAACAAGTGATACTATTCAGATAACCACCTGTGATTGTCATACTCAATGGATGATATGTGCCGCAAATTTCGCGGCACATTCTTAAGTTACATTTTATTTAACTTTACCTGCTTCAACCATTGCAAGATATATCTTTTCCGCAGATAAAGGTGGATTTGCTACCCGTACTCCGGTAGCATCATAGATGGCGTTCGCCATCACCCCGATTGTTGGCGTCATCGGATGTTCGCCGATCCCACGGGCACCCCACGGACCGTCATCTTGAGCGGTCTCAACAAACAGGGCAATATTCTTTCGAGGCAAATCTGCGGTGGTGGCAATGCGATAATCGACAAAACTGGGGTTCTTCATGACACCATTGACCAGCTTCATCTCTTCAAACATGGCCGAGCTCATCCCTTGAATGAAACCACCTTCGATCTGTGCGGTTACCAGGGTCGGGTTGATTGCTTTACCAACGTCAAATACGGAAACTGCTTTGAGAATTTCGATCTGACCAGTTTCAATATCTACTTCCAAATCAATTCCCTGACAGCCAGTGGTGTAGTGGACAACAGCTCTTTCACCCTGACCAGTGTCTTTATCGAGGTTGGTAACGTAAGTGGGCATAAAAGTACCGCGCCCCAAAATCGGACCACCGATCCAACCTTTATCATTTTCCCGGGGTATACCATAAACGACGATATTCTTGAGAGGAATTGAGTTTTCTGACTTATGAGAAACGACCGTTCCACCTTCAATATCCAGGTCAGCAGGGTTTTCATTCCAGGCTTCGCCTACCATCTCGAGGATGTTTTTGCGGGCATCTTCTGCTGCACGCCGAACAGCATTTCCCATGCTCCAGGTAAGGCGGCTGGCCACTGTTTGCCATTCGTATGGGCTATAGCGAGTATCTACGGGACCTTCGATTTTCACTTTTTCGTATTCAACGCCTAATGCTTCAGCAGCGATCTGCGCCATGGCTGTAAATGTTCCCTGACCAATTTCCTGACCGCCGACAGAAACAGTTACCGATCCATCTTCGTTCAACCGGACTTCAGCGCTGGAGCCAGCATTGGGGGGCATGGATGGCGCCTTCCACGTAATGCCAATTCCTTTGCCACGTAGTTTCTTGGGAGAGCTGGCGGGTTCTTTGGCTTGCCCCAATTCAATTCGCTAGCAACTTTATCAATACATTCCTGTAATCCAACGGGGTGCATCTTCATACCGGTCACGTTGATATCACCACCCTGGATGGCATTCCGTTTCAGGAATTCCACTTTGTCCATACCGATTTTTTCGGCCAGGATGTCCATGGTCTGGATGATACCAGCGTGCAGTTCGGACATACCAAATCCACGATAGGCACCACCGATGGGATGGTTGGTATAAACACATAGTGCATTGGTAGTTATGTTCGGAATATCGAACGGACCTGAGGAGTTGTAGCCACCGGCACGGGTGATATTGACGCCGTATTCAGTAGAGGCGCCGCCATCCCAGTACTGGGTGTTTTCCATGGCGAGTACGTTACCTTCAGCATCGCAACCGATTTTCAGGTTGATCACCAATCCCTGGCGAACGAAGTTGGTGAAGAATTCTTCTTCACGGGTCAAGCGAACTTTAACCGGGCGCCCGCCAGCTTTGGATGCCAAAGCTACTGCAACGTTTTCCATGGTCACACCGGCTTTGCAACCGAATCCACCGCCTACGTATCCAGCAATCACGCGGACTTTGCTCTCAGAGATGCCGAGGGCTTTCGCGAAGGAGGAGCGTTGTGAGAATGGAGATTGTGATGAAGCCCACACAGTCACATCGCCATCTGGTTCCACTTGCGCAATGGCGATATGCGGTTCAATCGGAACATGCTGTACGTGGGGTATGCGGAATTTCTTTTCCACGATGGTGGTGCATTTCTTGAAGCCTTCTTCGGTATTTCCCTTGCGAATCTTAAAATGATTGGAAATATTGGTGCCGGCTACCGGGAAGATGAAGTTAGGGCATTCGTAGGAACCAAGATCAGGATGGAGGACAGGTGCCTCACTGGTTGCTCCAAATTCAGGATCAAAAACGGCAGGCAATGGCTCAATATCCACTTCGATCAGTTCGATCGCTTTTTCGGCGATTTCTTCACTTGTTGCCGCTACTGCCGCGATTGCTTCACCAACGAAGCGGACACGATCTATAGCAAAAATGGTCTTATCCTTTAGATAAAGACCTACAAGATTTGGGAAGTCTTTACCGGTGACGACTACTTTAACACCTGGTAAAGCTTTGGCTTTGCTCACATCAATTCGTTTGATCAGACCATGTGCGACCGGACTGCGTCTCACCCGACCATAGAGAAGAGATCCACCGAATGGTAGATCATCGGTGTATTGCGCGCTACCGGTTACTTTTTCCAGGACGTCCAGACGTGGAACACTTTTTCCGACTGGATGAACAGTCCCCATTTTATGATCAGAACTAGCCATATGCTGTCTCCTATTCTTTTTCCGAAGTCGGCATTATGAGCGCTCGGCAGCCGCTTGGACAGATTCGATGATGCGAGAGTATCCGGTGCAGCGGCAGAGATTGCCTACCAGAGCTTCGACCACATCTTTCTCAGTTGGATGAGGATTCCGATTGAGGAGAGCGCGGGCGGAGATTAACATGCCAGGGGTGCAGAAACCGCATTGCACACCACCTTTTTCGATAATGGTCTGTTGGACAATATCTAATTGACCATCCTTCACAAGACCTTCTACCGTGACCACTGACTGGCCATCCGCTTCGACCGCAAGCATCATACAACTATTGACTGGTTCGCCATTGACCAGAACTGTGCATGCGCCGCATTCACCGGCGGTGCAGCCATTTTTGGTTCCAGTGAGAGCCAGGTTCTCGCGTAACATTTGAAGTAAAGTCATGTTTGATGAGACAGTAACTATCTCATCAGAGCCATTGACGTTTACAGTAATTTGATGAAAACCCATTTATACCTCCGTAAACTTTTGGCTAAAAACCCCAATTATCCAAGTTCTTTTACAATTTCTTCAGTCGCACGCTTGATGAGATTTCGTACCATGTGGCGGCGGTAAGTGGCGCTGCCGCGAACATCATCGATCGGATTGACAGAAGTCCATAGCTGCCTGAGCAGCTTCTTGAATTGTTTCTGCTGACATTGCTTTTGTAGCTAACATTTCTTCTGCTTTGACCGGGACGAATGGAACCGGAGCAACGGAAGCGACCGCGAAATAAAAGCGATATCCCGATTTTGTAGAAGCGTCTTTAACACCGTAAGCCGTTACGCCAACGATGGATAGATCACTCAATCGGTTTCGGCCAAGTTTTAAGTATTTGCCGGTATGCGCGGCTGGTGGGATGGGTAAAGTGATCGAAAGAACAATATCGCCAGGTTGGAGTTTATTCTTTCCTGGGCCGGTGAAGAATTCACGTACTGGAATGTTTTTTTTGCCATCGACACCAAAGATGTTTAAAACACCGTTGTATATCATTGTGGCGCCGATCGTATCCCCGGCTGGTGAAGAGTTGCAGATATTTCCAATAACCGTCGCACGGTTACGGAGTTGATAGCTGGCAACCGATTTAATGGCTTCAACCAGAACGGGGTAATACTTTTGAGCTTCAGGCAGGGCGGCGACCCGGTTCATGGGGATTGCAGCACCAACGGTAAGGCCCAATTTTGCATCAAAACTCAACTCTGATGCACCTTCTAACGATTTAATATCAACTAAATATTTAGGGGTGAAGAACCCATCACGGATACGGACGAAGGTGTCAGTTCCGCCAGAGAATGGCCGGGCTTCATTCGCATGACTCGCCAGGAATTGAGCTGCGTCCTTCAAATCGGCCGGCTTTACGTAATCGAACTCTGGTAACCCTGGATGCGCAGAAATCATAGACGTTCACATCCTCTCTTTCAATAAATTTTGAAATATTATGCCAAAACTAAAAATCAACAATTAGAATTTTAGCTGATACATATTTATGCAGAAAAAAAAGAACCTTCCATCAGATAGCACATCTGATAGCATGGCTCAATTACGGCATCACCTGCCTTTCCAGATAGAGGTTGAATCAATCTGTAGAATCATCATGATTTGTATCTATTATTATGTTCTTTTCAAAGACAAAGGTCAAGTATATAGATGTCAGACAAATGGTGACTTTTGTCATAATATCTCAGGTATAATCTTTTCGCGCCAAGTATTTCAGTAAAGGTTCATTAATGATGAGAATCGAAATTCCAGTTGAAGCAGTCGGCTCACTTGCAATGGAGATCTGCAAACAGAATTTGCAGGGAATTGTGATGGGGTGTACCAGTAAAGGATTGTTTCTTCGTTTTGAAAATGACCAATTGATCTTTTGTTCTCGCGAAGCGTTCCGAGGTCCATTTACGATCAATTTTTTCAGACCTGAGATTCTGCCAACAATGGAAGATAGCTCAGTCAGTGTGAGTGATCAGATGATCACTTTGGGGGATGAGTTTTGTATCAACACGAAAGGGTCCCTCATTTGGTTTCCTTCACCACTAGACCTTAGTAAAGGATTCAAACCGAGTTTGGAAGATGCTCAGTTTGTCGGAAGGTCTGCCTTTGAGGAACAGAAAACCGATTATCCTGTACGGTTGCTCGGTCAAATCGGCAATATCCAATCCGATGGCTTGGGAACTGATCCGCACTGGGAGAAAGTATCTCAATCGATAGCGAATCACTCAATAATGGGATTCGTTTCTGCTTTAATGGAAGTGGTTGGATATGGGCGTGGACTGACCCCATCGGGAGATGATTTTATTCTGGGTGTGCTGTTGGGTTGTGCACGATATGGGGGAACCTTTGGAATTGATATTCAGCTTGATCGCGCAGTTGTGGAGTTGATATTAGAGACAACCAGAGCGACTACCCTGATCAGCAGGCAGCTCATAATGGCAGCACTACGCGGGGAAGCTGATGAAAGGCTTATCAGCGCATTTGATGGGTGGATGTTTCATAATCTGGATGGAAAACAGATTTATACGATTTTACGGACGTGGGGGAATTCTTCCGGAGTAGACGCTTTTACCGGTTGGGTGAGTTACTTACTAATGAAGAACGTGATCTAATCCTGAGGTGGATAAGTAGAACTCAAGCCATAATAATGGATTGACTTGAACCCCGCCAGCCCAAACTTCCCAGTGGAGATGGGCACCTGTCACCCGGCCGGTACTACCTACCAGTCCGATTTCCTGACCTTGTTCGACTACATCACCCACAGCGACACCGATCGTAGTCTGATGCCAATACCCTGAGTAAACTCCCCAGCCGTGGTCAATTATCGTTGCATTACCTCGGACCGTGAGCGGACCAGCAAATACTACCTTACCAGCAGCAGGAGCAAAGATCTTCACTCCGTCTCCACCACAAAAATCTACGCCTGAGTGAAAATTTTCAAAAGGTCCACCGTTATAAGACCGACGATTCCCGTATCTTGAATTGAGGCATTCCTGGTAAGAATAGGGTGATGGACTGATCCATTGGCCTTGCCACATTTTTTCAGGTGTGACGACCGAAGTTTGTTGAACCAACCATTCCAATTCTGGAAGAGTTACAGAGGGATCGATGAATTCATCCTTTACATTGATGATCGGATCTCTTGGATAATACCCATCCTGAATGATGACCATTTGTTCAAGATTCAAGCTGGTTCCGTCTTGCAGTTTCACTTGGAGTTGCAAGGGATAAATTCCCGGATCTTGCATGGCGTGAATTCCCTGTAAAGTAACGTATTGGTTCTCCCCATCCGGCATAAAATGCAGGGTGTGATCTGTGAGCGATCCGGTGATTTCAAGCGGTTGTGTCGCTTTAATTTGAATTGTCTCGGTTCTACCCTGGATCAAAGGCAACGGAGACAGATCAATGCTATCCAATGGATCAGAAACCAGCCCTTTTACTTCTTCTTGCGCACTCACTGGCAGGTAGATGGATTGACCAGGAACAACATTCCAAGATCCGTTCAGATGGTTTACCGCCTGTAACTGCCATGGGGCAGAATTCGCTAAAACAGCGAATTCAAGTAATGATTGACCTGGAGCAAGCAGAAATCTACTAGATGGGGAAGAAAACTCTTGCTGCTGGGGCAGAATCAGATTGACTCCAGCATATAGCTCTGCCGGACTGGTGATATTGTTTAAACGCGTAAGCATTTCAGCCGGGATTTGATAAAGGATGCTCAGCTGATCTAGAGTATTTCCAAATCCGACCCGTTGTGTGACGAGGTATCCTTGAATACCTTGTAATCCAGGGATGATGAGTTCATCCCCAATTTTTAGCGCATTCGGATCTGTGATACCGTTTGCAGAAATTAACTCATCAGTGGATATTCCGAACTGATTTGCGATGGATGTTAGATTGTCACCAGATTGAACAAGGTAAATCGGTCCAGCTACCGGGGTGGCATCTTGGGCAAAGGCTACTCCAACCGGTTGGGCGAAGAGTGCGATCAGGGTGAGGAGAATTAATATGTGGCGTTTCATTTGAAAGAAACCTGATCCCCGATTTGAAAATCGGTGATTCTGGCTGCTGATGTTTCAATGACAATAGAAGCTGGTAAAGCAGAAGCGTAATACCAATTCCAACGACGAGCAAGGGTAACATCCACAACGATGAGATCCTGATTCAACCAGATTGCTGCAATATCGAAATTCATAAACAGCATATGAATGGAGGTTTCCATTCTGTTCTCGCGTGGATAAACTAAAGCGATAGCTTCTGTTTCCCCAATGCTTTTTTGAAACATCAGTCCGGCAAAACGGCTGAGGAAAGAATCACAGGTTTTTACTTTTAAAACCGGAGATCTTGAATTAGTGAGGTTGGTCAGGGTCTTGTAATTGGTCATTTTCAAAAAAAAGACGTCAAAATCGGCGTCTGCTGATTGCTTAGGAGGAACTTCGTAAAAGAGATAATTTCACTTTTGTGCGTGAAGCACTTTGTCAACACTATCTAATAATTCTTGGGGCCTGAATGGTTTTGAGATGTAATCATCTACTTTAGCAATGTGCAATCCGAGCACTTTATCAATGGATTGAGCTTTTGCTGTGATCACAATCACTGGTATTTTGTTTGTCGCTTCGTCAGATTTCAATTGTTGGTAAACATCCCAACCATCCAAATCTGGCATCATCAGGTCGAGCAAGATCAGATCAGGAGATTGTTGGTGCACTACATCGATGCCCTGTCTGCCACCATGAGCACCCGTGACATTAAATCCATGTCGATTCAGGATCAGTTCCACAAGATCGATCATTTCAGGATCATCTTCAATGTACACAATTTTTTTTGTGGGACTGCTATCCATATGACTCCTCCTGATGATGGATTAAGTGTACCACAGGCTTCCGATAACGCAACTGAAACCAGTGTCGAAACAGCTATGTGCGCATCTTTTACGGGCACAATTTCGCGGTAGATTCAAACATCTGCATCAGGGCTGCAGGAGAAGAAGGATCGTTGCCATAACTGCTTTTAATCGAATCTATCATCTCTTTGAACTCGGGAGTTTTTGCATCTTCACAATAAGCTTGAATCAATTCGAGTGGTGATTTATCGGTGTATTTATTTAATAAAGCTTCATCTTCGGGTGAGAGCGGATTTTGCTCTAGATATGCCTGGTAGTCATTGTAACTGCTGATTGAACTGGATGTGCTCGCCTCTTGGTTTTCTGATGGATTAAAGATGGAATACACCTTTACAATCCCTTTTTCTACGAGCTTTGTGATGGGATTTTTGGAATTGTCGTCAGTAGCGAATGAAATCTGGGAATCCGATTCAATCAAATTGGCTGCGTTTTGACCTGTCTTATGGACTTCTGCCTTTAATGGCTCACTTTTGGCTATCGCGGTTGGATCAGCGGTACTGTTTTCAACAACATTGTTTGAATTTGACACAAGAGATCTTTCAACTGCACCGTTCATGCCCAGGCTAATGAAAATCATAATAAACATCAAGATGATTGAACCGGTCGTTAATTGTTTAAGTGTCATCTTATCGTTATCCTGTGAAACCCATCCATAATCGGTATTGTACGAATGAGTGTTATCTATCGGTCAGATATTGTAAAATCTCTCATATCATTATCGGTGATAATTTGAAATAGTTGATTACAAAAGTATTACAAAAAGGGAGAGATATGCCAATTCATATTTGCAGTTGGAATATCAATGGTTATCGTGCAGCGCTTGGAAAAGGATTCCGTGAATGGTTGGCTGATGTCTCACCAGATATCGTCTGCTTACAAGAAATCAAAGTTTAAGCCCGAGCAATTAACTCCAGTACAACTGGAGTTACCGGGTTATCAGGTGATCTGGAATCCGGCCCAAAGGCCAGGGTACAGCGGGGTTGCGACCTTATTCAAAAATCCACCTGAACAATTTGAAATCGGGATACAAGATGAGAGATTCGATGATGAAGGCAGGGTAATCTGTACGCGACAAAATGGTTTTAATTTATTCAATGTGTATTTTCCGAATGGTCAGCGCGGGAAAGACCGGGTTGAATATAAATTAAATTTCTACGCACGGTTGTTGGATATATATTTGGATCTAACAACCCGCGGCGAACAGGTGATCATTACCGGTGATTTTAATACTGCACATCAACCCATTGATTTAGCAAATCCAAAAGAAAACCAAGGAACATCTGGCTTTCTTCCGGAAGAGCGAGAATGGGTGAATAAGTACATTGAGCATGGCATGGTAGATGTATTCAGGCACTTATATCCGGAGAAAGTGCAATACACATGGTGGACTTACCTGTTTAAAGCACGTACCCGCAATGTTGGTTGGCGGATTGATTATTATTTGGTTTCACCGGGTTTGATGGGGAGAATCAAAGATAGTGTGATTTATGACCAGGTAATGGGATCTGATCATTGTCCGGTATCTTTGTATTTGGACTAGGCATTTCGATTATTAGAATTTTTTGAATGGTTAAAACAAAACACAATGGATAGATCCCATTGTGTTTTTAAGTTTTGACTGGCAGGATTTAGATAAGGGGAATTATATTACTGTATAGATTTCCGATTGTTGGACCAATGACGGCGAGCGCAACCACAACAACAATTGCCACCATAACCATAATAAGTGCGTATTCAACTAATCCCTGCGCAGACTCCGTCTTTCTAAGCATCCCGATTCACCTCCTTGTATACTTCTTCTAAGCAATTAAATAATATTTTCAATAAGTTTTGCTTGATTAAATTATGACTGATGCAAATCTTAATTACAACTAGAAATCCTTATGTAATTCTTAACAAAACCTTTCAATTGTTAAGTAATGCATCAAAAAGCACCTGAATCCACTGAGTCAGGTGCTTTTTTTGTCAAAAACATTCAAAATTAAGTGCGATCACCGATCCAACAACACAAAACCAGGTCTCGCGCCGCTTTAACTTCATCCAGTCTGCCAATCGGGGTATGGTGAGGAGCCTCTTTCAGCAATTCCGGATTGGTTTTTGCCTCATCTGCGATCTTTAAGAGAGTCTCTGCAAATTGATCAAGCGTTTGTTTGCTTTCCGTTTCCGTCGGCTCAATCATGAGAGCTTCTTTAACGATCAGAGGGAAGTAATTGGTGGGTGGATGATAATCATAATCCATGAGGCGTTTGGCAATATCGAGGGCATGAATATCAGGTAGTTCTGGCCAATGACCTTCCAGCACAAACTCATGCATACAGACACGGTCATACGGAAGGGTATAAGCTGAACGAATCTTGCTTAACAAATAATTAGCATTCAAAACAGCATATTGAGCAATATCTTTGAGCCCGCTTGGACCATGCATGAGGATATAAGTGTAAGCTCGAACCAGCATACCAAAATGCCCGTTGAATGATTTCATGCGGCCAATCGTGTTGGCGGGTTTGATGAAACCATATAACGGAGGCATCTCATCAGTTCCTGGTTCGACGATATCCACCAACGGAGTGGGGAGGAAATCGACTAAATGACTTGCGACTCCAACCGGTCCAGAACCGGGCCCACCTCCGCCATGCGGGGTAGAAAAGGTCTTGTGTAAATTGAAATGCATGACATCAATACCCAGGTCACCCGGTCGTACGATACCCAGTAAAGCATTCAGGTTTGCACCATCCCCGTACACTAAACCACCTGCTGCGTGAACAATCTTTACCACCTCAACAACATGTTCATCGAACAGACCCAGTGTATTGGGATTCGTGAGCATCAATCCGACGAGAGTATCATCGCATGCAGCTTTCAAAGCGTCCAAATCCACGTTTCCACGGGAGTCCGATGGCAAACCGGCGACTTCAAATCCACTCATACTACTGGTAGCTGGATTTGTACCGTGGGCTGAATCGGGGATGAGGATCTTATTTCGTGTGGTATCTCCCCTGGAGTGATGATAAGCGCGCATAATTAAAACGCCTGTCAGCTCTCCCTGAGCCCCGGCCGCGGGCTGTAAAGTAACCGCAGCGAATCCGCTGATCTCCTTCAGGAGTTCTTGCAATTGATACATCAGGAGCAGGTTCCCTTGAATTGATTCAATGGGCTGGAGTGGATGAGTACCCGCAAAACCAGGCAGCCGAGCAGTCACTTCATTGATCTTCGGGTTGTACTTCATGGTACAGGAACCCAAAGGATAAAAACCCCCATCTACACTGTAATTCAATTTGGATAGATTGGTAAAGTGACGAACGACATCGGCTTCAGAAAGCTCCGGAAGGGGGAGATCTTCTCTCAGAAATTCTTTAGGAAGTTGCGTGGCAGGAACATCAGAGTCCGGGAAGCGGACACCTAATCGGCCGGGTGAGGAGAGTTCGTATACAGTAGGTTCAGTCATGGTTAGCCTCTCCTAATACTTCACAGAAGTAATCGATCTCTTCCTTTGAATTCATCTCTGTCACTGCCACCAGCATATACTTTTCCATCCCTGGATAATCGCAACCGAGATCATATCCACCCAGGATTTCATGCTCCAAGAGGTGAGAATTGATATCGGCGACGGGTTTGGGGCATTTGACAATGAACTCATTGAAGAATGGCTGGTTATTTACTACTTTATAACCTTTTAGTTTCGAGATTTGTTCTGCTGCGTAGTGCGCTTTATGATAATTAAGTTGGGCTACTTTCTTGAAACCATCCTTGCCTAACAAACTCAAGTAGATGGTTGCAGCCAGGGCTAACAAACCCTGATTGGTGCAGATGTTAGAGGTTGCTTTTTCTCGGCGGATATGCTGCTCACGTGCGGTGAGGGTTAATACGTAGCCTTTTCTACCCTGAGCGTCGTATGCTTCTCCAACTAGACGGCCAGAAATCTTCCGGATTAATTCTTTGCGAGTGGCAAATAATCCAAGATATGGACCACCATAGGAGAGGGGAATACCCAAGGGCTGACCTTCTCCGATGGCGATATCTGCCCCAAAGTCACCTGGGGTTTTGAGCATACCCAATGCAATGGGATTGACTGAAATGGCGATGAGCGCACCGGCTGCGTGGGCTTGTTCCACCAGAGAGGTGTAATCGTAGATATTTCCCAAGAAATCTGGATACTGAACAATCACCAGGGCGGTGTTTTCATCGATCAGTTTTGCAAGTTCCTTCGGATCACCGGATGGTACACCTTTTGTCTGATCGCCTGCAAGGATGAGGTTTTCGTTTCCTTGCGTATAGGTGCGGATTGTCTCCCGGTACATTGGGTTCAAAGTGGGTGATAGGACAATCTTGGATCGTTTCTCGCGGAAATGGCTGTACGCCATAATCACGGCTTCAGCCGCAGCAGTTGCGCCATCGTAATGCGAGGCATTGCTTGCTTCCATCCCGGTCAGGGCAGCGATCAGGCTCTGGTATTCGAAGATTACTTGCAGGGTTCCCTGAGATATTTCTGGCTGGTAGGGTGTATAGGCAGTATAGAATTCACCACGCCGTAGGAGCATATCAATTGCTGCGGGGATGTAGTGATGGTATGCGCCAGCTCCAAGAAAAGAGGCATAATCATCAGGGGTTATGTTGGCACTCGAATAACCTTTCAGGTCAGAGAGGATTTCCATCTCACTGAGCGCTGGAGGAAGGTTCAACTCAGGAAACCGGTAATCTGCCGGGACTGCCTGAAATAAATCTTCCAGCGATGAAATGCCGATGGCTTTCAGCATTTCGCTGGTTTCAGCCGGTGTGTGAGGGGTGAACATATTAATGTCCGCGGGTTTCGCAGAAGGTTTGGTACGCAGCCGCGTCCATCAATCCATCCAGCTCTGCGGGAGATGAAATCCGAATTTTCACCATCCAGGCTTCACCGAATGGATCGGAGTTAACTTTTTCAGGTGAATCTGCCAATTTATCATTCACTTCGACCACAACTCCACTGACCGGTAGGTTCACATCAGATGCTGCTTTGACTGATTCGATGGTGCCGAATACCTTGCCTGCTTTTACTTGATCGCCATCACTGACATTAATTTCAACAAAAACCACATCAGAAAGTTGATTCTGCGCAAAATCAGTTACACCGATGGTTGCAATATCGCCATCCAGTTTGACCCATTCATCCGTCTTTGCGTATTTTAAACCAGCAGGTACGTTCATTTTTATATCCTCCAAGATTGGTTAAATAAAAATGCGCACGAAATTCTCGTGCGCCTCTGTGATAGACCTGAGAGATTCGCCCCATGAAATGGGGTTTGCACCGTCGGTAATTGCGAACTTTCCAGAGACTAAGTCCAATGGGTCCTTCTACCTGAGAGATTTGCCCACATTCGTGGGTTTGCCCCTTCGGTGCCCGAATAAATATCGGTTCTCTTCCCGATTAGATAAAATCATTCTACGGTCGAAATAACCATACGTCAAGGATAGTTTATAGAAGCGTTGCACGTTGGTAAATATTTAATTCGCTGATTGGATCCGGATGAACAATGGGTTTTGCAGTAAGAAAGAGCAGAAATCCGATCAGACGGATACAACCCGCGATAATTAGTCCGGCTGGAATACCGATCGTATCAGCTAATAGTGTCCCTATCAATGGAGAAAGCATCGCTGAAAGGTACTGCATGCTCTGGGCAAAAGACACAAATGTAGCGCTATACTCTGGAGGTATGGTTCGCATCAGCTCATCAAAGAAGACAAGATCCAGCCCTGCCTGGAAAACACCTGCCAATCCTGCTAAGACCAATACCATTTCAACCCTTCCAGAAAAGGCGACCAGTATTGGATAAATTCCCACACCCAGGGTAGCCCAGAGTAACACACTGCGAGTTCCACGAGAACGAGATCGGTTGACCCAAATGAAATATCCAACCACCATGACAGCAGTACCCACCGTACTGATCAGTCCGATCCAGGCGTCATTCGCTTTCAGCACCCGAACATAGAACAGTGGGAACAAAGGTGTCGCAAGTGAAATTCCGGTCAGGTAAACAAATCGCCGGATCGCAAATTGCAGAAATGGCTTTTGGCTGCCGATCAGCTGAAAATACTGTTTGACGCGATGCCCAGACGGTTGAAGATTTCGGAGTATGTATCGGAATAGATGGGGGCAAATCCAATCGGCTGGAGAAGTAGAAGCTGATCAATCCGCCCAGAGATAAAACCAGGAATACGATTTGATAGTTAAAAAAGAAGCCGATATGGTCCAATGCATATCCGGTGATAACGACAGCAATTGAGGTAGTAAACCCCATGATCGACCACCTACGGCTCATCAGTTCAAACCGACCATTAGGGCCGGCAACCTGGTTCATAACAACACTGAAAAGAATATTCACCACGGTTTGAGGCAAGGTCACCGCAGCCCAAATCCCAAGTATTACATAGATGAGGATATCTTTTGGGAAAAAGAACGGAGCCAAACCAGTAAGGGCATATGCGAACACCACTAAAAGCCGGGCAGCGCTGAAGTATCTCAGAATATTTGTTTTGGTCTGTAAATAATCGACCGATTAGAATCGCAAGTACCAGCCCGGTTAATGCTGGCATGGCGGTCAGCAATCCAACCTGAAAGTTGGTCGCACCCAAACGAGTGAGAAAAACAGGTAGAAATGGAGCAGCCGCGTTTGCCAGCCCTATTCCAATGGCATCGATTTGGACGAATAGGAAGTTGTGCTTTTTTACTTCAGGGCCAATATTTGGATGGTTGAACCATCGAACAAGAAACATGAAAGGCAACCTGTATGATCTAGAAATCTACTCTTATTCTACTTTAAAAAACCCCGCTCACCGGTGGGTTCCTGATGAGCGGGGTTTTTGCTATTATGATTGCTCGAGTGCACTTACCAGTTGAGGATCATATTTGGCTTCAGTTTCTCTGCGGAATTGCTGGGTGTAGAGTTGGTAGTAATGCCCCTTCTTATTCAGCAATTCAGCGTGTGTACCCATCTCTGCGATTGTTCCATCCTGAATAAAGATGATCCGGTTCGCACGTTTGATGGTGGATAAGCGGTGAGCTATGATGAAGCTGGTTCGGTCTTTCATCAGAGCTTCCATTCCGTGTTGAATCATTGATTCGGTCAAAGTATCCACAGAGCTGGTTGCTTCATCCATAATAAACACTTCTGGATGGGCAAGTACTGCTCGTGCGAGGCTGATCAACTGTTTCTGCCCGACTGATAAGAGATTGCCACCTTCACCCACTTCTTGATCATACCCTTTTTCAAAATTGGATATGAAGTCATGTGCGCCAACCATCGTGGAAGCTTTGATTACATCCTCATCACTTGCTCCCAGATTTCCATAACGGATATTTTCGCGGATTGATCCTGAGAAGAGGTGCGGTGTTTGCAGAACCACTCCGATCCTGGCGTGGATGGCAGTGCATAGGGATGCGGGTATAGTCTTGTCCACCGATTCTGATCATGCCTGCAGTAGGTTCGTAGAAATCGACACAAGAGATTCACGATGGTTGTCTTCCCTCCGCCGGTTGGACCAACCAGGGCAATCATTTCTCCGGGCTGAACCTTTAGGCTGAAATCGGTCAGGATTGCCTTTTCCTTTTCATAATGGAAATCGACATGGTCAAATTCAATTTCAGAGAGGATAGTTCCAGGATCGGTACTCTCAGGATGATCTACAATTTCTGGTTTGCTATCTACCAGTGAGAAGATTCTTTCCGCAGAAGCGATCGCATGCTGCATTTCAGCGAAGATTCGCGCCAGATCTTGAACCGGCCACATCATGGCAGTAATGTAAGAGACAAAAGCCTGAATTCCACCGATCGTGAGCAAACCAAGGCTGTTTTGATACCCGCCATACCAGAGTACAGCGGAAAGTGCGATTGAACTGATAATTTGGACAATCGGCAGGAACAAAGCGGATAACCAGGCAGCTCGGAATCCGGCTGAGTACATCTGGTTTGTGAGACCAGAAAACTCTTGCAAGTTCTCATCTTCACGTACCAGCGCTTTTACCACGCGGACACCGGTCAGGTTTTCGTTGTAGGATGCTGTGATCTTGGAATTGACCTTGCGCACCTGCCTAAATTGAAGGATGATCTTCTTGCGAAATTGGATGGAGATATACATCAGCACCGGGAAAATCGCCAAAACGATCCAGGCTAATTTCCAGTTGATCAAAAACATGAAGTAGGCAGAGCTGAGCGATATTGATAATGCCCCAGGTTGAATTGAATATTGCCCAGGTCATCAAGTCAGATACTCTTTCACTATCTGATGTCACCCGTGACATGATCCAGCCAACCGGAGTTTTGCTGTAGTAGTTCAACGCCAGTGTCTGCAAATGTTTGAACATCTTATTTCGCAGATCGTATCTGATTCGTTCACCTAGAACCGCAACCAGATAGATGCCGGCAAATACGGTGATCGCTTGTACGATAATCAGCACACCGTATTGGGTTGCAAAACGGTTAAGGAGAACCAGATTATTGGGCAAAATTGCCTCGTCAATAATCTTTTTAGACAAGAATGTGAAATAAGCATCCACAACTGAGATGGAAGCGATAGCGAGAAAGAATCCACCCAGCCAGAGCAAATGTGGTTGCATCAACCCCGCGATCCGTTTGAGAGTAGTTGCGTCTAGTTTTGAAGAATACTCTTCTTCTTCAAATTCATCATAGTCGGACACTTTGGATTTCCTGTTCTAACTCGGTATCAATCCGAGTTTGTAAGTCAAAGATTTTATGATACATGCCATCCACCTTGAGAAGCTCTTCATGTGTACCAGATTCCACAATTTCGCCTTTATCAAAAACCAGAATCTGGTCTGCGTTCATAATGCTCTGGATCCGATGGGCGATGATAAATGTCGTCCGGTTCTTCATGAGATATTGCAATGCTTGTCGTATTTCCGCTTCGGTTTCAAGATCAATTGCCGAGGTAGAATCGTCCAATATGAGAATGCGTGGATTTTTAAGCAAGGTACGCGCAATCGCTACCCGTTGCTTCTGTCCGCCGGATAGTGTGACACCTTTTTCTCCAACCAGGGTCTTATACCCTTCCGGGAAAGAGAGGATCACATCATGGATGGCCGCTGCTTTCGCTGCTTCAAACACTTCATCGTCTGAGACATCTCGCCCAACACCGTACGTTATATTGTCGCGTATGGATCGTGAGAACAGGAATGGTTCCTGTTCAACAATCCCGATCTGCTGTCGGAGTGATTTGCGCGAATATTCACACAGATCGATTTCATCCAGTAAGATCGATCCGCTGGTGGGGTCATAGAACCGGGGCAGTAAATTGACCAGAGAGGTTTTCCCAGATCCGGTAGATCCTAACAGAGCGACTGCTTCGCCGGGTTTGCAGCTAAAATTCACCTCTTTTAAGATCGGATTATTGGGTTCGTATTCGAAACATACCTGTTTAAATTGGATGGCACCTCGCACCTGGTCTGATGCAATTTTGATCCCGCTATCCAGATCTTCGCGATTTTCCTGGATGATTTTGGAAACACGAGAAAAGCTCACCATACCCGTGGATGTTTGCACAATCACACGGCCCAGGTTACGTAATGGCCAGATGATCCAGACTACCAGACCTGAGTAAGCCAGATAGGTTCCGATAGTGATCTCGTTATTCATCACCATCATTGCACCGATGACAAATCCACCGAGCATCTGAAATCCACACATGGTGTCTGAGATCGGCCAGAAGAGCGAATGCATCAGGGCAAGTTTTTTTCCGCGATTGTATTTTTCGCGGTTTTCTTTGTCGAATTTCAATGTTTCGAATGCCTGGCGTGCGTATGCTTTGACTACTCTGACACCGGTCAGGTTTTCTTGCAGAACGTTGGATAGTGTGGCTTCTTGTTCCTGGTAAGCTTCATATACTTTGGTAACCTGGCGGAAAAAGAAGACGGATACACCCAGGATAAACGGCACCACGATGATGGATATCAGAGCCAGTTTTGAGTTCAGGTACCAGATTGCAGAGAAATTGATGATGAATAACAACACAATTCTGCCCACGGCGATTGCCTGATCGGCGAAGAATTTTCGGACTGCATCTACATCGGAGGTGCAGCGTTGGATTAACTCGCCAGTTGGAGTTTCGGCGTGGTATTTAAAGGAAAGTCTCTGGATGTGATCGAATAGATAATTCCGTAATCTTTTTGCAATTCCCTCAGCGGTTCGCGCGGCGAGCGAACCAGCCAGGAAGGAGCATGCGCCTTCCAAAACGGCAAGACCCACAAATCCCAGGGCAATCCAGGGTACAAGATCATATTTGCCGGGAGTGAGTACATCATCGATGAAGTACTTCAGTAGCAAATAAGTAATCGTTTTCGAACTGGCTGCAATTCCCTGTGAAAGTGTTGCCGTCAGGTAGGCCAGCTTGTAACCAGACATCATTTTCCATAACCCGGCTAACCGGTTTTTGGACAGTGTTGTCTTCATATCAAAATAGGGGGGTGATGAAGTTGTCATGTTGTACTCCAGAGCAATAAACACGAAAAAAACAAACCTAAACCATGGATAGGTTTAGAAGCAATATAAGAACGAAAAATTTGAGAATAGGGAAAAGAGCCTACAAACGAGGAATTTTTCGTTTATTTATGGAAGAATTTGACCATAAAACAGCTCCAATGATAAAAACCGCGAAAAAAGACACCCAACCTTCATAAATATATCATGTCTCATTTAGTCTTGTCCAGTCAAAGAGTTGAGGAAAGATGATAAGTCAACAACGAGTATTAAATTTATACCCGGACCCAGAAATCAAGGCAAACCCCCATCATCAAGGATGATCTAGGGTTATAAATCCGGAATCAGATGATGACACCAATTTAGGTGAGACATGGACCAGAGAGAAGTATGGCATTCTGCAGAACAGCCATGTATAACATATTTCCTTAGAGGTTCCAGCATAATGGTGGAAGGGTAGAAGTATACTTAAATCGTTCAGAAATAGTTTTATAGACAAAGACTGGTTTTGGGAACAAAACGAAATTTCATAATTTATGAAATGAAATATCAGCCTCTTACTTCCCAAAAATGTGCGCGATTATTTTATAGAAAGGAGGAATATTTAATCTAAAGATCCGCCGTTACCTGTGTTTTACAGTGAGGCAGTATTTGGATTGAATTATAAAATGGGAAAATTAATCTACTTAATAACCACCTCGCTAGATGGCTATGTGGCTGATCATCAAGGCAATTTTGATTGGGCTGTGCCTAGCGAAGAAGTCCATTCATTTGTAAATGATATTGTCCGTAATGTGGGCACATCTCTCCTCGGACGCAACATGTACGAGATTATGAAGGTGTGGGATACCATTCCCACCGAAGGGACTGGCGGACCGATGGATGGACCAAGTGAGGCGATGAACGATTACGCAAGAATTTGGCGAACAGCAAAGAAAATCGTCTATTCTTCAACGCTTTCTGAGGTTTCTATCGCGAATACAACAATTGAGCGATCTTTTGACCCTGCCCTTATACAAAAATTAATAACAGAGTCAGATAAAGATTTTGATATTGGCGGTCCACATTTAGCGGGTGAGGCAATTAAGGCAGGATTGGTCGACGATTTCCATCAGATCATCGTTCCCCAACTGGTTGGTAATGGAAATTATTGGTTGCCAAAAGGTGTTAGCAGCAACCTTCAGCTAGTTGATTTACGAAGATTTGAAAATGGCTTTGTCCATCTTCAATATAGAAAGATTTGAATCCGGTTATAGATTATCTGGACATTATGGAAGTGGAAAATATCAAGTACTCAATGGAGTCGGAGCCATTGAGCCGGATCGGCTAGCCTCCACAGCGTAGTCCCCTTTTGATTTGAACATCCAAAGTATTTGCTTTTAAGGTTGGAGTATCAGCTCAAGTTATCCATGATATGATTATTTTACTCAGCTTAACACTGCTCACATTCATTCCCTTATCATCGTTTTCTCAGATTTGTTGGTCATACTAAATTTATTCGCTTTGGTTTATATCCTTATTACTGCTATTCCTATATTTTGGGATTTGGAATCATCAAAGATTGGAGTGAAATATGACACAGAAAGTAATCGCTGCTGCATTAGGCAACTGTGTACATGTTGCGGGATTAGTTCGATTCCTGCGCATTGCAGAAGCCTGCGGATGGGAATGTGTTTTTCTCGGTCCGGCGGTATCGATTGATCGAGTGTTGCAAGCTATCGAAATTGAAAAACCGGATTTAGTTGCAGTTTCTTACCGGCTGACACCCGAAACAGGTGAGAGATTGCTGAGTGAATTTGCAGAAGCTGCCGATCATCTAAGGGAATCAGGTGTTCGCTTTGCCTTTGGCGGGACCCCACCGCTGGCAGCGAAGATCAGGCAATTGAATTTCTTTGAAGCTGTATTTGAAGGCGGCGAAAGACCTGATTTGGTGGCGAATTATTTGCAAGGAAACCAGAAGGCAGAAGAGAATATATCTCTGCAATCGAAAAATGTCATTGAACGGATCAATAAGAAAAAACCATATCCGATCCTTCGACACCATTTTGGATTGCCGGATTACGAAGCCACGCGGCAAGGAATAAACGAGATTGCTGAAGCCGGTGTGTTGGATGTGATTTCTCTTGGGGTAGATCAGGATACCCAGGAAAATTTCTTCCATCCAGAACGACAATTGATTGCGAACCGTGGTGCAGGAGGAGTTCCGGTACGATCCACGGAAGAGTTCCGGCAATTGTTTGATGCAGCGCAAACGGGGAATTTTCCATTGTTGCGAAGTTATTCAGGTACAGATGAGTTTATTCGCATGGCAGAAGTGCTGACAGATACGATCCAGAACGCCTGGTGTGCCATACCTCTCTTCTGGTTCAATCAGATGGATGGTCGCGGACCCTGGGATTTAAAAGGTTCCATTGAACAACACCAAGAAGTAATGCGCTGGTATGGTGACCATCACATCCCAGTCGAGTTGAATGAATCGCACCATTGGGGAATGCGGGATGCTTCAGATGTTATTTTTGTCGTTTCTGCTTTCCTTGCTGCATACAATGCACGCGCCATGGGAGTGAATAATTACATCGCGCAAATGATGTTGAACTCCCCATTTGGCACTTCAGATGCGATGGACCTGGCAAAAATGTTAGCCATCAAAGAAATGATTCTTCCCCTTCAAAATGAAACTTTCCAGGTTTGGATACAAACTAGAACTGGTTTGTTGAGCTATCCAACCGATCCAGCTGAAGCAATGGGTCATTTGGCAGCATCGGTATATGTACAAATGGCCCTTGCACCCGATATTGTGCATGTTGTCAGTTATTCCGAAGCACATCATGCTGCTACGGCTGCGGATGTGATCACTTCATGCAAAATAGCTAATCGAGTTATTGACAACTTTTTACAAGGTGCACCTGATTTTTCGATCGATCCCCAAATCCAATCCCGGAAAGCAGAGTTGATCAAAGAAGCAGAAATCACTTTGCAGGCTATCCGGGACATGGCTCCTTCCATCCAGGAACCCTGGACGGATGCTGCCGTCTTAACCAAAGCGGTAACCAGCGGAATACTGGACGCTCCCCAACTCATTAATAATCCATATGCTCTCGGAGTAGATCGGACTCGCATATTATATGGAAGGTGTGTCAGTGTGAACGGACAAAGCCAACCTGTGAATGAGGATGCAAAGAATTGCAAACTTAAATCGGAGGGAATAATGACTACATCAACCAAATATACAGTGATTGGAGCAGGTCATGGCGGGAAAGCGATGGCTGCCCATCTGGCTTTGTTGGGTTTTGAAACCACACTATATAACCGAACTGCAGATCATATTTACGCCATCCATGCCCTGGGTGGACTTGATTTAGAAAGCTATGACAATGGTCCGCGGGGTTTTGGCAAATTGAAGAAAGTGACCTCAGAAATGAGCGAAGCGGTGCAAGATGCCAATGTGATTATGGTGGTGGTCCCTTCTTCTGCTCATGCGGATATCGCGAAAAACATGGCTGCCCATCTTGTTGATGGCCAAATTGTAGTACTTCATCCGGGACGAACCTGCGGGGCAATTGAGTTTGCAAAGGTTCTACGGGACCAGCAATGTAAAGCTGATGTAACGATTGCTGAGGCAGAGACTTTTATTTATGCCTCCAGATCCGATGGTCCGGCGCAGGCCAGGATATTCCGCATCAAAGAAGCCGTTCCACTTGCTGCACTCCCGGCGACCCGCACAAAGGAAGTATTGGATATTATTCGTGAAGCTTATCCCCAATATATTGATGGCGGGAATGTACTTCAGACCGGTTTAAACAATATGGGCGCGATCTTTCACCCGGCTCTGACATTGTTGAATGCTGGACAGAATTGAATCAACCCATGGCGATTTTGAATTTTATATTGATGGAGCTACTCCCTCTGTATGCCAAGGTATTGGAGGTGTTGGATCGGGAAAGAGTTACTGTGGCTGCATCCCTTGGGATCAGGGCACGCACCTCTTTGGAGTGGTTGAAGATGGCATACAACACAAGCGGTACTGATTTATATGAAGCTATACAGAATCAACCCGGGTATTATGGCATCAAGGCTCCAGCAACTCTCAACCACCGATATATCTTTGAAGACGTACCGATGAGCCTGGTTCCGCTTGCCGCGCTGGGTAGGAGATATGGAGTATCCGTGCGAGGGATGGATGCCATCATCAACCTGGCTTGCATCATCCACCGAACCGATTACTGGCGCAAAGGCAGAACATTGGACAAATTAGGAATAGACAATCTGAGTGTCGGAGAGATTACTGCTTATGTGAATGAAGGATTACTCGAAGACTAAGGATGAGGTGATTTTCGGAAATTAAACAATCGTAATAAAAAGTCCTCAATTTGGTTGAGGACTTTTGAAAATTTTCAAGCAGTAATTTTTCCTAATAACGTTTGTTTCTTAGATTGAAACTCTTCATCTGAGATCAACCCTTTTTCGCGCAATTCAGCCAATTTTAAGATCATATCCGGTATGCTTGCTGATCTGACACTGGAGGCGATTACATCTCCGATTTCGGATTCTTCTTTTTCTTTCGCATCCAGCATGGTTGTTTTAAATCGAACCGGGTCGGCAATGCGACTGAATAAGTTGATACCGAGTTCAGCGGCTGTCATGATGTGAATATTGCCATATCCCAAAAGACGGCCCCAGAAAGATTGGACTAACTTGACGTCGTTTACTTTCTCTAAAGAAGAGTCGGTGACATCTTTGTTGATGATGCCAGATACCTGGATCACACGGTGGTTGGTTATGACGTACTGCCGATTGAGCCAAATGAGCGTATCTCGTAAGATGGAGATGAGCGGCAAGATCAGTAGCAAGGCAAATAACCAGATCCATGATTTTTCAAAGCTGATGATAGATACGGAGATTCCAATGATCATCAGTACGATGATCGCAACCTCAGGCAAAATATTTTGCAAATACACCAGCCAGTGTTGCCGAGAGATGTGAATGATCTGTTCTTTTTTTCCCAATAAATTCTTAAGATAACCGTCTGCCATTTTTATTCCTTCTCCGCATCCTGATCGGCTGGGATATACGTTTCTTCTGATTGGTTGAGCTTGCCTGATTGGTACTCTTCTAACAGATGCCTTGCTTTTGCTACATTTTCTTCTGAGACCAGAATATCAACCGTGCCTAGAGCGCCGATCGTGAGCCCATACACGATGCCGGCACTCTCTTGAGCCACACCGGTTGGAATATCGTTCGCTTCAAGAAAAGCCTTAATCAGCTCACCTTCCAACTGACCAGAAACCTGATAAACAGTGACAATTTTTCCGCTCATATTTGCCTTCCATTCTGTGGAAACGCTAGCGTATGACCGTTGATAATCAGATTGTATAGGACAAACAGGCTGATTGCAAGAAAAAACCGCCCGATTTTCGGTCGGGCGGTTATGACTTAAGTGAAATTTATTTTTTCAGGATAACGCGGGCGTCTACAACTTTGAGGCCTTTGCCTTCTTCGTACACCAAAACCGGGTTTGCGTCGGTTTCGGAGATCTCATCCTTCAGGTCAAAGATCATTGTTGAGTATTTACACAAGATCTCGGCTAGAACTTTGCGGTCTCGGGGAGATTCTCCACGAGCGCCAGCGAGAATGGGAGCGCCGCGGATTTCGCCAATCATCTTTTCGGCCTGACCCTGACTGATGGGGGCGACCCGGAAGGTCACATCTTTCAGCACTTCGACAAAGATACCACCCAGGCCAAACATCACGGTCGGGCCGAAGGTTGAATCATTGACTGAGCCGATGATGCATTCCGTACCCCAGGGAGCCATTTCTTGCACTGCGATCCCGTGGATCTGGGCATCTGCTTTGTAATTCTTGGCATTTACCAGAATGGTCTTATAAGCATCCCGAACAGCAGCTTCATCTTTCACATTGACTTTCACGCCGCCTGCATCGGATTTGTGTAGAATTTGGGGAGAGACGATCTTCATCACTACCGGATAGCCGATCTTCTTGGCCATTTCAACAGCCTGATCTTCGCTGGTTGCCAGCGTGGTGGGTGCAATCGGCAGGCCGTATGCGCTGAATACTTGCTTGGATTCAACTTCGGTCAATGCACCGCGTCCATCGGCGCGAGCCTTGGCAATGATTTCTCGAGCTATCTTACCGCCGTTCAGAATCACAGCCAGCCACTTTTTCAGACATCAGTTCGTGCATACGGGCATATTCACGCAGAGCGGCCATGGCGTTTACAGCCAGGTCTGGGGCGTTGTAAGCCGGGATGCCATTGTCTACCAGCCAGCGCATGGCTTTATCGGATTTTTCCCCACCTACGAAGGAAGCAGTCACTGGTTTGCCGGTCACACCAGATTCTTTGACTCCGCGATGAATGGCCTCAGCGATTTGTTGCGGATCGGTTTGTGCAGTTTCACAATAGAGAACTACCAGTGCGTCGGTCCACTTGTGGGCATAAGAGAATTTCGTCGTTGCGTAATACCAGTCATTTCCGGCCATACCGGTCATATCCACCGGATTCTTGGCGGATCCGAATTCTGGCATATGCTTCTTTAGTTCGGCTTGTACATCTTCCGGTGCAAACTTCATTGGGATGCCATAGCGCTCAGCAGCATCAGTAGCTAAAACGCCAACACCACCACCGTTGGTAAGGACCAGGATGTTTTCACCTTTTAATGGGGGTTGGAGGGAGAGCGCCAGGGTGCGGTCAAACAAATTGTTCAGATCTGAAGCACGAACGACACCTGCTTGTTGGAAGGCAGCATCGTAAACTTTGCCTGATCCAGCCAGTGATCCAGTGTGAGAGGCGGCAGCGGCGGCGCCGTGCGCAGAAACGCCGGATTTGAGAGCGATGACAGGTGTGCTGGCTTTTTGGCATACATCCAGGAATTTTGCTCCGTCTTTGATGCCTTCGATATAGAGACAAATACAGGTTGTATTTGGATCTTTGTCGAGCCATTCAATCAGGTCACCAAAATCAACATCCGCCATATTGCCCAGAGAGACCAGTTTGTCGAAACCAACGCCACGGGTATAAGTGGATGCATCGATGGCGATAAGTAACGCGCCGCTTTGTGTCAGGAGGGATGCTTTACCGTTTAATGGTAAGAAAGGAGCGAAGGAGGCATTCATCTTATCCGAGTTGGATAGGGTACCCACAATGTTCGGACCGAGGATGCACATGTCTTTACTGTGCGCCAGATCGACCATCTGTTGCTCTAGTTCCTTGTTGCCGGTCTCGCTAAAGCCAGAGGTGATGATGATGAGACCTTTCACGCCTTTTTGGCCGCATTCTTCCACTGCCTGCATGACTGCTTTTGCGGGGATGGTGATGACGGCTGAATCAATAGTTCCGGGAACATCTGCTAAAGTTTTATATACTTTTAAACCAAGAATCTCATCTGCTTCCGGGTTGATTGGGTAAACTTTTCCCTCGTAACCGCTCTCGATGAGATTCTTAATCACGGTGTAGCCGATCTTGCCCGGCTTGGCGGATGCGCCAATGACGGCAAGACTCTTGGGCTTCATGAGTTTATTAATGAGCTCTTCTTTCACAAGATCCTCCTGAAAAAAATTGTCTAATCGTAAGGTAGATACCCCAAAAATATTATTATCTGCAAGTATTAAGTATACATGATTTACAACGATAGAAATGATGCAACAGGTGAAATGGGAAAAAAGTGTAGGTTATTGATGACATTCTACACCTGAGATTATGAGTTTTGTTTATTTCTTCGCGAGTTAGTTATTCACACACAAAATCCAAGAGGAAGTTTCATGTGGGAGGTCCGAAATTCCATTGACATCGAAATCTTAGGTCCTCCTTCAGTTATGCGCTGCTTAAAACCTCATTCGGTTACAATTTCATATGAAGTGGTGATTTCTGCTACTCCGCGGATGGTTGCAGCGACAGAGCAGTATTTCTGTTCGGAGAGCTCGATTGCCTGTTCCAGTGCTTTTTCAGTTAACCCCTCAGCACCTACCCGATAATGTACATTGATCTTTCGGAAAGTCCAGGGTGGTTCAGGGTCCTGTTCACCGGTGGCTTTGATCTCCAGGAAAGTCAGTTTCATCTTCTTTTTGGTTAAGATTTCGACAATGTCTACGCCAGTGCAGGACGAGAGCGCAACCAATAACATTTCGGATGGTTTGACACCGATGCCTTCATCCGGAGTGGATAAAACTACCGAGTGATTGGTTGAATCTGTTCCAATAAATTGCTTACCAGTAATCCAGCGGACGGATGTGTTAGCCATATTTTCTCCTCATTAAATTTTTTAAAATTGATTTGGATGAATTCCAGCAGCGATTTCGTGTTTTGAATCCCTGATCCATTCACTCCACGAGCCTGGATATAATCTGGCACCTTGAAAACCGCAAAGTTCCATAGCGGTTAGGACAAGAATAGATGTTACCCCTGAACCGCAGTAAACAACGGTTTTATTAATATCCTTGTCTTGAAAAATCAAATCAAATTTTTGTTTGAGAGAATCTACTGGAAGGAGTTTTCCGGTCGAATCAAGCATTTGAGCATACGGTAGATTGATGGCGTTGGGGATATGCCCGGCTATCGGGTCGATCTGGTCTTCAAAACCGGCGAAACGCTGTGGATTACGGGCATCGATCAAAAGCCAGGTTGGATCTCGGTAGATGGCCTCCATTTGCATGGTTGTCAAGAAATGATTGGGATTAATCTCATACTGATTTGCGACAGGTGTTCGGGACATTGGGTGCGGCGGAATCAGTGGGTTTATCTTCGAGCAGCCATTTTGGGTAACCGCCATCCAGCACTGCTACCGCCTCATGTCCGCAGGCTTTCAGCATCCACCATAAGCGAACTGCCGCCATTGCTCCACCTTCCGCATCATAAACCACGATTTGAAGAGATGGAGTGACGCCCCAGTGAGAAAGCATTTGTTGGAATGATCTCTTCTCTGGTAGGGGATGCCTGCTGGTGGTTGGGGTAGGTTTGGATGACATTTGTTGATTGAGGTCGCAGTACACTGCCCCTGGAAGATGATCTGCCAGGTACATTTCACGACCAGAATCCGGATCGGCCAACTCGAAGCGGCAATCTACCAAAAGCAAGTCTTGACTTCCCAACAATTGGGAAAGGTCATCGGTAGAAATAAAGGTTGAATAGATCATAGCTCCCTTTCGTGAGATATTAGATAGTACTGGAGAATCCATGCGATCGCTAGAATCCCCAATCCGACAGAATCGAATAAAAAGAATTTCTCAATCGATGATCGAATGATTGACTCTGAATTGAGGGTGGATAGGATCCACAATTCGCCGAACACCCCGGTAAGCTGCTGAATGAAAGCAATTGGCAGACAAATCTTCCACCGCACCGGCTGAATAGCGGCAAATCCGTACGGAATATTCCACATCAGAAATAACAATCCGAAGGATCGGATAACCGTAGTACCTATTAGGTCAGCTGGTAATTGAAACCCGGCTACATAGTTAGTTGGCTGGATGAGGAAGACGAGCGCGCATTGTATATTCCACCCGAAGACCAGAATAATTAGAATTCGGATGAAGCCATTGGATCATATATGAAGGTAGCGTGAGTTTTTTAATTGGGTGATCCATCATGTTAAGGATGAATGGTTTAATTGTGAGCTTGTCGACCTGACCAACCAAACTTCATCCAGTATACTGCGATTGCAAATGCACTGGCAACGTTGAGTGATTCCTTCAAACCAAGCATGGGCAAATGGACAATTCGATCACTTAAGTCGAGAATACCCGGATCCACACCCGCATTCTCATTTCCAATAATGAGTAAAATTTTCTGATTCTGGTGTGGTGTGGGTAACGAGAAAAGATCTACCGATTGACTGGTTTTTTCAAGTGACCAGACGGCATATCCATCGTTTT
Source organism: uncultured Chloroflexia bacterium (assembly GCA_963818305.1). Classification (GTDB taxonomy): domain Bacteria; phylum Chloroflexota; class Anaerolineae; order Anaerolineales; family Anaerolineaceae; genus DAIOEK01. The sequence goes on from CAWFRQ010000010.1 coordinate 475,193, forward strand.
TGATATTTCGAACAGCTTCCACCCCATCCCAGTGCTGGTCGCCAGGGGATGGTTTCATCAGCGCCCAGTGCTGTTTTTTTTACTTCCAGGTGAGTGGGGGGAGGACAAATTCCAAATAAATGGATCTGTTGAACTCCAGCGCCATCTGATGTGCGAAAAACCGAGCCGACGTTGAGAGCGCTGCGTAAATTGTCCAAACCAATCTCCAGCCAGAGAGAAGGTGAACTCGAAACCGATATTTCATCAAGGGTTTGGGTTGGGTATGTAGAAGCAATTAAGGTTGCCGATCCGCACTTTGGACAGGCAAACTCATCGCGGTTTGGCCCCGGAAAACGGAACGAGCAAGCTTTACGAACACATTGGCGGGCTACGGTTTGTGACATGCTGCCTCCACATGTGGCCAGATGTCTGTCTCTAATTCGGTCAGTAAGTCCTCGATTTGCTTTTGGGTAGTCGCAAGCATGAGGGGCAGTAGATTGGTACGCGGAAAGTGGAATCTTTTCAGATATGCTTTCAGGTGTTTTCGGAAAAAGGTTACACCGGTCGTTTCACCGTAGAAATCAATCATCAATGTGAGGTGTTCATAAATCACTTGAATGGTTTTGCTCAGTGAGATTTGATTAAAATCTAGACCGGAAAATATCCACGGATTACCAAGAGCCGCACGGCCAATCATGACTGCATCACATCCAGTGCGGTCAAACGCCTGGCGAATGTCTTCCGGGGTGCGAATATCACCGTTTGCAATCACCGGGATGGATACGCTTTGTTTGATCAATCGGATCGGCTCCCAATCAGCGGTACCGGCGTATGCTTGTTGACGTGTTCTACCGTGAACTGCAATCAGAGAACCGCCATTGTCCTGGACGATTTTTGCGATTTCAAGATAGTTCATACTATTGTCATCCCAACCCAGGCGGATTTTTGCGGTGATGGGTAGAGAGAAGGTGCTGGGTAAGGCGTGCAATTATCTGTTGCACCAGGTCAGGTCTGCGAAGCAAACCCGCTCCAGCACCTCGGGAAGAAACGCTGCGAGAAGGACAACCGAGGTTAACATCCAGAATATCTGGATTTAGAGGAAGGATCAGCTCAGCGGCTTGAACCAGGCGATCAGGATCTGAATCTAGCAATTGGAAAGCAATTGGGCGTTCAGTCTCGCTGAATGCCATGCGGCGATCAATATCGCGATTCTGGTTGAAAATATCTGTGGTATTCAGAAATTCGGTATAGCTGATTGCAGAACCATATCTGCGGCATAGATTGCGCATAGGATAATCAGAAAGACCATCCATGGGTGCCAGGATCGTCTTTCCGTAGATTGGGATATTCTTCACCCAAAAATCAGGTTGCTTTTCTTCGTCATTCATGACACTCTACCTGTAAATAATTGCTAAAAAACCTTACAATCAGCCAACAAAAACCTCTACAAAATGACGAAGTGATTATAGTATAGATATACCAAATGGAATCCAGGCTTTTGAAGCCTGTGTAGTGATTTAAACAGGGAATGTGGTTCAATGGCAAATTTGTTGTGTCATCGCTGTGGTTTCAATAATCCTCCCGGAATGCGCTTCTGCGGAAATTGCGGCGCGCAACTTGAGGTAGATACCTCATCCCTGGTTGCCACTGCCGCTTCGGAAGAATATATCCCTGAAACTGTTGGCGTGATGATTGGCGCTGATCTCTTAGAACGGTTCAGGGTCGCAGGATTGAATGCAGCTGGTCAACGCCGAACGGTGTCCATCCTGTTTGCAGATCTATCAGGTTTCACATCCTTATCCCAAAAATTAGACACAGAAGAAGTTTTTGTAGTCATTCAGCAATTGATGAATGTCTTGATTAAAGACGTTTATAAATTTGATGGCATGGTCGATAAAATGCTCGGCGATGGACTGATGGCGATATTTGGTGCGCCTATCGCCCATGAAAACCATCCTGAACTGGCTATTCGCGCGGCAAATGCAATGATGGATGATGTGCGCCAATTTAGTTACCAAATTCAGGAGAGATTCGGTGCAAAGCTAAACCAGGAGCAACAGATCTCCATGCATATCGCTCTGCACAGCGGTGAAGTGATTGTAGGCGGAATCGGATCAAATATGCTGATGAACTACACCGCAATTGGGGATACGGTAAATCTCACCAGCCGATTGCTGAATGTCGCTGATCCGGGTGTGATTTTAGTCAGCAAACCGGTTTACCAGCGATTAAAAGGGAAAGTGGAATTTAGGCCGGCAGGTCCTTTCTGGTTAAAAGGATACGATAAACCTACGAATGCGTACCAGTTTGTTGAATTTGTAGAAGAACAAACCACTGATATGGCCTTACGCATGCGCAGCCAACTTATTGGCCGCGAAAAGCAGCTGAGTCAACTGAACGATATGATTGATCGGGTGAGAGATACCGAGCATGGCGCCATGGCAGTGGTGTATGGTGAAGCTGGAATCGGTAAATCTACCCTGATGAATGAATTTCGATCCACATTAAATGAGATGGGGATTGTATCAGTAGCGGGGCATTGTTTTACATACAAGAAATCCATCCAGTATTGGGTATTGCAAGATCTGCTGCGACACTATTTTGATCTAAGCGGTAACGAATCGGAAGAGGAACTTCGTGAGATCGCGAAGAAACACATTCAACCTAGGGGTAATTACACTCAGGATGAAACAATCTCCCTTTTGCTCTGGATTTTGGGAGTGCTCTCGAAAGAGAAATTTCAAAGCAATCGCCTGTCTTTCCTTGATCCAGAACTTCTGCAGCGCGAGATTTTCTTACTTGTAAAAGATATCTTGTTTGGACAGGCTGAACACCTCCCCATGGTCTTTATATTTGAAGACATGCACTGGGCAGATGAATCATCCATACAATTCCTCACCTTCCTGGCGCGGATCCTGAGTGATTTCCCTGTAATGATCGTGGTGAATACCCGCACTCTCAGTGATGATACTTTCACCCGTATGCTGGCAATCAGTCAGAATGAGCTCTCTGATCAATTCAGATTGATTGAAATTGAGCGCTTGAACCCAAAAGATGCCAGAAAACTGATTGATAATTATTTGCATCCGCACGCATTACCTGAAAAATTGATCGAGCGGATCATCCAATTTGGGAATGGCAATCCTTACTTTATAGCTGAGTTAATTCGAACCCTGGTTGATCAGGGCGCGATTTTATTTGATGATGCCTGGAAATTAGCCACGGACAGAAAAGGTCAATCGAATTTCAATATTCCAGACACCTTACAGGGTTTGATCTTGTCGCGTTTCGATCGGTTAAGCGCGGTACAACGACGTCTGTTACAGGTGGCTTCGGTCATTGGGCGGGATTTTAATTCGATTGTACTGCGGGATGTACTTCGGATCGGTGAACCATCCTTCTTTGATGAAGTGTTATTACAATTGGTCAATCGCGGCATTCTGGAGAAGTTCTCCGATTTTAAAGGTCAGGATTACCGCTTTACCCACATCCTCATGTCCGACACGATCTACGGCACGCTTTTAAGCGGAGATAAAAGCGAATTGCATGGGATGATTGCTCATACGATTGAGAAATTACTGCCTGAGCATTTGGAACAATTGGTTGATGTGTTGGCCAGGCATTATTCCTACAGCAATGATGGCGCAAGAGCCTTACATTATTGTATTCTGGCCGGCAAACAATCTGCAGATAAATATGCAATTGTGCAAGCCCAAAAGTATTTCCGCCATGCTGAGACGTTGATGAGCAGTATTCCGCACCAGAACACCCAGGCAGCAGATGTATATACGGGTCTGGCTAACATTCAGGTATTCAGAGGTGAGTACCAAAATGCCTTAGATTCTTATCGCAAATCGGCAAATCGACTGCAGGAGACGGTATGCAGTCGGGAAGACTACCAGAAATTGGCAAAAATACATCGATTAATCGCTGAAGTGTTTGAAAAATTAGGAAAATACCAGGAAGCGATTGATAACATCACTTTTGCCCAGGAATTGTTGCGCTTAAATGGTTCGAGTGACCCGATTGAGATGATTTACCAGCTGCACGATCTGGGTTGGATCCATTTCAGAATGGGAAACATGCCCGGTGCTGAATCCACTTTTGTTTCAGCGCTAAGGGGATTGGATGTGAACAAACAACCATCCTTGTATGCATCCATTTGTAACCGTCTGGCGGGAGTCTACTTCCAGCAAAGCCGGTTTAGTGAAGCGGTTGAGTTACTACAACGGTCGATTGGATATCGCGAGAAAATTGGCGATAAGATTTCAGTGGCCAGATCGAGCAATAACCTTGGGGTCTTGCAATGGAAGCTTGGAAATTGGAACCAGGCACTGGAAAGTTTCAGGACCAGTCTAAAGAGTCACCAGGCGCTGGGGGATGTGGAGGGCGAAGTGGAGGTATTAACCAGTATGGGATTATTACTGGTGGATCGAGGAGATTTTGCTGAAGCGGAAGAATCGCTGAGACAAGCATTAAAACAATCCAGTACCCTGAACCTAACCTACCAGACAGGCATGATCTGCTTGCATCTCAGTAAGCTGTATTATTTAACAGAAAAATACGATCTTGGATTGGATTTTGTAAACACCGGTACCGAATTACTGCAAAATATTCGCTCCAAAGATTTGCTGGCTGATTTAAAAACGGAAGAAGGCATGCTCTGGATGGCGAAAGGTGACTTGCAACAGGCGCGGAGTTGTGCAGAAGAAGCTGTGGTTTTGGCTGATTCAATTACAAGCAATAGCCATATCACCGATGACCGCGGGCGCGCTTACAGATTGCTTTCTTTGGTTGCCTTCGAGGAAGAAGATATTGTTAGAGCTAAAGATTGCCTTAATTTAAGCGACGAGATTTTTCAGCACACCGGGGATGTGCTGGAGCAGGGCAGAAATTTGGTTTTTCGCTCGATGATCTTCCAAAAAATGGGCGATTCTCCTCGCGCTAACACGTCCAAAACACGCGCCAAGCAGATCTTTGATCAATATGGCGCAAAAGCTGATTTGATGCAGATGAAAAAATATCTTGTCTGGTAGTAAATGAGCAAGTAAGTCAAACCTTTACGAGTTAAAACGATTCTAAATAATTTTCTACAACTTTTGTATCGATCACTGCGCCAGCCGCACCATGTCCCTGGGTAGATAACCCGCCCACAATATTGCCCCAAAGTAGACATTCTTCAATCGGTTTTCCATCCAGCCAGGCTTTGATAAATCCTGCATCAAAACAATCACCCGCGCCAGTGGTATCCAACACTTTAACCTTGATGCCCGGCTGATGATAGATGGTGTTCTCGAACATGGCATAACTACCATCAGCGCCGGCTTTCACCACTACCAACGGACAAAATACTGCAGTACGGTAATCGCTTCCTCCAGGTTGTCCGTTTCTGCTAGATCGAAGAATCTCTCGTTCATTAGGCATAAAGACCTCAATGGCTCTTAGTGCTCTTTGAACGGCTTTTGCTTGAGGGTGATTGGTTCACTGGTATTTCCATCCATGATGATCTTCATTTTTTTTAGTTTTACAACCGGTAATGCCGCTTCAAGCAGAGTGCCGTAAAGAAATCCAGGAATAAACAAGTATTTGGCATTTATTTTGGGTAAGGCAGGGATCGCAGCTGGAATAGCCGGTTCAGGATCGTAATAAGAAAGGAATCCACGTTCGCCAGGTATGGAAGCAGATACAGAGACTCTCAGGAATGACTTTGGATGATGGACAAAAAAAGCTGGATCAAGCCCTCTTTTTCACAATGATTTCAGAATGATTTGACTGAATTCGATCATTGCCAAAATTTGCTGCCCAGGCGGTTTTCACTCCCAACCGGTGCAAGGCGACGGTGGTGTTGTAAGATTCCCCCGGAACCATCTGAAATCCGCGGGCTAGGGTGTCTTCACCCATTCTGGGTAGGTGGGGCAGATCAGTAAAAATGAGATCCAGAGACGCATCACCGACCACCAGGACATCATACTGTATGGGCATACTTGGTTCGATAACTCTCTACTCAATTCAATTTGGGAAGTAGTCACCGTGACGCTGTAAGATAACCATCCACCAGCTTTTCTGGCAAGGGAGTAATCTGCTACCAGCGGATGTAGAGCAATCGCATCGACCGCTTTTTGGTGGGAGATTTTCTACCGCAGCTTCGATCGTCAGCTTCTCGTAGGTTTTGACTAGCTTCATCAATCCCAGGCAATGGTCGGGGATTTCACCAATGGCATACAGGCTGGATCTGATCTTTACTGATCCAGGCGGGAATTTCAACCACATCCGATGGCAGACATACCGGAAATGGAACCTTGATTGGGAATGTTTACGATCAACTGACGCGGTTGGCCGCCTTCCAAGTGCTTCAATCAGGTTTAGCGCCAGACGGGCATACCCAAGATCATCCCCTTCTTGCACCATTCTTCCATCGTTTGTTGTTGCTTGCCGGAAGTCTCTGCGCGCATATAGGTCACTCCGCGTTGATGGATGTAATCTGCATGGACGGCTACGCATAGTTTCAAGTTCTTCTTTTTGTTTAAGTTCTTTCAGCCGGGCAAATAAGTTCTTGTTCAAATTTGCCACCAATTCACCGCGAGTTTGCCCCGATTGCAGGATATTTTCGACTGCCTGGCGGGAATGGTAGTAATAGTAGAGGTATTCATTCGGGATCAGGTTAAGGCGTTCCACCAGGCGGGAATGGATATGAAAACCAGGAATGGTTCCCATCTGCGCAAGGGTCTGGATCAGCATGGGACGATATTTTGTTGTTTATACTTAATCGATCGGATCCATCCCAGATGGTTCAATCCGAAATACTCCAGGGAAAGTTCATCCAGGGGCAATTGCCGCCAATCGGGCAATCAATCTCCAGCATACTGCTGGGTCCATCGCAGATTCCTACCGCGCGCTGCCATTTGCCGATTGAACGGACTGCTTCAGTCATCATTCCACTCGGATTGGCGAAATTGATCAACCATGCGTTCGGGCAGTGTTCTTTCATCAGGTTGACGTAATGGAGCAGAACCGGAATGGATCGCAATCCCATTGCGAAGCCACCCGGACCAGTAGTTTCCTGACCGAGTAAGCCTAAATCCAGTGCGACCCGTTCATCAATCACACGTGATTCAATTCCGCCTACCCGGAAGGTGGTGATGACATAATCTGCGCCTTTCAGCGCTGTCGACCGCATCGGTTGTGCGGTGGATGGAGAACTTACTTCGGGGACGGCTTCTAGAGGAATGGTGATGGCTGAGATGAGGTCCAGCCGTTCCTGGTCGATATCCATCAAGGACAGTTCATGGATGTGGAGTTGGTGTTGCCTGCGGATGATTTCTTCAATGATGAGCGGAGTTCGCACGCCTGCAGCGCCAAGAATTGCGAGTTTCATAGTTCACCTGAGTAGAGAAATGATTGCTTGATTATAGTAGAAAACGCGAGTGTCTCACCTGTTTAGACAAAAGATGGGCAATTTGGTACAGATATAGGCAACTTTTCCAAAAATGCATTGACAATCTGATTTGTTATGCGTATACTCTAGGTATTATATTATGAACACTTACTTACTTGAGCCTCCTTTCCGTCATTATTATTCTTGCGGTCCTTATTATTAAGGACCAATTTGACGTTAGGCGGCCAGTGAGGGTAATAGAGAAGTAAGTTTAGCAAACCGAAAATCACCCAAAAGTAACCAAAAGCCACCTGACAAAACAGGTGGTTTTTTTATTTTATTTTTCATCCGGAGATAGTACATGCGATCAGACATCATCAAAAAAGGAATTGACAAAAGTCCCCACCGCGCGTTGCTCAAAGCGACCGGTCTGACTGATGCGGATATGGGGAAACCGTTTATCGCGGTGGTCAATTCTTACATCGATATCATTCCTGGTCATGTTCATCTGCAAGAATTTGGAAAGCTGATCAAAGAATCCATCCGGGCAGCCGGCGGAGTTCCATTTGAGTTCAACACCATCGGTGTGGATGATGGCATCGCGATGGGTCATCAGGGAATGAAATATTCCCTGCCTTCGAGGGAGCTGATCGCCGACAGTGTTGAAACGATGATCGAAGCGCATCAGTTTGATGGTATGGTCTGCATTCCGAATTGCGACAAGATCGTGCCCGGGTATGCTGATGGCGGCCATGCGGGTCAATATCCCCACACTATTCATCTCGGGTGGTCCCATGGCAGCCGGTCGGATGCCAGATGGACAGGCGATCGATCTGATCTCCGTTTTTGAAGGTGTCGGCGCATATCAGGCAGGGAAGATGGATGCAGCCCGTCTGAAGCATGATCGAAGATCGAGCCTGCCCGTCGTGCGGTTCATGCTCGGGTATGTTCACAGCCAATAGTATGAACTGCCTGATGGAAGCGCTAGGATTGGCTCTACCTTATAACGGTTCAGCCCTGGCAAAGAGCGCAGAACGCGAAGCCCTAGCCAGACAGAGCTGGAGAACGCATCCTACGGCTTGTTAATAGATAATGTCCTACCGCGTGATATTGCAACCATGGAAGCTTTTGATGATGCATATGCGTTGGATATGGCGATGGGCGGCTCCACCAATACCATCTTGCATGGAATGGCAGTTGCTCATGAAGCCGGATTGGATTATCCGCTTTCCCGAATTGATGAAATCGCCCAGAAAATTCCGTATTTATGCAAAGTCAGTCCAGCCGGACAGTGGCACATGGAAGATGTGCATAACGCTGGCGGAATCCCTGCGATCTTGAAGGAAGTACAAACTGCTACCAATGCGCTGCATTTGGACCGCAAGACCGTGAGCGGCAAAACTATGCGGGGAAATCATTGAAAAAGCACAAAACAAAAATGAAGAAGTGATTCGACCAGCGGAGAACGGGCACATTTGGCTAAGGGTGGACTGGCTTGCTTGTTTGGAAACCTGGCACCGGATGGCGCGGTTGTCAAAGCTGGTGGAGTCAGTGAGGTATGCGGAAGTTCAGCGGACCAGCCCGTATTTATGAATCACAGGATGATGCACTGCGCGGAATCATGGCAACAGAAGTTCAAGGCGGGTGATGTAGTGATTATCCGCTATGAAGGTCCGCGCGGTGGACCCGGAATGCAGGAAATGCTGAGCCCAACCAGCGCAATTATGGGTATGGGACTGGGGGATAAAGTAGCACTGATCACAGACGGACGATTCTCCGGCGGTACTCGCGGCGCTTGTATCGGTCATGTCTCACCCGAGGCGGCAGCAAAAGGTCCAATTGCAGCAGTTGAGCCAGGTGATGTAGTGGAAATTGATCTAGACGCTCGTACAGTCTGAATGTTCGTCTGAGCGATGAGGAAATTGAAAAGTCGATTAGCAAGATTACCCGAATATCAACCAACTATTCACAAGTAAATGGCTGCGACGATATGCGCGGTTTGTCACCAGCGCAAATCAGGGCGCAGTGTTAGTGGACTAATTCGGATTTATTGGAGGAAGAATGAAAAAAACAGGTGCACAAATATTATGGGAAACATTGGAACATGAGGGTGTGGAAGTTGTTTTTGGTTATCCGGGTGGATCCAACCTTCCGATTTATGATGCACTGATTGATACCAAAATTCACCATGTGCTGGTTCGGCATGAGCAAGGCGCATCCCATATGGCTGATGGATATGCGCGAGCATCAGGTAAAGTGGGTGTCGCACTTGGCCACATCTGGTCCCGGAGCAACCAATTTGGTGACTGGTATTGCCACCGCGATGATGGATTCTTCCCCCACCGTATTTATTACCGGACAGGTGAATAGCAAGTTGATCGGTTTGGATGCCTTCCAGGAAATGGATGTGACCGGAATCACACTGCCGATTACCAAACAGAATTATCTGGTGACAGATGTGCGTGAGATTGCTCCGACCTTGCGAGAAGCATTTTATATCGCCAGGTCTGGCAGACCAGGCCCGGTGCTGGTAGATATTTCCAAAGATGCCCAGCAAGCAAGTATCGATTGGACCTATGATCATTCACCGATCAAAATGCGATCTTACCGCCCGCCATATCGGCCGGGAACAGCAGAGTTATCGAAAGCAGCTGACCTGATCAAGGCTGCTCAGCGACCAGTGATTCTTGGCTGGACAAGGGGTGATATTAAGCGGAGCGATGAAAGAACTGCAAGCTTTCGCTGAATTGACTCACACTCCGGTGGCTATGACTTTACTGGGTTTAGGTGGATTTCCCGCTTCTCATCCGCTCAATCTGGGGATGATGGGTATGCATGGGGAATCCTGGGTAAACAAAGCAATCCAGGAAGCAGATTTACTTCTGGCATTTGGAATGCGTTTTGACGACCGGGTAACCGGTGACTTAAAGCGATATGCCCCGCATGCAAAAAAGATCCATGTGGAAATTGACCGATCAGAGATCAACAAGAATGTGAAGGCAGATGTAGCTCTGGTTGGTGATTTGCGCGAATCTCTCTGCCTGTTATTGGAACAGTTGGAGCCTGCTGGTCATGAACAATGGTTGAGCCAGATTGACGAATGGAAAGGCGACAGTGCGGTCAGAGATATTCAAAACTTACCAGATAACGGTCATCTTTACGCAGCCCATGTCATCAATGATATCTGGAACCTCACCCAGGGCGAAGCTGTGATTGTGACCGATGTGGGTCAAAACCAGATGTGGTCTGCCCAATATTACAAGCAAGACCATGCACGCCAGTTCATTTCTTCAGGTGGGCTGGGCACGATGGGATTTGGCTTGCCAGCCGGAGTCGGCGCAAAATTTGCTCAACCCAAAAAGGAAGTATGGGTCGTATGTGGGGATGGCGGATTCCAAATGACTCAGGCGGAACTCTCGACCTGCGCCCAGGAAGGGATCAAATTGAATGTTGCCATTATCAACAATGGCTATCTGGGGATGGTTCGCCAATGGCAAGAGTTTTTCTACGATAAACGCTACTCTGCAACCCCGATGAAAAGCCCTGATTTCGTAAAGATCGCCGAGGCTCACTCTCTCGTTGGATTACGTGCAACCACCAGAGCTGAAGCTCAGGCTGCCATCCAAACCGCCAGGCAGACAACTGAAACAACCGTGATCGATTTCCGGGTTGAAAAAGAAGAATGTGTGTATCCGATGGTTCCTGCAGGAGCAGAGCTAAAAGAAATGATCCAACGGCCTTTGCCGGTTCACATCGAGACAAATCTGGTTATTGAGTAAAGGGAACAACTACCATGCTGCATACCATAGTCGTTTTAGTAGAAGATAAACCAGGCGTACTCAACCGAGTTGCATCCTTATTTCGTAGAAGGGCATTCAACATTGAATCGCTGACGGTGGGACATACCGAATCAGAAGGAATATCTCGGATGACCATCTGTGTTGAATGTGATGAAACCAGCATTGAACGACTGGTTGCATACCTCTACAAATTGGTCAACGTTGTTCAGGTGGTTGACCTTACCTCACTACCAGTTGTCTCAAGGGATTTAGCGATGATCAAAGTGGCTGCCACAGCTGAATCACGCGGACAGATCATGCAAATCGTCGATGTGTTTCGAGCCCGGATTGTTGATGTGACCAATTCTTCCTTTATTGTCGAAATTACTGGCGATGAAACCAAGATTGAAGGTTTTATTGATCTATTGCGACCCTGGGGGATCATTGAAATGGCCCGGACCGGTATCGTTTCAATGGCTCGCGGTGCGGCTTCCATCCTTTCGGATGGTGGCGTAGCCAATCAAGTGGAATAAATTCAAGAAATTACTCACTTACAAGGAGATTAACAATGGCAACAATGAAATTTGGTGATATGGAAGAAGTGGTAGTAACCCGGCAAGAGTTTCCACTTGAAAAGGCACAACAGGTGCTTAAGAACGAAATGGTGGCAGTACTTGGTTATGGGGTTCAAGGACCTGCCCAGGCATTAAATATGAAAGAAAACGGGATCAACGTGATTGTTGGTGTCAACCAGGGCGGACGTTCATGGCAGAAGGCGCTGAAAGATGGTTGGGTTCCTGGTGAAACTTTATTCTCATTAGAGGAAGCTACCAAACGCGGAACAGTCATCCAATACCTGGTATCTGATGCTGCTCAGAAACTGACCTGGCCGCAGGTCAAGGCGAACCTCAAAGACGGTGATGCACTGTATTTTTCACATGGATTTGCAGTTGTGTACAAAGAACAGACAGGTGTAATTGCTCCAGCTATATGTCGATGTGATTCTGGTGGCTCCCAAGGGTTCGGGCACCAGTGTCCGCGCGAATTTCTTGAGCGGTAGTGGAATCAATAGCAGTTTTGCCGTAGATCAAGATTACACCGGCCGCGCACGCGAACGTACCCTCGCGTTGGGGATTGCCATTGGATCCGGATATCTGTTTGAAACCACATTTAAATCCGAAGTATATAGCGATCTCACGGGTGAACGTGGAGTACTGATGGGCGCCTTAGCCGGAATTATGGAAGCCCAATATTCAACCCTGCGTGAACACGGACATTCCCCCAGTGAAGCATTCAATGAGACTGTTGAAGAACTCACCCAAAGTTTGATTCGCCTGGTGGCCAAAAATGGAATGGATTGGATGTATGGCAATTGCAGCACCACTGCTCAACGCGGTGCACTTGATTGGCTGCCAGAATTCCGTGACGCAACCAAACCCGTTTTCGAAAAACTGTATAACAGTGTTGCCAGCGGCGAGCAAACCCGAATTGTTCTGGAAGCCAACAGCACCCCTGATTATATGGAGAAGTTGGAAGCAGAGCTAAAGGTGATGCGAGAATCCGAAATGTGGCGGGCTGGAGCAGCCGTTAGAGCATTACGCCCCGAAAACTGGGAGAAATAGGCAGGCTGTTATGCAGAGCAATATGGTACGGATTTTCGATACAACCTTACGCGATGGAGAGCAATCACCCGGCGCAACGATGACCAGTGCAGAGAAGCTGGAAGTTGCGCGTGGTCTGGCTCGCCTGGGTGTGGATGTGATCGAAGCTGGATTCCCTGCCTCCTCACCTGATGATCTGGAAGCAGTCCGCAAGATTGCAGTCGAAGTGGGCGCGATCAACGCAGAAGGGAAAGCTCCTATCATCTGCGGGTTGGCTCGCGCAACTCGGAATGATATTGATAAATGCTGGGAAGCTGTCAAACCGGCAGCCTATCCCCGAATACATACTTTCCTGGCTACCTCTGATATCCACATGCAGTACAAGCTCAAGATGACTCGTGATCAGGTAGTTGAAAAAGTACGGGAAATGGTGAGCTATGCTTGCAGCTTATGCGCTGATGTGGAATACAGCCCGGAAGATGCCGGACGAAGTGATCCGGAATTTCTGTATCAGGTACTTGGCGCGGCGATTAAATCTGGCGCAACCACTTTGAATATCCCGGATACGGTGGGTTATACCATGCCCGAGGAGTTCTTCAACCTGATTGACGGAATCATGAAAAACACCCCTGGCATCGAGAAATGCACGGTGTCAGTTCATTGTCATAACGACCTGGGATTGGCTACTGCCAATACCCTGGCCGGCCTGCGAGCAGGTGCACGGCAGGCTGAAGTGACCATCAATGGGATTGGCGAACGGGCCGGCAACACTGCACTGGAAGAAGTGGTAATGGCTCTGCAAACCCGAAAACCGATCTTCAACCTGGTTACAGGGATTGATGCAACCCAGATCACTCGATTGAGCAAACTGGTGAGTAATTACACCGGGATGAGTGTGCAGGCCAATAAAGCCATTGTCGGCGCAAATGCATTTGCACATGAAGCTGGAATTCATCAGGATGGATTGCTCAAAAATCAGCTGACCTATGAGATCATGAAACCTGAATCGGTAGGAGCCAGCCAGACTAAGTTAGTGTTGGGTAAACATTCAGGCAAGAATGCCTTAAAAGCCCGCCTGGTATCCCTGGGTTATCCACTATCTGATGAGGATGTATTGGTGGTATTTGAGCGATTCAAGAATCTGGCTGATAAGAAAAAGACCATCACCGATGATGATCTGGAAGCCCTGGTTTCTGATGAACTGTACCAGCCGCATGAACTTTACACCCTGGATGGATTGCAGGTGGCATGCGGAACAATGGGTATGCCCACCGCCACCATCCGTTTACGCGATCCGGAGGGAAATATGCAGGTGCAGGCTTGTGTTGGGACAGGTCCGATTGATGCGGCATTTAAAGCAATTGATACCATTATCGGATGCCCGAATACCCTGCAGGAGTTTGTAGTACATGCTGTTACCGAGGGCATCGATGCCCTTGGCGAAGTGACTGTCCGAATTCAAACTGACACCCCTGTGAATCAGCCCGGAGAGGAGGACACCGGAGCTGAAGAACAGCTCCGGACCCTTGGAGGTTATGGCGCGGATATGGATATTGTGGTTGCCAGCGTCAAAGCATATCTTTCAGCCATGAATAAGATGTTGGTCGCCAGCGGACGATATGGTCCCCCGGAGAAATCATCCACTGAGAAAATATCTCAGATGCAAGCTTGAAAGTGAGGATTATTATGACACCCCGAAAGAAAAGCAATCTGCATAAATTAGACTGAAATCTCCTTTGATCCTATCAACGATCCTCAGACGATCCCTTCAGGATGGGATGTGGCAGCCTTTTATGAGCCAGAACGCGAAAGTCAACAGGAGTACCAGCGAATGACGAGCGAAAACACATGCATCATTCAAACCAAGCGAGTCAAACCTATGACAGCACCCAAAACCCTGTTTCATAAGATCTGGGAGAAGCATGTTGTTCACCAGGCACCCGATTCACCGGCCGTGCTGTATATCGACCTGCATCTGGTACATGAAGTCACTTCTCCTCAGGCATTCACCGGATTACGCAGCCGTGGTCTGAAAGTTCGCCGACCGGATAAAACTGTCGCAACTGTAGACCACGGCATTCCTACCCGAACCGCATGATGGCACAAGCGAGGGCAGACTTGCATTTGCTGATGAAATGAGCCGGAAACAAATGCAGCTGCTTAGAGAATAACTGCCAGGAGTTCGGCATTCCGCTGTATGGGCTGACATAGCCCTAACCAGGGGGTCGTACACATCATTGGACCTGAGTTGGGTTACACCCAGCCGGGAATGACGATTGTATGCGGCGACAGCCATACTGCTACCCATGGCGCTTTTGGGGCTTTGGCCTTCGGTATCGGTACCAGTGAAGTGGAGCATGTACTGGCATACCCAATGTTTACTGCAACGCCAACCAAAAACCATTGAGGTGCGCATAGATGGTAGCATTCTGCAAGGTGTAACTGCCAAAGATGTGATCCTCGCGACTCATCCAAAAGATCGGTGTGGATGGCGGAACCGGGAGTGTGATTGAATATACCGGTCAAGCAATCCGATCGATGCAGATGGATGAACGAATGACATTTGTAATATGTCCATTGAAGGCAGGTGCGAGGGCCGGGATGATTTCTCCGGATGAAACGACCTACGCTTATCTAGCCGGACGTCCGTTTGCACCCAAAGCCGAAGAGTTTGAACAGAAGATTAGCTACTGGAATTCACTCCGTACAGATGATGGGGCAGTATTCGACCGAACGGTCGTATTGGATGCAAACAACTTGCAGCCGATGATCACTTTTGGTACCAATCCCGGAATGGGGATTCCAATTACAGGTCGCATTCCTGATCCGCTGTCCATATCCGATCCAACCCAGCGGAGCGGTCTGGATAAAGCACTCAGTTACATGGGTTTAGAACCAGGGACAGCGATTTTAGGACATAAGGTGGATGTCGTGTTTATTGGATCTTGCACCAATGGCCGAATTTCTGATCTGCGGGAAGCAGCAGAGATGCTGAAAGGCCAAAAAGTGGCCACCGGAGTCCGAGCTCTGGTTGTACCCGGTTCCCAATCAGTAAAAGAACAGGCCGAACGCGAAGGTTTGGATCAAATATTTAAATCCGCTGGAGCAGAATGGCGTGAACCAGGTTGCAGTATGTGTATCGCGATGAATGGTGATCAATTAGAACCCGGGCAATATGCCGTGAGCACTAGCAACCGTAACTTCGAAGGACGACAAGGTCCCGGTGGACGAACCTTCCTTGCCAGCCCGCTCACAGCGGCAGCAGCAGCTATCTATGGCAAAGTGGTGGATCCGCGCACGATTAGCCTGATGCATTGAGAAGTGATGTAATCCTCATGGAAAAATTTACAAATATCCAATCCAGGGTAATGGTACTGCCGGTCAATGATGTCGATACTGATCAGATCATTCCAGCCCGGTTCTTGAAAGTGACTGATAAAAATGGGCTGGGAGCAAATCTGTTTTTCAACTGGCGTTTTCTTGGCTGATGGATCTGATAATCCGGAGTTTGTCCTCAACAACCCCAGAGTCAAGCGGTGCTGAGATATTGCTGGCAGGCAACAACTTCGGATGCGGCTCCTCCAGAGAACATGCTCCCTGGGCATTGATGGGGTATGGGTTTAAGGCTGTGATTTCCACCTCCATCGCCGATATTTTCCGTAGCAATTCACTAAAAAATGGATTCTTACCGATCGTTCTCACTGCAGGAGGATTATCAACCTTACGCGCAGAAGTGGAAGCGAATCCACAGAATGAATTAACTATTGATCTGAAAGAACAGGTTGTCATTTCTCGGTAGTGATCGCAAGTACGGATTTCCGATCGATCCATTCAGCAAGACATGCTTACTCGATGGGGTGGATGAATTGGGTTATCTTACTAAAGCTTGAACCCCACATCAGCAGCTATGAAGAACGCGAAGAATCGGTGAAAGCAGGTGGTTCATGATCCAGATGTATGACACAACCTTACGGGATGGTACCCAACGAAAGAATATATCTTTGTCCTGCAATGACAAGATCAGCATTGCAAAACGGTTGGATGATTTGGGTGTTGCCTATATTGAAGGCGGTTGGCCGGGATCAAATCCCAAGGATGCGGAGTTTTTCGAGAAAGCCAAAGAGATTACCTGGAAAAATGCCCGCATAGCAGCATTTGGATCTACTTGCCAGGCAAATAAACAACCCGCTGATGATGCAAATATTCAAGCATTACTGGCAGCTCAGACCCCCACCTGTACTATCTTTGGAAAGACATCTGTCCTTCACGTGGAGGAAGTTCTACGGACCACGCTGGAAAATAATTTGCGAATTATCGAGAAAGAGTGTAGCCTACCTGGTAAGCCAAGGCCGAGAAGTCATCTACGATGCAGAACACTTCTTCGATGGTTATCGCGAGAATCAAGAATATGCGATCCAAACTCTGCAAGCAGCTATCCGTGGTGGAGCCAGCATGGTTGTGATGTGTGATACCAATGGCGGATCAATGCCCTGGCAGGTGAGTGAAGTTGTCGCGCAAGTCAAACAATTGGTGCAGTGTACCGCTCGGAATCCACGCCCATAATGACGGCGAATGCGCGGTTGCGAATTCGATTGAAGCTGTTCGAGCTGGTTGCGTACAGGTGCAGGGGACGATCAATGGGTATGGCGAGCGCTGTGGTAACGCCAACCTGTGTGCGATCATCCCCAACCTGGAATTAAAACTGGATTTACGTGCTTTACCTGAGGGTAAATTGGACAAGCTGACTGATTTAGCACATTATGTGGCTGAACAGGCAAATTTATCGCTGGATGAACATATGGCTTATGTCGGTAAGGCTGCTTTTACCCATAAAGGTGGCGTCCATGTTGCAGCCATGCGACGAAATCCGAAGTCGTACCAGCATATTGAACCAGAGATGGTAGGCAACAAGATGGAAGTGGTTGTTTCAGAGCTTTCCGGCAAGGCCAACCTGCTAAATAAAGCCGAAGAATACGGCATTCAGATTGAAGAAGAAGAGAATACCAGTAAAGTCCTGCATCAGATCAAGAAGCTTGAATCGAAGGGGTTCTCATTTGAAGCTGCTGAAGCTTCGGTGATGATGATGTTTAAACGCCAGGAAAAAGATTACAAACCTCCGTTCGAATTGATTGATTTTTCAGCCATGGTGGAACATCGCCAGGGACGGGGATTATTCTCTGAAGCCACCGTGAAGGTCTGCGTGGATGGGGAAGTCGTCCACACCGCCGCCGAAGGAAATGGTCCGGTCAATGCGTTGGATATCGCCCTACGCAAGGCGTTGACTGCCAGGTATCCGAATATCAATCACTTCCAATTGGCTGATTACAAAGTCCGCATTCTGAATGCAGATGGTGGTACAAGAGCAACTACCCGGGTATTGATCAATACCCAAAATGGGAACAGCAGTTGGAATACGGTTGGCGCAAGCGGAAATATCATCGAAGCCAGTTGGATCGCCTTGGTCGATTCAATCGAATACGGGTTGTTAGTTGCCAAGTAATTTCTGTAGAATGTCAGGTATTGAGTAATAGATTGATCGAGATGGAGAAAGGAAGACATGGAAGCAAACATAGTCCTGGTTCCGGGTGATGGAATTGGTCCTGAAGTGGTTGTACAGGCTGTCAGGGTCCTCAATTCGGTTGAAAAACGATTCAAACACCATTTTCAGTTTAGTGAATACAAAATTGGCGGAAGTTCAATTGATGCATTCGGAACAGCTCTGACGCCTGAGGCATTAGATGCCTGTCAGAAGAGTGATGCAGTCTTATTGGGAGCTGTAGGCGGACCCAAATGGGACGATCCACAGGCAGCTGTCCGTCCTGAACAAGGATTACTGGCTTTGCGGAAAGGGTTAGGCGTTTCGCGAACTTGCGTCCGGTGAAGATCTATCCGGAACTTGCAGACGCATCACCACTCAAACCCGAAAAACTGGTTGGTGTCGATCTGTTGGTTGTCCGTGAACTAACCGGCGGTTTATATTTCGGCCAACCCAAAGGTAGAGAACAAACTCCCGATGGAATTCGGGCTGTGGATACACTGGTGTACACCGAGACCAGAAGTTCGACGAATTCTAAAGATGGCATTTGAATTAGCCGGACCACGTAAGAAGAAAGTCACCTCTGTCGATAAAGCCAATGTGCTGGAAAGCTCGCGTTTGTGGCGGCAGGTAGCGATCGAAGTAGGGAAAGACTATCCGGATATTACATTGGAGCATATGCTAGTGGATACTGCATCGATGCGGTTGGTCAGTTACCCGGCTGGATTTGATGTGACTTGTGACCGAAAATATGTTTGGCGATATTCTGACCGATGAAGCCGCGGTTCTTTCCGGGTCAATGGGTTTGCTTCCATCCGCATCATTGGGATCAGGATGGTCCAGGATTATACGAACCGATCCACGGTTCTGCGCCGGATATTGCCGGAAAGGGTATTGCAAATCCGGTTGGAACGATCTTAAGTGCTGCTTTCTTATTACGTTATTCGCTACGATTGGAAGAAGGAAGCACGACGGTTGAAAAAGCAGTTGAAGCTGTGATTGCGAAGGCGATCCTTACTCCAGATTTAGGTGGCAAGGCACGTACTGAGGAAGTGACAGATGAAATATTAAAAGAATTCGACCGGCAAAGCTGAAGCGATTAATTTCAGGCTGACGGCTATTTATCATTGAGGAGAAAAGAATATGGGTATCGAATTGAAATATATTTGGATGGATGGGACACTGGTTGAATATGAAAAGGCAACGGTACCATTCTTAAATACAGCCCTGCATTACGGGCTGGGCGTATTTGAAGGTATTCGCTGTTATGCGACCGACCGCGGACCTGCTGTCTTTCGACTAAAAGAACACATGCAACGGTTGAATAATTCAGCCAAAATCTTGGGTTTCCGCGATCTTCCCTATACCTGGGAAGAACTGGTGGATGCAGCCAAGCAAGTGGTCAAAGCGAATGGATTTTCGGCTTGTTATATTCGGCCGCTGATCTATCATTCCAGCCCGAATCCGAACCTCAACCTGGATAGTGGGTTTGCCAAAGTGGGAATTGCTGCATGGGAATGGGGGTCGTATCTGGGTGAGGACGCCATGGAAAAAGGTATCCGCGCCAATGTATCGTCCTATACACGCCATCATCCCAACATCATGATGACCAAAGCCAAAGCGACCGGCAATTACACCAATAGCGTTCTGGCAAAGACCGAATCTGCCCGAGTTGGGATTCGATGAAGCAATTATGCTAGATCCGCAGGGTTATGTGGCCGAATGCACCGGAGAGAACCTGTTTATCATTCGGAATAGAACGATCTATACTCCGGGTTTGGCTACAGTATTAGATGGTATCACACGCAATACCCTCATCCAGCTGGCTGGAGAACTCGGTTACGAGGTGAAAGAAGTACAGATTGGCCGGGACCAACTTTACATTGCGGATGAGATGTTCGTGTGCGGTACAGCGGCCGAATTAATCGCTGTGACTGAATGTGATTTTCGCACCATTGGTACAGGTAAAATGGGACCGATCACTCGTGAACTTCAAAAAGCTTTCACCAGGTGATCACCGGGAAGCACAAAATGTCTGAAGGCTGGTTGGATTATGTAGAGTAGACTACTTTTAAAGCACCATAGAATTTCTCCCCTGATGAATAGTCAGGGGAGTTTTTTTACCGACGATGGATTAGATATTGCACCATATTTGATATCATTATTTAACCTTTTGGAATACACATGAAAAAACTTCACATCACTTCAAGCATATTCTTAACGCTCATTTGTTGGTTCTTGATCGCGGGTTGTGCTGCCAAACCTAGTGCAACCCCGAGGAGATTCACTTTACGCAGATCTCTTCTGAAACCCAATATCAGGTGGGTGATTCAGTAAGTTTGGATGTTGAGATCACTTCATCAAAATCAATTTCTGAGGTGTATTTCACTATTCGAAATTCGCCCATAAGTCGCAAAACTGTAACGACTAATGAGAAGACTAATCCGATTGTAGTAAAAGAAAGCTGGATTGCAGACTTACCGGGTGAGACAAATATTGAAGCATATGCAATTACCGAGGATGGGACGGTTATCGGGCCTGCGATAACTGTTCTGAAAATCGAAGCTTCGGTGGAAAACAATATCACATTGACTGCAAGTACGCCAAATCCAGCTGTTTTACAAACACAAATGCCATCCTCCACACCAGTAAGCAAAGCATCGCCTACACCCACTTTATTGCCAGTGGAACTAAAATTGAACATTAATGTGGATAATGATTACCTCTTCCCGGGAGATTGCACCATATTGCGCTGGAAAGCAGAGGATGTGGATGCAGTCTGGTTGGATGGAGATTTCGTAGATCGTGAAGATGCACGGGAAATCTGTCCAACTGAAACTACAGAATTTGTTTTGGAGGGAATCCGCGGTGAAGGTAAAGATACTGCCAGTGTGCTGGTGATTGTGGAAGAAAGCCTGGCTGATGACTTAACTGGACCGGAAATCACAGAAATGGTGTTTGAACCAGATGTGCTCTATACCGGTGATGCTTGCAGTGTTCCCAGCTCAAAATTCAGCGTGAAGATAACCGATGAATTTGAAGTGTTGATGGCATCTATCTATTATCGGGTGAGTTCAGGGAGTATGGTGGGAGAATGGATGGAAGTACTCTTGGATGAACCTGATTTAGGTCTGTATTCCTATACATTCACAGTGGCGGATCTGGACGAGAGCCTGGAAAATGTTACCGACGGCAAGCTTGATTATTACGTAGATGCAATGGATTTAATGGTCAATGAATCTGAAAGTGAAGTTGAGTCAGTGATGATAAAACCGTGTACAACTCCATAATTATGTAAAATATCAGTAAGATTGGGCGTAAAATTAGGGCACAAAATATTTTATTCGGGAAAATAACATGAACCATAAAATTGCAATTGTTACAGATAGCACCTGTGATATCCCGGTCGAGTGGAGAATTCAGTACGATATTCAAGTGATTCCATTGACTATTGTGTTTGGATCACAAACATACCTGGACGGAGTGGATATCACACCTAAAGAGTTTTACGCTCGGCTGGGAATTGATAGCGAGCACCCGAGCACTTCACAACCCTCGCAACAATTATTCTTAGCTGCATATATAAAGGCATTTGAGGCAGGAGCAGAGCAGATTGCGGTTCTGACGATCTCCAGTGCGATGAGCGGAACGATAGAATCAGCCAGGCTGGCCGCACAAGAATTGCCCATACCCGTTGAGATTCACGACAGTAGAAATAACTCCATGGGATTAGGTTGGCAAGTAATGGCAGCAGCTCGAACTCGCGAGCAGGGCGGAAGTCTCAAAGATATGCTCGATAGTGCCCAGCAGATTAGAGATAAGATGGCTTATTACATCACGCTGAATACAATCGATTACCTTGCCAGAGGCGGCAGGATAGCAGACGCAGCGCGATTGTTGAATGGGGTTCTCCAGATCAAGCCTCTGATCTACGTTAGACCTGATAAGGGTACGGTAGGAGCTGGAATTCCATCTAGATCACGTAAATCAGCAGTCGAATCACTTTTTAAAGAATTTTATAAGCACGTAGATATCCAGAAGCCGGTCCATGTTTGTGTGCTGCACAATGATGCGGAAGACGAAGCTGCCGCGATGCTTGAACGATTAAAAAATGAATGTAACCTGGCTGAGGCGATCATTCAGATCGTATCTCCGGTTTTAGGTGTTCATACCGGACCCAAAGCATTAGCACTCTGCGGTTATTCAGAATAATAAGGTAGTTTTGTAGAATAATTTGGCTTTGGTACTCCATAGGTAAGGAGAAAATTATGTACATGATCCTTTTTGTATTAGATGACCCGACTTATCTATCACGTATCCTTGACGCCTGGGCGAATAATGGCATCAGCGGGGCAACGATTATTGAAAGTACTGGTCTGAATCGACAGCTTTCCCATATTCCCATGCGATACTCCTATGGCGAGACACCTCTTGATGAGCGAGGCAATCTCTCCATTTTTGTCATCGTCCAGGACGAAAACAAGGTGAGGGATTGTTTGAATGAAATTGAAAAGATTGTTGGGGATTTAGACGAACCAAATACTGGAGTATTTACTGCCTGGCCTTTAACTATCCAAAAGGGCGTTCCACCCATCAAACCAGAATGAGTGCATCATAATGGTAGGTTTGAAATTTGCTATCACAGCTGCTCTGATTGTATTTGCCGCTATCCAGTTGGCAAAGTATGGCGATATTATTGCAATTCGTACACGCCTGGGGGGAATGTTTATTGGGGTATTGCTTTTGGCAGGTGCAACCTCCCTTCCGGAATTGCTTACATCTATCAGTTCAATCAATCAGAATACACCCAATCTGGCCGCCGGAAATTTATTGGGTAGTAATACCTTCAATATGTTTCTGCTTGCAATTATGGATATCCTGCATCGAAATAAACGGATCCTGAGAAAAGCTGCTTTCAAACATGCCCTCACAGGAAGCCTGGCAGTTTTGATGATTGGGCTGGTGATTTTCTTCATTTTGGCAGATGTTAAGATCGCTATCGGAACGGTAGGTCTGGATAGTATCCTGGTAATCGTGGCTTATATTATTGCTGTACGATTAATACAAGGGAACTCAAATTCGGATAATCTTCACCAAGCAGAATGTTATGCTTCCAAAAGGAACAGCAAGCTTACTGCATGGAATTATTGGATTTTTAATTGCTGCAGGCTCTTTGGTTTTAATTACTCCGATCATGGTCACAAGTGCGAATGAGATCGCGGTAATCACAGGGCTTAGGCACAACATTTATTGGAACAACTTTGGTGGCAGTTGTCACATCGCTACCTGAGCTGGTTACAACCTTGGCCGCCATCAAAATTGGGGCTGAAGATATGGCAATCGGTAATCTCTTTGGTAGTAATCTATTCAATATGTTTGCCATTGGGTTGACCGACCTGTTCTACACACAGGGGAGATTCCTCGCCGTCATCGATCCGTCTTTTGTTTTGATTGGGAGTGATTGGTCTGATCATGACCTGTCTGGCATTGATCGGAAACTTGGCAAAATTAGAAAAACGGATTTGGTTTATTGAAGTAGATGCTTTGGTTTTAATTCTGGTGTATTTCTTTAGCCTGTGGTTGTTGTATGTGCGCAGTTAAGAAACATATGTATGCGACGATTGACCACCTTTGATAAAACTTAACTGATGGAATAGTTTAGTTGGTTCTTTCGTGGTCATACAGATAACTTCTTCAGCGCTTTTGCATACAATTTGCGGACTCCGTTGTTCTTCTCGGATTCAATCAGACGGGGGAGCAATTCTAGAAATTGCGATTTTTGATCATGATTTGATTTGGCGATTTCGGTTAACGCAAAAGCCGCACACCAGCGCACTACTGTGCTATCATCCTCCAGATTCTTCAACAATTTTGGAATTGCCTTTTCTGTACGATTTGGATAGATAGCTGAAAGATGTCCAATTGCCTCAGGGCATCCCCATCTTACTCGTGGGGCTCTGTAATCAATCAGGTCAATGATGTCATCAATGTACTGCTCCAACATGGCAGGTGATTTCTGAGATACAAATTTGAGGACTTCGGCGGCTGTACCGCGATCAACATCTTTCCCTGTCATAAGAATTTCCATGACCACTGCCAGTATTTGATAATCCGTACAGGCTAATTCTGTTAGGGCAACCACCTGTTCTTTATGCTTAAGGTTTGGGGAAACAAGTTTTGAGAAATCCAGAGTCATGGTTATACTCCTGAAAACAATACGCGGTAATTTTGATATTGATATTTCTTAAGTATTGTAAGATCGCAAGGCACCGAAAGCAAATTTACTGAAATCGGTTGCTGGATTTGAAATCCAAGAAAAGATCCTTCGTCGCACACCTTACGGGGTTTAGCTCCTCAGGATGAATTCACAGTGAGGGGTGGGATTTGAAAAAGAAAATCCCAGACCTTTCGATCTGGGACGTTCAGGCAAGAGCGACCTGTCCCCTCAACGGGGGCGGGATTTGAAAAGAAAATCCCAGACCATTCGATCTGGGATACTCAGGCGGGAGCGACGGGATTTGAACCCGCGGTCTCGGCCTTGACAGGGCCGCATGTTAGACCACTACACCACGCCCCCAAGCGAGAAATAGTTTATCATAGCCAGTGGCAGCGTCAAGGTAAACTACGCCAAATTACGATATTTTAAGATTAGTTCAGTATAAAAACTGCACAAATTCTTCGAGTCGTCAAGCCGCCAAAATAACTAGCGATATTCCACATTCTGAATAGCTGCAGAGTAAATTGATGCAGGTTCATACCGGACCCCGATCAGTTTTTGCGCTAATTCTGTTGGATCACATTCACAGAAAAAATCTCCATAGAAATAAAGTTGCTTAATCTTTCCGTCGGTTCGACTCAATGCGGGCATCAATTTCTCCGAATGGGAAGCGATTTACCTTTTGAATATTGAACTGAGGTGAGAAACCATAATTCCATTCCCAGGTTTGATAACGGATCTTTGGACATATTGATGGATGTCAGTCCAATCTGCTGTAGTCAGTCGATACTGTAGAGATTTCTGGTTCATCTTCGAAGATATGACGAATGATCCCTTGTTTGAAGTCTTCCACTTCCATTGGTTGCAGGTAAAAATTCACTAATATTGGCTACTCTGCTGCGGACCGATTGAATCCCTTTGGAGATAATTTTCTCTGGTTTTACATTTAGAGCTTCTGATAATCTGGATAGATTTGCGTTGAGCAGCAATGTTCCATGGCAAACTATTCCCTGATTAGTACTGTAGATGGCATTTCCTGATATCTTCCGACCGTCTACTAATAGATCATTTCGCCCGCTCAATTCTGCTGGAACACCCATTTTTTGCAATGCATTTACAATCGGAGCAGTAAATTTCTTGAAGTTAAGGATATCTTCCATTCCTCCGCGGGTGATAAAACTGTAATTCAGATTGCCATGGTCATGGTAAACTGCACCACCGCCAGACAGCCTCCTGACAACGTGGATTTTGTTTTGGTCAACATACTGACGGTTGATCTCTTCCAGAGCGTTTTGATGCCTGCCAATAATGATTGACGGCTCATTGATGTAGAAGAGCAACACCTCTTGCAAATCGGTTAGATTGCGCAAAATGTACTCTTCAATTGCAAGATTCAACTCTTGGATCGTATATGTGTTCGTTATCTACGTAGATCATTCGAGATCCTTTGGAGATAATATGGATATCTGGTGGTTAAATTATACAAGGCATTCAACCAGAGAACCTTCCTGGAAAATGCCTTGTATGAAGTTTGATGAATACTTATCAAATATGCTTAGAGCTCAAAAATCCATTCATCAGCGGCGCGTTGCCATGAGACGAGTTCGTCATTGTCAAACCACATTGCGATCTCAATTTCGCCATTTTCTGGGCTATCTGAGGCATGTGTGAGGTTTCTTCCGGCTTGTAATCCGAAGTCATGCCGAACGGTACCCGGAGCAGCTTCGGTGGGGCGGGTGGCTCCCATCGTTTGTCTGACAGCTGCGATCGCTGAAGGACCTTCCCAGGCCATAGCCATCACTGGTGAGGCAGTTATATAGCGGATCAAGCCAGGGTAGAATGGTTTGCCTTGATGTACTGCGTAGTGTCTTTCCGCAAGTGATTGATCAACTTGCATGAATTTAGCTGCAACCAGGCGAAGACCACGAGTTTCCAAACGTTTGATAATTTCTCCAATTAAACCTCGTTGAACACCATCAGGTTTAATAAGTACTAATGTACGTTCCATGACAACTCCTTCGGTTAAAAATCAAAAAACCACTCGGAGTGACCTCCGAGTGGTTTAACATACCATACCGGCGGAATTAATGCAAATACTCTTCCGCTTTGATGTACGCGTCTAAAGCTTTTTGTAATTCTCCGGAACGACCATATGCATCGCCCAGTACCATCCAGAGACTGAACTCACTTGGATTTTTATCGATAGCACCTTTCACCAACTGAATCACCTCGGGGAGCATCTTTTCGGATTGTACGATCGAACTTAAAGCTGCCGAGGAACCTGTCAGGTCTCCTGTCCCAAGTGATTCTGATGCTTGATCGAAAATACCTTGGTAGTCCATTTCTGCAACAGGTGTTGCCTCAACCAGAGTAGGAGCGACGATGTCCATCAATGGAGCTGGCTCGGCTTCTAGCACAGGCTCGGTATGGAAAATCTCGTCAAGCTCAGAATCTTCAGGCAGCTCAGGATTTGCTTCAAGTACCGGTTCTGGCTGGATATCATCTTCGAGGTCTGAAATTTCTGACAGCTCAGGTGTTTCTTCGAATAAAGGTTCTTCTTCTGATGGCTCTTCGGAAACAGTTTCTTGTGCGAGGGAAACTTCTGGTAAGGGAGCTTCAGCAGCTAGTTCAGGTTCGACAGACTCTGCTTCAGATTCGGTATAAATTGGTTCAACTCTCTCAACGACTTCATCTGAAATAATGCTCTCATCGATTGGCTCAGAGACCATCACCTCATCAATTGCCTCAGAGACCGCAACTTCATCAATTGCCTCAGAAACCATCATCTCATCAACTAGATCAGAGACCATGACTTCATCCACTGATTGAGAAAGGTCGACTGGTTCTACTTCCTTCTCTTCGACCGCAGGTTCTTCGGTTACTTTATCTTCTGCATTGTGCAGACTTTCCGTTCCACCAGCAGACTGAGCAAAAAGCGGAATGCCAATCGCCGCGGCAGCGGCTGCGGCACTAACATCAGAGAGGATGGAATCTGATGGTACTGCAAATGAACCAGATTCTGCTGTTTCGTCGAGAGTAAGTGCTTGAGTTCCTCGATCCACCCGCATTTCCCAATCAGAATGTTCGATTTCGGGTGCATTGGTTTCGGGTTCAGTTTGTTCCGGAATCCAACTGCCACCTTCGGCTATAGGAGAAACCATTTCCTCTGCTGGTGTTTCAAATTGCTCTTCCAGCTCTTCTTCCGCAATTTCACCTGAAGTCTCCGTTACTACATCCTCTACGAAAGTGGGAGCTTCTTCTGTGACAGGAAGGTCTACTTCAGGATTGGTAATTTCATCGAGCGCATCAGATACTTGTTCTTCTACTATTGATTCGGGTAGGACAACATCAGTCGATGCAAACTCATCCACCTGGTCCAACTTAGCTACTTCAAGTTGCTCTACTTCAGGCACTTCATCCACTAGCCATTCGGGTAATGCAACAACCGGTTGATCTGAGACATCTGAGACGACTGGTTCAATTGCAGCTTGAATGTCATTCAGCCAATCTGGAAGATTGAGATCGGATGGTTCAGATGCTTGCATAGATCCCATATCTTGAAGCCAGTTGGGCACTTCGTCGATCGGTTCGAGTTCAGGTGCCGCTTCGATTGGGGCAAGCGGAGTATCCATAGATGCCGAGGTTGGATAAGTTTTGAGCCAATCTGGGAATTCGCTTGTATCTTCGGTTTCGGCTAATTCAACAGGGCTGGTACCTTCAGCAACCGGGTTATCAATTTCACGCAACCATTCTGGTAACTCTTCGGCAGCATCTTCCGGATGAGGGGGAAGAATGCTTGTGGTTGGTTTGTCTTCATCAAGAGACTCTTCCATTTCTGGAGAGATAAAATCTGCCAGATTCGGGTTCCGGTAATCTGTTTCAGCGATTGATTCTTCAGGAATTTCTATTTCTGATACTGGCTCAAAGATTTGCGGAAGTCTCTTCAGTTAATCACCGGGGCAAATTCTTCAATAATTGGAGCAACGAATTCTTCAGCCGGTATTTGTTCAGGTTCAACGACGAAAATTGGAGCTGATTCTTTTGGAGCAGGAGGTATTTCTGCTGGTTTGGCTGCAGGCAAGACAGTATCCATAAAGCCGACAGAGGCAAGGAAATCTGGTAATTCTTCAGGCGATGATTTTTTTGGTTCAGCAGTTTCAGCGAAACTTGCGAAATCAAACGGAGCCGGAACGACAGGTTCTGGTTCTTCGACTGGCTTTACCTCAGCGACTGGTTCCAATGTTCCTTCAGGACCTTCCTGTTCAAGCAAGTGAAGCCATTCTGGCATTTGTTCCACTTCGTCCCGTTCTTCTTCTGGCAAAGTAGCTGTCTTACGCTCATCGGTAATAGGTTCTTCTGCAGGAACAGATTCGGGAATCGTTTCGCTCTGGATTTCCGTCAACCAGGCTGGCATTTCCATTTTTTCTTCGGGGGTCAATTTCATGGTTGAAACCTCTTGCGGGATCTCAACGATAGCAGGTGGAAGTGCAGCTTCTGTCTCACTCTGGATGGTTCCCTGAATATCTTTCAACCATTCAGGAATTTCTTCTTTATCATCAGGGGTGAGTTTGGTCGTGATCGAACTCTTGTGGAACTTCGGCATGAGCAGGCTCGACCAGGAGTTAATGATGAGGTCGATGAGAATACATCTGATGTACTGGTGGTTGATGGTTGGGATGAAGGTTCCAGGTCTTGCAACCAATCAGGCACATCATCTGGTGACAGAATAGATGTTCCGCCAATAATGGGGAAGTTGTCATCCACAGCAAATTTCAATGATCCTGTTGCTTTGGGTTGAGGTATGACAGGTTTCTCAACTGGTTTAACCTCAGCAGGTTTTTCTTCAAAAGCCGATGGCTGGAGAGGAGCTGTTGTTGATAAATTTTTACCGATATCACTCAACCAGTTGGGCATCTCACTGACTGGTTCAGCTGAAGGAGCAGGTTCTGGTGAAGGCTCTATACCTTTTGATTGATCCAGCCAGTCTGGAATCGCAGGAACTGCGTCGGGTGCTTCGATCTTTTCGTCAGAGAGGATGCCAGTCTGCTGGAGAGTGTCTGGAGACTGGTCTAGTTTGCTCAACCAATCTGTGAAATCGTCCTTTTTGGCTTCCGCTTCTGCAGCTTCTTCTTGAGGAGCTAAAGTTTGAAGCCAATCCGGAATATTCCCTGGAACAATTTCGCCTTCAGCTGGAGTTTCTTCCATTGCGTAGCTCTCCGATGGAGGGGTTGCTTCATCAATCGAGCCCGCTTCTGCCCACCCGGTGGCTTTGAGAAAATCGGGAATTGCCGCTTCGGGAGTTGTTTTTGGCGCTTGTTTCTCGGCATCTTGCAGCCAGGCTGGCAGCGGCTCTTCTTCCAATGGCTCGGTTACAACTGGTTGGGTTGCAGATGCTTCTACTTCTTCAGATTCACTGGATACTACCGATGAATCCAAAATCCGTGTAAATCCCTGGGCGGCTAGTGAATCTGATCCGGTTAAGTCGGAGATCAACCAATCAGGTGCTGACTCTTCCTGGTCTGATGATGCAGGTTTAACTTCTGGTTGTGCTGATCTGGAGGGTTGGGTAGCAGGATCGAAATAGAGTCGATCCACTGTAATCGCATCGTCCGGTACTTGATCAACCGAATTCGATGGGTCAGAAATCAGTCCTTCGTATGGATCCAGTGCTACCAGTTTTTGTTTATATGGATCAATATCTTTTGTCTTTTTTGCACTGGTTAAGGATCTCGATCATCAACTTGTTGGTATCAAAGCAGAAGGGGATCTTTTCCAGAATTTTTCGAGAGAGATCGACAGCTTCATTGGTCATGTTCGAGAGGAAATACATCCGAGCGAGCAAGACTTCAATGTCGATACGGTCGGGGGTTTCACTCAGAATCGATTTTATTTCGGCGATCGCCTGACGAGTTTGGTTTCCACGGACATACATGCGGCATAATGCGCCGCGGGTGAGACGAATTTTTGCTGGTTCCTGACCATCCCGACGACCGTAGAGATGCTTTAATTCATCTTGAATCGCTTGATTGGAAGGTGCGACTTCGAATGCACGTTCCATATGCCAGATGGCTGCATCCAGATTATTCTCGTCATTTCGGATGATGCTCATCCCAACATGGGTGATGAAATCATCCGGAACTACTGCCAGGACACGTTGAAAAATATCAACTGCTTCCGAGTAGCGATGCGCTTCCAGGTACGATTTTCCCAGCAAGCGGTAACTTTCGAGATGCTTGGGGTAGGTCTGCAGGATATACTGACAGTGAGCTACCGCCTCATCCGTCTGACCTCGATCGATCAGATTGCTTATTTCACGGTTATAGGCTCGTAAAGAAATTTTTGGCATATCCGGGTTTCCTCCCAAAAATAGTATGCAGCATATTCACAATTTATGCAAGTATTGTACCGTTTTAAAGAGGCCACCCTTCCGTTTGTGCGGAAGGGTGAAGGTTATTATTGGTTTATTCACCCAGATAATCTCGTAATTTTCGCCGAATGGTTGGATGGCGCAAGACGACTGAGTGCCTGAGCTTCAATTTGGCGTACTCGTTCTCGCGTGACACCCATCTTTCGACCAACTTCTTCCAGAGTATAAGCCTGACCATCCAGTAGACCATAACGCAATTGTAGAATTCGGACTTCACGAGGAGGTAAGCCGTTCAATACTTCTTCCAGATGTTCACGAAGCAGATTGTAGGTGGCAGTATCATCCGGTGGAGGTGCTTCATCATCTTCAATGAAATCACCCAGAACGGAATCTTCTTCATCATCCGTAGGGGTTTCAAGTGAAAGAGGCCGGCGGGCAACCTGGATCATGTTTTCCACTTTCTTGGGTGGAACATCCAGAGCGATCGCCAGTTCTTCGACAGTTGGTTCTCGACCCAATCGTTGGGTCAGTTGATGTTGAACCCGTAGAAGTTTGTTGATCTGATCACCCATGTGAACTGGAACACGAATCGTACGACCCTGGTCAGCAATTGCGCGGGTAACTGCCTGGCGGATCCACCAGGTTGCATAGGTACTGAAATTTGTGACCACGACGATAATCAAATTTTTTGGTTGCGCGGATTAAGCCAATATTTCCTTCCTGAATCAAGATCAAGGAATGGAACACCACGACCCATGTATTTTTTTGCGACACTGATTACCAAGCGGGAGTTGGCGGTGATAAGATGTTCACGAGCAGCCCAACCATCTTCAATTAGTTGTCGTAAGTTCGCTACCGGCGGTGACCGATTACATTTCCTTTGGCCAGTTCTTCTCGAGCCATTCGACCGCGTTCAATCCGTTGAGCCAAGTCAACTTCTTCTTCAGCGTTAGTAACGGAACCCGGCTGACTTCCTTTAGATAAAGACCGATCGTATCATCCGTATCGATATTGGCAAGATCATCCATGATGCAATCGCATGGCGTCTCTTCCAACTCATCTTCTTCATCAGGAACCAGGTCTCTTCAGTAGGTTCTTCAATCGAGGCGTGATCTTCAACATAAGGAATACCTGCGCTCATGAAGCGCGGCAAATGCTTCTTCTAATTGCTCAACATCTTGTTCAGCTTCAGGAAAGAAATGCAAAATATCATCAATCGTGACATATGATTTTGTTCTGCCAAGCTCAATTAATCTGGCGATCGCAGAATATTCTTCTTCATCATCTTCTTCAACCACGTTGATTACAATATCGTCCATGTACCTACCTTCGAGTTCTAAGAATACTCACATCTCAGCT
>CAWFRQ010000011.1:0-71983 GCA_963818305.1 uncultured Chloroflexia bacterium
GCATCCAACCCTTCCTTGCAATGACTAATTCTGCTCCTTCTCTACCGGTCTTGCGTGAGCAGAGTTCGATACTCCACTCGGCCGTATGATCGCCGTGGAAGATCTGGCTGGATTGTGCCTGCTTGAATTTCGTGAACGGCCCAACCTGGAGGAGAAAAGCTTGCGAAATTGACCAGCGCAGACATCACCCAAGGGGATTCTTCCCTTTTGTTGAAATTACAGGAGCAACTTAACCAGTACTTTTCCGGCTAAGGCAGTCCTTCGATCTGCCGCTCAGCCTGCATTCCACTGCCTTTTACCAGCGTGTTTGGAAGCAGGTTCTAGCCATCCCATACGGCCAGACCCGCACCTACGGACAGATCCGCCGCGAAAATCGATTGCCGCTGGCTGTCCGGGCAGTCGGACGGGCAAACGGATTGAATCCGCTAGCGATCGTCATACCCTGCCATCGCCTGGTCGGTGCCGACGGCTCCCTGCGCGGTTATGGCGGCGGTCTCGAGCGCAAAAAAGCCCTGCTGGAATTGGAAAAATCCGGTTTGTCTTTGTAGGGGCGGGTTTAACCCGCCCCTACATCATTCTTTGCCCGATCACGGTAGGTGTGGTTCAGCGCTCTTGGCAAAACCAACAACTATCAATTCATCCCGAGGCACGCCTGTCCCAGGCTGGAGGAGATCTGTAAAGATGGCATGTGTTTTAATTCAGCGAGGCGATGCCTCGCCTTTACAAAAATAACAAATGTAGCGGCCGAGCGCTGCCCGGTTTGCCCTTTTTTGTCAGCGTCATCGGATCCGATGGCTCACTGACCGACTATGGCGGCGGACTGGAACGCAAGCAAGCCCTGTTGGAGTTGGAAAAGGTTTTTAAATTTATAAAATAGTTATCGGGTTTGAAGTCCAAAAAGGTAGAAGTTATTTGTACTCATCCATTTCTTTGTATTCATAGAAAGAAATAAAAAATGAAATTTACAACCTTTCTTTTCTCTTCTTCCGCCTATCAAACAAAATTATTTTTCCCCTACATCTACAAGCCTATAAAACGATTTTTTCCAAACTGGCGGCATATTTGTTTTAGAATATCGATTAGATTCAATAATCAATCGAAATCAGCCGAATAATCGGACCTCCGACCAAAATTGGTAACCAAAATATTAGAATTCCAAAACCACAAATTGGCACATTGGCAATAAAAGCAATCCCTGCAAAGAAACCAACAACAATTATGACAATACTATAAAAAAGATATGAATAGAATATCTTACCAAACCTCGAGGGAGCAATTATTTCTGGGAAATAGCAATACCGAATTTACTAAGCGATGATAATTCTTTCCACTCTTTCAACCCTGTCTGACTAATTGTATTGCAATTACCACATGCAACTTCTTTTGGCCCAAAACGTGGAATTCTTCTTCTTAGTATTTGTTCCACAATTGCTACATCTAATTACATGTTTACTGAACTCATAAAGAACCGGACCGACTGGCAATGTCATTTATCGTCTCCATATCATCAAATTCAGCATTTCCTTAAACCGAAGAGTATACTAAGAATTTCTATTCAGATTTCTAATAATGTAATCCACTCATAGTGGCAGGCGTGGTTGAGGATGAAATTGGAAACCCAAACATCAGCAGAACACATCCTGAGGTGGAAACCGCCGAGGTCTTGCCTTAAACACAGAGCCCTCATTATCCTCAACGGGGACTCATCCCCATTGAGGACTTGGTTCGATGAATTTTAATTGGTTGGGAGGGTTGAGCGAAGCGAAACCTAACAAAACGACAATTCATCCTGAGGGATCCAGTCCCGAAGGGATCTTGCATTTATACCAGGGTTTCATAAACAACAATTCTGAAAGGCAAGATCCTTCACTTCGTTCAGGATGAATGTCATCGGACGAATGAAGTTTGGCAGTATAATCATTCCTTACTCAAAAAGGGAATTTATGGCTGCCGTACAAGAAGATATCGTCATCGAATCTGCAATTTTACCGGAATCAGATACCTTTCAGACCTCTGAAGTGATCACGGTTGCCGCCGCGCATGGCGCCCACGACACCTTCTTTTCTTACCTGCCCACCATTCTCCCCATCCTCATCCAAAACCTCAGTCTGAGCACCACCCAGGCGGGTTTGCTCTCTGCCTGTACCCAGATCCCCAACCTGATGCAGCCGGTGATCGGTCACCTGGCCGATCGCAAGAACCTCAAACTCCTGGTGATCCTAGCTCCCATGCTCTCAGGGATCCTGATCAGTATGGTTGGGCTGGCGCCGTCCTTCGGGGTGGCTGCCATTCTGCTGATTCTGGCGGGTTTCAGTACCGCCGGCTTCCATTCGATCGCTCCAGCCATGGTATCCTCCCGAGCCGGCAACAAGGTCGGCAAGGGAATGAGCTTCTTCATGGTTGGCGGTGAGCTCGGCTTCGGCATCGGCCCGCTCATCGTGGTTGGAATTATCAGCGCATTCACCATCAAAGGTATGCCCTGGTTAATGGTTCTAGGCATTCTGGCATCTGGTATCTTATTCTTCCGGTTCAGCGATACCTCCACTGTCCGTCCAGCCGAGCATGAATCCAGCCTGCCCGTCAAAAGAAACCCTCGTCCAGATGTGGCCGCTGATGTTCCCGATCAGCGTGTCCATTTTTCTCACGGTTTCACCAACGGTTGTTTCGTCAATTTCCTGCCTACTTTCTTATCGCTGGAAGGCTCACCATTTGCGTTGGCGGGTATCGCACTGGCAGTGGTGGAGTTCAGCGCTACCGTGGGCGTGTTTACTATCGGATTGGTGAGCGACAAGATCGGTCACCGCCGGGTTGCACTGATCGGCGCACTCGGTTCGGCTCTGTTTTCACTGGGATTCTTGGTCAGCTCAGGATGGCTCAAGGTTGTCATGTTGATTGGTGTGGGATTGACCGCGTTTATGGCAAACCCGGCGTTTCTATCCTTTATCCAGAGCCGCTTCACCAATAACCGGGCATTATCCAACGGTGTTTACATGTCGAGCAGCTTTGTGTTGCGCTCGATCGTGGTAATCGTGATCGGAGTGCTATCTGATTATTTTGGAATGAGATATGTATTCTCTGAGCATCGGTGCCACGCTGCTCTCTGTGCCATTCCTGTTTATGCTACCCGAAAGATAATTCCCATAATTCAATGATTTGGATAAAAGGTTGAGGACTAGCGTCCTCAACCTTTTATATGGCTTTAGCCTGTCGAGAGAGCGAAGCGAGCGAGACAATAAACCACCCGCTATGCGGGTGGAGACCAGAGGTTAAACCAACAAATCACCAGATCCGCTAGAATAGTGATTGTTCAAGCCACTAACATAGCAAAGAAAGGTGATTTTGATGGCAAAAGCAACGAATAGTTTAGCGCATACAAAGTGGATGTGCAAATATCATATTGTATTTTGCTCCGAAGTATCAGGAGGAAGACCATATACGGCCAGTATAAAAACGGACATAGGGGAAATCTTGAGACAGTTGTGTAACTATAAGGGGGTGGAGATAATAGAAGGACATCTAATGGTGGATCATGTACATATGTTAGTCAGTATACCGCCCAAGATCAGCGTAAGTAGCTTTATGGGGTATTTGAAGGGGAAAAGTGCGTTGATGATATTCGACAAGCATGCGAACCTGAAATACAAGTATGGAAACCGGCACTTTTGGGCAGAAGGATACTATGTAAGTACGGTAGGGTTGAATGAAGCGACGATCAAGAAGTATATAGAGGAACAAGAGAAGCACGATATAGCGATGGACAAGTTAAGTGTGAAGGAGTATGAAGACCCCTTCAAGGGGTAGCTGGTAACAAGGAGTCCCTTTAGGGACAAGCGAAAGAGACAAAGGCACAGGGGCTTGAACGAAGTGAAAGCCAGCGCCTTTAGGCGCTGGCCGGTTTAAGAGGCTTATAGCCTCAGAGCAAACCACCCGTTTGACGGGTGGTTTTGATTGCATATTCATCCTGAGGAGCCACGCCCCGCAAGGGGAGTCGCGACGAAGGATCTATGTTTAAACATATATCCTTAGCCCTCTTAGGGGCTCAGGATGAATGTATTTTCAGTAAATAGGTAATTCTACTCGAAAGAACTCTTTGTTAGCTGCAGGCTGTTTAATCTGGTGCGTTCATCCAGAAATACTTGGATGAACAGCACCCTACAAGTACCAAATATTTTTTTCCTCCACGAAGACATGAAGAACGCAAAGATATTCCATTATATATAGTCGCTTACACATCCTGAGGAGGGGTATCCCGACGAAGGATCTGTGTTTAAAGAAAGATCCTTCGCCCCCTTTCGAGGGCTCAGGATGTTTTCCGAAACAATAATAGAACTACCCAACAGTTAATGACGGTGACGTTTTTTCTTGCCGCCTGTATCACCTGCAGGCTGGCCTGCATCTACCGCAGCTACTGGAACCGGAACGGCAGCCTGCACCTCTTCCGATTGAGTGACCACCCGCGGGCGATAATTAAACATCCGGCTGATTGCCCCTGCGCGAATATCTACTAATAACTGGCTGAACAATTCCGATGCCCGCCCTTTGTACTGCACCAATGGATCACGCTGGGCATAGGCTTCCAGAGTGATCGACACCCGCAGCGCTTCCACCCGGGTCAGATAATCTACCCACAACTCAGAGATTACACTCAACAATAGCTGGCGATAGATGCTATTGATCACATTTTCGCCCAGATATTTACGGGCAATGTTTTTATCTTCATCCGACCAATCGGATAGTGGTATCTGCAGCGATTCTGCTGATTTTCCACTTGCAGAGGCTACTTTGGTGAGAAATGCTTCGGTGAACATGGTTTCATTTTGGCGAATCCAATTCCACTCAGCGCTACCCCACATTTCTTTCATCGCATCCCGAGCGCCATCCAAATGGTCCAGCACATCTGCGGTGATATAAGCCGAGTCGCGCGCTGAGAGGGATTGGGCTGCCAGGTACACATATCGCAGCCGGGTGGTACGCTGCCAAACCTGGCGGTGAGATTTCTGGTCAAACACCATTCGTGCACCCTGCGACATATATCCCAGTAGCTGAATGGCCAAATTCTCAGTCAGCGGTTGATCTCCAACTTTTTCCAGAATTAAATCCAGGTCCCGGGAAATTTGTCCATTCGCGCCAAATA
This sequence comes from uncultured Chloroflexia bacterium, assembly GCA_963818305.1. GTDB lineage: Bacteria > Chloroflexota > Anaerolineae > Anaerolineales > Anaerolineaceae > DAIOEK01. Next base: position 5,135 of record CAWFRQ010000011.1, read on the forward strand.
ACTTGTCACGGTTTTTCTCGAATAACACATCCAGTTCTTGCAGCATATCCGCCGAAATGCTGGCCCAATCAGCCTGCAGGTACTGGGAGGGCTTCATCGATAAACCCTCTTCCAATCTGCGTTCAAATGCCGCTACCAACCGGGTGACAGTGATACCAGTCAGTATCGAGCGAATCTGCTCGTTGATTTCAGACAGCAGAGATTTGGGATCTTGCAGCAGGCGGCGGGTTTGTTCATTATTCAAGCGAACGGGCAGTCGTACCGTCGTGTTGAGCTCCTCAAGGACTTCCTGCGCCCGGCGAGTCGCCAGATCATCCTGATCTGCCAGTCGCATCCAGGTAGGTATCCAGGGAGTCTTCCCGATCGGTTATTTGCTGTTTGAGAGTCTCTTCTGATTTTTGGATCAGATCTTGAGCGGCTTCTGCCATGTGACCTAGCTCTACATCGTACGCTTTCTCTGCCAGGTCTAATAGCTGTGCCCGTAAGGCATCTTTTCCGCCTTCCAGGTCTAGCATCTCCAGCATAATCCGCTGGGTGTAATTTGGATAAAAGGTATTGTCATAGAAAATTGGCGGTTGGACATCTTCCAGGTATGCCAATAACCGCCACGGGCTCTCTTCATCCTTCATCGCTTCCGGGATGCGGCGGGTCAATTCGGTACGCAGCATCTCCACTACATCTTCCGACAATTCCTCTTTAGTGAAGATCATATCCCTTTGGCCATAGATTCTGGCACGCTGGGTGTTTAATACATCGTCGTATTCCAGTAAATGTTTACGGATATCAAAGTTGGAGCCTTCCACCCGGGTTTGGGATTGCTCGACCAGACGCCCCACCACACCACTCTCGATCGGGATGGATTCGTCAAAACGGAGACGCTCCATCAATCCTTCCACCTGACCTCCGCCAAAAAGGCGCATCAATTCATCTTGGAGCGAAAGGTAGAAGCGGGAAGAGCCCGGGTCACCCTGACGGGCGGCACGTCCGCGTAACTGGTTATCGATCCGGCGGGCTTCATGACGTTCAGAACCAATCACATGCAAGCCGCCTAACTCACGCACCAGTTCCATGTGATCCATATAATCAATGAACATCTGGATCCCGCCTTCATAGATCCCAAATTCTTCTGTTGGGATTTTCAGCAAAGCCTGGTGCCTTTCTTCAAGGGTCATATCATATGGGTCAGCATAACCCGCCTTTTTAAGAACGCGGGCGACATCGTTTAATAATCCTTCGTTCAAATCGCCGCCGAGTTTAATATCTACACCACGGCCAGCCATGTTCGTGGCAATCGTCACTGCCCCGAAAGCGCCAGCCTGAGCGATAATTTTTGATTCCTCGTCGTGTTTCTTCGCGTTTAACACCTGATGCGGTACACCGGCTTGCAGTACAGTCAGCAGGCGGTCTTTGTCTTGCGTACGTAACTCAAGGATCTCGATAAGGCGATTAATGTGTTCTGGATCTTCCGGGTTAAAGGAAACCCCCAACTCCCGCGCCACCTGACGCATTTTGGCAGTATCCAGCTCTTCAATCGGTTTATTCAGAAATACCAGTTCAGGAATTTCTTGCTCGGTACTCTTATCAGTGTGTTTCTCAAGCCAGATTGTGCGCAGCAAAAGGGTTTGCATCAATCGTTTGACCAACTCGGCGTGAAGGCGGTAAGACAGATTCTGAGAATGTTCCACCGAAGTAGTGCCCACTAATTGGGGCCTGCCCATCACATGGAAACGGATCACTTCCTGAATGGTTGCCCGGGTCTTGGCTTCAAATGTGCGGTAAACCACATCCGGAAAATCTTTTCTGCGCCAGTACACAGGGGTTTTGGTTGGATCATCCTTACGGGCAAAGTACGCGTACTTGTACCCTTTTTCATCTTTGGTAGAGACCTCCACCAGTCCGCCCTGTGGATTGATGGAAGCCTGGTATTCCAGGTTGGTTGGGATAGGCAGCACATCCAGCTTGTAGATCTTGCTAAACTCTTCCGCCTCAGTCAGCGCGGTACCGGTCATTCCGGCCAGTTTGGAGTACATTCTAAAGTAGTTCTGCAGGGTGATGGTTGCATAAGTGACGTTTTCAGGTTCGATCTTGACGCCTTCTTTGGCTTCCACCGCCTGGTGTAGACCATCTGACCAACGCCTGCCCGGCATCAGCCGGCCGGTGAATTCATCTACGATCACCACCTTGCCAGCCTGTACCAAATAATCTTTGTTGCGCTTGAATAAGAACTGAGCTCTAAGTGATTGCTCCAGATAGCCCATTAATCGAGCTTGTTCGGGAGTAATATCTTCCGGGCGGTCCGGGTCACGCAGGGTGGTTCCCAACAGTTGCTCAGCGTGGATTTCACCGATTTCTGTCAGGGTGACTGTATGGTCTTTTTCTTCTACTTCATAATCTTCCGGGTTGAGCGCGCGTACCACCTGGGCAGTTTTAATGTACCAATCGGTGTCTTCAGATGCGGGTCCTGAGATGATGAGCGGAGTTCTTGCTTCATCTATGAGGATGTTGTCCACCTCATCCACGATGGCATAGTGATGCCCGCGTTGCACCCGGTCTTCCAGGCGCATGGTGGTGTTGTCTCGCAGGTAATCGAAGCCGAATTCGCTGTTTGTGCCGTAAGTGATATCACACTGGTATGCTTCTCCCCGACTCACCAGCTTCAATTGATTCTGATCTTCATGCGGAGAGGTTTTTTCTAGATCAACAATGAAAGCCAACTTACCATTTTCGGTTCTGGCTGCCATTTGAAGAACACCAACAGTCAAACCAAGCGCCCGATAGATTGGCGCCATCCAACGTGCATCACGCCGGGCAAGGTAATCATTTACCGTCACAAGGTGGGTGCCTTTGCCAGGCAGCGCATTCAAATACACCGGAAGAGTGGCGACCAGGGTCTTACCTTCACCGGTGCGCATCTCCGAAATTTTGCCTTCATGGAGAGCAATCCCACCGATCATCTGAACGTCATAATGACGCAAACCGATGGTGCGTTTTCCTGCTTCTCGTACTGCCGCGAAAGCCTCAGGCAGCAAATCATCGAGCGATTCTCCCTCGGCAAATCTCTGCTTGAACTCATCCGTTTTGGATCGCAGCGCTTCATCTGTGAGCGCCTCAAATTCCGGTTCCAGCGCATTGATTTCGGCTACAATCGCCGCAATTCGTTGTAATTCTCGCTTATTTGGGTCACCGCCAAGCACGCGGATTATATTTTGGAACATAATTTATCCTCTTACCTTATTGATCTTCACATCGGTAGGATTATAGCACACGGAGGGTTGCCAGTTTGCGCTGGGTAGAGGCGTTTCCTTAGGAGTATTGTTATTAAAATTCAATGTGCCGTAAATAAGAGTTCTTTACCTTTGGATGCGATTTGCTCCTTGCAGAGATTGTGGGCATCTGGGAGTAGGAACCGTTAACGGTTCCTACTCCCAGAATAGTATCCCCTTCCCGGAAAGCGAGAAAATTCTTTCGAACCAATAGCTCCGGGAAGGGGTTGGGGATGGGTGAAAGATACCATCACAATTGTGGTGAAATAGATGGCACCTATTTCAGAGAATTTACACTGTTACGCCGGGCATGCCCGGCCGCTACAATATTGTAAGGATGTCTCTTTGTTTAACACAATTAGACACTCCCACCTTCTCATGGGAATATTCGATTTAGCTCTTAATTGTCTGGTCAATCTGACAAGAGTCATGCAGAATCATGATAAAAATAACTAAAGTACTGGTATCATTGGGGGTAAGCTTATCCATTGAAGCAATGCACCATTGCGACTTATTCCGCCTGCCTGGCGGTTTTATCCCGTACGACTGGAGAACTTAAATGACAAAAGAACTAATCACGATTGACGCCAACGAGGCTGTAGCCAATGTTGCGTACAAAGCCAGCGAAGTAATTGCGATCTATCCAATTACTCCGTCTTCCACCATGGGCGAGCACTCAGACGCCTGGGCTGCGGCCGGCAAACCCAATTTGTGGGGAACCGTCCCATCTGTTATGGAAATGCAATCTGAAGGCGGCGCCGCCGGTGCTGTCCACGGCGCACTGCAATCAGGCGCACTTTCTACCACCTTCACCGCCTCTCAGGGTCTGCTATTAATGATCCCGAACATGTTCAAGATCGCTGGCGAACTGACCGCTACCGTCTTCCATGTTTCCGCCCGCTCTCTGGCCGCGCAAGCACTCTCCATCTTTGGTGATCATTCAGATGTGATGGCTGCCCGCTCCACCGGTTTTGCCATGCTGGCATCCAATTCGGTGCAAGAAGCCCAAGACCTGGCATTGGTATGTCACGCCGCCACCTTGAAATCACGTATTCCCTTCGTCCACTTCTTCGATGGTTTCCGAACCTCAGCTGAAGTGAACAAAATCGAATGGATGGAAGATGCAACCATCCGCGCGATGATCGATGATGAACTGGTTCGCGCTCACCGTTCACGCGCCCTCACTCCAGATCACCCAGTATTACGTGGAACTGCTCAAAACCCGGATGTGTACTTCCAGGGACGTGAAACCGTCAATCCGTTCTACACCGCTACCCCTGCCATCGTGCAAGAAGCTATGGATCAATTTGCCAAGTTGACCGGACGCCAGTATCACAACTACGAATATTACGGCGCTCCAGATGCGGATCGAATCGTCATTCTGATGGGTTCCGGTGCTGAAACCGCTGCAGAAACCGCCAATTACCTCAACGCCAGAGGCGAAAAAGTGGGTGTCTTGGCTGTCCGCTTGTATCGTCCATTCGCGGTTGATCTCTTCTTGAAAGCAATCCCGGCGACCGTCAAGATCCATCGCTGTTCTAGACCGCACCAAAGAACCAGGCGCGGATGGTGATCCCCTGTACTTGGATGTTGTCGCTGCCATTAGCGCTGCATTCGGTAAGAAGGAAACCACCTTTAAAACCATGCCTATCATCGTCGGTGGACGCTTTGGTCTCTCCTCAAAAGAATTCACCCCCGCAATGGCCAAGGCCGTGTTTGACGAACTCAAGAAAGCGATGCCAAAAGACCACTTCACCGTCGGTATCAACGATGATGTTTCACACAGCAGCCTGGATTATGATCCCGATTTCTCGATTGAAGATGAGAAAACCGTTCGCTGCCTGTTCTACGGTTTAGGCTCCGATGGAACCGTGGGCGCCAACAAGAACTCCATCAAGATCATTGGTGAAGAGACTGATTTCTTCGCTCAGGGTTACTTCTACTACAACTCAAAGAAATCTGGCACTGTCACCATGTCGCATCTGCGCTTTGGTCCTAAACCAATCAAAGCTCCATACCTCATCAGCAAAGCTCAATTTGTTGCCTGCCATCAATTCTCTTTCCTTGAAAGATTTGATGTCTTGAAATTCGCCGCCCCGGGTGCCACCTTCCTGCTCAATGCGATCTACGAACCCGAAGAAGTGTGGGATCACCTACCGGTAGAAACCCAGCGCGATATCATCGCCAAGAATTTGAAGTTCTATGTGATCGATGGTTACAAGATCGCAGAAAAAGCCGGCATGGGCAGCCGGGTAAACACCATCATGCAGACCTGCTTCTTCGCCATCAGCGGTGTCTTGCCCAGAGATGAAGCAATTGCGCAAATCAAGAAATCCATCAAGAAAACCTACGGTAAACGCGGTGAAGCTGTTGTGAAACAGAACTTCGATGCAGTAGATAACACCCTGGCATTCTTGAAGGAAGTAAAGGTTCCAGCCAGTGCTACCAGCAAACTCACCCGCCATGCTCCCGTTGCCGCCCAGGCTCCGCAATTCGTGAAAGATGTTCTGGGTAAGATGATCTTATTCGAAGGCGACAACCTGCCTGTTTCCGCCATGCCAGTGGATGGCACCTTCCCAACCGGCACCTCTCAATGGGAAAAACGGAATATCACCCTCGAGATTCCGGTCTGGGAACCTGATCTGTGTATTCAGTGCGGCAAATGCGCATTTGTGTGCCCACACGCCGTCATTCGCCAGAAGGTTTACGAACCTTCTTACTTGAATGATGCTCCCGAAACCTTCAAGTCGGTCGAAGCCAAGTTTAAAGAAATTCCCAATCAGGTATTCACCATTCAGGTTGCACCTGAAGACTGCACCGGTTGTGGATTATGCATCGAAGCCTGCCCGGCCAAAGGATAAAACCCAGGTGGGTCGTAAAGCAATCAACATGGCCGATCAGCCTCCGCTGCGCCAAACAGAAGTCAAGAACTGGGATTTCTTCCTGACCCTGCCCGAAGCAGATCGTACTGCCTTCAACCCGACCACCGTTAAGAACTCACAGCTGTTGCAACCGCTGTTCGAGTTCTCCGGCGCATGCGCCGGCTGCGGCGAAACCCCCTACATCAAACTGGTTTCGCAACTATTCGGTGATCGCACTCTCATCGCCAACGCTACCGGTTGTACCTCCATCTACGGCGGTAACCTGCCCACAACCCCCTGGGCGACCAACAATGCTGGCCGTGGTCCCTCCTGGTCGAACTCGTCTGTTCGAAGACAATGCTGAATTTGGTCTGGGAATGCGCCTCACGGTCGACAAACATATCGAATTTGCGCACGAATTACTCAAAGCCATGCAAGCTGAAATTGGTACCGAATTGGTCGATCAATTACTTACCACCGACCAATCCAACGAGACCGGCATCAGCACCCAACGCAAACTGGTCGAAGACCTCAAGGCAAAACTAAAGACCATGACCGATCCGCGTGCTGCCAACCTGCTCTCCATCGCTGACGATCTGGTCAAGAAGAGTGTCTGGATTATGGGTGGTGACGGCTGGGCGTATGATATCGGTTACGGCGGCCTGGACCATGTTCTGGCTTCTGGACGGAATGTAAACATTCTTGTGCTCGATACCGAGCTCTACTCTAACACCGGCGGTCAGGCATCCAAAGCTACTCCGCGTGCTGCAGTTGGAAAATTCGCTGCTCGCGGCAAGAACCTGCCTAAGAAAGACCTGGGCATGATCGCAATGGCGTATGGTTATGTGTATGTTGCCAGAATTGCAATGGGCGCCAATGATCAGCACACCTTGAAAGCCATCCTCGAAGCGGAAGCCTACGACGGACCGTCCCTGATCATCGCCTACAGCCACTGCATCAACCACGGTATTGATATGCGTAAGGGACTGGATCAACAGAAAGCTGCTGTAAACAGTGGATTCTGGCCGCTCTACCGCTATAATCCTGACCTGGCAGAAGCTGGCAAGAACCCGCTCACCGTCGACTCAAAAGATCCATCCATTCCACTGAGCGATTACGTCTATAACGAGACCCGCTACCGAATGCTGGTTCAGGTGGATGAACAACGCGCTGAAATGTTGCTGAAAAATGCACAGGAAGACGTGCGCAAAAAGATGGATCTCATCCGACAGATGGCAGCCATTCAATATAAACCAGAAGAATAGTCTTACAAACCCTAGACACGGATCATACAAAATGATCCGTGTTTTTTTATAATGGATTCAACCTGTTGGAACTGATCCAATCAAGTCTGACAGTCAGAGTAATAAGAAGGGATGGACAAATGGCTAACTTAAAAACAACATATCTGGGGCTTGAACTCGAAAACCCACTCGTAGTATCCGCCTCACCGCTTTCGAAGCGGGTTACCACAGCAAAAAAGCTGGAAGATGCTGGTGCTGCGGCAATTGTGATGTATTCCTTGTTTGAAGAAGAGATCATCCATGAAAGCCTGGCTCTAAACACTTTTCTCAATCGGGGTACCGATCTCTCAGCGGAGGCGCAGACATCCTTCCCGGATTTTGACCACTACAATACCGGCCCTGAAGGGTATATTAATCACTTGACCAAGCTAAAACAAGAAGTCAAGATTCCGGTCATTGCCAGTTTGAATGGGGTTACGCCTGGCGGTTGGGTGAATCATGCCCGGCTGCTACAACAAGCTGGCGCGGATGCACTCGAATTAAATTTTTACTATGTTCCTACGAGTCTGATGACTTCAGCTGAAGATCTGGAAAACCGCTATCTGCAGATCGTTCGCGAAGTTCGTGCTGAGATTACGATCCCGCTTTCTGATCAAACTCAGCGCCCTGTATACATCCCTTCCGCATTTCTGCGCGCAGATCGTCAAAGCCGGGGCAAATGGATTAGTGTTGTTCAATCGCTTTATCCAACCCGATTTTGACCTGGAGAATCTTGAGGTAGTCCCAAATCTGGTATTGTCCACAGCCGATGAACTCCGTCTGCCTTTACGCTGGACAGCGATCTTGCATGGAAAGATACAAACTGATCTTGCGTTGAGCGGTGGGGTGCATTCCGGGCAAGATATTGCCAAATCGATCCTGGCCGGTGCCAGTGTGGCAATGTCTGCATCGGAACTCATTGAAAAGGGACCAACTCGAGTCACCTCGCTGCTGGATGAACTTTCTCAATGGATGACAGAACATGAATATGAGTCTGTGGCTGAAATGAAAGGTGCCATGAGCCAGAAATCCGTTTCTGACCCAACGGCGTTTGAGCGCGGGAATTACATGAAAGCGCTTCTAAGCTACGATAACAAGCAATATTGATTCAAACATTCTTCATCCTGAGGAATGTAATGACGAAGGATCTCTCCGATATTTGGGCGACAGACCCACTAACGGAGAGATCCTTCACTTGACCCGTTCCGGGTCTGACGTTCAGGATGAATAGTTTTATATAAAACCAGACGGGCGGGATTAATCCCGCCCCTACAATTTATTAGATAAACAGCAACTGTGCGCCTTCAGAAATCTCAAGGAATTCCATCGCGCCCAAAATCGAGACGCCCTCAACAAAATCCTCTTGTTTCAATTTCATCATATCAACCGACATCTTGCAGGCGTACATATTAGCGCCAGAATCAAGTAAGAGTTGAACAAATTCGCCAACCGGTGGGAAATCTAGCTTGGCAATTTCCTGGTTCATCATCCAGGAAGCTGCTGCAGACATGCCCGGAATGGAACCCAACCAGGTGGGGATATGGAACCAGGGATGCATGGACGGGTTTCCAACGGTGGCCACATTCAGGCTTATTCATTTTCTTCTTGGTAATAATATCCATTCCCCAGAAGGTGAAGAAGATATGGGTTTCAATGCCGCTCATCCGGGCAGCATTCCCCAAAATCAAGGGCGGGTAAGCCATATCCAGGGAGCCTTTGGAGGCAATAATGGACAGCTTGCGGATATCTTTTTTGATGATATTGGTATCAGGAGTCATCATTCAGGGTTCCTCTTTTCAGTTTTAGATGCAGCCAGTAGGTTTCTTTAAACCAGCAATCTTGGCAGCCAGTTTTCCAGGTCCGCCCGGGAAGAGCTGATACAGCTCTTTCGTGCTGACATCGGTATTCTTGGTGATGGCACGCAGGCTGGGCGCTTCACCTTTGGATTTCCACTCGGACCGAGCATAGTTCAGTACCACCCAGTGACGTTCAGTGAGTTCCATTCCTTCACGGGCAGCCAGGGCACGACCAACATCCTCGGTCCAGGCGTTGGCATCAGTCATAAATCCTTCACCATCAAATGCGAGATTAGAAAGTAGATCAGACATTATTTTCTCCTTTTGTTCATAATCACCCTTGCGGAAACACGTATGGTTTCCAGAAAGGTGTGAATTTCAGATTTCTTTACCAGCCATACTAAATTCGCTGGGTAGGGGAACCTCGATACCACGCAGCATCAAATCCCAATACATATGTTTGAATGCTAACTTGCCCCAGTGATTGATGGTTGTCTCACGTAAGAGCGAGAACGGACCCACACCGGGTAACGGATACTTACCTTGCAGAGGTTCCTGGTCATAGCTGAAATCGATCAGCACTGCTTTCTTGTTACCAGACTCGATATAACAAAGGCTATGTCCGTCAAATTTGGCCGGCATTTCTTTGCCCTGAACATGAGCCATGATGTTCTTGAACGCGGTTTCCAATTGGAAATGGATCACTGCGCCCGCTTTGGATGCTGGAATATTGGCCGCATCACCCATCACAAAAATGTTGTTGTAGTTCTTGGAAAGCAAGGTCTCTTTGTCGGTGGGCACGAAATTCAGATCATCACCCAAACCAGACCGCTCGATTACCTCTGAGCCCATATTGGTTGGGATGGAGACCAGTAGATCGTAGGCAATTTCGCGATCGTCATATGATTTAATCACATTGCGACCCGTATCCACTTCGCCAATCGCAAAATCCGGCTCCATAAGAATGTTCTTCCGCTCGAGCATATCCCCTAATGCCGCCGAAGACTCTGGGTTTGGTGAAAGCACCGGGCAATGGTGTGGCGTACACAATTTCCACCTTGTTACGGATGCCCTTTTTTCTGAAGTAATCATCAGCCAGGAAGAGAAATTCGAGCGGAGCAACCGGGCATTTGATCGGGTTTTCCACTACGTTCACCACCAGCCGGCCGCCTTCCCATTTTTCCAGGAAGTTGTGCATTGCAGCGCCGCCTTCATAGGTGTAGAAGTCGAAAATATTTTTACGCCATCCACCGCCGTCCAGCAATCCTTCAGTTTCTTCGGGATGAATATCAGCGCCGGTAGCAATTACCAGAAAATCGTAGTGGATCACCTTGCCGTCAGCCAGTTTGAGTTGGTTGTTCTCTGCATCGATTAATTCCACCTCAGAGAGGATGAACTCGATTTTCGATGAGATGAATTGCTTATTCGGTTTGATTACATCCGATTTTTGATAGTAACCAAATGGAATAAACAGATACCCTGGCTGGTAATAGTGGTTCGTGTCTTTATCGACTAAGACCACCTTCCATTCGCGGGAATCAAGTGCGGATGCCAGCTTGCGAGAAATCATCATTCCCGCTGAACCTGCCCCCAATACAAGAAAAGTCTTCATGCCCACTCCTTAAATAAGTTGGGTTAAATTAGCGATTTGTTTTAACCGGTCTAAGAAACCGGATCGTTCATTCAAGATGGAATGCATTGCCTCAACGGTGCTCTTTGGCCAGTTTTCTACCTGTGCATGTTTCTCTGCTGGTACAACTTGAATCTCGAGCGCAGAATTCATCAGCTTTTGTTGATCAATGTGATGCGTTCTTGCAAGCTGCTTGTACTCGTTCAGCCTCTTCATATCGATCAGGTTGTTGCCAGTAGTACTGCCCGGCGATCAGCGCTCCAATTTGATTACCACGATCGTAAATGGGTGCAGCCAGATACTGCAATCCCGCATGGCAAGAGAATGCACTGGTCTCAGGAGATTTCTCGGCGGCATCTTTCCAACATGCCTGGCAGGCAGCCCGTCCGCTGGGTGAGGTCATCAACAGGGAGCAAAATGCGCTCGGGTGGCTGAATGTGGTCAGGTTATCACCGTTCATATCAACCACCACAGCTCCGATTCGGCTGATATCAGCGAACAGATTTTGGATGGTTTGAATGCAATGGGTGGGAAAGCTGTTATCGATCATGCCAAGTTCAGGCTCTGCAGCTTGTTCTACTACCGGTTCGGTAATTCCTAACATGCGGTCAATTTCGGTGTGCGGGAAGCGCCACTGCTGGCCAATCTTGATTCCCTTGAGTCTGTCCATCATTCAACATTCGGTAGATCGTAATGCGATCTACTTTGAGTATCTGTTGTACCTGGCGAACAGTGTATAAGTCAGTCATAGTTGTTATAAGTTGCTATATCATCAGAATTACACTTATGTTATCTGATGATATAGGTTGATACAAGTGACAAATGTCACATTGTCGGATTTTTCACAGATTTTTTACAAGGGATTGGGATTATGCGAGATCGTTCGCGAACAACAAATCGGGTTGAGCCAACACCTGCCCGGTAGGAGCATCGTGGACGATTTGCCCCTGCTTCAGAATTACCATGCGGGTTGTTAATTGCCGAGCCATTTCCAGGTCGTGGGTGGCGATGATCATGGTCTGTGGAAGTGTTGCCAAAAATTCGATCAACTCACGCCGTGCTTTCGGATCCAGACCCGGCAGTGGGCTCATCAAACAACAAAACTTTCGGCTGCATGGATAACACCGTGGCAATCGCGATCCGCTTTTTCTCTCCACCGCTCAGGTGATATGGATTCCGGTCCGCGTAATCGCTCATGTGGACTGCCGCCAAAGATTGTTCCACCTTTTCTTTTACTGTTTTTCGATCCAATCCCTGGTAAATCGGTCCATAAGCCACATCCTCAAAGACGGTCGTTGAGAAAGAGCTGGTCATCAGGATTCTGGAAAACCACCCCCACCAGTGCCCGAATCTGACCCAGATTGCGCTTTTCCATTTTCAAACCATCAATCAGAATATCTCCACTCCCCGGGAAAGATTCCATTGAGATGTAAGAGCAAGGTGGATTTTCCAGCTCCGTTGGCACCGACCAGGGCAATTTTCTCGCCTGGCTTGACTTCCAGGTTGATTTCTCGCAATGCCATCTTTCCCGTCTGGGTATTGGTAAGTCAATTGTTTGATCTCAATGATGTTGTTCCACCGTTAACCTCCCACCAGGACACCCAGCATCCAGATCAGTCCAAGTACAAAAAATCCAATAGCCAATATTTTTTGGTCAGATCTCCGAAAATGACTTTGCTTCACTGATGGGCAATTCACCGGAATACCCTCTGGAGAGCATTGCCGCATAAATCCGATCGCTGCGCTCAAGTGATCGTAGAAAAAGGTTGCCTGCCATTCCGCCCGTCACTCTGGCACGCCAGAAGACAGACCCACCTGAAAGGTGATGATTCGCTCATTGTACCACTTCGGCTGCTGCGTGCACGAAGCAATCGCATAGCTTCTTCGCTGGATGACAAAGAGATAACGCCACATCAGCCCGATGATCGCCACAAACACTTTCGGGATTTTTAGTTGCTGAAATGCAAACAACAAATCAGGGAACCGAGTCGTCGCAGCCAGCAAGACCGCCGCCTGGACAGAAATCCAGGACTTCAATGCAATCCCAACAAATCGCTCCAACCCTGCTGGATGGATTGATACTGGAATTGCGTGAAAAACAAACAGGGTTATCTTCGGCGGCTGCCCGGTAAAAATAAGCGGAAATGCAGCCAAAATGAACGGTAATGCCCAAAAAGCCCTTTTCAGTACAAATATCAAGCCTAATCCTGGATATCAAAACCACCGAAAGCACACAAGTCTGTAAAAGAATATAAGCCGGCCAGCCATTACTAGGGGTAAGGCTCATGAAAACGAGAAAAGCAAGGGTGAAGATCACCTTCACCCTTGCATCCATTCGATGGATCGGACTGCCGTTGTGTGCGTAAAGCTCTTGCAAAATTACCTCTGCGTAGCCTCTTGTCCGGCTGATTGCTTTTCTGCGCGAGCCAATCCAAATGCTACGCCAAAAACAATCACTGCACCTAATATTCCAGCCGCAATGGTGGCCAGAGCCGGGTTGGAAAACCCGGGCATCGTGTAATCAGGGATGATTTGATACAGCGCAGCCCTGGCTGACATCAGAAACCCTAGTTCTTCGGCTACCCATTCCAGTCCATCTGGATGACTGGAGGCAAAAGGAGAAAGGATAGCCAACAGCAGGGTGATCAGGCTGCCGCCGATGAGAATTCCTGTACTTGAGCCTGACTTCGCCTGTCCGTTGGTAAGCAGGTCTTTCCGCGCAGCAAACAGGAAAGCAAGTGCCCCGGTGGTGATCAGCGCTTCACCGACTCCGATGAGCGCGTGGATTGCACTCATCAACAGGGATGGCAATATTCGCCGGTGATGTGCCAGACAGAGCTAATTCCAATGCGCAAGCCAGGGAAGCGATAAAGATCGAAGACCAGGCGGCAGCAAAACCGGCGGCGAACAGACCCCAGGAATGTTTTCTGAAGAAGCTTATTCAGCAAGGTAAACACCGCATACGCCACAAAAGGACCTACGATAGCCAAATTGAAGATATTGGCTCCTAACGCCAGAATGCCGCCATCCTGGAAAAGGATTGCCTGCACCGAGACGACCGATGTCATCACCAATACAGCTGCCCAGGGACCCACCAGAATGACTGCGATTGCCGCTCCCAGCAAATGCCCGGAGGTTCCGCCAGCCACGCTGAAATTGAGCATCTGCCCGGCAAAGATGGCCGCAGCCAATACCCCCATCAACGGGACTTGATGATCGCCCAGTTCTTTATTGGTCTTTTTTAAAGCCAATCCGATCACCACAATGGAAACCGCCCATAAGACGAGTGAAACCAGGAGTGATAAAAAGCCATCTGGAATGTGCATGGGCTGGGGAGAGTAAAGCATTTGGTCGCCTTTGTTGAGTGGAGTAAAATATGTATAGAGCAAGAAAATTATAATGCAATAATTTGCAATTGCAAATACATACAATTGGTGATTTATGCGCGCTTCTTCAGTTGATCAGGTCATTCTTGAGCTGCTCGCCCACCAGGGTGATCACCTCACCTCGCACGAAATTTACAACGCCATCCGCAATCAATTACCGGCGGTCAATCCATCTACGGTTTACCGTGCACTCGATCGTCTGGCTGCCCACGGGCAAGTCTCGGTATCCGATATGGGGTTGGGCGCGGAAGTATATGAGTCCGTTGATCACGGCCGGCATCATCATTTTGTATGTCAGAGCTGCCATAGCATCAGCCTGATCGAAGATCAAGATGTGGAAACGTTTTTTCAAAAGTTGAATGAGAAATATAAGGTGGAGATTTCCACCAATCACCTGGTGCTATTTGGGAAATGCGAGATTTGCCAAGGATCCGAATGATCCGTCATTGCGAGGCGCTGTTCCCCGTCCGTCCCGGCAATTTGGGACAGGGGAACCAGCCGAAGCAATCCCCTAGCCGGGGACATGCTCCGACTTGGGGCGTTGAAGAATTTTGGTGGAGATTGCTTCAGGCTGTGCCTTCGCAATGACAAATTGAATAAGGGACAGATGCCCGCCCCTACTTGATTGCTCCGCAATAGTACTTCACCGGAATGCCGCCATTCACCATATCTAAAATGGATTCATGCTTCAAGTGCATGTGACCTATCAAGATTGGTTCCGCATTCAAAATTCCATAATGCCAGCCGGGGAATTTTTCCCGCAACAGATCACCGAACCGGCTATACAAATTTCGCAAATCACTCTCCGAACTCACCCGAATCCCATACGGAGGATTGGTCACGATCCAACCGGGGGTTGAAGCAGCCTCAACATTAGATACCGCCAGATGGTCGAAGCGAATCCGATCCAATACTCCAGCCCGGCTGGCATTCTCGTTGAAATTTGGATGGCGCCTTCATCCCGGTCAGAGCCAAAGATATCCACGAGTGGATGTACTTCAGCCGAGATGGCCGCATCCACCTGCTCTGTCCAGGCTGATTTCTTATAATTCGGCCAATCCATAAAGGCGAATTTGCGGTTCTTGCCTGGAGCAATCTTCCCAGCGATCAGCGCCGCTTCAATCGGGATGGTGCCTGATCCGCAAAATGGATCCATGAGCGGTGTAATGCCATCCCATTTGGATGCCAGCAACATCCCTGCCGCCAGGTTTCACGGATGGGAGCTTTGGCTGTTTGCAAGCGGTATCCCCGCCGGTGCAGTAATGCGCCAGAGGTGTCCATACTCACAGTGCACTGATCGTTATTCAGACGCACGATGATGAGCTGCGGCTGGATATTCTGCGTCTGGATCTGGTTTTACCGGAACAACATCCCCCTGGACTGCCGTGGAAATCGCTTTTGCAATTTCACGTCCTACTGCATCCGAATGATACAGGCGGCTTTTTTTGCAAGTGACGCGGATGGCTACCTGCTGCCCGGGTTTGATGAACTCCCGCCAACCCAGACGGCTGGCCTTCTTGCGCAGTTCGTCAAATCCCGACTGCATCAAAAGTACCCAACCGGCTGATGATCCGGCTGGCGGTTCTCAATTGCAAATTAGCGCGATACAGGTCTGCCGGACGGGCTTCAAATTCCACGCCGCCAACCTCTTCCACTTTTGCCCCTGACGGATTAATCTGAACAGGCTGGGTTTTGTAACCCATCTGCTCCAATTCATCCCGGGTGATCTGCTCTAAACCGGGTGCGCTGACTGCAAATAATTTATACGTCAAAACTTCCTCTTTCCGGCATTTCGTAATTGAGTGCGGCGCGAATCAGGCTGCGGATCCGAATTAACAACCAGTTGTTTTTGTTTGTCCCGCTTTGACCAGGTCTTTTTCAACAAAGATCGGCTGCAAGGTGAATGGATCCAGACCGGTGTAATACATCAGGCTGGAATACGTGGAGGGTGATGGGGTGAATATCTGCACCTGCTCCGGAGAAATATGCAATTCCTGGCTGGCGAACGCTTTCAGACGGCGCATATCAGTTTCATCGCAGCCCG
Organism: uncultured Chloroflexia bacterium; assembly: GCA_963818305.1. Classification (GTDB taxonomy): domain Bacteria; phylum Chloroflexota; class Anaerolineae; order Anaerolineales; family Anaerolineaceae; genus DAIOEK01. The sequence continues at coordinate 21,398 of CAWFRQ010000011.1, forward strand.
GATGCGCGGCGATCATGTAATAGGTGAGAAACTGCTGCTTACCCGTTTGCTGATTCAAATCATCGTACATCTGCTTGAATTCTACCAGTTGGATCTTGCCCGGGTTTGCCCATCGCTGCCAGTACTCTGGGTGATGTATGCTCCGGAGCAACTTTGAGCTGGCCGGATACATGATGCGCCACAATCTCACCCAGGTATTTCTTGCCGTTGTTTTGGTCAGCCAGAATCATGTCGTAGCGGATGCCGGAAGCGACAAATGCTTTCTTGATCCCGGCGATATGCCGCAGGCGGCGTAGTAATTCCACCTGTGGACCATGATCGGGTTTTAACGCCCGGCAAACCGAGGGATAGATGCAGCGTTTATCTTCGCACACACCTCGATCCAGTTTTTTCTTGCATTCGAAGCCATACATGTTCGCGGTCGGGCCGCCCACATCCTGAATATAACCTTTGAAGCCATCCAGTTGGGTGAGCCGCTCTGCCTCACGCACAATCGAGTCCTGGCTGCGCCAGCGGATGGTGCGGCCTTCATGCACTGCAATGGCGCAGAAATTACATTCGCCGTAACAGCCGCGGTGAGTGCTGATCGAAAATCCAATGGTCTCTTGCGATCTCACCGGACCCATGGCTTCGTAGTAAGGGTGTTGCTTGCGCTGAAATGGCAGGTCGTAGGTCTCATCCATCTGAGCCTGGGTGGGGTACACCGCCGGCGGATTCTGCACCAGATATCTGTCTGCGTGTTTCTGAATCAGACCTTTGGCAGTGATCGGGTCGGTATTCTGATAAAACGCATGGAACATCTGGATAAATGCCATCTTATCGGTGGATACCGTCTCGTAAGGTGGTAATTCCAGGTAATCTTCAGGGACATCCCGGGTAATGTAGCACAATCCGCGCACAGTTGAGGGCGGTAGTCCGTTTGCCAGTGATGGAAGCCAATTCCACAACCGATTGCTCTGCCATGCCGTACAGCAGATAATCCGCTTTGGCATCGAACAAGATGGAACGGCGGACGCTGTCGCTCCAGAAATCATAATGCGCCACCCGTCTGAGCGAGGCTTCGATCCCGCCTAATACGATGGGAACCGTATTCTTGTAGAACCTGCGAATGAGATTGACATACGTGATGGAAGCTCGATCCGGCCGGCGAGTGTTCTCACCGCCCGGGGTGTAATCGTCACTCCGGCGTTTCTTTTTATTGGCCGTGTAATTAGCCACCATCGAATCGATCGATCCTGCCGTCACGCCCCAGAACAAACGCGGCTCGCCCAGGCGGGTGATATCTGCATCCGAGGTGATATCCGGCTGGGCGATGATGCCCACCTTATACCCGGCTGCTTCCAGTACCCTGCCTATCACGGCCGCGCCGATGAAGGGACTATCGATATAGCTGTCACCGCTCACCAGGATCACATCCAGTTGAGTCCAATTGCGTTCTACGAGCTCTGCTCGGGTGGTTGGTAAGAAGGGGTAAGTCATAAGATTATTGTAACAGGTATGAGGTAGCATGTTTGAGTTTTGTGTGGAATCACAGTTGTAGGGTGCTGTTCATCCAAAGAGCGGATGAACGCACCATTTTTGACCTCCGTTGTTAAGAAAGGTGCGTTCAATCCTGGAGATTGAACGCACCCTACAGTTGCTTATGGTTAATTCCCCAGATAAACCCAATATCCACACTCAGAGTCAGTTCCACTTGAAAATCTGATGACACCAGATAGATCGTTCCACCAGTTTGTCCAAAATAATTGCGAGATAATTTCACCATTTTTTGAAGTAATACTCCAATAGCAGGAAACTCCAGGTTCCTGAATTTCGCCACAGCCCGGTTGCCATATCAATACCTACGAGGTAAATTCCCGGTGCTATTATTATATTTCGCAATGGATCATCCGTCGGCACTGCAATGGATTCTTTTTTGGTAGCGTTGAAACGCGGCGATGAAGCTGGATCAATCAAAGGGGCTGACTTCAATCTATCTGCAATTATTTGAGCAAGTCCCTCCACAGTTTTTTGATCAATACTCAAGGAGCCATTACTTTCACTGCAACATTTCTATATGAAAATTCAACGGCATATCGATTTATCTTGAGCAACAATCGAGAAATTAGCCAACGGCATTTCCGCTATTTACATAATCCCAAATACTGTAAGAACTAAGGATCTCTGACATTGGTGCCAATATTCACCAGCCTTCCTGAAGAGTCCTTGCTCCTTCCGCTTATCTTATACAGCGATAATACGATCGTTATTGCTGGATGACTGCCATCATCAATAAACATTCTAGTCCATCCAGTTATTCTTCCAGCTTCAAATATTCTCCCCTGATCATATTTATCATATGTATTACCATTTACCAGTTCCTCATTGGTGGTTTCACCATCATTTTTCATTACTTTGATTAGCTTGTAATTTAGGCCAAATATCTGAACATCTTCTTCTGTTAAGCATATTTTCCCAGAGCTTCATCAATTACCAAAAAATCGAGGGTGGGTGATGGGTTGGGCTAGCTGTCTGTATTTCTGCGGGAATATCCGTTGGCATTTTGGGTGGGATTGATATGCTTGGTGGCTTCCACAGTTTGTGCTATGCCTGTGGAAACCATGTCGGATATTTGTGCCTCGTTAACGGGTGTGCAAGCATACATGAGCAGTGAATACAATGTGGTGAGTAGGATGATATTGATTTTCATGTTTCCTCTTTTGTTGGATTTAGGTTGAAAAACTATCGTTTTCCCGATGTTGAAGGTGATAGGATGGGTTGACCTACGGTTCAACCCATCAAAATGAACCTTTCAAAGTAAATTGTGGTTATGCCGAAAAGCTATTTATCTTCAATCCGAGGAATTACTGATGACCCAGAAAGTAGACTCTGAAGATAATATTGCAGTTCCGGCTGTTGTAGCTACATTGGTTGTTGAAGATACGGAACCAATATAAGTAGATCCTCTGATGTGATTATCGATTACAAATATTGTTTCAGAAGCTCTTTCAGAAAGAGTAATGCCATAAAGATCTCTGAGGACACTTCTTTGATCAGTGTAAAACTCTGCAACAAACTCATTAATTACAATATCCCATACTAAATTTAGCATTGTCTCTAGAGCAGTTATTTGAAGAATTGGTGACTTCCCATATTCCAGCGAAATCCTTTTCGATAATTGCCTTATTGTTGGCCACTTCCCCAATTCTATCCCACGTAATATAACTCAGAATATTTTCTGGTTTTGGAACAAAAACCTTTTCATCAAGTGATATGAGCTTCCCAATGAGAATATTGTGTATGATCTTATTTCGATATTCTCGAATTATCCTAATAGTATTAGTGAATTTTTTATAGATTTGTTCCGTGCCACCAAAATATTCCTTGATAATTGAACTTCTCGTGGGCATTTCAATGGAAATGCGTTTCCCAATTGAGCAATAATAATCATATAACTTTGAATAATTTTCTTTAGAAAAATCGCTCGCCAATTTTAGAAACTCAACTTCTGATAATTTCTGAATGGTTTTTATTTCTTTTCCGATACAAGAGGATTGGAGAAAGTACCAATTAATTAAGTAATGTTTCAGCTAAATCGCAACATGTTCCAAGATGGGTAAACACATCTTCAAAATGACAGATTGATTTATTCTCTTAAATGGATATGAGCATAAAGTAAATTCATAAAAAGGGAATAATGGATGTTTGAATAATTCAGATGATTCTTGAATTGATGTTTTCTCGAAAAGTTAATACCTTTTCCGATATTTTCTGGATATCCATTAATTCTTTCCGTCATCGGAACAACCAAAAATCTCCACATTACTTCGCAATTTGGAAAATTGACAGCTAAATAATGCCCATAATTGATTTCATAGCCATCTCCATGAGAAGCAAAATAAATAGTTGATAGATATTTCTTGAATTCTTCCGATGAAATTCGCATTTACTCCCTCCTGAAATAACATTTTGAGAAAATTTCTTGTTTTGCGACCTCGATTTGTCGGGTGATATAAAACCTCTTCTCGGCTGCCTAATAAGCCCCCATATACAGTATTCATTGGTTTCAATAACTTGAAATGGTGGGGATTACACAATACTATCAGTCGGTTGGCTCCATTATCGCTTAACTCCTTCGTGCATACCAAATTCAATAATGCGTAACGATAAAGTATCTATGGTCTTTCCAATAATACCCCTCTTGACACCTATATGCATCTGCATATAATAGATGCAATATCCTATATAGGAGATTGCATCTATGTCACTCGAACACGCCATCCTGGGTTTCCTCAGCTACCGCCCCTTCAGCGGATACGACCTCAAACGCATCTTCGACAACTCGGTCCAGCATTTCTGGTCCGCCGACCAGAGCCAGATCTACCGCACCCTGGCCAAACTGACCGAGAATGGCTTCACCGAAATCGAGGTGGTCGAGCAAACCGACCGCCCAGACCGCAAGCTGTACCACATCACTCCGAGCGGTTTCATTGAACTGCGCAACTGGCTCAAAGGTCCCTTCCCCAACCAACTCCCACATAGCGGACCGCTGGTGCAGGTCTTCTTTTCCGGCAAAGTTAACCGATGACGAAGTACTCAAGAAATTTGAGCAAGCCGTCGAGCTTTTTCGGGGGGTCCTTGCTCAGTACGAAGCGGTTCCTCGCGCGGTGGAAGAATACATCAAAATCGTCGGCTCTGCGCGGGAAGCCTACTTCTGGATGCTGACCCTCGACCTGGGCACGCTCACCATGCGAGCGCAACTGGAATGGGCGGAAAAAGTAATTGCAGACCTCAAAGCCCACCGAATTCCCGCTGAATAACTGGAGCAATACCATGAAAATACAAAAATCACACTCGCCAGCGCATCCGCAAGACCCTCTTATTGGTTAGTTTTCTGCTTTTCCCGATCACCATGAATTACATGTCGCCGTATGTGATTATCGACGGCGCCTCGCAAGGCATTGTCAACGGCAGCCTGGTCACATTCACGGCCATGTTCCTCTCGGCATTATTCTTTGGCCGCCTGTGGTGCGGATGGCTCTGCCCGGCCGGAGGATTAATGGAAATGACCTTTCCGATCAACAACCAGCCAGTCAATAGAAGAAAGTTGGATTGGATCAAATGGGTGATCTGGACTGTCTGGATTGGGGTCATCCTGTGGATGGTCTATATGGCTGGCGGTTATAAATCGATTGACCTGTTGCTGGATACCCAGGGTGGCATCTCAGTTGCCGGGTCCCCCGACCGGCCGATCCTGTTCGCCTATATCATTTACTACGGCGTGCTGGCCGTCATGACCATCCCCGGGTTGATCCTGGGACGAAGAGCAGCCTGCCACACCCTGTGTTGGATGTCGCCGTTCATGATCATCGGGCGCAAGCTGCGAAATCTGCTGCATCTGCCCGCCTTCCATCTGCAAGCGGATTCTTCCACCTGCACCCATTGCAAAACCTGCACCTCCAATTGCCCCATGAGCCTGGATGTGGACCAGATGGTCACAGCCGAGAAAATGGAACACACTGAGTGTATCTTGTGCGGTAGTTGTATTGATGGCTGTCCCACCCGTGCTATCCGATATCGGCTTCTGAATAACCAGATTTGACCTCCGTGTTTTTGATTCGTCATTGCGAGGACGCAAGGCCGAAGCAATCCCCAACAGATCAGGGACAGGCTCCAACAATGATAAATTGCTTACCCAATCGATTCTTGGCTTAGACCCCCTCCGGCTCCCCCATTTGCCTGTCCCCGTTATTTAGGGACTAGAAAATGGGGGAGTGAGTTCTTAAGCCTCCCCAATTTCCGACCGGAAATTGGGGAGGTCACGGGAGGGGTCGTTTCAGTCCTTCACCTCTGTACCAGATCAACCTATAATAAACATATCTGTCCAATTCTCCATTCCAGGCAGTGATGAGTGAGATGAGCTTATGCTAACCATTTCAGGCGACCAATTCTTGTGGAATGATCAACCTTTCCGGATTGTATCCGGCTCGATCCATTACTTCCGGGTGGTGCCGCACTATTGGACGGATCGCCTGAAGAAAGATGAAAGATTTCGGTCTGAATACCATCGAAACCTACATCCCCTGGAATCTGCACGAACCAGAACCGACCGAATACCATTTCCAGGCTGGGTTAGATATCCACAAGTTCATCCTCACTGCCCAGGATCTGGATCTCAAGGTGATCGTCCGCCCGGGTCCATTTATCTGTGCCGAATTGGACTTTGGCGGGTTGCCCTACTGGCTGCTCAAAGATCCCAAAATGCAGGTTCGCAGCTCGTATGCTCCCTTCCTCGAAGCTGTTGAACGTTATTTCGACCAGCTCATGCCGATCCTCACCCCATTACAGAGCACCAATGGCGGACCCATCATCGCAATGCAGTTGGAGAATGAGTACGGTGGGTACGGCAACGACCTGGCTTACCTAGCCAGCCTGTACGAGATCATGACCCAACGCGGGGTCAATGTACTTATGTTCACCTCGGATATTGCCCATGACGGCAATTTGCAAGCCGGAATTTTGCCCGGGTTGCTGCCCACCATCAATCTCTCGGATCATACCCTACAGAAGATTCAAGAAACTTCGTGAGTACTACCCCAAAGGTCCGCTGATGGTGACCGAATTCTGGTCCGGCTGGTTTGACGACTGGGGCCAGCCCCACCATCCGTTCCGTGAGAGGTGTCACCCAGGATAAGTCTGTCCAGGCATTGGATGACTTCTCAGGCGGGCGCATCAGTCAACTTCTACATGTTCCATGGCGGCACCAATTTCGGTTTTATGAACGGCGCCAACGCAACCAAAGACAGTTATCAGGCCCACGTAACCAGCTACGATTACGGTGCTCCACTGTCCGAATGGGGAGAACCATCCCCTTCCTTTCTGGCTATACCGGAGCAGTGCTTGAAAAATATGATGCAACTTCCACCCCTGCCTGTACCATCTTCCCCTGCGAAACTGGAAAACATTTCGGAACCATCGCAGATGACCGAATCAGTTCCATTATGGGATGTGCTGGATGATTTAAGCAAAGCCCATCAAAGCGTATCACCCCTGCCTATGGAAGATTACAACCAGGATTATGGCTTCATCCTGTACCGGACCTACCTGAGCGGTCCGCGTGATGAGGCCACTCCTGACCGTCCACGGATTACACGACCGGGCACAGGTCTTCCTGGATGGAGATCAGATCGCTGTACTAGAGCGCGAAACCGGCGAAGATTCTGGTTCAAATTGAGGTACCGCCATCCGGATCCTGGCTGGATATCCTGGTGGAAAACATGGGACGGGTCAATTACGGCCTGCACCTGTTAGACCAGAAAGGGCATCACCGGGGGCGTCAGCGTGGATGAGCAATTCGTGTTCCAATGGCAGGTGTATCCATTAGCCATGAAATATGTTTCTCCTTACCTATTCCAACCCGCCGAAGGTCAGACTCACCCGCTTCCCGATGTTTTTCCGGGCTGAGTTCGAGATCGACGAACCAGCAGACACCTTCCTGGATACCCGCTACCTGGTCCAAAGGGGTTGCCTGGGTCAACGGGTTTAACCTGGGCAGGTATTGGAATCGTGGACCTCAAAAACGACTGTATCTTCCCGCACCACTATTACGGCATGGTAAAAATGACATCGATTCTGTCTGGAATTACACGATATGCATTCACCCCAATCATCGAGCTGACCGATCAACCACTTTTACACTAATATTTCTCTGGAGCGAACAATATGCCGAAAATTACTTTCATCGGCGCGGGCAGCCTTGAGTTTACCCGCAACCTCATTCGTGATCTTGCTCACTTTTCCCCTGCTCGAGACATGCGACCATCTCCCTGATGGATATCGACGCGGAACGGTTGTCGTTTTCAAAACAAGCAGCCGAAAAAATCATTGCAATGGGACATTACCCCGCCACGCTTGAGGTGACCCAGGACCGCAGGCAAGCTTTACAAAATGCAGATATCGTGATCACGACAATTTTGGTCGGCCAAACGGATGTCTGGCGGCATGATATCGAAATCCCCAAAAAATACGGGGTGGATATCAACGTGGGTGATACCCGCGGACCCAGCGGGATATTCCGCTTTATGCGTACCCTGCCGGTGATGCTCGACATCGCCCGAGATATGGAACAACTTTGCCCCAACGCGCTCTGGCTGAATTACACCAACCCGATGGCCATGTTGTGCGGCGCTTTGCAACGCAGCACATCCATCCAGGTGACCGGCCTGTGCCATTCGGTCCAGGGTACTGCCCATATGCTTGCCCGCTGGATCGGCGCTCCCTGGGAGGAAATCACCTACACCTGTGCCGGCATCAATCACCAGGCCTGGTATCTGGATTACCGCTGGAATGGCAAAGATGCCTACCCATTGATTAACGAAGCGATCCAGACCAAACCCGATATCTACCAGCAGGAAATCGTCCGCAATGAGATGTACCTGCACCTGGGGTACTATGTGACCGAATCCAGCGGACATAATTCTGAGTACAACTGGTGGTTCCGAAAACGCCCCGATCTGATCGAAAAGTATTGTATTGATGGAACCGGCTGGAATCCGGGTGAATACGCCTACATTCTGAAAGAATATCAGAAAAACGAGTCCACCTGGAAAGATCAGGTGAAAGATTGGCTCTGCCCAAGAAAAACCAATGAGCCTTGGAGCGCGGCGGAGAATTTGCAGGCTATATTGCCAATGCAATTCTCGGTGGAGATGAGTTCGAATTCAACGGAAATGTGCGCAATGAGAATTGGATTACCAATCTTACCGCAAGGAGCCTGTGTTGAAGTGCCAGTGGTCGCAAACAGATCAGGACTTCATCCCCGCGCGGTAGGTGCACTCCCGCCCGTGTGTGCGATGCTGACCAACCTTAGCTCACAAATTGAAGAACTGACGATTGAATCAACCCTGGCAGGTGATCCAACCGGAATATTCCACGCGATAGCACACGATCCGCTTACCGCGTCGGTTCTATCGTTGGCAGAGATCAAGCAATTGGTGCAAGAGATGTTTGATCAAAATCAACCCTACCTGCCGCAATTCAAGAGTATCAAGCTGTAGTCAAAAACAACTAAACCAAAAATATATCTTCTTTGCTAAATAAATCTTGTTATCTTCCGCAGGATATTGAGCGTGTTTGGCGATTCTTCATCCACAAATTCATCGTATAATGAACAAGAATTGATGCTCAATTTCCCGGAGGTTACCCCATGACGACTGGCCCAAGAACGATTCGCGCTCCTCGCGGCGACCAATTGACCTGTTTATCCTGGCAAACCGAAGCAGTCTACCGTATGCTCCAAAATAACCTCGACCCTGAAGTGGCAGAACGCCCACAGGATCTGGTAGTTTATGGCGGCAGAGGAAAAGCTGCCCGCTCCTGGGAAGCGTTGGATGCGATTCTTGAATACCCTTACCAAACTTACTCTCGATGAGACATTGTTGGTGCAATCCGGCAAACCAGTCGCAGTATTCAAATCACATCCCGATGCCCCGCGGGTGATCATCGCCAATTCCAATCTCGTTCCGCATTGGGCTACCCAGGCGAATTTTGATGATCTTGCAGCCCGCGGATTGATCATGTATGGTCAGATGACCGCAGGTTCGTGGATTTACATCGGCACGCAGGGAATCTTGCAGGGAACCTACGAAACCCTGGCTTCGCTCGCTCAACAGCGTGGGTGGCCATCCTTGAAAGGAAAATTTGTGCTCACCGCCGGTCTGGGCGGTATGGGCGGAGCTCAACCGCTGGCGATCACCATGAACGAAGGTGTCGGCCTGGTGGTCGAGGTGGACCCGGACCATGCCCACTGGAAACAGAAAATCGGCTACGTGGATCTGGTGGTGGATACCTTGGAAGAAGCGATGACCCTGGTGGAGGAATTCACCCGCACCGGTACGCCCAAATCCATCGCACTGATCGGCAACGCCGCTGAAATCTTCCCCGAGATGGTTGCACGGGGTGTCGTTCCGGATGTTGTCACCGACCAGACCCCGGCCCATGACGTATTGATGTATGTTCCTGTCGGTTTCTCGGTAGATGCTGCCCAGAAGATGAGAGACGGAAGACCTGTAGAATATGAAAAACGGTCGATGCAATCCATGGCAGAACACGTCCGGCGATGTTAGCTTTCAAAGAACGCGGATCAGAAGTATTTGACTACGGCAACAACCTGCGTCAGCGCGCCTTTGATACCGGTGTGCAAAACGCATTTGATTTCCCGGGTTTTGTACCGGCCTACATTCGTCCGCTCTTCTGTGAAGGAAAAGGTCCCTTCCGCTGGGTGGCACTCTCTGGTGATCCGGAAGATATTTACAAAACCGATGAAGCCATCAGCCAGCTCTTCCCGCAGGATGAACATCTGCAGCGTTGGCTGAAGATGGCCAGAGAAAAAGTGCCCTTCCAGGGGTTGCCATCCCGTATCTGCTGGCTCGGTTACGGAGAACGAGCCACTGGCAGGATTGAAGTTCAACGAAATGGTTGCCGATGGCACTCTCAAAGCACCGATTGTGATCGGCCGTGACCATCTGGATGCCGGTTCGGTGGCTTCACCAAACCGCGAGACGGAAGCGATGCTGGATGGATCGGATGCGATCAGTGATTGGCCGATCTTGAATGCGATGATCAATGCGGTCAACGGGGCAACCTGGGTCAGTTTCCATCATGGCGGCGGGGTTGGCATCGGATACAGTCAGCACGCCGGGCAGGTTATCGTCGCCGACGGCACTCCTGAAGCTGCCGTACGTCTTGAACGGGTCCTCACCAGCGATCCGGGAATGGGCGTTGTTCGCCACGTGGATGCGGGCTACCCGGAAGCAATCGCAGGCTGCCAAAAGCACCATATCCAAATTCCGATGATGAAATAACAGGCAGGTATGGGTCGTAAAATACTATTTTTTGGAATGATCTTTCTCGGACGTTCTCGCTGGTCTGGCATATGGCTGGTTGGTTCAACCCGGAATCCGTTCAGATCTTCCGCTGCAATCACTCCGGCAGGATTTTAAATCTGATTACGTATTGATGGTGGCTGAAGTGTACAGCAAAGATGGTGATCTGAAGTTAGCCACCCAGCGGCTGGATCAACTTGGAACCCGGCAACCCGATCCAACTGACCTCGAATGCGCTGGTCTATGCCCGCAGCGCCGGATACTCGATCAACGACCTCGAATCTGATTTCCCAGCTAATTCAGGATATGCAAGGCGAGACATTCCCAGCCCAGCAACCGGATGCGCAACCAACTCCGACCGTGGAGGCGACTCCATGAGAGTACGAGGCGGATTCTCCTTCATATTCACCGGTCTCATTTTGGGGCTTATCATCGGTCTGGCGATCTCACTCTGGTTCAGTCCGGTGAGTACGCCAACATCACCCCGAATATGCTGGGCGATCAAAGCAAAAGAAGCATATCGGGCAATCATTGCAACTTCATTCAACGCTCGCGGCGACCTGGGACGAGCCAAAGCCAGGATCAATCTACTGCACGATGAAGATTCGATTCGCCTGCTCACTGCCCAGGCACAGCAGACGGTTGCCCAGGGCGGTCTGGCGCAAGAAGCACGAGGATTGGCATTGTTAGCGGCAGCCCTTAACAACCAGATTTGGAAATTCCAACGGATGAACCCGTTGCAGTCGAACCGGTTGAGACATTGCCGCCGACCGAATTTCCCACCTTGCCGCCGCTGGTAGACCAAATCACCCGAAGCGGAGACCACCCCCACGGTCGAGGAAGAACCTGAAGTGTTCTTCCCAACCCTGGAAGTGACTGAACCATCAGGTGAGCCTTACATCTTAAAAGACAGAAAACAAGTTTGTGATGTTGAAATATCCAATCTGATACAGGTGTATGTCATTGATAAAGATGGCAAACCCGTACCCTGGAGCGGAAATCATTGTCACCTGGCAAGACGGCGAAGATCACTTTTTCACCGGGATGAAACCCGCAATTGATATTGGCTACGCAGATTTTCTGATGAAGCCGGATGTGATGTATAACCTGCGCATGACAAATGGCGGCGAATCGGCCACCAAGATCAGCTCAGGTAATTGCAAATTAGATTTAGGCATGGCGTATAAAGGTGGGATCAAGATCATCTTTGGCCAGCCATAATTCGTCATTGTGAGCTATAGATTCGTAGGGTGTGTTCAATCCAGGGTTTTTGGGATTGAACGCACCATTTATCCCTTTGCGCATATTGCACCTTCGCGGTGAAATACTTCATCAGATCTAATTAAATATAAAACCGGTTTGGGAATTTCCCACAACCGGTCTTCAAGACTAACTCAACTATCTAGCTCTTATAAAACGATTTTTCCGCTGAGTAACAGACACAGACTGCCAGCCACGCAGGTGAGCACAAAAATCAAAATCATGATGATCGCACGCTGCATCGGAGACAGGCCTAATATTCTGCCGGATGGTTTCTGCTCCGCCTGCTCATCTTCAGCGAATACTGGCTGTTCCATAGCGAAGAATGGAGAATTTTCTTGTGATTGCTGAGAATTTTGGTTGTCTTGCGGTTGATTAAACATTCTTCACCTCATTGGCAAGTTAACACCACTATACCACAAGTTATTCTTCGCGCAACCGCAAATGCACATCCCCTACTTGTACGCTGATCTCACCCGATTCAGTTTCTAAGATCAATTCACCGGTTTGGTCAACTCCCACCAACCGACCAGTCACTTCACTGCCCCCTGTGGCCACCAACCTCACTTCTTGATCTTTGAATGCCAGGTGGTTTTGCCAGTACGCGATAAAATCCGGTGAACCAATGGCTGGGCGCCAGCGATCAAATTCAGTGAGGATCTGCGATAAAAGGTCGATCCGATTGATCTCAACATTTACTACTTCTTCCAGGCATCCTGCCTGAAAAGAAACCTGGTGCGCTGGCGGAACTGAGCCTTTTTTTACATTCACACCAATTCCCACTACCAATCCTTCCAATCGAGATTCATCCCAAACGGCTTCACCTAAGATGCCGCAAATCTTTTTCTCACCGATCAAGACATCATTCGGCCACTTGATTTGCGGGCGAATAGACCACAATGATTCAATTGCAGCACTTACTGCGATCCCAGCCAGGGGAGTAAACAAAGTCAGGTAAAGTCAATTCTTCTGACTTAGGGCGAATCACCATGCTGAAAGCCAGCGCATTACCGGGTAAAGTAACCCATTTTCGATCAAATCGGCCTCGACCCGCTGTTTGCTCGTCGGCAACAACCACACTTCCATCTGGCGCGCCTTCCGCAAAGCCAATCCTGGGCATCTTGATTGGTGGAACCGGTGGTGGCCAGATACCGGATTTCAGTGACCTTTGTCTTGCAAATTCTTCTGTAGTTGGGCAATATCCATCCTTTATATTTTACCTGTCAATTAATTAATTGTGCAATTTTGAAATTTTTTACGCAATGATCCTGATTTAATGCCTGTTTTGAGACTGTGTTCTCCTGATAATAGAAAAACATCAATTCATTTCAATTATCAGGAGATCCCAATGTCTGCTAAAACCCTTCGTATCGCTTTCTTCGTAATGACCGTCGTCCTCTTCGTTATCGGCGCTGGCGCCCCATCCGCAGTTGGAATTTAATTTGCTTCTACCCGCAACAAACAGAAGAACAACTTATCAAATTCAGGAACGCAATCATTCATACATCGACACCTGACGAACTATGATCTTAACATTGGCCATTCTGATAGGCCTGGCAGCGACTGTATTACGTGCCAGGCTTTGTCATCGCACAATCCAGCTTCCTCGTTTACGTTTGGAATGGTTAGTTCTGGTTTGCGTAATTCCGCAAATGGTCACTTTCCAGCTCCCGCAGACCAGCCATTTCATCCCCAACGAGTTGGCACCGACCATTCTGATTAGCAGCATGGTCGGGTTAATGATCTTTGCACTGGCCAATATCTTCGCACCGGGTTTCTGGGCACTCTTGAGCGGATTGGCATCGAATTTTCTGGTCATCCTGCTCAATGGAGGATGGATGCCGGTCCATCCGGATACGATTTTCAAACTCAGACCCGATCTGGATCCAGCTTTGGTAATTGTTGGCAATCGGGTGAATATATCAAAAGATCAGATTATGCTCCGCTCGGATACGTACCTGAGTTTTCTGGCAGACCAGCTTATCCTGCCGCAATGGTTTCCTTACAAGTTTGTATTCAGCATTGGTGATGTATTGGTAGCAGTTGGTGCTTTTTTACTGATATGGTCTATGAGCACCGATAAACAATAAAGGAGGTATATGGCAACCATTTTTGATTTCTACCCAACAAGTCATCGCCCCAACTCGTGTTGATCCGATGATCGAAAAGCTGAACACTGAACTCAGCAGAGTCGTCCATGCAGCGATCATTAACCGTCGATTCCGAGAAAATCTGCTCTCTGATCCTATTCGTTCGATCGAATCGGGCTTTTGCGGAGAAAGTTTCTACTTTTCCCGTGAAACCAAAGAGCAAATTCGATCCATCCAGGCGAGATCACTGGAAGAATTTGCCGCAGGTATTACAAAATATTTGGAAAATTCAGCCAGTACCGGCATGGCAATCAGCTTCTAAATTGGTACGATCGCAGGACTGACCGGATGAAATTCATAAGAAGCTAATTCCGAGATTGAATTCCTCGGAAGTCAACATGACATCAGGGGGAACTGGGACCACAACAATCGGTCACAGAATATTATGATTCCGATTGAGATAGGCCAGACGAACCGGGTTATTGGCTTTCTATCCTGTGACCAACCAGGAACTCCCTGAAGGCGGGCAACTGCATCTAAACGAAATTACCGGGACTCCATTTAAAGCCGAATTGGCAGCATTATCCATCATTGCCAGCCCGGTACTACCAGATGTAAAAAAGAGTTATATCAAAGCTCTGGTATCGATCGCAGATTCAATCGATCGTGCGAGGAAAGCCAGCATAGCTTACTTAGACAGAGGTGTGGGCAAGTAGACTTGCGGAACGAATTGGCTTGACCTGCAGACGAAGTGAAAAAAATTGGATTAGCTGCCAAACTTCATGATATCGGGAAAGCAGTGGTTACTAAAGAATTGTTACTGAAATGCGGTCCGCTCTTACATCTGAATGGGCACTTATGAAGAAGCACCCGGGTTATAGCGCGGCACTCCTGGAACCATCTATGGTATTGGATCCCATCCGGCATCTTGGTGCGCTGGCATCACGAGCGGATGGATGGGCGTGGGTTATCCGGATGGCTTGTCTGGTGAACAAATTCCGCTTGGGTGCACGGATCGTTGCAATCGCGGATGCGTTTGTCTCCATGATCTCCGGCCGCAAGTACCGCGATCCTATGCGGAAGCGGTGAGGCGATGAATGAGTTAGAACGCTGTGCCGGAACACAGTTCGATGCGGATCTGGTGGTGTATATGAAGGAGATTATTTGGATTAATTAATCAATTATCTAACTGGCGATAATCCGATAGGGGGTTGATACTATTCGGTTCTATCCAAATTCTGGCAAGGGGGCGTCAAAAGGCATTCCACACGAGTGGAATGCCTTTTGCATTCATGTCATACATCGTACGACACGAATTCAGCGGGTCAGGTGATACGGTACGTCGATGATGATTCGTTTCAGTCCCTGCTGGTGGCGTTGATAAATGATTGCTTTTTTGATCTCGTCGGCTGCCTGATTGTGTAAGATTTCTTGCCAGGATGCAGCCGGTATAATTTCGGGTAATATCAAGACCGCGCGTTGACCATCGTTGTTTTCAAGATCTGTTTTTTCCAAATAGCTCAGTAGATGGTTCCACCAACGATCTGTAATTTGAAGGGATGATCTCAAGTTTCACATCTGGGAACCATTCATTCCATTTAGATATAATTTCCAATTCGTCAGGTCCTGGATCTATATCGATATACACTGCAGTAATCTCATCGGTAATTGATTTCGCAAAATTGATTGAATCGATCATTCCACGATGAACACCCGAGATTGGGATCACTACCCGTTGGCGTGGCAGCGGACGAAGAGATGGCGGTAAACCTTTCATAGATAGCTGCTCGCTGACACCTTGTGTAATGGTTTCGGATTTGTACGAACATATACACAAATGCCGGAATGACCAACACGGAAATCCAGGCACCTTCTGAGAATTTACTGATGCCAATCACAACTAATGAAAATCCGGTTACGAGTGCTCCCATTCCATTGATGATTGATTTCACAAACCATCCGCTAGATTTTTGCCTATACCAATGGACCACCATTCCAAATTGAGATAATGTGAACGCGGAAAAAGCGCCAACAGCAAAGAGTGGTACCAGCGCATGGGAATCTCCATTAAATAGCACAATGAGTAGCGCTGTAAAACCGACCAGCACAATAATCCCATTGTGAAAAACCAATCGATCCCCAATATTGAATAGTTGGCGGGGCATAAATTTATCTTTTGCCAAAATAGCTGTAATGCGTGGAAAACCAGCAAAGCTGGTATTTGCTGCAACTGCAAGGATAGCGAGTGTAGTAAATTGAACCAGATAGTAGAAAAACCCATTTCCTAAGACTTTTCTTGCCAGACCAGAAAGGATAGTCTCATTTCCAGCAGGCACGATCCCAAAGAATTGGCTGAGGCCAATGGATCCGATAAATAAGAGTACCATCAAGGCTGCCATGGTGATTAAGGTTTTTCGGGCATTTACCCATTCAGGCGGTTTGAAGGCAGGAACTCCGTTGCTGATGGCTTCAATCCCAGTTAAAGCAGTGCATCCAGCCGAAAAAGCATGCATCACCAGAAAGATTCCCAATGGATGAATAGCTGGTGGAGCGGTGTGCTCAAAAGGAACAGGCGCTCCTTGACCTAACGCCTTGATTATGCCAACAACGATCATAATGAAGAACGAAACCAGGAAGAGATATACCGGTACTGCCATCACAGCGCCAGATTCGGTCAAGCCCTCTCAAATTCAATAAGGTGATGAGTACTAGTAACCCTAATGCAATCCAGATCCGATAAGGCCAAAGTTCTGGAAAAGCGGAGGAGATCGCCGCCACTCCAGCTGTCAAGGCTTACGGCAGCAGTCAAAATGTAATCCAATAACAAGGCGGCAGCAGCCACCAGACCCGGGTAGGTTCCCAGATTTTCCTTTGCAACCACATACGAACCACCGCCGGAGGGGTAACCCTGGATGGTCTGTGAATAGGAAAGCGCCACAATTCCCAACAAGATGGTGATCGCAATTGCAATTGGGAACTGCAGAGAAAGACCAGCCGCTCCGGCAACTACCAAACCTAGAAAATATTTCCTGGTTTGCATACGCAATTGAAGAGAGCGCATCAGGTGAAAATGCAGCCAATGCCCTAAATTTATTCAACCGTTTCTCGAACAACATCTCGTTGGGTAACGGAGATCCGATGAGGAGATATTTGATTTTATTGAGCATGATCACCTGAATGAGAAGTATGATTATTGGATTGCATACTTCTGATTAATGACTAGTTATGTTCCCACCTACTCTCAAATTATTACAATTTATTACAGCTTTAACGGAATCGTCAAAATTATTATATAGTAATTGTATATACAGTTATAATTCTCCGTGGACGCTGCTGAGAAAGCAAACGGGGGAAAGCTGTAAAGAACAACCCACTTTAAAAACGATGATTTACTTTTGGAGACTATGGCAGAATCAACCTTAGAAGCTGGAATTATCGCCTACCAACAAGGCGAAACAACAAAAGCGATCGGCATATTTTCTAAGATCTTAAAACAGGATCCCAATAATGCCGACGCCTGGTTTTGGCTAGGCCGCTGTCAGGAAGATACAGAAAGAGCAAAGTTTTGCTTTGAGAGATCGGCTTATCTCAACCAGGATTTGACTTCAAGAGAATATATTTATGTCGATCCGGATGATATCCCGCAAGCAGCAAAGTCCGGTTTTGCGGAATTTACCAACACGTGGATGTAAGTGAAACAAGTCATCCGTTCACAACCGCCAGCGCCCATTCCGGCAGTGCCAGCAGGCATTATGCCGGAAAGAGAGATCAATCCGTTTTTAGCTTCCCCCCTCCCTGAAGGTTTTGTTTATCCGCGCAACAGACACAATAAATTGGAATTGGTTTTAGCGGCCTTGTTGGGTTTTCTGATCATAGCACTTGTTTTCGCGCTTGTGATCCGATTCATGTAAGAAAAGAGGTCTGGTGTTAAACCGCCAGGCCTTATAATCAATAGACTCATCTCGCTGGTTTACATACCAGGTGGCCAATTCCTTCCAATTGATACACAATCAAATCTTGCAGCATGGCAACATCTGCATCATTGCCTCGCGCACCTTCGTGACACAACCTGTTCCCGGTAGATTTGTTCGCATTGATTACAGAACATGGATTGATCCATTGTTTTTTCTCCGACGAGATATTGATCCAATTCCTTTTGATCGAACCAAATTATAGGATAATTTTTGTCCGTATTTCCATAACGCACGTTACAATACTACAAGATCTGAAGGAGCGAAAATGGATTTGTATCTCAACTGGAAATTGTGCAAAAACATCTCTGAAACCGATATTCAGATACCTTCGTAAGAGGATTTCACCTCGTAAGCAATCCTATCAACGCGGCGCAATCATCGCGTTAGAAGATGAGGACTGTTCTGGCATCGGGGTGGTCGTTTCCGGGCAAGCAGTTGTGCAGCGAATGCTCGCAAATGGCAATCTTCTCGTTTTAGACCGGCTGCAACGAGGTGCCAGTTTTGGAGAAGTGATCATTTTCTCTGAACGCAATACCTACCCGGCAACCATTGTGGCAGAAATTGACACTGTGGTTTGTTTTGTCTCCAAAGCGGATGTCTTACTACTGTGCCAAACCTCACCAGTCTTTTTGCTGAATTTTATGAGCCAGTTATCCAATCGGATCCTGCTAATGAATCAAAAAATAAAGACGCTCACATTTTCTTCCATCAGGCAAAAAACTGCAAACTTTATTCTGGATGCTTATCACCAGCAGAAACAGATGGTCCTCAACTTTGATATTTCAAGGAATGATATGGCAAATCAGTTGGGTTTGCCGCGCCCATCATTTTCAAGAGAATTGGCCGCCATGAAAGCAGAAGGTTGGATAGATTATGATCGCAAGTCGATTACGATCTTAAATTTGGAGACTTTGCAAGCTTGCCTGTATCCTTAGTTGAATTACATTTTCAGTCCAGGAACGGAATCTGGTGCTAAAACATGCAATGCGCGCAACGCCCTCAACGTGACCCACTTATTCGGTTGCTTCATTCGGCCAAAATTCCCCCAGGTCTTACTGCCGTACACATATTCCATCAGCCACTTCCCCTGCGTATCCCGCTTGGATAGAATCAACTCAACCAAGTTATCTACTCCTAACATCTTCTTTCAAACCCAAACTTGCAAGCACCTCAGCGATTTGAAGAACATCGGTTATATAAAATACCGGAAATCCAAATTTCCACCAACTGCGGTTGGGCAACTGCCCCTGTGGGGTTGGATACGCTGCTGTCGATGGGTCCACCCCCAGTAAGAAATTCAACCCAAGATCAATTGCATCATTCACTACTTGCGTACGGTTTGCTTGCTCTACCGTAGCCAACGCCAAAAGCACCTTTACGGCACCCCAGGCGCAGGGCAGTCTTCGCATTTGCAGCACATGCAAAGTGCGGCCCGCATTTGTAAACCATATAATGAACGCGCTGCCTGCTTATCACCCTGACGGAGCAATCCCCTCCCCGGTCTGGCTGCGTGCCGCCCAATCGATAGCTAAATCCAACCTATCATCTTTGCAGCCAAGCGTACGTAACGACCAGGTCAAATTTCCCTGCAAACAGTCGAATGTTCCGTATGGTTTTTGATTGTATGAAAACCGGCCGTCCGAGGTGAGACTATGTATCCAGCACATACTGACAAGCGGTATGAATCCGTTCATCGTAGGAGATATTTGCGCCTAATTGTGCTAATAAGGTGATCGCCCAAACCGTCGACTTGTACTTCGGCCCATACCCGGGGCCTGGTTTTTCCCAGTATCCTTCAGGATTCATTGCTTCTAGAACGGTATCAATCGGTCCTGTGCGATGGGCAACATCAGCAGCAGCTTTGAATTGTGCGTCATCTGGCCCAAGATGGAGGAGATCGCGCATTGCCAGATATCTCACTCCGGGATCTTCCGGCTCAAGCAGCCATTCTAACGTTTTTGTATTCATGATTCCGCTCCAATCTGTGACTAAATAGTCACAAATCGCAAAACTCCCTGCAAGAAGAATTACAAACGGATAAGAACTTCTTCCCCGGTAGAATGATATTCAGGAGATTGTACATGAGTGATGAGTTGATGAACCAGGTATTTCATCATCCATTCCGGATTTGATTCAGCTTTTGTTAGAACATCAGAAACATCCACCGGATTCTCCAGCCAGGGTTCATCGGTAAGGGAAACTAATCCACCCACTGCCGACTGATAATCTGCCGAGAGAAGTAATTTCAGCCAGGTTGACTCTTCCAAAGATGCTTTGGGGATGATTTTTTGATTTAGAAACAATTGAGTTGAATGACTATCCTGCAACTTAAAACATCGATCGAGGTAAAAGGAATAGTGGACCTGAAGCCCATCAACTGCTTCAATACGAATGGACCCACCATCCAGGAAAATTCCACCATCTACGACCGTAATCTGCGTTGGTTGATACAATGCCAGACCTCTGATTGGGAAGGATGCATTTCAAGACCACACAAGATTTGACTTTGATGTTAAACTGCGATGACGTCTTGTACCTAATAAAAGTATAGCATGGGTCCCTTAGGTATGTTTAGATAACAACCACTCGGCTTATTACGGATGAATGCTGTACCAGGATCCAGCATTGAAATCGTTCATGAAGATTTGCCGGTCTTCATCATCTTCAATTGACACTCCAGCTTTTTTTGCCTGGTCGTAGTTTTCAGCAGCCAGTTTCTTATTTCCCTCAAGCGCGTACGCACGGGCTAACCCTTCAAACGCATATGCGAGATCAAAATCTTTCATCTCTGCCTGGTTCGCCTTGGTGACTTGCATACACTTGTTCGCAAATTTCACCGCCTGAGCGGGTTTTAACAGCACTGAAAACACATGAGACAGCAACCAATATCCACGCTGCAATTGGGCAGCATTGCCAACCTTTCCCCAGTGATACAGGGAGGTCTGAGCAGCTAATACCATCTCATCTTCTTCATCCATACTGCGTCGATCTTTATCAAGCAACTCCCAAACTCGTTTATTGGTGAGAGTGCAAGTTTTTTCTGGGCTTCTTCAAGGGTGAACTTTTCATCAATTTCCATTTGCCAGCTCCATTACTTTCTATCTACATCATAGTCCGGGTTAATCCAAGCGCCAATAGCCTGCACAATCCGAAAACGGATCCAGAGAGATTATTTATGCTTCTGCTTGCTTTTTATCCGATCCCGAAAAAATGGTAGTCCTATTACGACCATCTGCCTTAGATTGGTATAAGGCGATATCCGCTCGGCTAATCAGATTTTCTCCACGCTGTTCCGTGGACGGGATACGAGGCGATCCCGGCTGAAAAAGTGCTGCTCACATGCAAGGTGCCTGAATGAATCAAGCGGCTTCAAAATCGATCCGCCAGGTTTCAACGCGTAGATATGCTGCTTCCAGGGGTGTATTGATGAGCACCACCAAAAATTCCTCTCCGCCATACCGTACTGCGATATCTCCAGCGCGGATGTTCTTCAGCAAATATTTGCTTAATTCCCTGAGAACTAACATCTCCCACTGGATGACCATATGTATCATTTAGATTTTTGAAATGGTCGAGGTCAAGCATCACAATGCTTAAATTCTGGTTTTCTCTGCTTGCCTGGGCGATCTCACGCGGGAGAGTTTCGTGCAGATATCTGCGATTGTATAGGCCAGTCAGTGGATCACGAATGGCTTGTTCACTCAAAGAAGCCTGGAGTTGGGTAATTTCATTGTATCGATCTATCAAGGCTAATTCAGATTTCTTCTGGTCAGTTATATCTCTGACAGTGATGAGCGCGCCAACAGTCCCTACAACTTGATCTAGCACTGGTTCAACTCTTGTACTCAGGTATCGCTCTTCAGGTTCGGTCAAATGCATTTCAATTGGCGAGTTGATTTTTCCGCGAAATAGCTCCAACAACTGAGGATACCCGGAAAGCAATTGCCCCGCGACTACTCCCATATGTGATTGAGTGGATAGATTTAGTAATCGGATCGCAGCCGGGTTGATATCCATCAACCGCTCTTCCGTGTTGAATAACAGCACACCATCTTGCATGTGCTCAACCAACATTTCTCGTCCAATCGGAACAAGATCAAATAGATGGTAGTACACCATCGCGAACGTAACAGTCACTCCGGTGCAAGCAAATAAGATCGGGGTAATATCCAATCCTTTAATGGGAGCCAAACCAAGAAAGGTGAGAATGTTGCCGATGACAGGGAAGGATAAACCAATCAGAATCAGTTGAGATTGTTTTTTTACCAATTCTGCCCGGCGGATTAATCCCAAGATCATCATCACGATTGAAAACAGAAATCAGGACGTAGGTATAGATTATATTGATCCAAAACCAAATACCACCATCGTAGATCTGGCTCTGCAGTGGATTTCGCAGACCTCCATAAAACAGTTGATGGTAGGGATCTGTCGCCAATATGAGCAAGGTGAGGATCGGTTCAATTAAATAAATACCAAATCTTCCTCACCCATCGATTGTAACCAAGATACTCAAACACAAATACGAAAGCGGAACCGGGAACGAGCACCACCCCTACATAAGTCAGATCCAACCAGAATTGCTTACTTGCCAGGTTGGGATCCATCCAGTGCAGCGCATAACTGGCTGCCCAGAAAAATGAACCAAACAAAAATACGACCCAGGCCAGATAACCACGGTTGGGTTTCCGTTGCCAGACCATGACCAACGAAATTATTGATGTGGTAGCTGAAAGCAGCAAACTAAAGATGATGATTGAATTTGTCGATACCATCCAGTGTCCTGGGGGCAAATCTGGATATGCTTTTGAAATGAATTAATACACAAATAAGTATAACCAACTTCACTGACTCCGTTCGGTTTTTGAATCTTCCGAACCAGTTAATCATGAAGTTGGATGAATCTCTTATTCTAGTTGCAATTGTTCTACCGGAAATGGAGTGCCATGTCCTGGGTAAATCATGGTAATTGGCAGCTTAGCTAATTGTTTGTAACTCTTTTGCCCCGCCTGAGCGTCATCCAGATTCGTATTTAAGCCCGGTCGATCCAGATTTGTCAACAAATCACCACAAAATAAGCTTCCATCTGCGGTTAGAAAAACAACCGAACCATTCGTATGGCCTGGTAACCAATAAACATGGGCATCAATCCCAAAATTGGATAGATCAGCGCCATCAATAAGCTCAATATCCGGTACAAACCGATCAGATCTGGATAAGCCAACCACCGGCAGCAGCATTCCCAATATCCAGCGTAACGTTCGACTGGTGTGTGATCTGCTGTCTAAGAGGTTGCCTGTGGCTGCAGATTCTCTCTCTTCTGAATGCAACGCTATCTGTGCCTGGTACTTCTGTTTGAAGTAAACAGCATTTCCTGTATGGTCGCCATCTGCATGGGTAAGGAGAATTGACTTTAACTGGCCAGGTTTACACCCGGCAGCAACGATCTTCTTTTCAATTTCCTTGCGGGAAAAACGAAAACCAGTATCGACCAGGAAATAGTCTGCCCCTTTTTGGATCAGGTAACAATTTACCCCCATCGCCGAAATGGTTGTGATATTCATCCTTGCTCCTCGACTATTAGCTTATACCGATAGTAGCGATCTATTGATAGGATATCAACAGACAGTATCAATTTTATTTTACCAGTTCTAACTGTACCATTTTACAATCTGAATTGGCTCTTTGGAAAAGCCAGTTAGGCTATAATTTACATCGAAACCAGCGAGGAGAACACCGATGTATAAGTACACTTTTACGAACGATTATTCAGAAGGGGCGCACCCCAATATTCTTGCTGCCCTCAGCCAATCCAACTTCATCCAGGAGACTGGTTATGGGGAAGATCATTTTTGCCTTGAAGCTGCCGAGAAAATTCGCCAGTACCTGGCTGACCCAGAAGTGGATGTCCATTTCATCAGCGGCGGAACACAGGCCAACCTGATTTTGATTTCGTCCATCCTAAAACCGTACGAATCCGTTATCGCGGTGAAAACCGGGCATATTTGCGTGCATGAAACTGGTGCCATCGAAGCGACCGGGCATAAGGTATGTCATGTTCCGGGCAGCAACGGAAAAATTTCTCCACAAGAAATCCGCCAGGTAGTTGATGAACACACTGATGAGCACATGGTACATCCCCGCCTGGTTTACATCTCCCAATCCACCGAATTGGGAACGATCTATTCGCACGCAGAAATGGAACAGATCTCAAAAGTCTGCCATGATCTTGGTTTGTATTTATACGTCGATGGCGCCCGTCTGGGGTCTGCCCTGACTGCCAAATCTGCGGACATGACCCTGCCGCAGCTGAACCAATTTGCTGATGCTTTCTACATCGGCGGCACAAAGAATGGCGCATTATTAGGTGAAGCAATGGTATTGCGGAACCCGGACCTAAAACCGCACTTCCGATTCCACATGAAACAAAAAGGCGGTTTGCTCTCCAAAGGCAGGATTCTGGGAATTCAATTCTTTGAATTATTCCAGAATGACCTCTTTTTCAGCCTGGCCAGACATGCGAATCAGTTGGCTGAGCAGATGGCGGCGGGAATTCTCAAATCTGGGTATGGTTTTCAATATCCAGCCGTGTCCAACCAGATCTTTCCGATCTTGCCCAACCGGGTAATTGAGAAAATGAATCAATTGTACCGATTCTATACCTGGGACAAGATCGATGAGGATCATTCATCCGTGCGCCTGGTCACATCCTGGGCAACCCCGCAATCGGCAGTGGATGATTTTCTAGCTGACCTGAGCATGCTCAACAAGTAAAAACTGCCCGGGTAATCCGGGCAGAATATTCCATATCATTCTCTGTTCGCAAATCACCTATTCAGATTTCTCTCGGGTAAGGCACAGGATCAGTTTCCGCTTGTCTGGATATTGATTTAACAATGTATCCCGTTCTGCGAGAACAAAATCCTCATCAATATAACCAGGCGCCATGGTGGTGCCCAGTAAAGCGTATTCTCCACCTTTGAGTAAATGCGATCCTTGCCACGCCCCAGCCGGTGCAACAAACTGAATCTCTTGCCCTGCATGGAGATCTTGCCCCGAAAATCACCACCCGGGTGGATCCATCCGGGTAAAGGATGAGCATCTCAACCGGATCGCCCAGGTAAAAATGGTAAATCTCATCGGTAGGTAACACATGCATCGCAGAAAAACTATCCGGTGCATCGGTAAGTAAATACACAATGCCAGATCCAAATGGGTGGGGCTGATGGTATCGTTCTGGAAGATGATCAACCGGAATCGTCTCTTCAGAGAGATATGTCCGGAAAAACACTCCACCCTCAATCGGTAATTCCTTCAGCTGATATCTTTGTAATAAATATTCTACAAATTGAGCAGTTTTTGGTTTCAATCTAGTTTCCTCTTCAATGAGCTGCAAAGTGTTTTCTAATTTTACCCGATCATGTTGTCCGAAACCATGAGTATCAAAATTTATAAAATCGCTCTACAAGAAAAACCACCATCTACGACCAGGTTTATCCCGGTGATCCACCTGGCTTTATCTGAAGCAAGAAACAAACAAGCATTAGCAATATCTTCCGGCATCCCCAGCGAACGGAGCGGAGCATTTTTCTTCCAGGAATTGACCCCATCTGGCCAGCTTTCTTCAATCCCTTCTTTCCAGATGAGCCCGGGGGAGATGGTATTTACCCTCACATTAGCTCTTCCTAATTCCTGCGCTGCGGATCGGGTAAGCATATTCATTGCAGCTTTAGAGACGTTATAGTAGCTATGTCCTTTCACCGGGAACATACAATTCGACGGAGGAGATATTCACTATCACTCCCCCCTGTTCCTGTGTTGACATGATCTTCGCCTCTGCCTGGACACACAAAAATGCACTGTTCAGGTCGGCGTCCATCAACTTCTGCCACTCTGCCGGATCCATCTCTACAATGAGCGCATTCGCCATGTAAACCCCGGCATTGTTGATTGCCACGTCCAGCCTTCCATGGCGTTCCTTAATTTGAGCAAAACATCGGCTTACCTGCTGGGGTTGGGTTAGATCAGCCTGAATGGTCTCAGCCTGACCGCCAGATTGCGTCAATCTCTGCAGCCAGAGCATCTGCTTTATTCCGATTCTGATGGTAGTGGATGATCACCATTGCACCATTCGCCGCAAAACTCCGCGCAATTCCCGCGCCAATTCCGCCACTCGCTCCGGTAACCAAAACTACTTTATTGGCATACTCAGGTTGTTCATTCATCTTTCACCATCCATCTTCGGATTCATTCTCTACCTTATTGTAAAAGGACTTTGTTCAAAATCATATCACTTCATCCGCACCTAACTTGGTCCGCTGATTTCAAAATGATCTGATTGGGAAAGAAAAAAGCAACTTTCTATGCAAAGAAAGTTGCTTATGATCATGATCGCTAATCCATCAAATCTCAAATGCCCATAGACCAGAGCGGAGCACAGGCTCTACCTGCCCGGACGCGGTAATCCCGTCAAGATCCAGTTTATCGGAGCCAATCATAAAATCTACGTGGATATTGCTGCTATTGCCGCCCGCCGCGCTAAATTCTTCTTCTGAGAGCTTTTCACCATTTTTCAGGCAGGTTTTATAAGCGCTCCCAAAAGCCAGATGGCAGGATGCATTTTCATCCAGCAGGGTGTTGTAAAAGAGTAAGCCGGATTGCGCAATGGGAGTGTTCTGAGCCACCAGGGCAACTTCACCCAACCGGCCAGCGCCTTCGTCGATTGCCACCATTTTTTGCAGGCTGCTCTCTCCCACTTTGGCATTGGCTTTCACGACTTTGCCTTCTTTAAACTCTAACCTCATCCCATCAAT
Source organism: uncultured Chloroflexia bacterium (assembly GCA_963818305.1). Lineage (GTDB taxonomy): Bacteria > Chloroflexota > Anaerolineae > Anaerolineales > Anaerolineaceae > DAIOEK01. Next base: position 48,397 of record CAWFRQ010000011.1, read on the forward strand.
GAGGGTGCCATTGTTATTGAGCGGCAATGAAGAGGAGACTACACCTTCCGCCTTCAATCGATGCGGGAGTGTGAACACCTCTTCAGTCGGAAGATTTACTGTCCCTGAGAAACCAAGCGAAAATTCACTGCTGGCGCCATTCCAAATGTGACCTTGCGGTAACCCAACTGTAAAATCGGTGCCAGGCGCCTGGTAATGGAGGGATTGGTATTGTTTTGCATTCAAATAGGCGCTGCGCTGCTTCAGGATTTGAATGTGTTTCTTCCAGGCATCGACCGGATCAGGCTGATCGAGGCGGCACAATCTGAAAAGCGTCTCCCACATTTTTTCTTCAGCCAGTTCAGCCGGCAACCCCGGGAATACTTTCGCCGTCCAACCGGGAGTGGGGGCAGCAAGCACCAGCCAATTTACATCATCTCTACCGGTAATATTCAAAAACGGACGCAATTTCTTCTGCGCCACCGACGAATACTCAGAAACGATTTCTGGGTCAACTGCAGCAAATTGGTCGGGGTCCATCCCGGTGATCGTCATGGTGGCATTGCCATCTTTGACATGTTGGTATGGACCATCCGCTTTCCAATCGCTGAATTCAGTAAATGAATCGCGTGGTGCTTCCTGAAACCGGATTACATCCAGTGAGGGATCTCCCCACATCACATCCACCAATCTGGCGCCAGCCCGGTACGCTATCCGGGTGAGATGCCGTACCAGAGGTGCAGCAGAAAACGGGACACCATAACTCAGCGGTCCGCGGATCAGAAGCTTCTGCCCGGGTTGCAAATTCAATCCAACTTTGATAGCCAATTCTGCGTAGGCTTCTAGTTTTTGCTCGAAATCGGGTTGTGTCATACATTCTCCTTTGTTTTTCGATTAGGTTGATTTGTATGGCTCAACAAAGGATCGATCTGTAGGTTGTTATAACTCATCCAGCGATACCAATCCCTTACGTAACGCATACAGGGCTGCCTGCGTTCGGCTGGTGAGGTTTAATTTATTCAAAATCTTACTCACATGGGTATTGATGGTGGCTGTACTGACGACGAGCGTATCGGCGACTTCTTGATTAGACAGGCCGCGCGCCAGATGGCGCAGCACTTCCTGCTCGCGTTCGGTCAATTCTTCAGTTGCTTCTAATTCTTCATGCGGCTGGCTAAAGCGATGCAAAACCAGGCGGGTGACCGATGGATGCAATGCACCTTCACCAATGGCAACCTGATGGATTGCCCGGATCAAATCGGCCGGATTCGCATCTTTGAGCATGTAGCCGATCGCGCCAGCATTCAGAGATGGAATCACCTTATCTTTACTGGAAAAAGAAGTGAGTACCAGAATCTGAATATCATCCGCTTTTTCTTTAATGAGCCGGGTCGCTTCTATTCCATCCAATTCCGGCATCACCAGATCCATCAGTACTACTTTTGGATGCAACGCCAGGGCTTTTTCGACCGCTTCTTTCCCATTGCTGGCTTCACCCACAATTTGCAGGTCGGGTTCGGTGGCAAGTAACGCCATCATTCCTTTACGGACCACGGTATGGTCATCGACTACCAGAACAGTAATTGGTTCACTCATACATTCACCTCAACCTGAATCCGAGTTCCTTCACCGGGCGCGCTGGAGATCTCTAACTGCGCGTTCAATGCTTCTGCCCGTTCCCGAATGGTGCGCATTCCCAGACTGTCGCCAGTCGCTTTCTGCGGGTTAAATCCGATCCCGTCATCTTCCACCCTCAGAACCAATGCCTGCCCGCTCTGTACCAGATACACGTTCACATGCTTGGCTTTGGAGTGTTTAATGACATTGTTCAATGCTTCCTGGGTGATACCAAATAAAGCCTGCTCCACCTTTTCTCCTAATTGCGAGTTCAGGCGATGTTTAAAGGCAGCTTCGAGACCTAGTTTCTCTTCGACCGAATTTAATCTTTCTTGAATGGCGCTGATCAGTCCCTTTTCTTCCAGCACTTGCGGACGTAGTTCGTAAATCAGCAGACGCATCTCATGCAATGCCTGGTCTGCCGAAGATTTCAGACTTTGCAGATACTCACGCACCGCATCCAGATCATTGTTGTTAAGCTGGCGTTGGGCTGCTTCAGAATAGAGTGCAATAGCATACAGGAGCTGGTTGACCGAAGTCGTGCAGCTCACGGGAAAGCCGCTCCCGTTCTTCCACCACAGCCATCAATTGCATGCGCTGTGACATGCGGGCGTGCTCTACCACCACCGCAGTCTGATCGGCGAACATCTCAATCAGACGCATATCCTCGTTGCCAAACCCGCCCGGCTTATCGACCACCCCCAGCACACCCAGGGGTTTGTTCCGAACCATCAATGGGATCGCCAGAATGGATGCCGGGTAAGTGACCCCGTTCTCGCTGGCGTGGGCATGCCGGTTGTTGATCACCAGCGGTTTTCCGCGCCGAACTGCAAGGCCGAACAGAGAATCGTTCAAACGGAAACGGTTGGGAAGTTGCGTATGGGTGCCGGTATGGAACATCACCCGCAAGTAGTTTTCGTCTTCCATCAGAGCGACCAGGCTGCCCCTGGAGCGGGTCAGTCGTTGCGCCTCACGGCACACGATCTCCAGAATCTCTTGCAGAGAGAGTTTCTGCAAAAGTGCCAGGGTGATCTGGCGCAGTGATTGGCTTTCAGACAAACGGTTACTGGTCTCTTCGTATAATTTTGCATTTTGGAGTGCCAGTGACATACTGGCAGTCACAGATTGCGCCAGTCGGGCTTGCTGTACAGTAAATCCGCCGGTATTCCTGCGCCGGGTGATGATCGCCATCCCAATGACAGTATCGTTTTCCAGTACAGGCAGCGCCATCACCACTTCACATCCCAGATCAATCAGGATGGAGGGATTAAATCGCGGATCACGTAGTGCTTGGTCAGAAAGGACGGTCGATCGTGTGGATAAAACCCTGCTTAACAGCAGATCGGTGGACGGGTGAATTGTCTGACGGTAGAAAGCCTCCCGCTCGCTGACCAGCAGGCTGCCTGCCACCATGAATGGGATGAAATTCTCGTTAGGGGTTGCTGAATAGAAAAAACAGGAAGTCGCCTCGATGGCAGCCAACATCTCTTCTGCAATTTGGGTTAGAACGGTGAGCAGTTCTTGTGATGTCTCATTCTCAGAACTACCAGCCGAATTGGGTAGAACTACACCATTCATACTTTGATTATACCCAACCTGACCTCTTCTCCGGCTGAGGATATAGACATATTGGCACTCAGAAGTGATCTTTTATGATGAATTTATTGAAACTTCACAGAGACTCGCTATTCTTTATATGGAGTAAATATGCGCCACAGTAAATTCCAAGTTGGTTACCTGATTCTCGTCGCTGTATTCACAATCGGATTCAGCGCGTGCGCCAAATCCTTCTATGGGAACTCACCCGCAGATCTGGCGCCGTCTTATACTGCCTTCGCCCAGACCTTTGTTTTTGAGCTGACTCCTAGCTCTACACCCACCATCAAAGTGCCCAAGCCTACCAGAACTCCCAAAGGAGGCGTGCCTACCGCTACTGTTACTCCAGAATTTCCACCTGAACCCACCGATGATCCTAATTGCTATGATGATGCGAGCGTCATCAGCCAAACGGTTGATGATTGGACAGTCTATAAAGCGGCGAAATCCTTCCGCCAGACATGGGAATTAAGAAACGAAGGGTCCTGCACCTGGAAACCGGATTATGAGCTGGTCTTTGTAAAAGGCGAACTCGATGAGTGCCGGCAGTGCATTCGTGAATGAGCAGGTTAAACCCGGGGATACGGTGGAAATCACAGTCAAGATGAAAGCGCCGACTGATGGCGGCTTGTACACCGGCTATTTCCGGTTAACCAACCTGAAGGGCGAGAAATTCGGAGAGCACCCGTCGGTGAGTATCGAAGTGAAAGTCCAACCTACTTCCACCACCACGAATACTGCCGCGCCAACCAATACGAAGGCTCCTACCAAGACTCCTACACCCACCCGGACACGTACCGCTACCCGGACAGCCACTCTGACCTCCGTTCCACCTACGGCTACTTACACATTTACTTATACATTTACCCCTACCGAGACCTTTACGCCCACACCAACCGAGACCCCCACCCCGACCAACACTGACGCACCGTAGAAAATGTAGGTTGGCGTTGATGTCGACAACGAGTGAAACGAGGCGATCGACATCAACCCAACAAAACAACAATATCCACATCCAGAGCCCTCCGGAAAGGGTGTAGCCCCGCGTAGCGGGGTAATGAATGATCTGTGATTACTGCCAGATCCTTCGCTGCGCTCAGGATGTGTATTACAAAAAGATTGGAGGATAATATAAGGAGATTTTTTACAGTTCTCCAGTGAATTTGCATCTATTGAAAAAAGAAAAACCTTTTGTAGGATATTTCGTATGAGTAATAATGACCGCTTTTATGTATACATACTTTCGAGTTGGAAAAAGGTTCTGTATATAGGAAGTACAAACAACTTAGACCGTAGAATGTACGAACATAAATCGAAACAATTCGGCGGATTTACGGCAATATATAATGTAAACAGGCTAGTGTATTATGAGGAGTATCTAACAGATACGGATGCCTTCAACCGCGAGCGACAACTCAAAGGATGGTTGAGGATAAAGAAAACAGAACTAATTGAGAAAGAAAATCCTGAATGGAATGACCTTAGTGCAGACTGGACTATGGAATAAGTATGTGAATAAACCTTCGCAATTATCCGCAATCTGATGCATTCCTCTCAAAAAAAATGCACACACATCCTGAGCGAAGCCCTGGTTTTTGGGGCGCAGCGAAGGATCTGGCTTAAAACAAAGATCCTTCACTTGCCCCGTTCCGGGGCTGGCGTTCAGGATGAATAGTTTGGTGGGCTATAATTAACTCCTATCTACCATAGGAGCAAGGTATGAAACCTGAAACTCTGATGTGGCTGTTCCCGATCATGTTTATGCTGCACGATTTCGAAGAGATCATCTTCATGAAATCCTGGGGAACTCGCCACGCCACTGCCCTGGATGCGAAGCTGCCCGCCCGCCTGCGCCGGCTCACCCATTCCACATTGGATCTCTCCACCCCGGCCTTTGCTTTCGCAGTGATGCTGATCTTCCTAGTCTTATCACTTGCCACCTTGATCTGCGTAGAATATAACCTTTATGCTTTCTGGCTCGGCATGGTGATTGTGTACTTCCTGCATGCCATCATCCACATTTTCCAGAGCATCTACCTGCGGATGTACGTTCCCGCCGTGGTAACCAGCATCCTCACAGGCGGGTATTGCCTTTATGCCCTCCACACCGGGTTCTTTCAATGGCAAATTCCATGGCAGCCGGTAGGCGTAAGCATTCTCATCGGCATTCTGCCCTTTGCCGGGTTATTTGTGCTGATTGTCTCGGCAGCCAAACAGTTTGAGCGCTGGCTACAGCGCTAATTCCATTAGGATGGATCAATTTTATTGATTCAACACAATTCCATAGTTCCTCCATACAAACTGCACATTCTTAGGAGATACTCAGAATAATTCAGATTTTGTCAGGGAGAAATCAATGCAGCCACAAAATGTCAATCGTCGTCAATTCTTGAAAAAAAGCGCCATCGTAGTTGGCGCTACCGTTGTCGCTTGCAGCGGAATCACCGCAGCGGGCTTCTATAAGCCAGTAGTTAAATTTCCCACCGTAATAGGAGCAGGAGATACAAATCAAAAGGTATTAGTTGCCTTCGCCAGTTTGTATGGATCCACTGCAGAAGTTGCACAAGAAATGGCCAAAGTCCTTTCCGACAAAGGTGAGACGGTGGATTTAATGCAAGCCAAAGATGTAACTGATTTGAGCACCTATAAAACAGTGGTGTTGGGCAGCGCCATACGGATGAGCAAATGGATGCCGACAGCGACAGAATTTGTATCCCGTTTCCAAGCCGAGCTGGCGACAAAATCAACCGCCTTTTTTACTGTCTGCCTTACGCTTAGAGACGACACGCAAGAAAACCGGGAAAAGGTCAGCGCGTACATTGAACCGGTGCGAGCCCTGCATCAACCTGGTAAGGAAGGTTTTTTTGCCGGTAAGCTGAATTATCAGAGCTTAAGTATTGCTGAAGGTTTACTGATGAAGGGAATGATCAAAGCCCCGGAAGGCGATTTCCGGAATTGGGATTTGATCCGAGCCTGGGCTGGTGAAGTGACAGCCTAAGTTGGTTTTTATCTAATTCTATGTGTAAGATTGGTTCTATGAACCCACACTACTGGTTGGGTATTCATCCTGAGCGTAGTCCCCGAAGGGGATAGCGAAGGATCTTGGTTTACTGCCAGATCCTTCGGCCGGTTGCCTCAGGATGAATACGAAATCTATTCCAATACCGCTCTGTAACATCTGCAGGCCAGCCAGAGTCTTGCCGTCTTTGATTTCGCCCTTGGCTGCCATCTCGAGCGCCTTCTCGTATGGAATTGCCTCGACTGCGATGAATTCATCCTCATCCTGTTCCAACGGAGCCGGGTAGAGACCAGTCGCCAGGAAAAAGCGTAGGTATTCGGTGGAATAACCGGGCGCCAACCAGATTTCACCCAGCGGATCCATCTGCCGGGCAGCCATGCCGGTCTCTTCCCGTACTTCGCGGTGGGCACAATCCAGCGGGTCTTCGCCCGGGTTGAGCGTTCCGGCCGGAAGTTCCAGCATCACCTCGTCCGGTAGCGGGGCGGTACTGGTGAATGAACAGGATGTTGTGATTCTCATCCACCGGCACAATCGTCACCGCGCCGGGATGTTCGATGATCTCGTAGATCACGTCCCGTCCATCCGGAGTGCGCAAATAATCGCGCCGGAGCTTGAAAGCCCGTCCCTGGAAAGCATAATCGGACTTGAGATGTTTGAATTTTTGAATGGAATGTGCCATGTGGTTCACCTGTTCGTTGAAAATGTATAATTGGAATGATTGGTTATTCGCAGCCCACCAAGCGAGAAGACTTCCCGCCTGGCGTCTGCCCCGGCCGGGTCTGAACCCATCTCGACGCTCAATCTGCCCCCAGGCTGTACATAATGGGCGTTTCAATTCCGGGTCAGCTTTCCAGGTAGTGCGGGTAAGCTCAGTCGCTTCCTGCCATCTGCCTGTCAGCGCGTAGCCCTGGATGAATACAATCCACTCAGCCTGGACGCCCGGTGCCAGCTTTTCTTTCTGCGCCTGGTCACCCAGCTCTGCCACCCGCTGCCAGTCTTTCAAGCTGGCGGCAAGGTCCGCTTTTTCAAAATAGTAGCACCAGCCATGCGCTGGTTCTTTGCCTAAGAACATCGGAGGTGTAGCTGCCTTCTCCGGGTCGGCGATCACCAGGTCCAGTCTTGAAAGCGATAGCGCTTTCAAGATCGTATTGGGCAGGTTGGGAATCCACTTGTCCCGCTCCGGATCTAATATCCGCACACAGCCTGGCAATTTGTTGTACACCACCATCGCCTGTGACGAATTGCCGCGGAAGGCGGCTACCCGGTAATCTTGAACGATAGGGGTATCCGGTTCCAGCTTCAATTTGCCGGTTCTGAGCCGTACTGATCCATACGAAACCAGGTAGGGGATGGGATCACCTGTAAACTCGGGTGCATACATCCAGTTGATGGCTGCCGTGAGCGAATTGTCACTTTCATACAGGTGGGGTAGCTTCTCAGAAATGATCAGCGTCCCTGGCTGGATACCTGGTGCACGCCATTGCAGCTGCCACAGGAAATCATTTTGAATCTGGCGGTCTTGCACGAATTGCCCGCCGTACTGGTACTGCACACCGCAAGAAAGCCCTACCAGTGCGCCTAACAATCCCGCTTTGAGCCACAAGCGGTTAGGAATCAGTTCAATCAATCCGACCAATAACAGACATACGCCAAAGATGTACGGCAGTGTAAAGCGATCATTGGGAAAATGGACTTCGACTGGTAAGGAAGTGACCATAAATGGGATCCCCGCCAGCAGAAGAGCGCTCAACCCCAACCAGATCATCGGACCCGGCCAAACCTTCCAGCCTGAGAGTGATGCTTCATCTGGTTTGAGAAATCGGAAGTAAATTGACCACAGTCCGATAACCAGAAGGATAGCCAAAAGGTACCCCACCAGAGAAGAGACACCGGAGATTGGGTAGACCAGGCGCAGCAGACTATCCAGGGTCACTACCCGCAGGTCATGCGCAATCTTCACGAGCTAATGCGACCAAACCCTGAAGCGGATTGGATCGAAGCAGAGTGAGCATCTCAGGTTGATAGGTAGGAAACTGGTAGATTACCAATTCGCCAGAAGAGGTAAACGCCAACCAGCAGAAGATAAGGCAGCCAGTAGATCACAATCTGCTTGATGCGGGTTTTGATTTGCGGAAATTGGTCTGAAAGAATGATCCAAAGGAAAATTGGACGCAGCAACTCCAGGCCAAAATAGTATTCACTGGTGAACAGGCTGATCGCACTGGCAACCAGCGAAATCAATAGGAATAGAATCCGTCTACTGGGCTGGCGGACACTCAGAACCATCCAGGTAAGTGAGCAAAAGAAAACAGCCAACAAAACAAACAGGTGACTCCACATGATGGCGATATACTGCTGACTAAAACTTGGGAAGACCACAAACAAAACGGATGCGGCCAGCCCGGTTCGCTTCCGAACTTGCCATACTGACTGGAGCAACCACAACATGCTGAATCCAGCCATAAGACGGGTGACGATCGCAAACACTTGCCAGGCAAACGGATTTGTTCCCAAAACTGGGATGGTTGCCGCGTAGAAATAACCCAGAAACGGGCGCAGGGTGTTAAAGTATTTAACTACTCCAGCCGGGCCGTAGGCGTGGTTGAACCACAGGAACGGCCATTCATCCCAGTAGAATCCCAGCCTGCCGGCATAAATGCCATACACACCAAACCCGATTGCCAATAATGCCAACGGACCGGTCCAAAGTGGGATCTGGGTGGAATTTTTGAGTAATGAATTCAGGAATCGTTTCATGCACTATAACTGAATAAGTTAGGATAAAAAAGGGTGGGCGCTGGCCCACCCGTAGGTCTATCGGTAAAGGTCAGGCGACCGCTGCTTCAGCGATTGGCAAAACCACCGTCACCGTGGTGCCTTTATCCTGGGCTGAATCCACCCAGATGCGTCCCTGGTGATTCTCCACGATCGATTTGACAATTGCCAATCCCAGACCGGTACCGGGGACATCCGGGGTGGCGTTTGAGGCACGGTAGAACTTATCGAAGATATAGGGCAGATCCAAGGCTGGAATACCACATCCCGAATCAGCTACCAGCAAAATCAACTGGTTGCCATCCACCTGGATCTCAAACTTCACCTTGCCGCCTTCGGGGGTGTATTTGATACCGTTATCAACCAGATTATCGATCATCTGCCGCAATTGTATGGGGTTGCCAAACAACTGAGGCACCTTTTCGGGCAGGTTGCGGGTCAATTGTATCTTCTTGCCCCTCATCTTCTCGGAGAACATTTCCAATGAGCTATCCACGATCGAGCTAATGGAGATGGTCTCTTTGCGGGTATCAAAGCCTGATTCAATTCTGCCCAGATTGAGCAGGTCATTCACCAGGGCGGTGATACTGTGCACACTGGCCTGTACCCGGTGGATGAAATCTCTCTGCAGGTCGTTGATCGGGCCAGCCCGGTCAAGAAGCTCAATGTACCCTAAGATTGCAGTCAACGGCGAGCGCAGGTCGTGCGAAATGGTCGAGACAAAATCGTTTTTCAGGCGATCCAGTTTTTTGTGGTAGGTAATATCGTGGAAGGTGATGGCAATACCCACCTCAGCGATGGGGGTAAGCTGCGCGCTGAATACCCGACCATCTTCCAGCTCCACTTCACACTGGTTGGGGTAATGCTCACTCCCCGGAGTCTTCAATAAATCGAGCAGTTCCAGTTTTTGAACGACATCCCCGAATGGTTTGCCATTCAGGTTGCTGTCGCCCAGGTTGAAAGCAGAGCGGGCAGTCTGGTTTACCAGAATGAAACGTTGATCTACATCCAAAACGATGACACCGTCTTGAATATTCGTCAGAATGGTTTCAAGTTTGTTTTTGTCATAGGTGGCATTCGAATACAGATGCGCATTTTCTATGGCAATCACCGCGTAATCTGCCACGGTAGAGATCAATTTCATGTGGTGCTCGGTGAAGGCGGTACGGTTGTGACGGTTATCCACACCCAACACACCCACTACCTGTCCGCGGCTTTGCAGCGGCACATAGATCAGGCTGTGCACCAGATAGGATGTTTTGATCTTCTGGGGAGTTTGCTCATCCAGTAGAACCGCTTGCCCAGTACGGATCACCGATCCCGCTAATGTATCATGGATCGGTAGGCGGAAGGTACGCACAAATTCTTCCTGGAAGTTGCGGCTTGCACGCATATACAAATCACCAGAGACATCATCCACCAACAGCAAGCTGCCTTCTTCAGCACCAGTCAAATCGACCGCCGCGTCCACAACCGACGCAAGCACGTAGTCGAGATTTAAAGAAGCGGTGATGGATCGGCCTAGCTGCGCCAATGTTTCAATCTCATCCATCCGCCGTTGCAGGCTGGCTGTGGCACGCTTGGATTCGAGGATGACCCAATCCTTGCGGAATTTTGCCTGTTTAATGGAACGCTGGACTGCCTGTAATATATCTTCTGTCTTGAGGGGCAAACACAGGTAATCCATCACTCCGGTGCGTAGTGCATCCTTGAGAAGTTCGGATGAATCGGTTGTTACAAAAAGAAGAACTGGTAACGCCGGGTAACGACGAATTAAGTTTCTGGCTAATTCCAGCCCGTTGCCATCGGTCAGTTTTTCACTCAAAATTACAAGGGATGGCTGGGTGGTTTCCAATACTTTTTCGGCCGCCGCTTTCTCTTTCAGGGTGGTCACCCCATAGCCAGCAGAGCGCAAGACTCTTTCAAGCAGATAATTCGCCTGGTTATCCGAAATAATAATAAAGATGTGGTCTTTTGTGGTATCTGGCATTCTACTAATTCCTGCTCAGTCGATCATCCAGTCTGATGTTACGCGGGTGGCAGCAAGGTGAAGTGTAAAACTGAACCCTGCCCGGAGGTGGCTTCTGCCCAAACCTTGCCACCGTGGGTAGTAATGACATCTTTTATTTGTGAAAGCGTCTGACTGCCATTTGTTTCGCGTTTCGACGGGCTGCCATCCACCTTCCCCTGGTCGCTAATAGGCGGCAATTTGTGGGTATCGATATTCGCCATCGAATTCCGCACCAGGGCGTGAACCTGCCCATCGATCATTTTCTCGATTCGCAGCATCACTTGCCCGCCGTGTGGACTGTTCCGCAGTGCATTGGTTACCATCTTCTCCAACACATCATCTATCTGTGAAGGGTCCGCATATGCCAGTACTTCATCTGATGAAAAATCTGCAGTCATCAAAATATCATCGTCTTCGGCAGCTCGCTTAAACCGTTCGATCACGGCTTGCCCAACTCTTACCAGATTAGTCGCTACCATTTGGGCTGGCAGTGGACTGGTGGGAAGGTTAGTTACTTTTTCAAGCGATTTCAAGCTTTCAAGCATCTTTTCACGGGCTGGCTGTAAAACCGCAAGCTGTTCCGGAGTTAAGGATGCAGCAATGGTATCGATTCCGCGCAGCGCTTCCTGCAACGGATTCGCGAGATCCTTGCCTACTGCTTTCAACACTTCGTTTTTGGTTTTTGCTCCAGCCTGGGCGTTTTCTGCGGCGCGCTGCATATACCTGGCGCGCTCTTCCAACGCACGGAATAATCTGGCATTAACCAGTGAAATCGACGCGTAATCGGCTACTGCTTCCACTAGCTTTTGTTCGCTGGCATTAAACGGCCGAGGCTGTCGCCGGACGATCACCAGTAAAGCGATCACTTGTTTTTGGACTTTGATCGGTGCAATCAACGCAGATTGTCCGAGATCATTTACCTTGAAACGTTTTAATGGGTCACCATGGATAGCCAGAGTCTCCCCAGACATAGCAACCAGCGAGCTGATGCCATCATCCCATGACTGGCCAACTCTGCCGCTCATTGTAGCTGGCAAATTCTGGTGTGCGGCCAGGATGAATCCTTTTTCGCTATCATCCCGCACCAGGAACCAGCCCATATCTCCGTTGGCCACCTTGATCGCCCCATCCACGATTTTATCAAACAGCATGGATTGATCGGTTACAGATGTGACGGCCTTTCCAATAGAGAAGATGGTTGTGAGCTCTCTTACCCGGTTTTGCAGCTCCAGGTTGGTTTGCTGTAATTGACGGTCGAGGCGCTCGCGCTCATGCCGGTCATGCACCTGCTTTAGTACTCTTTCAACCACCGCAATCACTTCTGCTTCTTTGACAGGCCAGAGCAAGAAATCCGTTGCCCCCAGCCGGAAAGATTGCACCAGATCTTCCTCGCCGCCTTTTTTGGTCAGCGCGATGATCGGTATGGAGATCCCTTGAGAGGTTAACGCCACCATCAAATCTTTTCCGCTGAGACTGGGAAGATTTAAATCCACAATCGCAACATCAGGAGAAAATTGAATGGCTTTGGCGATAGCACCTTGCGCATCTCCAGCGGTTTGTACCTGATAGCCCATCGATTGCAATGCCTGACGGCCGATGAGATCACAGATATCAGCGTCGTTTTCAACAATTAGTATTCGATCTCTGTTCATGCCCATGTGTTTAATAATAGCATTAATAGAATATTAAGTGGAGTCGAACCTGACAACCCCAATGGCTTTAATCCACTTAAAGCATATACCATAAACTGAATTTCGCAAATATATTTCTGGTTTCAGTTTATTCTTGGTTTTGTCATCGCTTAATGGAGTGTGGCGCTCACCGGATTCTCTTTATTGCTCCAATTAATAAATCACAAGTTTTTTCAAATTTTGCGAAATAAAGGCAACTGATCCAATCCGACAGGTACATCCAGCGTTTGCTCCCCCAGATAGATATCTCGACTCCAATAATCTACCCACTCTCCAGCAGGCAGGTATACCAACCGGCTTCTCACACCTCTCTCCAACACCGGGGCAACCAGGATGTTTTCGCCAAGAAGGAATTCATCATCACGTTTGATAGCGAGCGGGTCATTCGGCGAGTTCCACCAGATTGGCCTTATGATGGGTATGCCACTCGTCGCTGATTCCTGCGCTGCTTCCAGGATCACTTCCGCGAATTTACAATGCAGTTCTGCAAATTTCCGGCAAAGCCGGTCACACTCTTCTCCATAATCCCAGGGTGCCAGGCTGAATTGCATGGCTGGCAACAGGGCATTCAACGCAGCCCAGCGGATCATCAGCTCACCATCTGGAACCTGATCATAGGCATTACCGCCAACCATATCGGGCAAAACAAACGGGTAACCCGCCATGCCCAATGCCAGTATGCCGGTTAAGACTGATTTCAGTCCGTTATCGGTGCCCCAGGTCGACCATTTATCCCATTGCCGGAAGAATATCGGTGCATTCTGATTGTTCCACCCTGAGCGAACTTCGGTGAAGTTAAAATTCTGTCCAATATATTCGATATAGCGATGGGTGTAATCATTGCCACTCATCGGTAGAAATGTCACCGCATCGGCTGGTAAAAAGCAGACTTCGCCTGCATCAAACTTAAACCCATCCAGGCCGGTGGATAGCTGCAATTGTTCCAACCTGGTTTTAAACCAGCTGAGCGCCTGCGGATTGGAAACATCCAGCAGATATCCTTTTCCCTGCCACCAGGGAACCAGATAGGGTTCATCGCTGCGATTACGAACCACATAACCGCGCTGTTTTCCTTCCCTGCCCGCCTGTGATTCTGGATCCAAAAAGGGGATCACCCAACAGGTGACCTTAAACCCACGGGTGTGCAACTCTTCGATCATTCCGCTTGGATCTGGAAACCGGGTTGGATCAAACGCAAGATCGCCATAATGGGTTTGCCAACGGTCGTCAATTTCCATCACTCCATACGGATAACCATGTTCCTGAATTTCGGCGGCAAATTGAAGGACTACCTTTTGGTTCACTTCGGTCTTATAACGTGCCCAGGTAGTCCAGGTGGGCAACTCAAACAATTTTTCAGGGGGTATCTTGCCCGGGTGAGGCAGTTTGGATAGATATGCATTGACCGCCTGTGGTAGTGTATCGAAAATCCGTATTCGGATTTCACCAGGTTGAACAAGACAGGTGATCTCACCATCTCCTGTACCATCTGCCACAAATGGGCGATGATCAAACGGACCTTTCTCTTGCCCAAAGCTCCAGCTATAACGAGGGTATTCGGGTGGGGGCTGGTTAATCCCAATCTGTGATAACTGAGGAATTTCAAGGAGAACGCCGGCTGAAGAAAAAAAGACCGGTGCCAAAATACTGCTCTGTCCAGAAGGACCATTATCGTATGTTTGATATGGACCCAAAGGGAGCATGATTTCATTTAACGCCAGCTTCTGGTTCAACATCTCGCCATAACCAAACCAGAGATCCTCCAGCTTTAGCTTTAGTATCGTTGGAGAACTATTGTGAAATACAACACTACCTTCCAGATCATCAACCCGGACGCAGGATTCATCCAATATTCCTGGAAGGTTTTCAGGAAAGGAAATTTCTCCCCGTAGAATATCTTTCCCGGAACGCGTGATTTGAATTTCACCGTTCGTGAAAGAGATCTTCACCCCGGTTGGCGGATGATCCATTGGTAATTCCATTATTACTTTATGCGATTAAAAGGCTTTCCAGTTGCCAGTGCAACACTCTTGTATGCACCATCATAAATTCCGATGGATTTGTTCTTCACTATTTGTTCACAAAACAGCTCGAGTAAATCCGTCTCTTCAGTCATCAATTGGATCGCCTGTAATGTCTGCGGAATTGTCCTGGTTTCTACCGTGCTGTCGCCAATCTCCGCCCCGCGGATGGCGCCCCACATTTCATGTCCGCCTACCCGTTCATTGAATATCTTGGGCACCGGGTAGAAAGCCAACTCAGAGGGTTTGGTAATCATGATATCCATGACCCGCATCAGATAGTTGGTGGCATACACCGCGTGGAATGTGTTGTCGTGTAAAAAGACATGCAATCCGCTGATGGAACTTTTTCGGATACTATCCGTAAATTCGCGGGTATCATCCCAGGTGAAGTGGGTTTGAATCAGATCAAGATGTTCTACCAGTTCCTGCTGCAGCCATTCCCAATTCGCCTTATGATCACCCAGGTTGATGAATAACGCAATCTGGTCTTTTTGAATCAGGGGAACGCAATAATCAATGATCGCCTTAAATAGTTCTTTTTGCGCACCAGCACCGCCCATGGTAACCAGGAAACGGCGCGGTTGTTTTGCTTTGGCGCGTTCTATTCGGTCTGCGCAATCAATTTCTATGTTTTCAACTAATTCATGGTCCACGTGATGACCAGTGAAATGTAGAGCTTCCGTTGGGACAGGTTTTAAGATTCGCCCATGATCATCAAAGCCGCGCATTACTCGAAACCCGTAATAGCCCGATGGAGATTGCACTGCATGGCGAGCGCCTTCTGTAAGCTGGAATGCCATTGGCCAGTTATCAAACATCATATCGACCACATTGGTCATACCACCTGCGACTGCGCCCATGCAATTCCACATGTGTGAGGTTAGGGTCGGTGTGTCTGCCGGTAATGCTGCGTACAGGTTGCGGAACAACTCACTCATCTTGTAATCTTTTACTTCAGTCTTCAAGAATCGCCAGGGCCAGGTAACAATCCAATTGTTGAAGAGCGTGTTTAAACCGGGCAAAGATGGCTCACCGGTTGTGAGCGATTCCCACACGTATTTGTTAAATAAACTAGAGCTTTGGGAAATGCGAGAATACTTGCTGTAATTGGTGTTACACCAATTGATCACATCGGTTGTGATACCTGGGACGGAAAGTAAGTCTAACCAATAAGGAGTAAAGCCCATCGCTTTCGCAGCGGATACACCTGCCATTGCAATCCGATAATGTCCAAATCCCATTCGGATGGTGCTGACAACCACTGCGTTCTGATCCTGCAATCCAGTTCCATTCGGATCACGTACAATTTCCTGCAAGCCAAATATTCCTCCCCCATACGGATGAGGCCGAGTGGAAAGAGTAAATTTTTCGTTTGGATCATACGCAAATTTCTTGGCTAACATCTCCTGCCACTTATCAGCCGCACGAGACTGCGCTCTGGTAATAGGATTGCCATAGACCTCATAACAACCATCTTGATTCTTCTTCATGCAAAACTCCTCTGCAATGTGCTAATCAAATCACTTGCTATTTCTACCGGTGGACCATCTTCAATGGTCGTTATCCTTTTACTCCGCTGCTGGCCACATTTTCCACAAAGAAACGCTGTCCGAAAATAAACACAATCAACGGCGGCAGAATGGCTATTGCTGCGCCCGCCAAAATCAGGTTGGGCGTATCCGATGCACGTCCGCGCAGTACATTCAATGCCAGTGTGAGTACATGGTTCTTTTCATTGCCCACATTGATGACGACCAGCGGCCAGATGAATGAGTTCCAGGCATATAAAAAGGTAAAAGTCGCCTGGGTTGCCAGGGCTGGCACACTGGCGGGGATGCAGATATTTTGGTTAAGATTTGCATGCGGGAAGCGCCATCTATGTAAGCAGCTTCTTCAATTTCCTTGGGGAAGGTAATGAAGTGCTGGCGCATCAGGAAAGTTCCGTACGCGGAGAAAATCCAGGGGATGATCAGCGCGGCGAGGTGATCTGTCCAGCCGATGAGCACCATCAACTGATAGAGCGGCACGATGAGCATGACAAACGGAATCATGACCGTGCCGAGGTAGAAGACGAAGACCGTGTCGCGCCCAGGGAATTTCAAGCGGGCAAAGGCATAGCCGCCGATCACGGATGTGACCAGTTGCCCAAGCACCACCAAAATCGTGACCAGCGCGGTGTTGGTCAGCGCGCGCTCCATGTTCTTCAACTCGATGACTTCGGTGTAATTCTCAGGATGCCCGCCGACATGTCTTCCACGGGTTCGCTCAGGCGCACATTTTGATAGATTTTGGTTTCGGGATTTTTCGGGTCAATAAATTCGCCGACGGTGGTCTGGCTGACCAAAATCATTGGGATGACTTGCCCGTCCACCTCGACATCGAAGAGCTTTTCCTGTTTCGCCGTTCACTTCCACCTTTTGCTGATTCATCGCTCCGCCTGTGGGTTTGACTTCCGTTAGGCGGCGTTCGACGGTGGCGGTAGATTCTCAGCGGGGGCGTATGTGCCAACTTTGATATTGCTCTTGGCAAGCGCGAATTCCCGTTGCTCACCATCCACATCCACATAGTAAAGCGGAAGCGGCTCGTCGTATCCATCCACTGCAAGGGTCACGGCGTTCTGCGGCAACATGCGCGGCGGGTAGCGGAAGGTATCCGCTGGGGTCTTGAACGAGGTGGCGAGCATGTACAGGAACGGGAAAATCATCACCAGCGCAAAGAAGGTCAGGCAGGAAATACAGAGGAAGAAGTTGCTGATAAAGCGGAGCAGGCGGTAGGATTGAATTTTCATGTCTGTCTCCTTTAACTTTCGTAAATGCTCGATTTGCGCTGGCGTTGGAACTGGAATGAGCGTCAACCCAAAAATGACGATGAACAGCACCCACGCAATCGCGGACGCGTATCCCTGCTTGAAGTTTTGGAATCCGCTGCGATAGAGATACAAGACCAGCGTAATCGTGGAGTTGTTCGGACCTTCGGCTGGATTCATCAAAATGAAGACCTGCTCGAAGACCTGCATGGCTTGAATGGTTGTCGTCGAAACCACATAAAAAGTGGTCGGCGCCAGCAGGGGAAGGGTGATGCCCCAGAACTTGTCCCATGCTCCCGCGCCATCCACGGTGGCGGCTTCGTAGAGTTCGCCAGGGATGTTCTGCAAGCCCGCCAGGAACAGCACGGTGTTGAATCCCATCGTCTGCCAGGCGGCGATTAAGATGACGGCAAACAGGGCGGTTTTTTCATCGGACACCCACTGAATTTTGGGGTCAACGATTGCCAGCATTAAACAGATTGTTCCAAAACTCGAATGCCGAGGGTGATGAAGTAGTTGATGTAGCCGATGGTCGCGTTGTACAGCCATTGCCAGACGAGGGAGATGCCCACCACAGCGGCGATGCTCGGCATGAAATAGATGGCGCGGTAGAACTTCATGCCTGGCAGTTTGCTGTTGAGCACGTTCGAAAGGATGAGGGCGGGGACCACGCTAAAAGGAACAGCGAACAGCACAAAGGTCAGGGTGTTGCGCAGCGCCAGCCAGAAGAATTTGTCGGCGGCGGCAAACAGAATCCCCCATTCCCAAACATCATGCGTCCAACTTCGTCATAAACTTTGATATCCACAACATCCTTCGCCAGTTGGGTTGGAGATGAAAGCGTGAGCAAATTTGATGTTGAGAATTTTTGCGTAATTCGCGAAGCCAATCCAGTTGGGCGTGTTGAAGGCGTCTGAATTGGTGAAGGAAAAATAAAATGAAAGCAGGAGCGGACCCGCGAAGAAGATGAGGAAGCCGATTAGGTTGGGCGAAAGGAAAAGCCAGCCGCTTATAACTTGTTCGTGGCTGGTCTTTGGCGTGCATGGCAAGGGCGCTTGGCTGACGCCACACAGTCCACAACGCGGCGCCAAAAATCAACATGCACCCGCCACGCTGATCAATCCTGCGGGCTGGGCAAGTTTGCCGAGGAAATAAAGCACCCCGTTGATCGTGTCCACCTGCCAGAGGAAAAGGATGAAGCCGAAAATCATCACCCAACGTCCCACTTGTTTCAGGCTTTGCTCGGAGTGTTCGTTTGCGGGCGGAGTACTCGTCCATCGAACTGAGCAGGTATCCCGCGAGGACAATTCCCAAATAGGGGATGCCGCGCCCAAAGGTTTCGCCGAGGGCATCGATGCCGATGAAGACTTCGCCGATATTCAGAACACCATGACCGTGCACAGCCACGAAATGCAAGGTAGTCGATGACTAGCGAAATCATTCGTCCGCGATGGTTGCGGCGCGAAATTTCCACGGCGCCGAATGCGCTAAATCCCGCCGTGATGGACAAAACAAGGCTGAGTAGAATTTTTTGCCAGAGTGGAACTTCTGGCAGTCTGCCCGACCAGACGGTGATGACTCCCGCCGCTGCGACGACGGCGAATAGTCCGCGCCAAATCATGGCATCGCAGGATGAGGTTGGTAGTATCAGGCTGATGTTCGGTTCTTCTTCTCCTGACGTAGTTCGGACAGTCCTGAGCGCAGTCGAGGACGTTGCTGCGTTCCAACTGCGGAAGCTCATCGCGAATGGGAAGTACCAAAAGAACTTCCCAGGGGCAGGCGCAGAACCTGCCCCTGTTTACTTCAAGACGAACTATTTGAAAACTTTGTTGGCTTCGTCGCAGATGGTCGCGCCGAAGTCTTCGACGGTGGTTGCGCCAGTCAAAACACCCTGAATGGCGGGTCCCATGATCTTGTCGTACTCGGGCCAGGAGCCAGCCCACAGCGGACCTTCAGCGGTCGGGTTGGCGTCAGCAGCGATGCCGTTCAGGAACGCCTGATTGTTGGCGGGCGGTGTGAAGGTGAGGAAGGCATCGAGCGCTTCCTGGCTGACACGGCTGGGGATGTTGGCGCCGAGGGCGGCAACTTTGCCCTGAGTTTCGGCGGTGGTCAAAGCCTGAACCAAAGCCCAGGCTTCTTCGGGATGTTCGGTCTTGGCGTTGACAACATACGCGCCCCAGAACAGCCAGTTACCAGGCGGTGCCGCTGGGTCCATCGGGAAGTTCAACCACGTCCCATTCGAATTCCACGGTGCGGACACCGGGGGTAGCCCAACGTCCATTCTGGAACATGGCAACTTTGCCAGCGCGGAAGGTGGGTTCGGGATCTTCGCCGTAAGGAGTGGCGACATCAAAATCCTGATAGAGCGAGCGTTGGAAGTCGAGACCAGCGAGGGATTCTGGGGTGTTGAGCGCGCAAGCGGTGCGGTCTTCATTGAAGAAACCGCCACCGGCGGCATTCAACCAAACACCGTAAGGACCCCACCAGGCGCTCGCGCCGTAGCCGTAGACATCAGAGCCGAGAGCGCGGGTCTTCTGGGCAACATCGAGGAAAGCATCCCAGTCCCATTCGCCGTTGGCAGCCAGTTCACGAGGATCGGGAGCGCCGGCTTCGTTGATCAGGTCCATGTTCAGGTAGAGGGCGAAGGTGGACACATCGCGGGGAAGACCCCAGAGAGCGCCAGAGTCCGCGCCGAATTTGGCGCCTTCGGGGTTGTAGGTCAGGTGGTACATCGGTCCAGCATAGAAATCTTCAACGCTGAAACCATCGGTGGCGGTGGCCAGATCGTTGATGTTCAGGATCAAGCCGCGGGTGGCGAAATCAGCCACATCGGTTCCGGGGATCCAGAAGACATCGGGAGCGGTTCCAGCAGCAACTTCGGAGCGGAGTTGATCCTGGTAGTTTGCGCCTTCGGTGCCACCCGGTTCGTAGGTCAGGGTGATGCCATCGAGTTCGGCATCCAGTTCGGTGCTGATCTTGCTATAGACATCGATTTCTTCCTGATTGTCAGGGCGGGTGCGCCAGCGGATGGCAACATCTTCCATGGCGGGGGCTTCGGTGGCGGCAGGAGCTTCAACAGCGGGAGCTTCGGTGCGGCAGGGCTTCAGCAGCGGGGGCTTCGGTGCTGGGGCAGCAGGAGCTGCACAGGCAGAAAGTACAAAGCAAAAGACAACACAAGACAGGCTAAAAGCCTCCAAAAGAACTTCTTCTTCATCTATTCTCTCCTTAGAATTGTTATTAAGTTGTGAACTTCAGGGCAGAACTTGCGTTGTTACTGGTTTATACCTGACTATACCTTACTAATCACCTCCTTTTTCGGGTGGATTGTCGAACAACCAATTGGGCCGCAAATTTTAATTGAGGAGATTTCTCGCATGCTTTTCGATCACATGAAGAAGCATACGGGTGGCTTCGTGCCCAATACGCGGCATATCCTGTCGCATGGTGGTGAGCGGCGGATCGAAATATGAGGAAAGCGGCATATCATCCACGCCGATGACTGCCAGTTGGGTCGGGAATTGCCAGTTGCATATCGCGGGCGGAGTGCAGCACGCCCATCGCCATGCGGTCGTTTTGTGCAAAGACCGCGGTCGGTTCAAACCCTCTTTTGGCAAGGCGAAAGGCGCTCCTGCCCGGAAGTGGCAGACCAATCGCCTTCGATGATCATCGATAGGTCAACCTGAATATTGTGTCTTCCAACGCGCGGATATAACCATTGGACCGGTCCTGGAACAGTCTTCTTCCATCGGACCGGTGACCAGGGCAATGTTGGGGTGACCGAGTGAAATCAGATGACGGGTGGCATCGTAGGCGACTTTTTCATCATCCAGGGAAACGGAGCAAATATTTATCTCGCGCGCGTGCGCCTACAAAAACCAGCGGGAAATTTTTGGGAAATGACTTCAAAACGCTCATCGATATACGGGTTGATGACGATCAAGCCGTCCACGCGGCGGTGTCCCACAAGTTCGTCAACCAACTCTCGAAAAGCTTCCGGGTCAGAGGCGGAGGAGGAAAGCAGGAAGTATCCATGTCTGGCGCGCTTCGATCTCAGCGCCTTCGATCACGCTGGCGAAGGTATAATCTGTCAGGTTGGGGGAAATGCAAGCCAGGGTATTGGTTCTGTCCCTGCGCCATCGAACGGGCAATGGCGTTCGGGCGAAAACCCAATGTCTGCAATTGCCTGTTCCACACGGGCGCGCGTTTCGGGAAGAACATCATCGCTGCCATTAATGACACGCGAAACTGTCTGGTGAGAGACACCAGCTTTTGGGCTACATCACGAATGGTGTGGAACGGGAACGTGACATTGATTTAGTCTACTGGTCAGTATAATGTTACCGGTCACATGACCGGTAACATTAGTTTACAAGAAACAATTCGGTTTGTCAATAACCAATTTTAAGGTAAATTTAATGCATTCTTTGTTTGGAGGTCCGCATGTTCAACTCC
Organism: uncultured Chloroflexia bacterium; assembly: GCA_963818305.1. GTDB lineage: Bacteria > Chloroflexota > Anaerolineae > Anaerolineales > Anaerolineaceae > DAIOEK01. The sequence goes on from CAWFRQ010000011.1 coordinate 70,367, forward strand.
CCTCACCAGCGTTTAACCCCCTGACCCGCGAATGGGTGATGGTTTCTCCCCACCGCGCCAAACGTGCTGGCTTGACCAGATGGAAGAACATGCCATCGATTCCCTCCCAACCTATGATCCGGGATGTTATCTTTGCCCGGGTAATGGACGCACCGGGGGTGTTGATCCTACCTACACGGTCCTGTATTTGATAACGATTTCGCCGCGCTTCTACCGGAGCAATCCGCGCTGAAGCGCCAACGCACCCCTTGCTGGTCGCCCAACCAGAGTCAGGCATCTGCAAAGTAGTGTGTTTTTCTCCCCGCCACGACCTGACACTGCAGTCCCTCCCTGAGGTAGAAGCGGTGATCTCTACCTGGATGCGCGAAATCGACCTGGCTAACAAAGCGGAAATTGCTTACGTGCAAATCTGAAAATGAAGGCACGATGATGGGCTGCTCTAATCCGCATCCACCACCGGATCTGGTCACAATCTCGCTTGCCCAATGAACCCGCAAAAGAATTGGTTGCGCAAACGGAATACTTCCAGCGACCATCAATCACATTTACTGCTCGATTATCTAAAAGAAGAAAAACGGAATATCCGTCGTTGCAGCCAATGACATTTTGTTGCACTGGTTCCGTTCTCGGCAGTGTTCGGCCATTTTGAGGTGATGCTGGTTGCTCGTCAGCCGGTTGCCCATTTGCAAGATCTTTCCGCTAGGCAGGTCAGTAATCTGGCGGATGCCATGCACCAGATTACTACCCGGTATGACAATTTGTTTGAAACTTCTTTCCCATACTCCATGGGACTCCATCAGGCACCGGCAGATGGCGCGGCGCATCCCGAATGGGTACTGCATGCCCATTTTTATCCTCCGCTTCTCCGTTCGGCAACCATTCGAAAGTTTATCGTCAACTGATGGCAATGCCACAGCGAGACATCGCCCCAGAAACAGCCGCAGACCGGTGAAACAAGCTTTCTACCACTCACTACAAATTTCGAAACCAGGTCTAGCCCGGGGTCACAAATACTGGATCCCATTGAGGTACAGGTAGATCAGTTTCATCTAATTGTAAGATCAACCTAAGGTACCCAGAGAGAACGACGCATGCGGCCCAGATTGCGATTCTTTCTTTATGAAAATCGCATCCGCTGTTTCTGAGCGATCCACCTGCGATCGGGCAATGGTCGGCTGTGTACTGGTTTTAGAAAAACGTATCCTCACCACGGATTCAATGGCTCACCATCCGGGCAGCCGGCGTTCCGCGACGAAGATGGTCACCTGATCGGTAAAGGGCATTGTGTCCGCACCATTCACGCCGAGACGAATGCGATTATTCAGGCAGCTTTGCATGGTGTATCTACTCGCGGCTGCACCTGTTATGTAACCCATTTCCCATGTATCAACTGCGCTAAAGTATTGGTCAATGCCGGTATTACCCGTTTGGTGTATGACGTGGACTACCGAAAAAACCAGTGCCTAAGTTTTATGGAGCAGATCTGCGAAAAATTGATGTGCTCCAGAAAAAGCTGATATAAAGTCGTGAGCAAATTCATCTTCACAAACACCCGGTAGGGTGATATATTATTATGCTGGCAAGTGACCCCGGCGTTTGCCGGGGTTAGCGAATCGT
>CAWFRQ010000012.1:0-231700 GCA_963818305.1 uncultured Chloroflexia bacterium
CGCATGTCGCAGATCGCCCTGGCCACGATGTGCGTTATGCGATTGATGCCAGCAAAATCCAGCGTGAACTCGGTTGGGCACCTGCAGAAACATTTGAAAGCGGTATACGCAAAACCGTGCGCTGGTATCTGGACAACCAGAGCTGGTGGCAACATGTGCTCGATGGCAGTTACCAGATGCAGCGGCTTGGGCTTGGTGAATAAGGTTTAGGCGAATAACAGTTTGGGTGAATAAATTTTTTAACGGAGATACATAACAATGAAAGGCATCATTCTCGCCGGCGGTTCCGGCACACGTTTGCACCCGGTCACACTGGCGATTTCAAAACAGTTGCTGCCTATCTATGACAAGCCGATGATTTATTATCCGCTGACTACACTGATGCTGGCCGGCATCCGTGAAATCCTGATTATTTCTACACCGCAAGACACGCCGCGTTTTATGGAGTTGCTCGGTGATGGTTCGCGCTGGGGCATTTCACTCAGTTATGCCGTGCAACCCAGCCCGGATGGTCTGGCGCAGGCATTTATTATTGGCAAGGATTTTATTGGCGATTCGCCCTGCGCGCTGGTGTTGGGTGACAACCTGTTTTTTGGCGAACAGTTTTCCCTGAATCTGGCAAAAGCCGCCGAGAAAAGAGAAGGCGCAACCGTTTTTGCCTATCAGGTAAAAGATCCGCAACGTTTCGGCGTGGTGGAATTTGACGAGAATGGCAAGGCGATCAGTCTGGAAGAAAAACCGGCGAAACCCAAATCACGTTATGCAGTCACCGGCCTGTATTTTTACGATAACCATGTCGTGAAGCATGCGGAATCCATCAAGCCATCACCGCGCGGCGAACTGGAAATTACCGACATCAACAATATCTATCTGCACAGCGGAAAATTGCGCGTGGAAATCATGGGGCGCGGCACAGCGTGGCTGGATACCGGCACGCACGATTCGCTGTTGGAAGCATCACAGTTTGTGCAGACCATTGAACACCGGCAGGGCATGAAAATGGCGAGCCCGGAAGAAGTGTCGTGGCGGCAGGGCTGGATTGATGATGACCAGTTGCGCGCATTGGCTGCGCCGCTGAAGAAAAGTGGTTACGGTGAATACCTGATCGACTTGCTAGAGTTTGGCCGATGATGCAAGTGATTGAAACCGTTCTGCCCGGCGTTCTGATTCTGGAACCCAAAGTGCATGGCGACAGTCGCGGTTTTTTTCAGGAAACCTGGCGCGCAGATACCTACAACAACATCGGCATTCCACCGTTTGTGCAAGACAACCATTCGCGCTCTGCAAAAGGTGTGTTGCGTGGTTTGCATTCACAGCGCGAGCGCCCGCAAGGCAAACTGGTGCGTGTATCACGCGGCGCGGTGTTTGATGTGGCGGTGGATATCAATCCGCATTCAGCAACGTTTGGCAAACATGTCGCTGTGGAATTGAGCGACACCAACCATCGCCAGTTCTATATTCCGCCGGGTTATGCACACGGTTTTGTTGTCGTATCTGATGACGCCGATTTTCTTTACAAGTGCACAGAGTATTATCAGCCTAGCGATGAAATTGGCGTGTTGTGGAATGATCCTGCCATCGGCATTGAATGGCCGGTGAACGATCCACAACTGTCTGCAAAAGATATCGCATTGCCTACGCTGAATGAACTGGCCGGCAAAATGGAAAGAGGAACAGTGGTGAGTAACACATGAATACTTCTGCGCATTCTGATTGCCGGTGGTGACGGACAACTCGGGCAGGAGTTTGCACATATCACCGTGCCGGGTGTCGAACTGATTCGCTGTTCGCGCAGCGAACTGGATATCACTGATCCAGCCAGCATCACGAATGCATTTGCAAAACACCAGCCGCACGCTGTAATCAATGCTGCTGCGTATACCGCTGTGGATCGCGCAGAAAGTGAAGCCGAACAGGCGTTTGCCATCAATGCCAACGGCGCAGGCCATCTCGCCATCGCAGCAGAAGCGCACAACATTCCGTTGTTACATGTGTCTACCGATTATGTTTTTTCCGGGGACAAACCTGAAGACGAAGTCGTGGACAGAAGACGACGACTGCGAACCGCGTTCCGTTTACGGCCACAGCAAACGCGTTGGTGAAGAACAGGTGCTGGATGGTTGCAGTCGCGCGCTGGTATTGCGCACCAGTTGGGTGTTCGGGCGTTACGGCAATAACTTTCCCAAAACGATGTTGCGGTTGGCGCGTGAGCGCGATGAGTTGCGCGTGGTGGGCGATCAATTCGGTTGCCCCACGCATGCCGGCGATATCGCCGCTACCTTAGTGAAAGCTGCGCAGGCGATGGTGGCGGGCAAACTTGCAGCGGGCATTTATCACTACGCTGGCGCACCGGCCTGCACCTGGCATGCGTTTGCGGAACAGATTATTGAAACTGCTTTTGCCAAAGGCATGCTCGGCGAAAAAACCGCGCGTGATTGCTATTGCCACGCATGAATATCCGGTGGCCGCAGTGCGCCCAGTCAATTCTGTGATGGATTGCAGCAAGCTGAATAATGCACTCGGCATTCAAGCCCGCAATGGCAACACGGGTTGGATGTGTTGCTGGATCATCTGAAGTAATTCATACATCGCTTCAAGCACCTCAAGGAAGAGGTTTATATGTCACGTAACGATGTTATTGATGAGAGATATGATAGTGGTTGCATAATGATGCCGATATTATTCAATTGGATAGTTCTGTTTTACAAAGTAATGTTTCACTATCTCACAGTAACGCAGATTTAATTGTTAGCTTAGCAAGCAGCGGGGAAACATTAACGCTGGCTGGTTTTTTAGCCGCAGATGAAACGACAAACAGAAATATGAGTTTGTTGTTTTCTAACGGCGCCATCTGGAATATGGCGTATATTCTGGACGTGAAACTATTTCTCAAAGATTCGGGATTGCAGTTATCCGGTACTTTTACTGCTGGCAATGATTCAATTACTGGAACCTACGCTGCAAACTATATTTATGGTGATGCCGGCAATGACGTGATTGATGGCAAAAACGGCAATGACTGGATTGATGGTGGTGCCGGTAACGACAGCCTCACAGGCGGCAGCGGTGTCGATACATTTCGCTTCGGCGCAGGTTCAGGGCTGGACGTGATTAAAGACAGCGCCTCTCTGGTTGCCTCCGATCGTGTGCAGCTGGATTTTACCACCGGCATCAATAATTTGACGGTCGAGGTGCTTGCCGGATCAAACGAAATAAAAATTGGCCGGCATGATGCAGCTGGAACCGTAACAGATTCTGTGCGCGTGAATAATGCACTGGGGCATCTGGTTGATATTAATGGCAACGAGATATCTGTAGATTCCACATCGCTGTTGCAACTGGTTAACAAACAGCTGTCGAATCGAATTATCACTCTTTCCCGCAATACGTCGTATGACGGTTATGTGGCACTTTCTGCAGCAGATGTATTGGGCAATGGCCTGAGTGATGCAGAGAAATCCCGTTGGAAAATTACTGCCGCAACACAACAGTCCGGGCATTTCGGTATCGATAAATCTGATGTGGATGGTGACGGCAACAATACAGAAGAATCATCTTTCTTTGTTAGAGAATTTCTGGAATAGTGGCATTAACTATGTCGGATTCTTACCTTCTGAAAATTCAGGGAATGCCAGTTTTCAGTTCACATTGCAGCGTGATGACGGCCTGACATTAGTATCCAGCATGACGGTGAATACCCAGAGTAATTTGCTGGCCGCTACCAGCGGCAATGACATTATCGATGGCGGGCAGAGCGACACTGCGCTGGTGATTAATGCGCTGGCTGGCGATGATCTGGTGCGCGACGGCTACGGTGATGATGTGCTGCATGGCGATGACGGCAACGATGTACTCACACATAACTGGCAGGGCAATGGCAACGACAGTTATTACGGCGATGCAGGCAATGATGTGCTGGATGCAGGCTGGGGCTCAGACACCATGGTGGGCGGCAGTGGCAATGATCTATACATCGAGGGCAATCTATGGTCCGGCGATCACACATTGATCGACAACACCACAGCAGCGACAGGCGATATTGATGCCTTGCAAATTGGTCGTGAAGGCTATGGTATGTGGGATTACCGCTCGCTGTGGTTTGTGGCTGACGGCAATGATCTGCTGGTCAATCAACTGGATGCACTGGAAGCCGGCGAGATCCGCATCAAGAACTGGTTTGATGCTTCGAACCCGGAAGCAAAGCTGGATGTGATCCGCGTGCAACAAGACGACGGCAATATCTACGAAGCATATGTGGGCGCGCACTTTGATGCACTGGTGCAAGCCATGGCAGGTTTCGCGCCGCCGGCAAGTGTTGGCGCTATCGACAGCTCCCTTGCCGATGAATATCAGGCTGTGTGGACGCTCACTACACCCATGGCGGCGTGTTGATTATTCTCTAATATCTGGCAGCTCGACCAAGAACGCCAACGCCTCCAAAGATTCTTGCCAACCTAGATAGCACATTTCTACTGGGATAACGTCGGGAATGCCTTCTTGAGTTACCGTGAGGTCTGTACCGCACAAGACTTCTTTTATTTTCACCGTGACACTCATAGTGCCTGGAAGATTAGGGTCTTCAAATGTGTCGGTGTAGCGAATGAGTTGATTGGGTATTAGTTCGACGTACTCTCCACCAAATGAGTGGCTTTGTTGAGTGGTAAAGTTTGTAAATGATGCCCTGAATGTTCCTCCCACCTTCGGTTCAAAATGATGGAACTCACTGGTGAGTAAAACCTTTTGGAGGAAGCCACTTCGCCATAGCTTCTGATGTTAAAAATGCCCGATAAATTTTTTCTGGACTGGTTTTCAAGACTCTGTGTAGATGAACGCTATTTCCAGCCATGTATTTTCTCCGTTATGCCATCCTTACAATTTTAGATTATATGCAAAATTCCAACTTACGACTTTGCGCTACTTTGAAGATAGTGCAAATACAGCCAGTAACTCACGGCTATGCAAGCTTGTAATGCGCTCGGAGAGCATCGCCGAGAATTGCATTTTGACAAAAGCCAATGAGCCAGCAATGCCGCCGAAGGTAAAGCCTAAAATTAACGTGAGATACAGCGTTATTTTTCTTGCGTCTGCTTTTTGCCCGCGTAGCCGTAAACCCATTGCAACACCGAGATCTGTAAACAAGCCAGAAACGTGAGTTGTTCTGACAATCGCACCACTGTACGTACTCGTCATTGCGTTTTGCAGGCCACACGCAGCTGACGCAAAAAAATGACCCGATAATGATCCATGATTGAGGAGAATCATGGAAATAAATAAAAGAATAGACTCTGTTATCAGGGCGAGACTATAGCGTCTGCCCAATTTCAATGCAGTATTGCCAATAACAATGCCACTGTATGCCGCACCTAAAATAAAACACGCCATTACCAGCAACAAATGCAGAGCCGCTTGAAAATCAGCATTTGCTACTGCCAATGAAAGGAATGTCGTTGTTCCGGTTAAATGCGATACCGCCTGATGTTTAAAGCCCAGAAGTCCAATGGCATTGATGAAACCGGCATTGAACGCCAGAAACTCCAACCTCTACCCATTTTGGCAATTTACTTATCATGGGAATCTCTGGCCTTTATAAATTAATTTCTAATGCACCTTGTTTCGTCACAATCAGTCACGACACAGCCTCTTACCCAGCGTCAATACGCCTTAATGCTCCCTTCATACAAACGTGGAGCGGTCATGAGAATATACAAAAAAATGGCCGGCACATCGGCTGTATTCATACCCACTGATTTTTCCACTCCTTCACCGGTGGAGCGCGATAGTCTGGTTTGGACAGACGTCGAATTAGGTATGCCAACAAGCGCTAAATCTTTACAGTGGAAACCTGCAATGGAAAGTTCTTTATCGCTAGAAGGGCTTGAAGAGTATGACATGCCCTTCGATGGTGATGCACGCTACGTGAACAATCTGGGTATTGCATTTGTATATATTGGAAAAATTCGTGGCTGGGTTGCCATTACTCTTTTTGCCTAAACCAGAGCGGATGCGCGCAGCACTAGCCCTTCTGTCATTTCGCTAAACCCCCTGGTCAATTGCGTTTTTAACATCAAAGAAACCAGTGGTGATAATACGCCTTTCAAAATAAAAACCGATTCATAACGCGTAGTGTTTTCGTCGATAGCAGTAAGTATTTGTTGGCGGGTGCTAGACAATATAGATAACGGAATATTGATGCCGTACGCCAGAAATTCGCCGGGGCGATTTTGTTGGATGGTTTCTTTTTGCGTGATAGTCAGAGACGGCAATAAACGCACTTTCATGACGATAGGCGAGCCAACGGCAAAATTGCTTTTGCAGGCAACAACAAATGGATTCCATTCAGGGTAAGCAGCCGTGTCGGTAACCACGTTCCATACCGTATCTTTAGAAGCGTTTATTTCTTTGGTAAACATAATAGATAACATAATCTCCCGCGTGAATAGATCTGGATTCTATTTAGAGACGGGCTTCAGACGGCAACCTTAATGCCGCTGCGATGCAGTAAAGCGGACATTGACGCTTTCCAGCCATACACCATATTCATGGTCATCTGGTTGTGCGGCGCGATAAGCTGGACGTGGATCCTGAGCAAGCACTTCGTCAATCAGCGCGCGTAAATTCGGTGACAGCGCCAGAGTATTAGCCTCAGCTAGTGCTTGCTCGCTCCACTGTACTGTCAGTACGTTCGGTGCCGCTGTAGCGAAACCGGCGCGGGCGGCAGGAATGCAGTCGGCGTAAGGAATATAGGGTTTGATATCGAGTACTGGTGTGCCGTCGAGCAGATCGGCCCCGCGCAGCAGCAGTTCCTTGCCGTTCGGACCATCAACAATCTCCACCAGCTCCACAACAGACATACCCAGGGGGTTGGGACGGAACATCGTGCGTGTGGCAAATACGCCGCGCCGTTCATTGCCGCCGAGCCGCGGCGGACGCACACTCGGCTGCCAGCCCTGTTCGAGCTGTGGCGTGAAAAACAAACGTGAGCCACAGGTGCGAGAAGCCATCAAGGCCGGCCAGGCAGTCGGCGGTGGCGTATTCCGGGCAGCAGTACCAGACGACTGATGGCATGTGGCGCCAGGCCCGGTTGGCGCGGGATGCCGAATTTCTCGCGGAAGGGCGAGTGCAGGGTGCCGATAGCGCTGAAGGTATACTGGGTCATGACAGATATCGCCCGCCGGACAAGAAAATCATTATCACACGATGTATGGCTTCCGCCATTACGTGATGGCGTGGGCGCCAGCCGCGTGCAAGTGTTGCCTGGTGCGTGGCCATCAGCACTGGCATTTCTGTGCGCGCAGTTTCCGGCAGTGGGCGAAGCTATCTGGCTGTTCACGCTTTGCGCGCGGACTGGTGCTGGATGCGCAGGGCAATCCATCAGCGGCAGAAAGCGCGTGTACTAACGGTGAGCGTATTTATTATTACCGTGAGCTGGAACAGGAAACAGAAATTCCGTTTTACGAAACCATTCTTTATCAGGATGAACATATTCTGGTAGCAGACAAGCCGCATTTCTTGCCGGTGATTCCGTCGGGAAAATATGTGCAGCAGACGTTATTGGTGCGCTTGAAAAAAACAACCGGCATTGCAGCATTATCGCCAGTGCATCGTATCGATAAAGACACAGCGGGGCTGGTGCTGTTTTCTGTGAACCCTGCAACGCGGGATGCTTATCAGTCCATGTTCCGCAGTCGCGCAGTAAAAAAAACATATCATGCTGTTGCGCCGCTATCAGAAAATCTTTTGTCAGCAAGCCATCAATGGCCATTTCGATATTGCAGTCGACTGGTGGAAGATGAGCAGTTTTTTCGCACGTGTGAAGTGGCGGGAGAAGCCAATAGCGAAACGCATATTGAGTTGATAAAAAAATCGGGCGAGCTGGGCTCTGTATCTGTTGCAACCAGTCACAGGCCGAAAACACCAGTTGCGCGTGCATCTGGCCAGCCTGGGCATCCCGATAAGAAATGATCCGCTGTATCCGGAGGCGCAAAAAAACAACGAACAATGAATTTCAGCAAGCCGTTGCAACTGTTGGCTAGAGGATTGTCATTTTACTGATCCGCTGACGCAGAGAAAAAAGATATTTTGAAAGTCAGCAGAAGCTGGATATATAATGAGAATAGCTTATAAGAGTTTTATCTGGTTGCGCAGTTCAGTCACATTGCGACGGCTGATGATAGGTTTGATTGGCGTTCCCTGCAGTTGAACACAGTAATGGCCCGGCGGCACTTTTTGCATGCCGATGACATGCGGCATGGAAATCAGCGCATTGCGATGCACGCGTACAAACCGGTCGCCAAATTCATCTTCGATATCTTTCAGTGCATCATCAATCAGCAATTCGCCTTTGGTGTGATAAACCGTGACGTATTTATGGTCAGCGATAAAACAGCGTACATCGCTGATAGGAACCAGCACTAGGCCGTTTCGGGTGCGGGCGCTGATATGCTGGCGTGCGGCAATTTTTGGTTTGCTGTTGCTGGCATCAGATGTCTCAGACGGCAATGAAGACACTTTTTGCAGCTGGGCGCGATTGAGTTTTTCTGCAGAGGCCAGCGCAGCTTGTAATTGTTCTACGTTAATCGGTTTCAGCAGATAACCAACAGCATGGTCTGGAAAGCTTCCAGCGCATGCTCGCCGTAAGCGGTGCAAAAAATAACAGCGGGCGGATTTTCCAGTTTCATCAAATGACGGGCGACTTCCAGGCCATCCATGCCCGGCATGCGGATATCCAGCAACACAACATCGGGCAGCAGTTTTTCTACTTGGGTAATGGCGCTTCTGCCATCAGCGGCTTCGCCGACAATGGTATGCCCGCCAATTTTTTCGACCAGACGTGCCAGTCGATCGCGTGCCAGCTTTTCATCATCAACGATAAGGATTTTCATGTGTTCCTTCCTTGCTCGATGGCAGTCCGTTTGCAAGTGGAATGGTGAATCTAACAATAAACTGTTCCGGCTCACGCACGACAGTAAAAATAGCAGCATCGCCATAACGTGCACGCAAACGTTGTTCGAGATTATCGAGTGCCATACCGTTGCCCTGTTTGCGGTTCAGGTTGGCAGTGTCTTTCGTGTAGGGATTGCAAATAGAGCAATGCAGCGGCTTGTTATCATCACTGAGTTCAATGTCAATTGTGCCGCCGTGTTACCAAGGGCTGGATGCCGTGGTAGATCGCATTTTCTATCAATGGCTGCAGGCAAAGTGATGGCACAATATGTTGGTCATTGTGCAGATTTTTTTGCCAGTTAACATGAAGGCGTTCGCCCAGCCGCAACTGTTCAATATTGATATAGCGTTCACACAGTGATATTTCCTGTGCCAGCGGCACCAGGTCTTCTTCATCAGACAAGCTGGCACGAAACAGTGCGCTCATGTCTTCCACCACGCGCTCGGCGGTTTCGGGATCGCTGTCAATCAGGCTGGCAATGATGTTCATGCTGTTGAAAAGAAAGTGGGGACGGATGCGTGATTGCAAAGACTGGAAACGCGCCTGCATGGTGGCCTGCATCTGTAATTGTTGTTGCACATACAATTGTTGTTGCAAGTAGAAATAGCGCAACACCAGTCCCGCGAGTATGCCGCCCACAGCGATGTGCTGGGCCACAATCCAGATGCTGTTGTGCCAGTCCAGGCTCAGGTAGGATAAAAGCCATTGACCGGCAATAGCCACCAGCGCAATGATCAGCAACAGGATGGTGAAACACAGACGCCGACGCCACTGGCAGCAGACATACGTTGCAATAGTGGGCGCAGGCGACACAACAACGCAGCGCCGGTGAGTACGATCCAGAGCGTTTCTGTCGATAGCAGCGAAAAACGCAGCCAGTTGAAATCCGGGAGCTGGCTGGCTGCAACAGCCAGCGCAATGGCAATCAGCTGCCCGACAAGAATCAGCGGCAATAATGCGGTGATGCTGCACAAATCAGGCAGATAGAAATGCGAATTCACGACTTTGGTGGGTGTTGCCCTGTCTGTTAACAAAGACATACTGATATAATCATTCCCTATCTGTTAATCAAACATAGCCGGACTGCCCATGAGTGACCAGAGCAAAAAACCGCCACAGGCTGACGATAGCACGATTAAACCGTGGGGCGGCCGCTTCAGTGAAGCGACAGATGCCTTTGTGGAGCGTTTTACCGCCTCAGTGGTCTTTGACCAGCGTTTGTACCGTCAGGATATCCGCGGCTCACTGGCGCATGCGCAGATGCTCAACCGCGTGGGCATCCTCACCGCCGCAGAACTGGCGGCCATTGAAAAAGGGTCTGGCCGACATCCAGACGCAGAAAGCAGCGATACTTTTGCAATTTGAATACGGATGAGACCAAACTTTACCGCAAAACGCCGGTATATCAAAGGCAGATTGCGAGAAGCAAAGAGCAATCCGATCGATATTCCAATTCTTCCACCCATGGGTATTATGAACCAGGTGGAGCATCAGAAACTTCTGAGTTCGATCCTTGAGAGTACAACAGATATTGTCGTTTATACCGATCCTCAGCATAAGATTCGTTTTATGAACAAAGCGGGAATCGAACGGCTGGGGATAGAGATCTAAATGAGTTACCAAGCATTCACCACTGGATTTCTTTACTGAAAAGATCAACAGTTAATGATCAAGTATGTACTTCGACAGGCACTGTCTGAAGGAGTATCTTCGGGTGAATATGAATTAGTAGGATTGAATGGGGTATCTTTCCCGGTGTCCTATGTGGTACAAAGTCATCCTACTCCTGATGGTGAGGTGTACTTCTCACTGATGGGCAGAGATATTTCCGAAGAAAAAGCCCGTGAAAAGCAGCTTTTTGAAGTAAAACAACTGTATGAGACCCTGGCAGAAGCAGCGCAGGAATATGTTTGTTGGTACGATCGGGAATGGAAAGTTTTATTCACAAATAAGGCTCAGCTACGATTTTTTCAATCTCACTCAAGTAGAAATGGTTGGGAAAAGCTATAAACAGTAATTGAGAAATTCGCCCCCCAGACCTACCGAGATATGCAACAGATATACCGTACCAAGGAGACCCTGTATATCGAAGAAATGGTGAAGATTGATTCCAATCAAATCTGGATCGGGTCCTGGCTTGTCCCTGTTAAAAATGAGAGTGATGAGGTAACCGCTGTTTTGTCTGTCTCGCGGAATATTAGCAAAGAAAAAGAGACGGAATACAACCTTATTCAGGCATTCGAAAAAGAACGGGAATACAATGAACTCCAGTCACGATTTGTTTCCATGATCTCCCATGAGTTTAAAACTCCGCTAAGCACTATCCTTTCATCAGTCGAAATCCTGCAAACATATGGTGCCCAATTATCGGAAGAAAAAAAACAGGTTCATACCAGCCGGATAGAAAAAGCGGTGTCGGTGATGAACTCTTACCTGGAAGATATCCTGGTTTTAGGCAGAATCAAAAACCAGGAAAGCAAAATCCAATTGGCATTGGTAGATCCAGTTGCTTTCTGTGAAGAATTGATTGAAGAAACCCTTTGGAACCACAAGTCATCACATCCGATCAAATTTATGACCACAGGTTCTTGTGTGCAAGCATTAATTGATCCCAGTTTTTTGCACCAAATATTGGATAATGTAATCAATAATGCGATTAATTATTCTCAACCTGGCAGCAAGATCTTATTTACTTTGAATTGTCATTCGGATGATCTTGAATTTGTTATCAAGGATGAAGGTAGCGGTATTCCAGCGGCTGATCTTGAACAGTTATTTGATCCATTTTTCCGTGGCGCTGCCCATCCTCAGGTACCAGGAACTGGTTTAGGATTAGTCATTGTGAAACGGGCAGTTGATTTGATGAAAGGAAAAATATCAATAAACAGTCAGATCGGCATCGGTACAGAAGTACGAATCCAGATTCCGCTTCTCCTTGGAGGTTCTGACGATGAGTTGGATTTTGGTGATTGAAGATGAACGAAATGTAAGGGAAAACATAGTTGAATTACTTACATTAGAAGGGTATGAACCATTTTCTGCTGAAAATGGTCAGAAAGGGTATTTCCTCGCAATCACAGAACCGTTTGACCTGGTAATTTGCGATATTCTAATGCCGATTATGGATGGATATGAAGTAGTAAGGCGGATACGAAAGCATCCGCGTGGTCAAACCTTGCCAGTGATCTTTTTGACAGCGAAAACTCAACGAGATAGTATGCGTGAGGGTATGGAATTAGGGGCGGATGATTACATTAGTAAACCATTTACCCGCAAAGAATTACTCAATTCCATTCAAACTAGGCTATCCAAACAGCGTGCAAGTGAATTTGCTATGCAGGCAAAAATCAACCTTTTTGAAACAAAATTCTCTCTCCTTCTCCCACTAGAACTATTGAATTCGTTGACCGAAATCCGTGAGCTTTCTGAGTGGTTGTACCAACCCGAAAAGAACACTCGCATGGTAGATACTGCTCAAATAGGGAAGCTCATCCATAGATCAACCCAGGATTTGATCGAAACCCTGGCAAAATATTTATTTTTACACGATTTAGAAGCATTCTCAAAGTATCGGTCTGAGCCTGGACATGACCGAATTGTGCATAACGCCGGCACTTTCATTGAAAGCATTCTGAGGGAAAAATCAGATCGAATCCAGATCAGTTTTCCTCGAGAATTTAGCCTCGCAATCTCTGAGGATGAGCTATCAAAATTAATAGAAATTGTTGGGGAAGATCTCAATCGCTATTCTGATGAGGAGAAACCAGTTCAACTGGAAATGAAAATCGATGAGCTTGATAATTGGGTGAATTTAAAATTTTTCATCGCACGCAAGCGAGATAAATCATCGATGTTGCTCGATAGTCATGAGGATTTATGGGAGTATGGGTTGGATCGTGATATTGTTATTCTCTCGAGGATTGTAGCCTTGTTAGATGGACAAATCCTAACCAATCAAGAATTAAGCAATACCGTGGAGTTGGAAATTCGATTGCCTGTTGCGAAAGTTGAAGAGGAATAATTATGTGCGATACGATGGTTGTAAATCCTGCGTATAGTTTAAATGGCTCGATGTTGTTTGCCAAAAATAGTGATCGAGACCCTAACGAAGCCCAACAAATTGAGTTAGTTCCAGCAATGAACCACCCGCAACCATCGTCACTGCGATGCACGTATATCGAGATTCCGCAAGTTGAGCACACGCATTCAGTATTGCTTTCAAAACCCTTTTGGATCTGGGGCGCTGAAATGGGCTCAAATGATCAGGGGGTTGTCATAGGCAATGAGGCGGTTTTTACAAAGATCCCGCATGAAAAAGAACCGGGTCTGATCGGGATGGATTTGCTCAGATTGGGATTGGAGCGGGGAGGGAATGCCCTAGCCTCACTTCAGGTAATTACCGATCTAATCACCCAATATGGTCAGTCTGGGAATTGCGGATTTTCGCATCCATTCCAATATCACAATAGCTTTCTCATCGCTGATCGGACTGAAGCCTGGGTTCTTGAAACTGCTGGAAGAGAGTGGGCAGCAGAAAAAGTACAAGGAATCCGTTCGATCTCGAATATGCTTTCCATTGGCACTCACTATGATCTGATATCGGATGGGCTGATAAAGAAGGCGGTTGATAACGGTTGGTGTAAGAGTGAGCGTGATTTCAACTTTAGCAAGTGTTATTCAGATTTTCTTTACACTACATTCAGCGATGCGAAACATCGCCAAAGTTGCAGCTTACATCAGCTAGATGATAACCAGTCGAAGCATACTGTGGAAAGTTTGATGGGTGTTCTGATGCATCATGATACTGATCATCCTTCGGCCTGGTCACCAGATCAGCGAATCCACGGGGCAGATGTCTGTATGCATTTTGGTTTTGGACCCATCCGCATCAATCAGACTACCGGGTCTATGGTTACCGAAATATCAGATAATTTATCTACACATTGGATGACGGGTTCGGCAGCTCCCTGCCTGGGATTATTTAAACCAGTTTGGATGGATGCCGGATTACCTGATAGCGGACCTGCCCCAACAGGTAAATTTGACCCTGCTTGTTTGTGGTGGGAACATGAGGTCCTCCATCGCTCCGTAGTCAAAGATTATGCTTTCCGCAAGAGTGGGTTCATCCAGAAAAGGGATGAGCTGCAAACCAAGTTTTTAGAAGCTGCGCAAATGGCAACCAGAAACTCTGCATCGGCTCGGTTTGAAGCAAGTCAAGATTGCTTTCGTCAGGCGAGACAAGCGACCCGAGATTGGGCTGCCCAGATTCAAGTCTTACCCCGCAAAAGCAATATCGCTGGATACTATTCCAGCGCCTGGGAAAAAATTAACCAGGAAGCTGGCTTTCCCACTGATTAATGGTTCCATAAAATTTTCATACCAAAATGGTATGCTTAATCAGTATGTTGGTTATGGATTTTCCTATATAATATCTTTGTTCTAAGTAGAAAATTAATTAACAAAATTTAATGTTGGTTCCAACAGAGATGCCATTTCGATTCACTTTGCTCACCAATTCTGTAGGACTTGAACTTCCTCAATCGCTTGTTGCCTGGGGATTGATTTTCTTATACGTAATCGTCTTGTACTGGCGATGTTCCTACTGGCAGCGAAGCGCAGCAACCAGCCAAAAGTTATATCCGCTGCAATTGATTTTGCTTTTTTTACTAAGCCCACTGACAGTTCTTTTTTTCGCAATAGAAATTCCATTACCTGGTGATACGGGAAATAGTATTTATTCTCTGCTTGATGGGCAACTCCAATTTCCCATTTTTGCTGCATTGGCATGGATGCTCGCTGCCGGATTTTTACCGGTTCCACTCACAGTATTACTTGGTTTTGTATCTGGTTCGATTCTATGTCTGTTCGGCAATCACTCCCTATTTGTACCTTTTGAGTTCGCATTACTTGCGCTTTTATACAGTGAACTTATTCGCAGTAAGTATCGCGGATGGTATTACCGATTCCTTCGTAATCCATTCTGGGCGAGTCTGGCTGTTGGATTTGCCGCAGTTGTCCTTTCCCTCTTGGATGGATTATTGGGCGGGGCAAATTTCATTGCTCAGTGGGTAGCCTCAAACACCATCTGGGTGATCTCGATTTACGCGGTCTCCATCCTGACATTTACAATCTCCGGTTTGGTGAGTTTGATCATCTCGAGAGCCTTTCCGAAGTATTGGATCAAACCATCCTTCTTATTGCCTACACCGGACGAAAAGCTGCTAACCCGTAGGTTTCTGGTGGGGATTGGTCCAATCATTTTCGCATTACTTTTAGTTTTATTGGTTGGAATCTGGCTTACGGTCGGGTTTTCAGCCCGGCAGGTAGTGAAGCAGCGGATGGCAGGTGCGGCCGAAGTAGCAGCCAATACGATCCCGTTTTTCACGAATTCTGGACAGAATTTGATCATCCAATTTGCAAGGACAATTCCAAACAATACCGATTCTAAGGATGTAGAAATAATCGCTGGCCCAGAACTTGAAATCGGTTCAATTTTTCAGCCAACTGATTTATATCAATTCTGGCGGCAAAATTGTTGCCAGTCTCACCTGAGACTGAGGTATCAATCAGCCCGGCGGAAGAGAAGGGCTTACAAAAAGCGTCTCAGGGGTTGTTATACGGCAAGTATGTCACCTTTCCATCTGCAGGAACCAGCCAGGTACTGATTTCGTTTATAGCACCGGTCAAGGATGGACAGGGAAAGGACCGTGGATATCTGATCGGCAGGACTGATCTGGTCAATAATCCATCCACCCAGGCTGTCATTACCTTGCTGAATAATTTTGGACAAACCGGCGGTGAAGGGTATCTCATCGATGAAACCGGCTCGGTGATTTACCACCCCAACCCAAAATATATACAGTCATCCTATCCGGGCGAAATTACACATCAGGAAGAATTTTATACTCTCACTGCAACAGACACCACGCCATTATTAATTTATATCAAACCATCGCCAGATCACGATTGGTCGGTTGTATTTTCTCAACCTGCCGGTGCAATTCAAAGTCAGACTTTTGAATTGGCTTTACCTCTGGTCTGCCTGGTACTGTTGATCAGTTTGGTCATATACCTCATTATCAGGTCCGGTTTGAGCTCTATCACGCACGCTATTCGGCAACTGACAGACGAATCAGAACGAATCGGTTTAGGACAATTGGACCATATTCAATATGTGCGTGGTGAGGATGAAATTGGGCAGTTCGGACAGACGTTTGAACAGATGCGGATTAACATTAAAGACCGGATGGAGGAACTGACTTTATTGTTGAATGTAAGTCAGGGGATTGCATCCAATCTGAAGTTGGATTCTGCGGTTCAACCCATCCTTGGAAGCAGCTATGTCCAATGGCGGCAGCATGGCCCGGATTATTCTGGTGCCAGATTCTTCCGATGACCCCATCAATGATCAGATAGAACGGTATGGGGCTGGTGAGACTACCAAGTATTACCATTACCTTGATGATCAGGTGTTAGCTCTCACACGCAGCCGTGAATTTATGACAGTCAACAATTTAATGCGCGGACGAGCATTAAAACTCAACCCGGAAGTACTCAATCCATCGGCGATTATTTCAGTTCCGCTCCGGAGTGAAGAGCAATTCATGGGTATTTTGTGGGTGGCTTATGATCAGCCTCGCAGTTTTGCTGATTCAGAAGTCCAGTTCCTGCATAATCTGGCTGATGATGTCTCACTGGCATTGGCGAATATCCGGTTGTACCACTCTGCTGAACTTGGCAAGCAGCGGTTGGAAGCGATCTTGAATGCCACGCCAGATCCGATTCTAGTGATTGATAATCACGACCGGATCATGCTCGCCAATCCACCTGCAGTGAAACTATTTGATCAGAAAGAATTCTTTGTTGAAGGAAAACCTTTGGATGATGTCATCTCATCTAAAGTATTGCTGAACTTATTGCATAGCCAGGGAGACCGACCAAGAAATTCAATTCCCTAATAAGAGCGTCTATTACGCGCATCAATCAACCATGTACGTAGAGCGCACACCAGTCGGTCGGGTGTGTATCTTACGCGACATCACCCATTTTAAGGAAATAGATTCACTCAAAACTGAGTTTGTTGCAACAGTCAGCCATGACCTTCGCGCACCGCTCACATTGATCCGTGGATACCTTGCGATGCTGCAACTGGTTGGCGAGTTGAACGATCAACAGAAGAATTACTCCCGCAAGATTTTGGATGGCATTGAATCAATGACAAACCTGGTCAATAATCTGCTGGATATGGGCAGGATTGAAGCGGGGATGGCATTGCAGATGAGCCAGGTAAAAGCGCGTGTAATCATTAACAAGATTGTGACCAACTTGAACGCGCAAGCTGTCCAGAAGAATATTCAGATCAGCGCTGTTATTCCAGAGGATGTCGATCCAGAATTATTTGTTGACCAGGCACTGGTTGAGCAAGCGCTCACCAATTTGGTTGAAAATGGGATCAAGTACACTCCGGTCGGCGGACAAGTCACCATCGGTGTGGTTGACCAACATACCAAGGTGATTTTCCAGGTGAAAGACACCGGAATTGGGATTGCGCCATTGGATATTCCACGTCTGTTTGATAAATTTTTCCACTCTTCACGCAGAGAAGGTTTCTACCAGCGAGGTTCTAGTCTGGGTTTGTCTATTGTTAAATCGATTGCCGAACGGCATCAGGGTAAGGTATGGGTGGATAGCCAGTTAGGGAGAGGCAGTACTTTCTATTTTGAGTTACCAGCCTATGTGCCAGACCCGATTGAATCCATCACGTGAGGCACCACCAAATTAAAAGTATTTTTCATTAACTCGCTTGACGCAGCTTGCGAATCGCACTATAATACGGTGTCATGCAAAATTAGCGATTCATTCCAATTATTAAAAGCGCAAGAGGATTTTTCCCCGCGCGCTTAACTGTGTTAAAGACGGATCACTCCCGCACAATCTTCAGGAGGTATTTTAGTGGAAACCAAGGGCTTGAAAGCACTTCGCATTAACCTTGCATCCCCCGAAACCATCAAGAGCTGGTCTTATGGTGAGGTATTAAAACCGGAAACAATCAACTATCGCCGGCTTACGCCCTGAAAAAGATGGTTTATTCTGTGAAGCGATTTTCGGACCTACACGTGACTGGCAATGTTACTGTGGTAAATATAAAAACCCACGTTATAAAGGCATCGTCTGCGATAAGTGCGGTGTTGAAGTAACTCGTTCCTCCGTTCGACGTGAACGGATGGGGCATATTGAACTGGCTACACCGATTGCTCATATCTGGTACACCCGACGTATCCCTTCTTATTTGGGTTTATTGCTTGATATTTCACGCCGAAACCTGGATCGGGTACTATATTTTGCGCAGTATATCGTCACCTATGTTGATGAAGATGCTCGCACCAAAGCGCTCAAGCGATTGGAAGACGAAATCAATGTATCTGAGCGGGAACAGGCGAACAGCATTAACGCAAGATCGTTGAAGTCAAGAAAAACCGTGATGCAACGATCGCTGAACTGAAATCATCCAGAAATATTGAAAATCTCAGCGAAGATGAATTCTCTGCTCGTTGGGAACCGGTTACCCAAGAAGGTCAACAGCTGGAAGAATCTTTGCAAAACCAGATGGGCATTGCCCTGGCATCTCCGGTAGTATTCCGCAACCTGGGGAAAGATATTGCCAAAACTGGCGAAATCGTTACCAATAAAATGATTTCCGAGGTCCAAAAAGCAGCGAAAGACCGCTTCAATGAAATCGAAATTGAAGTCAAGAAGCTGCAAACGAGCGAACAAGAAAATCTCAATATGGATATTGAAAAGATCAAAGCCGAAGCTGACCTGAAAATGGAAGAACTGCGGAATACGCTCGAAGATCAATCTCTGGTATCCCAAACCCAAAACACGCATCAGAAGGATGAACTTCAGGAACTTAGACCATTTACCTTCCTGAGTGAACCGCGATACCGCGAATTAAAGACCCGCTGGGGACAGGTGTTTCCGTGCAGATATGGGTGCTGAAGCATTCTATGATATTCTGCGCCGTCTCGATCTTGAAAAACTATCTGAAGAACTGTGGCATGAAGTAAAGACAACCAACAGTAAACAGAAACGTAAAAAAGCCACTACCCGTTTGAAAGTGGTTGAATCATTCCGCCGTTCCGGCAATCGCCCTGAATGGATGATCCTGACTATGCTTCCAGTGATTCCTCCTGATCTACGCCCAATGGTTCAATTGGATGGCGGTCGCTTTGCTACATCCGATTTAAATGATTTGTACCGCCGTGTGATCAATCGTAATAACCGTTTAAAACGATTGTTGGAATTGGGTGCACCGGATGTGATCGTGCGCAATGAAAAACGCATGCTCCAGGAAGCTGTCGATTCACTGATCGATAACTCACAGCGTGGCAAGGCACTTTCTCGCCGTGGACGTCGCGAATTGAAATCATTGAGCGATATGCTCAAAGGTAAAAAAGGCCGCTTCCGCCGCAACTTGCTTGGTAAACGTGTCGATTATTCTGGCCGTTCGGTTATCGTCGTTGGTCCTCAACTTGAAACTATATCAGTGCGGTCTGCCAAAAACCATGGCACTGGAACTTTACCGTCCATTCGTGATCGCCCGATTGGTTCAGCATAATTTTGCAGCCAATGTAAAAGGCGCCCGCCGCTTCATTGAACGCAACCGACCGGAAGTATGGGAAGTTCTCGAAGAAGTCATTAAAGATCGCCCAGTTCTATTAAATCGTGCACCAACCTTGCACCGGCTGGGTATTCAAGCATTTGAACCGATCCTGATCGAAGGATCAGCCATTCAACTGCACCCACTGGTAACCACCGCTTTCAACGCGGACTTTGATGGAGATCAGATGGCAGTCCATGTGCCTCTAGCTGAAAAAGCTGTTCATGAAGCACGACGCTTGATGCTTGCATCCAAGAACTTGCTAAAACCAGCCGATGGTGAACCGATCATTAGCCCATCCAAAGACATGGTGTTGGGTGTGTACTACCTGACGGTCGATGATGACCGCCCGCACCTGGGTGATGGCAGAACCTTTGTAGATATCGATGAAGTCGAACTTTCTTACCGTTTAGCCCAGGTTGAGATTCACACTAAGATTAATCTGCGTGTAAATTCATGGTACGATGATAAAAATAACTTCCTCGGCGAACCATCAACGCGAATGGTTTCATACTACAGTCGGACGCGCTTTATTCAATCGCATCCTTCCTGACGAAGTCCAATTTGTAAACATGGAATTGGACAAAGGTGGCGTAAAAGATTTGATTGCAGATGTATATGAACGCTGTGGTCAAGAAGTTACCACCGAAGTAGCCGATAACATCAAAGACATTGGATTCCAATATGCCATGGTCTCCGGTACAACGATTGCAGTTGGTGACATCACCATTCCTGCAGCTAAAAAAGGCATCATTGATGGTGCTTACAAAGAGGTCGAGATCATTCAACGTGATTTCCGCCGTGGTCTCTTGACCGAACAAGAACAAAATGACCGCCTGATTGAAATCTGGAAAACCACTACCGAGCAAGTTGGTTCGGCAGTGAAAGCTAACCTGGATCCGGTAGGAAACCTGGCTACGATGGCCAACTCTGGTGCTACCAAAGGTGGTTTCGGCCCCATTGCCCAGTTGGCAGGTATGCGCGGTTTGATGGCTGATCCGACCGGTCGTATTATTCCGGTACCGATTATCTCCAACTTCCGTGAAGGGCTGACCGCTTTGGAATACTTTATTTCCACACACGGTGCTCGTAAAGGTTTGGCGGATACCGCTATGCGTACTGCGGATGCAGGTTACCTGACCCGCCGTTTAGTCGATATTGCACAGGATATCATCATCAACGAAGAAGAATGCGGTACTAAAGAAGGTATTTATATCCGCAAAACAGATGATATTGCTGGACAATCAATGGCTGCCCGTTTGATCGGTCGTATGACTGCTGAAAACGTAGTCGATCCAAAAACTGGTGAATTACTGGTTGAACGTGATCAGATCTTAGACCGCGAAAACGTACGCCGTATTACGGATGCCCGTATAGAGGCAGTCAAAGTTCGCTCACCACTTACCTGCGAATTGACCCATGGTATTTGCCAGCACTGCTATGGTATGGACTTAGGTCGTGGAACAGTTGGTGGATCTGGCGCAGCAGTCGGTATCGTAGCTGCTCAATCCATTGGTGAACCTGGTACACAGTTAACTTGCGTACCTTCCACACCGGTGGTGTTGCGGCTGGTGGCGATATTACAACAGGTTTACCCCGTGTTGAAGAACTGTTCGAAGCACGCCGAACTCCGAAAGGTGAAGCAATCATTTCGCGGATCGAAGGTATTGCTCGCCTCATAACCAACGACCGTGGAGCTGATCTGCGCTTGGTTCGCGTCGAACACAGCGAAATGGTCAGCGATGAATATGATGTTCCAGAAGCTTGGACCATCCTTGCGAAAGATGAAGACACAGTTGAAGTGGGTGCCAGACTTGCAGAATTAGGTGAAGCACTAATCACTTCAACCCATGCAGGACGGGTTCGTGTGGAAGGTCGTAAAGTGATCGTCTCTTATGAACAAAAAGAGACTGACGAATACGAAATTCCAAGCACTGCCCGCCTGGTAATCCAGGACGGCTCGAAGGTAGAAGCCGGTCAGCAACTGACTGAAGGTTCTCTGAACCCACATATGATCTTACAGATCAAAGGCCGCGAAGCCTGTCAGAAATACCTATTGGTTGAAATCCAAAAAGTGTATCGTTCACAAGGTCAGAACATCAATGACAAACACTTTGAGGTCATTATCCGCAAGATGTTAGGCAAGGTTCAAGTTCGCCGACCAGGTGATACTCATTACCTGCCGTTAGATCTGGTGGATCGTTTGGAGATCACCAAAGCGAACGAAAAACTAATCGAAGAGAACAAGCAAACTGCACGCTACAGCGAAATCCTGTTGGGTGTGACCAAAGCTTCCCTCAGTACCGATTCGTTCCTGTCTGCTGCCTCCTTCCAGCATACGATCAAGGTTCTGGCTGGCGCTGCTATTGCGAGCACCGAAGATCCATTGATTGGTTTGAAAGAAAACGTGATTATTGGTAAACTGATCCCAGCTGGTAGCGGATTTGACATCGGGAAACTCAATCCGGCACTCGGAATTGAGGCAATGGCGCTGGCTGCTGCCGCAGCTGCAGCGGTTGAACCATTGGTGACTGAATTATCCGGGGCTGATCTTCCCGGAGTAGAGTAATTTCAAATATACATAAAAAATCCGCCACGAAAGTGGCGGATTTTTTACTATCTAGGAGACTTCTACTTTTGGGGGTTCATTCCAAATCTTACTGCGAAGTAAAAAGAGAATGACGACACCGAAACTGATGATTCCAAAGATCCCAATTCCAAAGGCAAATAAATTATCCTTCGGGGCGTAAACAAACCCATTCAAAAATGAGACAACCTGATTATTTAATGCATGCAAATAAGCGGCAATCCAAATTCCCTTAGCCTGATATACAGCATATGAGAGAAAGTACGAAAGGACAATCGTAAATAGAATCATAATGAACGTTCCTAAAACTGGTTGTCCAGGATAGTTATATCCCATCCAAATTACTGGACCGTGCCATAGCCCCCAGATTATGCCAACCCAAAGAGCTGCCTTTTTGCGGCCAAGGACTTCCAGTTCTGGCAGCAGGTAACCACGCCACCCGTACTCTTCTCCAAAAGCAATGAGGATTCCGAGGAAAGGTCCAACCAGGATGGTGTTTATTGCAAGTGATAGCAAGATAACCTGATCTGGTAGCGTTTGGGTTGCAAGCTGCGGGATCAGTTGCTGCAAATTGACAGGCTCTCCGAGTTTAAATAGCCAATTAAAACCGGTCTGAATGAAGAAGAAGAGCACTAATCCAACCCCAAGGATCAGCCAGATAAGGGGTTTGCCACCGGCCATGTTTAATTTTGCGAACGCATCATATTTACCGATCACGCGCAAGATAATCCATAAAATCATCCCAAGGAGCGAGATCACCAGAAGTATTGGACTGATGGTCGGGATTAATTCTGGTTTGAAAGATGTAGTGATGGATGCCACCAGATACATTACAAAAACAACCAGATAGAAATATACAAACCATTTTGCAGGATTATTCTTCAGTGGTGAACATGTGGGATCCTGAAAAAGGAAGAATTTGCATAGAATTGCTGCTGCTGCCGGGATAAGCATTTGGAATTGGAGCGAAAGTGCGGCGGAACTGGTTAAACCCCCTCTAATCCAGAGAAACAAATCGAGCAGCCAGGTAATACCAAATGTGATTAGAACAAAAGTTGCGGCTTTGCGCCATTTATTCCAAAATTCCAAGATCTGATCCATATTTACCGAAGTTTCCTTTTCGTTTCAGAGTGTGATGATTTAGTGTAGCAATTCGTTTGGATAACTGAATATTGGAGTATTATACCTTTTCTGGATGCGGCAAGTTCACAGAATAGCCCAGCTTTCTTGACGCAGTCCATTTTTACTCGTAAGATAAGCCTGTGATTTTCAAACCAGAATTGAGTGGTGTGTATGGATGAACCTCAAGTAAGAAAAATTGATATCGATCGGGAAATGCAGCAATCCTACCTGGATTACGCGATGAGCGTCATTGTCTCGCGCGCTTTGCCAGATGCGCGGGATGGGTTAAAACCAGTGCAGCGAAGAATTCTCTTTGCGATGCATGATCTCGGGTTGACTGCCCAATTCCGCCTTCAAGAAATCTGCTCGTATCGTGGGCGAGGTTCTGGGTAAGTACCATCCTCATGGTGATATGGCTGTTTACGAAGCTATGGCTCGCATGGCTCAAGATTTCTCCATGCGTTGTATGCTGGTAGATGGACAGGGAAATTTCGGTAGTGTGGATGGTGATCCACCTGCGGCGATGCGCTATACCGAAGCACGCCTTACTGCGGCTTCGATTGAGATTACTCAAAAATATTGAAAAAAACACGGTTGATTTCTTACCTAACTTTGATGGAACATTAAAAGAACCGGTCGTTTTACCCGCTCAGATCCCCAACTTACTGGTAAATGGTGCGACTGGTATCGCAGTAGGTATGGCAACAAATATCCCACCACATAACCTGGGGGAGACAATCGATGCCTGTGTTTACATGCTTCAAAATTGGGAGAAATTAGATGACACATTCGGTGGACGATCTGATGAAATTCATTAAGGGTCCGGATTTTCCGACAGGAGCGATTATTCTGCAAGATCCGCAGGGGAAGGCTTATCATCGATCTACGGCAGCGGAAAGGGCAAGGTTATTGTTCAGGCCCGGGCTCACTGGAAGAGATGGAACGGGGTAAGAACCGGATCATCGTGACCGAGCTATCCGTATATGGTGAATAAATCATCCTTGATTGAACGAATTGCGGATCTGGTGCGAGACGGAAACCTGGAAGGGGTGGTAGATCTGCGGGATGAATCTGATCGGCATGGTTTGCGAATTGTGATTGAACTATCCAAATCTGTTGAACCGGATCAAGTCCTTCGTAAGCTCTACAAGCATACTCCAATGCAAACAACGTTCGGTATCAACCTGCTGGCATTGGTGCGAGGTGAACCGAGACTACTATCCTTCAAACAAGCTTTGAAGGTATTCATTGATCATCGCCTGGTTGTTATTCGCCGTAGAAGTGAGTACGAGCTTAGAAAAAGCCAGACAACGCGCCCATATTCTGGAAGGGTATCGAATTGCGCTCAAGTACCTGGATGAAATTATTCAACTTATCCGCAATTCACCGGATGCAGAAGAAGCAAAGGTTCGACCTGATCAAAAAGTATAAGCTAAGTGATATTCAGGCCCAGGCGATTTTGGATATGCCTCTGCGTCGTTTGGCTGCCCTGGAACGCAGGAAGATCGAAGATGAGTACAAAGAGCTCACTGCATTCATGAAAGAGCTGGAAGAGCTTTTAAAATCAGATCAACAAAATGCGGGATTTATGTGCATCAGAATTATTAGCTGCGCGACAGACCTTTGCAGAGAAACGTAAAACGCAGATCGTAGGCTTGAAAGAGGGCGATACGATCGCCAGTATGCTCACAATTACCGATGTCACCCCGAACCAGACGGTGGTGATTGGAGTTAATGAAGCCGGTTACATTGCCCGGACCGCCAACGAAAATGCAGGCTGGTTCACTGGCAAAGATGCACCCCATTGGCTGCATCAGAACCGATACGCACCAGACTTTGTATCTGGTAAGCACTACCGGGAAAACCGCGGCGGTACCAGTTCATTCCATCCCAGAAGCAGGATCCAGTGCGGAAGGGGTCCCTATTCATAAAGTATCACCGCTGGATGAAGATGATCTTTTAGGCGCATTTTTCTGTCTACCACCCAAAAACCAGATTGATGAACAACAGTTTATACTGGCCATTACACGAGGGGTGGAATGGTAAAGAAAACATCGGCCTCCGAATTACCTGGACCATCCGCTTCTACTTTTACCCTGTGCAAAGTAAATGATGGTGATTCGCTCGGTTGGACTTATCTCACGAATGGTTCGCAAGAAATTATCCTGGCCAGTTCGAAAGGTATGTGCATCCGATTTCAAAGAGGATGAGGTCCGCCCGATGGGGCTGGTGGCTGCTGGTGTGAATGGCATCAAGCTTGGGGTGGGTGATGAATTGGTCAGCGCGGATATTATTGATCTGACCAAACAGGTTGTGCTGATCACTTCGGATGGCAAAGGCAAGCGTTGTGCAGCGACAGAATTCCCGATCCAGGGAAGATATGGACAGGGAGTCATTGGTTGGAAACTCAAACCCGGAATTCGTTTGACCGGAATGTGTTTGGGAATGCCCGACGACAAATTGGTGATCCATTTTCTAAAAAGTCCATCCAAACTCAAGAAGGTAGCAGAATTTGCGAGCGGAGGGAGAGCCGCCACCGGTAAAGATGTTATTGAAGTGAAACCGGGTGATCAGGTATTGGAGATGACAGAAATCCAAATTCCGGGTACTAGCCTGGGAGAAAAATCAGCTTCCAAACGGAGAGCCAAAACCGAAAATGAAAAACCTGCTTCGAAAAATATGGCTGTTGAAAAAACAGCTGCACCTAAACGAAGAATAGTAGCCGAAGGAAAAACCAAGAAGGCTTCTATCAAGGGAAAAATTTCTAGAACGAAAACGACGACTAAATCAGTAAAGGGAACGGGTCAAAAAACGAAGTTTACTACAAAACCGGAACCGAAGACGAAACCGGCGAAAGAAAAAACGGTTCAGGATACCCAACCGGATGAGACCGGACACCCTGATCAATTGGAACTAAAATTAGATTAGAACAAAGAACCTCCGCATCAGATCGGAGGTTCGCGTTTAACTCGTCTAAGTTGATTAACTAACAGTGAAGAAACTATAGTGGTAATCAATTTTGTTATTGGTAACTCCAAAGGTGTCCATTCCATCCGTGACTTTCCCTTTGGTTGAAGTAGCCGTCCAATTGATGTGTCGGGTATTCCCATTGGTTGTAGAACCAGTTAGGGTGAATGCGGCACTCGGCAATATGGTAGTAAACAGATTACTGTACCAGGATTTTATTGAGGTAAGTCCCTGGATCGTACGAGATGGAAGAATTTGTACTGCAGATGAGTTATATAAACCGGAAATTGTATCGCTATTGTGGGAGTTCAGGGCAGCGATAAATTGATCTTGAAACTCGAGCTGGATTGTCCATTGGTAATCTCGAATGAAGTTCCAATTGGTACTCATATCACGCCGACACTCATCCCAGCTAAAGAAATTCACTCCTGGTAAACCCTTGGAAACTGCCATATCCATAAAGAGCTTCAAATCTTTGGTTGTTGGAGCCCAGCTACCCACTTTGTAGGTTGGTCCGGTAGGGATATATGGTTTGGTTGGAGCAAGCTTCATATACTCGGTATAACTCTTCAACAATTGATCTGCCGAATTGTGGGCGGCTTCCCAGTAGACTTGCGGCATGGATATATCGCAGTATTTCAAGAATGTGCTGAACGGGAAGGTAGAGTGATAAGAAGGATAGCGAAAGGTACTTAATGCCACGGGCATGGTAGGGATGTATTTTCTCAGTTCGACCATGTAAGTAGCCGCGGCAGAAGACATGCCAGATTTTTCAAATTGCATTTCAGCATCCACAACGAAGCCGTCTAAACCAAGTGCTTTCGCCCGGCTTCCACCAATTCTGGCTTCGGATGCCGGAGCGCTGCCATATACATACTGCCAACCCCAAGTTTGGATTCCCTTGGCTTTCAGAGCGGAAATGACTCCGGGCACCAGGTCAGCGCCGGCAGAGGAGATATTATATTTAGAAGTTCCATCAGCAATTTTTACTAACACATGCGTTAGCTTTGCCGTTGCGGCGGCATTTGCAATGGATGTTGCGCTGCCATTTTCACAGCTGGGGATCTTCCAAATATAGAAGCCTTTTCCCTGGAGTGTCATGCTTTATATCTCCAATCTGCTTTCCGGTTTGGTTAGTGAGCCTTCCAGACCTAATTCAGCTGCAATGGTCTGCATGGCCAGGATGACATGATCTACATGAGCCCACAATTCAATACCCAATACAGTTGCTCCGTGTTCCATTTCGTCACGGTTAGCTCCGGCTGCAAAGGCTTTATCTTTCCATTTTTTCTTCACAGATGAAGAAGTGAGATCATAGAGTGATTTGGATGGCCGCACCAATGCGACCGCGGTAATCAAACCGGTTACTTCATCACAGGCGTACAATGACTTTTTCCATGAGGGAAATGCGTTCGATTTGTAGATGATCCGCATGTGAAAGAACTGCTCGGATGATCTCCTCAGAAACCCCTTTTTCCCGTCAGGATCGGTTCACCGGCCTGGGGATGCTCATCCAGGGTGGGGTGGATTTCCCAATCGAAAGTCGTGCAATAATCCTGTAATTCCCCAGATCTCTTCATCTTGCGAGTAGTACCGGGCATAGAATCGCATGGCAGCTTCCACGGCCAGCATGTGGTTCACTAGATTGGGGTTTTTGATATATTCATGTACGATTTGAAGAGCCTGGTCACGGTTCATAGAATCCTTACAATCAAAACAATACAGTAGACTGTATCTATCAGTTTGCAAGTATTATGCCCGGATCGCTGATTACTGATGTAGATTTATGGGTTCTTTGTCACCAAGAACGGGAATTGGATGACTGATATATAGTTGCCAGAGGGCATTCGCGGTAGCCGGCAATTCGCGGATCTCCCAGTAGATATGCGATGATTTCCGGTACGTTTCCAGCTCGGCTCTAACGCCGGAAACATCTATCCCCAACTGTTGGCAGGTATACACGGCTCTTGGCAAGTGGAAATGGATTGGTAACGAGCAAAGCTTCATTCACTTCAAATATTGCTTTTGCCCGGTAACAGGTTTCATATGTGCTCCGACCCGCGTAATCCAGAACGATGTCTTCTGCGGGAACACCTAACCCAATTGCAAATTCGCGCATCGCGGCGGGTTCGTTATACTCAATAAAGCGATTGTCACCGCTCATCAAAATCTTTTGAACTTTGCCTGCCTGGTATAGTCGGACGGCGGTCTCAACCCTATCTCTTAGGATTAAAGTGGGGGAGCCATCTCTACGTAGGCCGGCGCCGAAAACAATTGCAACCGGAGCCTGGGGCGAGTTTGTCCAAGTTGATATATTGATCCGCGTGTTTCAGCCAGAACATATAGCCTGGAAGAGATCAAGATCAAAACAAAAAGAAGAATGAGGGAAAAAATGATCCGGCTGATTAGCATAACGATCTTCCTGAACATTTGCCGATTTTACCATTGAACACGATATAGGGTATTCCGTTACGTATCATTTGTATACTTGCTTGCAAATTTTTACCATTTCTGAGTATGATTTAATTTGAATGGGTGACAAGGATCGAATAATATTTTACCTGGTGTCAGTATGGGGATATGATTCCATTCAAAAACATCTATTGATTATGTTAGTCTGGATAATTTGAGAGGAGGTGATACTTACATTAGTATATGCTCATGTTTGTTTTTGCTTAGTTTCGCACAATACAGAATAGGAGAATAGAGATGTCTAAAAAATTAATGACCGTTGTAAGCTTGATTATCATCTTCGCTTTCGTCTTAGCTGCTTGTGCTCCTGCAGATAAAATAACCGGTCCAGTAAATATTACTTTATGGACCAAAGAGGGCGAAGCAGATGGTGGATTGCAATATGTTCAAGCTCTGGCTGATGCATTCACAAAGGAAAATCCGAATGTCACTTTCGAAGTGATCAATAAGGAAGTCGAAATCCTGCGTGAAGACTTCCAGACCTGCCAGCCTAGCCAATGCCGCTCCTGATCTGCTCTGGACAGTAAGCGACCATGTAGGACCATTCCAGGCAGCAGATCTTGATTCAACCGGTGGATAATACTTGTTGATACCAAGCTTGTTCGTCGATTCCGCTGTTACCGCTGTCAAGCTGCCCGGCGTAGATGGCGTTTGGGGTGTACCGGTCTCCAATGGTAACCACCTGATGCTGATCTACAATAAAGACCTGGTTAAAGAAGCTCCAGCTGACACCGATGCATTTATCGCTGCAGCAAAAGCAGCCACCACCGGTGATGTATACGGCTTCGTTTACAACCAAACTGAACCATTCTGGCTGGTTCCCTGGCTGGGTGGTTTTGGTGGTAAAGTGTTCGCTGCTGATGGTATAACCCCCACTCTAAATACTCCAGAAATGATTGCAACCCTGAAGTTCTTATCGGATATCAAGACCGTTGATAAGATCATTCCGAGTGAAAGCGACTACAATGGCGCCGATACCCTCTTCAAAGAAGGTAAAGCGGCTATGATCATCAATGGCGACTGGTCTCTCGGTGGTTATAAAGAAGCTCTGGGAGATAAATTAGGTGTTGCCCCCATCCCGATGGTTAAATCCACTGGTAAATGGCCTGCTCCGTTTACCTCAGGTGTCTTCTTCATGATCCCCAAGGGATTGACGGGTGAGAAACTGACAGCTGTGAAGCTGTTCATGAAATTCGCTACCAATGAAGCAAATCAGCTGGATATGGTGACCAAACTCTCTCGCCTGCCCGCATTGAAGACCGCACTTGAGAACGAGTTGATTACCAAGGATCCGATCCTGGCTGGTTCTGCCGCCCAAATGAAAAACGGCACCCCGATGCCGATTGTCCTTGAAATGCGATGTGTCTGGGATTCTGCCAAACCCGAGATGCAAGCTGTCTTGAATGGACAGGAAACCCCCGAAGACGCCGCTCCAAAGATGCAGTCCTCCGCGGAGACCTGTGTCTCCCAAATGGAATAAAAATAGTATGCTACGATTTAGACGCCAGGGGAAACCCTGGCGTCTTGCTAAATTGAAAAATCTCAGCTGAGGAGGAAGATTCCATGATCGATGGTCCTACAGTTGTGAAAAGCCTACAGGAAGTCGGATTAACAGTCCTATTTATCTTTGTAGGCACACGTTATTCTTGAAGGCATTCTCTACTTAATCCTTTATCGATGGCTAAATTATCGATATGCTCTTCCATTCATGCTGATTGCCCCAGCGGTAATAGGCCTTGTGGCTCTGGTTGTATATCCGCTTTTATGGGAACTCTGGATATCCTTTACCAATATGAGTTTGAGGCATTTTCGGAATCCGGAGTTCATTGGATTAAGAACTACATTAATGTTTTTATCCAACCAGTGCTTAAAGATGCTACCTTTTTACCTTTATTTTTAAGGACCGTTCTTTGGACTTTCGTCAATGTGTTCTTCCATGTGCTGGGTGGTTTGGTGTTGGCATTATTACTGAACCGAAAGATGCGTGGAAGAGCGATTTATCGCACTTTGCTGGTTTTACCCTGGGCAATTCCACAGATTATTGCTGTACTTGCCTGGAGGAATGAATTCCACTATGAATTTGGTTTTATCAATATCATCATCCGCGCACTCGGTTTTCAACCAGTCTCCTGGCTGACACAACCAGACTCCGAATTTTATAGCCATGTGTATCACCAACATTTGGCTTGGTATTCCATTTATGATGATCATTCTGCTTGGTGGTCTGCAAAGTATCAGTGATGAGTATTACGAAGCTGCTGAAATGGATGGTGCCGACAATTGGTGGAAATTTAAATCAATTACTATGCCATTGTTAGCGCCGGTGATGACCCCGGCAATCATTCTGGGTTCAGTCTGGACATTCAATAACTTCAATATCCCATTCTTTATCAACCAGAATGAGTTGGAAAGCTCGGATATCCTGGTGACAGCACTCTTCCGGGCAGGCTTCCAGTATAACCGGTATGGTTTCTCAGCTGCCTTTGCGTTTGTCATATTCATCTTGCTGTTGGTTTACACAGTGTTTCTATCTGAAACGCTCAGGTACACTGAAAGGAAGTTTATGATGCAGCCAAATAATTCATCCCCCCAGGTGGCTACGACTTCTCAGCGCAGAAAGAAAACAATTTTTGAGGGTATCGGTCAGAGAAGATTCTCCATTTAAACGTTTCTGGATCCATGTTGCATTGATTTTCAGTTGCATTCTCGCTGCTTATCCCATCCTCCGCATTATCAGTATTGCTCTTCGTCCGGGCGATCGGATTACTCTCAACTGATTTATCTATCATTCCGGCAGATGCAACTTTGGAAGCGTTTCGGATTGTCTTGTTTGATAAGCCATTCTTACAGTGGTTGTGGAATAGTCTGGCAATAACTGTCTCCACTGCGATTATCGGAGTCGTGCTTTAGCAGCCACCTCTGCCTATGCATTTTCCGGTGGAAATTCCCCGGTAGGTCATTGGGTTTGATCTTCCTTGTTGGGCACCCAGATGATTCCGGCGGCAATGTTAATGATCCCGCTCTATATCCTGGCGATCAAATTAAATCTGGTTGGATCTTTCCGCGGATTGGTAATTGCGTACTGCGTAACTGCAATTCCATTCTCTATCTGGATACTCAAAGGGTATTACGATACAATTCCGATTGACCTGGAAGAAGCCGCCCGGATTGATGGATGCAACCAGATGGAGGCTTTCTGGCAGATCTTGCTGCCACTTTCCACGCCATCGCTGGCAATTGTTTTCCTCTTCAACTTCACAACCGCCTGGAATGATTATCTGCTGGCACGGGTAATTCTTGGCTCACAGGAAACCTTGCTTAACCTGGCCGCTTGGTTTACAGCGCATGGTCGCACAGTTCCAGACCCAATGGGGACAATTCTCCGCCGGATCCATTTTGGTAGCCATTCCGGTCATGGCGTTGTTCCTGTACTCATCCAAGTGGTTAATTTCCGGTTTGACCCTGGGCAGTGTGAAAGGTTAGTAATATCAAATGCTCAATTCGAACCCCGTGACAGCCGGGGTTCGTTTTGTTAGCAAAGGATGCTACAATGAAAAAACTGTTTCGGCTATTATATTCTGTAGTTGTATTGTCACACTCCTGCAGTTCAGCACGGAAGCAGGTCCTCAGGTTCTCTACACCTGGCATAGAGAAATCATCGACACTCGCGTGCAATTCTGAGTGAAGAGGACGTACTCTATCTCAATTTGATCTGGCATCAGCATCAGCCGCTTCTACTATCCTGATGCAAATGGAGTGATCACTCGTCCGTGGGTGCGGGTGCATGGCACCAAAGACTATTACGATATGGCGGCTACAGTTGCCAAATACCCAGAGATGTCATGTGACTTTCAACCTTACCCCAGTCCTGCTCAAGCAAATCGATGCATATGTGAATGACGGAGCAAAGGATAAGTATTGGGTTCTGAGTGAGAGACCTTCGGATCAACTCACAGATGAAGAGAAGGAATTTATTCTTACCCGGTTTTTCGATGCGAACACAGATCATATCATCAAGGTTCACCCCGGGTACATGCACTTTATGCGAAACGTGGGGGCAGCTCTAAGCAACAAATACAAGCCGCACTCGCATCGTTTTCAGATCAGGATTTTCGCGATTTGCAAATCTGGTTCAATTTAGCCTGGTTCGATCCGGATTTCTTAGCTCAAGAGCCCTTGCTCAGTCTGGTTAAGAAGGATCATGGATTTTTGGAAAGTGATAAGGTAATTTTGTTCTCAGAAGTAACGCAGGGTCATGGCGCTGATCATCCCGATTCATAAACAAATGCAGGACAACGGCCAAATCGAGGTGATTACTTCTCCGCTAGCGCATCCGATCCTTCCGTTGCTGTACGATACAAATCTTGCACTTGCCGGTCATCCGGAGGTGGAGCTACCGAAACGATATCAGTACGTTCAAGACGCCATCGGCCAACTGGATGCAGGGGTTCAGCTTTATATTGATCATTTTGGGCAGTCGCCAGTGGGATTATGGCCATCTGAAGGCGCGGTAGCACCTGAAATTGTACCGATCGTGTCGAATGCAGGTTACCAATGGATGGCTATCCGGTGAGCAGGTGCTTGCGAATTCTCTCGGAATTGGAGCTTTCAACCGCAATGCGGAGGATACTGTTCTGCAGGCTGATCAATTCTACCGGCCATATTGGGTAGAAACGCCAGCCAACGGACCGATCCCAGGCGGTAGGGTATTGATGGTATTTCGAGACAATCTCATATCTGATAAGCTCGGTTTTACCTATTCGGGTACACCCGGAGAGGAAGCGGCAGCCGATTTTATTCGCCGCATTGAAAATATCCGTTCTGAATTGAAAGCACAGAATGCACAGGGTCCGCATCTGGTATCCATCATTCTGGATGGTGAAAATGCCTGGGAAAATTACGACCAGGATGGAAAGGAATTCCTAAACTCCCTTATACCAGAAATTATCTGAGAGTAAAACCATTCAAACCGTGACGGTTCCTGAATACTTGAAGCTATATCCAGACCAGCAAACCTTACCCGAATTATTCCGGGGAGCCTGGTTTA
This sequence comes from uncultured Chloroflexia bacterium, assembly GCA_963818305.1. Classification (GTDB taxonomy): domain Bacteria; phylum Chloroflexota; class Anaerolineae; order Anaerolineales; family Anaerolineaceae; genus DAIOEK01. Next base: position 33,800 of record CAWFRQ010000012.1, read on the forward strand.
GTCCGAACTATGATACCTGGATCGGCGAGCCTGAAGAAAACGCCGCTTGGAATCTCCTGCGGAGTGTACGGAGTGATTTGCAACAAGTAGTATTAGAGCAACAGAAAACAGGAGAGATGGTTACCGGGCTTGAAGAAAGCATGCGAAACATGTACCTGGCAGAAGGATCCGATTGGTTCTGGTGGTATGGTGCTGATCAAGATTCAGGGAATGATGCATACTTTGATGAAGGTTTTCGCGCCTTGTTAGCCAACGTTTACACCTCGCTTAGGTAAGCCGGTGCCATTGGCGGTACAAGTACCCATCATCCCAGCCCAGATGGTTGAACCTGAACGGGAGGTTTATGGATTGATGCCAACTGAGGGAGAAGCAACCGAAGAAGATTGGCAAAAAGCTGCCGCATATGAATTCACCAAAGACCCAAATGAGCAGCGACCTCTGGTATCAACCTTCCTGGGTTTAGACAAACAAAACCTGAGAATATTATTACGGTTTGATCCGAAAATGGATAAAACAGCCCAGACTGCACAACTCTACATGCAGAATCCACACGAAAAAAATGGTTTGGGATTTTCAAAGGTTCCTGAAGGGCAGACTCCTGAATTACTGGGTTTCTCTGCAACGCACCTATTTGAGTTAGATGCCTCTTCAGGAAATGTAAATCCTTATCGACCGATGAAGGACCAATGGCAATTGATTGAAGAAGATTTATCCGGCCAGAGTATTGAATCTGTGGTTGAGTTAAAAATCCCAATAGCCTTATTAGGTGAGGTGGAAGCCGGGGATGAGATTAAATTCAGGATTCTGACGAGTATAGGCGAATTGCTAAACCAAATCTCACCGCAGGATGGACCTGGCAGGATTATTTTGCCTGACTTCTCAGATTTGAATTCATCTGATGGATGTTTCAGACCCGCAAGGAGATGACCACGGACCGGGTACTTATCGTACTCCAACCGATCCGGTTTTTACTTCTGGTGTATTTGATGTGACCCGATTCCAGGTGCGGTACGATGATCAGACAGTTGCGTTTGACTTTACGATTGCTGGTGAGCTAACCAACCCGTGGAACGGTCCAGCGGGTTATTCGCTGCAAACTCTGGATGTTTATGTAGATACTGATCCAGGAACCAAGAACGGCTCGAGGTTGTTGTTACCCGGAAGAAATCTTAGCCTTCAGGAAGGGAAAGGGTGGGATGTTGCTCTTTGGGCTGAAAGCTGGACGCCCCAGGTATTTACCGCAGATGCAGTTGGATCACCGAAACCCGCTGCAGGTTCAGAATTAAAAGTAATTTTGGATCCTGCGAATTCCACCATCTCACTACGGGTAAACAGGTCCATTTTTGGAGATAGTGACCCGGCCACCTGGGGGATTGCCGCAATGGTGCTTTCGCAGGAAGGATACCCGGCTGATGGCGTCTGGCGGGTACGGGATGTTACGCAACAGGAATCTCAATGGCGGTTTGGAGGTAGCACCTGCAGATAACAATCACACCAGGGTGATTGATCTTGTTTGGCCAGATGGAGATAGCCTATCGCAGGAAGAAATCCTTACCAATTATGAATCAAAGATGGAAGGAATTGATTACCTATCATTTGAAGATTTTGCTCAAATCCCTATGCTGCTTGCACTTCGATAACGCTGCAGATTGGGTATGATAGAATCATATTAGCATAATCTTCAAAATTAATGGATGACATTTATGGCGAATTTTGAGTTTGTAGAACCCAGTCCGACAGTAGAAATTTCCCTTGATAATGGCCAGACGATCCGAGGTAATCGGAAATCTACTCTGGAGCAATTCCTCAAAATAATTCCGATTGAGCAGCGTGAAATTATCATGGGGGCGATTGTCAACCACGAATTACGCGAACTGACACATCCTGTGGAGATGGATTCCAAGGTTAGTTGGGTCACCATGGAAGATGCAGATGGGGCCAGAATTTACCGCAGGTCACTCACGTTTTTGCTCGAAGCTGTATTTGAAGATCTCTTTCCGGATGCCCAATTGGAAGTCGATCACTCAGTCACCTCTGGTGGGTTTTTCTGTGAGGTTGTCGGCAGACCACCATTGAATGCTGAAGAAATTCAGCAAATCAAAGATCTGATGGGAATTCTTATCCGAGCGAATCTCAAATTCGAACGCCAACAGGTACCGCTCCAGGAAGCGATTGATTACTTTGCGTCTCAAGGAAATACTGACAAAGTACGGTTACTGAAATATCGCCAGAAGGAATTTCTGATCTTATATCGGCTTGAAAATCATCGTGATTATCATCATGGATACATGCTGCCATCGACCGGATATCTCAAATGGTTTGATCTCACTCCGGCGAAAGATGGTTTTATTATCAACTATCCCCGCAGAACTTCTCCCACCCAAACCAATCCGATTCCAGCTGATTTCAAACTACTGAATACCTTCAGGGAGTATGGAAACTGGTTGCAACGATTGGGAATTGAGAGTGTGGGGTCCTTGAATGATGCGATTTCTGCCGGGAAGATCCGGGAAGTGATCCTCGTATCAGAAGCATTGCATGAACAAAGGATCGCTGAAATTGCATCAAGAATTGCATCCAACCGGGATAAGATACGCATTGTATTAATCTCAGGTCCATCATCATCGGGCAAGACAACTTTTTCAAAACGCTTGGCTGTGCAATTGATTTCCCAAGGTGTCCAACCCTATCCACTTGAGATGGATAATTACTTTGTGAACCGGGAGCAAACTCCCAAGGATCAAAATGGGAATTATGATTTTGAGGCGCTAGAAGCACTCGATGTTCCGCTATTAAATACCCATCTCCAAGCACTCATTCGGGGTGAAAGTGTTCACCTTCCTCGATACAATTTTCGAACAGGAAAGAGTGAATCAGGCGACGTTGTGCAGTTGCAACCGGGTCAGCTCATTATCTTGGAAGGAATTCATGGTCTAAATCCGCGTTTAATCACGGATACACCGGCAGAGTTAACCTACCGAATTTATGTATCAGCACTAACCCAGTTGAATCTGGATCGATATAATCGCATATCGACTACGGACACAAGATTGATCCGACGGATCGTTCGGGATGCGCGAGAGCGGGGGTATACTGCCCAACAGACCATTTCTCGATGGGATTCGGTTGGGAAAGGCGAGAAGAATCATATCTTCCCATACCAGGAAAACGCCGATACGATGTTCAATTCTGCCTTAGCATATGAACTCTCGGCATTGAGGTTATTAGCTGAGCCTTTACTGAGGCAGGTGCAATATGGAACCAGAGAGTATATCGAAGCCAAGCGCCTTCTTGCGCTCTTGGAATGGTTCTTACCGGTTGATCGAGAATTGATTCCCAATAATTCAATACTCAAAGAGTTCGTTGGAGGTTCCATTCTGGCGGACTTTAAGTTATGGAAAAATGAAAACAGTGGCGCATAAATAGAAAAATCAGACCGGAGAATATCCCGGTCTGATTTTTTAAAGTGAATCAAGAGTAAGTCTATACGGGTGTATTGGTTGGAGTAGGCGTATCGGTAGGTGTATCCGTGAAGGTCGGAGTGGGCGTGTCAGTCGCCGTCGGTGTAGGTGTGTTGGTATTTGTGGAAGTATTTGTATAGGTAGCAGTTGGAGTCGGTGTAGCGGTTGGAACTCCGGTGGATGTATTCGAAGGTGTGAAAGTAATGGTAGGAGTCTGAGTGATGGTTGGGGTTTTGGTTTTGGTAGGGGTGTAGGTAGGCGCATCATCATCGACATCGATAATCACCGAGAATGTATCTCCAAATTCTTCACCGCTATCATTCACAAACCGCCAGTAACCCTTATAGATGCCTTCCTCGGAAGGTGCCTTCATTTTGATGGTTACTTTTACATAATCACCAGAATCTACCTCTTTATCCAGGTAGATGTCTTCACCTTTCATCCGCTTTCCGCCAACGAAAATAAATTCGTAATCATCTTCCCAATCACAATAACCCGAGTTGTAGATCTTCCAGGTTTTATAGAATACTTCTTCAGGATAGATTTCTTCGTAGTCGTCGATGGTTACATCAGATACGTACGAGGCGTTATCGCACGGGTTGTAATCGTAGTAATCGTAATAGTAGCCGTTGTTGTAATCGTAATTGTAGGTGTAGGGATTTTCGGGTGTTACCATGACGGTAATCACCACAACTGGCTGAGGTGTAGCTGTATTTTCTTCTTCATCCACGTCTGGTGGTTCGGGTGTGCTGGAAGGTTCTTCCGACGCGATACCGGCATAGATGGTGCGCGCAATCGAGGTGATGGTGAGGCCGGCATCCGCTTCAGATGGGCGGGCTTTTCCCAGGTTGCATCCGCTGAGAAGAGGGAATAACAGGAAACAGGCTATTAATATTTTTTTATTCATATGCAGTCCATAATAATTTCTGTGTGTTTTATTTGAAGACGGAGTAACACACGAATAGGTTCCATGCATGCAATTCTAATACCAATTTCACTAATTAAATACCACAATCAATTTAATTTGTACGTGAGTATATAATTGTTCATCATGTTGTCAGATGCAAAACAAAACACCCGGATGGTTTCCATCCGGGTGCTGGTGTACGGTATTGAATGGTTAAATCATGCGTTTGACAGCTCTTCCCAAGCGTTCGATCCCTTCAGCGATCAAAGCTGGTTTGCAATAAGAGAAGTTCAATCTCATTGTGTTCTTACCTCGTCCATCCGGGTGGAAAGAACCGCCGGGAACAAAGGCAACTTTATCCTCAATGGCCACTTTCATCAATTCGGCAGCATCGATATGTTCTGGAAGGGTTGCCCACAAGAAGAGGCCGCCTTCCGGGTGGGTCCAACGAACTCCTTCCGGCATGAATTCGGTAAGCGAGTCAATCATCACATCCCGACGTTCCAGATACACCTGCCGGATAAGCTTCACATGCCGGTCTAAGAAGCCGTCTTTGTCAATTTCGTAGGCCATCACCTGGTTGAAAGTGGATGTATGCAAGTCAGCGCCTTGTTTGGCTAGAACCAGCTTGCGTATCACCTCTGGCGGAGCGATGATCCAAGCCAGGCGTAATCCTGGAGCCAGGGTCTTTGAGAAGGTACTCAGGTAGATTACATTACCGGAATAGATCACTTCTGGTCCATTGGAGCGATATGCATTATCCAGGTACATGACCGGAGGGATATGGTCACCTTCAAACCGCAGCTGTCCATACGGATCATCTTCGATGATCGGCACGCCATATCGATCTGCAAGTTCAATAATCTTATTGCGACGTTCGAGCGGAATGGTTACCCCGGTGGGGTTCTGGAAATTCGGTAATACGTACATGAATTTAGGTCCGGTACGTAGTGCTTCCTCCAGGGCATCGGTGATCATGCCATGATCGTCGCTCGGAACAGTAACATATTCAGCACCGTACGCATTCCAGGCTTGTAAAGCACCCAGATAAGTTGGGCTTTCCACCAGAATCCGGTCACCATGGTTGATGAAGATTCTACCCAACAGATCTAGTGCCTGTTGCGAACCGGAAGTGATCATGATATTATCTGGGATCACCTTGGTTGCATATCGTGCAGTGCGCTCTGCAATCTGTTCGCGCAGCGGGAAATATCCCTCGGTGGTTCCATACTGAAGGGCAACCGCCCCCTCATTTTGGAGAACGCGCTGGCAGGCTTCGGAGAGTTCTTTGATTGGGAAAACATCCGGTGCGGGCAAGCCACCGGCGAAGGAAATGATATCCTTCCGTTCAGTTAACTTCAGTAATTCCCGGATCGCTGATCCGGACATTCTTTGGGTCCGCTGTGCGTAGCGGTGATCCCAGGGAGTCTGCATATCTGTTTTCTCCTTTAATTTCTGAAGATGATAAGCTGAACTAACCTATAATTTGGGGAACCGACTGACCACAACTGCCGGTGTGGGTAGTGTGACCTTATCCCCGGTGCTTAATTCGGCAGGAGCTTTGTCCTGAGATTTAGGGCTACCCTGATAAATCATAATCGGGGTCTCCTCCAGGGCAAATTTCCGGTCGATAAATGCCTGACCTGTTAAGTATCCTTCGCTATCTACTGCGCAGCTGGTAATTACACCGATGACTTTTCCTTTTTTATCAAGGACCGGGTCACCATGATGTGCCATCCGTACACCTTTTTCTGTAAAGCGGAAACGGATGACCACACCTGTACGGGATAATTCTTGATCAATGAAAGCTTTTCTGCCGATAAACCAGGGTTTGTATGTCTTAACATAAGAACCAAAACCGGCTTCAGCAACTCCAAGCCCTAGATCTCCAGCCATTTCATGCCCGTAAAGGGGCAGACCTGCTTCTGTCCGTAACGAATCACGTGCTCCTAGACCGCAGGCAAGCAGCCCAAGAGAGGATCCCTTCTCTAGCAGCATATTCCAGAAGGCAACAGCCTGGTCTGGGTGAATAAAAAGCTCAAAGGCCATTTTCTCGCCAGTATAACCGGTTCTGGAAACGATCAGGTCAAATCCTCCGACCATTGCATCGCATAATTCAGTGCGTTTGAGGGCCATGATCCGTTTTCTAGTGGAAGCATCAACCCCCAGTGAAAGTAGGATTTCTCTGGACTTAGGACCTTGCAAGGCGATATCGACGCGCATATCAGCACCTGCCTGGGGGTCACGTAGATTACGGAGGATCAAATCTCTACCGAAGCATTTGACCCAGGGTTTTTCTGCATCCACTTTAACCAGACCGGCCCGCACTGCGTTTATCCAAGCCCAATCTTTGTCATCATTTGAGGCGTTGACTACGACCAGATATTTTTCCAATCCACGGCGGTAGACCAAACAGTCGTCGATGACTTTGGCTGATGGATCGAGGAATTGGGTGTAGCACGATTCACCAATACCGAGTCCAAGAATATCATTTCCGCAAACACAATCGAGGAACGCTGCTGCGGATGGTCCTTCTGCTTGATACACGCCCATGTGAGAAACATCAAATAGGCCAGCCGCTTTCCGGGTAGCTAAATGCTCCTCCATGACCGATGTATACCATACTGGCATATCCCATCCCGCAAAAGGTACCATCTTGGCTCCCATTTTTCGGTGGGTTTCGTTGAGCGCGGTTTTCCGCATTGGGAGTTCTTTCTCTTCCCAAACGAAATCGGGCAATGGATCTCCCTGGCTAGAAGTCTTTCCGATGAAATAAGGTTTCTCAGCCTCATGGGTTTCTTCACCACTGGTTACTGCTCCAACCGATTCGATTTCTGTGACTGTGATTGGTCCGGGTAATCGGCGACGATAATCCGAATCAAAGCTAACAAATCCATCACTGAGGTCACGCAGCCAGGTAGTAACGGCTCCGAAACTTGTTCTCTCAAAAATGAAATGATAGGAATCCGAAGTTTGAGGAGTCAACCAGCCTTTGACCCAACCTGAAGGTGTAAATACCTGAGAAGCAAGCACTTTTCCCATTGCTGCATTCTCCAGGTTGGCTGTGAAGACATAATCGACGAATGATCTAACCTTGTCTCCTTTTATTTCCAAAGTCACTTGTTGAGATTGAGATTTTGGTTGGTCATCCTGGTAGAAGAAGTGTGGATATCCGTTCGACGGAACGGTCTCTGCTGATCCGGCCTGGTTAGCTAGCTCGCGGATTTTTTGTTTGGATGTTTCGAATACCTGAAAATCGATTTTGGCACGTGAGGTGGGTCCTTGACGGGTGTCGATGGTATAAGGAGTGGTCGCCAGCAATAAGTCGGCTATCAGGTCAGCCACATTCCGCATTTCCGCTTCTTTGAAACCGCGTTGGGTCAGCCAGGGAGTACCCAGGCGGATACCACTTGTGGCGAAAGATGATTTGTCTCCCGGGATTGTATTGCGGTTGCACACGATTCCTGCCAGGTCCAAAATCCGAGCAGCCATATCTCCCGAGAGGGTGGTGCCATCAGGCCCGACCACCGATTTACAATCCAGGTTCATTAGGTGGGTATCCCCGCCGCTGTAGGGAACTCGGAAACCACGCAGCTTGAATTGATCAATGAGTGCAGCACAGTTTCGCACTGTCTGGAATTGCAGTTCTTTAAACTCCGGGGTCATTGCTAATTTGAATGTCAGAGCCAGTGCAGCCATCACGTGAACATGCGGTCCACCTTGCTCACCGGGAAAGATGGAGCGGTCAATCTTACGACCTAAAGCAGGATCGGTGGTAAGGATGCAAGCCCCACGAGGACCGCAAAGAGTTTTATGGGTAGTGAAGGTGATAATATGCGCATAGCCAACCGGAGATGGAACTGCACTTGCTGCAACCATACCGGCAATGTGAGAAATATCAGCTAGGAGAATGGCACCTACACTATCAGCAATTTCTCTGAATTTCTTCCAATCCGGCATCCAAGGGTAAGATGTATACCCTGCAATGATCATCTTGGGTTTATGTTCCAGCGCCAGAGCTTGCACCTGGTCATAATCAATCATCTCGTGCACCGGATCCACCAGGTAGTGAATCATGTGATACAGTTTTCCTGAGCGATTGACTGAGGAGCCGTGGGTGAGGTGACCACCATGCAGCAAGCTCATCCCCATTACGGTATCACCCGGATTGACGATGGCAGGATAAACTGCATTATTCGCTGGTGCACCTGAGAGGGGCTGTACATTTACCCAAATATCATCAGCGGTCTTACCATTTGCGGCAAATGCCTCAGCGCATCTCCTGCGGGCAAGGGATTTGATAATATCCGCATAATCTACCCCTTTGTAGAATCGCGGATCTCCATATCTACGGAATTCAGCCAGGCGAGTTGGATAATCCAACAACTCTGCTTCTGATTTTTTTCGGAGCGAGTCTTCCGGGTAACCTTCTGCGTAGATGTTCTGAAAAGAGGATGCGAGGGCTTCGCGCACGGCTAATGGTGCGGTGCTCTCGCTGGGGATCATAATTAATTTCTTGATCTGCCGTTCGGTTTCTAGCTGGCACAACTCATAGACTTCGGCATCTAAGGTTTGCAGGTTTCCACGGAAAAGAAAGTCTTTCATACGTTCTCCTGTTTAATAAATGATCCTGAAGATGAATTACTAAAAGTGCCCGAAATCTGGTCTAGATTCGGGCACTTGAAAGATCAACGTAGCAAAAAGTAAATGAGTAGTTGAGTACTATCTGACCGGCATGCAAGTTTACAGAATATTTCTGAATGCATCAGGTTCCTCCATCGCTTATTGTATATCCCAGAGAAGCATTGGTCAAGGAAGAGCTTTTTGGGTGCGTGCCAGGAAAAACAGGTATTCCAACCCACTCAAAAGGACACGAGATGAGCACATTCCATCCCACTTTCAGGTAGATAAATATGTGCTTTGAGGCACTAGCGCGAATCAGCTGAGATGCCGATCCATCCAATTGATCAGGGTAGAAAGGACCTCTTCCTTTTCAGGTTCATTATGGGTCTCATGGAATAGACCATCCCACTCTTTATATTCAGCTCCCGGTGCTTTCTGCGCAAATTCTCTGGCGGCATCCACAGAGACCAAATGGTCTTTTGAGCCGATCTGAATGAACAAAGGCAGAGCGAATTCAGAAGCATGTTCCAGAGCCCAACGACCGCTGTTCAAGAAGTCCATGGCAAACCGGGCTGAGATTTTGGGGTGTACCAATGGATCGGCATTATAGCGTTCGATTACAGATAGATCGCGGGAGAGGTTGTTACGATCCAATCCGTTATCTAAACCAAAAGTTGGAACAACAGAGTAGAGAATTTTTCCCAGAGCAAGCAGAACGGGTGAGAGTTCAGATCCTGCTTTTAACCCTGGGCTGGTTGCTATCACACCATTGAGAGTTGGTTTCATCCGGAGTGAATAATTTAATGCAATACTGCCACCCATGCTATGCCCGTAGAGGAAAGTAGGTTGGGATGGATACTTTTCCTTTAAGAAAACCAGGATGGTTTGGATATCTTTCATTACTTGTTCATAATTGGGGAAATGACCGCGTGGACCGCCAGTCTTTCCATGACCACGCAGATCACAACCAACCAGAGCGTAGTTGTTTGCCACCAATTTTTCGGCAACATGGCTGTATCTGCCGGTGTGCTCCCCCAATCCATGTACCAGGCAGACTGCTCCCTTTGCGGCAGTTTCCGGGTGCCAACCTTGTCCAAATAAGGTAAAACCGTCACTCATTTGAAGGTAAAATTCTTCATGCTGCATATGGTTTTCCTCCAGAAATATTGTTCGAACTAACTAATAAAGTGTATAGTATCCAGTGTGAATAAGCAAGCTGACCAGATGAAGGTTAGGAAGGATGGGTGTGTGGAAACAGAAATCCGGGTAGAAGTGATGCGCGCAGAACGCTGGGAAGACCTGGTGAAGTTGTTCGGATCGCACGGCGCATCTGGAGGATGTTGGTGTATGTATTTTCGTGAACCTACCGATGAGTTCCGTGCAAACAAAGGTGAAGCAAATCATCGGCTCTTTCATGATGTCGTCCAATCCGGGCGTCCGGTCGGACTTTTGGCTTACTTTCAGGAAGAACCTGCCGGATGGATCGCCATCGCCCCCCGGGAAGATTATCCACGCATACTAAAATCTAGAAATTACCATCCGGTAGATAAAGCTGCTGTATGGTCGATTACTTGCTTTTTTGTTGGCCGCAGTTTTCGCAGGAAAGGGATCACAGCATGCTTGATCAAATCTGCACTGGAATACGCAAAATCGAATCAGGCAGAGTGGGTAGAAGCGTATCCGGTGGATACACAGCAGACAAAAATTCAGGATGCATCCGCATATACAGGGATATACAACACCTTTATCCAATTAGGGTTTACCGAAATTGAACGAAGAAGTCCTTCAGCACCCATTGTCCGTTACCAAATTGCAAAACCATAGGAGAGTAAGATGACTGATATGAGGATTGAGAAATTAGCAGATCTGTTGGTTGATTATTCCATTGGAGTAAAACCTGGCCAAAAAGTATTGGTTCATGGTCATGTTATTGCGCAGCCCTTGTTGTTGGCATTGCAAAAGAAAATTCTCCAAAAAGGAGCCCATCCATTTATGTTGCCGATCCTGGAAGGTCAGGATTACAACTTTATGAAATATGCGAATGATGACCAGTTAGATTTTGTTCATGAGCCGCACAAGTATTTTTTTGAGCAATTCGATTCCAGAATCAGGCTGATTTGTGAAGCGAATACACGCGAGATGTCCAATATTGATCCTCAGCGACAAACCAGGCGGGCAAAAGCATTTGGACCGTTGTTAGAAACGATGCTAGATCGGTCTGCTAAAGGGGACTATCATTGGACCGCTACCTTGTATCCAACCCAGGCGCATGCGATGGAAGCGGAGATGAGCCTGGAAGAATATACGGATTTTGTTTTTAACGCATGCTTGCCCGATATGAATGATCCGGTGGGATACTGGCAGAAAGTATCTGCTTACCAAAACAAGCTGGTTGAGTGGATGATGGGAAGGAAATCGGTTCATGTGATTGGCAAAGAGACAGAACTAAAGATGAATATCGATGGTCGTCCATTTGTCAATTGTGACTGTAAGGAAAATGTGCCCGATGGTGAAATTTTCACTTCTCCTGTCGAGAACAGTATGACGGGTCATGTGTACTTCTCCTATCCGGCTATTCTTGCCGGACAAGAAGTGAGTGGAATCCGATTGTGGTTCGAACAGGGAAAAGTGGTGAAAGCTACCGCCGAGAAGAACGAAGCATACTTGTTAGCCACCCTGGATACAGATGAAGGGGCAAGGTATGTGGGTGAATGGGCAATTGGAACCAATTATGGCATTACCAAGTTCACTCGAGAAATTCTATTTGACGAGAAAATTGGTGGGAGCTTCCATATGGCGGTTGGAGCCGGCTTCCCGGAATCAGGCGGCCTGAATAAATCAAGCATCCATTGGGATATGATTTGCGATATGCGGGATGGCGGAGAAATTTGGGTAGACGATATTTTGCTATACCAAAACGGAAAATTTGTTTTGGACTTTTGAACTGATCCATTCGGATAACCTATGAGGCATTATAGCAAATAAGGAAGGAGAGACCTTTCCTTTTTTGCTGACACATCTTTTTATCTATGCTACAATTTTATTAATGGATTGAGTAGTCGTGACCTGTATTACAGGTTGCGGCGTCAGGCAGAATATAAGCCTGTCGAAAAGAGCCGCCATATCTCATGCCCCGATCCTATGCCTAGCTGGAACCAATCCCCAAATCCATCCACACATGAACTGATTATTAATTATTCCAATCTATCACAACTGGTACAGGGTGTAGTGGTATTTAGCCTGATTACCTGTAATGCGACTTTCAGTTCACACTTACCGGGGTCGATGTGATTGGGCGACTTCGGATAAATTGATGAATAGCTTTCATTCAACCAAATTGGATAAATCAAAGTTCATCGGATGGGACGATTATCTGGTTTCAAATTTTGATAAACATAGGATCACAATCGGTTTGATGGGAATGGGAAATGAATTGATATTCGGGCTAGTGGAGGAATAATATTCATGCAGGATGATCATTTTGTACCTAACTGGCTCCATTGGGCTCGTGAACTTCACCAAATCGGTCAGACCGGTTTGTTCTATACCGTCAATGAATTTGACCGCCAGAGGTTTCAACGGTGCCTGGATATGGCTGCAGAGATGATGGCTGACCATTTGGATAACCCAATCGGTGAGGTGCGGGCAGCTTTGTGCGCTCAACCAGGTTACATCACTCCCAAAGTGGATGTGCGCGGAGCAGTCTTTAGAGAAGGTAAAATTTTGCTCGTAAAAGAGATGTTAGATGGAATGTGGTCTATTCCCGGTGGCTGGGCGGATGTGAATGAATCTCCCTCAGCGATGGTAGAGCGGGAAGTCTGGGAAGAATCTGGTTTACGGGTAAAAGCACGCAAGCTTGTTGGTGTATATGAAGCAAACCGCGACCGTGATCCGGTGAATGCATTACATAGCTATAAATTACTTTTCTTATGTGATTATTTGGATGGAGAATTAAAAACAAGCTACGAAACACCCGATGTCCGCTTCTTTAGCTTAGATGATCTGCCAGAATTATCTATTCATCGTACACACCAAAGACATATACAGGAAGCATTTTTGCACTGGCAGCATCCCGACCGCCTGGCTGCATTTGATTAAGGTAAACCGGAAAAGGAGCAAATAATGCTGATAACGAACGCAAAAATTGTCACCTGGGAAGAACAAAATCAAATATTGGATGGATACGGTGTTCGGGTTACAGGTGGGAAAATTACTGAAGTATCCCCATCTACTCAGTTGATCGCCTCCCACCCGGGAGAGGAAATGATTGACGCTCACGGACAGTATCTTATGCCCGGTAACATTTGTGCGCACACCCATTTTTATGGAGCTTACGCGCGGGGAATGGCGATTCCCGGACCGGCAGCGAAGGACATTCCCGGAAATATTACAAAAATTATGGTGGCCGCTGGATAAAGCGCTCCAACCTGAAGATGTAAAGGTATCTGCCCAGGTGTGTCTGATCGATGCCATCCGGCATGGAACAACCACACTGATTGACCATCATGCATCTCCTTCGGCAATCGAAGGATCATTGGATCAAATTGCTGAGGCTGTTACATCTGCTGGTGTACGCGCATCCCTATGTTATGAAGTGACTGATCGCAACGGCAGCGAGGGCGCTAAACAAGGGATTGATGAGAATGTACGCTTTTACAGGCGACTTGAGGATAATCCCCATCCACTATTGGCGGCAAGTTTCGGCTTGCATGCCAGCCTGACCCTATCAGATGCGACCCTGGAAAAGTGCCGTGCTGTCGCACCAGACGGTTGCGGATTTCATGTGCACACTGCCGAACACGAAGTAGACGAATATGATAGTTTACAAAAATCAGGTATCCGGGTAATTGACCGGTTAGAGAAATTTCTATTGTTAGGGCCTAAATCTATCGCAGTTCATGCGGTTCATATTGATGCGCGTGAGGTACAAATATTAGCGCAGACCGGTACGTGGGTTACTCACCAACCGCGATCAAATATGAACAACGGGGTTGGAATTGGCAATGTAGAATCATTTATGCGGGCAGGGATACCTGTATGCCTGGGGAATGATGGTTTTTCGAACGCCATGTGGGAAGAGTGGAAGACCGCTTACCTGGTGCATAAACTCTGGACCCGAGACCCACGCCGGATGGGTGGGTATGATGTTGTCCAGATGGCAGTATATAACAATGCAAAATTAGCTAACATGTTCTTCCCCGGCCAAAATATCGGAAAAATCGTTCCCGGAGCGGCTGCAGATTTGATCCTGGTGGATTACCATCCGTATACCGAGTGCACTGCCGGGAATTTACCCTGGCACATCTTGTTTGGTTTCCATGAGAGTTCTAATTACCTGTACGATGGTGAATGGGGTCTGGCTGATGCGAGATCGAAAGCTCCTGACTCTGGATGAAGAAGCCATCACAGCGCATGGGAGAGAACTCTCACAAAAAGCATGGACGCGATATCAGGCAGAATTTATTTAATCTATGCATGCCCAATCTGGTAACAGATCAGGTTGAAAAATCAGGGGCAAATTAGGAAGAGGGAAATGATGGATACGAATATGGTCAAAACGATTGCGATTATCGGCGGGACTGGCAAGGAAGGAAAGGGTTTAGCCTATCGTTGGGCAAAAGCGGGATATCGTATATTGATCGGATCTCGTTCCGTTGAAAAAGCCGTCGCAGCTGCTGATGAGATTAACACCCGGCTGCCCGTTGATCAGCACATCCGGGGCGATCTTAACCCGGTGGTTGTGGCAGAAGCGGATCTGGCGGTTCTAACTGTACCGTATTCTGCCCATCTGGATACGCTCACGACCTTGCGACCTGCTCTGGCAGGAAAGATACTCATCGATGTGACTGTGCCTTTGGTTCCTCCCAAAGTGACACGGGTGCAGATGCCTGAAGCTGGATCAGCAGCGCAAGAAGCGGTCCAAATATTAGGAGATCAGGTGCGAGTCTGTGCTGCTTTTCAAAACATTGCATACGAGCACCTCTTAAATGATGAAAAGATCACCTGTGATGTTCTGGTTACAGGGGTGGATAAGGAAGCCCGTGAAATTGTATTGCAACTGGTGCAGGATGCTGGTATGGTTGGTTGGGATGCTGGTCCAATTGAAAATTCTGTCGTGGCTGAAGGGCTCACTTCCATATTGATCGGATTAAATAAGAAGTATGGATCTGATTCAGCAGGAATTCGGATTACTGGAATACAGAAGAATATCTAAATACCAGCCATGTCATTGATATTAACCTCTCTTGTTGGAATTCCACATATCCGTCCCGGTGATGACCTGACGGAAATTATTCTGGCATGTTTGGATTCTTCCGAAATTAAATTGCGTTATGGTGACATCCTGGTAATTGCCCAAAAAATTCTCTCAAAAAGCGAAAACCGGCTGGTCAATCTTACAACTGTAAAGCCATCACAGCGAGCGCTCGAATTGGCAAAAATCACAACGAAAGATGCCCGCTTCATTGAATTGGTGCTCACAGAAAGCAGTGAAGTATTACGGGCGCGGGTCAATACGTTAATCGTGAGACATAAACTTGGCTTTATTTGCGCCAATGCAGGTATTGATCATTCGAATGTGCAAGGTGACTGGGGGCAACCAGATGACTGGGTTCTTTTGCTGCCAGAAAATCCTGATTTGTCTGCTGAAAAGATACGATTAAAAATCGAAGGGCGGACTGAACAAAAAGTGGGTGTTCTTATTATCGATTCTCATGGCCGGGCCTGGAGAAACGGAACGGTAGGGACAAGTATCGGTTTGGCAGGAATGCCTGGTCTGATGGATTTGCGTGGAACTCCTGATCTATTTGGATTTCGTCTAAAAATTACCCAGGTCGGTGTTGCGGATGAATTGGCTGCTGCGGCTTCGCTCCTGATGGGACAAGCAAATGAAGGTAGTCCGGTTATCCATGTGCGCGGTTTCCCATATCCACTTCGGGATGGGAATTTGAAAGAGTTGATGAGACCAGCAGATCAAGATCTGTTCTTATAAGGTTGATGCCATGCAGGGAATAATCTCATTACTCGATGACCAAACCGACCGGATGATTCGTGAGATCTGGCACCTCATATCAGAATCTATCGGGATTGATCCAGCGGAGAATTCACATGTCCCCCATGTTTCCTGGCATGTGGCTGAAGAGTACCCATTTGATCTCTTACATGAACGAGTTGATCAAATGGCACGGAAGCTAAAACCATTCCCTTTGATTTCCTCTGGATTGGGGATCTTCCGAACACCAGCAAAGGTACTCTATGTAGCTTTGACGATCACCCCGGAAATATTGGATATACAGAAACAGCTCTACGACCAGGTAAACTCAATATGTAAGGAACCAAATCCTTGTTATCGCCCCGGGTTGTGGGTTCCCCATATTACGCTTGCGCACCACCACATCGAAATGGATCAACTTGGTGTGTTATACGAGAAGCTGCAACCGTTCCAATTGGAGAGGAAAATCCTTATTGACAATTTCTCCATATTTTGCCCGAAGCAGGATGGTGAGATTGAGATTTGTTCCAGCCATTTCACTCAACCCGAGGTGATTCATGGCTCTTAAGGTCGTTGCTTTAGCTGGAGGTGTAGGTGGGGCAAAATTGGCAGATGGCCTGGCTCAGATTCTGCCGGCATCAGATCTGACGATAGTGGTCAACACTGGCGATGATTTTCGTTATATGGGTTTGGCAATCTGTCCGGATCTGGATACAGTGTGTTACACCCTGGCTGGAATGGAGAATTCACAAACGGGCTGGGGTAGAAGAGATGAAACTTGGAATGTTCAGGCCAGTTTATCGGCGTTGACGAACTCGAATTGGTTCCAACTGGGTGACCGTGATCTGGCAACTCACCTATTACGCACTGATTTGATTGGACAAGGCAAACCGCTGAGTGAGATTACGAAGATGCTCTGTCAAAATTGGGGAGTGGCTTGCCAGGTTTTACCGATGACTGACCAAATGGTGCAGACAAAAATTGAAACGGATAAGAGTGAGCAACTCGATTTTCAAGAGTATTTTGTTCATCAGAAATGGCAGCCGGTAGTTCGTAAAGTGCATTTTTCCGGGTCCACTTCTGCGCAGCCTGCCCATGGAGTTTTGGAAGCAATTCGATCAGCGGATGTGGTCGTTTTATGCCCATCTAATCCCCTGGTGAGTATTGATCCGATTCTGAGCATCCCGGGCATCAAAGGTGCAGTTATGACCAAACCTGTGATCGGTGTCAGCCCAATCGTCGGTGGGGCTGCTGTAAAAGGACCTCTGGCAAAAATGATCCAGGAGATGTTTCAGGTTGATCCGTCTTCTGATTGGGTAGCCGCGTATTATCAGCAACAGATCCGGTTGGATGCTTTCGTGATCGATGAAGTCGATTCAGGATACGTACCTGCTATGCACAGGCAGGGTATAATTTGTTCAGCGGTTCCATCCATTATGAAGACACGGGATGAACGCCTCCGGCTTGCTGAGACAGTTTTGATGCATTGTCAACATTTGTGTTACCGAGGTAAACAGTGAGTATTTGGGCGATCGTTCCTGTAAAACCATTGAGACGAGGGAAAATCTCGTCTCTCGAGTGTGTTATCGGATGATGATCGTGCGGTTCTAAATTCCAGAATGCTCATCCATACCCTTGAAGTACTGCAACTTATTCCGGAGATTGAACAAACTTTGGTGGTGAGCAGAGATCCTGCTGCATTGACTTTAGCCAGAGATGTGGGTGCAAAAACCTTGCAAGAAGATGGTGCACCTCATTTGAATACTGCTTTACGACGAGCTGCAACCGTGGCTACGATTTATTCTACGAGCGGGGTGTTGATATTACCGGCTGATCTCCCACTTGTGCAACCCGCGGATATTACAGAAATATTACTGCGTTCAGTAAAACCGCCTGTGGTCGTTGTTGTACCTGACCGTCACCATAGCGGAACCAATGCCCTGTTTCAATCACCTGCTGGAATTATCGATTTTGCATTTGGGGTCGATTTGTTTCAGAAGCATTGCGATCGAGCGGTCAAAGCTGGTGCAAGGCTAGAAATTGTGGATATTCCTTCTTTAGGTTTAGATCTGGACCTCCCGGAAGATTTGGCGATCTTACGTGAGTTGCAAACAGATATTCACGGTGTCAAATTACCGGTCTCATAAATGAATCTGGAGGATGCTATGAATGAGAGAGTAGCGCTTTACCTGCAAGATGCACATGATTTGAGAGATGGATTGGATTATGTCCAGTATGCCGAGAAACGCGGTTTTGAAGCGGTCTGGCAGGCGGAAAGCCGCCTGGTGAGGGATGCGATCGTCCCGATGGCAGCATATGCTGCGGTGACTGAAAAAATAAAAGTGGGCTCTGGTGTAATCAACAACTGGACCCGTAATATTGGTTTGCTGGCATCTACCTTCCTTACTCTGGATGATCTGGCTCCAGGTAGAATTATCTGTGGGATTGGCGCCTGGTGGGATCCACTGGCTAAAAATGTAGGCATCAACCGCGCAAAACCACTTACCGCGATGAAAGAGACCGTACTGATCTTACGGAAATTACTCAATATGGAGCATGTGACATTCCACGGCGAGTTTGTGCATGTGGATGGAATTGTTTTGGATGTTGTGCATGGTCGTAAGGAACCGCGGGATGTACCGATCATGATAGGCGCGACTGGCGACCAAATGATGGAGTTGACCGGTGAGATTGCGGATGGCGCAGTACTCAATTACTGTGTTCCGCCAGAATATAATACCAAAGCTCTGGAATTGCTTGAAAAAGGAGCAGCCCGGGCGGGAAAAACCCTGGAACAGATCGATCGCCCGCAATTGATTGTATGTTCGGTGGATTACGATCACGATAAGGCGATTGATACCACCCGCGGACTACTTACACAGTATCTGGCACAGCAACCTCATATTGCTAAAGCATCTGGAGTCTCAATGGATGTGGTGCAGCAGATCCAATCTATTCTGGGATGGCCTGCCACGAAAGAACAAATAAACCAAGCGAAGCATCTGGTTCCTGAAGATCTCATCTTGCGGATTTCCGCTTCAGGTACGCCGGAAGAAGCACGTGCCAAAGTGAATGAGTACCGGAAAAATGGTTGTACATGCCCCATTCTATATCCTGTGGGTGGTGATGTAAAATTGTTGATAGATACTTTTGCTCAGGAGTAGTGTGTGACCAAAGAAAAACAAGCCAGTTCCAGCCACTGTTTTGTTTGTGGCCGCGAAAACATTCATGGACTCAAGATGAATTTTTATACGACCGCGCCCGGTCAGGTAGAATCCGTTTACACAGTATCTCCTGATTTTCAAGGATATCCGGGCATCGTCCACGGTGGCATATTAGCCAGCATGATGGACGAGGTGATGGGCAGAGTATTCATGGAAAATGGGTCTGACCGGTTCATGGTGACTGCTGAACTCAAAATTAGATACCGTAAGCCAGTCCCGACAGGCATCCCTCTCACCTTAAAGGGAAGGGCAATCAAAGACCGGGGCAGAATGGCTACTGCGGAAGGTGAAATCATCGATCCTGACGGAAATGTACTCGTGAGCGGTGAGATTGTGGTAGCGAACATCCCTGCTCAATTACGAATACCCGGGAACGCAGAAGACATGGGTTGGAAAGTCTACCCGGATGATTGAGAACAAGAACTGATTGGATTGATCCTAGTGGAAAGCTATCTGGGAGAATCCAGGCAATTGGAAGCAAAGAAGAAACATAGGAAATAATGACATGAATGTAAGCAGTACATATGTGATAGGACATGTAAATCCGGACACTGATTCAATCGCATCAGCATTAGGATACGCATGGTTATTGCGCGAACGAGATAGTTTGGATGCGATTGCAGCTCGGGCAGGGGCAGTGAATCCTCAGACTGCCTGGGTGTTAAAATTCCTTGGTCTGGAAGCACCAGTACTGCTCACCGATGCTTCACCGAAATTTTCTTCCGTCATGCGCAGATTGGATTCCACTTTTCCGGATCAACCATTGCAAGATGGATGGGCAATTGCAAATCGGACAGGTGGAGTTGCGCCAATCTTGAACCCGGATGGTACTCCATATGGCTTGCTAACCTCGCGGTCATTGTTCAACTTTCTGGTTAGAGAACTGGGTGTCAATCCTCGCCGGCAAGAGATGCAAATTCGAGAATTAATGGAAAAACCTTGCGGTGAAGCTGTTGACCGAAAAGTGCCAGTTTTCCAGGCGAACAGCCGAATTCGCGATTCGCTCTATCGGATTTTACGGGAAGAGAATGATGATGTCTGGGCAGTTGATGAAAAAGGCAGATATGTTGGTGTTTGCCGCCAACGGGATTTGCTCAATCCTCCCCGTTTAAAGATTATTCTGGTCGACCACAACGAAGCCCACCAGGCATTAGGTTCACTGGAAGAAGCGGAATTAATTGAAATATTAGATCATCATCGACTCGGCAACCCTTCTACCCATACACCGATTCGCTTTACCGTGGATGTGGTGGGTTCCACCAGTACGCTGGTGACAGAACAGATTGAAGCAGCAGGTCTGAGCTTGCCGCCGCAGCTAGCGGGTATGCTGATTGCCGGATTGCTTTCAGATACACTCATTCTCACGTCGCCAACCACGACCGAACGGGATCGGATTGCTGCCGATCGATTGGCTCGTTGGGCGTTTATAGGTGGCGGTCCGTTGGATGGTGAGAATATCAAATCATACGGACAAAAAGTCTTGATGGCAGGTGCCGGTCTTTTCGAGTCGAACCCCATTGGAAATTGTCAGCAATGACATGAAAGTGTATTCTGCCGGTGGATTCAGCTTTGCAATCGCGCAGGTCGAAGTAAGCGATCTGGTGCAGGTCAATGAGCATAAAGAGGCGTTGGATCAGGCGCTACTTGAATTACGCAGCCAAAAGAATGTTGACTTCAGCATGTTACTGGTAACAGATGTAGTTCGTGGAACCAGCCGGCTGCTTGTGTCAGGAGGTCCGCCGATGCTGGATGGTTTACCTTATCCGCCCCAGCCAGATGGAACCAGGCTGGCTACCGGGGTGGTTTCCCGCAAGAAGCAACTTTTACCGGTAGTACTTGGACTTTTGGAGGAATAAGAGATGAATATTCTGCAAGAAGCGATTCAACTTCAGCAGAGTGAAATTGCGTTTGCATTATGTACGATCACCCACAGCTCTGGCTCAGTTCCGCGCCATGTTGGCAGCAAGATGATTTACAAAGAAGATGGCAGTATCATCGGTTCGGTGGGTGGTGGTGAGACAGAGAACAGAGTGATTCAAGAAGCAAAACAAGCCCTGGTCGATGGTAATCCACGGAAACTGGTCTACCATTTCGTCAATCCGTGCAGAAGGAGATCCGGGTATTTGCGGTGGAACAGCGGAGGTGTTTGTGGAGCCATTTTTACCACATCCAACAATCATTGTTGTGGGTGGAGGTCATGTGGGTAAGGCCGTGGCGCATTTGGCAAAATGGTTGGGATTTAAAGTCGTTGTTTCAGATGATAGACCTGAATTCTGTACACCTGAGATGAACCCGGATGCAGATGAGTTTGTAATCTGCCCGATGGCTGAACTACCCGACCACTATCGAATTCATTCACAGACTTACCTGGTATTAACCACCCGTGGTGTTCCGATAGATACAGCCGGACTGCCGCCATTACTGGCAACCCCCGCGGTTTATATCGGAATTATCGGATCAAAGCGGCGATGGTTGACCACCCGCAAGAATTTAATCACAGCAGGTATCACAGAAACTGAGCTCAATAAAGTGGTATCTCCAATCGGAATCGAACTAAAAGCTGAAACACCGGAAGAAATCGCATTAAGCATACTTTCTGAAATATTGATCCTCAAAAATGATGCAAGTGGATTACGCATGACAATGCAACCAGCCAAAGGATAGGTGGAGGAGCAATGTGGCATAACTATATCTTTCCAACTCATCTCCAAGAAGCGCTAGACCATTTATCGCATGGCGGCGAAAACACCAGGATCATCGCTGGTGGTACCGATTTACTGCTTGAAATGGAAAGAGGAGCCCGGAAAGGGATTGATACTCTGATTGACCTTTCTCGTATCCCAGACCTTGATACGATTCGAGTTGGCGAGGATGGTTGGATCCATCTGGGACCATTAGTCACTCATAATCAGGTTGTTGGCTCAGATTTATTGAAACAAAAGGCATTTCCGCTGGTTCAGGCTGCATTCCAGGTGGGTTCACCGCAAATCCGTAATCGTGGCACAATCGCAGGGAATTTGATCACTGCGTCACCGGCGAATGATACGATCACACCTCTGGTCGCATTAGATGCTGTACTTTCACTCCAATCCACAAAAGGGATGCGGAAAGTACCCATTCGTGAGTTTTATACCGGAGTTCGTAAAACAGTCATGCAGCCCGGGGAAATCTTAACCGATATCGCATTTGCGCCAATGCAAGAATCCACGAGAGGACTGTTTATTAAATACGCTCTCCGGAAAGCACAAGCGATCTCACTCCTAAACCTTGCAATCCTGTTGGATGTCCAACAAGGTATCATCCAGCACAGTGTAATCACACTGGGAGCGGTGGCCCCGACGATACTTCACGCCAGTGAGGCAGAAGCATATCTGACTGGAAAACCGTTCAATGAGATGTTATGGAACGAGGAATTGGGTGAATTGGTTATTAAAGCGATCCATCCTATCAGTGATATTCGCAGTTCGGCTGACTATCGAAATGCCATTGTAAAAGTAATGGTTAAGCGTGGTCTGCAATCGTTACTTGAAGGACAGGAACGGAAAGGTTTTCCTGAACAACCGGTACTTCTGGTTACACCACCTACTGGGAATCAGATGGCGGGAAGTTCTGTCCACATAAATAGCCAATCTGCTATCCATACCACAGTGAATGGTAAAGAATACACAATCGCATCAGGACAATCGAAGACATTATTGCGATTTTTGCGTGAGGACCTGCAGTTGACGGGTGTAAAAGAAGGCTGTGGGGAGGGAGAATGCGGCGCCTGTACCATTCACATGGACGGAAAAGCGGTGATGGCCTGCCTGGTGCCTGCTCCGAGGGCGTATGGCGCTGTGATCGAGACGATCGAAGGTGTATCTCCGGAAGGAGAACTACATCCTGTGCAGCAAGCCATGATCGATGAAGGCGCTGTTCAATGCGGTTATTGCACCCCCGGATTTGTAATGTCAGCGGTCAAGCTGCTCGAGGAAGTCCAGCATCCGGATCGGGACCAGATCAAGCAGGCAATAACCGGTAACTTGTGCCGTTGTACCGGTTATTACAAGATTGTCGACGCAATTGAGAAAGCAAGCGAGGCAAACCTATGAATAAGAATACAATGTTCAAAAAAGAACGGGTGAGCAAGTCAGAAGGGGCAAGGATCCATCCGGTTTGGCGCGGAATAGGATTTGTGATGATGATCTTTATGCCGGTACTTTCCTTCCTGGGTGCAACGGTGATTATGGATTACAACAAAACCGAAAACTGGTTTCCCATTCCGGCCGAATTTATCATATCCTGGCCAACTGACCCATATATCTTAATGCGTTTATTTATTACTGCGATCTTGTGGTTCTTGAGCTATGCATTATTCATGTTGATTACCTTCATGATAAGCGGGCTATTTGCGCCAAAACGCTACATTCCTCCAGATCTCCCGCCATTACAGAAGAAACGTCGTTGGTAGGGTCAAATTTATGATGGAGGCATTCATGAGCTACATTGGAAAATCCATAACCCGTTCTGATGCAATCGACAAAGTCCGAGGACAGGCAAAATTCCCCGGTGATCTTAATATGGATGGTCAAGCCTATATGAAAGTGCTTTTCTCATCCAGAGTGCATGCCATCGTCAAGAAAGTGGATACTCTGGCTGCAGAGAATGTACCCGGAGTGTTGGCTGTATTAACGGCAAAGGATGTTCCGATCAATGAATACGGACTGGGAACCAAAGACCAGCCGGTTTTTTGCGGACCGGGAGCTGCGAAACCCTACACTGACCGGGTTCGTTGTCTGGCTGACCAGGTTGCGGTGGTAGTGGCGGAGACCGAAGATATTGCCGCCCAAGCCGTCCGTTTGATTCAGGTGGATTACGAAGATCTACCGCAAGTGACGGATGTACACCTGGCATTTAGAGAAGATGCTCCTCTCTTACACCCAGAGCGTGGCACAAACACTTTTTCTCATTACCGAATCCGTAAAGGAAATGTTGAGGAAGCTTTCAAGCAAGCAGATGTAATAGTAGAGGGAATTTATCATACACCGCTGCAGGAACATGCTTATCTGCAACCAGAGGCTGGGATTAGCTATTATGATGAACAGGGGCGGGTCACCGTGGTAACCGCCGGCCAATGGACACACGAAGACCGTGAGCAGGTTGCGCATGCCCTTGGCTTGCCAGAAGAGCAAGTCCGCATCATTTACGCTGCCATCGGCGGTGCATTCGGAGGGCGTGAAGATATGTCCGTCCAAATTATCCTGGGTTTAGCAGTTCAGAAACTGAAGGAACGCGGAATCAACCGTCCAGTAAAAATCATCTGGACGAGGGAAGAATCCATCGTCGGGCATCATAAACGGCATCCATACTACTTGAAAGCACGATGGGGCGCAAAAAAGGATGGCACTCTGGTAGCCGCAGAGGTGGATGTGTTTGCAGATGGTGGGGCATATATTTACACTTCACCGAAAGTGCTCGGGAATGCTACTTTGATGTGTACAGGTCCTTACTCAATCCCAAACATCAAAGTGGATTCATACGCAGTCTATACCAACAATATTCCCAATGGTGCTTTTAGAGGTTTTGGCGGTCCGCAAGGTGCATTTGAAGCGGAATCGCAAATGAATAAGTTAGCAGAAATACTGGGGATGGATCCGGTGGAGATTCGGATGAAGAATCTGCTACGCACCGGGTCGATCTTATCAGTCGGAACACCGATGCCCGGTAGGGTGACCATCCCGGAAGTGGTTGAAGCAGCGGCGAAATCTGCTCACTGGCAGCCAACTGAGGATGGATGGAAACGACCTGATGGTATTGGATGGAATGTCCCTGACCAACCGCATTTAAAGCGTGGGATTGGTATTGGATGTTCATTCAAAAACATAGGCTTTTCGTTTGGCGCACCTGAACAGTGTACTGCCCGGATTGAATTACGCGGTTCTACCAAAATTGAAGAAGCAATTTTATTCCACTCGGCTGCGGATGTAGGCCAGGGTGTTCATTCAGCGCTGCGACAAATGACCGCAGATGCTTTGGGTATCGAACTTGATCTCGTGACATTGGTAGTATCAGATACCTCGGTGACAGATAATTCTGGCTCTGTATCTGCTTCCCGTATGACGTTTATGTCAGGGAACTCTGTCAGGGGTGCAGCTGCAGCGGCATTGGAGAAATGGAAGAATGAGGAACGCCCGGCAATTGCTACCTACCAGTACCGCCCACCACGGACAACCCCGTTGGATCCGGAAACCGGAAAATCGGAACCCAACTTTGCCTACGGTTACGTTGCTGAAGTGGCAGAAGTGGAAGTGGATATTGAGACTGGCCAGGTGACATTGCTCAATGTGATCTGTGCAGATGATGTGGGTAAGGCAATCAATCCGCAACAGTTAGTTGGTCAGATCGAAGGGGCAGTGGTCCAGGCTGCGGGATATACCATATTAGAAAACTTCATCGAAAAAGATGGCAAGGTCTTAACCCCTACGCTATCCACTTATTTGATCCCAACGGTTTTGGATATTCCAGATAAAGTAGAATCGATTGTATTAGAGTATCCTGACGAAAACGGTCCGTGGGGTGCGCGTGGCATGGGAGAAATGCCCGTGCTTGCACTTGCCCCGGCAGTCACAGCTGCCGTTCACGCCGCGACGGGGGTTTGGTTTGATGAATTCCCCCTGACACCAGAGCGTGTGCTGAGAGGATTGGGAAAACTGTCGTGACACCAGAGTCTGAACCGATCCGGCTGCATCAAGTTTTTCGGCTGGAAGAAGGTTCCATCACAGCCGTGGTAGGAGCGGGTGGAAAAACTTCCACTTGTTTTCGCCTTGCACAATCATTTCAAAAGAATGTCATCATTACTACCACCACCAGGGTTGGGTTAAATCAATATGACGGCTGCGCTAGACATTTTATCGTTCACACCAAACCTGAGTTGGACGAGGCACTGACCCATGCTGGCGAGATCCCACTGTTGCTGACTTGTGAGACAAGAGATGGTGATACCTACCGAGGTCCCAAACCAGAGATTTTGGCTTATTTGCTTGAAATTTGGCAGCAACGCAAGTTCACCCTCTTGATCGAAGCGGATGGCGCCAGGAGCTTACCCTTGAAAGCCCCTGCTGACCACGAACCTTGTATTCCGCCGGAGAGTCAGACGGTGATCGTAGTGGCGGGATGTGCCGGAATCGGGTCACCAATAAATGAAAACACCGTGCATCGACCGGATTCCTACGTGCGACTTTCTGGATTAAAAATGGGGGATACCATCACTCCTCAAGCTGCCCTGCGAGTTCTTACCCACCCGCAAGGAGGCTTTAAGAACATCCCAACTAGAGCGAAGAAAATATTACTTCTGAACCAGGCTGAGACACCTGAGATTCAGGCAACCGCGGGCGAAATTGCCAAACAAGCCATTAATCTAGGTTTTGACCGAGCGATTATCGCATCCCTGGATTCAATTCGACCCCTGCCAATAGTGTTTGTTCGTTTTGAACCAGTGGTTGGAGCTGTTGTTTTAGATGGAGATCAGTTACGTTATCATTCGGTCGATGAAACAATCGAACAGATCGAAATTTGCCAGAAAAGATTAGAGGATGCTGGTTGCCAGTCATTCCAAGTGATTGATCCCGAAACAAATTCAGAGTTCACCCAAAAGCTAAAGACCCTCAAGATATCCCGAGTAACGAACCCGGATTGGCAGCTGGGGAAGAGTACCGGATACCATCAACTCATGCGTAAGCTAACCACCAGGGCTGGAGCGTTGATCCTCTTCGATCTCGGCCAAGTGCTTCCGTCCGGCCAGTTAATTCAGGCAATTCTGAATGCGTGGCAGTCAAGATTTGCCAGTGTGGTTCGTCCATTGATTGCTGGTAGACGAGCCTCACCCATTTTGTATGACCAGAGTGTATTTCCAAAATTTGCCAATTTACAAGGAGATCAGGGGATTAACTCATTAACCAATATTGGTAAGATAGAATACCTCCCCTGGCATGATGAGACCGGTCAGAACAGGTATGGCGATGGAGAGTGAGATGAAAGAAAACCAGATGGGTGCAGTGATCCTGGGCGCGGGGATGTCCACCCGGATGGGAAAACCAAAGCTTTTGTTACCCTGGGGAAAACACTCAATCATCGAAACCATTATCGAGACGCTTCAAAGTTCAGGGCTTGAAAATATTGTTTTAGTAACCGGTGCGAGCCACTCAGAGTTGGCAGACCATTTGCGTGGAAAAAAAGTGACACTGGCGTTGAATCCCAGGTTTGCGGACGGAAATATGGTGCACTCATTACAAGTTGGACTGGAGGAATTACAACTACTTGGATGCACTTCTGCTCTTCTGGCATTAGGAGACCAGCCACAGATGCAGGTTGCCACGGTAAAACAGGTAATCAAAGCGGGTGAACAACACCCTGGTCATTTGGTTTTGCCCAGTTATCAGATGAGACGAGGCCATCCCTGGATTATCCCGTTTGTCCTTTGGGAGAGCCTGCTCACCATGCCTGATACACATACCATGCGGGACTTCATCAATGGGCAGGCAGAAAAGATCCATTATGAAGTTGTGGATACCAACTCGATCTTTGCCGATCTGGACACACCGGAAGAATATCAGCGCGATAAACCGATGGGCTAATGGTGTATAATCATTTTTAGGAGGTGAAACGTCAAATAAAACGGAATGGTTGGAATAGCGCATGGCCCGGTAAGGTAATAATCACCGGGTGACGAGGATGAGGGTTCCTCACCGCGAGGTGAGGTTAACCGGTCAGCTGACCGGGAAAATCGAAAGATCAGCGGATGCCCTCTGGAATAACTCCACCAACCTGATAATTCAACAGTAAGCATCAGCCAGTACCAGGCCGGTTTCAGTTACCTGCCTGTAATTATTGGCAAGCATCTGATGCAAAACGAACTTTGAACAGAATTCTTTGGAGGAACTATGTGCGGTATTGTTGGATATATCGGTGAGCGGGATGCTACCGAGATCATCATGAATGGTTTGAAAAAATTGGAATATCGCGGATACGATTCCGCTGGTGTGGCAGTGAACACCGGAAAGAAAATTGAAATTCGGCGGGATGCCGGAAAACTGGAAAATCTGGAGCGGTTGATCCAAACCGATCCGATCCATGGCAAAATTGGCATTGGACATACCCGTTGGGCAACGCATGGAATGCCAACTGCCCGGAACGCACATCCGCATGTGGGCAGCAATGGCAAGGTAGTGCTGGTTCACAATGGAATTGTTGAAAACTATCAGGAACTAAGGGCAGAATTGCTCAAAGCCGGGATTCAGTTCAAGAGCGAAACCGATACTGAAACTATCGTGCAGTTGATTGAGCAAAACTTGATCACCACCCGGAATTTGGAAGAAGCTGTCCAGAATACACTGCGCCGATTAAAAGGTTCGCATGGCGTGGTGGTGATGTCTTTGGATGAACCTGGAAAAATCGTAGCCGCCCGGTTAGGAAATGCCGGTGGGGTCGTCATCGGTTTGGGGCGGAATGAGAATTTTATTGCGTCTGATATTCCTGCAATTTTGGAACATACTCGCCGGATGGTATTTTTAGAAAACCGTCAGATGGCGGTGGTTACACAAACAAACCTCAAGGTGACCAATCTGGAAGGGGCTGAAGTCACTTACCAGACTCATTCCATCGGATGGGATCCTGTATCGGCTGAAAAAGGCACCTACCGTCACTTTATGCAGAAAGAAATCCACGAGCAGGTACGGTCGCTGACAGATACCCTGGCAGGCAGGGTGGATTTTGACGCGGGAGTGATCGAGCTGCCCGAGTTGAACCTGGATGAGAAGACTGCCCGACGGATCAAGAAAATTGTCATTACAGCTTGCGGCACCGCTGCCCATGCCGGAATGGTTGGCAAGGTGATGATCGAACACTTGACCCGGATCCCGGTGGAGGTGCAGATCGCATCTGAATTCAGATATGCTGATCCGATTGTTGACAAGGATACAGTGGTATTGGCAATCAGCCAGTCTGGTGAGACAGCCGATACTCTGGCAGCGATGGAAGAAGGCCGAAAAAAAGGTGCCGTCCTATGGTCGATTGTGAATGCAATTGGATCACAGGCGATGCGCACCGCGCATGGATATATTGGCATGCAGACCGGTCCGGAGATTGGGGTGGCTTCCACCAAGGCATTTACCGCTCCGCTGGTGGATTTATTCATGCTGGCGGTGGTACTGGCGGATTTGCGCGGGACGTTGAGTGAAGAAAAACGCAGATCGTTGGTGGATGATTTGCGATTGGTACCCCAGACCGTAGGGTTGTGTCTGGAGCAGGAAGAGAAGATCCTGCCGGCTGCCAGGGCGATCAAGGATAGTATCAATGCCTTTTACCTTGGCCGTGGGATTAATATGCCGATTGCCTATGAGGGCGCACTTAAGCTGAAAGAAATCTCTTATATCCACGCGGAGGGTTACCCGGCAGGCGAGATGAAGCACGGTCCAATCGCGTTGATTGACCCGCAGATGCCGGTGATTGCAATTGCGCCGCGTGACCCGTGGTATGAGAAGATGATCAGTCAGGTTGAGCAGGTGAAAAGCCGCGGCGGGCAGGTGATTGTGGTTGCCACCGAGGGTGATCAACGGGTTTCCAGTCTGGCAGACCATACCCTGTGGGTGCCGGAGATTCCGTGGTTGTTGAGCCCGGTTGCCACGGTGATTCCGTTGCAGATTCTGGCGTATCAGATCGCTACGCTGCGCGGATTGGATGTAGATCAGCCCCGCAATTTGGCAAAATCCGTGACGGTGGAATAGATTTACAAGCGATATACTAATTTGGATGGACTTGTAACTAAACGTTCAGAGCCGAGCCCCCATCCCCTTCCCTTCCCCAAAAATCGGGGAAGGATATTTTTTACCGGGAGAGAACACACTGCTACGCAGCGTTTCCTCTCCCGGATGCCCACAACCTGCTTTAATTGCTTAAGCTAAGATTTAATCCAGCATCGACAGATGATCATATCAAAAAAATCAAGGTGTTGGTGAAGCTCACAGACCGCACCTACTGAATTATCGATAAATCAACTGTAGGTATCGTTTATAATGATGCCTATGGCATCCAGAACGAACCGCACAACCGCTATCCAATGGCTATCGAAATACATTCTTCCCCATCTGCCATTTGTACTATTGGTGCTTGTTTTGGCGGGGGTGGGGTGGAATATCTATCGAGATTTTGGCTATTCGTGGGACGAGAAGTATCAACTGGATATCGCCAAAACCAACTACGACTACATCACCGGCCGAAACCAAGATTTACTGACCTACCGCGACCGATACTACGGCCCGTTCTTTGAGCTGACTTTCTACCGCTATTTTGAACAATTTGACTTCCCAGAGCTGGAGTACCAGCGTCACCGGGTATTCTTTATGCTGTTCCTGGCAGGCTCTGAGTGGATTCTACCTGCTAGCGCTTCAAATATTCAAAAAAGCGCGATGGGCGTTTCTGGCGGCGATCATGCTGGCGGTCAGTCCGAGGATTTTTGCAGACGCGTTTTTCAATGCCAAAGACATCCCGTTGATGGTGGCTTTTACCTGGGCGGTGTGTTCCATCGTCTTTCTGACCCGCAGCATCCAGCAGGGGAGAGGATGGCTGCAAATCGGCATTGGGGTGCTTTTGACGGCAATCACTATGGCGATGGCGCTCTCCACCCGGATTTTAGGAATCTTCCTGGTGGCTGTATTTGTACTGATCATGTTCATCCTGCTGATTCAGGCGCCAAAAAGATGGTTGAGGATCACTGGGTTGACTGCCCTCACGCTGGCCGGGATGTTGGCTTTTACCATGTGGTTCTGGCCAATCATGCGCACCAATCCATTGGGTGGGCTGGTAACAGCTTTTACCTACATGAGTCATTACCCATACAATCCACCTAACCTGTACTTTGGCACATTCATCGATGCGGCCAAATTGCCCTGGCATTACCTGCCAGTATGGATGTCGATCACTAATCCGTTGCTGGTTGTGATCGGAGTTGTTATAGGGTTGACAGTGATCATGTTTCGGTTTATTAGTGAGACTGGATTGAATAAGGCTTTCCGGAATACGCTTACATTCATATTGAACCGCCCCGATTGGGTGGCAATCATGGCGTGGGGATTTGGCCCTATTGCAGCCATTATTCTGTTTAAATCGATCCTATACGATGGCTGGCGGCAGGTGTTCTTCATTTACCCAGCGTTTGTGTTGCTCGCCTGTGCGGGCATCCAGGCGATCTACAGGCTCATTCCGCAGAATGTCCGCTGGCAAAAGCCCATTCAATTTGCGCTGACCGGATTGATTGTGATTGGACTGGCAGAACCGGTCTGGTTCATGGTCAGGCAGCATCCGCATGAGAATGTGTACTTCAACCAGCTGGCAGGGGATCCTGCCACATTGCGTTACCGATTTGAAATGGATTACTGGGGGCTTTCCTACAAACAGGCGATTGATGCTCTGCTGGAGATGGATCAATCTGAACAGATCAAAATCAATGTTGAGAACTCACCCGGCCGTTCGTATCTGCGATACATGCTCACACCAGATCAAGCCAGGCGGGTCAAGATGGTAAACAGCCCTGAATCCGCGGATTACTACATCACGAATTACCGTCTTACATCCGGCAGATTATCCTTACCCGGAAAAAGTGTACTCCATCTCTGTGCGCGGATCCGAAATCATGGCGGTGTATAAGACCCATCCGTAAATTGCTGAGGATTGTGTGCAGGAATCCCTCAATTTCCCTGGTGATCATAAACTCACTGTACCTTGTGCATGAGGATACATTAATATCTGTACGAGATGATTAGAAGTGGTTGATGAGAAGTCTCCGGCGTGCTATAGTGATGCTAGAGCGGTGACTCTGGTTCCATAAACCTCCCTAGAGGCGGGGCGTCAGGATAATCCATTACGATGGAGCGCCAAATATATTAGAGCCCGCTCACTTTTTTTTGATAAATGATTAAGAAAAAACGGTGCCAGGTGAATTCTGACACCGTTTCACATTCATAAGTGCAATTGCTTCGAATTAGGGTACCAACAGCGCATCTGTTGGGCAACGCGAGAGACACAATCCACACTGGGTACATAGTTCCGGGTGCAGGCGGATTTTCTTTTCTTCCAGGAATAACGCGCCATAAACACAACTGGTAACACATAGATTACATCCGGTGCATTTTTCTGGCACCAATACCGGCGGTTTGTCCATCAGGGGAGCACCCTGTTTCAATGCGAGACCCTTTATCTCATCCAGGTTGGAATATCCGTGGGCATCCATCCAGGTGTTGAGTTCAGTTGCTATTTTCCCATAAATCGAGTTACCTTTATTGATGGCGGCAGTACACACCTGCACCGCGCTGGCGCCAGCCATCATATATTCGACCACATCTGTGCCACGGCTGATGCCGCCTACGCCAATCACAGGGATATCTACCGTGCGAGCAATGTCATACACCGCGCGCAGAGGCAATGGGTTTCAAAGCGGGACCTGAGATCCAACCGTAGCCTTTGCCGCCCATCCAGAGTCTGCCGCCGTTTTCAATATCGATTCCCAGGGCAGGGCCAAACGAGTTGACAGCGACGATTCCATCCGCGCCAGCTTCCTGGGCGGCTTCGGCATAGCGTTCAATATTTCGGAATGGACTCAATTTCGGCAGAACTGGTAATCCGGAGCCATCTTTGGCGGCTTTGATGGTGTTCTTAAAGGGGTCAGGTCATCAGAAATGTAGTGGGTGGAGAGTTCCAGTACATCCGCAAAAGGTGCCACCCGTGGAGCCAGGTTGGCGATATCCGCAGTCGTGTATCCCAGGCTGATCATCACCGGTAAACCGAGGGCACGCACCCGGGGTAGTTCATGTTCGATCCAATATTCGGGTGTGAGTTCAGACCAGAGTTCCGTGTTGAGGAAATAGGTCTTGAAATCGGCCATGTTGGGGTGGGGGATGACGGCTGCGGTTCTGGATAGCGTCTTGACCACCATTACCGAAGCACCGCCTTTGGCACAGGCTTCCAGTGCGTTGGCATCCATCACCGGTGGGCCGGCGGCGGGCATCACGGGATGCGCCAGATTCAAATTCCAAAGCTTCACACTCAGATCAGACATGGTTACCTCGCGATGAAGAGATTGTCTGACAATATTAATCGCTCAGGTGATTTTAGGGAAGGGGTAGCAAGTTTTATTCAGAAAGCTGATTCCATTGGATTTTGTTTCATTTCAACGACAGATTCATTCAAGGTTGTGGGCATCTGGGAGAGGAACGAAGTTCCTTGCCCAGAAAACACAAAAACCCCTTCCGATTTTGGGAAGGGGTTTGGGGATGGGCTTATACATTTAAATATGTAGTATTTTCTGAAAGTCAAAATTAATTCGAAAGTAATGCTTCGATCAGAGAATGAAATAGTTTCAGCACTCACTATATCCGCAAGAGTAACACTTGCGGCAACCTTCTTCGTTGATCACTGCTGCCTGACCGCACTCGGGGCAGAGATCCCCAATTTTCAGCATAAATTGATCTGCTCCGGCGGGCTCATCCGGTGTGATGGCGTTTAAGCGGGAAGAGGCGTTGAGCTCCTGATCGAAAAATTGGGTCAGGTACTCATTCAGCGCATGTGAGACTCCATCCGGTAAGGAACGCACCCGGTTGGGGCCAAAGCCTAATGACCTGCCGCCGCCGATCCCAGCCAATTGGTGGAACACTTCCTTCAAGCGGACACGCGGTTCGATGGGAGAAGCCAGGCGCAGGATGAAGGAAATCAGACGGCCAATCGCTTCTGAGATGGCAGCAGTATCCGATCCAGCTTTCGCGGTAGAGATGAACACTTCGAACGGTTGGTCGCCGCCATTCTCATTGATCGTGACATAGGTCTTTCCGAGCGGTGTATCGATCGAGTAGGTATAGCCCTTGAGGTAGCGCGGGCGTGGTTTCCGCGATTCGTGCCAGATGCGCAACTGCCCGGAAGGCTCTTCGATATTCGTATAGGTGAGGACTTCGATGCCCTTTCGTTTTTCCGCGGCGGTGGCGTTTGTCTCGAGCACTACTTTTTCTCGAGATCCGGTTACATACACGGTGATCCCTTTGCAGCCCAGTTTCCAGGCCAAGGTGTAGGCAGTGGCAACATCCTCTTCGGTGGCGCCAGCAGGGAAGTTAACTGTTTTGGATAGACTGTTATCAACAAATGCCTGCAAAGCGGCTTGCATCCGAACATGTTCTTCAGCGGTGATATCTGAGGAGACCACATAGGTGTAACGGATATTTTCCGGAATATCTAATAGAGACTGGCAAGAGCCATGGCTGATTACCTCGGAAACGATCTCTTCTTTTGTTTCGGGATCCAAACCGGCGAACTCTAAAGCTCGCTCAAACTGCGGACTGACATAATTAAGCATCAGGTCTGTGCCGTTATCATTGACATGGCGTACATACGCCAGGGCAAAGACAGGTTCACAGCCGTACCCCTCGCACCCGGCGACAGTGGCAATGGTACCGGTAGGGGCGATGGTCGTCTGGGCTGCATTGCGGATTCCATGTTGTTTGATCCCGGCGGTAATGCTTTCCCAATCGACAAGCGGACGGTTCCAATCGTGTTCATAATTTACGAGCGACTGGGGCGGCTGCCAGACGAGGTTTTCGGGATCATAGATAGATCCTTGGATGGCAGGGAATGAACCTCGATCGGCTGCAAGCTGGACACTGGTTTGCATGGCATGGTAACGAACAAATTCCATCACCTGTGAGGCAAATTCCAGGCTGGTGTCATCTCCGTAACGGATGCCAGTGTGGTACATCAGATCAGCCAGTCCCATAATTCCGAGGCCAATCCGGCGAGCATTATGGGCTGCTTCGGCTAATTGCGGAACCGCGGGGACGTACGCGTTAGCTTCGATCACATCATCCAGGAAACGGACGGAGGTCTCAACACTCAATCGCAATTCTTCCCAGTCAACTGTACCATCCGGGCCAAAGTGTTCTGCTAAATTGATGGAACCCAGGCAGCAGTTCTCGTACGGGCCAAGGAATTGCTCGCCACACGGGTTGGTCGATTCTAGGCGCGTACAGATGCGGCACCGGGTTGGTGGCATTGGCCGTATCCAGGAATAGCATCCCCGGTTCACCATTGTGGTGTGCCTGGCTGACTATTTTATTGAAGAGATCGCGTGCCTTGATGGTTTTGTGCACTTTGAGTGGGATACCAGACAAGGAAGCACGGGAAAGATCTCCCTTAAATGCGCGATATTCCGGCGCATTGATATCCGGGAATACCAAATCCCAATCTGCATCAGCTTCCACGGCTTGCATAAATGCGTCTGTAATTCCAACTGAAATATTGAAATTGGTGATGGCGTTTTCATTGGTTTTACAGGCGACAAAATCCTCGATATCCGGGTGATCTACTCGCAATACTGCCATGTTGGCTCCGCGGCGGGTACCACCCTGGGCAACTTCACCGAAGGCATGGTCATACACCCGTAAAAAGCCGACTGGACCGGTGGCTTGCCCGGCAGAGGATTTAACCATCGACCCCATTGGGCGCAGACGCGAGAAACTAAAGCCGTTTCCCCCACCGGTTTGCTGAATGAGAGCGGCATTCCGCAGGGTTTGGAAGATCCCCGCAGAATCTTTCCCCATGTCATCCGTTATGGGCAGCACAAAACAGGCTGCTAATTGTCCGAGCGGGGTTCCTGCGCCTGTAAAGGTGGGAGAATTGGGAAAGAATTTTTTACTGGAAAGAAGCTGATAATACTGAACAGCATATGGCTCGACGTCCTGCTGCCAGGTGGATTCTACTTTGGCAACGTGATATGCGACCCGCCAAAACATCTCTTCCACGGTTTCGCTTGGCTTGCCATCCGAGCCGCGCCGAACATACCGTTTGACCAATACCTGGCGCGCGTTATCCGTTAATTTCACTTCTGGCAAATCTGCAGGCAGCGGTGGGGTGGGGAGCAGGCCGTTTACAGTAAGAGGGTTATTTGAATCCATGGTCCTTCATCCTTCCAGTAATTTATCAATTTCATCCCGAATGGCGTGCAGGTCACCCAGATTTAAGTAAACGCTGGCATATCGGATGTAAGCAATCAAATCCAGTTGTTTCAATCCGGCAATCACCTTATCACCCACAATTCGGGATGATACCTCGGCTTTGCCAATTTTCTCTAATTCAGCTTCCACTTCGCCGACAAGCCGTTCAATATCGGCAGCTGATACCGGGCGTTTGGTGCAGGCGATCCGCACGCCACGTAAAAGCTTTTCGCGGTCAAATTCTTCACGAGTGCCATCCTGTTTCACAATTAAGGGGAGTGAGTGGATAGCCCGTTCGTAGGTGCTATAACGTTTGGCGCATTTATCACACACTCTACGACGACGAACGCCGCCTTTGGCATCGTGAGTTGTATCTATCACCCTTGAATCCCAAGAATTGCAATATGGACAGCGCATCGACCCTCCAATTGATAATTTGAATACCCCCAGATATAGGGGTCGACGGAATGCTTCCCCCTTTATTTGGCAATGTTGCAACATTTTAGCATAGGCTATTTTTGAAAGCAAGCTGCCTGAGCAACGTTATCCTTAAAATATGTAGAGGGGTTTAAAGATTTAAGATTTCTAATCTGGCATCCCGCTTAATGAGACACGCTATGGCGTTAGAAAGGGACAGAGTTTTGCTTTCGAAATAATGAAAAAATCCCCCGACTTCGGGGGATTTATGAATACATTCTGGAGAATAGTTTAGCGGATCTGACGACGGCGGATAAAGGCGGGAATTTCCAGATCATCGGTATTCACAATTTTGGATGAATAGTCTATGGATGCACCCACAGAGACCATTTGCTCCACGTCTACGCGTTCCTGTTGCCGGGCGGGTTGTACCACTGCAATTTGCTGGATGGTTTCGATCGGTTTTTGAGTAGCAACTGTTGGTTTGATCCCGGTTCGTTCAAATCCGGTAGCGATGACGGTGATTCGTACTTCATCTTTCATGGTGGGATCGATCACAGCACCGAAGATCAAGTTGACATCAGGATGCGCAGTTTCTTTGATGATAGCGGCTGCCTGGTTAACCTCGAACAGTGTCAGGTTGCTTCCGCCGGTCACGTTGAACAGAATGCCACGGGCGCCATTGATAGTGATATCTAATAATTCGCTGGAAATCGCCTGTTCCGCAGCTACTCGAGCGCGATCTTCACCGGCTGCATAACCAACAGCCATCAGCGCTGCTCCGCCTTCAGACATGATCGTGCGTACGTCTGCAAAGTCGAGGTTGATCAAGCCGGGAACAGTGATTAATTCAGAGATGCCTTGGATGCCCTGGCGGAGAACATCATCCGCTTTTCGGAATGCATCAGGTAAACTGGCGCGTTTATCAACGATGGAGAGCAAGCGATCGTTGGGAATCACGATTAATGTATCTGCATGTTCTTTCAGGCGATTGGTACCGCCTTCAGAGTTCATACTGCGGCGAGAGCCTTCAAAGGTAAACGGGCGGGTGACCACACCAATTGTAAGAGCGCCAACTTCTTTTGAGATTTGTGCAATGATGGGCGCTGCACCAGTTCCGGTACCACCACCCATACCGGCGGTAACGAAAACCATATCGCTGCCTTTGAGGACCTCGTACAACTCCTCGGCGGATTCTTCGGCTGCTTTTCTGCCTACATCCGGGTTTCCACCAGATCCTAATCCGCGGGTGGTTTTATCACCAATCCGTACTTTGGTTGGCGCTTTAGACAGCTGCAAGGCTTGTGCATCTGTATTGACCGTGATGAATTCGATGCCCTGCAGCCCCTCATCGATCATACGATTGACTGCGTTGCACCCTCCACCACCTACTCCGACAACTTTAATGCGAGCAAATGATTCTGAGTTAGTTTGAGCGGTAGTTTCCATTTTATTCTCCTCTTGTATTCTACTTAATATTTTGATATACGCAAGCGAAATCGGCGATGAATTCTATGGAAGTAGTCGTTTTAGGAAATCTTTTACCCGGTCCCAATTCACGCCCTCATGGGTTCGGGTAACTGCTCTCTTCTGGGGAGACAGATTCGATTCACTCATCATCAGCGCCCAGTAGAGCAGACCGACACTGGTTGAGTAGGGGGGTGCAAGCAATTGATCCGTGAGTTCAAGCAAGTTTTCGGGTCGAGCTACCCGAACTGGTAATCCCATGATCTGGCTCGCCAAATTGCGAATACCAGGTAACTGGCTGGTACCGCCGGTGAGAACCATCCCGGCTGGAAGCAGACCATCGTATCCGCTGCGTTTGATTTCTTGCAGCAGCAGGGTGAAAATCTCTTCAGCCCGTGCTTCAATAATTTCAGCTAATTCCTTACGGCTGACTTGCATCGGCTGGTCTTCACCAAAAGCGCGGACGGTAAATTTATCGTCATCGCTTACTTCACTCATTGAAGCATAACCTTGCTGTAATTTCAGCTCTTCCGCTTGAGATATGGGTAAACGAAGTCCATGAGCAATATCACTGGTGATCATGGTGCCACCGACACCTAGCACCATCGTGTGCCACACATCACCATCGATGTAGACCGCCATGCTGGTTGTGCCTGCGCCGATGTCCACAACCACGGCTCCCATTTGTCTTTCAGTTTCTGAAAGAACCACCTCACCGGATGCAAGCGGGTTTAGGAC
The DNA here is from genome assembly GCA_963818305.1 of uncultured Chloroflexia bacterium. Lineage (GTDB taxonomy): Bacteria > Chloroflexota > Anaerolineae > Anaerolineales > Anaerolineaceae > DAIOEK01. Next base: position 72,631 of record CAWFRQ010000012.1, read on the forward strand.
AAATTGGGCAGTTTGGACGCCTGCTGAGCTGACAGCCTGGCGAATGTTTTCAACGGTCGCAGCCGCTGCGGTGATAATATGGGCTTCCACTTCCAAACGGAAACCATGCATACCAATCGGCATGTGAATGCCATCTTGTCCATCCACAGTGAAACTGCGCTGGATCACATGGATAATTTCTCGGTTGTGGGGGATGGCCACAGCCTGGGCTGATTTCGAGTGCCCGGGTGACATCATTATGGTCAATTACCCGCCCGGCGATCCCCACCACTCCGCGGCTATTCACCGAGGAGACATGCGATCCGGCCAGGCTTACGATGGCTGAGGTGATCTCCAGCCCTGAGGAGCGTTCGGCTTTTTCGACCGATCTGGCAATTGATTGGGTAGCCGCGGCAATATCTACCACAGTCCCTTTCTTGATGCCCTGGGCAGGTTCGATCCCGACCCCTAAAATCCGCAGGGTTCGTTCACCTTCCACTCTGGCAACCAGGGTGCAGATTTTGGAGGTGCCTACATCAATTCCCACTACAATAGGTTCTTCCATGTTTACTGCTCCATCCGGTAATAGGGTGCGTACAAATTTTCCATCGATATCAAGCTGGGAGTGACTCCCTGCTCGTCCAATTTTGCGGTAATGGTGCGGTACATATTTAATTTGGCAGGCATATCTTCAGGGTTCATACCAAAGTAAACCATCCATCCTTGTGGGTCCTGCCATCCCAGGCCGTAACGCGGGTTGTAAGTCAGCTCAACCCCGGCAGGCACCTGAGAAGCAATTGCTTCAATAGATGGCAATAAAACGGGATCGATGAAGGATTTTGGCTCAACTACTTCTGGCACTCGGGTAGATTCATCTGAGGTATTCTTAAAGATCATACTGGCTAATGATTTGATTTGATCTTGCCTGGCCAGCGTAAGGTTTGTTTTTCCCGTGGGAGGGTTACCGCTGGCGTGAATGGTGACCAGGTTTTTTGATTCTCCGTAGGGTTCAAATGCGACGCCATCCGCAGAGATCCACTGCACTTCGCCGTCTTGCTCCCAGATCATCACAGGTTCCCGTTCTTCCAGATGGATGGTGATGGATGCTGGAATTCCGGTAGATACTTTGACATCCGTCAGAACCGGGAAGCTATTTTGAACAACCGCTGCGATTTGAGCGGGAATAATCGTAAGCATCCGTTGCCCTTTGAGTGGGGCGATATTCATCACATCCGCCGGAGTGACTCGATTACCACCGGTCACATTGACAGAAGTCACACGGAAAAATGGTGTGTAATAAATGCCATACAAACCGAACCCGGAAAGAATGAATAAAAATGCAGAGAAGAGGCGCCAACCTGGTTTAAAGATGGGCAGAGCAGGCAATTTAATCTCTGCGCCACCGAGTAGGGGAATGAAGAATTTGCGTTTTGTCTTCTTGCGCGCCTGGGTAAAGATGGGTGCGGCATCGACTTCAGATCTGGTGACGATAGGTGTATAGCGACCGGGCTTGATGATCGAATCATTAGCTATGACAACCCGTTGTTTGATATCCTTTGCCCGGCGTGAACGAACTTCTTCTGCCCGTGATGCAGGTTTTCTGGTGGCTGTCATGAATCCCTCCCAAAATGGCGCGTTGTTGCATCTCGCTGGGCTTTACGCTCGAGAGCCAGTTCAATCAAACGGTCGATCAAATCCGGGTATGCTAATCCAGTAGCACCCCATAGCTTGGGATACATCGAAATCCGGGTAAATCCGGGAATGGTATTAATTTCGTTGAGGTAAAACTTACCCGTACTTCTCTCTAATAAGAAATCGACTCTGGCCATACCAGAGCAATCGGCAGCCTGGTAGGCGCGTACTGCGATTTGGCGGACTTCTTCAGCATCTGATTCGCTCAAAGATGCCGGGATGATCAGCTCCGAATTATCCAGAATGTATTTTGCTTCGTATGAATAGAAATCTGATTGCGGTCGAATTTCGCCAGGTACTGAAGCCGAAGGGCTATCGTTACCAAGCACACTTACTTCAATTTCGCGAGCATCCACTCCGCGTTCCACCAGAATCCGGCGGTCGTAGCGGGCAGCATCCATCAAACCTTCATAAAGATCGGAGCGGTTGCGGCATTTGGATACACCAACCGAAGATCCTAAATTGGCAGGTTTTACGAAGAGGGGGTATTCTGAGAGCATTTCTGCTTGCTGAATGCACTCTGCCATCGATTGTTGGATCATTTCGCGATTGAGCAGAATTGATTCAACCACGGGGATCTGGTTGGCGCGCATCACATCTTTGAATAAGGCTTTGTCCATACCAACAGAAGATCCGAGGACACCTGCGCCAACGTAGGCGATATCTGCCATTTCTAGCATGCCTTGCAAAGTGCCATCTTCACCGTAGGTGCCATGTAAAACCGGGAAGACCACATCCAGATCGGTTACTTTGCGTATGAAGTCTCGGCCTTCCGATTGTGCAATTTCGTACAAACCATTTCTGTTCACATCAGGGAACAAGACTGCAGGGGTGAGTGCGGTTGGATTGTCTTGCTTCATCTGATCCAACGCATCTTCTCCCCAAAACCATGCTCCTTCACGAGTGATGGCGATAGGGAAAACCTCGTATTTGCCCCGGTCAATGACAGCCAAAACTGAAGCAGCAGACATCAAAGAGACATCATGTTCTCCTGACCTGCCGCCAAATAAAATTCCAACTCTCAGTTTTGCTGCCATGTTATTCTCCAAGATTGAAGTTGCCAAGAAATTCGATCTCTGGTTCGAGCTGTACACCAGAGGATTCAAAGACACGTTTTTGCGCTAAGTGAATCAGGCGGAAGTAATCGGTAGCGGTAGCGGAAGGTTCATTGATGAAGAAATTTGCATGCTTTTCGCTCACGTGCACTCCACCTTCTTGCATACCTTTCAGTCCCGCTTCTTCCAGCAGCCTACCAGCGTAATCATGTTCTGGATTCTTGAAAATCGATCCCAGGCATGCTCCGGTGGGCTGGTTGGTTTTTCTTTTTTGGGTGAATTCATCCATCCGAGCGTGGATGGTTTCGACTGCTGCGCTGGTTAGATGAAGGATGACTTTGAGAATTATGTTGCCAGTTTGGGTCATCTTAAGTTTGCTGGTGCGATATCCATATTCCATCTGATCAACTGTCCAGATGTTGGTTTGTCCATCGACTGAAAGCAAATCTACTGAGAGAACATTGGCTTGCATGTTCGAGCCATGTGCACCAGCGTTTCCATAACAGGCGCCGCCTAAGCTGCCAGGAATCCCTGCGGCCCATTCCATCCCGCTAATCCCTTGTAGGGCAATTTTGCGTGCCAAACTTCCCAGATTCACACCAGAATTCAGCAGACAGCAAAATCTCCGAACCAGATTGTTCAACCTGGTATTCGGAGCAGCGGTTCACTAGAATCACTCCGCGGTAGCCTTCATCACTGATCAAGAGGTTAGAACCACCACCAATCAGTTTGGTTGGGATCCCGACTGAGTGAAGTTTGGAGTAAATTACGGCTAAATCACCGATCTTCGTGAGTTCAAGCAGTCCATCCGCATTTCCACCCAGACGCGCAGTGGAATACCGGCTTAAGGATACGTTCTCCTTGAGCTGGTTTCCCAAAATCCTGCGAAATCTGTTCGGTAATAATGCTTGCCAAATGGCCGCCTTTCTACGAAATCACGTAGCTTTCATAAACTGAATAAGCTTCATCACCACTTGCTTACGTTCTTTATTTGAGAAGTTCCCCTCCAGCAATTTGACCTGAGAAGATTGAAACATGGACCCATCCATGCTTTTTGAGCTCAGGAATTCAGCGCTGTTGAATGAATTGCCTTTGTTACCTGAAGGATTCTTTTCTACCATTGTTAAATTGTCCTCTCTGACAACTGTTGAAACAATTGCCTGTTGATCTGATCTGCATCGCCGGCGGAAAGGACAACAACTACATCGCCGGATTGGAGGTTGTTCAGGAGAAGATGGGATGCATCGGAGAGAGTGGCTGCAAAACGAGCCTTCCCACCGGGCACCTCCTGAGCAACCTCAGCAGAGGAGGTATTTTCTGGTTTCTCGCGAGAAGCGTAGATTTCTGTAATCACGACTTCATCTGCCTGCGAAAACGCGTTGGCGAACTCAGTATGAAGCAGGCGGGTGCGAGAATATGTGTGCGGCTGCCAGACAGCCCAGATGCGATGGTTCGGGTATCTGGATCTTGCGGCAGCGAGAGTGGCATTGATTTCGGTGGGATGATGCGCATAGTCATCTATGAGTATAATCCCGTTGATCTCACCTGCCAACTCAAATCTGCGTCCACTACCAGAAAAACATGATACATGTGCTGCAGCTTCGTTGATGTCCAATCCGAGAATGGAAGCTACAGCCAGGGCAGCGGCCGCATTTTGCACATTGTGTTGTCCTGGTACAGTGAGATGCACGTATTTTGCCAGTTCGGCGCATTCCATGCTCTGAATTCTGGACGAATTCGAATGCGTAGGTGCCCTCTTCATTACGTAAACTTTGTGCCTGAAAATCACAAGATGGGTGGATTCCGATAGCGAAATCCACGGATTCCAACTGGAAGCCGATCTAACAACCGAACCGGTTCAAGGTGGTCTCCACTGACCAGTAGCACTCCACCGACCTGAATAGTTGCCACAAATTGGTCAAATGCGGTCAAATAATCTGAATAGGTGGGGTAACAATCCGGGTGATCATGTTCGAGATAGGTGACTACAGCAATTTGCGGGTGCAAGCCCAGGAACATCCGGTCATATTCATCCGCTTCAATCACGAATTCATTTCCGGTACCTGCGTGCGCGTTACTATCCAGTCCTTTGATGACACTTCCAACAATATAGGAAGGGTCACGTCCCATATTTTCAAGCATCCAGGCAATCATGGAAGTTGTGGTTGTCTTGCCATGTGTACCCGCTACAGCGATGCTCCGTTTCCCTTCCATTATTCTGCCCATAAATTCAGAGCGTTTTACAACTGGAATCCCAGCTAACAAAGCCGCCTGAATTTCCGGGTTATCGGTTTGAATAGCAGATGATTGCACAACCACATCTGCACCAGCAATATTTTCAGCTTTATGTCCGGCAAATACTGGATACCCATCTTTTGCAAGTTGGCTGCGAGTGGACCAATCACCTGGTCAGAACCGCTGACCTGGTAACCGCTCTCTTTCAGAACTTTGGCTATGGCAGAAAGTCCTGTTCCGCCGATGCCGATGAGATGGATATGTTGCATCTGAATCCTTTAGATGAACAGAACTATGACAAGTCCAAAAGCCAGCGCGACTGCAAAATAGATGGCAGGTGCCGCTAACCAGGATGGAGCTAGATACGGAATCATTTTTAATGCGGCATCACCTGCCGCAGTTCCCTCCACCGGTGCAGAAATGAAATCAAGCGGATATTTTGCATCATGCAGATAAAACCAGATGGTTCCAACAATTAAGAAGCCATTTATCACGCCAACCACCAATCCGAGGAGAGTATCCTGGATGTTGCCGCGAATCAGACGGGGTGATCCGCTGATACGCGAGAAATTTACACTCTGATATCCGAAAACTACCAACCCTGCAGTAACCGCGAACCTCATCCAAAATAAGTTTTCAACCCCATCTTTTGTGAGGGATTTTGCGACACCGGGGGCAAATTTGTCGACCAGGGTAAGGATAAAGACCGAAAGGATCAACGCGAACATGACCAGTAATTCACGACCCCAGCCACGAAGAGCACCGATTACAGCGAAGATGATCACAAACATCCAGAATACGATGTGGATACTGATCATTTTTCCTCCTGAGGTTTAGCAAGCCGGATTAGGATGTTTGCAATTTGCTGTGAGGCATTATCTGTGTGCAAACTTCCCGCAGCAATACCCATCTGCTTTAGTTGTTCTGGCTTTGCCAGTAAACTCGATAATGTTGGCAATAATTGATCGGCTAATTGTTGGTTTTCAAGAATTAATGCCGCACCTTGATTGACCAGATAATCTGCATTGACTTTTTGATAACGCCAGGCATATGGGTAGGGCACTAAGATGGATGGGAGTTTGAAGTGCGGATACTCACCGAGGATGGAAGCACCCGAGCGGGAGATTGCTAGATCTGCGCTTGCCAATGCCGCACCCATTTCATGTAGGTATGGGAAGATGTGATACTCGGGTTGAAGTGCAGCCGGTAGGGCATTGCGCGCGGTTTGGATCATTTCCCAATCGAGAGAGCCGCTGATATGGATGACCTCAGCGATGGCGAGGATTTCGTTGATGTGTTGGCAAACCGCTTGGTTAATCGAGCGGGCTCCTTTGCTTCCACCAAAGATCAATACAACCGGTTTGGAAGTCTGAATGTTAATGAATTCCCGTCCGGATTGATTATCCCAACGGTTCAAATCTTTTCTGGTCGGGTAGCCTGTCACTGTAACGAGTTTGTTCTTGAAATACTGAATGGATTCCGAAGCAGTAACAGCGATTTGATCTGAGAACCGGGCAATTGTCTTCAGGGCCAGACCAGGTTCGATATCCGGAACATATAGAAGGGATTGCCAGCGAATTCCAGCCAGAGCCATCGGAACGGCCAGGTAGCCGCCAGTGAAGAACAGCACATCCGGTTTAAATTCAGCCAGGATCTTCCGTGAAGCGAAGAATCCTCTAATAAGTTGGGAGATATTTCCAGGTAAGGTGGCAAGACCCACACCGTGAATACCGGCAGCGGGGATGGTCTGGTAGGTGATGTTTTCGCGTTTCACAATCTCACCTTCCATTCCGTTTTCTCCTCCAACCCAGAGAACGTCTTCAGTTCTGTTCGACAGAGACTGAAGAACGGCGAGTGCGGGATACACGCCGCCGCCCGTTCCACCTGCGCAAATCAACAATCGCACTGAAACTCCCTTCGTTTTCTTCACTACTTGTTTGAGTCCTGGCAATGTTCATGAGTACACCCAGCGCTGCCAGGGTTGTGATCAGATTTGACCCTCCGGAACTAAAGAGTGGTAAGGCGTTCCCGGCGAACGGGAAGAGGCCAATGATGACTGCCATATTCAGGAATGCTTCCAGGACGATCCAGATGGTGATGCCAGAGGCCAGCAGGGAACCCAATTGGTCTGGTGCGCGCTTGGCGATGGTTAAACCGCGCCAAAGGAGTAAACCGAATAGGACAACTACCAGACAACCTCCAAGCAAACCGAGTTCTTCCACGATGACTGCGAAGATGGAATCGGTGTAGGGGAAGGGCAACCCGGTGTATTTGGTGTTTGATTGACCAATGCCGACACCAAACCATCCACCATTAATGACCGCCTCCATAGCGCGCATCACGTGGAAAGAAGATTCTGTAATATCTTTCAGATCCGGCCAGATAATCATTGAGACGGCTGGCACCGGTGCTGTACAATTTCAAACCGATCGTACCGATGAGCGCGGATGAAGCTATCGCGATCACAATCTGACGCCAATCTGCCCCAGCGAGGAAGAATAAAATACCACCGATGATGATGACGGTGGCAGCAGCAGAGAGATCTGGTTGGAGCAGAATCAGTCCACCCAAAATCCCAAGCAGGGCGATCACAGGGAAGAATCCAAAGCTAAAAGTTCGTAAGCTGTTCTTTCTTTGCGTAGAACCAGAAGGAAAGGTACATGATGATGACCAGTTTCGCCAATTCGGAGGGTTGAACTGAACCGCTGAATAGACCGCGAGCAGGTCCAGCACCGGCTCGACCGAATACCAACACCAGAAAGAGCAGATGCTACTGTACCGGCCATCATCAAAACGATGATCCTTTTGTAGCGGTGGTAATCAAACAAGCTGGCTGCCGCAGCGGCTAAACAGACCAAGCAGAAGCATTCTGCCTTGTTTGAGCACAACCGAATAGGGAGGCATATCTCGGGTCACCGACGAATCCCAACTGGCTGAATAAAGCATTACCATGCCGAATGTGACCATCGCAATGACGATTAGTAGCAGGGGCACGTCAATATGCAGCTTTAACGGATGATGTGTTTGAGCTGTCGCTAGTTTTGGAGTCGATGATTTTACGAAAGTTGTTGCACCCATGTTCGAAATACCTCACCACGTTCTTCAAAATCTTTGAATTCGTCGTAGCTGGTACCACCCGGGGAAAGCAGGACCACATCACCAGGTTGGCAAACATCTGCTGCACTTTTGATTGCCTGCTGCAGATCTACACAAGAAATGATCTGGAGACTTTTATTCTTGATTCTCTGTTTGTTTCATCACTTTTTCAATCAGTGGAGCCGCTTCACCAAATGTGACCAGTGTTTTTACTTTCTCGTTGCACTAACTGGGCAAATTGCTCCCAGGGCAGGTTCTTATCACGTGCCGCCGGCTAATAAGATGATCGGTTCACTGAATGATCGAATCGCTGCCATCGCTCTTTCCGGAGCTGTGGCGATGGAATCGTTGTACCAATTTGCGCCATGCCACTCACGTACCCATTCCAATCGATGTGGTACTCCGGCAAAGCCTTCAACCCCGGCGCAGATCGATTCGTTCGAAAAACCGGCAGCCCGGGCGATTGCGCAGGCAGCAAGGACATTCAGCAAATTGTGCTGGCCGCGTAACAGGACTGACGAGAGCGGTAATACCTGCTCTATCTTTCCCTGATGCTGGTAACAGATCCATTCATTGGAGACAAAAGTTCCAGTCGAAATCGGGTTTAGGTTGCGACAATACCAAAGGTCACCAGATAGCCTTTGACGATCGGCAACAAACCCCATGAACCCGGATCTTCCCGGTTGAGGATGGCTGTGTCATCACTGTTTTGGAATTGGATCATTCTGGATTTGGCGGCGGTGTAGGCTTCCATGGTGCCGTGCCGGTCAAGATGATTGGGAGTGATATTCAAAATAGCGGCTATCTTTGGCGAAAGGGTCATCTGTTCGAGTTGGAAACTGGAGACTTCCATGACAACCAGGTCAGATTGGCCAATTTCGTCCAGATGACTGATCAACGGGAAGCCGATATTGCCGCCTACCCAGCTGTGCTGAGGAGGAACCACTGCTTTTGCTGCAATTCTGCCAACTAATGTGGTGGTGGTGGTTTTTCCGGCTGAACCGGTGATTCCGATCACCGGGCAAGATACAGCTTCCAGAAATATCTGGGTATCGTTGCTTACCTGGATACCTCTGGCAAATGCAGCTTTTACAATGGGTAGATCGAGTGATACACCACCGGAGAGGCAGAGGAGATCGATTCCATCCAGCAATTCCAACGGATGCCCGCCACCTACCCAATGGATGGAGTTCACCGGGAAGGATTGGATAATGGGTTGAAGTGATTCGAGCGATTGGCGGTCATTCACCGTAACAACTGCGCCTCTGCTGAGTAGGAAACGAGCCAGAGCCTGTCCCTGTCGGGCGGCTCCGATAATTAGCACTCGTTTCTTTGACCAATTTTGCATGATTACACCATTGAAATCGCCAGGCCGAGCATGGCGCATAATAAACTAACCAACCAGAATCGCTGCACAACCTGGGTTTCACTCCATCCGAATAGTTCAAAGTGAAGGTGCAAAGGTGCCATCTTGAAAAGACGTTTTCCTTTGGTCAGCTTGAAATATCCGATCTGGAGGACATCGCTGACCGCTTCACTTACCGGTATGATCGCGATAATCGGCAGAGTCAACCATTGACCGGTCATCAAAGCGACCACAGCCAGCGTTGCCCCGAGAGCCAGAGAACCGGTGTCACCCATAAATAATTGTGCCGGGTGCACGTTGTACCATAAGAAACCGAAGACAGCGCCAACTAGAGTGAAGCAGAAACGTCCTAGGAATTCCTGTCCGTTTTGGAGTGAGATCACCCCGTAGGTGGCAAAGGCTGTCGCCGCGATCAAACCTGCCAAGCCGTCCATGCCATCGGTAAAATTCATAGCATTTGACATACCGACGATGAAGAAAACAGCAATCGGGATGTACCAGAAGCCTAGATCCAAAGGACGTTTGGCGCCTGGCCAGTGGAGGTGTGGTACTTTGAGGATGTAAACCATGATTAAGACGATTGCGATTGCCAAAATGGTTTGCAGCAAGAATTTGGTGCGAATACGCATTCCGGATCCACGCCGTGGACCGCGAATACCTTCCCAATCATCCACTGCGCCGAGAATGGCGAAAACAGCCATCGTTAAGCCGGGAAGAAGAACAGAACTTTCGAGAATATCGACTCCGATGAGCGTGGCAGCATTGAGAAGCAGCGTTAAAAACAGGACTGGCACAATGAACATCACTCCACCCATGGTGGGCGTGCCCATTTTGACAACATGTGCATCTGGTTCTTCCACCCGAATGAGTTTGCCAATTTTGAAATGGCGCAAGATACGCAGTAATGGTCCACCCCAAATGACGGCCATTATAAAGCTAAGGGCGCTGAGCATCAGAGCCAGGGATGTTTCTTTCATTCTGCAACCTCCAGAGCGGTAACGATCTTATCCAATCGCATACCGTGAGATCCTTTCACCAACACAACATCCCCTTTGTTCAACTGAGTTCTTAGATATCCAGTCGCTTCTTCACTTGTCTCGAACGAATGAACCTGGTTCCGATGCATACCAGACTGGATGAGCAGATTCAGCGATCATTTTTCCGCGTTCACCCACCGTGACCAGCTCTGAAACAATTTCAGCTGCACGGATCCCAACTTTTGTGTGGCCTTCTACTTCGTACTGTCCAAGTTCAAGCATGTCACCGAGCACAGCAATTTTGCGGCCATCCAAATCTTCCAATAAGTTCAGGGCGGCCAGTGTCGATTCAGGTGATGCATTGTATGAATCGTCCAACAGCATCGCACCCGAAGGCGTGTAAACTGCCACTAAACGCAACTGGGTTCGGCTGTTTTTTAACCCGTAGATAATTTCTGCCCAGGCCATGCCTTCAACCAGACCAACCGCCGCAGCTCGCAAGACTGTATGTACCGAGTGTTGTCCAATGAGAGGAATCCGCATTTGGTACATCTCAGATTTGTAATGCAAATTGAAACGGATACCTTCAAGGCCTTCACCGGTGATATCATCTGCCCATAGGTCGGCTCGCGGATCAAGTCCATAGAACAGGACTCTGGCGTTTGTTTTCTCAGCCATCGCCTTCACGTACGGGTCATCGTAATTCAAGATTGCGACGCCATCGGCGGGCAGTGATTGAACTAATTCGGATTTTCCACGGGCAATTTCTTCTTTTGATCCTGCCCGTTCGGCATGGACGCTGCCGATATTGGTGACCACCCCAATTTGCGGTCGGGCGATATCACACAAGAAGGCGATTTCACCGGGAACGTAAAAGCCCATTTCTAACACCGCGTGTTCATGTCCTTTTCCAAGCCTTAAAATCGTGAGGGGTAGACCGATTTCATTGTTGAGGTTCCCCGGGTTTTTCAGTGTCCGGCTGCGGATACTCAGTACTTCGGCAACCAGTTCTTTGGTTGTTGATTTACCGACACTGCCGGTAATACCAACCACTCGCAAATCCAGTTTGCTACGCCAGAATTTTGCAATCTGCTGTAAGGGCTTGGAGTGTATCGGGGACGTAAATACAGAATGGGGCAGGTGGAATCTTGCAGGAAGATAAATCTACCGGTTGAGATAAATCAATTACTGGAATATCTCCGGGAAGATCCTTTTTTTGGACCAAAGCCATATGTGCGCCTTTAGAAAACGCGGCTTGCAGGTAATCGTGTCCATCAACGCGTTCACCAGGTAGAGCAACAAACATCGAACCGGGGATTGTTTGCCTCGAATCGACAGACGCTTCTGTAACAACAAGGTCAGCGCCAGAAATGCGTTGACCGGTGATTGCTTCAAATACGTCAGCAAGTGTTAGCACAAGTTCCTCAATTCTTTAACATCGCCCGGTTTTCATCCGGAGGAATATTCATCAGAACAACTAGTTCGTAGACTGCATCTCTAAATACTGGCGCAGCGACAATGGAACCCCAAATACTGGTCTTTGGTTTTTCCAGCCAGACATAAACCATAAAGCGGGGATCATCTACCGGACCCCAACCCACGAAGGAGGCATTGGTTACACCTAATGAGTAACCGTAGGGAGTAGGAATTTCACCAGTTCCGGTTTTGCCGGCAACTCGGTAACCTTCAACCAGGGCATCTGACGATTCTTCTTCCAAAGAAATTGCCAACATCTCTGTCAGGGTCCGCGCGGTTTCGGGTTTGATGGGCTGTGAAATCACCTGATTGGTGGTGTTGTACTGTCTGCCATTACTGACAATTGATTTGACCACATGCGGAGCCATCATCTTGCCATCGTTCGCTATTGATGCGATTGCGCTGGCTAATTGGATGGGAGTAACGGCTAACCCTTGACCAAACGAGTTGGTTGCCAGGTCCACATCGTACCAGTTACCGTCACCAGGGAGGCGCATTGGGAATTCTGCTTCACCTGCCAGATCGATACCGGTTTTGTGACCGATGCCAAATTTTTCCATGTATTCATAGAATTGCTTTGGACCTAATTGAGTCGCAATCCAGGATAGGCAGACATTCAAGGAATGCTGCATACACCCGATCATGTTTTGTTCACCCCAGGCATTACCATCCCAGTTACGGACAATAGCTCCACCGATTTCAAATTCACCGGTATCCAGGAAAGGAGTTTCTGGAACGACTTTGCCTGCATCTAGGGCGGCTGCCATTGTCAACACTTTAAAAATGGAGCCGGGTTCATAGGTTGTTGAGACTGCCCGGTTGTAAAATGCAGCATTACTAAAGACTTTGCTAATCTTCCAGTATTCATTTGGGTCGAGGCGTGGAGTGTTTGCCATTGCGAGCACTTCGCCGGTTTTCGGATCAAGGACAACCAGGGTTCCAGATTCTGCTTTGGATGCTTTGACGTGGGCGTCAATCACTTTCTCCATCGCAGATTGAATTTCGCGGTCAATCGTGAGGACGATATCTCCACCAGGTGGTACCTGGGGAATCTGATCTACTTGATTTGGATCGAGCGGAACCTGCACATCAACGGATGTACCGGCAAGGAGGTCGTTGAATTTTTCTTCTACCCCAAAGTAACCATTCCCAACCCGGATCTCATGCCGGTCGGCAGTTTGGCTGGTTTGGCTGGTTTGAAGTGTATAGAAACCCAATACGTTCGAAGCCAGTGATCCTTCGGGATAGCTGCGCTGTAAGTGCGGGGTGAGAATGATCCCATCCAGATTCGGGATGTATTTATCTTCATCCGTGTTTTCTTCAGCCATTCGGCTGTATGAATTCATTAACGAGATAATTTCCTGTGCTTTTTCTGATTTCAACAAAATCTTTTAATAATACATAAGCTGCCGAATTGGATTGATCGGTACTCGCTTTTTCTAAAGTCTTGGTGTAATCCATCCCCAGGATCGTTTCCATTGCCCGGGCAATGGTCTCAGGGTCGCTGACATCCGCCAGATTGATACCTATTTCGTATTTGACCGTATTACCAACCAATAATTGCCCTTCGCGGTCGTAGATTCTGCCACGTTCCGGAAAAATCGTCTTGGGAACATATGCCCATTCTTTACCGTAATCAGTCACTGCTTTTGCTTGCGCGCTGGTTTGAATGTGTACCATCTGGGCAACAATTAAAAAGCCCACCAGTGAGAATGCAACACCGGTCATGAGAAATCGGGAATAGAAAGGTGGTTTGTTCATGTTATTGATCCAATGCAGGTTCTACATAACTCTCAACGACCCAATCCCAGAGGGAGCGGGTGAATTCTGAACGCATTCCATTTGATTCGACCTGTACACTCAATGTCTCAGGTGCTAATTTGGCAGTCGGTTTGCCGCCATAACCGGGTACCACCATGTACTCGAAATCAATAGGGTCTACCGGTTTATAACCCGAGACTTCTCGGCTCGTTTTGCCATTTCTATGGACGAAGAGATTTCTGCCAGGTTAGTCTCCATGGCTGCGATTGCTTGTTCTGCTTTGGTTTTTTCGGATTGGAGATCTTGAATTTGACGGCCGGCGATACTGGTTTTTGACGAGATGGAAAGATATAACCAGGCAAGAATACTGATGGTTACGATCCCGAGCAACGAAAAACCTATCCACTGTATCTGCTTGCGCCAGGGAACCAACTTATAGGCTTGAATTAGTGTTTTATTCATCATCGTAACCTGTAAAGTTTGCAACACTCATGCCACTTATAATCGTTCAGCCACTCTCAGCCTGTGCGGAGCGTGAGCGTGGGTTGATGTTAGATTTCGGCTTCATCTGCTTCCAATCGGATGGCGGGTGATAATCTTCAGCTGTTGCCCGGTGGTCGCAAGTGCAAATGGGTTGGCTGGGAGGGCAGATGCAATCTTTTGCCTGATCTACGAAAAAATGCTTTACGATCCGGTCTTCCAAAGAGTGGAATGAGATTACCGCTAATCTTCCACCAGGGGATAGTGCATCCACCGCTTTGGGTAAAACAGTTTTCAAGTTATCCAATTCGCCGTTTACGGCAATTCGGAGTGCCTGAAAGGTTTTTGTTGCCGGATGAATTCCACTTTTTCTACCTATGGCTTTTCTCGATCAAGTTTGCCAATTCAATCGGTTGTGTGGATTGGTCTGGCTGCCAGGATGGCACGTACAATTCGCCGGGCTTGACGTCTCTTCACCGAAGTCCCATAAGATCTGCAGGATATCCGCTTCATCCCATTCGTTAAGGATTTCGGCTCCTGTGAGGGGAGCCGAAGGGTTGAAGCGCATGTCGAGGGGTGCGTCGAGCCGGAACGAAAATCCTTTTTCCGGCTGATCTAACTGCATGGACGAGACCCCGAGATCAAGCAGAATTCCCTGTACTTTCTCCCAACCGATCGATTTCAAATGAACATCAAGGTCCGAATAGCTGCCGTGGACCAGATGCAGCCCTTTGTCCAAATTGGGCTAGCCGTTCGCGGGCAGATTCATGAGCGACAGGATCCAGATCAAGCCCCAGCAGTTCACCTTGTGGCTCTGCCCGAGAGAGAATACTGGCGGAATGACCACCGGCACCGAGTGTGCCATCTACAAACAACCCTGGGAGATTTCGGCTGAAGTCACGTCTAACACTTGCTGCAGCATAACCGGGAGGTGTGGTGAGGAAGACTGGGGTTGTTGGTCCGTCATATCAGTCCACCCGAAGATTCAGCGCTGAGAAACGCTGCGCATTGGTTTCGCTATCGAGGAGTAATTCGCTCTGTTTGTCCCACTCTTCAGGTGACCAAATTTCAAAGTTATTGCCAGCGCCGACAAAAACGGCATTATTGGTGGATAAGTTCGCTATCTCACGCAAAAACGCCGGGATCAGAATTCGACCAACTTTATCGATATCCACCCGAGTCGTATTTGCAAAAATTAACCGCTTGAGTAGCCTGGCGTTGGGGTCTGTAAAACTAAGTGCGTTAACCTGTTTGTAGATTTGTTCAAATTCTTGAACACGCCAAACAATCAGATTTTTATCGAAACCTTGAGTCAGGTAGGCGCCTTGGTCTAATAGATCGCGGAATCTGGTTGGGATTGCGATCCTGCCTTTATCGTCGAAAGTGTGTGCAAATCTTCCTAGGAACATATGTTCTACTACCCTCTTTAAGACTGAACGCCGGTTGATCACCGGCGTCCCACATTAACCCACTTATTACCACTTTCCACCACATTATAGCCATATTCCATCCACATTTCAAGTCTTTTTACCCACGAATATCCCATTTTTGAAAAACTCGTTTTCGTGTAGTCACTTAAGATCACTTCTCAAAATTGGATGAGTTATCCACTGAACCTTGCCAAAGAGTGGATAAAGCTGTGGATAACTTAGAGGATAACTTGCTGAAGAGATTGTGGATAATTTGCCAAAACGGAAGACAATTATTTGCTTGCAATACAGTGGATCCTTCTATAATTAATCTATCCACTTCAAAACAAGACAAAGGAGGTTTTTAGAACATGGCCCTGATCGACCGTTCCAAGTTACACCAATGCCTTGAATCAGAATTGAAGTTGTATCGCGAAAGACATCCCAAATCGTATGCGTTATATGAAAAAGCGCAGGGAAGCCTGTTAGCAGGTGTTCCAATGAATTGGATGGTACGTTGGGCAGGAGGTTTTCCCCTGTTTGTAAAATCAGCCCGCGGATCGCACTTTACCTGTGTGGATGGACATGATTATGTTGATTTCTGTTTAGGCGATACTGGCGCGATGACCGGACATTCGCCGGCTGGATCCATCCCGGCCATAAAAGATCAGTTGGATAACGGCATCACTTTTATGCTGCCAATCGAAGATGCAATCTGGGTTGGCGAGGAGATGCAGCGAAGGTTCGGGCTGAAGTACTGGCAAACAACCCTCACAGCCACTGATGCGAATCGTTTTGCTTTGCGATTAGCACGGCATATCACCCAGCGCCCTTATGTTCTGGTTTACAACTACTGTTACCATGGTACTGTGGATGAATCGTTTTGCACCATCAACCATGGTGTTCCGGGTCCGCGACCAGGATCTATCGGCCCGCAGGTGAACCCTGCGACTACTACCCGGGTGATCGAGTGGAATAATCTGGCTGCCCTGGAGCAAGCCCTGGCTCCCGGTGATATTGCTTGCGTCCTGGCCGAACCAGTGATGACAAACATCGGAATTATCCATCCAGACCCGGGCTATCATGATGCTCTGCGGGAGCTGACACGCAAAACCGGTACCCTGTTGATTATTGATGAGACTCATACCATTTGTACAGGTCCAGGTGGATACACCAAAGCGTATGATTTAAAGCCTGATATGCTGACCATCGGTAAGCCGATCGGCAGTGGTATCCCAGCCGGAGTGTACGGCTTTACCCAGGAAGTAGCAGATCGGATTTGCAACATGACTACTATTGATGAGGCAGATGTAGGTGGGATCGGCGGAACCCTGGCGGGAAATGCCCTTTCCCTGGCAGCCGTCAAAGCTACTCTCTCAGGAGTTTTAACTGAAGAAGCATTCTCTCACATGATCCCCCTCGCCATTCGCTGGGCAGAGGATGTTCAAAAAGCGATCGATGAATTTGGATTACCGTGGGTAGTGAATCGGCTTGGGTGTCGTTCTGAGTATTGGTTCTGTCCGCAAACTCCGCGCAATGGTGGTGATGCAGAAGCGGTTGTAGATTTTGATTTAGATCGCTATATGCATCTGGCTGCATTAAATCGTGGCATCTTGATGACACCTTTTCATAATATGGCGCTTATGTCTCCGGCAACCACCGTCAAAGATGTTGAGTACCACACAGCTATCTTCCGTGAAATCGTACAGGCGATCATATAATGAAATACGGGTATTCATTTCGTAAGGATTTGGAGAAATCATGAAACCTCAATTGATAGCATTGCTGACCGCCATTGCCTGGGGAGTGGGTGGTTATTTTGAAAAAAAAGGCCTGCACCTGGGAAATTTATCTCCGCAAATCGGGATCACCATTCGGACCGCGGTGGCAGTGATTATTTTGGCGGTTGTCAGCTATCCTGAATGGAAGACGATTCCGCAGGCAGGGACCAAAGCAATCCTGTATATGGTCATTGGCGGTGGCGTGGTAGCTGGGTCAGTCGGAATGTTGTGCTACTACACAGCCATCAGCAAGGCACCGCTTTCGCAAGTCATGCCGATAGCGTTTACTTCTCCGTTATGGGGTGCCCTGATGGGATTGATCTTTGCCCAGGAACCACTCACCGCAAAAACGGTAATCGGAATGTTGATGACTGTTGGTGGAATCATCATACTTGCGATCTAATCTCGAAAATAAAATCGAAAAATGGAAGTGTAATAAAAAACCGGGTTGCTATTTGTAGCAGCCCGGCTTTTCTGTATGAAAAAGCAATTTTTGTAATTTTATTTTTTTCCCTATCTACCATCTCAGACGACCGAAACAACCATCATTCAAGAAATCAGGTTGCTGGCATTGCTGCTGCTAGATAAGGTGCCTTTCATCCTAAACATCTTATACCCGATTTTTAGTTCAAAGTCAATAGGTTTTGTGGAAATTCTAATAAAATTTAACAAATAATTAGTTAAAGAGATGCTTTTTGGATGAATCTGACCAAATGATACTGCGAAATCCAACAACTATTCTTTTAGTCCATACGGTTCCCTGCCAAAAGGCAATGGATGCCATTCCGTGAGCAAATATGGCAAACAAGGGCGGCACTTCCTGGGTGTAATAAGTCCAGCACTGTCGAGAGGTCCCCCAATACTCGAGGAATACTCCTAATATCGAGCCCATAAGGAAAATGAGAAGGCTGGTAGTCTTTTCCTTTGGGGAGTAAATGAGGAATATCACCAATGCAACAGGCAAGATATGAATGAGCTGGAACTTGAATTGAATGAGAAATGAAAGGAACAATCCAAAAAATCCAACCATCACAACCCAGAAGATTTTTGAGGATTTTGCTTCTTGTATGGAACGGATTGAAACTGGCAGCCAGCTGACCATGCGGTCGATGCACAAAGCAGCGATCGGCCAGGCAGGCAAAATCCAGTACGGTGGTTTTTCGCCGGTATAGTATGCCCAGAGACCGGTATGAGTTCCCCATGATTCAATGACAAAACCACCAACAAACGCAACCATGATCAACCAAAAATCTTTACGTAAATCAGCTCGTAAGGTGATCGCGAGAGACATAAAGAGGAAAATGAGGATGAGCAGCCAATCAACTTGAATCCACCAGGGGTAGGCTGGGTCAAAAAGGGCCAGGTAATCTGTTACCAGTGGCTGCCAGACGATTAGAATCAATCCAATCGATACCAGAAAACCACTCAGGATGATCCAGGAAGAACCTGTAAGCGGTTTTGATTTTATCTGGACTTGGTCAGTTATTTGTGGGTATAGATTCCATAATAGCAGACAAATGGATGATGACAAGCGATTCTCACCTTGACTTAAAGGTTCTGTTCAGCTATCTAAGGATAATAAACTATCGTTGATAGTCAGCGTTTCGATCAATCTTGGCGCCATCCGTATTCGCGCCATATAAGAACGCGTTCGTCAGATTCGCATCAGTAAGATCCGCGTTTCGCAAGTCAGCAGATTTGAGATTCGCTTCTTTTAAGTTTGCGCCAACAAGTTTTGCATTCTGCAAGTTGGTCTCTTCCATCCGAGATGATCGTAAATAGGCACCGCTCAAATCGGCACCGCTTAAGTTAGTGCGGGTGAGATCTGCATTGGCGAAGTTTAAATTGCAGAGTGACAAACCAGACAAATCTACACCCGATAATCGAGCGCTGGTGGAAATTGCCAGGATTTTTATCAATTCTTCCCTCGTTAAATCAGCCATTGGTTTCGCCTTTCATCTGCTCATTAATCAGTCCATCAGGCATGACAGTGCCAAATAGACTCTTGGCACGCAGAATGAGATGATCAGGTGCATTTGCGCCTGTGAGAATTGCATCTGTGAGGTTTGCGTTGGTCAAATCGACAGCGCCCATATTCGCATCCATCAAATTGGCACCGCCCAAATTGGCATCGGTTAAGTCGGCTTCAGCCAGATTTGCTTCCTGCAAATCGGCATTGCGCAAATCAGCTCCAACTAGATATGCTTTTCGCATATCTGCTCCAGCGAGGTTTGTGTTTTGCAGGTTTGCTCCTCCTAAATGGGCACCGACCATACTCGATCCTTGCAGCTGAGTCTTATGAAGATCTGCACCAGTCAGAATTGCCTCGCGAAAATTTGCCCCCCGTAAATCCACCTCACTCAGATCTATCTTTCCTAACCAGAGTGGTTTCACTGTGTTCAGGATCATATAGATTTCATAACGGGTAAACTCAGCCATAAAGACTCCTTGTCAGCATTCTAATCAGAAGAGTAAGTTGATCAACTCAAGAATGCAGTAAAAACTAACCAATCCTTCTGTAAAAAACTTGTTAATTCAAGATCGCAATAATTATAGCTTTTTTCGAATGTAACGGATAATGGTAAGGCAAACGTTTTCCTGTGATTGACGACAGTAGTGAAATTGGTGATCAGAAGAGAATGGAAGGCTATTGCTCTAGAAAGGAACACCTGTGAACGAATTTAAGCTAGAACGATACTTTGCAAAGTACGAATTCTCAACAAAATATCTGCTCAGTTCTTCCGATTGCGAGAGCTTAGTGATGAGTGAAGTTGTTTCTGGAGCAGGGCAGGAACTTCAACAAATTTGGCAGAATTTGTCGCTTGGATATACCGAAAGTCAGGGTCTGCCTTTGCTACGGGAAATGATCGCCGCTGATTATGAGACGATCCAACCTGGGCAAATCATTGTAGCCGCTCCGGAGGAACTAATTTACATCGCTATGCAGGCGATTTTACATGCTGGGGATGAAGTCATTGTGCTGCAACCCGCCTATCAATCACTCAGCGAAGTTGCGAGGTCGATAGGATGTAATGTAATTAATTGGCCGCTCGCACTGTGTATAAATCACTGGGAGTTGGATTTGGGCGTGTTACAGAAGTTGATCACCAATAAAACCCGGATGATCGTGATCAATCTTCCCCATAATCCGACCGGATACCAGCCTGAAGCGCGCTGGTTATCCGAGCTGATCCAGATTGCGCGTAGCCATAATATCATCGTATTTTCGGACGAAATGTACCGTTACCTGGTTCCAGAAAACTCATCACCCTTACCTCCGGTCTGTGACTTATATGAACAGGGTATCTCACTTAGCGGTTTATCGAAAGCTTACTCAGCCCCCGGATTGCGAATCGGTTGGCTTGCCAGTCGGATCCCGGGATTTCATACAATCCTGCCAGGTTTGGCGTGATTACACCACCATTTGTAACTCAGCACCATCTGAGGTGCTCGCTTGTATGGTTCTAGAGAATAAAACGGATATCATCACCACAAATCAAAGGTTGATACGTTCAAACATGAGCAGGGCTATCGAATTCTTTGCAGACTATCCAGATCTGTTTCATTGGATTCCACCACAGGCGGGCCCGATTGCATTTCCACGCTGGATCGGATCGGCTTCGCTGGATAGATTCTGTCATGATCTGGTGGAAAAGGCAGGAGTGATGATCGTTCCTGCCAGTCAGTTTATTTATCCAGAACCACACTTCAGAATTGGGTTAGGCAGACAAAATTTCTGTGAAGGTTTAGAGATGTTAGGTGTATTTCTGCGACTAAATTAAGACGATCCTAACAATCACAAAGTTGTCTGGTTATGGTATGCTATTGCCATGCAAACTGAACAAGATCAACGTGACAAAGCCCGAGTAAATCTCTTTCCAGTGGATGAAACCAACTGGCGAGATGTTGCAAAGATCGAAGTTGAAACACACCAACGGAATTTTGTTGCGCAACCCTTGTATTATTTAGCGCTATGTAATTATGGCAAAATTTGGAATCCGATTGCAATTTGTGCCGAGAATCGGATTATTGGAATGCTTATGTGGGCAAAAGATCCATCAGATGGTTCTTGCTGGTTGGGTGGGATCACTATTGATAAGCAATACCAGGGCTTAGGATATGGTCGGGGAGCGGTATTGAAGGTGATTGATCAGCTTGCTGAAGAACAGGGATTTACAGAATTCGCCTTATCCTATCATCCATTAAATGAAACCGCGCGTGAACTTTATCGATCTCTCCATTTTATGCCTACAGGCGAAATGGAAGAGGAAGAAATCGTTGCCAGATTGAATTTTAATTCATAACAGTCACGGGATATGTGCCGCTAGACAAGACAAAAAAAGCCTGTCATAATTGTACAGGCTGTTTTATTCCCAAAATATCACTTGAGGAGATATATACATGACTTTATCGATGGTTGATGAGACGCGAAACCTCAGTCGGACCCAACTTGCATCGTATTCATACCAAACAGGTAAAGTGGAACGCGGTTACGCGAACCGGACCCTTTATATCAATCTCACTGATCACACCATCAAGGAAAAACCAGTCACCCAACAAATGAAAAATTTGTTCACGGGTGGACGAGGGTTTGCACTTAAACTTCTCTGGGATGCTGTTCATCCAGGTGTGACCTGGCAGGATCCGGAAAATGAATTGGTGATTGCGAATGGACCCATCTGCGGTATCACCGCTTATCCGGGCAGCGGCAAATCGACAGTTGTGACTCTCAGCCCCCTCACCGGGAATGTGATTGACAGCAATGTAGGCGGCTACTTCGCGCCTTTTCTTAAGTTTTCTGGATTTGATGCTCTTGAAATTCAAGGGAAAGCAGATCGGGATGTTGTTATCTTTATTGATGGCGATTCTGGACAAGTAGCTATTGAAGAGGTTAACCTAACCGACCTGGATTCACATACCATCAGCAATACTCTGACAGATTTGTATGGTGGAGATGAAAAAGGAAAACGTGCAATCTCCGTCCTTTCAACCGGACAGGCAGCCGAGCATATCCGGATTGCACTGATCAACTCTACCTGGTTTGATGTACGTCGCAAAGAGATCCGCCTCAAACAGGCTGGACGAGGCGGACCTGGCAGAGTATTTCGTGATAAAAAGATCAAAGCTATCGTAGTCAAATACAACCTGACTGGGGCAGACCCGAATGGGGTGGCCGATATGCCGCTCATCCGCAAAGCTGGACAGCGTATCAACAAAGAAATTGCCGATTTTGATGATCAGCAAAATCAGATGCGCAAGGTCGGTACTGCGAACATTGTTGAAGTGATGGATCACTTTGACTTGCTCCCGGTCAAGAATTTTCAGTTTGGCTCCCATCCGGATACCCATCTGATCGATTCGAATGTTTGGAAACAGAATTTCACCCAGGGATTGCCGGATGGTTGTTGGTTAGGCTGCAGCATGTCTTGTTCGCATGGAGTAGATCACTTTCCCATCAAAACCGGACCTTACAAAGGACAATGCGTTCTGGTAGACGGCCCGGAATATGAGAATGCCGCTGGTTTAGGCTCAAACATTGGGAATTTCGATCCGCAAAAGGTCCTTGAGCTCAATTTTTACTGTGATACCTACGGAATTGATAGTATCTCCTTCGCGAATTGTGTCGCCTTCGCAATGGAGTGTTTTGAAGCAGGTGTTCTCAATCTTGAAAGAACCGGTGGGCTTGATCTGCGTTTCGGTAATGGGGATGCCGCGCTCGATTTGATCCACCAGATGGCAAGCGGTGCAGGTTTTGGGGTTGTGGTTGGGCAAGGTGTGCGGGCGATGAAGGAAAAATTCATTGCCGAGTACGGTGCCGACGCGCAATTTCTGCAGGATATTGGCATGGAAATCAAGGGGATGGAAATCTCTGAATACCTCACCAAAGAATCACTGGCCCAGCAAGGTGGGTATGGTCTCGCAACTAAAGGCCCGCAGCATGATGAGGCATGGCTGATCTTCATGGATCAGGTTCACAATTTGCTGCCCACTTTCAAAGACAAAGCGGAAGCATTGCATTATTTCCCCATGTGGCGCACTTGGTTCAGCCTGCATGGCCTGTGTAAATTGCCGTGGAACGATATTTCTCCAGAGAATAACAAATCGACGAAAGAACCAGCCAAAGTGGAAGAGCACGTAGAGAATTATTGTTGGATCCATGAAGGCGTGACTGGAATACCTACTCCAACTGTGGATGTACTGCTCGCACAATCTGAACGGGTGTACAACTTCCAGAAAGTTTTCAGCATTCGGATGGGTCGGGTTGGACGTATACATGATTATCCGCCCTACCGTGCGATGGGACCGGTGACTGTACTGGAATACGAATCAAGGCAAGATCGGTATGACGGTCAGTTAAAGACATTAATCAGCGTCGATCCAGCCGGGTTATCTACCCCGGAGAAAATGAAGATTCTACGGGAATACCGGGAAGAGCAGTATGAAAAATTGATGGATGCAGTGTATGAACGGCGTGGCTGGGATAAAAATAGTATCCCCACCCTGGAAAAGATCGAGACTCTGGGAATAGATCTGCCTGAAATTGTGGAAGTAGTAAAACAGGCGCAGAATTAAAACGAATACGTTATAGAGGTTTTGGTTCGCCAGTTTATTAAAAGCCTTTGCCTTGCCTGGTCTTCGGATTGGATAGTTGGCAACCCAGCAGGCATCCTTCGTTCAGCGGTTTCTCGAAATGAAGGATTACACTGCCATTTGCAACAGCGCCCCCAGCGTAGTTCTGGTAATAATGGCGGTAAAGAACAGGGATATTATCCTGTAGCGCAATCGAAAGATCATCTGAAAGAATTACAAGTTAGCTGAAAAATTTTTTCAAAAACACAATCATCTCCTATGGTGGATTCCACCAGTAGCCGGTTCGGTAGTGTTCTCTCCCTTGATGGGGAAAGGCAGTGTGGACCAATTCTGCCGGGAAGCGGTAGAATCTGATGGAGTGATGATCGTTCCGGGAAGTCAATTTGAAGATAAAGGCAAACATTTCAGGCTTGGACTTGGGTGCAAGATTTTTGGTGAGGCGCTGGAACACACGGACGATTTCTTACAGAAGAAAACATAATAATGAACTAAACCGGAAATATTAACAATTCAATCAAAGGTAAATAAATGGCAACGATCGAAGTGAATCAAATTACCAAGAAGTTTGGAACCCAACAGGCAGTGGATGGTGTCTCGTTTACTGTGGATAATGGCGAAATCTTTGGCCTACTCGGACCCAACGGTGCCGGGAAAACCACCACCATCCGGATCCTGTTGGATATCTTCAAACCTGACAGTGGAAATGTTTCCATCCTGAACGGTCCAATGACCGAGCAAAAGAAAAACCAGGTTGGGTATCTGCCTGAAGAACGCGGGTTATACCAGGATATTCAATTGGGGAAATGCCTGGTTTACCTCGCAACCTTGAAAGGATTATCTGAATCTGAAGCAAGGAAGCGGGTCAGATTGTGGCTGGACCGGTTCGACCTGGGTGTGCATGCCCGCAAGAAAATAAAGGAACTTAGCAAGGGTATGCAGCAAAAGGCTCAATTGATTGCCACTCTTATCCATGAACCACAGGTGGTGATCATTGACGAACCATTCAGCGCCCTGGACCCGGTTAATACTCAGATGGTCAAGGATATTCTCCGCGAGCTCCGCTCCCAAAACCGCACCATCGTAATGTGCACACACCAGATGCACCAGGTGGAAGAACTATGTGACCGGTTGGTGTTGATCAATCAGGGTAAAAGTATACTCTACGGCCGATTGGATGACATCCAAAAGGAGTTCGCGGGACGAGATGTGATTATCAAGACCACCGAAACACTGACATCCTTACCGAGCGCAACCCACTTCGAAAAGTATAACAGCAGCGGTTACCGGGTGGGTTTACCGACCGGGAGCACCGCGCAAGATTATTTAAGGCAGCTTCTTGATCAGGGAATCCATCTGGATGGGTTTGAAGTGGCTTTACCCACTCTGGATGAAATTTTCATCCAGGTCGTCATGAACCACGAGCAAACAGGGATGGACGCATGAATAAAGCCTGGCTGGTTTTCAAATACGAATATACCCGGCATGTGTTGCGAAAACGATTCCTGATTACCCTGCTATCCATGCCGTTATTCATGGGATTTATTATGGGAATCAGTGTGGTGGCCTCGCTCCTGTCGATCAACCGGAATCCGATTGGTTATGTGGATCAGGCCGGAATTCTCGCTGGTTATACTCCTTCAGAACCGAAAGAAGGATTGTTTGAATTTGACTTGATATATACCCCATACGCGACCGAAGAATCAGCCCGGGTGGACATGGAGAAAAAATCCATTCAGGCATATTTTGTTGTACCGACTGATTTTCTGCAGACCAACCTGATTAAGCTTGCTTACCTGGTAGCTCCCGGGAACAATATTGAAGGTCAGATTGAAAGTTTGATTCACCACCAGATACTTTCTTCCCAACCAGCTGAAATTCTTCAACGGATCGAAGATGGCAACCATATGACTGTGATTTCAGCTGATGGTACCCGACAGGTGGGAGAGCATGATTGGATCAATCTGGTTATATTGTTTGGGTCAGGGATCCTATTTATCATCGTGGTATTTACCAGCTCAGGTTACTTGATGCAGGCGTTAGTAGAGGAAAAGGAAAACCGGACGATGGAAATCGTGGTGACCTCCGTCTCTCCAGAACAGTTAATGACTGGCAAAGTACTGGGCAATTTGAGTGTGGGATTGACGCAATTGTTGGCATGGGCGGTCATCATCGTGGCGGCAATCCTGATCGGGCGTAATTCAGTGGACTGGATGCAAAATATTCACATCAATACCAGCACGATCGTAGTATTCGCACTGACCATGTTCCCAGCCTTTGTCATGGTGGCCGCGCTGATGGCATTGCTAGGATCCACCGTCTCAGAAACACGCGAAGCAAGTCAATGGACCAGCCTGATCACCCTTCCGGTGGTCGCGCCGTACTGGCTGGCATCCATGATTATTGTCAACCCAAACAGTCCACTGGCGGTGGGATTAAGTCTATTCCCACTTACAGCGCCGGTGACCATCAGTATGCGGATGGCGGTTGCAGTGATACCCATGTGGCAGATAGCAGCCAGTTCAGCGCTTTTATTCGTCTGTGCCGGCGGAGCCATCTGGCTGGCAGCCAGAGCATTCCGACTGGGAATGGTGCGATACGGAAAGAAGATCATGATTAAAGAATTGTTAATGAAAGCCGGGTAGAAGCATGAATAAGACCTGGCTAGTTTTGAAAAATGAATTTATGACCACGGTCCTTCGCCGGTCATTTTTGATTACATTATTCGGCCTGCCACTGGTTGGCGCGATCATCTTCGGGGTGGTTGGGATGATAAACCGAGACCAACCAGGGCAGGTGGCAGCCATGTTCTCTCCGGTGCCAGATACCTTACCTGCAGGTTTGGTGGATCATTCCGGCTTGATTACCATCATTCCAAGCAGCCAAAGCATGATTCAGTATGGATCGGATGCGGCTGCGCGCCAGGATCTGGCGGTCGGACGGCTGTCGGGGATATACATCATCTCTGCCGATTACCTGAAATCAGGTGAAATGGAATACATTCGCCCGGATTTCAATCCGATCTCGGCTTTCGACCAATCCGGTTCGATTCAGAAAGTGATTAATCAAAATTTGCTTAAAAATGATCCGGAATTAGCCCTGTTGTATACCCAGTCGCTGAATATACATAGGATCAACTTGAATCCAAAACCGGAACAAGCTCAGGAATCCGCGGCCAGTATGATACTTCCCTCAGCGATCACCGTGCTTTTTTATATTCTGCTGGTCGGCGCTTCCTCGCTTTTAATGAACAGTATTACGAACGAAAAAGAAAACCGGGTGATCGAAATATTGATGTCATCGGTGGATGCCAGACAGTTGCTGTTGGGCAAGATCATTGCCCTGGGTCTGGTTGGCTTACTGCAGTTGGCCATCTGGCTGGGCAGCAGCTTGTTCTTAATGAGTTTGGGCCAAAAGACCAACATGTTAGGCACCGGCATTTATATTCCTGCGAACCTGTTTGGTTGGGCGCTTTTGTATTTTCTGGGTGGTTATTTGCTGTATGCCAGCTTGATGGCCGGAGTTGGCGCCATGGCAACCAACCTGAGGGAAGGGTCGCAAATGACCTCACTGATCATGATGCCAATGATTATTCCGCTGGCGTTAATGGGAAGCACAACCCAGGATCCGAACGGAACCATTTCAATGGTATTAAGCCTGATACCATTCACCTCGCCGGTCAGCATGATAGCCCGAATCGCTAGCACCGATGTACCGTTATGGCAGAGCCTGCTCGGTCTGGCTCTGTTGGTAGGCACCGCAGTATGGATTATCAGGATGGTGGCAGCCATGTTCCGCAGTCAGGTCATCCTGGCGGGGCAACCATTCACCCGCCAGCGTTTCTTTAAGGTCTTCTTTGGCAGGTTGGATTAGCCATTAGATCGGATTTCGATTTCTTAATCCAGATGGATCCAAAGCCCCCAGGTTAAAAAAGATCAAGGAGTAAGGGATTGATCTACCTGAAATTGTGGAAGTAGTAAAACAAGCGCAGAAATCGCTGGTATAAATCCAGGTTATCCGACTCCGAAATCCATTCTGGGTCTATACTGAATTGCCTCAGCCAGGTGCTGGGGCAAGATGTTTTGGCTTTCAGCCAGGTCAGCAATGGTTCGGGCTAACTTACAGAATCCGGTGATACGAGCGAGCAGAAAGCTGCAGTTGCTGACTGGCAGATTTCATCAGATTACGTCCGGTTTCATCCAGTTCGCAGAATTTTCGCACTTCGGCCGGGTGCATTTCGCTATTACTGGCAACTGAACTGCCTTCAAACCGAGACCGCTGGATTTGACGGGCAGCTTCCACCCGATTCTGAATGGTTTCAGAGGATTCCCCGACCCGGTTGTCACTCATTTTTTCAAATTCAACCCGCGGTACTTGTACGTGGATATCGATTCGATCCAGCAGCGGACCTGAGATTCGCTTCTGATATTTGGTGATGGTGGTGTTGGAACAGGTGCAGGGTTTAAGAGGATCGCCAAAATATCCGCATGGGCAAGGATTCATAGCGGCGATGAGTTGAAAGTTGGCCGGAAATGTCAGGGTACCGCTGGCGCGGCTGATGGTGACCAATTTGTCTTCAAGGGGTTGACGCAGCACTTCTAATACCCGGGATCCGAACTCTGGCAACTCATCCAGGAAAAGTACCCCGCGATGCGCAAGCGAAATCTCGCCCGGGTGAGGTATATTTCCTCCGCCAACCAGCCCGGCATGCGAGATGGTGTGATGGGGCGCTCGGAAAGGCCGGTTACGAATGAGTGGAATTTCTACCGGGAGTTGATCTGCTACCGAGTAGATTTGGGTTACATCCAGAGCCTCATCCACAGTCATTTTCGGTAATATCGCCGGCATGGCACGTGCGAGCAGGGTTTTCCCTACACCTGGCGGGCCGATCATCAGCATATTATGTCCGCCGGCCGCAGCGACTTCCATGGCTCGTTTGACATGCTCCTGACCTTTGATCTCACGGAAATCTGTTTGCACCAACACGGGCATATCTTCCGGTTTTAGTTGTGCAAGCGGTGGGATCGGGCTATTCCCGTTCAAATGATTGTAAAGTTCGGTCAGGTTACGAACAGGGATGACTTCCACATCTGGTATGAGACCTGCTTCGGGTGCGTCCTCCGCCGGAACAATCACCCGCTGATAACCCAGCTTGCGAGCGTAAGCCGTCATCGGAAGCACACCGCGAACATGCCGGACTGAACCATCCAGTGAGAGTTCACCCAGTACCAACGTGTTTTCCAGAGAAGATTGATCTAGTTGATCGCAAGCGACAAGCACCCCCAGCGCTATCGGCAGGTCGTACGCCGGACCTTCTTTGCGAACTGAAGCAGGGGCTAGATTGACAGTGGTTCGCTTGCGAGGATTAACAAGTCCTGCATTCTTAATTGCAGAATGTACCCGCTCCCGAGATTCTTGAACAGCGGTATCTGGCAGACCAACAATCACCATACCATACTGACCGCCGCCGGTATCTACTTCTACCTCGACAATGACACCATCTAATCCAAGTACAGCGCATGAAAACACTCTGGCAAGCATGGAATAAGTTTATAGGGAGAGTGATCTTTCGTCAAACATTTCGGCAAGTACGGATTAAATTCTTTGTGAGATTTTGGTCTGAAAATACTGATGTCAAGCTGAATGAATAGGAGTAAAATAACTTGCCCGCATAGCAGGTAAATCCATCCGAGAGGAGGTGTTCAATGATCAAATTTTGGAAGACCACTGAAAATGGCATTGAACAGTTCGCTGAAGTTGTGAACAATTGCTGGATCCAGGTTATGGACCCATCGCCGGATGAAATAGCTACGTTGAAAGAATTGGGCATTCCCCAGGACTTCATCACATATCCGTTAGATGTTGACGAACGATCCCGTTCGGAACGGGAAGACGATGGCACTTTGCTGGTTATCGTCCGCGTTCCGGTTTACCAGGGTAGCGGGGCAGATGTACCATATTCCACCATGCCATTAGGTATCATCGTCAATGACAAATTTATAGTGACTGTCACCCGCCAAACGTATCAGGTTTTGGATGATTTCGCTGCTGGTAAAATGCGCGGTCTCTCTACCGGGAAACGTTACCGGTTCATTCTGCGGATCTTGCTCAATATTGCGAACCATTACCTGGGTTGTCTGCGTGAAATCAACAAGATGACTGAGCTGTTAGAAGATAAACTCCAATCTTCCATGCAGAACAAAGAGGTACTGGAGCTGCTTAAATACCAAAAAAGCTTGGTTTACTTCACCCAGGGTATCCGATCCAATGAAGTGCTGATGGAACGGCTGCAACGAATGAAGCTTTTCATCCAGTACCCGGAAGATGAAGATTTGCTGGAAGATGTGATCACCGAAAATCAGCAAGCGATTGGTATGACTGATATTAGCAATAACATTTTAAGTTCGATGATGGATGCATTCGCCTCGATCATCTCCAACAACTTGAATGTGGTCATGAAGTTCTTAGCTTCGATGACGATCGTATTGAGCATTCCGACTATTGTCACCGGATTTTTCGGGATGAATGTCAATATTCCATTGGCTAATCAACCCTGGGCATACCTCGCGATCATCTTGCTATTTGTATTACTCACTGGCGGGATGGTAATTCTGTTTGTCAAGCGAGATTGGTTCTAAATTGAGTGCCGGTCAGGGTTAGAACTTTACTTGCCCTGACTGGCATACTTATACAAAGCCGATATCTCAACAGTACAATTTTGCTACAATAATGGTATGAAATCAGCTACCATTATCTCTTATCCACTTAAACATGGTGGATTATTGCAGTTGAATCACCTTACCAAAACTTACTTGCAGGGAACCATACAGCGATCTGTACTGGATGATGCCAGTATAGATTTTTATCAGGGGGAAGTAACCGCGATATTAGGGAAGAGCGGCAGTGGGAAAACCACCCTACTCAACCTGATTAGTGGTATCGACCAGGCTGAAACGGGTGAGGTTATTTTTGATTCGATTAACCTTACTGCCCTAAGCGATCACCAACGAACACTCATCCGACGTGCACGGATCGGATTCGTTTTTCAGTTCTTCAATCTCATTCCAACCTTAACTGTTTGGGAAAACACCATATTACCGCTTGAACTTAACCATCAACTTCTGGATGGCGGGAAGAAGAAAGCCGAGAACCTGCTTGACCAGGTAGGCTTGCTCCATCGTAAAGGTGCCTACCCGGAGCAACTCTCGGGGGGTGAGCAGCAGCGGATCTCGATTGCGAGAGCGCTGGTGCATGAACCAGATCTTGTGCTGGCGGATGAGCCTACCGGGAATTTAGATGAACAAACCGGAGAAGAAGTACTGAGTTTATTAAACCGGCTAACCAGGGGTAATGGGCGCACAATGATTTTAGTGACGCACAGTCTTGCAGCCGCAAAGATAGCGGATCGAGTTTTATATCTGCATCAGGGCAAGCTGACCGAGGAAATAAAGGTCATGCCCGAAGTGTTGTAACTTGTTCACCAGACTTTTTCGATTATCATGCTCAATTCAATTCTGCAAACCACCTCGGTAATCCTAACCAATTTGCGTTATCACTCCCGCCACCGGCTGCAGAGTGGATTGATGATTCTGGGAATTGCTTTGGGAGTTGCGGTTGCCATTGCCATTGACCTGGCCAATGAGAGCGCTTCATCGGCACTGGCTATCAGTACAGAAACACTTTCAGGCAAGGCTACCCACCAAATCATTCAACTCCCCAACGGGTTGGATGATGGTGTGTACACCAATCTTCGGCGTGAGTTTGGTGATATACAAATAGCTCCCAGAGTGACCGGGGTAGTAAACCTGACCGATTATCAGGATGTGCAGATCCAACTGGTAGGGATGGACCCGATTGCTGAAGCCGCTTTCCAGACTTATCTGGGGTCGGACAGCAGCCGCCTGGATACATCCTTCAGCCAATTTTTCACAGAACCGGGCGCAGCAATTGTGGGGAGTGAGTTTGCTCAAATGGTCCAGCTCAAGGTCGGAGACAAGTTGAGGTTATCGACCGAGGGCTCTTTTCAAACCATCCGGATAATTGGGGTTGTAACCTCATCTGATGAACTGTCCAGACGTGTGTTAGACGGCGTCATTTTAGTGGATATTGCCTCAGCACAGGAAATCTTGAACCGTCCGGGCAAGCTAGACCAGATCGATTTACAACTTACAGATACTTCGCCAGCAGCCATGCAAACGATCCAGCAGGCGATCCCATCAGGTGCAACGCTGATTACCAGCAATGCCCGCCAGCAAGGTCTTAACCAACTGACTGCCGCTTTCCGCTTGAATCTGACTGCGCTGAGCTTATTGGCAATGACGGTGGGGATGTTCCTGATCTATAACACTATGACTTTCTCAGTGATCCAGCGTCGACCGATTTTTGGTATATTACGAAGTCTGGGAGTTACCCGAAGGGAAATTTTTCTCTCGGTACTGGTGGAATCATTTTGGATGGGTTTGGCTGGTTCGGCGGTGGGATTGGTTCTTGGGATTGCGCTGGGAAGATCAACAATAGCAATGGTTTCCCAAACCGTAAATGACCTGTACGTCACTACCACTGTACAAAATATTGCGCTGTCTTCTGTCAGTCTGATAAAAGGAGTTGGTCTGGGGATTCTGGCTGCACTCCTTACTGCTATTCCTCCGGCATGGGAAGCTGCTTCCGTACCTGCGACAGAAACGTTGTCGCGAGCATCCCTCGAGTCTAGGGCAAGGTTGCGGTTACCGCAGAGCGTTTTATCCAGCGTGGTTGCAGGTTTGTTGGGCTTGGGAGTTCTGGGACTGCCGACCCAGAGTCTCATCGCAGGTTTCGGCGGATTATTCTTGATCGTATTAGCATTTGCGTTGATCACGCCATTTTTATTGGTGATGTTGATGCGCGCAATTCAACCTCTGCTACGGGTTGTGTTTCAGCTGCCCGGGAAAATGGCACCACGGAATTTGATCCAATCCCTCAGCCGGACTTCGGTGGCGGTAGCGGCGCTCATGGTCGCATTGGCGGTTTCGTTGGGAGTAAATCTGATGATCGACAGTTTTCGAGGAACCGTACAAACCTGGCTGGATGCCTCCTTGCTGAGCGATATCTACATTACCGCTCCAAATTTAAAGTCCAACCAACCGACTGCGCCAATTGATCCGATTGTGTACACCTCTTTACTCAAATACCCTCAGGTGAGCCGTCTGGATGTACTCAAGATTGGTTATGTGCTCATGCCCGGAGGAGAAGTCCAAATCTCAGCTACGGATAACACAAGTGTGCCCTATGAACGCTTGTTTAAGTACCGATGGGAGGATCTGGATATATTGTGGGATCGGATGGAAGCAGGGGATGTGATTATTACCGAACCGTTGGCTAACCGGCTTGGAATTGACCAACCCGGGCAGGTAATCCGATTGCAGACAGAACAAGGCGAACAGGATTTCCGGGTACTTGGAGTGTATTACGATTACGCCTCCACCGGGGGCACCATCCAGATGTCGTTGGATACCTATCGCAAATATTGGGACGATGATGAGATCTCCGCCATCGGAATCCGTCTGCAACCGGATGTGAACGCTATAGAATTTGCCAATCATTTGCAAGAAGAATTGCCTGCCAGTCAGCGTCTGGTGATTCAACCCAACCAGGAACTGCGGGATGAGGTGATGACAGTATTCGAGCGGACTTTTGCCATCACCCGCGCGCTGCAAATCCTGGCGACACTGGTGGCATTTATCGGGATCATTAACTCGCTCAGTATTCTGCAATTCGAAAAGCAGCGAGAAATGGGTATTTTACGAGCATTAGGTTTCTCTATCCGCCAGATTTGGAGCCAGGTGATGCTAGAAACCGGATTGATGGGTCTGGCTGCGGGATTGATTTCGGTCCCTGCTGGGATTTGCCTGGCGATTCTGCTGATCGATGTGATCAATCAGCGTTCTTTTGGTTGGACTTTAAATCTTTCCCTCACCTGGCAACCTATCGTCCAGACCGTGATGGTTGCAATCCTTGCAGCACTTCTGGCAGGAATAGCACCTGCCCGTCAGTTGGGGAAAATTCAAACCATTGAGGCGATCCGGTATGAATAGACTGATCCGTACCGTTATCAGTTCGGTTCTATGCCTAGAATTGTTGAGCGGATGCTTTTCTGCACAGTCAACGACAGTGCCGCAAGGAGAGCAAATCGAGTGGGTGCAAGCAGACGATGATATCGAGGCTTTCGCGCAAGCGGATTCTGAGCGAATATTCGCTTTCCCGGCGGATCATGGAGCACATCCGGAGTATCAAACCGAGTGGTGGTACTTCACTGGAAATCTGCAAGCAGAGGATGACCGCGAATTTGGATATCAGCTGACTTTCTTCCGCAGAGCATTGAGTTCAGACACTGTGGATCGAGATTCGGAATGGGCAAGCAAAAATATCTACATGGCTCATTTTACCGTCACGGATGTTCGTGAAGAGAAGTTCTACCCAGCACAGCGTTTCAGTCGGGATGGGAATCAATTAGCCGGAGCTATCAACGACCCGTATGCAAATATTTGGCTGGAGGGTTGGTCAGCCAGGCAACTGGATGATTCCCGGTGGGAGTTACACGCGAAAAACCAGGATCAATCGATTAACTTGAGCTTAGATGACTTGACAGGTCCGGTCCTGCAGGGAGAGGCAGGGTTAAGTCGCAAAAGTGCGGGTAGCGCCTCCTATTACTATAGTCTGCCGCGTATGGCGAGTGATGGAACGATCCAAATTGGTGAAAACAGCTACACCGTGAAAGGTACTTCCTGGATGGATCATGAATTCAGCACTTCTGTCCTCACCCGCGATCAGATTGGTTGGGACTGGTTTGGATTGCAACTGGATGATGACACCGAGATTATGCTTTTCACCTTGCGCCGGGAAGATGGAACGTTGGATCCATATTCCTCCCTCAGTCTGATTGATGAATCTGGCAAGTTGACCAGCTACCCGCTGGATGCTTGGTATGTGACACCGACCGGCGAATGGCAGAGCCCTCACAGCGGAGGTCTGTACCCGGCAGGCTGGAAGCTCAGTGTGCCGGAAGCGGATTTGGAATTAACTATCACTCCCAAGGTGGCTGACCAGGAGTTGAATTTGAGCATTGTGTACTGGGAAGGAGCAGTGAAGGTGGATGGGGTAAGCGCAGGGCGAGCAATCACTGGGCAGGGTTATGTGGAACTGACCGGATACGCTCAGGCAATGGACGGGTTATAGCTTTCGAGAAATTAGACCCAGTTGAATTTATTGTGACAGGCAGATGAATGTTCGGGGGATTCATCCATTCAGGTTTCTCAAATTGAAATCAGTATCAACAATCAACTCTGCTCATAAGTGTATCTCTCTAATCAACTAGAAACCCACCATTAAAGAAAATTCAGAAATATTTTTTTATCTTAATTTTCAGCACCATGAAACTAATTGAATCACCACAACGAGAGGTTATTTTTTTCTTGTAGATAGATATTCATTGTTATAATTCATCCGCTCGCACATAGAGGCAAGATGAAAATTTGGCCACAAATATCTAACCATAGGCAATCAATCATCTCATTTTTATTCTCTATTCCGATTGGATTGTTAGGTGGATTGATCGGGTTGGGAGGAGCTGAATTCCGTTTGCCAGTTTTAGCCGGCCCGCTCAAATTCAAGGCAAAAGAAGCCATCTCCATTAATTTAGCGGTCAGCTTGATTACTCTGATCTCGTCGCTAATTTTTCGCCTAAACAAATTATCATCTTTTCCATTTTTCGAATTACTGCCAGTTCTGATGTCGTTCATCTTAGGTGGTTTGGTGGCTGCCTTTTTATCATCTGGTATCACGAGTAATTTATCGGCTCATTCATTAGAGCGGTGGATAAAAATCTTATTGATAAGCATTGGGTGTCTATTATTAATTGAGAGCTTTATGCCAGATGTATCGGCACACCTGCTCCTTCATCCAGTTGGATATCAATTAATGATGGGTGGAATGATTGGCTTGTTGATAGGGGTTGTAAGTGTCTCTTTAGGTGTAGCTGGTGGTGAATTGATTATTCCTGCTTTAATTTTCATTTTTGGAGTGGGTATTAAGGCCGCTGGAACTGCAAGTTTGATGATTAGTCTGCCAACGGTTAGCATGGGACTTTATCGATATTATAGGAAAAACATGCTATTTGACCGCAGTACTCTATTAAACATAGTTACTCCAATGGGAGCCGGTTCCATTATTGGTTCCTACCTGGGGGGAGCATTAGTTGGGATAGTTTCGGTATTCTGGCTTAAGATATTTCTCGGATTTGTATTAATTGCGTCTGCGATCAGAATGTTCATGAAAAATGATCAGAATACCTCTGTGTAGATTCCTTGTTCGGAGATGATACCCATATTGAGACAAGGTGAATAAATACTGCTATAATTCTTAGAGCGATGAGGCTCGCTTGAATGCAATCGAACCGCCAGCAATGGCTGATAGCTTCTGCCAATTTCCCTTTGGCAGAATTTTTTTTAGGATTGGATATAAAAAGAATATGGAAAAATTTTTATATATCTCGATTGGTGCTATCTTTGGTGCAAACTCAAGGTTTTGGTTATCGGAATGGGCAGCCAATAGATGGGGGGCGAGCTTCCCATTCGGCACTCTTATCATAAATTTGTCAGGGAGTTTTTTGATGGGAGTTCTAATCTCCTACCTGTCGAACCAGATCATAGTAGACCCAAGGGTACGATTGATTTTTGCTATAGGTTTTTTGGGGGCATATACCACTTTCTCAACATATACGTTCGAAAGCTACAACCTAATATTCAATGGTCAATGGATTTCAGGTTTATTCAATCTGTTTGGAAGCTCATTACTCGGATTACTCGCTATCGGATTAGGCATATTTGTAGGAAAATTGTTGTAGAGGATTTTCTGGAGGATCTATGGACGACCAGTCTATGCAGAAAACAGCCCAAAGGTTAAGAATATATATCGGTGAAAGTGACCGTTGGCGAGGACAAGCTCTAGATATGGCCATCTTGGAGACTATCCAAGGCCATGGGGCTGCTGGAGCATCCATTTTCCGTGGGATAGCTGGCTTTGGTTCTCATTCAAAGATTCATACAAGTAAGATTGAGGTGCTTTCATTTGATCTCCCAATGGTGATAGAAGTTATCGATTCGCCCGAGAAAATTTCACAATTACTGGATGTCATCAATCCCATGATTCGGGAAGGATTGATAACAGTTGAGGATGTAAACATCATCAAACATACTCATAGAAATTTGAATCCACTGCCTGCAGACAAGTTGGTATCTGAGGTGATGACGAAAGAGGTGGTCTCAATTCGGGATGACGCGACAATTTTTGAAGCCTGGAAAACGATGTTAAAGCAGGAAGTGAAAGCCCTTCCCGTTATTGATTCTGAACGCCATGTTGTCGGGATCCTTACGGATGAAGATCTGCTTGCTAAAGCAGGTATCCAGCAACGTCTTTCGATCGCAATAAGACTGAGTGAAGAAGATATTTCAAGTGAGCTTAAATCACTTGAAACTTCCACTAGATTAGTTAAAGAATTGATGACGCATCCTGTAATCACCATTCAAGACACCGACCATCTGGGGTATGCGACTGCGAAAATGATCAAAGCCGGATTGAAACGATTGCCG
Source organism: uncultured Chloroflexia bacterium (assembly GCA_963818305.1). Lineage (GTDB taxonomy): Bacteria > Chloroflexota > Anaerolineae > Anaerolineales > Anaerolineaceae > DAIOEK01. The sequence goes on from CAWFRQ010000012.1 coordinate 110,148, forward strand.
GTCATTAACCAGAATGACGAATTAGTTGGAATGCTTTCGCGTTTAGATATATTGCGCCAGGTAGCTCATACCCGCGAAAAAATTCACACAGATAGCTTAAGCCGTCTCCCAGCGGGGAAAACGATCGGTGAAGTCATGACGACAGCTTTCCCAATGGTCAACCAGGATGATCATCTGGAAACAATCGTTGAAAAATTTTCTGAATCCGAATCTCACCGCTTGATCGTAACAGATGGGCTTGGAAAAGTGGTTGGCCTTCTAAGTGATTCTGATGTGGTCATCCGAGTCCAACCAGAAAAGCGCCAAAATATTCTTTCTGCGTTTAGAAATATCGGAAAGATTCAGCCGGGTAAAGAAACCGCTTTTGACTTGATGTCTCCCCAGCCTTTAACGGCTCACGCTGACGTGACTATCGTAAATGCAATCAGCTTGATGCTGAAAGATTCCAGAAAATGGTTGGTTGTCATCGATCATGAAGAAAAACCGATTGGGTTGGTGGACCGCCAAATTCTACTCGAGTTCGATCATAGCAAATTCATAGTTTTTTCGGGATGTTCTTTTTCCATTAGTTGATGAGGATAAGTACCTCATTTAGTCCATGTGTGAAAACAAAAAGACTGCATTTTCAGCAGTCTTCTGTAGTGGGCGGAATCCCCCTGCGGGGGACAGGCCACCCCTTCGTGGGACAGGCAGTACCCAATGTGGCTACAATAAAAAAAAGACTGCTACATCAGCAGTCTTCTCTAGTGGGCGGAATCCCCCTTCGGGGGACAGGCTGCCAACCATCTTACTGGAAAAAATAAAAAGGACTGCCATCATGACAATCCTCTAAGTGGGCGGAACAGGACTTCGAACCTGCGACCACATCGGTGTAAGCGATGTGCTCTAACCAACTGAGCTACCCGCCCGGGCGGTCTATATTATACACGGTATCACCAGATTTTAGTACAATAAATCACCTCCAATTTTAAAGGAATAATGTATGAAAATTGTTCGCTATCTGGATTCAACCAGAGCAGGTGCAAACTGGTTGGGTATCTGACGATCTGGTCGGATCGATTCAGGGTTCGATCTTCGGTGAGTATCACCGCGAGGAAGCGACCACACCATTCGCCCGGGTGCAATTGCTCGCACCAGTAGTTCCATCCAAGATCATCTGCCTGGGACGGAATTACCCGGACCATGCCAAAGAACAAAACGCGGAATTGCCTTCCGTGCCGATGTTGTTCATGAAACCGCCTTCGTCGGTGATCGCTGCCGGTGAGCCGATTGTGCTGCCGTACCAATCTCAACAGGTGGATTATGAAGGCGAGCTGGCAATCGTTATCTGCCAAACGCGCCAAAGAAATCTCTGCCGATCAGGCCCGAGCTCACATTTTGGGCTACACCATCGCCAACGATGTGACCGCGCGTGACCTGCAAAACAAAGATAATCAGTGGACGCGTGCCAAGGGATTCGATACTTTCTGCCCGCTGGGACCGTGGATCGAGACGGATTTGGATCCGTTTGATGTGCTGATATCCACCTATGTGAATGGGGTGCTGCGCCAGATGGGCTCCACCAAAGAGATGACCTTCCCGGTGTATCAGATCGTCTCATATATCTCATCCATCATGACGCTGGAACCGGGGGATGTGATCTTAAGCGGTACGCCGGCCGGGGTGGGACCGTTGGTGGATGGTGATTCAGTGAAGATTACGATCGAGGGGATTGGCGAACTGACGAACCCGGTACGCAAGAAGTAAACAGGGATTATTCAAGAATAGGTTCGGCGATCACAAACATCCGGCCCCAGGTTTTGCTGCCTTGCCCAATCATGCAGGTCTGCAGCACCAGGCGGCCGGATTTTCGATACACCAGGTTGAAGACTTCTTCCTGGGTATAGACTGTCTGGTTCTGGTCGAGTGAAACGAACGAAGTGTATTTCTCGTCGGGTTGCTGCGCCTGAAAGTAGAGAATATTCTCTACCTGAAAGTCTTGGGTGCTGCCATCCCCGTAGATGAGGGTGATCTGTTGTCCGGGGGTCAATTCGGAGAATGCCTTGCCGGAGCGTTGATAATGCGCCAGCAGTCCGATCGACCCGGCATCGGTGGCGAGTTGAAACTGGGTAGCCAGGCCGTCCTGATCGGCCACGTAGCCTGGGTTTCCGGCAGGTTGATCGATGACCGGCAGCGCCAGGGTGAAGGCAGAATACACGCCTACAATCTCATCGGCTTGACCGTTGGATACGGACTGAACGAATTCAGTCAGGGTGTGGGTGGTCTGTGCAGCGGCGTCAGGTGCATTGGCCATGCGAGAGGTGAGTGGAATGGAAACGGTCGGCATGGTGGCAGTGATGAGCGAGATGCCAGACAAGGTGATGATCAGGACGAGGCAGGTGACCTGCCAGAAGTGTTGCGAGATTTGTTTGAGCATAGATCAGGTTCCATTGTACGCAGGTTCTGACTGGTGTACAAGAGGAGGGCAAAGATGCGACAAACAATATACACTAATCAGATCAAGAATATCTAATTCGCATCATAGCAGAAAACAAGGGTGAAAACGGGTACCTGACAATTCTGTAAGGTGGGGGTGAGGTCTTCTTCCTGAATGCAGTTCCCATTGGGGATAATGAAGGATCTCTGGCAAAGTCGGATTTAGGTACCAGATTTTTTATTCACCTGTAGGATTTTTCTAGATGGTTTATATTTGGTCTTTTTGATCAGTATAAATTTGCGTCAGAAATTACTTGGTACCTACCATAATACAAAAATCACAATTTTTTCAATCTTCGATAATTTTCTCGGTGTTGTCGTCAATATCAACCCAAAAGTATCTATCAACAAATTCGGTTACCCCATAATCTGTTGCAGTATAGTGGACACTCCAGATTTTATTTGAAGAATCTTGCGAATAACCCACAGAAATCTCACAATTATTCTTAAAACCTTCCCGTTTTTGTTTACCACCATTTTTATCTACAATTTTTATAGCTTCTTGAAAATTCAAATTTAATGAGTCTAAACCGAATACACTTTCGCCATACAAATAAACAGGGTAATACCATTTTTGTTTTACTATCACTGTTTGTGATTTACGCGAAATTATTATTGTTAATTTTAACCTTCGAGGACTTTCCTTTTGTTCTGAAAAGTTGGACAAGGTATAAATTCCATAGGTTGCACCTTCTTCAATATTCATGCATGGTAAAGAATAGAAAACGTTGACTAGTTTTAGATCATCCATAAGATGCAATTGCTTAAGGATATTTCTTTGAATCAATTGGAATTCCTCGTCAGTCCATCCTTCGCCAGTTAGGTCAATTTGTTTTTGGTCATTAAACTGCTTTTCGGAAATTCTTTGAAGAATTGGTAAATCCCCGTTTTGTTTACTATGAAACTCAGACTGCGTGTCAAATTTATAGTATTGTGTTGTGTAAATTGGAAAAATGAAATGATGAAAGTTTACAACAAGGAGCAAGTAACATAATACAGGGGTCAAGATTAATGCTGAGAGAAGTCCAACAATATTCTTTTTCATTTAATCAAGGATTTAATGAAACTTTCAATAGTATTTGGTCTTAAGAATTTTCCCGTATTATCATCAATTTTTATTTCATATGCAGGATGATAATAGGGGACGTCCCAATACGGTTTTCCATATGACATTCCATACCTTACGAGGATATTACCTTCACCACAAATTTGCTTTCCGCTTTTTTCAGCAATACTTGCAACTTGTTGATATGTTAAGTGCAATTTTTCGACGTCTATTGGGTTAGTCCAATACACCGCACTTGGAAAGTACTCATCTAATTTAACTCTGATACTCTGTTCAAGATGTGAAATTGATAACTCAAGTTCAAGCCTGTGCAAACCATCTTTTTTTATCCAGTAATTGGATAAAAAGTATATTGCCTCATCTGATCCACCTTCTATGTCACCACATGGGATGTCATGCACAAACCCCACAAGCTTCATATCACCTTCAATTGGTAGTTTCTTAAGAAGACTTCTCTTAATCAAGATCATTTGATCGTCAGTCCAAACAATATTCGGTAGATTTAACCTGTTCCAATTTGTAATACTGTTGTTCAGAAATTTCTTTCAATTCAGGGATTTCGCCGCTTTGCCTACTCGAATAGAGAGCTTGAGCATCAAATTGGAAATACCTGATCGGATAGTAATCAACATTAAACTTTTGGTCGTGAGAGATCATAAGATTGGACAGACATAAGCAGCAAGAAAGAATGATGATAATTACAATGGCAATAATTAACAATATCTTTGATTTCACAGGTTTTCCATTTTTATGAATATTAAAGTTTTATGCCCTAATTTATCTACTTCTCATGTCCACCTAATCTCAATAATACCATACTGACATTTAGTAGACCGGGTTAGTTTGCTAACGGAATTTATCTGGATGATTGAAATTTTATCTTATTTGAATCGATTTTCCGGAAAATTCCATGGAATAATGTGCTTATCCAAATAGTGCTCATCCTTAACATTTTTGATTAATATGACAAACCATTACAGTATGATGAACCATAGAGGTAACTACAATTGTTTACCTTTCATGAAGTACACACGGCTAAGCTCTTTCATAAGTATCAGAGCCAGCTATACTAAATACTCGGCTCTTCGCCTTTTTTACAACAGTCACTTTTTTGGTATAATAAAATCCGCTTATTATTCATTTACAACTAGGAGACAATATGTCTGGACATTCACATTGGGCTACCATCCGGCGCAAGAAAGGCGCTGCCGACGCCAAAAAAGGTGCAGTATTTACCCGACTCGCCAGAGAAATCCTAATGGCCGCACGTGATGGCGGCGGCGACCCCGGAATGAATTTTCGCCTGGCATTGGCGGTAGACCGTGCGCGTGCTCAGAACATGCCCAAAGATAGCATCGACCGCGCCATTAAGCGTGGAACTGGCGATGCCAAAGACGGTATTGTGATGGAGCAGGTGATCTACGAAGGTTATGCTGCTCACGGCGTGGCGATCATGATCGAAACCTTCACCGAGAACCGCAACCGGACCGTAGCCGAAATTCGGCACGCACTCAGCAAGGGCGGCGGCGGAATGGCCGAAGCCGGAGCGGTGGGTTGGCAGTTCAAACGTGCAGCGTATTTCTCCTTCGCTGCTGCAGGTCACGACGCGGATCATCTCTTTGAAATGGCCGTGGATGCGGGCGCGGATGATGTACAGAACGACGGCGAGATAGTAGAAATTCTCGCTCCGGTGGAACAGTTCAAGATCATCTCCGAAAAGCTGCACGCCGAAAAGATCACCCCCGATGAAGCTGGTATTCGCATGATCCCAAGTCAGGAAATGGAACTGGAAACCGATAAAGGCTTGCAGGTGCTGAAGACAATCGAAGGTCTGGAAGAGTTGGACGATGTCCAGAATGTGTTCCACAACCTGAAGATGACCGATGAGATGATCGCTGCGCTCGAAGCAGAATAACCCCATGCGCATCCTGGGGATTGATCCTGGAACGGCGACGACCGGTTATGGCATCCTCGATGAGGATCAGAACGGTCAATTCCAAACCATCCAATATGGGGTCATCTACCACCGCGGCAGGTTTACCAGCCGAAATCCGGTTGATGCAGATTTACCAACAATTGAATGAACTGATCCTTCTCCACCAGCCAGCAGGCGCTGCGGTGGAGAAGTTGTTTTTTCAAACCAATGCCAAGACCGCCATGGCAGTCAGCCAGGCCAGGGGAGTGATTCATGTTGGCGCTGGCGCAAGCCGGGCTGCAGATCTGCGAATATACCCCATTGGAAGTGAAGCAGGCCATCACCGGCTATGGCTCGGCAGATAAGAAGCAGATGCAGCAAATGGTGCAGATGATTCTACAGCTAGACCGCATCCCCACCCCGGATGATGCCGCCGATGCTCTGGCGCTGGCAATCTGTATGGCGAATACCTCTCGCTGGCAGACTGAGCGGTTGATGATCGAACGAATCACCAGCACACGCCAACCCAAAAATCAAGCGCATTCGCAAACTGGCTGACCGGAAGGAGCGTACCCGTGAGGGTGTGTATCTGGCGGAAGGTTTGCGGATCGTGATTGAAGCGATCCAAACCGGGCAGCCGATCGAATCGCTGGTGATTGCCCCGGAATTGATGAAAGCCAACCCGGGTGATGCACTGGTGCGGGAATACCTCGATTCACACCCGGAGCAGGTGTGGAAGTGAGCGCGGATGTGTTCCGTTCCTTCTCTGTCAAGGATGGTCCGCAGGGAGTAGCCGCGTCATTCAGCCCGTCTGGCAGCCGTTGAGAAATTGCCAACCCGGAAAAGCAGATTTCTATGTAGCGCTGGATGAAGTGGCAGACCCCGGCAACCTGGGAACGATCCTGCGGACGGCCGATGCGGCCGGTGCAAAGGGTGTGATCTCTAATTGACCAGTGTACTGATCCGTATGATCCGGCAGCATTACGGGCCGGGATGGGAGCGCACTTCGCGATTGCAATTGAGTGCGAGCGACCTTTGACGAATTCAAAGCCTGGAAGAGAATAGACACCTATCCAGCTGATTGGAACCAGCGACCGGGCTACAGCGAATTATCGCAGCGCGAAGTCTATCCGTCACCGGTGGTTGTGTTGATGGGCTCGGAACGTGAAGGTTGGAAGAACGGCATTTCGAGTTGTGCGATCAGGTGGTCAGCATCCCCATGGGTGGACGGGGTGACTCGCTCAACCTGGCGGTTGCCACCGGGATCATGTTATATGAAATCCGTCACCAGGTGCGGGCGTAACCACAAACAGGCTCGGCTACATCAGCGTAGGTATAATCACTGAAAACAGATTGATAACAGGGATAAAATGATCTCTTTTTTGCGCGGTGAAGTGATCGAAAAAAACGTCGGATAGTCTGGTTCTGCTGATCGGCGGAGTTGGATTGAAAGTGTACGTCTCCGGACAGGTGAGCGATCAGGCCAATATGGGTGAGACAGTCTCACTCCAATACTTACCTGGCAGTCAAGGAAGACTCGCTCACCCTGTTCGGTTTCGATCTGACGGAGACCCGCGATCTGTTCTTGATGCTATTGAGCGTCAATGGGGTCGGTCCGCGGATCGCATTGAATATCCTCTCTTCCATCTCAGTGGATGCGCTCCGGCGGGCGGTAGTCAATGAACAACCGGAAGTGTTTGCGCGAGTTTCTGGGGTAGGCAAGAAGACTGCCCAGAAGATTTTGATCCAACTGCAGGATAAAATCACCGAAACCAGCGGATTGGAAAGGATCAGCCGACTATCGGATGTGGATACGGATCTGATCGCCGCGCTCACCACCCTGGGCTACAGTATCGTCGAAAGTCAATCGGCGGTGCAGTCTATTCCGCGGGACACTCCGCCCGATTTGGAAACCAGAATGCGGATTGCTTTGCAGTATTTTTCCAGATGATCAAAGGTAATTCAGCTTTACAAGACCTTTCCTTTCAGGTATCATAAACTCGAATATTCTATCATATTTTGAACTAACTTCGATCTGAAACACCAGATTAAATCACTTACCAGCCGGTTGGAGGGTCAATGGCAGATCTGATCAAAGAACTCAGCGTTGAAATTCAACAGAAAATCAATTCATTCCAACCAACCTATCAAATGCATGAGGTTGGTTCTGTTCTTGAAGCCGGCGATGGTATTGCTCGGGTGGATGGCTTGACCAATATTCGCTCGCAAGAGCTGGTGCAATTTGCAAATGGGGTGGAAGGTATTGCCTTCAACCTGGAAAAAGACAGTGTTGGTGTCATCATCCTGGGCGCTTACGAGACAATTGAAGAAGGTATGACCGTTCGAGCAACTGGACGGATCGCCTCTGTGGGTGTGGGTGATGCACTGATCGGACGGGTGGTAAATGCGCTTGGGCAACCAATCGATGGGAAAGGTCCCATTGCCTACACTGGCTTCCGCCCGATCGAACGAATTGCTCCGGGAGTAATCGACCGCCAGGATGTGGATACACCGGTGCAGACCGGTATCAAAGCCATCGATGCTATGATTCCGATCGGCCGCGGTCAACGTGAACTCATTATCGGTGACCGCCAGACCGGAAAAACCGCGATTGCGATCGATACGATCATCAACCAAAAAGGCAAAAACCTGGTTTGTATATATGTAGCTATTGGTCAGAAAAAAGCTCAGGTAGCCAGAACGATTGGAGTTTTAGAGAAACATGGTGCGATGGAACACACCATCGTGGTGATGGCTGCTGCGGATGAACCCGCTGCCACCCAGTACATTGCTCCATACGCAGGCTGTGCCATCGGTGAGGAATTCATGGAGACAGGCCGGGATGCACTGGTGGTGTATGACGACCTCTCCAAACACGCGTGGGCTTACCGGCAGGTGTCCCTCTTGCTGCGCCGTCCCCCGGGACGTGAAGCCTATCCTGGCGATGTGTTCTATCTGCATTCCCGTCTGCTGGAACGAGCTGCCCGCATGGCAGTGAAATATGCCATTGTAGAAAAGGGTTACTCCTGCTACTCAGGCGGTTGAGAAAGATGCCCTGGACGGCAAACTCTATGATGGTCCGCTTTCCAAACATTTAGCGGATGAAGCATTAAAGGCGCTGGATAAGAAAGATGATTACAAAGTACTGCCTGTCGAAAAGACCGGCGGATCGCTTACCGCGCTGCCGATTATCGAGACCCTGCTGGGTGACGTTTCGGCGTACATTCCGACCAACGTAATCTCGATTACTGATGGACAAATCTACCTGGAAAGTAACCTGTTCAACGCAGGTATCCGCCCGGGTATCAACGTGGGTATTTCGGTCTCACGCGTGGGTGGTTCCGCTCAAACGAAAGCGATAAAACAAGTAGCAGCCCGCCTCAGAATGGAAATGGCTTCTTATCGTGAGCTGGCGGCTTTCGCCCAATTGAGCTCTGACCTCGACAAGGTAACTCAAGCACAATTGAACCGTGGTCAGCGCTTGCAAGAGATATTGAAACAACCCCAGTACATGCCCTATTCGCTGGCTAATCAGGTAATTTCCCTGTTTGCAGCCACAAATGGTTTTGCTGATGTCATCCCAACCGAGAAAATTCGGAACTGGGAAGCAGCTTTGTTGCGTTTCATGGATACCTCTTACCCGGAGATTGGGCAAGATATCCTGGAGAGAAAGCAAATCACCGCCGATAATGAAGCAAAAATGCGGCAAGCCATCCAGACCTTTAATTCATCCTGGCAGGCATAACCAACACAGGGACTAGCGACTATGCCATCAGCCCGAGAGATGCGGCTCCGGATCCGGAGCGTCAAGAATATTGCGCAAGTTACCCGTGCTCTGCAAGCCGTCAGCGCCAGCAAGGTGCGCAAGGCTGTGCAGGCAGTTGCTGCCACCCGGCCATATGCTGAGCAAGCCTGGCGGGTACTCACTCACCTGGAAGAGCAACCCGGGCATACTTCGCTTCATCCCATGTTAAAAGCACGCGAAAAGGTCAAAAATGTTCTGGTGCTGATGGTAAGCAGTGACCGCGGGTTGGCTGGCGCATACAATACCAATATTATTCGCCAAACACTCATCAATTTCCGAGATTTTGAGGTTCCAGTCAGCTACGTTGCAGTAGGGAAAAAAGGCCGGGATATGCTAATGCGCCGTGGGCGAAGGGTGATTGCTGATTTCAGCAACCTTCCCGCAGCTCCGTCATTTACTGATGTAAGTGCAATTGGTCGTCTGGCTGTGGATGGTTTCTTAAGCGGTGACTACGATGAGGTTTACCTGGCATTCACCAATTATTACAATATGGTCAAACAATTGCCAGAGATTCGAAAATTGCTACCATTGGATGTTGAGAGTCATGAACAAATTCATGATCCAGTAGAGAAAAAAGGAACGGCCGCTGCATTCACCTACGAGCCTGACCAAATGGAAATCCTCAATCAGATTATTCCCCGGTTTACCGCACTTCAGGTGTACCAGGCGATCCTGGAATCAATTGCAAGTGAGCATGCTGCCCGTATGGTTGCAATGCGGAATGCAACCGAAAATGCTGTTGAATTGGTTGGACTTCTTTCGCTCGAATATAACAAAGCCCGCCAGCAAAGCATCACCAATGATATGTTAGATATCGCTGGTGGAGCCGAAGCGCTGACAAAATCGATGTAGTCTGCTTTTTACGTGGAGGAATAACGGATGGATAAAAATACCGGGTCAATCGTCCAAATCTTGGGTGGTGTGGTAGATGTCGGATTCTCTGAGGGAAATGTCCCTGATATTTATGAAGCATTAGAAATTGACTTAAGCACCCAATATCCGATGATACTGGAAGTTGAAAAGCAGCTCGGGCATCATGTGGTACGGTGTGTGGCAATGGATACCACCGATGGTCTTCAGCGTGGAATGCCGGTAAAGCGCACAGGCGCGCCCATCTCAGTACCGGTTGGTCCGAATACACTCGGTCGAATCTTCAACGTTCTCGGACGCACAGTTGACAATCGTGGACAGGTGGAATCAGAACTACGATACCCCATCCACCGCGCAGCCCCATTATTCGAAGAGCAATCTACGAAAGTGGATGTGTTTGAAACCGGATTGAAAGTCATTGATCTCATTGCTCCATTTACCAAAGGTGGAAAGACAGGCATTTTTGGTGGTGCAGGGGTAGGGAAAACAGTCATTATTATGGAACTTATCCGTTCCATTGCAACGGTCCATCAGGGCAATTCCGTTTTTGCCGGTGTTGGCGAACGTACTCGTGAAGGGACTCAGCTCTATCGTGAGATGGTCGAATCTGGTGTTATGAAAGACACGGTAATGGTGTTTGGCCAGATGAATGAACCACCGGGCGTACGCTTACGTGTGGCACTCACCGGTTTGGCCATGGCAGAATATTTCCGTGACCAGGGCAAGGATGTGTTGTTCTTCATTGATAACATCTTCCGCTTTACCATGTCTGGTTCAGAAGTCTCAGCGTTGTTCGGGCGTATGCCCTCAGCGGTGGGTTACCAACCCACCCTCGCCACAGAAATGGGCGAGTTGCAAGAGCGGATCACCTCCACCAAGCATGGATCAATTACCTCGATGCAGGCAGTCTATGTGCCGGCAGATGACTATTCGGATCCGGCTCCTGTAGCCACTTTCACCCACCTGGACGCTACCATCGCTCTGGAGCGCTCGATCGTAGAAAAAGGTATTTATCCGGCGGTTGATCCTCTCGCCTCCACCTCCAGAATTCTGGACCCGATTATCGTGGGCGAAGAGCATTACAACACCGCGCGAGAAGTACAGCGGATTTTACAACGTTATAAAGACCTGCAAGATATCATCGCGATTTTAGGATTTGACGAGCTATCAGAAGATGATAAGGTGATCGTCTCACGGGCACGCAAGATCGAAAGGTTCTTCTCACAACCGATGGCTGTGGCAGAACAATTCACCGGAATTGCTGGAGCGTATGTCTCCATTAAGGATACAGTACGCGGATTCCGCGAGATTTTGGATGGCAAACATGATGACCTGCCTGAACAGGCATTCTTAATGGTAGGCACCATCGAAGATGCTGTCGCCAAAGCCAAGACTATGACGCAAGCCTAACCCTGGAGCAGGGATCAATGACGATACATGTGGAAATCACCTCGCAAGATCGAACGGTCTATTCAGGTGAAGCCGATATCGTAGTGGTGCCGGGTTCTGCCGGTGAGATGGGCATTCTGCCGCATCACTCACCGCTCCTATCCACTTTGAAATTTGGGGTGATCAAAGTTCGTTCGAAGGAAGGCGAACAAATCTTCACTGTTGCTGGCGGAATAGTTGAAGTACAACCCGACCAGGTTACCATTCTGGCAGATGCTGCAGAAAATGTATTGGAGATCGATATCCATCGCGCTGAAGAAGCTCGAAAACGGGCCGAAGAATTGCTTTCTAAGGTGATCCCGCAGGATACGGATACCTACCTGTCGCTGCAGGCTGCGTTGCGCAGATCGAATTTGCGTTTGGATGCCGTCAAGAAATTCAAGAAAGATCAACGGTAATTTGCGTTTCATTCAAAAAACTGCCGGTTTTGGCTTGCCAGGTCTGGAAGGTGATCCATCCAGGCTGGTGATCCGAACCGGTTTTATATTATTTGAATATCAATTATTTATAAGAACCAAGACACTTTGATAAATAACGGTATAGCATTTCTGAGAATTAGTATAATTAGACCGAAAGGTATTTTCCATGGCATTTCTATCTCGTGAAATCGGCATTGATTTGGGCACCATCCATACCCTGGTGGCTGAAGGGAATCAGATTCTGATACAGGAACCGACCATTGTTGCGATTCTGGTTGATGAATTAAAAATGGTTGAGTGGGGAAAAGCTGCCAACGATATGTACGGCCGGGTACCTGATTCAATCGAAGTACTTCGTCCTCTGCAGAATAGCGTGATTGCTGAGTTTGAAATCACCGAAAACCTGTTAAAAGATATTTTACGCAAAGTCTCTGGACCCATGCGGGTATTCAAGCCGACCGTTATGATCACTGTACCATACGGGGTGACCAGTGTGGAACTGCGGGCAGTCCATGAAGCCTGTCTGGGCGCCGGTGCGGGGAATGTCTCTCTTATCTGGCAACCTTTGGCTGCCGCCATTGGTATTGATTTGCCCATCTCAACTCCTTCCGGGAATATGATCATTTCGATGGGTGGCGGCTCTACCCAGGCAGCTGTGCTGGCAATGCATGGAATTGTATCTGCTGAATTGTTGCGGGGCGGTGGGTTGCGCTTGGATGAGGCGATTATCTCTTACCTCCGCAAGAAATATGGCATGATTATTGGTCAACCAACAGCAGAACAACTAAAGATCAAGATTGGATCGGCGGTACCATTCACAAATCAACCTTCCATGGAGATTCAAGGACAAGACCAGGTCACAGGTTTGCCAAGACCCTTGGAAGTAAAAAATGAAGATATCGTTGAAGCCCTGGAAGAACCGCTGAAAGAAATGACAGGCAGCATCAAGCGCGTGCTGGAAAAGACTCCACCTGAATTGCTTTCAGATATTATCGACCGGGGGGTTGCCCTGTGCGGAGGCGGAGCTTTACTGCGAGGTATTGATAAACACCTCACCCGCGCGTTAGGAATTCCGGCCTATCTGGTCGATAATCCGCTGACCTGTACTGTTGAAGGCGCTGCTAAAGGTATCACGATGTATGACTACTTAAAGAGGAATTTACCACAGGTATAACATGGCCAAAAAGCAAAATCTGCAAAGAAGCCAGCAACCCAAAGATCTTGGGCAAGAGACAGCCCACTTCCATCAGCGAGTTCCACTTAACTGGTGGGCGATCCTGTTTCTGTCCATTCTGGGTGGGGTTGTAGTCTGGTACTGGTCAAGCATGGAAGCGATAGCTGAAGCGTACTCACATGGACTGATACGGGCATCCGAATCAATTACCTGGGGTTTGGTTGGCATCGTGATTTTTGATCTGTGGGGATCATCAGCTTGATCGGGTTAATCTCTTATCCCCGCTTCGAGCTGGTGATTTATGAGAAAGGTTTCACCTACCAGAGCAAAAACGACTTTACCAGCCTGGAATGGGAAGAAATTACCGGATTGCAAGTTGATTTCCAACGGATCTGGTGGTTCATTTTCCCGATTCAGCGTCGATTTCTAAATCTGCATCTGTTCCACGGCGGAACGCTGACCATCAATCATTATCTGCAAAAACTGGAGCAGGTAAAAGCAATTTTTGAACAGCAAGTGTTTCCAATCATCATGGATCGGATTCGCTCAGGTTATGACCAGGGAGCAATTATTCCATTTGGTCCGATTTTATTGAGCAAAGCCAATGGCATGAAGTATCAAAATACAGTCATCCGCTGGGAAAGTGTCCACACCATGACAGTCGATAAAGGCTGGCTAACTATTATGTATTATATCGCCGGCGGAGCGCTAGAGACCGTGCGCTGCCAGATCAAGGACATTGTGAACGTATCTGTCATGCTCACACTCATCCGCGAATTGCTGCAAACACAAGAACAATAGAACTGGAAAATTAACCTATTCCTTAATATATTTGGTTAAAATAACAAGATCATTTCTGTTGGAAGCGATCAAACATGGACATTCCAAAGATTCGTCAAGATTTTCCAATTTTACAAAAACAAGTAGCCGGGAAACCGGTTATTTATTTAGATTCTGCCTGCCAAAGCCTGCGTCCCAGGCAGGTGTTGGATGCGATCCAACGTTATTACCAGGAAGAACAAGCCTGTTCCGGTCGCAGCAACCATAAACTGGCACAGATGGTCACCAATGAAGTCGATTCAGCCCGAAAGATTGCTGCAAAGTTCTTGAATGCGACCAAGAAAGAAGAAATCATCTTCACCCGCAACACCACCGAGGGTATCAATCTGGTAGCAAATTCGCTGGACTTGAAAATGGGGGATGTGGTGTTGATTTCTGACAAGGAGCACAATTCCAATCTCATTCCCTGGCAGATGCAGGCAAAGAAGCGCGGAATAAGACTGGAAATTCTGCCCTCACTGCCGGATAACACCTTTGACCTGCAAACATTTGAGCAGCAGATCAAAACTGGGGTGAAGCTGGTTTCACTCGGGCATACCTCCAATCTGGATGGGGTGACCATCCCGGCAGCGGAGATCATCAAAACTGCGCATAGGCATGGGGCGTTGGTGATGCTGGATGCAGCCCAATCCGCGCCGCATCAGCCGATCAATGTGAAAGCCCTGGATGTGGATTTTTTGGCGCTCTCGGTACACAAAATGCTCGGCCCGAGCGGGATGGGTATCCTGTACGGGAAACAGGCTTTACTTGGAAAAGATGGATCCATTCATGGTCGGCGGCGAGACGGTCACCTGGTCCACCTTTGAGAATTGCGAATTTTTACCTGTCCCAGAAAAATTTGAAGCCGGTCTGGCAGATTACGCCGGCATCATGGGAACCGGGGCGGCGTTGCAATACCTGCAGTCGGTCGGTTTTGATGAACATCCACAAACAAGAGATTGACTCTGAATGAGTACATCACCGCCGAATTGGCAGATTTACCCGGATTGAAGTTGATCGGTCCGGCTGATCCTAAGAAGCGGGGCGGCATCTTCGATTTCTACATCGATGGTGTAGATTCGCACACGGTCGCGCTGATGCTGGACCAGATGGCTAATGTGATGGTACGGTCCGGGCAGCACTGTGTCCATTCCTGGTTCAACAAGCATCAAATAAAAGGATCGGTGCGGGCATCGATGTATTTTTATAACACGCTCGAAGAAGCAGAAGTGTTCACTACCTGCTTGAAGAAAATCAGAAAGGTACTCTAACCTCTATGTTTTGTATCGTCTCCTTCGTTGTTCTCTCCATCCTGGGTATCTTCAGCGCTTCCAACCGCCAACTGGCACGTGAAGCACTCGATTGTGTGTTGCGCCGGGTCACCTTTCGGCCGTGCAATACCGGTTTTGATATCAAAGATCAAAGCTAAAATTCTGGGGGTGGTGATCACCCGTTCTGAAAAAGCTGCCCAGTTCTTGAACAAGTTCTTTGAACCAATCTCGTGGGTGTTTTTTATTCTGATGCTGGTCAGCACCATTGTGTTCGTCCGCGGATTGTTCCTGTTCTACACCACCGGCAGCTGCAATGGCGTCAATTCGACCGCTTTCTGTGTGTTTGACCCAACCGGGAAGAACAATGAGGTATCCACCTCGGGCAGATGCCCGGCACCAAAGAGCGATGGCAGCACTACCAGTATCAAGGGTGTGGATATTACCGCTTTCCCGGTACTGAATCCGGAATCCAGCGATGAGCTGGTGATGATCGGTTGCTACCATTGCGAATATACCCGCAAGGTCTATCCGCTCATCCAGCAATTGGTTGACCGGTATCGGCGTCAAATTCACCTTTATGCATTACCCGGTGAAGGAAGACACCAATTATTTCTCTGAGCTGCAATACGCGGTCTACCAGGTGGCGCCGGAAAAATACTGGGAATTCAATGAGCTGATGTTCACCGGCGACATGGCATTGTTAGACGATCCGGCTCACATTCAGCAGATTCTCGCACAGGCGGGGATTGATGCTGCCAAAGTGGATGCGGTGATGAAGGATCCGGCGACTGCAGAGGCAGTAGAAGCCCAGATGGATGAGATCAACAAGACCGGTTTCTTTGGTACGCCGACCGTGTTTATTAAGAATCAGTTCTTTGTGGGTCCCAAACCTTACCGGGTGTACGCCATAGCTCTTAAGGGATTGTTGTATTGGCTGAAGTAAATTAAGCTATTCATCCTGAGGAGTGCCTGTCCCCTCAGAGGGGGAACGCGACGAAGGATCTTTGTTTTGGTATTTCTTGGGTTTATGCAAGATCCTTCGTCCAAAGAGCGGGCTCAGGATGTGTAATATTGTGTAGTTGCTGTTCATCCGTTCTTTGGATGAAAGCACCAGATCCACGATTGTTGGGTTTCGCCTGCTCTACCCAACCTACCAATCCCATTACTTTCCCTCACAACCTATGCCATCCCCATCCATATCAAAATGGTGCGGATCGGGCTGATTCACTTGAAATCGGCGGAAAGTCACATCTCCACAATCCAGATCCGGCGGAGCCGGGGGAATACAGACACCGGGGTAGGATGGATCGCAACTACCGGACGGGGATAGATCACCTACAGCGATAGTGGCTGCTTTTTGGTCGATCATAGGTATCGCAGCAACAGCCCAGATGCCTAATTGAGAGGCTTGTGCGGTGGATTGGGTAGCCTGGAATTCCAAATTGCAGGCAATATCTGGTGGATATTCTTTTGAAGTAGCCAGTCCATCTGCTACTAGTTGCTGGTTTACGAAAACGTCCCCTACCATGACATAGCGAAGTAGTCGGTCGAATTCATCAGTAATGTTGACATCCCTGACCATGATCACATCCTGGTCCAAAACTAAATTTGCGTTAGCTTGTTTGGCTGCTTCGGCACTGGCGCCATCTGCCGTTTCCGGGGTGTCGATCCCGATGTAACGGACGGTATATTCCTGCCCATTCATGCTGACGCGGATTGTATCCCCGTCGATTGCCTCAATCACATGCGCGGATTCGATCGGGTTGGGTGGAATGCAATTGGGCAGAGTCAGTGCGGTTGTCTGTGTTGGAATCTCCGTTAGAGGTAATGGTGTTTTGGAGGGGTGGATGGTGGCTGCTGCAGTCTGTTGCAAAATCTGGTGAATGGCTGTGGCTACTTGATCTTCTGCGTTTGGGGTAGCAATAGGTGTGCAGGCAGTTAGTAAATGCAGGATCGAAACGGCAATCAAACCGGCAACCAAACCGGTTCGGTGCCGTTTAATGATTGAGGAAGTAATTACAGGATGGGCAAAGAAATTATTCATACTAATTCAAATATGAATTGTATTAGATGTCAAGTTTCAGGCAAACCAAAAACAATCATACATCCTGAACTCCTGATAAGGAGCGAAGGATCTAAATAAATTTATACAGAAAATTAAGATGAAGGATATATTGGTTGAGGGTTTTGTCGGGTAGATTTCGATCGCCTTGCTTCGCTCGTTGTCGAAATCAATCCCTAATAAGCTGGGACATTCCCAACCTACATATTTTCAAGAAGCACCCTCGCGAAGCACGGCTTGAACATGACCATTCACAGAATTAAATAATAAGTACCCCTATGGCGGCTCGAACGAACCTGCCCCTCGATGGGGATTTTTCGCCTGGGAATACCGAAATTCAGGTTAAATAATAAGTACCCTCGCGAAGCACGGCTTGAACACAACCATTTACAGCGTTAAATAATAAGTACCCCTATGGCGGCTCGAACGCCAGTTTTCACCTCCGGAGGGTGACGCCTTATCCACTAGGCTATAGGGGCAACGGACATATTTTACCATATCCCCACCGGAATTTGCCCTAAACCTGTCTCGATAATTGCTCATACGTAAACCGGTGCTATGGTACACTTTCGGCATGAGATTGAAGGCAGATCTGACCCTGTTTATCGCATCCATCCTATGGGGATTTGGATTCATCGCCCAACGTACCGGTGCCGCCGAGGTGGGGCCGTTTGTTTACAATGCTGCCCGTTGGATTCTGGGGGCGATGATTATGCTGCCGGTCATCCGCTTCAAACTACCGACAGACAAATCCAGCCTGGGCTGGATGTTGAGTGCCGGATTGGTGCTCTTCGCCGCCAGCGGATTTCAGCAAGCTGGCCTGGCAACTACTTCCGCCGGGAATGCAGGCTTTATTACCGGCTCTTATGTGGTGCTCATCCCGATCTTGCTGGCGCTCTTCTGGAAGGAAAGAACTTCCAAGATCATCTGGCTGGCAGTGCTCATCACCGCAGCCGGGATATATCTGCTCAGCATGAGCGGACCAGTCAAGCTGAATAAAGGCGATTTCTACGAACTGATGGGAGCGCTGATGTGGGCGTTCCATGTCATCCTGACGGGCAAGGCGGTGAAGCATGTGCCGGTATTACCGTTTGTAGTGGGGCAATACCTGATCTGTGCGGTGCTGAATACGGCAGCAGGTCTGCTCTGGCAAGCGGATACGATCCCGGCACTGCAATCAAACTGGATGGGAATTGTGTACCTGGCAGTATTCTCTACCGGTTTGGGATTCACTTTCCAGGCGTTCGGGCAACGCCATGCCCCGGCAGCGGATGCAGCCATCATCATGAGCCTCGAGGCAGTTTTTGCGGCATTATTCGGTTGGCTCTTCCTGGCGGAGCGGTTGAACGCAACCCAGTTGACTGGCTGCGGGTTGATCCTGGCGGCGATTATCCTCTCTCAGGCGGCTGCTATCCGTAAGAATCAATCTGTGGATGCAGTAATCATCTCCAACGTAGAATCATCCTAAAAAAGACAACGCCTAATTGGCGTTGTCGAGTTCGATCGCTGCCCGATCCACCACGCATTCCAGCGGATCAATATCCAGTAATTTCAAAATCTCATCCACCCGGCCGGTTGTGTTTTCACCCGCGCTTAGATGCAATATCAACTGGTTCTCACTTTGTTTGAAATCCAATGAGTGAAGAATGGGCGGATATTGATTTGCTTGTTCTTTTCGTTCCACCCAAATTTCTGGTTGCTCCAACAAGCACTGATCAATTTTTTGGGATAACTCGATGGATCGACCTGGGGAAGATCGTCGATATACCAGGCGCCGCAAATCCGCACCTGGATCGGTTTTTCGCGCAGATCCACTTCCTCTACCTTCACCAACCGAATCCCGGGATGTAATACCGGTTGCTAATCGAGTCTGAATTTCTTGCAAGGTAAGTTCTTCATCCAGCCAGCATTCCAACAGTTCCCTGCTGCCGGTGTACCCGAGTGAGATGGCAGATGCCATTTGAATTCGCGGCTGGGGGTGAAATCCCAGACTGTGAGCTACTTTTAGATGTGCTCTGTCGAAAGCATCGGATCCAGATATGATGCAGATCGAGGTGACCGATGTAGCGGATCAGGTCGGTTTTTTGGAAGGTAAAGCGAACGCGGATCATACTACCTCCGGGTTCGGGAGTTTATTAAGCGGGGGGCAGAACCAGCCATCCACCTGCAAGTCGCCAAATTCTGGGATGATACCACAGGCAAAACATTGATCGCGGCAATCCTGGCGGATTTTTCCGGTCTGGCTGGCCAGGTATTCTTGTTTGAGGTAATTCTGTCTGACTCCGGAATGGATATGCTGCCAGGGTAGAATTTCATCCAGCGGTCGTTCGCGTGAGATATAGAAATCGGGAGTGAGCTGGTGCGATCGAACGCTTCCTGCCAGATTTGCGGTTTGAAATAATCCTGCCAGGCGTCAAATTTCGCACCATTCTCCCAGGCAGTGTAAATCACATCCGCTAGACGCTTCGGTCTCCGCGAGTGAGCCAGGCTTCCATCCGGGTCTCTGAGGGGGCGGTCCAACTAACTTTGATATTGGGATGCTTGAGTGAACTGCGCAACAATTTCTGTTTTTCAATGATGTTTTCGATCTGGTCAACCGCCACCCATTGAAAAGGGGTGTGAGGTTTGGGCACGAAGGTACTAACACCGGCATGGATTTTTGCCCGGCCGCCTAATACACTTTTTCCGATTTTGTATACCTGCCAGCACAAGATCGATGATTGCTTGCACGTCTTCCATCGTTTCGGATGGGTGACCGATCATGAAATATAGCTTGATCGAAGTCCATCCGCGGCTATAAATCTCACGCGCGGTCTCGAGCAATTGTTCGGTGGAGATGGGTTTATTGATCACCTGACGCATGCGCTCGGATGCTGCTTCGGGAGCGAGCGTAAAGCCCCCAATGCGAGAGCCTTTGAGTTTATTCATCAAATCGACCGAGAACGAATTAATCCGAAGCGAGGGCAAAGAAATTTCGAGATGTTTACCGGCAAATTTCGTAGAGATGGCATCTACCAACTCGGAGATTTGAGAATAATCGGAGGAACTTAACGAGAGCAAAGCTACTTCCTCATAACCGGTCGCGTCGAGCGCTTTTTCGATCGAATTCAAAATCATTTCGGTGGATCGTTCGCGCACCGGACGAGTGATCATTCCGGCATGGCAGAAACGGCAGCCGCGAGTGCAGCCGCGCATAATCTCGATTGCTACCCGGTTGTGGACTACTTCAATGTTGGGAACAATCAGATTGGTGGTGGGTTCAGGCAGGACGGAAACCAGGCGTTTGGTGATTTGGGCTGGGATGCCCGGCTCGATGGGCTGAAAGGAAGCGATCGTTCCATCCGGTTGGTATTGTACGGAATACAAAGATGGTACATAAACTCCGGGTACTTGCAGCAAGAGATCGCAAGCAGATGAGCTACGATCTTGCCGAGCTTGATTTCCAATTTTGGTAGCAATCCACTACTTCCAGCATCACTTCTTCGCCTTCACCGATCATGAAAGCGTCCAAAAAGGCATGCATCGGTTCCGGATTGAAACAGGCATGTCCGCCGGCGATGATCAGAGGATGATCTTCCGTTCGGTCTGAACTTCGGAGTGGGATCTGGGCAAGGTCGAGTACGTTCAACACATTGGTGTAGAGAGATTCATATGGCAAGGAAAATCCGATGATGTCAAAGTCGAGCAGAGGATGCATACTCTCTACCGCGTAAAGGGGTATTTTCTGCTGACGCAACAGGTCTTCCATGTCAGTCCAGGGTGCATACGCGCGCTCTGCCAGTACGTCCTGACGTTGGTTAAGCAAGTCGTACAAGATCGCCAATCCGAAATTCGGTAAACCAATATCATAAATATCCGGAAAGACGAGGGCGACCCTGGTTTGAACCTCATCCCAGTTCTTAACGATTTGGTTGAGCTCACCACCGGTGTATCGGCCAGGCTTTTGAACACGTGGCAGGATTTTCTGTAATTCCCGGCGAATCTGAATAGATGTATGCTGATTAATTATTTTGCAAAAGACTACCTGTAAAGAACTACCGATCCGGGCACAAACCTGCCCGGATCTTGGGGATTAGATTTGGAAAAGAGATTATAACAGCCCTTTGTATTGCCCGCCGTCAACGCTGATCATATTTCCGGTGAGGTAACTGGCTGCTGGAGAGCAGATAAAAACAGCGACCCGAGCAAATTCTTCGGGGGTTGCCATTCTGCCCATTGGGGCAGATGCATTCTGTTTCTTCATTTCTTCATCCGGCGAGGTTTTGTTTGCTTCCGCTCTGGAACTGATCAATTGTACTGCTCTGTCCGTGGCTGTCCATCCAGGGAGGATTGAGTTAAATCGAATTTGCTGCTCGGCTAATTCCAGGGCTAAAGTCTTGGTTAACCCGAGTACTCCGGCACGCAGCGTATTTGAAAGCACCAGGTTCTGGATGGGTTGTTTGGCGGAAATGGAAGTCACCGTGAGGACGCTGCCATGCTCAGATTTTTGCAGATGGGGTAAGGCAGCCCGAATGAGCCGGACATAGCTAAGCAGACACAGGTCAATCGCAGTGGACCAGGCAGTATCATCCAACGCAGCGAATTGCCCGGTTTTTGGGCCACCACCGCTTATCATCAGCACATCCAACCCGCCAAGCATTTCTACCGATTTTTCGATGATCCGATGTGGTTCGGCAGGTTGGCTAATATCTCCGGTGATGGTGCGGACTGGGTTGCCTGTCTTACCTGCAATTTCATCCGCCGCCGCAGATAATTTGTGTTCATCCCGGCTGTTAATGATTAGATTTGCACCTTCTTCTGCGAATACTCGGGCGGTTGCAAATCCCAATCCGCCGCTAGCTCCGGTTACCAGTACACGCAATCCTTTCAGTCCAAGGTCCATGATCGGCTCTCCTTCTAAAATCTTATATGTATTTCAATTTTTTGATCCTGAATCCAGAGGTCAGGATACATTTGCTCGATCCAATCGATCAGATGGTTCAATACAGACTGGACCAGTGGATAATCATTGTTGATAAATCCAAAAGCGATGACCGCGTTTTGGTGCGAATCTTGAAGGTCCACCTCTGCGACTGTCACATTGAACTGCTTGCGAGCCCTTTCTTGCAGCGGCTTAATCAGACTGCGCTTATCTTTCAATGAGCGGCAGCTATCTAAACGAAAATGGATCGTCAGAATTCCGATATGCATAAGGGTCAATTTGAATTATATCAAAGCGGAAAAGTTCAGAGTTCACAATCTATGTCATGATTATCACAGTGTATTAACAGCCACCAAAGTTTCTTCTGACAGCGTCGATACTTCATAGAAAAAAGGTACAATTACTTCACAATCATTTCAGGAGCATCGATGGAAAGAACTGTCCCAAGCGCCACATCAGAAGAGATCCAACTGTACCGAACCACAGTGTATTCATTACTGCGTTCCAGTGCAGATGTGAAGATCCGTACTATCGAAGAGGTGCATGCCGGGATGAAGTCCTTGATGCATCCGGGCGCCAGAAGTGCTGTCCCGGATATCTCTGCATTCATTTACTGTATCATGCGGCTGCCGGGTTGCATATCAAAAGTAAGAACCGTTGTCTTAGGTCAAAATGCTAACTTGTTTGTGCGTAATGGCTGGTCGGAATTAGACCAATGGGAAAAAGTATCTGCCAAAGCCAGGCGCAGACGTTGCTTTTATGATGGGAAACAGACACTAGCTTGTTTTATTGCCAGCCGGTCTGATATTGAGGATGTGATACCAACTCTGACTGCCTATCAGATTGAATGGAACAAGCTGCATTCCTTACTTCAGAGTACACCATCTGACATGGATTTTAGCCAGGCGCTGACCACAGAGCAAGGACTGATCGTTATTTCAGAGATTTTACAGATGCCAGTCGATGACCTGAAAAGGTTATGCGAAGTCTTAGGGCAGGAAGCTGCCGGGTTGCTTGCTTCGATCAAGTCATCGGATTGTTCGATTAGCGTGCAGTTATTGAATGGTTCGTATAGCCAATATATTCGGGCGACCCACGATTGGTTTGAAGATATTTTGCATGCTTATCCCGATCTGGTTGATAGACCTGTCTATTTTGTTTCCAGTAACACTCACAGTCTGGCCAACTTGTGGACAGGATATGCGACCCATAAGAAGGCAGAGCTGGTGGATTACATCCAGCGTAATGCGGAGTCTGGCTTGAGCGACGAGCTGGAAAAAATCCAGAATGGAACTGCACGGGCGAATTTGGATAATTATCTGTATTACATTCTGAAGAAATACCAGAATTCTTCCCAGGGATCTGCATCAGGGGCGGAACAACAACGACAAGAAGAACTGTGCGGTATCAGGCGGATCGCCTCTGAGAAAACGTTTGAAGTGGAAGCGCAAGTGATTGAGGTTAACAAACTGAAGCCAGAGTTGATAGATCAACGTCTGGGTTCAAGTCTTCCGAATTGTATTGCTGACAGCGATGCGGTGATTTTAAACATCGATTATCCGCTTGGCTTAGCAGCCTACAACTTGTTGGCAACTATCTCAATCCATATCAGCAATCTGCAGGGTGTGTATACCATGGGCAAGTCAGCATCCCTCAACGCAGCTCGCGGCGATGTTATCATTCCAAACATCGTCCAGGACGAACACTCACATAATACTTATCTATTCAACAATTGCTTCTCTGCCAATGACGTCGCGCCTTACTTGAATTTCGGATCAATCCTGGATAATCAGAAAGCGCTATGTGTTTTAGGTACGTTTTTACAGAACTCTCATTTGATGGACGTCTTTTATCGGGAAGGATTTGCCGATATCGAAATGGAATTGGGAAATTTTTGCAGCGCGCTGTACGAAGCTACCCGCCCCAAACGACATCCTCTGAACGAAATTGTCACCTTGTACAACAGCAATATCGATTTTGGTGCTTTGCATTATGTATCTGATACTCCGCTCGCAGCGGGGAGAACACTTGGTGAGGGAACACTCTCCTATTATGGGGTTGATCCTACCTATGCCTGCAGCCTGGCGATATTAAAACGCATCTTCAAACAGGAAAATAAGAGGATCAGTGAGGCAGCCTGAGTTCGCGGAAAGAATCAATCCGTATTAGTTATTGAATAATGAATCCCGTAGGATAAAATTCTCCTTCAGGTGAAGGTATAACAATCATGGATATAAACGAGCAGTATCAGCGAGTTTTAGATTATCTCTTCAGTTTTGTTGATTACAGTCTGACCAGGCAACTCACCTATTCACCCGAGAAGTTTAACCTCGGTAGAATGGTCGCTTTAATGGATGCGCTTGGAAATCCGCAGCAAAAGTATCCGGTGATTCACGTTACAGGGACCAAAGGCAAAGGGTCCACTTCGGCGATGATTGCAAGTATTCTGCAACAGGCTGGATACCAGGTGGGTTTATACACCTCGCCACACCTGATTGATTACGCTGAGCGGATCCAGGTCAATGGGAAACCGATCCTTCATCAAGAAATGGTGGATCTGGTAGATGAGATCAAACCGGTCATTGCTACAATCCCTGAACTGACGACATTTGAGATCACTACCGCTCTGGGATTGTTGTATTTCGCTAGGATGCAAGTCGATTTTGCGGTTGTCGAGGTGGGTCTTGGCGGTCGACTGGACGCCACGAATATAGTGACACCTTTGGTATCTGTGATCACCACAGTATCCTACGATCATCAGGCAATTCTCGGGCATAGCCTGGCAGAGATTGCCAGTGAGAAAGCGGGAATTATTAAGACGGGTGTACCGGTGGTAAGTGCGTACCAAACTGCAGAGGCAGCTGAGGTGATCCAGAGGATCGCACAAGAGCGAAGTTCGAGTTTGCTGCAAGTTGGCATAGATACATTTTACGCACCGCTGGAACGTGCGCTGACCGGACAAAGTTTTTGGTTGTGGCCAAAAAGCGAACAAGATAGTATGGATAAGTTCCTGGATGGTGTGGTAACCTCAGATTGGTCACCTCCAACATATCAGCTACCATTATTAGGAGCGCACCAGTTGGAAAACGCAGCCACCGCATTCACTGCGATTGGTGTGGTACAATCATCCGGCTTTTCGATATCATCACAAGCAATTCTATCTGGTTTTGCCAATGTTTTCTGGCCATGTCGGTTTGAAATAATTGAATCAGAGCCTCTGATCGTTGTAGATTCTGCTCATAATCGAGATTCTGCTCAAAAATTGCGAATAGTGTTGGATGATTACCTTCCTGCACATCAGGTGACGCTCCTCTTCGGTGCATCTGAAGATAAAGATGTGCATGGAATGCTAGTTGAATTGTTGCCCAGGATCAAACGGGTGGTCGCAACCGAGAGTATTCATCCGCGGGCAATGCCAGCGGAGAACATCGTAAAGCTGGTTCACCAATTAGGTAAACCAGCAAAAGCGATTACTCCACTCGAAGATGCACTCAATGTAGTGATCCTTGAAGCTGGACCCAATGAAGTCATCCTGGCTGCCGGGAGCATATTTATTGCTGCTGCGGTGAGGCAAATCATTAAACCTGATCCGATGATCGATTACAATCATTAATTCAGTAAATATATGTAATAATCAAAATTACTGGTAGCGAAAAAACACCTGCCAAAGCATCATAAAGGAAGTATTTTATGCGCGGAAATAATTGGTCAAACTCACAAGACGATGAAGAGCTGGATTTCAACGCGGCTTTACACCAGCGAACTGAAGAGCTATATCAGATAGAAAATGCGACCCCCAACCGGGAAAAAATGATTACTTTACCTGTGTTGCCACTGCGTGACTTGGTCATTTTTCCGCATATGGTTTCACCAGTGTTTATTGTCCCTGGGAATACCATGGAGGCGGTTGATTTTGCGCAAGAGCATCAAATGACTATGATCAGCCTGGTACAAACAGATCCTGATATTGAGAACCCTGTGTTTGAAGATTTTTTACCTATCGGAACTGAACTGGCGGTAGGTAGGTTGATTACCATGCCGGACGGAAACAGTTCAGCTTTAGTTCAGGGCAGGCGAAGAGTGGAACTGGTTGATTTTCTGCAAACCGAGCCATTTATCATCGCCCGTGCAAAAGTGATCGATGAAACAAAAAAAGTGGACAAGCCCACCGATGCATTGATGCGCACAGCCCGAGATTTATTTGAACGCTGTGTCCAGTTAGACCGGACTTTGCCTGATGAAGCGCATCTGTTTGCCATGAATATCAATGAACCTGGTTGGCTGGCGGATATGATTGCCACATCGCTGGCGTTAGATTTTGAAGAACGCCAGAGTCTGTTGTTGAATAAATTGCCAGTCGATCGGTTACGAAAGGTGAACCATCTGCTTGCTGAAGAATTGGATGTACTTGAGCTCGAAGATGAAATCCAGAACCGGGTACAGAGCGAAGTGGATCGTAGTCAGCGTGAGTACTACCTGCGCGAGCAGATGAAAGCCATTCAGACCGAGCTGGGAGAAGGCGACATCTGGCAGAGAGAAATTGCCGAATTACGAATCAAAGTGGAACAGGCGAATCTGCCGAAGGAAGTCCAGTCTCAGGCAAACAAAGAGATCGAACGGTTGACCCAGATGCCTGCCATGGCTCCTGAGGTTGGAATTATTCGAACATATCTGGATTGGATTCTGGAATTACCATGGAATACAGAGACCAGTGATAATCTGGATGTTGACCACGCCGCCAAAATTCTGGATCACAACCATTTTGGCCTGGCAAGGGCAAAAGACCGGATATCTGGAATACATTGCAGTTCGAGTCTGAAACCCAAGCGATCCCGACAACCTATCTTATGTTTCATCGGTCCGCCTGGAACCGGCAAGACCTCTCTCGGGCGATCGATTGCGGAAGCATTAGGGCGAAATTTTGTGCGTCTCTCCCTGGGCGGGGTACGTGACGAAGCTGAAATCCGTGGTCACCGCCGAACATATATCGGCGCCATGCCAGGCCGGATTCTACAGACCATGAAACGGGCTGGTTCTCTCAATCCATTGTTTATGTTGGATGAGATTGACAAATTAGGCGCAGATTTCCGTGGTGATCCGGGTGCGGCGCTATTGGAAGTGCTCGACCCGGAACAGAACAATAGCTTCTCAGATCACTATCTGGAACTGGCTTTTGATCTTTCCAAAGTGATGTTTATCACGACCGCCAATTCGATGGGTTCCATTCCGCTGCCATTACTGGACCGGATGGAAGTGATTGAGTTCCCCGGGTACATTGAAGAAGAGAAACTGGAAATTTGCCATCGCTTCTTACTGCCGCGTCAGGAAGAAGAGAGCGGGCTGGAAGTGAAAGAGGTTCAGATTCTGGACCAGACATTAAGCCGGATCATCCGGGAATATACCTACGAAGCGGGCGTCCGCAACCTGGAACGAGAAATCGGGCGGGTATTCCGTAAAACCGCACGGTTAAAATCGCAAAAGAAAAAATATCCACGCAAGATCACAGCTGCAATGATGGATGATTTTCTTGGACCGCCGCAGTTCTTTTCCACGGAAGCCGAAAAGCAGGATGAAGTGGGCGTGGCGACAGCCATGGCATGGACAGAATCAGGCGGCGATATTATGCCGGTGGAAGCCCTGATTTTTGAAGGGAAAGGTTCCTTGCAGATCACCGGGCAGGTGGGCGATGTGATGCAGGAATCTGGTCAGGCGGCACTGTCCTACTTAAAATCAAAAGCCAGCGACCTGAAGATCGATCCGATTCTTGTTTGAACGGCTGGATATCCATGTTCATATTCCCGAAGGTGCTGTACCCAAAGACGGACCATCAGCAGGGATTACGCTGGCAACCGCAATGATCTCTGCGTTTACCCGGCGGGAAGTGTTCAAGAATGTGGCGATGACCGGTGAAATTACGCTTCGTGGAAAAGTATTACCGGTCGGAGGAATTCGCGAGAAGGTACTGGCTGCGCATCGGGCGAACATCAAGAGGATCATCATGCCCGAGCGTAACCTGAAGGATCTGGTGGAGCTGCCTAAAAAGGCCAGACAAGATCTGGAAATTATTGCTGTGACCCATATGGATCAGGTGTTGGAAGTTGCTCTGCATACCGAGGCTACCAAACCGATTGAGATCAAGCGCAAACGAAAAAAACCTGAACCAACCGATGAAGTAATAAAAAAACTCTCCAGTGATGAACTGGAGAGTTTTTTATGTAATTGTCTTTATGAATTACGCCTGAGGAGTATTCATCTTGTTTCGGTGTTCTGCTTGCAGGGCTTTGATGCCATTACGAACCTGACTCAAGTTGCGGTCCATTTCCACTTCTAGCCGGGTGAGGGTCTCTACGACGTACTCATCAGCCTCGTGTCGGGCAGCATCTGCTTCACGATGAGCCTGATTGATGATCTCTTCTGCTTGTTTACGGGCCTGATCGCTAATCACATCTTTTGCGATCAGCTGTTCGCTTTTATCTCGCGCCAGTGCCAGGGTTCGATTGGCTTCTTCCTGCGCCTGAGCAATAACACGATCACGTTGAACCAGAACCTGCTGTGCTTTCTTCACCTCTTCGGGGATGGATACCCGCATCTGGTCGATGATATCCAAAAAGCGATCTTCATCAATCACCACACTATGGGTGAGTGGAATTCCGCGGCTCTCGTTGAAAAGTTCTTCCAGTCGATCGATCAGATGTTGAATATCCATATGTTCCTCCTCAAAGTGCTGTGCTGTATTTGATGCAAGAAAGGGGCCATCTTAAAAAGGGTACGCGGACATTATTCTAGTCACGCAATGCGGTTAAAGGGACGATGGTCTGGTCTTTTCCTAACTCCTTGAAATTTCTGATCTGAGGGCGATTGCCACATGAGGAGGCACCATACTGGTGATATCTCCACCGAGCGATGCAATTTCGCGGACCGTGGTGGATGAAAGGAATGTGTGTTCTTCACTGGTGATCAGAGCGACGACTTCAACATCCGGTTCCAAGCCGGTGATTCGCCAACCCCATTCGGAATTCGTGCTCGAAATCTGAAAATACCCGTAGATCCTCTAACAATCGTCTTGGCGCCGATCGCCTTACAGAAAGCTCACCGTCAATCCGCTGTAACCGGTGACAGTGATATTATTCGTGATCTTCAAAGGCTTTCCGTACAAAGGAAAGTCTTTCTTCAGGGGTGAAAACCAAGTTCTTTAGTGGTTTATCATAGACCGCAACCACAACTTCGTCAAATAAGTGACTGGCGCGGATGGCGATATCCATATGTCCATAGTGAATTGGATCAAAAGTACCTGGGAAGACGGCTTTGACCATTTAGCTTATATCTCCTCTCCCATCACCCCAGAAGCGGTGCATGGTTTGAACCATTGATTTGTGGTCCGGATTGGATAGATTCTGGATCTTCGGCAAATACCATTTCAGCAGCTTCACGAGCTTTCTCAATTAATCTCACATCCGTCAGGGATGCTAGACGTAAATCGGTAAATCCAGACTGCCTGGTGCCCAGGAAATCTCCCGGACCGCGTTGTTCAAGATCCTTTTCCGCGAGGACGAAACCGTCATTGGTCTCGACCATCACTTTTAGACGTTCATTGTCGGAGTCATTTTCTGTCTCTGGGATGAGCAAGCAGAATGATTTATGTTCACCGCGGCCGACCCTGCCCCGGAATTGATGCAATTGCGAGAGACCAAATCGGTTAGCGCCTTCGATCACCATGACAGTGGCATTGGGAATATCCACACCAACTTCAACTACGGAAGTGGACACTAGAATATCCAATTCTCGGTCTCGGAACTTTGTCATCACAGCGTCTTTTTCGTCGGGTTTCATCCGTCCGTGCAGCAAACCCAGTCGGAGATTGTGGAATACTTCCCGTTGCAGTCGTTCGTGTTCTTCTACAGCGGCTTTGGCTTCATCATTATCTCCCTGTTCAACCAGCGGATAGATGATGAATGCCTGCCGGCCTGCTGCCACCTGCGATTCGATGCGTGTATAAGCCATTTCTCGCTCACGGGGAAAGACGACCAGTGTTTCAATTTCTTGCCTGCCAGCCGGAAATTCATCCATTACGGATAAATCAAGATCTCCATAGACAGATAAAGCCAATGAACGTGGAATTGGAGTGGCGGTCATCACGAGCAGGTGCGGGTTCGTCCCTTTGCTGCGTAAAGTAGCCCGTTGTTCCACACCAAAACGATGCTGTTCATCGACGATGACCATTTGCAGGTCATTGAAAACGATCGGATCTTCGATGAGCGCATGAGTACCGATCACGAGCCGAACTGATCCATCTGCCAGACCTGCGCGGATCTTTTCTTTCTCTGATTCTCGTGTACTACCGAGTAGAAGTTGAATTTCATCTGGTTTTAGAATCGAATCCGGATTGTTCAGGATTGGCCAGCAATTTACTGATGTTACGATAATGTTGTTCAGCCAGGATACTTGTTGGCGCCATCAATGCGCTCTGTGAATGGTTTGCCAGTACTGACTGCCATTCCAAGTGCTGCGACTACTGTTTTGCCGGATCCAACATCACCCTGCAGGAGTCTGATTCATGGGTTGACCACTGGCTAAATCTGCGCGGATATCTTGAATTGATTTCTGCTGGGCATTGGTTAGTTGATAAGGCAACTGAGATGCGATCTTGGCAAAAGTATCGTCTTCCAGCGCGAACATTTTGGCAGTAGGCGCTTTTCCAGTTCCGTTTTTGATTAAGAACCCCAAGCTGAAGAGGAAGATTTCATCAAATGCCAGTCGCTTTCGGGCATTCCGTAGGGCTTCCTGGTTGGATGGGAAATGGATTTCGCGTAGTGCGATTCCCAGATCAGGCAGGTTGTAACTTGGAACGAATCGATGCAGGTATGAAGTCAGGGATTTGCGAAGCCCAGTAGGTGACTGTCTGGTGCATCATCCGTCGGATCCATTTCTGGGTAATACTGGCTGTGAGTGAGTAGATTGGCACAATCCGGTTAGTGTGCAATTGTTCTTGTTCTAGTTGTTCCCATTCCGGGTTACTCATCACCAGCCGACCCAGATATTGATCTACCTTGCCTGGAGACAACGATCTGCATACCAGGTTTCAAGCGATTGGCGATCCAGACCTGGTTGAACCAGGTGAGGCGCATTGATCCGGTACCATCTGAGATGACTGCTTCCACGATATGGGAAGCGCCGCCTTGAATCGGACGGGTGAAGACGCTGGTAATGGCACCTATGACGGTTACTTCTTCGCCGTAAAATAAGCGGCTGATCGGTTTCAGTTGGCTGTAATCGTCATATCGGCGGGGGAAGTAGTACAGCAGATCTTCAAGTGTTTTCAAACCAAGATCTTGCAGTGTTTCCGCATGGCGTGCGCCGATACCCTGAATTACGGTCAGCGGGGCAGAAAGTCCAACCCCGACGGTTGTGTTGGAAATTGTTGGTTGGACTGGCTCGGTATAGTTGCGGTGATTGTGGAAATTCGAGTGATCAATCTGTGGGCGATCCACGTGTGTATCTTCCCGTTTGGGTCGCTCGATTGGAACAGGTGATTCTTCACCAGGATCAAGCCGCTCCCAAAGTCTGTTTAAATATCTGGCTGCGTTCTCGATAAGAGAGTTGCGACATATTGGGCAAGAAGGGTCTTTACATCTTGAATGAGACCGTCATCCACTCTTCTGCCCGGGCTTCGGCTTCCCAGTTGGGGACCATTTTTTCCAGACCCACCTACAACTAGCTCGGTTATCATAACCGCGTTCGGCTTCTAAGTTGTAAAAATTTTTGTAATTTAATAATCGATGGCTGCATAGGATTATTTTACCCCAAGATGAAAATGACCGGCGAATTAATGGGTAATGAAAATCATCTAGATTATCAGTTCTATTTTGGATAACATTTGTAGCTAAGAAAATATGAAGAGGACCTAATGATCTGATGGATTTTCGATTGCAAATATTCCAACTGAATGAGGCCCAAATAGGGAAGCTAGAACAGGGTTAATGACATGCTCAGAGAAAGGAGTTTTATTGAACATCAACGCAGAGTGTTCTTTTAGCGAGCGTGCTTCAGCTAACATAGGTGGAATACTTTGCATGAAATGCAATATTGTCTAAATCGCTGAATTCATCCAGGAATTCTTGAAAATTATCTTGAAGGTGTCTGCTGTTTCTGACTTTTTCTACCGAGATCATCCGACCTTCTTCAAAAGAGAAGATGGGAAGCAGGTTGAGCATTTCACCCACGATCGCTTGAGGGTATCCCATAATCCCGGTTTGGTACAGGAAAGTCATATTTGGCAAACAAAATTGTGAGTAAATATGTGGAATTCGACCTCTGACCTGGTACTCGATGTCATCCGGTCGGTGGTGCCGAGAGGCGAGTTCTGCAGCTAATTGAACCAGGTAACCCAATCCAATCCCTGTGGTTTGAGAGTCAACTAATTGGATGTTGGACTTTGCCGCGGGTGTTCTCAATTGCCCGTTCTAAATTTTCACAGGATTTTGAAAGATGAGATGACATTAAAATCGCGATGATGTCCGTGGCGACTTTACTCATTTCAAGAATTTTTTCCGTAAATTCTGCCACAGATGGTGGGTGAACTTCAAGTTTGGCATCCGTTACGGATACTCTGTGGAATCTGTGAAGCTTTATAAGAGGGATCACTCTCAATTGGATGTTGATCAACCAGAATGTGAAAAGGAATCACTTCAATTTGATTCCTGCCTGGAAAAGTGTGACGTGTAAATTGGATTGATGAATCAGTCAGGATGTATGTTGTTCGCATGTGTGTCTATTCTACGGAAATGATAAATTGGTAATGTGGCTGTCCGCCTGGATGAACTTCTACATTTTGGTCTGGGTATTTTGCTTTCACCAGCTCGACGATGGTATCTACATCCGGTTTACGAATTTCAGCTCCATAGAAGAAAGTGATTTGTTCATGATCGTCTGTCTTTGGCAGATTCGAGGAAATCAAAGACCGCATTTTCGAGCGAATCCGCAGCCGAAATGAGTTTCCCGTTGTGGAGAACGATCACCTGACCCTCATTGACATCAACATCATTGATTTGGACAGAGCGGATAGCGGTCGTAATTTCACCAGCTTCTACTTCATCTAGAGCAGTCGTCATGTCTTCGATGATGGATTCCAGGTCGCCATCCGGGATCAAGTGCAGAATAGCAGACAGACCTTGCGGAATATTTTTTGAGGGGATTACGGTTACTTTTTTGACACTGACGGATGCTGCGGTTTGCGCGGCCAGGACAATATTCTTGTTATTGGGCAAAATGATGATTTTATCGGTCGGCAGGTTTTCGAAGGCTTTTAATATCTCTTCAGTGCTTGGATTCATCGTTTGGCCGCCTTCCACGATGGCTGCAGCACCCAGACTGGCGAAGATCTTTGACAAGCCAGATCCTGGTGAAACCACCACAACGGCAATATCATCTGGTTCTACCTGGACTAGTTTCAGCTTTTCAGATGCTTTGGATTGTTGCTCATCCATTTGGGCAAGCAGGTTTTCCATCGCAATATTGGTAATGGTGCCCATGGACATGGTGTAATCGATGGGGGCATATCGTTTTTCAAGCGGAACGTGGATGTGCATGCGATAGAAACCATCGCCTTCACCCACCTGGATGGAAGTACCAATCTCACTTAGGTCCGCGTAAAATGATTCTGAGATTCAATGGCTTGTGCGGTCGAAAATCGATCACCACTTCATAATCCTGTCCTGGTTCGACAGCTTGAAGCGAATCTTCTAAATTCAAGGCTGAAAGTGGTTGAATTGTGGCAATTGGGGTTTCGAGCGATTGTTTCTTAACGTATCGAAGAATCCCTTCCAGAATAATATATAAACCTTTACCGCCTGAATCGACTACACCCGGCTTGTTTCAAGATGGGCAGAAGTTCTGGGGTGTGTTCGCACTGATTCATCCGCTGCTTTGACGACTTCTTCTAACAATATTTCTGCATTCGAATTTACTTTGACAAATTCTTGTGCCTTGCGTGCAATATCGGTGGCAACGGTTAGGATGGTTCCTTCAACAGGTTTGACGACACCTTTATAAGCCGTATTGCGAGCTTCTTCGATTGCAGTCGCGATCATCGTTGCATCTGCGCTCTCATGGCTGTCAAGTCCGCGGGCGAATCCACGCCAGAGCTGAGAGAGGATCACGCCTGAATTGCCTCGGGCACCCATCAGAGCACCTTGCGCTAACAGGTGAGCCATTTTACCTACATTTTTTTCTTCAGATGCAGCGATTTCATTGAAAGCCGATTGCATGGTTAAAACCATGTTCGTGCCTGTGTCGCCATCTGGTACAGGGAATACATTTAAGGAATTTACCAATTGCTGGTTTGCTTTTAACCAGATAAATGCTGCTTCTACGTATTCTTTAAATTTCTGCCCATCTAAACGTGTTTCCACTACTTGATTTGATTTCGGTATCTAAACCCATAAGGAACCTTTTCTTAGGTAAATTTAGTCTGTATTGCTGATGCGCAGTCCGCGGACGTGCA
Source organism: uncultured Chloroflexia bacterium (assembly GCA_963818305.1). Classification (GTDB taxonomy): domain Bacteria; phylum Chloroflexota; class Anaerolineae; order Anaerolineales; family Anaerolineaceae; genus DAIOEK01. Next base: position 144,893 of record CAWFRQ010000012.1, read on the forward strand.
CATTTACCTGGCGGACTGGCAGGCCGATGGTATGTTCCACCTGGTAGTGGACCTGTGAAGCTACGGTTGCAGCAACTGATTTAATGCGCGTGCCGTATTCGATGATGATATACAGATCCAGGTCGACCACGTTCACCGTCGTATTCTACATTTACCCCCAGGGTTGGATCTTTCAAGATTACATTCGCCAGACCTTCAACAATATTCTTTGGGTGCCAGACCAACTACTCCATAGGATGAGAGGGCAGATTGGCAGGCAACCGCTGCAATTGCCTGGTGAGAGATATAGATACTTCCAATTTGAATTTTTTTCTCGCTCATATTTTGACCTTTCAGTCGTTTATCTGGACATGTAGTTTAACAAATTTTCTTGTATTTGGATACGGTTTATGTTAGAATTGCTTCTTGCGTCGCGGGACAACCGCTGTTTGACAATTGTGATGTTTTGAAAGGATTTCTGATATGGCCGTCTGCGAAAATTGTGGTAAGAAAACGACCTTTGGTCATAACCGGAGCTTCTCGCTTCGTGCAACCAATAGAGCTTTCCACCCGAACCTGCAAAAGGTGATGGTTTTGGAAAAGGGTAAAAAAGTTCACAAAGTTTATTGCGCACGCTGCATCCGCTCTCTGGTAAAAACTGCCTAGATATTGATCATTGTGTCACTGCATAAAGCGACCTGTAAGGGTCGCTTTTTCGTGTTAATCCATGAAGTGCCCGTAATGCATTAACTGCACTGCTAATCCCATCCGCGGTGCTTGAAGATGGCTGTGCTTGCAACAAAAGAGTTGGCACCTGCAGAGAGAACTTCAGGTAGGGTGCGGGTATTGATACCACCATCCACCTGCAAGGTAGATGGATTTATCAGAAGTATTGAATCAGACTAGATGTATCGCTTTACCTTTTCCCGCATCTCTGGCAGATAATTTTGGCCGGAAAAACCCGGATTGACCGTCATCACGAGGATCAGATCAAGTAATGGAAGGGCATATTCCAGAACTCTGTTTCCAGAGTGGATGGATTTAGAGCGACACCAGCTTTGCAGCCTAGTTCACGGATCTGCTGAAGGGTGCGATGCAGATGCGGGCACGCCTCTGATTGAACGGTAATGATATTCTGCACCAGCATCCGCGAAATGACTTGAGATGCAATTCTGGCTTTTCAATCATCAGATGCACATCCAGTGGAAGTTAGGTGATTTTTTTACAGGTTTCCACGATGAATGGTCCCATGGTGATGTTGGGCACGAAATGTCCGTCCATCACATCGATGTGGATCCAATCGACACCGGCTTCTTCACACAGGTGAATTTGATCGGCTAAGATGGCCAAAATCAGCCATATGGATGGAAGCAGAAAGAATATTTTTCATAGAAGGTTGAATAGAACGGCTAGCCATAATGGAACCAATCCTCCCACTGCGATGAGGGCTAAGCAAGCCCTAATCCAATCGTTAACCAATCTATTGAGCTCACTTCTTTTGCTAGCGCTTGAGAAGTGGTTGCTATCGGGGTTGAAACCACCGTTGCATCGGGATCCATCGGGGGGAAATAACTACTGGCGAGGAGCTGGCTGGTCACCGGTGGGGAATGTCGATTGCAATACTCTGCCCAATTGGTCCGCGGTTCGGTATCGTTGAGAAGGTTCTTTCGAAAGAACCTTCAAGATAATCTCGTTCATTTCAGGCGGAATAAGTGGATTAAGTTGAATAGGTGGAATGGGGGCTTTGTGAAGATGTTGATCAGCAAATTCTTGCGCAGATTGTCCGTAAAAAGGCAATTGACCGGTGAGTGCTTCATACATTACCACACCCAGACCGTATACATCAGAAGCGGGTTGAGGAGCCAGGCCGGCAGCCTGTTCAGGCGAGAAATACTGGGGAGAACCCCAAATTTCATGGTTGTGTTCATCCGGATGAATGGATGCCAGGGCGCGGGCGATTCCAAAATCGGTTACTTTCAAGCGCCAGTCAGGCGTCACCAGCATATTGTGAGGTTTGATATCACAGTGGACGAGTCCTGCGCGATGCGCATAGCCAATTCCTGAACATGCCTGGATGAACAAAGGCAGCGCTTCTTCCATTGGGATCCGTCCACGCTGTAAGCAGTAAGGTTTTTAGATCGGTACCAGGTACCTGCTCCATTACGATATACAAGACGATCACGTTCAAAACCGAAATCATGGACGGTGACGATCGATGGGTGGGTGAGGTTCGCCGCCGCTTTTGCTTCCAGATGAAAGCGGTCCCGGAAAGCTTGATCTAGGGACAATTCTTCTTTCAGAATTTTGATCGCGACCGGACGATCGAGCATCAGGTCGTAAGCAGAATAAACCAGCGCCATTCCACCCTTGCCGAGCGATTGAAGCAGTTTATAGCGGTTATTTAAGAGTGGCAAATCATCCATTGGTTAAAAAAATTATAACATGCACTCGTTGTGATGACTTTGATTTTTGCCAGGAGGAACTCGTAATAAAACAGCAATCGTCAGAATTGGATATGAATAAAGGACAAGCATCACGTAGTTAATAATATTTTAGAAATAGTAAGGAAATTATGTTGACAAACAAACATCATCCTTGTATTCTAAACAGCATTAGGTGGATATTGAATAACAGTACACAAGAATATCAGGGTAAATTTTCCAAACTAGAGTATTTCACGCCCAAACCAGATTTTCGGTTTTTGGGACCTGACCGGCATGACCGTGACCAAGATAGTACGGTCACCCACCAGGAGAGCTTTGGCTATGACGCGGCCGGGAGTCTGGCGGAACGGAACAGCGATACCCTGAGCTACACCGGCAGCCGATCGCATGCAGTGAGCGGAATGGGAAGCAACCAGTACATCTATGACTTGAACGACGAGACCACGCGGATGCTGCCAGAAGGGACGTACAGCCTATCCTATGACGCCGAGAACCGGCTGATACGGGTGGATGCGGCCTTGAATGCAGTGACCCCCACAGCAACCGTAACAGCGGCAATCACCGAGACCATCACCGAATTACCGGCTGTGACTGAGACCGCCACGCAAGAAGTGACTGTTTCACCCACTGAAACCATCGAAGCGACCGTAACTGAGACACCGACCCCGGAGGTTACTCCGACCAAAATGAGTGCCAGGTTGGGTGCCAAAGTACTGGCCGCCATCCGGATGCAAGAAGAAACGGTTGTACCAACCCCCACGGAAACGGTAGAAGCTACCGCCACTGAAGAGATACTACCAACCGAAGAACCCACTGCCACCGAAAGCCAGGAAGCGAGTGCTACCCCGACCACGGAGATGGTAGCAACCGAAACCGAAACCACCACGATGGAGTTCACCCCGACTGTCTCTGAAACCCCGACCGTGAGCGAAACGCCTACCATCACCGAGACACCCACCATCTCGATGACACCGACAGCAACAGGCGTGCCCACCGAACCCGCACCCGAACCGCTGCAGAACGCAACATACCTGTATGACGGCGACGGGAATCTGGTGAAGAGCGTGGTGAATGGTCGTGAAACCTATTATTTAGGTAAACTCTACCAAAAGAAGATCGATGGTACGGTAGAGACCATCCAGAAGTACTACTCGTCGGGCAGTGCTCAGATTGCGGTGCGCACTATTACTGGAGAAAGTGACACCCTGCAATGGCTGCTCTCAAGATCACTCAGGGCAGCACTTTCCAAACTACGGTATTTCACGCCCGAACGCGGATGTTGGTTATTGGGGACGACTGGAATTACCATGACCAAGTACAGCGCATTCGGTGAACAGGATACGTGCTTCGAGCGGCGGGATTACGGCGCACCGAGTTCAGCGATACCCTGAGGTACAACTGACGGCAAGCTCAGGCAGTGAGCGGATTGGGACTTACTATTACTATCTATGACTCAAACGGCAACCAGACCACGCGGATGTTGCCGATAGGTCATTACAGCCTACCCTATGACGCTCAGACACGGTGTGATGCGGCATTGAATGCAGTGTCGCCATAGCTCCGTACATGGGATAGATTACTGCGACCATGGTCTAAATAATCGGCTGTGACAGTACACTGACCCAAGTGGAAGCATGGTTCCATGTGGGACCGGGGAGCAACTCGTACATGCGAGATTGCGAAAACAGTTAATAGCTATTATCGTTGGGTTACATTAATTTACGCTTAGCCCAGCCTATTACCGACTCAACACGCTAAACCGACAACCGGAACCCCGATAACTCGCGCACTGGTCAAAGACTTTGACCCGGCGACCTATGTATCTGAGCCACGATTAGCAAATTGTGCCAAGTTGGAATATATTGCGGACCGCAATGCTGCCGGGTTGGATCAAACCTGGCAAAAGCGGACTGGCCAATTGGGCAAATAATTGCTCATGGAGATAATCCGAATATGAGGACCTTATTTGAAAGTGACGGTGGTGGTTTATCCAACCGAGCGAATTATATAGAGCGACTGCCAAAGTATGGGGGGAAGGCAATGTCAGCCAGATGCAAAATGGAACCTTAGAAGACATGTGCAGGCTTAGTTGCGTTATTGCAGGAAGGGATATTTCGCTGAGTAATCGTTGAAAGAGGTTATTAGCGTGTGGATCTGAGTTTAAAGGTAGCATTGATAACTCTTTAGCGGAGAAGGTACCAGCTATACCAGATTGCGCGTGAAAAGAGCTAGTGGTGTTAGAACAAAAAAATTATCGCTCATTTATGACCCTATGTCGACTTCTTGGTGTAGATTTAGCCAAGAGGCGAAGTTTATCTGACTTCATCCTATGGAGAATAGCAAATGACTGCGACACTAACTGAAGAGGACTTTAAGTTTGTTTCAAGCGATCCCGAAGGAAGTGTAAAGAGTAAGCCTACGACTATCTCGAAATAATAAACCAATGGCTTCTCATAATCAACCCGGAGAGTAAAATGCAAAAGCCAAACAGAAATCTTAAACTAAGTATTTTGTTAATTGCGCTAGTAATGGCTGGTGTAGGCATTAATTACTGGGGGTATCCTCTCTACCATTTGATCTTCAATAAATGAAAAAATTCTACCAAAAATCTCGAAAGATTTTGGGGCAGGGGATATTCAGTATTTGTTATCGCCAAATGGAACTTGGGAAATTGAAGTTTCTAAAAATTATATTCATACCAAGCCAGAAAAAGAAGTTGAAACTACCATCCAATTATCATCGATAGACTTCCCATTAAGGAAATTTATTTTTTCTGTGCCGGGTAGTTTTTTATTGATTAATGCAGATTTTGGACCATTCGTGGCTCAATCTTGGTCTCCAAATGGTAAATCCTTTTTCTTGGCTAAATTAAGAAACAAATTTTGTCTTGACCAAGAGATTGTTCTGTTTAATGAAGTTGGTGGGAAATGGGAAGGACCATATCACTATAAACCAAAGACAGATAATTCCGGTTGTTATAGTTTTTCGTGGTCAGCTGATAGTACTCAATTGGCAAAATATACAAGATTTCCGAAATACAATTCCCCCGATGATTTGTTCGTAACTGTCCTGAATACTAAAGGTGACAGCCAACATGAATTCTCGGTTAAATCTCCATTGGAAGGTTTCGACTTCGATCACAGGACATGGCACCTTTATTGGGATGAAAATAAGTTCATGATGATCAACAGTGGTGTACCAATTTTTACCGATAGTGAGGAATCAACACTTTACAGATTTACGAGTGATCTGCCTGATACACTTTACAAAGTGATGGATATGCCAAGTTACCATTATGTATTAGGATGGGATCCTACATCCAGCCGAATCCTGCTCGTTACTTTCATTTCTAACAAATGCGAATATAAAGGTTATTAATACAGGTGAAAAACAGGTTGAGCAAAGCGGTGTTTTTGATGGTGATTGTTATGACGCCAGCGAATTGTTGGACCATAAATACATGGCACTTCCGATACAAAACCCTTCTTCTGGAAATATGCATGTAAAACTTTGGAATTGGAAAACTATGAAATTTGTTGAAAAAGGGAGCTATGAGAAAGTTCAGATCCTACCCTGGCAGGATGCGCTCAGGGGGTTCTTAATACTGGTGGAAGATGAAGATGGAAAGAAATATTTTGATATTCTCCGTCCGTAGCCTATTAGGCATTTCACACCCACCCTCGAATTTGATCTTTCGTGGGCAAGCTGACACTATTGTGCCCAACGCCGGCGACTCTGCGGCGTATGACAGGTACGCGTACGTCAAGAATAATCCGGTGAGGTATAGTGATCCAAGTGGGCATATGTACTCCTGTGGGGGAGTGTGCGGTGGAGACACACGCCCTTACCTCAGCTGGGCACAAGGCACCGGGCAAATACTTACTCTGCATATACTACAAGGCTGGCATCAGTCCGCTCGAGGGAAGCCAGTGTCTATGCGTACACATCGCGTTATAAACCGCTCTATATCCCCAAGAATAATGAAAAACGATCCTTACCTGCCAGTATCCTGCAAAAACCGGAATATCAGATTTATGATTATTCCAAACCGAATGGGCATGCTACATACAATCAAACCAAAAGTATTCTGAAGGATTATCCGTACGTACAACCTGATTATGGAACAATAAGCGTTGGTATTTCTTTGATTTTAATCAACTACTCTATTGATAGAAATGGTAAAACTTATTATGGTGTAGCATTTACACCTTCCTGGAATTGATTGAAGATGATCTTCAGTCTTCCCTTCCTTGAGCATCACAAATAGTTACATTGGATCAAGAAAAAATCATACTATCCCGAATGAAGAATTCTTACGGAAAATGAACATCAGGAAGTCTCTCAATTTCTGGAAGTTTACTAATCCAAAAAAATATATATCTGACTACCGCAGACCAAGATCTATTAGAGGAAGGAATTAGTTTGGGGTTACCTTCTTTAGGCATTAATTACAACATGTTTGGTAGGGAGTAGTAAACCAATGATAGCTTTAAAATTTATTTTCCTCATCTGCTTAGTTTTCTGAAATTGTTTCGTTTGTTTGGCCAACGAAACTACTAAGCATTTATTATAGAAGTTTCACACAATTTCATGATTTACCTTCATCATTTAATCGCGAGATTATTGCAAATTTTGAAAGAAGCCCAAAACTTACTATCTGGACGATTAGGTTATCCTTTATGTTTATGTTACTTTTTCTTTAATGTAATTATTTCGAAATGAGATATGGGGATGCTAAGCGATCATCTAGGCAGCACATCCACAACGGCGAACGCAGATGGATCTTGGAATTCAACCATCCAGTATAACGCTTTCGGAGAGATACGCGCCAGCAGCGGCATTACTCAGACGGAATTCCGGTACACCGGGCAATTGCGACAGGCCGAATTAGGGCTCTACTACTATGTTGCTAGATGGCCTGTCCCCAGTGAATTTGCCGGGGATACGATCCTGCCATAGGACACTTCACCCAAGCTGACACGATCGTTCCTACCGAACCGGCGCCAGAACCGCTGCAGAACGCAACTTACCTATTTGATGGCGACGGTCGCAGGGCGAAGTGGTGCACCCCGCAGCGAAGCGGAGTGGGGAAAGCCAATCTACTTTTTGGGTAACTCCGGCTAAAAAGCAGCCGGGGCATGGCTATTAATTATATGAATTTTCAATTAAGGATGTCCAATCCCCAGTATTTGTTCGGTTATAATTTAAGAAAAATCGGGAGACGCCAAATGAAGCAAACAAGAAAATTTCTTAAAGAAAACCCCCTGATGGTGTTGCTGTTGGCAGTCCCGTTCGTTTTCTTAGCAAAGTATGGCGGCTGGGGGGATCTTTGGGTCTTTGGCCTTTCAACTATCGCAGTTGTTCCACTGGCAGGGTTAATCGGTCAGGCAACTGAAGCGCTTGCGTCTTATACCGGACCAAAAATTGGTGGATTATTAAATGCCACCCTGGGAAATGCGGCAGAACTCATCATTACCCTCGTCGCCATTCAAGCTGGTCTGCTTGATCTGGTAAAAGCATCCATTACAGGCTCCATAATTGGTAATATGCTTTTTGTCCTTGGTGTCGCGATGACAGCTGGAGGTCTGAAGAATGGTGTCCAGAAGTTTGATCGCAAACAGGCCGGCAATCATTCGATCCTTCTCACACTGGCAGTTTTTGCGCTGGTCGTCCCATCCATTTTTAGCTCAGCCATCGGTTCTGAAACTAGTACGAGAGTAGAAGGCTTAAGTCTGGGTGTGGCGGTTGTCATGATGGTTTTGTACGCCTTAGGATTGATCTATTCCTTTAGGGCGACTGAAAACCCAATGACATATGAGTTTGAACCAGCAGCGAAACATCATCCTAACCTGAGTATTCAACAATCCATCATTCTACTTGTTGCAGCCACCGTGGGCGTAGTTTTTATGAGCGAGTTCCTGGTGGGTGCTGTGGAACATGTGGTTGAAAATTTCGGAATTTCTGAATTCTTCCTGGGCATCATTCTGATCCCAATTGTGGGAAATGCCGCTGAGCACTTTGTAGCCGTTCAGGTTGCACATCGTAACAAAATGGATCTGGGCATTGAGATCGCAATCTCTTCCAGTTTGCAAATCGCATTATTTGTTGCTCCACTGCTGGTATTTGTCAGTTTATGGATGGGTCACCCGCTTACGTTGATCTTTAATTCCTTCGAATTAATATCCTTAGGAGCAGGGGTTATCATCACCGTATTGGTCGCGCAAGATGGAGAATCCAACTGGTTGGAAGGTGCAACCTTACTGGCTGTATATTTCATCCTGGGACTTGCATTTCTTCCTGATGCATTAAGTATGAGGATATCCAAACCTGTTTTCTTCTTAGTTGGTGTTTTTGCCGGTCTTGTGTGTATAGGCGGCCTTATCATTGTTTTATTTGTCTTGCCGCCTTCAAACAAACCTGTTGCTCCGGTTCCTGCGGTGAGCACAATCATCCCCGCCCAACCATTGCAATTGACGGCAACTGAAGCGCCCGTGCAGGAACCGACGCCCACCTTGCCTGAGGGAATACCACCTGATCCTGGAGCACAGATTTCGATAGGAATGTCTGTGCGGATCTTTGGCACAGAAGGTCAGGGGTTGCGTTTACGAAGAGATGCAGGAAAAGACGGCACACCGATTTTTCTTGGCGCAGAGAATGAAATTTTTGAGGTTGTGGATGGACCGGAGTCTGTAGATGGTTTTAACTGGTGGTATTTGAAAGCTCCAGCTGATTCCACTCGCCAGGGTTGGGCTGTTTCAAATTACCTCTTGCCGCTGGAATAACCTAGCGAATGGTCTTCAGAAATCTCCAATCTCGCAAAAATTGCGATATTGGCGTAAAAATGGCTTAAAAATTTCATTTTGGTTTGCATTTCCACCCTATTCACTCTAAAATTAATTTGAAATCAACCGATAAGAATATAGTGAAATATCATATTGGATTGATGATAGGCATTTGGATGGATAAAATTCTACCTTCTGGCGAACGAGAATATATCCGCATGAAAGTCGGCGATGTATTGATGGTATGCATGGAAGACTCCAGCGTCATACCGATACAGAAGCTGGTGGAATCTTTGGTGATGGTTGGACCAGAGAGTCTGGATATTATGCGCGAAATTCTCTCGGAAATTACCTTACGCCGGGCTCAAGTAAGAAATGATCAATTGGCGGTCTTTCAGGGATTTAATTCTTCAATAGAAAGCCTGGGTGTTCGCTTAAGATCCACACCAAAACTGGTGACATTCTTTGGAATTCGGCCCATACATATCGTTAATTCATTAAAACGCAATGGAGTAGTGGACGAGGAAGTGCAAAATCAATGCCTTCAGATCCTGGTTGATACCCGCGAATTGATGTTTGATTTACGGACTAGATTGGATTTGCTCGATCGGATAGAAAATTACCTGGTTGATTGGACCTGGGCGATTCTTTACCTCTCGTCACATCAACAAACTGGTTGGACATATCTGCAATAAATAAGAGTCCGATCTATTTTTCTTCAAATGACCAAATTCGAGTGGGCTGATTCTGCAGCCCACAATTTTTTCCTGTCGGGCAATCAGCAGCATCCACTCGTTTGACAGAAATCAGTTCGTCGCAGTTTCCCCATTTTTTCCAAATCTTCCAACATCATAACTACCTGGCGTGGACTGGTATTGAGTGAGGTTGCCAGTTGGTTAATTTCAACTGACCCTGATGCTCGGATAAGCTCCAACAGTTGGATTAACATCTTTAGGCTCCTATCCAGCTGCTGACATGATACACGAGGAAACCAGCAAATAACGAAACAAATAATAACAAACCAATATTGGCGAATGTCCACTTCCATGAGTTGGTTTCTTGCTTGATGACTGCGACGGTTGCCGCGCAGGGAATGAACAGAAGGGAAACAGTCAAAAAGGAGAGGGCAGTAGCCGTAGAGTAAGTGCTTGCGAGGGTAGCCGCCAGCCCGGCTGATGTTGATCCTCCATATAAAACACCGAGGGTTGCGATGGCATTTTCTTTTGCCAGAAAGCTGGTGAGAAGTGCAAGTGTGAGCTTCCAATCCAAACCGAACCATTGACCTACGGGTTCGATCAACTTCCCAGCCATCGCAAGGTAACTTGTTTGAACATCACCGCCGGGCATAAATGAAAGCGCCCAAATGACGATACAGACAAAGAGCATTACAGTGCCTGCTTTCTTAATGAACGACAAACTTCGCTGCCATACCAAGATCCCGATGGTGCGCAGGTTAGGAAGATGGTAGAGCGGCATTTCCATAATGAACGCTGATTTTTTACCCGAAAAAATGGTGCGATTTAGTATGACACCAAATAACACCAGGATCATCATTGATCCAAACACCAGCCCCCAGGAGACCAGTGTGGCATTTTTACCAAAGAAGGCCGGGGTAATGAATGCGATGACTGCCATTCTGGCAGCGCATGGTACCAATGGGGCAACTAATATGGTTAACAATCTCGCTTCTCGCGTATCGATGACCCTGGTACCTAAAATGGAAGGCACATTGCATCCAAAACCGAGGAAAAGGGGTAAAAAGGATTTGCCGTGCAAACCCATTAAGTGCATCAGATTGTCCATCACATAGGCTGCGCGCGCCATATAACCCACATCCTCAAGCAAACCAAAGACCGCAAAGAATATGGCCAAAATGGGTAGGAAGGTGAGGACTGAGCCGACCCCGCCGATGATGCCATCCAAAATGAGACCACGCAGCCATGGAACTGAGTTCGTGAGCAAGCCATCAAATAATTGGTATAGGGGTGTGATGAGCAGATTTTCCATCCAACCCTGAATTGGCGCACCGATTGAAAAAGTGAGCCAAAATACCAACCCCAGAATGGCGGCGAGTGTGATTAATCCCCAGACTGGGTGCGCAGTAATCCGATCAAGGCGTTCTGTTAAGTCCGATTGCCCCGGTTTTTTGATCCAGTACGCTGGTTCTGAATCACCTGTGAAATCCACTCGTAGCGATTCGAGACAATTGTGAGAAGTTCATTCTCATGCTTGTGTAAGAATTCTTGAAGCTTTTGCCAATCTGCCGGCCGACATCTGGCTTCGTACTTGTTCGGAAAGTTCTGTGTCGCCTTCGAGCAATTTCATTTCAACCCAGACTTCCGGGTAATTAGGCGGGCGATAAGGTTCAATGAATGCAGCCAGCTCCCGGATGATGTGAGACGTCTTGGCCGGGAGATAGGGTTGATTTGGGGTATATTGACCGGGTTGCTCAATAACTTCCAGGGTTCGGTTCATCAAGTTCTTTGATGCTGCTTACATGGGTGGCGATCATTGGAACTACCGGAATATGTAACACCTTTTCCAATTCGGCAGCATTCACCAGAATGTTTTCCTGGGCAGCAACATCCATCATATTGAGCGCGACAATCACTCGCGATGGTAAGCTTGACCAACTCGGCAACAGGTATAGGCTGCGTTCCAGATTTGCTGCATTTACTACCGCAATCACTAGATCGGGTTGGGACTGTAGAATGTATTCGCGGGTGATTACTTCTTCGGGCGAGTTAGATGTGAGGCTATAGGTACCCGGTAAATCGACATGATACAAATCGCGCTTATTGAAGTAAAGCGACCATCTTGTCGCTCTACAGTTTTGCCTGGCCAATTACCAACATGCTGGTTCAAACCGGTGAGTGCATTGAAGATGGTTGATTTGCCCATATTGGGCTGGCCGGCTAGTGCTGATTACCAGTTCACCGGAGGTCCTCTCAACTTGAGTGGAGTGGCTCTGCTGCCGGGGTCGCAGTGATTCATGCCTGACTCCCTATCAACGAGAAACTCCGCGCTTGACCTCTGCCTAGCGCAATTTGAGTGCCGCGAACCTTTAGAATGAGCGGTCCTGTCCAAAGTTTTGGATCATTGTGACTTCGACCCCCGGAGTTAGTCCAAGGGAAGTGCAGCGAGTAAGTTCCGTTTTCCCAACTTGAATATCTGTAAGTAGCACGTTCGCCTTGTTGCAGATCAGAGAGCAGGAATTGGTTTATCGATTTTGCATATTACAACTCCAGATCAAACCGAAAGGTTTTCTATTCGAATTATCGGTAAAGTGTTATACTAACTTTAGAATATTAGTATATGCTAATATTATCAAATAGTGTATTATTCTGTCAATCATTACGCAGAAATTTTGCGGAGGATCTGTGAATCAACCTGAACTGAGTGCCACCATAGAAAATTATCTCGGTATCCTTATTCGTGTTGGAACGCGATCAACGAACCGATTGTTGGTGCGCGTATCGCTGAGTTATTAGGGGTTACACCACCCACAGTAACGAACACCTTGAAGCGCATGCAGCGGGATGGATTGGTTTCTACGGATGATGGGAAACGATATCCATCTGACTACGATTGGGATATACGGCAGCCCGTTCGGTGATGCGACGGCATATGCTTTCTGAATGGATGTTGGTTAAAGTCTCTATCCTGGTCAAAACTGCATGGTCAGGCTCATCAGCTCGAACATGGCATTTCTGATGAAGTGGAAAGCAGCATTATTCGAAAGAATTAGGTGATCCCGAATTATGCCCACACGGGAATCCTTTCCCGGGATATGAATCATCTGTTTCGGCTGGACCCTTGACAGAGAATCCAAAAGGGTACCAAGGTAATTATTCGTCGGGTGCATGAACTGGCAGAGGAAATGCCTGAATTGCTTTCCTTCCTGGAAGTGAATGGAATTGTCCTTGGCAAACCACGGAAGTTCTTGACTACTTAAAATTTAACCAGACCGTCACTCTCCAAGTCGATGACTGCCTGTTACACTGGGATTGGCAACTGCCAAGTATATCTTCGTAGAAGTGGTCTAGATCCTAGCACTTGATTTGACTTCATTAATCCGACATAACAGTGTGTCAAGTAGTGGCGCTAGTAAAAATACCAATTGCGGTCGGTTGCATTCATTAATATGTAAGTTTATAATCATACCTACTTGGATGCGGTTAATCAATACTGCGATCTCTGAGGAGGTATGATCTGGATACACAGAACGATGTACCGGTAATCAGCATGAATGACGATGGGGAGCGACAGCTTAGGCCGAACACCGTGCTGATGGATCGATACCTCATTCAGGATGTCATCGGCGTGGGCGGTATGGGATCGGTCTATTCTGCCAGAGATCTGCATTTCCCCAAGGTTGTTAAACTGGTTGCGGTAAAAGAAATGATCAATGCTGCACCAGATCCGTTGGTACGCTCAACGATCGTGCAGAACTTTGAACGTGAAGCAAACATTCTGGTTACGCTCAACCATCCATCCATTCCAAAAATTTTTGACTTCTTTACGCATCGCGAACGGTCTTACCTGGTGTTTCGAGTATGTATCTGGAAAAGACCTGGAAGCGATTCTCAAAGGTAGAACCGATTTTATTCCCGAAGATCAGGTGATTTCATGGGGAATCGAATTGTGCGATGTGCTGGACTTTCTTGCACAACCACAAACCTGAACCGATTATCTTCCGGGATATGAAACCATCGAACATCATGATCAATGCCCAAAACCGGGTCGTTTTGGTTGACTTTGGTATTGCGAAAGTATTTACAACCAATCAAAAAGGTACCATGATTGGTACCGAAGGCTATTCACCACCAGAACAGTATCGCGGTGAAGCTACTCCACTGGCAGATATTTATGCCATGGGAGCTACCATGCATCACCTTCTTACCATGCGAGATCCGCGTCTGGAACCTCCGTTTACATTTAGTGAGCGGCCGATCAAACGCTTTAATCCAAATACCAGCACCGAACTGGAAGCAGTGGTAAGTACAGCGCTCAACTACAATCCGCAGGACGGTTCAAATCCGCCGCTGATATGAAAGAAGCACTGATGGGTGTTGCCCGCAAGACCGGTGCACTCGCCACGATCTTGCAGTCAATGCTTCCACCAGTTCACTGTCTCATGCGGAAGGAATCAAGCCGCTATGGACGTTCGATTGTGAAGATGAAATTCGGAATGCTCCTACCTATGACAATGGGGTTCTATATGTCGGTGCGTACGATAACAACCTGTATGCGATCAACGCTGCCAATGGCGAGTTCATGTGGAAGTATGCATCTGATGGCGGTATTGCCACCAAACCAGCAGTGTATGATACCAATGTGTACATCGGTTCAGAAGATAAACGTTTACATGCCGTTTCTGTCCGTTCAGGTAAGGTGCTTTGGACATATTATACCGATGCACCAATTCGTTCTTCTCCTCGGATAGCAGAAGGTCATATCTTCTTCGGTTCGGATGATGGATACATGCACGTAGTGAATATGAACACCAACCGGATGGCGTGGCGATCAGAAGCAGGATCACCGGTGCGGTCTTCTCCTTTTATTGCAAATGAACTGGTTTATTTTGGCTCCGAAAGCGGAGATTTCACCTGCTGTGATTTTCAGGGGCACTGTCAAATGGCGCTTCCAGGCAAAGCGAGCCATCACTGCTTCCCCTCTGGTAGATCATGGTGTGGTTTATGTACCTTCAGTGGATGGTTATTGTTACGCACTGGATGCAAAATCAGGCTGGGTGATCTGGCGTTTCCGAATGGATAAAGGATCGATCTCTTCTCCGATTAAAGTAGATAACAATCTGTATTTTGGCTCTGCCGATGGCAATCTTGTATTGCTTGGAAGCAGGAAATGGCACGCGAAATTTGGCGTTTTCAGAACTGAGCATCAAATCGCCGGTTCCGCTGCCATTTACAAAGATGTCGTTTATACCGGATCGGTGGATGGGAATTTGTATGCAGTCGATATCAGCAATGGCCGTTTACGCTGGAAATTCAAGACAAACAAACCCATCATCGGTTCACCGATCGTTTATAACGATATCGTTTATGTCGGTTCAACCGACTTTACTGTCTATGCCTTACTGGCATAATAACAATGCACTGCGGGGAAGCCTAGTTTTTTTTAGGAGACATCGTGGAAAAAATACTCAACATCTTCAAGAAGAAAAAACAACCTAGCCATTATGATGTAAAAACCGCTCCGCTTACCGATGACCAGCTTACGAGCAGTCTCTTCGGGTAGTGGGGCACCTGTTACCTCGCAATTATTGGTAGCGATTGGCCAATCCATTGGTATGCAGCGTGACCATAATGAAGATACTGTTTTCGTTCATTCCTCGGTTTTAGGTGGCGAGACCAAGGATCTGATCTTTGGACTGTATATTCTGGCTGATGGAATGGGTGGATACCAGCATGGTGAAGTTGCCAGCAATGTGGCAGCCAATGCGATGGCGCATTACATTCTGAAGAAGATCTATCTTCCTCTGATGAGCCTGAAAGGTGATCAACCTTCAGATCCACTACAAGAGATTATGCAGACTGGCAGTCAACGAAGCTCAACAAGCTGTGGTAAAGTCTGCACCAGGCGGCGGTACAACCTTGACAGCCGCGTTCATTCTTGGTGATCAGGTAACCCTTGCTCATGTCGGCGATAGCCGGGCATACTTTATTTATTCTGATGGACGGGTTCAACCAATTACGCGCGATCATTCACTCGTCCGCCGTCTGCAAGAGCTCGGGCAGATCAATGATAAAGAAGCTGCTGAACATCCACAGACGGAATGTTCTTTACCGCGCCTTAGGGCAAAGTGAACCTTTTGAACCGGATATCAGTACCTATCCATTCCCGAACGCCGGATATCTGATGATGTGCAGTGATGGGTTATGGGGAGTTGTGCCGGAAGCCGATTTCTTCCCAATCATTCAAAGCTCACCGAATCTTGACGGTAGCCTGTCAGAAATTTATCGATGCTGCCAATGCCGGCGGCGGACCAGATAATATCAGTATCATCCTAGTTCAGTATCCGATGTGAAGCGATGGATGTAGATCTAAGCCATTACGCAGTCTTGGACCTTCCTTTTGACGCCACTCAAGATGAAGTACGAACTGCGTACCATCTGGCTGCCGACGTTTTCATCCGGATACCAGCCCGAATCTGGCTACTCCAGATCTTGTTTTACAAAGCTCAAAAAGCATACGATGTACTTTCATCTCCTGAACGCGAGGCATGAATACGATGCCACCCTCCCGAAAATGGAATTAGAACAAACCGGGGTTACCATCAAAACCCTGCAATCCAAAACGAAAATCAGCAAATCTGACCAACCCCAATTGGTTTATGTACTGCTTGATATCACTGCCAAACCTATCAGCAATAAACCGGTCCAACGTCCACTCAACCTGGCAGTTGTGCTTGGATCGCTCAACATCCATGAACGGTGAGCGGATGGATATGGTCAAGGAAAACGCCAACCGGCTGGTACGGCAATTAGCCCCGGAAGATATCATTTCCATTATCACCTTCAGTGATCGGGCGGAAGTGTTAGTTCCGCCATCACACCCGACTGATCCGAATTTGATTGAATCAAAAATAAGCCGTATCCAAACCGGCGGTGCCACCGAGATATTCCAGGGATTGGATACCGGCATCAACCAGGTACGTCAGAACAGACGTCCTTCCTATATGAATCATCTGATCCTGCTGACAGATGGGCGAACATATGGGGACGAGCATAAATGTATTGAATCTGGCCAAAGACGCGCTGGATGAAGGTATCGGCATCAGCGGATTGGGAATTGGCAATGAATGGAATGACAAATTCCTCGACCAATTGGCCGGGATCAGTGGTGGTATCTCGATGTATATCTCTGCTCCCAAAGACTTACGCAAGTTCTTGGAACAAAAATACCGCAATTTGGAACAAGTTTACGGAGAACAAGTCAGCCTAAATCTGGCTGAGAATACGAGCAAGTACTGTTCAATATGCTTTCCGAATTTATCCAGAACCAGCGCCATTAATTCCTGAAATTCCAATCCGAGCAGGGAATTTACAACTTGCTACGAAATTAGTTCTTATGCTAGAATTCTGTATTAAGAATGTAAATCGGGGTGAAACTGAACAAATCCTTGGACAGGGTAGATATCTCACTTGCAGATCCCGACCCGGGTGATTCCAAGGGTACGAATACCGATCAAATTGAGCATGTAAGGTTGTACCTGAATCGGATGTCACTGATAGTATGCCTGCACCTATCGTGCATGCATTATCGCAATTGACTTTGTATCGAATGCAAGAAAAAGCGAAAGACGAATTGGAAAAAGGTGATACAGTTAAGGCATCCGACACTTGCAATATTTGGCAACACATTTATTATCTCGTGGGGAACGCGCACTAGCGCATGAAGTCTTAAAAGAAGCAGATCACATTCAACGAAGCAGTTCGTTTAGTGAAGAAGGCGATAAACGAATCAAGTACGGAACACGTTCATTACTCTTACCACCCGGACCGGAGAATAAGCAACCATGATAGTATGTCCAAATTGCAAGCACCAAGAGATGGATGGCGCACTCTTTTGCAGTGAGTGCGGCGCTCAACTGGTATTCTCAAACGTACAAAGAGACTGAACCAGTTCATGAGGAAACTAAAACCATTCCAGCAAAACCTGGCGATAAAAGTGAACCTGTCAGCCCTGCACAGACGAGCGGAGCAAGAGCTTCCGGTAATTCCGTCGGGCTGTCGTTAAAGATCGTCAGCAGTGGACAGGTGATTCCCCTTAGCGGCCAGAATGAGTTCACGCTGGGCAGAATCACCGAAGGGCAACCGATTCTTCCGGATATTGATCTCTCGCCATACGAAGGTTACGCGGAAGGTGTATCGCGATTACATGCTGCCATTCGCATCACCGAACGCGGTGTGATGATTGTGGATCTTGGATCTTCGAACGGCACTCGCATCAATGGTCAAAAAATTGTTCCGAATGTAAATTATCCGCTCAAGGATGGGGATATCATTGCCCTCGGTCGGATAAAGATGCAGATTTCGATCCGGCGTTAAGGAGAATATGAAATGGCAATGATTTTGCTTCATATTGCTGGTGAAGATCCGGTTTTATGCGAAGTGGAAACCCTGCCTGCTACGGCTGATGTGACCATCACCGTTAAAAATCCCACGCCGGCGGGATGGAAAGGATGTTCACTTACCTTGAAAATGGTGTGACCACGGTTGTATACCCAATGCAGCGGGTCACCTTCATTGAATTGTTGCCAACAGGTGAGGAAGAAGAAGTTATCGGCTTCGTAAGGGAATAAACTGCGAATTGTCTGGCAGTATGATATAAAAAAGGTGTATGGGTGGCTGAGACAGCTCCATCCTACCCTTTTTTTCACTCAGGATCAGTATGGCAAATCCAAAACCAACAGAAGCATCCAGTAAGACGAAAAATTCTGGTAGTTGATGATGAAGAGCGGATGGTGAGATTCATCCGACTGAACCTGGAACATGATGGTTTCCAGGTAGTCGAAGCCAACCGGGGTATGGAAGCGATTCAAACGATCCGCGACCAGATTGCCTGATCTGGTGTTACTAGATGTGATGATGCCCGATCTGGACGGGTTTGAAGTATTGCGGATGATCCGTGAGATGAATCCAGTTCCAGTCATCATGCTGACTGCGAAGAGCGAGGAAGACGATAAAGTCCACGGATTGGAACTGGGCGCCGATGATTACATCACCAAACCATTCAGTCCGCGTGAGTTGGTAAGCCGAGTCAAAGCGGTATTACGCCGGGCAGAGAGCATTTCTGGCGCGACAGATGGCTTGACAGTGATTGATGAGCACCTGAAAATTGATTTCGACCGAAGAGAAGTGTGGTTGGATGGCGACACTGGTAAAATTGCGCCCGACCGAATATCGTCTGTTGTACCACCTGGTACAGAATGCTGGTTGGGTTATCACCCATGATCAGATTCTGGCCAAGGTTTGGGGTTATGAATATCGTGATGAACCGCATTATGTCCGCTTGTACATTAATTATCTTGCGACAAAAATTGGAAGAAGATCCGGCTAACCCGAAATATATTCTAACCGAACGTGGGGTAGGTTATCGGTTTGTGGATTTTCGTCGCTCAAAACCATTAGCCTGATTGTTAGAGTAGAGTTAACGATTAAAATATCGAAATAGGATAGACGTAAGTCTAAATATCTTGCATAGCATGATCACTTTGAATATACTCAAAGTGGAGGAATGAAGATGGCAAAACAGAGAATTCTGCTGGTTGATGACCATGAAGTTGTCCGGCTTGGACTGAAAGCATTACTGGAACATCATCCCCGATTTGAGGTGGTTGGCGAGGCAGGAACAGCGCGTGAGGCAATCGAAAAAGTATCTATTCTACAGCCCGAAGTGGTTGTGATGGATATTCGCCTGCCGGGTGCTTCAGGAATTGAAGCCTGTGAAGAAATCACCCGCAGCTATCCGGATACCCGGGTCATCATGCTCACTTCCTATGCAGAAGATGAAATGCTATTCTCTGCCATCCGGGCAGGCGCTTCTGGCTATGTTCTCAAGCAAATTGGTGGCGAAGATCTGATCAGAGCGCTTGAAGCCATTGGCCGGGGTGAAGCTCTGCTCGATTCTGCCGTCACTCAGCGTGTTTTCCAGGAAGTCCGGCGGGCTGTAAAAGAAGAAGAAGCCTCAGCATTTGTAAATCTGAGCCAACAGGAAAAACATGTGCTCTTACTCGTTTCTGAAGGGAAAACCAACCGCGAAATTGCCAAATCGCTCTTCCTGGGAGAAGGCACTGTCCGCAATTATGTCAGCAGTATTCTCTCCAAACTGGGTGTAAGCAACCGCGCTGAAGCAGCTGCATATGCAGTAGAACATAATCTGCGTGAGTATATTTAAAGGATGCTAGCAAAACAAATTTTGTGAATACATTTGGTGAATGATTGGAACATCCATGATGCAAGAAGTGGTTATGGGTGTTTTTCTTTGCCTGGAATCTCGACCTACTTGATGATAAGACAGTGAATTTTTTTTACCAATGGTTTCATAGAACTTGAAGGCGTTTCATCATCTTTTGGTAAATGATTTCCCTTCGCCCATCACCATCCTGATTGATAGAATTACTGGCTATATCACCTGAGATATGCAACCTTGGTCAAATTCTCTTATATAATTATTCTCATGGTCAGAAAAATTAACCCAATCACGATTGCCAGTCTCTGCCTTTTTATTGTTGGTGCGGTACTTTTGTTTCTGACCATTTACTCCGGCGGCAAAATAAATTTGGGTTTACCCATGCTGTTCCTTGTATTGGGTGGGATGTTTTTTATCCTGGTTTTTAGCCTACGGGAGAAGTACTTCTGGTCTTCTTATCTCTACATTCCGGGTGCATTATTAATCGCTTTCGGGGTTATTTTTCTATTGAATATCCTTACAGGTGATTGGAATGCCTGGGCTTACGCCTGGCTCTTTCTGGTGACTGGCTTGGGGGTGGGAATGCTCCTAACGAGCCACGATCTCTCCTGGAAACCCATTTATAACCTCATTGGTTGGAGTTTGACTTTGGGGGGGCTCACACTTTTTGCCATATTTGGCGCAATCACTGGAGGTCTCTTCATCCAGATTATGGCTCCCATCTTACTGGTCGCGGCTGGTTTGTCACTCCGCTGGCTGCACTTGGAGACTATTCTTCCTGAACCATTAGCAAAACAGTTCCACCTGTATCGAAACGCACCTCCAAAAAATTATGATCTTGAGACAGAACATTTGTCTGTGGCTGCTTCGATTGGTCAATCAATCGCTTCAACTAATCCTAATTCCTCTGAGGTGCTAGTTGATCCATTGAGCAGTCGCGAAGTTGAAGTGTTAGCTCTTATTGATCTTGGACTCACAAATCAACAAATAGCTGAGAAGCTCTCAGTGGCTCCCAGTACGGTTAAAACCCACATCAACAACATCTACAGCAAATTAGGTGTACAGACCCGCGTACAGGCCTTACAGAGGGCACGAAAGCTCAATCTGATCGAAAGTTGATTGTAGTTTTTACTCTGAATTGGTTGGATGAGAGCCAATTTAAGAATTCCACCCCTTTTTCCACCTCCCCTCTCCACCCTTTATCCGATGCGACTCCACCCCCATAAGTGATATTTTGGGATCCGTACAACCAACTTATCAATGATCAAAGAGGAATCGGATGGAAGCATCAAACACAAGGAAAACTTACGTTGTGACCGGCTCAACTTCGGGAATCGGTCTGGCAACCGCAGAAGCTCTCATGCAAGTAGGGGCAGATGTGATCGGGGTAGGCCGCTCAGAAGATCGCTGCCGTAAAACAGAAGCGTATCTAAACAAATTGAACCCAAAAGTAAGCGTTCAATATTTTTGTGCAGACTTTAGTGTGCAAGCTGAAGTGCGAGAACTGGCAAATAAAATCCGAGCTTATTTAGCGGTGCAAGGAAAATCGAAATTGGATGGTCTGGTGAATAACGCAGGGACATTTACCTATTGGCTTGCTCTCACCCCGGATGGAATTGAAACTCAGTGGGCGGTAAATCATTTGGCAGGATTTCTGCTCACACATGAGTTATTGCCTTACTTACAGTCAGCCCAGCAGGCAAGGGTAATTACTGTTAGCTCAGATTCTCATTACGGTATCCGGATCAATTGGGCTGACCCGCAACTCAGACGAAATTACAATGGCTTGCAAGCCTATGGAGTAACCAAACTTGCGAACGTGCTTTTTACCCAAGAACTTAATCATCGGTTAGAACCTGGTTCGTCTGTGCAGGCTTTTGCAGTAGATCCGGGATTGGTCAAAACGGATATCGGGTTGAAAGGGACACCCGCATTGGTTAACTGGGTATGGAAGCTTCGCCGTTTCGGTGGAACATCAGCGGATGTCCCTGCCAAGTGTATTCAATACTTGCTTACCAACCCATCTGTGCAGAGCGCAACTGCTATTTATTGGAAGGATAGCCGCCCCAAACGTGCCAGTAAGGCTACTGAGGACAGAACATCTGCAGCTCGACTTTGGACGCTTTCAGAGAATCTATGTGGGTTGGCCCAGCAAGGGGAAAAGATATGAATCCAGTAGTTCATTCTAATCAACATCAGATGATGGCACTGATTACAGGTGCAACCGGCGGGTTGGGTAAGGCATTTGCAGTGGAATGTGCCAGTCGGGGCTGGGACGTGTATCTTACAGACCTAGCAGCTCTTCCTCTGGAAACTCTGGCAGGAGGATTACAACGAGCCTATGGCGTACAAGTGATGCATATGGCTTGTGATCTGACCGATCCGGATTCAAGAGCTGCCCTGTTTGATGATATTACGAATCGACGAATTCGGATCAACTTATTGATCAATGTTGCCGGGCTTGATTATGAGGGTCGTTTTTATGAACAAGAGGATGAACAAATTCGCAAAATCTTGCGCCTCAACGTCGAAGGGACACTTGCCATGACACATGCAGGTCTGGGTTGGCGTGAACCAGACCAACCTCTATACATTATTAATGTGGCGAGTATGGCGGCTTTCTATCCAATGCCAGTTAAAGCGACTTATGCTGCCTCAAAGCGGTTCTTGCTTGATTTCTCACTTGCTTTACGAGAAGAGGTGCGGCCGCTCAATGTTTTTGTAACTGTACTCTGCCCAGCCGGGATGCCCACCAACACAGAGTGTATTCAGGCGATCGAAGCACAGGGTTGGGCAGGTCAAATAACAACAATGGATACTGGCAGGGTTGCTAATCAGACACTTAACGCAGCATTGCGGGGTAAAGCGGTGGTAATCCCGGGTGCCATTAATCGGGTTATTCAATCAATTGGCTCGCTTGTACCGACTCGGCTGGTGGCCCAGCTCATCAACAACCGATGGAGTTCTGTTCGAGCGATGCGACAGGAAAATGGTTCATTGCAGAGCGGAAATCTGTAATGTTATTTTTTTTAGAATATTTGATTTATATTGGGTCTATCATCCGCTGAATGGTTTTGATATAAAGTATCGGAATAACCGCATAAACTTATCCAAATCAGTTAACGGTTCAGCAAGTAGATATACCTTTTCCAAGCGAGTATGCATACTTAACTGGAATTTATGGAGTGGACTGCTGGATGCCTGGGATATTGAAGAGACAACACAACGGAAACCACGATTATTCCCTGGTGAATTAGGAACATGTTTCAAGCGATGTGCTGCGCGGGTAAAGGTTGCCGGATCATCAAAACCGGCACCTTTTAAAACTTTATAGGTACCAGAGGTCGGACCGGTTGGATTGTTACGGGCGCTAAAAGCATAAGCTCCACTTTCAAACCAATCTTGTACCCACTCACGCGCATTACTTCCCATATCCAGTACACCATAGGCACTTTGATTCTGAGGGAATGATCCGACTTCGATCGTATCTCCTACTTTATTTTCCACATTTAAATTTGAAAGGGATTGTAGGTCATTTCCCCAGGGATATTCGCTTCCGGTGGGGCCTCTTGCCGCTTTCTCCCATTCTGCCTCAGTAGGTAAGCGGCCGCCAACGGATGTGCAATATTTTTCAGCTTCGCTCCATAACACATACACAACCGGGTGATTCTTGTACTCAGGATCGGTATAGTGGGGATTAACTGGATTCATTGGTCCGATAGACGCAATCTGAATTTTTTACGCAATTATGGTACATCTCGTTGGTTACTGGTGTCTCGTAAATCCAGAATCCGCTGGTATAAACGGTGTGGATCGTGTTTTCGTAAGGCGGATTGTAATCCATGCCCATTTGAAATTCCCCGGCAGGGACATATCGCAATATTGCTCCGTCCTTCTCGTTATTTTGTTTTGTGCCGGCTGCAGGTTGCCAGAGTCCAATTAGAAGTAGAACAAAGAATATCCACAAAATAATGAGAATACTATAAAAAAACCAGGTAATTACTTGTTTGGATTTAATATCAGTCATATTTGAATAATGAGATTTAATCAGCAAAGATAAATGATCAACCTGCTATTTCTAGCCATGTTTTCTGCATAAATAACGCATCTTCTTCCATGATCGGTGATTCGCACAGAATTCTGCCAGCACAGTGGAATTTTTTCAACGTTTCGAACAATCCCATCATATCCAAATCTGATTCTTTCACCGGAAGGTGCTCTTTTTCACCTTTAGGTCCGTATTCGATCCCGCTGAGGTGAATATGCAGGTGTTTGAGGGAATCATTCCCCAGGAAATCAGCATAGACTTCTAGTGCTTTGCTCCATTCCTCCTGACTGTTCATGCTGCCATCCCCGGTGCGGGCGTGCAGGTGGGCGAAATCCAGGCAGGGATAACACATGGTTGAATGGATTTACTCATCTCGAGAGTGTCTTCCAACGAACCGAGCATGGCCGATTTCCCCATCGTTTCCGGCCGCAAATTCACTAAATTCCTTTCTGATCCAACTCATCTACACAGGCTGATAGGCGTGGAATGGCAATTTGTAGTACTTCATTTGCAGGTTGTTCAAAATAGGAGCCTGGATGGAAGATGATATCTGTCGCACCTGCTTGCCAGCCGTAATATGCGGCATCCATCAGGCGTTTTCTGCTTTTGGCCACTCTTCTTCATCTGCATTCAGATTAATGTAGTACGGGGCATGTACGCTAATCGCTATCCCCGGAATTCTGACTTTCAGCTCGGATCAGGGCACAGGTTTCTTCAGATACTCGCACCGATTGCACCCAACCCAATTCCAGGGCTCCTAAACCCAGCGAGTGCAGCTGTTGAATGGCTCCAATACTCCCGCCGGGTTTTTTGGGAGTGGAAATTGGAGAACCAACCGTTCCAAATCGGAAAGTAATCTGTCCCATGATTTTCTCCGAGGTTCAGTGTTATTGAATAGTGTAACCAATCGGTCCCATAGAGGTGGGCCCAGGATCAACGATGCCACAAACAATAGCAGTGATGGCGGCAATGAGAACACTGCCTGCAGCGACATCTTTTCCGATTTTTGCGGTTGGATGGATCTCAGGACTAAAGAGGTCGATCGCAGATTCGATTGCCGTATTGATAAATTCACAAATCCATACCAGTCCAATTACTCAGACCAGTATTGCCCAGTCATGGGTTGATAATCTCAACCAGATGGCAAGTAAGATGACCATAATTGTGACAATAAGATGGATCCATGTGTTTTCTTGGGTGCTGAGTACGGCGCGGATGCCCGCAAATGCGTGCGTGAAACTTTTTGCGCGGCGAATAAAAAAGCGCTTAATCAATTGATCTGCTCCAATTCAGAGAAGATAGACATATCAAAACCAAGCTTTGCCATAACTGCAGCCTGCTTGTGCCACATACGTTTTCGATCCGTTTTGGTTTGGTGGTCATAGCCGAGCAGATGCAGCATTCCATGGACGGTCAATAGAGCTAATTCGGTTTGAACAGGATGCTTTTCAGCCTGGGCTTGTTGCTTAGCTTTCATCAATGAGATGAGAATATCGCCCAGGTAGGTACTCACCGGTATCAGGATCAACTGGTGCCATCACAGAAGGATAGAACATCGGTAGGTGCATCCATGTGTCGGTAGGACTGATTGAAAGCGCCTGGATCTCTTGATTTCCGGTGACAACGATAGTGGCATTTCCGCTTTTGCCTTCATAATCCAAGACGGCTTGGGCACATTTGATAAGCTGTACTTGGTTTACTTTGTTGCGGTAATATGGGCGGACTTGAGTCTGGATCATATCAAATCACCGGGTCAGAATCTGGGGTATGAATGCTTTCGGGGTAGATAATCCGTTGGTGATATACACCCATTAGGGTACTGACGAACGAATCAGCAATTTTAGAAAGGTCATCCAAAGTCAATTTGGTATGTTCCAATTGCTTTTCTTTCATGGCGTAATCAATTACTTTTTGGATGATCACCCGCAATTCAGCTTCATCTTTAGGTAATTCCGCTCGGGCGCGGGCTTCACAGCCATCAGCAAGCATTAGAAGAGCCGTCTCGCGTGATCTTGGTGCTGGACCAGGGTAGCGGAAGAATTTTTCATCTACAACCTCCCCAGAACCGTTGGCAGCTTCTTTAGCCTGGTTATACTGGTAGCGGGTAAGCATGGTTCCGTGATGTTCAGCCATAAAGTCTAAAATTCTGGGAGCCATGTGATACTTTTTACCCAGTGAGATTCCATCCCGGACATGGCTGATGATTATGGTTGCACTGACAGTCGGGTCCATTTCATCGTGTGGATTGTCATTCCCCTTGACTTGATTTTCGATAAAAAATTGGGGGTTAACAGCCTTCCCAACGTCATGATATAGCGAGCCAACCCTTACGAGTAGGGAATCAGCATTGATTGACTCGGCTGCTTGTTCAGCCAAATTTGAGACTTGTAAGCTGTGTTGATACGTGCCGGGGGCATTCCGCAAGCAGAAATTGCATTAGAGGATGGTCAGGGCGCGAAATTTCGAGCAATTGAAGGGCTGTAGTAATTCCGAGTGTCTGTGAGAAGATATATTGCAAAATGAGGGTCAAGCTCGCAGATGCCAGACCATTGGTTACAGCAGCACCAGCCAGAGTTGCAAGGCCTAACCAATCGGTTGATGGATCTCCGAGACGATAGGCGAGGATTACGGCGAAGTTGGCGGCAGTAATACCAATGCTTGACCAGAAAAATCCCGATATTCTTCTGCCACGCCCTAGCACTAAAATACCGGTCATACTACCGATGATGTAATAGACCGTAATTTCCAGGCTGCCAGGCAGATTGTATCCAGCCAGAATACTTAAAACCAACGCAAACATCAGTCCAATTTCAAGGTTGAAGGCGGTTGCCAGCGTCAAACCGAAGGCAGCAACTGGAAAGATGAACGGCAAGATGGTTCGATAAGGTATGACAAACCGAACAATCAACAAAAATAGAATAAAGACAAGCGCAACCAGGATGAGACTCTTTAGTTCATCTAATGGATGTGCTCTGCGTCGGTACAGGTATAAACCTACGAAAACTGACAGAATAATAACAATCGCTACCGAAGCCAGGAAACTATTTAAGGTTGTATCCTGGTTTGCCAAACCAGCAATTTCAAGCGCTTCAATATCTTCAGGTAAGACGATTTGTCCATGCTGGACGATGATTTGCCCAATTGCAAACGTCCTTACTACTGGAACAACATTTGCAGCAGCTTCGTCCTGGGCTGTCCGTGTTAGCTCCTCGCTCAAGACGCTATTCGGAATGATGAGAGGCACGACCAGTTGGTGAATCGCGCTTACTTGTTCTGTGGATAACGCTACGTTGATCTTGGAATCCAGATTTCTTCGGATTGATTCGACATTATCTACCCGGATGGTATTGCGAAGAAATTCATCAAGAACCTGTCTGGCTTCCAGTTGAACAGCCGTCCACCTGATTTCAGACCAATCAATGAGGTGTTGGCGTGTTTCTTCTGTAAGGGAAATGGCTGTGATCCCAGCTAGGTCAGCAACCTTTTGGTTGGGCTGCGCATAGCTATCAGCTCGTACTTGATCAATATAAGCAAAAATATCGTTCAGTGCTTCTATCTGTTGTTTCTTAATCGCCGGATCGGCTGGCAAAAAAACAGGTGTGGTTGAGTTACGAGCCTGCTGCTGCGCTTTCTCTGTGAGAATATTACTGGTATAAGAAAAAGATTTCGTAGCCAGGATGTCTTGTAGGGCGACATCTCCGGCTTGTAATGAGAACGCCCCAGATCTGATGGATAGCGGGGCATTCAGAATGACAATCGTCAGGATAGCAGTAATCACAAGTAGGGTAAACTTCGCTCGCTTGTGGTGTCCTTTCTTATTCCTGACGACCTGATTTGAACTATTCATTATCCGATCTTGCTCTCCAGAACTGCCTTTACGGCAGAACTAATTACATCATTTGGTGCACGGCCTTGCACTTGCGGAATAACCAATTTCATTACTTTCCCCATATCCGAAGGTTGGGCAGCACCAGTTACTTCAACTGCCTGCTTGACCAGTGCAAATAATTCATCCTGGCTCAATTGAGCCGGTAAATAGGTTTCCAGTACTTTAATCTCTGCCAGATACCCCACGATCAAATCTGGGCGATTCGCTTTTTCGGCATCGGCGACGGATTCTTTACGGCTTTTCACCTCTTTTTGCACCAGAGAGAGGATGGTTGCATCGTCAGTAATGGTAGTTTTTTGCTTTTCCACTTGTGCCAATTTAATTGCGGCAATTACACTCCGAATCGCGTTTTTTCTGACCGGGTCATTACTCCGCATAGCGTCTTTCAAGTCTTCTTCTAACCTAAGTTTGAGATCCATTGGTACACTCACTTTCATTGACTACTGATTATGGAAGATTGGTTCCAGGTCAGGTTGGTTTAGTTGTTGGATAAATTGATTATATTCATAAACTGTTCGTAATACAGCGGCTTGATAAACCTGATCGAAAAATCGACTGGCGGGTGAATCGTTGTTCAGATAGGCATGCGAGTCTTTCGGAAAGAGTTGACCTATCTTAGGTCCGATCCAGGGGAGAAAAGTGATCCATTCCCACGGAGCATAGAATCTACCGGAGATCAGGCTGGGATCCGATAATAGTTCCGGGATGAGGATATCCTCAGCTACGGGCATCTTCTTGAGATTCCCGTCTAATTCAGACCACAGCCGAATATAGGTGGTGTGGGCATAAAAATCCTGGGCAGCGTGCGTGAGCTTTCCAAAATTTATCCAACAATCATCAGTATCCTTTCGGGATACCAGCGCTTCTAATCGCATTTTCTCGGAGGGATTGGATGTATTCATTTCCGGCAGCAAGTTGGCTGTCATCGAAATGATACTCCGGGTGACCAATTTGTCCGGATGGAAGATCCTGGCTTAAATTCCCACGGATCATGATTGACATTGCTCTCTTTGAAAATTTAGATGCCAGTGCATCCAATAGAATTTGGCGGTGATATTGGGGAAGCATTATTGCACCATCACTAAATCTTTAACTTTTTGAAAAACATCATCAGAAATACCCGGTACTTTCAGAAGCTCATCAATTGTAACAAAGTGACCATTCTCCTGACGGTAAGCGAGGATTGCATTCGCTTTCGCTTCACCAATTCCAGGCAATGCATCTAAATCCTTGAAAGTCGCTTGGTTTATATCCAATAATCCTAGCGAAATCTCTGAGGTTCTGTTAGTGGTTAAGTCAGATCCCACAACTATTCGCTCCCCATCTTTCACGGGACGAGCCAGGTTCAGTTCTGTGAGTACCTCGGGGGATGTGGCTCCTCCGGCCAGATCGATTACTTCAGCTACCCTTGCTCCAGCAGGAACAGTGAACACTCCCGGGTTTATAACACTCCCATCTACCTGAATTTGATAAGTTTGTGGTACGACCGGTGTCAACTGGATCGGCTTTCCGGGTGTGGGACGTGTAAAAAGAACCAGCACTAATGCTATTGCTATTCCTGTGAAAATGTAAGCGAGCGCCTGCTGCCAGGGTTTCATGGAGATCATTTGTGCCTGGAAACCTACGGGACTAGGACGGTTTCCTGTTCCTTCTGATACATCGCTTTGAATGCGGCAATTGCTACTTCGATTTGTTGCAAGTCGGGTTCCCGGGTGGTGAGGTGCTGCAGTGCCAGGTTCGGTTTGATTAACTGGCATACCACCGGATTTTTCAAGTGATGGGCAGCCCAACGAATATACTCATAAGCGACAGAAGCCAGAGCTGGCAAAAGAACGATCCGGCTCAGCAACCTCCAGAAGACTGGCAAAGGGCCGAGCAAGGCGAATACAACGATGGAGATTATGACTAAGGTTAATAAGAATGATGTTCCGCAACGTGGATGTTCCAGAGAAAAGCGGGCTACATTCTCAGGTGTGAGTTCGGCATGCGACTTCGAAGGCGTTGATTGTTTTATGTTCTGCTCCATGATATTGAAATACCCGGCGAATCTCAGGCATGAAACCGATTGCCCACATGTAAACGATCAGGAGAACTAATCGAAGGATACCTTCTAACAAGTTGCTTTGGAGTGCAGACCAACCCAGATATGATTTCGGCGAGTTGACCAACTCCTGCAGGTCCGAGGAAGAATAATCCTATTCCAATGAGCATGGAAGTCCCCAGGGTGAGATACAAAGGGGCACCTTCCAATTTCTCGTCTTCTCCGGTTTGGGTGTTGGCAGAAATGGTGAGGAAACGAATTCCTATCACCAATGCATCCCACAGGCCGACGAGTCCACGCAAGAATGGAATCTTCATCCAACGCTTGGCGTATAATCCGCCCAAAACTTCTTCATGTAAGACGATTTCACCAGTTGGTGCGCGCATACCCATGGCAATGAAGCGGGTGCCGCGCATGAGCACGCCTTCAATGACGGCTTGACCGCCGTAGGAGGGGAGTCTCTCTTCCATAGTTATAAATTCAGGAAGAAATGAATGAGAACATCAATTCCCTTATACCAGACGGGGAGAACCAGGTGTTCATTTGGCGCGTGGATTTGGTCATCAGGAAGACCGAAACCGGTTAAGACCGATTCGATCCCCAGAATTTCCTGCATGTGCCCAACCACAGGAATGCTGCCACCTTCGCGTTTGTACACCGGTCTGGTGCCCCATACAGTGGAAAATGCAGTTTCCAACGCTTTGACACCTACGGTGTGGATATTGGTAATGGAGGCTTTACTTCCGGCATGTTCGATTAATTCGTACCGCATTCCTTCAGGAACATGTTTGATCGAGATATTCGATGAATGAGTGTTTGATTTCAGCGGGGTCCTGGTCTGGTACCAGACGGGTCGATACTTTTGCCATCGCGTAGCAGGGCAACACCGTTTTTGATCCTTCGCCGATAAATCCAGAATAGATACCATTGACATCCAGGGTCGGTCGGGCACCAGCTCGTTCCACCCAGGTATAACCCGCTTCACCGGCCAGTTTTTTCGCGCCAGAGCCATCCAGATAATACTTTTCATCCAGCGGCAATCTTGCCAATTCGGCTCGTTCTTCCGCAGAAAGTTCGCGAACTTTATCATAGAAACCTGGTAAAGTCACGCGATAATTTTCATCCTTCATCCCAGCAATGAGTTTGCATAAAACATTTGCTGGATTATCAACGACACCGCCATATAAACCTGAATGTAAGTCGTGATCTTGAGCGTACAAGCGGATTTCAAGGTAAGCCAGACCACGCAAACCATACACGATCGTCGGAACATCTGCTGCGATCATCCCAGAATCTGGATTGAGCGCAAAGTCACACGACAACAACTCTGTGTGTTCTCGCATAAACTGTTCCAGATTCGGTGATCCAATCTCTTCTTCACCTTCAAAAATGAATTTAAGGTTGACCGGCATTTCCCCGGCAGATTGGATGGATTCAATCGCTTTAAGGGCTGCCACGATCTGGCCCTTCATATCTGAAGCCCCACGGGCAACCAGGTAATCGCCTTGAATTGTGGGCGTGAACGGGGCTGTATTCCAAAGCTCAATCGGATCAACAGGTTGGACGTCATAATGCCCGTAAACCAGAATAGTCGGTTTTTGTTTACCCGCTGAAAGTAATTCTCCAAATACAACTGGATGTTTGGGTGTTTGGAAAATTTCTACCCGGCTGCATCCTCTGGTTTTCAACTCGTCAGCCAACCATCTGGCTGATTCTTGAATGTCTTCATTGTTTTCTAGATTTGTGGATACAGAGGGAATTTTTAATAAATTGGAGAGTTCGGTTAAAAATCTTTCTTTATTGGCATGTGCGATACTGAATTGCTTTTTCAGACAGATCCATGAGCTGGTCCTTTTATGATGAATGATGCCTAAATTATAAGACAGATTACCTTTCTTTGCCTGCATTCGTAGCAAGATGAGTGAAGGATCAAGTGACAGATCTGTATTAGAGCTAAGCACAGTGTCACACTCGCTAAGTGTCATCCAAAAGGATTGAAATATTAATGATCAATAATTTGAGCAGGGATTTATTCGTTAAACGCCATAAAATTTCCGAAAACGACATAAATATCTAACTATTGTGAAAATCTGTCTAAGAATTTAATGTGATTGTATAAAACAATGCTAAACTTATTAGATGTTCCGAAGTATCCAACTGCTCGGGGTGATTTATTCAATAGATCGGTTCAAGGGGAATGATGGCAGACCATGCTTTTGGCATTATGGTAAGAGCCGTGTCAGGTTTCGTTGTCTAGAGTTCACTTCTCAACCCTATCTGTTTCTGGAGGAATTAATGCTAAAGAAGAGTTTGATGATCAACGGCGTCCCAAGGATCCTCGTAACTGATCCGGAAGCTTCCCTGGCTGATGTTATCCGGGGACAGATCGGTCTAACCGGAACCAAAGTCGGCTGTAATGAAGGCCATTGTGGTTCCTGCTCTGTAATTATGGACGGGAAGTTAGTTAGGTCTTGTATTACCAAGATGAAAAAAGTGCCAGAAATGGCTTGTATTACTACTGTTGAAGGAATTGGCACTCCTGCTAATATGCATCCGATCCAGAAGGCGCTTGTTTTGCATGGCGCCGCGCAGTGCGGATTTCTGCAGCCCGGGATTTGTTGTTTCCACCCAGGCTTTGCTTGAACAAAATCCTTCGCCCAGCAGAGAAGATGTCCGGAGTTGGTTCCAAAAGAATTTGAATGCTTGCCGATGCACGGGATACAAACCGATCATTGATGCAGTGATGGATGCTGCAGCAGTGATGCGGGGAGAGCAATCTCCAGATATATTAGATTTCAAAATGCCTAGTAATGGGCAGATCTGGGGTGGCACATTCCCGCGTCCTTCAGCAGTGGCGAAGGTGACCGGAACAGCAGATTACGGTGCTGATCTCGGGCTTAAGATGCCCGTTAACACCCTGCAGCTTGCACTTGTCCAGGCGAAAATCAGTCATGCCAACATTTTAGGTATTGACACATCTGAAGCAGAGAAGATGCCTGGTGTGGAGAAAGTTCTAACTTATAAAGATGTAAAAGGGAATAATCGCATCAATGGTATGGTTTCATTCCCCACAAATAAAGGTGATGGATGGGATCGTCCCATCCTTAACGATACAAAGATATTCCAATATGGAGATACCCTTGCAGTGGTGTGCGCTGATACCAAAGAACAAGCACAGGCAGCAGCAGCGAAGGTCAAGGTAGATTTGGAAGAACTACCAGAATATTTGAATGTCCCAGCAGCAATGGCAGATGATGCAATTGAAATCCACCCTGGCACTCCAAATGTGTATTTCACCCAGGGCGTGGTAAAAGGCGATGAGACGAAACCATGGATGGAAAAAGCAGCGGCAGTGGTGGAAGGCAACTACTATACTCAACGGCAACCTCACCTGACCATCGAGCCGGATATGGGTTTCGCCTATTATGATGAAGAAGGGCGCTTGACTATTCATTCAAAGAGTATCGCCCTGTACATTACAGCACTCATGATAGCGGATGGCTTGGGGATGGATGCTTCACAACTGCGCATCATTCAAAACACAGCGGGCGGCACTTTCGGATACAAATTCTGCCCGACACTCGAAGCAATCTTAGGCGTAGCTGTAATGGCGACGAAACGTTCTTGCTACCTGGAATATGATTATGAGCAATTTGTCACCTATTCTGGCAAGCGTTCCCCCTTCTTTACCTGGGTCAAGCTTGGCGCGGATAAAGAAGGAAAACTGCTTGCGATGGAGACGGACTGGTCAGTTGACCACGGCGCGTACTCTGAATTTGGCGACCTGCTCACCCAGAAAGGTGCTCAGTTCATAGGTGCCGGGTACAACATCGAAAATATCCGCGGTACTGGACGAGCGGTGTGTACCAACCACGCCTGGGGAGCACCTTTCCGCGGTTGGGGAGCACCCGAAAGCGAATTCGCATCCGAATCATTGATGGATGATCTGGCAGAAAAATTGGGAATGGATCCATTTGATCTGAGATTTAAGAATATCTATCGACCGGGCTCTACTTCTCCAACCGGTCAGACACCAGAAGTATTCAGCCTTGAACCGATGATGGGGTTGTTAAAACCAAAGTACCTGGCAGCAAAAGAAAAAGCTACAAAGGCCTCTTCCGCAGAGTTCAAGAAAGGTGTCGGAATTTCAGTCGGTGTCTATGGCGCAGGTGGGGATGGTCCGGATACGGCAGAAGCATGGGTAGACATCGAGAAGGACGGCTATCTGATCTCCACTACCTGGAGTGATCATGGGCAAGGTGCAGATGCAGGGGCACTGGGTACTGCTCACGAGGCGCTACGTCCAATGGGGGTACACCCGGCTAAGATCCGCCTTGAGCTCAATGACACCGGCAAAGCCCCGGATGGCGGCCCAGCTGCAGGAAGCCGAAGTCAGGTGGTCATTGGGAACGCCATCAAGACATGTTGCGAAACGATGTTGCAGGAAATCAAAAAGTCAGATGGAAGCTACATGACTTACGATGAAGTTATTGCAGCCGGAAAACCCACCCGTTATTCCGGTCGATGGACATCCACCGCGACCCTGGCTGATCCTGATACCGGTCAGGGTGCGCCCATTGACAACTACATGTACGGGGTCTTCATGGCAGAAGTAACAGTTGAGACAAAGACCGGTAAGGTCAAAGTGGATAAGATGACCATGGTCGCTGATGTTGGCAAGATCAACAGCAAGCTGGCTGTCGACGGGCAGATTTATGGCGGTATGGCCCAGGGTATCGGCTTGGCACTGAGTGAGGATTTTGAAGATATTCACAAACACAACAATATGGTCAAATGCGGTATCCCATTCGCCAAGGATATCCCGGATGAGATGGAGATTATCTACTATGAGAATCCACGCAAGCTGGGACCATTCGGTGCATCTGGAGTAGGCGAGTTTCCGCTTACCGGACCACATTCGGCAGTAATTAATGCTGTTTACTGGGCTTGCGGAGCAAGGGTGAAAACTCTCCCAGCCCGACCTGAAAAAGTATTGGCAGCGATGCCTAAGGCAAAGTAGTAGGGTAATATTAATTATCAACGGGGTTCTTGCCTGGACTTTTGCAAGAGCCCCGTCAACTTTAAATATGTATAATTAATCACATGGAACAAAGCCGCCTTAAAGAGTTAGAAGACCAGTGCATCCAGGATTGTGCACCTCCGTGCATATCAGCTTGTCCTGCTCACGTAGATATCAGAGGGATGTTAAAGGCGATTAGCTCAGGGGATTTTGCAGGCGGATTAGGCATCTTGCGGAAATCCGTTCCATTTCCAGGAATTATTGCACACGTATGCGATCAGCCCTGTCAGATAAATTGTTATCGGAATACGATCGGTGGCCCTATTGAGGTTGCTCAGTTGGAGCAAGCCTGCGTAGATTTTGGGCAGGGCTTTCCGACCAGAGAGCTACAGTTACCCAGAAGGAACATGCGGGTAACAATAATCGGGGGTGGTTTATGCGGTATGACGGCTGCGCTGGAATTGTATCGAAAAGGTTATGATATTTACCTTTATGAAATGGAACACCGATTAGGCGGACAGCTCTGGCAGAAATCGAAAGATGAACTATTTGAGCAGGTTATCCAAAGAGAAACCCAGATTCTGGATCGGCCTGGAATTGCGATCCACCTTAACCATAAAATCAATTCGATTGAAGAGGTCACAACAAGTACAGATGCTGTATTCATTGCCTGTGGAATAGGTGATCTAGATACAACCAACCTCGAAAAGGATACACTGGGCAGGTTGGTAATTTCTGCGGAAACATTTCAAGCTGGGAACACCCAATTTTTTGGTGGCGGCAGTTTTGTTCATGAACCATCACCGATTTTGGCAATATCTGATGGAAAGCGGGCAGCCATTTCCATCGACCGCTATATGCAGAAAGTCTCCATAACGGCTGCCAGAACCGACGAAGGTGCTTACCCGAGCAGGTTGTTTACTTCAATTAAAGGCGTACCACAGGTGAACGCTGTTGTTCCACGAGACCCGGCATACTCCCGTGAAGAAGCTGTCCTGGAAGCAAATCGCTGTTTGCAATGCGAATGCATGGAATGTGTAAAAGTATGTGAATACCTGAAGCAATTCAAAAGTTATCCCCGAAAATATGTACGTGAGATCTACAACAATCTGACGATCATCAAACGCACGCGCTCAGCCAACAAACTAATCAATTCGTGCACTCAATGCGGGCTGTGCAAAGAAGTTTGCCCGACCGATCTGGATATGGGGCGGGTAACCGGTGAGGCGCGGAAGACGATGGTCGATAGCAACAAAATGCCAGCTTCCGCCCACGATTTTGCCTTGCGTGACATGGCATTCAGTAATAGTGACCGATTTGCTGCCAGATTAGTACCGGATGGAAAAAGAACATGTGACTTTGCTTTCTTCCCTGGCTGCCAATTAGCTGCCTCAAATCCAGAATATATTCCCAAAATCGTCCATGACCTTCAAAGAATTATCCCTAATCTCGGTTTGCTGCTTGGTTGCTGTGGAGCACCGGCGGAATGGTCTGGTGAGAGCAGCCAATTTTCTCAGGCATTAACAGAATTTATTACAGGATGGCATGAGATGGGAGAACCGAAGCTCATCTTGGCATGCTCTAGTTGTAATCAGATACTCAGTCGCAGTATTCCCCAGAGAAAATGATCCCGATTTGGGAAGTATACAACCAAAATGGGATCATTAACAGCCGATACCGACTTGTCCAATAAAGATTTCGTTGTACATGATCCTTGTACCAGCCGGCATGACTCCATCTGGCAAGAGAATGCGCGAACCGCATTGAGGAATCTTGGAGCATCCTTCCATGAATTGGGGATGTCACGAAACCTGACAGAGTGTTGCGGTTACGGTGGAGTCGCCTGGTTAGCCAATCCTCCAATAGTGAGGGATATGATTGCCCGACGTGTGGCTGAAGATTCTGCTGATTACCTTGCCTATTGTGTCATGTGCCGGGATTTATTCACAGCATCTGGTAAGCGCACTCTCCATATATTTGATCTAATTTATGCACAGGATTTGGAGAAGGCAGCAAGTCGTAAAAGTCCAGATTATTCCCAACGTCATGAAAACCGGGTCAGAGTGAAATTGGCGATGGAGAAAGAATTTCTGGGAAAGGAATATAAAGCGATGAATAGCTTTGAGAAATATCACCTGCTTTTGAGTGATGAAATGCGTGAGAAAATTAAATCACGATTGATTCTCTTAGAAGACATCCAGAAAGTGATTGAACATGCAGAGACAACTGGTGAAAAGTTCATCAACCAGAACAGTGGACATATCCTAGCTTATTTTAAACCGAACATCATCACCTATTGGGTAGATTATGCCCCACAGGGGAACCAGTATGTGGTTTTCGACGCATACAGTCATCGGATGGAATTTGAGAGTAAGGGGGCAGTATGAACGAGGTAAAGGCAGAACCCGAAAACGCATGGGTTTGTGGTAAATGCGGTTCTCCATTACAAATTGCTCAAGTAAATGTATCGTACCTGGGATCAGGTTTTCCAGTTGACTTGCTGGTTTGTAAAACTTGTAATCGACCTCTGATCCCGGTGGAAATGGCGCTGGGGAAAATGCTGGATGTTGAAAAATTGATGGAAGACAAGTAATGCCAGACTGCTCTACATGCAGCTTATTTAGTCTTGAGACGGGTGATAGTCAATGCCTGCATGTAAATCGCCCTGGTGGCCTTGCCATCACCCGGGAGGCAATCAATAAATTAAATTTGCCGGCTGGTAGCCGAGTAGCAGATATTGCCAGCGGATTAGGTACAACCATAAGTTGTTTAGCTTATGAATATCAACTCAATCCGATCGGATTGGACCTATCCGGTGGTATGTTACGAAACGCGCGGATCTTAAATCCAGACCTCATCTTCGCTCAGGCGGATTCCATGCACATGCCTGTATCAGCAGGATCATTTCAAGCAGTTTTTATGGAATGTGCCTTCACGCTAAGCGGTGATCCGCTTTCTAGCCTGGCAGAGTTTTCACGCGTTTTAGTTCCGGACGGTGCTCTGGTTATTTCAGACATATATATCCGTGATCTTAATTCCCTGGATGCAAAAGCAGCATTGGTTAAAACCCACTGTCTTGCTCATGCTGAAACCGAACCTCACCTTCGTGAACTTTTCCAACGTGGGGGTTTTTCTATTCAATCCTGGACTGATCACACTATCCACCTGAAGCGGTGGATGGCAAATATGGTTTTCAAATTGGGTTCGTTGAAAAGTTTTTATCACCTACTGGCGAATTGTGATGAAGACGCCTGCCAGCTAAATCTGGTTCTTGGATCACAACTAAAACTCGGCTACTATCAGGCTATTCTGAGTAAAATGGATTGAAAATGGCAATTGGAGGAAAAAATGGACGATACCTCTCGGATTGATGAGTTTAAACCGGGCGGATTTAACTGCGGCCAGGTTTTACTCAACCTAGCTCTAGATAACCTCGGAAAGCAAAACCCAGATATAATTCGTTCAATGCAAGCGTTAGGTGGCGGACTGGGATCGACCGGGAATATATGTGGTGCACTAGTTGGCGGAGTTTGTTTGTTAGGCTTGTATGGTGGGAAAAGCGAGATCAATCAACCCACAAATGAACGCCTTAATTATATGGTTGGAGAACTTGTGGACTGGTTTAAAAATGAATACGGGCCTTTATTCGGTGGAATCGATTGCGATCAGATATTGGAGAAAAATAAGCTGAATATTCCTTACCGCTGCCCGGAAATCATACTTAATGTTTATCAAAAGACAGAAGAGTTACTGTATGAAAGTGGTTATGACATCACACGAACCGAACCATAAGATCAAGAAACAAAAACTTTCAGAAACAACCAGTGTTTGTCCGGTATGCTTAAAGAAAATCAGGGCAAAAAGGGTGGCATATGACAGTGATATTTACCTTGAAAAGAAGTGTCCTGAGCATGGTAGCTTCTCAACAATTCTGTGGCGCGGACGACCAGCCTATCCTACCTGGTTTAGAGCTAAGATTCCCAACCATCCCAAGTTACCACTTACAGATATTGAGAAAGGCTGTCCATTGGATTGCGGTTTTTGTGCTAATCACAGGCAAGAACCATGTTGCGTTTTGTTGGAGGTTACCCAGCGGTGTGATTTAGGCTGTCCGGTTTGTTTCGCTTCGGCTGGGAAAACCGAAATCGCTGACCCATCAATGGAAATCGTGAGGCTCTGGTATCAACGGATGCTTGACGCTGGCGGTCCTTTTAACATCCAGCTTTCAGGAGGAGAACCCTGTTTACGGGATGACTTACCTGAAATAATCCAGTTGGGCAAGCAGATGGGATTCACCTATTTTCAGGTCAATACGAATGGACTTCGGATAGCCGCTGATCAAGATTACTTAGGTTCGCTCAAAGCAGCTGGTTTGAACGTAGTGTATTTGCAATTTGACGGCACGTCTGATGAAATTTATTATCAGTTAAGAGGTAAGGACCTGATAGAAGTAAAGAAGAAAGTGATCGAAAATTGCCGCCAGGTTGAGTTGGGCGTAGTTCTGGTTCCGACCATTCATCCCAAAGTAAACGCGCACAACCTTGGTGAAATTATCCGTTTTGCTCTTGAAAACTATCCAACCGTAAGAAGCATCCATCTTCAACCTCAAAGTTTCTTTGGGCGTTATCCAAAACTACCTGATAATTCAGATCGGATTACCATCCCAGAGCTCATACAAAAGATGGAAGAATTGACAGGTGGTTTAGTTCATTTATCCGACTTCCAACCCAAGGGAAGCGAAAACTCATATTGTTCTTTTCATGCTACCTACATCATTATGCAAGATGGTTCACTCAGTCCGATCAAACCCAAGCAAGCGGCATCTTGCTGCGCTAAACCCGAAAACGCCCGGGAAGGTTTGCTCAAATCTAGGCAATTTGTAGCTCAAAACTGGGCTTTCCATAAACCTATCCATAACACCAAGCCATCACCATCTCTGGGTGGTTGGGATGAAATATTAGAACGCGCTCAAACTCACCTATTCTCGATCTCCGGGATGGCATTTCAGGATGCATGGAATCTGGACATGGAACTCTTGCAAGATTGTTGTATCGGGGTTGCAGCTGCTGATGGCACTTTGGTACCGTTTTGTGCATATAACCTTACCGATACTGAGGGCAGAGCAATTTACCGCCCCACAAGAAATTCATAATGGCAATCACTCCACTTCACGCATGGATCTCAAATCGAATTGGGTGCGAGCCCGGCAATTTTTCTCCCACTGCTCTGGCAGATTACCAGCTGACGCTGCTTAATCAAACACTCGTTTATGCATCCGAGCACTGTCCGTTCTACCGCGAGAAACTTTCCGGATTCCTAAAAGGGTTACCCGATCTAGATGGGCTAAAAATTATCCCATTTACTACCCCCGAGGATTTACGCCAGGATCCAGTTCGGTTTGTGTGCGTTTCACAGGATGAAGTAGAACGGATTATCACTCTTCCCACATCAGGCACCAGCGGGCAACCAAAACGGATTTATTTTTCGATAGAAGATCAAGAATTGACAGTCGATTTCTTCCAGATCGGAATGAGCACATTAGCCAAGCCAGGTGATCGGGTGTTGATTTTGTTGCCCGGTCCGAAACCGGGTACGGTTGGCCAATTACTCACTGTTGGTTTGGAGCGCCTCGGTTGCATTCCCATCCTGTATGGACTTGTGGATGATGAGGAGCGCGTGCTTCAGTTAATCCAAAAGGAATCGGTGGATGTTCTCGTTGGTGTGCCTGCTCAACTACTCCGCCTGTTGCGGGCAGATGAGGACAGATGCATTGTTGGCAAAGGCATGATCCGCTCGATTTTGACATCCACGGATATCCTTTCCCCGGTAATCAGAAAGACATTAGAAGGTGGCTGGGGGTGCGAAGTATTTGACCATTATGGAATGACCGAAACAGGGCTAGGTGGGGGAGTGGAGTGCGATTGCCATTCCGGATTCCATATGCGGGCTGCCGATTTGTTATATGAGATTATTGATCCTATCACCGGGTTGAGTGTTCCTGATGGCGATCCAGGAGAAATTGTATTTTCTACGTTGACTCGGAGAGCGATGCCACTAATCCGTTATCGGACAGGGGACGCTGGCAGAATTTTGTCTGGAATTTGTGGATGCGGTTCGTTTATCCACCGAGTTACTGGAATTACTCATCGGATTGGGTCGGAGATCGAACTTTCATGCGGAAAGCTGTATCAATCAGACCTAGATCAAGCTTTATTTGGCATAAAGGGGCTAATGGATTTCTCATCTACCCTTGATACCAATAAGACACCTTCGATATTACAGCTATCCGTTTGGATACAAAGTGGAAGGAAAGAGATTATTCAGGCTAAATTAGAGGAAGCACTGGATAGAATTCCAGTCATTCACCAGGCACAACTTTCTGGATTATTCAGACTGGAAATTCGAGAGCTTGAGAAACCTCAAAATTCGAGAGTGGGGTATTTATCTAAACGGAGTATTTCAAGGTTGTAGATGATCCATTTCTCGGTAAAAGTGACCATTCAGAAATCTAGCCTTTCAATCCAGAAACCACCACGCTCTCCAGAATATATCGCTGTGCAAAGAAGAAAACCACAATCAGGGGAATGGTTGTCAACACCGCAGCGGTCATGATGGTCGGCCATTGTTGGACGGTGTTATTGATGTTGTATAGGGTAGTAATCCAGACGGGTAGTGTATAGAGGTCAACCGTTTGAAGGTACATCAGTGGAGTTAACAGACTGTTCCAGAAACCAACAAACAAGAAAGTGGCCACGGTAGCCAGCGGAGCTTTTACAAGCGGCATCACCACTTCCCACCAGATGCGGATATGACCAGCCCCATCCACGAAGGCGGATTCGTCTAGTTCTTTTGGAATCTGAGCCATTGATTGTCTTAACAGGAACACCATCGCTGCGCCCCCCGCGAAATACCCGGGGATGATGATGGGGTTAAAAGTCCCTACCCAATCCAGTTTATTAAAGAAAACGTATTGTGGAACAATCAATGCCTGGGGTGGGATCATCATGGTGGCCAGCATCAGGAAGAAGACCACATTTCTACCAGGCCACTTGACTCGGCTGAAAGCGTAGGATACTGCTGCGATGGATACCAGAGTGCCAGCCAGTAGCCATGGTGATGAAAAAGATGGAGTTGAAGTACGATTGCAAGAAATTGGGATTTTTGAAAATGTTGATGTATGCATCCCACATCACCTGGTGCGGAACCCAGATAATTCCGGGTGAGTTGGTCTCTTGGAGGGTTTTCAGAGAGGATGAGATCATCCAAAACAGAGGGAAACACATCAAGATGGATGTGCCGGTTAACACCACATACAGGATGAGGCTCTTGAATGATTTGCCAGGCTTGTTTCATAGGTTCTCTCATCTAATAAACGTCGTAGGTAACCCAACGGTCTTGTAATTTGAATTGAATAAAGGTGACAATAGCGATGATCACCAGAATTACCCAGGAAATGGCCGAACCATATCCGATTTCAAAATGGCTGAAACTTTTCTGCCATAAGTAATACACCATTGAAATGGTCGATGAAACCAGAGGTTGATTATCGCGATACAAAACAAATATTGGCTCAAAAATTTGGAGGGAATTGATCAGGCCGACCACCAGGTTATAAAAAATGTAGGGGGTAAGCAGTGGGAAGGAGATCCGCCAAAAACGCTGCCATCCGGTGGCGCCATCTACCTGGGCTGCTTCATGCAATTCTTTGGGGATGTTGTTCAACCCAGCCAGGAAGATGAGCATCATAGCGCCGCAACCCCATACCATCAACATGATCACAGACATCTTTGACCAGAGCGGACTTTGCACCCACGAGCGGTACGCGGTTATCAGCCGGGAAAC
Source organism: uncultured Chloroflexia bacterium (assembly GCA_963818305.1). GTDB lineage: Bacteria > Chloroflexota > Anaerolineae > Anaerolineales > Anaerolineaceae > DAIOEK01. The sequence goes on from CAWFRQ010000012.1 coordinate 187,873, forward strand.
CAGCTTCGATGACTTTGGTGAGCAGGTTGAATTTTCCCGAAGTCGATGCCCAGGAAAAAAGCGGCAGTGACTTCTTGCGCATAGATTATTGCCCGATTGACGTAACTGAATACCGGGGATGCATTGGATGCCATGCGGATGAATTGGTTAATGATGCCTGTACCAGTATTTAGCATCAACCGCCAGCATAAGAGTACAGCGGTGTTAAAACCGAGGATGACCGGTAAGTAGAAGGCCATTCGAAAAACTCGTTCACCGCGAAGTTTCTGATTAAGCAAGACAGCCAGCAATAGGGCCACACCGAGTTGGAGGGGAAGACCAATGATGGTCAGGTAAAGTGTATTGACAATCGATGCCCGGAAAGTTTTATCTGCGAATAGAAGTGTCGCGTAATTTTCCAGTCCAATCCATTGGGCAGGGTCTTTCGAGGTAACACGGTAATCGGTAAAACTCCAGTAAAGTGAGAAACCCAGTGGGATGACCACAAAAATCAGGAAACCAACAATCCATGGAGCAGCAAAGAAGTATCCGGCAAAGCGTATTCGCTTGCTTATTCGGTGATGCACCACGCGCTTTTACAATTCCACGCGCCAGGTATCCTAATCCATAGCAGCAGACAACGATGAAAGTCAACGCCAGAAGAGCCGTGATGATTGCATTCAGATATGGGTTTTCAGGCATTTGAACCTTCCTGACTAAAAAAATGAGGGGTTGGGCAATGATAATTCTACCGCCCAACCCCGGAGAACTACGAAAGCTTACTTGAAGTGCAGCGAGATATTCTTCTTGGATCTTGGCAACTACATCAGCTGGGGTTAATTCATCAGTGATCAATTTACCCAGCGCATCCTGCATGATGGTGGAAAGCTTTGCAGCTTCTTTGATGCCGGCAAAACCAACACCATATTGTGAAGCTAGTTCGGCTTCCTTCTGGAGTTGTGCAGACTCAGTTACGTAACCGTATTGTGAGTCGTTGCGGGCGGGGATCAAGCCCATGGTTTCATTCCATTTGTTGTTGTTTTCTTTGGAGAATGCAGCTTTTAACCATTCAGCGGCCAGTTCTTTGTTCGGGCTGTAATCAGCAACAGCCAGCCAGTCATTGAATGCTAACACGACAGGTTTGCTGTTGGGGAAGTTGGCAGGATCACCATAGAATGGCTCGATGCTGACCTTTTCCCAGATCGGGCGATCGAAGGCAGGAGCAGCCCAACCAGAGTGAGCTAAACAAACGGCACCATTGTTCGCCTGGGTCTCGTCGTTTACGTCGATCACAGAGCCTTGACCGGTGGGAAGAGCACCCACTGCGTTGGCTGCCGGGACCATAGATGGATTGGCGCATGTCATATAAGAATTGAGTGGCAGCCAGAGCTTCAGGTGAATCGAAGTTGGGAGTGCCATCTTCTTTGTAGAGCTTGCCATCCAGTGAGTAGAAGACGAGTAACCACCACTGCCAGTCAGCCATAGAGCCGGCATCAACTGGAACTAATGCTTGTTGGGTCAGTGAATTGGTTGCGGAATCGATCTTGGTTGCTTTTGCAGCGAAGTCTTTCCATTCGGCAAAGTTCTTGGGAGTACCGGTGGTCCAGCCAGATTCTTCCATCAGGTCGGTGCGGCAGAAAACGTAGCGGGGTGCGGTGAAGATCGGCAAGCCGCGTAGTTTGCCATCATACTTGGCATTTTCAAGAGCAGGGCCAAAATTCTTGATGTCAGCCCAGGCTGCTTCAGCCAGGAATGGATCCATATCAGCCAGGCTCTCACCATAGAGGGTGTTCATTTCAGAGCCGAGGTTGATGATGTCTGGACCTTCGCCAGCAGCAAAGAAGCCGCTGAAGGTGGTGTCCCAACCAGACCAGGAACCTTCGGTGATTTCAACGGTGACACCCGGGTGAGCTGCTTCAAAAGCGGGATTGACGTCGCTCTTGAGCCAGGCGATCGTATCTGGCGTGTAGTCCAACAGATAGACCTTGAGGGTTGTGGCTGCCGGAGCAGGTTCAACGGCGGCGGGGGCTTCGGTGGCAACAGGCTCTGCTGCAACGGGAGCTTCGGTAGCGACTACGGGTTCAGCGACGGGTGCCTCAGTAGCAGCAGGGGCAGCGGGAGCGCATGCTGCAAGTAAAACGGACAGTAGAACAAGAATTGTTACAAGTTTGGTACGCATATTTCTCCTCTCCTAGAAGGAACAGTATGGTTTGAATTACACGATTTGGTCACAAAAAGTGGTAATTTCCTTTGTTCTTCCTCCTTTATCCTCCATAGTTGGTTGCCCGGTGACTGATTAAGACGATTGATGAGAATATTGTTGAATCCGTGTTTGTGTCTCAATTAGAAAACGGTGGATATATTCCAATACATAAGCAGATGGATCTATTTTTTCGTCCAAAATGAGCGGTGTAAGGTCCATCGCGTACGATTGTCCAAGAGTAGTATCTACGCCATGCGAGGCAGCAAAGGTCGCATTTGCTTTCCGTCTGCCCAACGCGGCTAGATCATATCGTTTGCCCCCACAAATTTGAGAGTTGAACACTCCTAATAATGCAGCCTGCAGGTTTTCATGGCTGGAGAGATCCATGTACACCTTATCTTCATCGTTCAGCCAGTCTAATGCTCGCCAAACCTCACAGCCAAATAATTTCTGAGGACGATCTTGGGAGGGTAACGAACGGATAGCTGCAATCACACGTAAAGCGGTAGCAACATGGGTGTCATGCTTGTCTGCCAGGTTATGGGTATAGACGTAGTCAGGTCGGGTTGCAGAGCAAGATCTTTGTAAGGTCCTCTACCGGATGCTTGTCCGCCGGGTTTTTTACCACGCTGCTGGGATAGTCCAATAAGATCTGGGCGGAGTACTCACCTACGATGGCTGCCCGTATTTGCTCCCGCATTCGGACATCATGCATTTGATCATCTGTGAAATCTGCATACACATCTGAGCGAGGTGAACCGCGGCCATCTGTGACAACGACACCGGTAAACCAGCGATCCGTGTGTTGAAAACAATCGATAATTGGGCTGGCTGCCATTATCTCAATATCATCCTGGTGGGCGCTGATTGCGAGGTGCGTGGTTCGAGCCAGGGCGTCATTCTCGCCTGATCCATCAGGAACAAATACCTGGGCGGTTTTTATATGGAAGTTCATGCTCGACTATCCTTTAGGTGGACTTCTGGCAGACTGGCAGCGGCGATAGATTGCCCCACTCGCCGGCTTTTTTCATCTGGCAGTTGGATATGAATCGATTGTGCTAAAGCAGGAAAATCAGTGGCTAAGATATGATTTGCTTCTTCCAGCAGGATGGATCCCCCTGAGCCAGATGTACATCGACCCAGAATCAGCACATGGTTGATTTCATAAAACTGGGCGTAGTGTGCCAGGGCATATCCCAAATAGATACCCATACTTTGCCAAATCTTCACCGCGCCTTCATGTCCGGAGGCTAATAATTTTTGAACATGCTCCAATTTGGCGGCATCTGTTAGGTTGTCTGGAATTTTTATTCCTGCAATTGGCGCTAAACGGAACACACACTGTTGGCTGAAATAACTGGCTCCGCAACCGATATCACCGGACCATTCTTCGCGGACGGCATTTGGGTTGTAATCGATTGGTGCAAAGGCTAATTCATTCAACCAACCCAGGATATGACCATCCATATTGACATATCCAGCCGCTTCGCTTGAACCAAGGGCTATGCCAAGGATTCCGTTGGCTTCCAGCGACATGGAACCGGCCAGGGCGGTCACATCTCCATCGTTGATCACATCCAGAGGAATTCCCATCTCTTTTTGGATGCGGTCGAACAACCCACGTAGCCGGGGACGGTTTTCTACGGGGATACCACGGAAGAGAGAGCCTGCCTTTGGCTGGTTATTGATATAGATTCCCGCAGACGAACCACCGATTGCATCTACTCTGGGCATCTTGGAAGCGGCTGTTTTTAACGCGGCCATGATCTCGTTGTAGTGGTATTCGGGATTGTCTTGTTTCTTGGGTTCCCATACCACCTCTTCTGAATAAACCACATTCCCATCAATGACAGCGCTCACTTTTCGATCGGAAGCGCCGAGATCAAATCCGATACGACAGCCATTTAAATGCCGCCCTATCGGTCGGGTAACCTCTTTTGAGGCGGGAACATCTTGAATCTTGCAATTTACTATGGTGAATGGCTGTTCGTACACCAGCTCACCCAGAAAACGAACATCAAATTCTCTGAGACCAGATTGGCAGTACAACGATTGGATCGCTTTTGTAATCACATCCGATCCACCGAGGTACACTTTCCATCCGCCGCGCTGCCAAAGAAGGAATTTTAAAATTCTCTCAACAATAAACAGATTTAGCACTGCATATGGGTGATTCTCAGGATAGACCAGCGTATCAAACCGTGAGATTTCTTCCGGACTACGCTCAAGTGCGATTGCAAAGGGAATTCCATAATCTTCTGCCGGAGCGAGAAACGCCTGATGAACCAGGGCGGCAGGAATGAAACCCGGATCAAGAGGAGGGTGTTTACAGGGAGTAATTTGAAAAGGGTATTCAAAATGCATCTGATAAATCCAATCAAAAACCTGTCAGGCTTGGGTTGAAGAAAATAATATGGAGCTGTCGCTGAGCACCAACGCTGCTGCGCCAAGAACGACGCAATCAGCTCCTAGGGTGCCCAGTTCGATTTTGGCGTGATGGGCTAATTCTTTGAGAGATTTTTTGAAACAAGTCTGTTTAATGACTTGCAGCCAGTCTTCACCGAATGCTGCCATGTCACCAGATAAGATAATTTGTTCAATGTTCAGAGTGCCAATGAGACTAGAAATTGCCTGCCCCATAAACTCCCCAGCAACGCGAACTGCCTCACGAGTCACGGGATCATGATCAGTGTATGCTTGCAGCACGTCTTTGAATTGTAATGATCCTATCTTTTCGGAAAGTACCGAAGAACTTGATTTTTGTACAAGATTGGATTGAATATGATGGATCACTGCATGGGTACTGGCCACGGTTTCCAAACAGCCGGTATTACCGCAGCGACAGACCAACTCACTATTTGGCGCAACTGAGATATGTCCGATTTCTCCAGCGCCGCCGCCATCGCCCTGAAATAACTTGCCATTGATAATAATGCCCGATCCAATACCATGCCTGGCATTAATCAGTATCAAGTTTTGAGAAGCCGGGTGAACCTGCCCGTATGTGAACTCACCCAGAGTAGCCGCCTGGCTATCGTTAAGAATGAATACTGGTTTTTTGTAGCGGTCGGTGAGCAAATTGGAAAGGGGAAGATTTTTCCAATCCAGGTTGACTGCATCCACTACCAGACCTTCGGCTGTATTAACCAAACCGGGAGTTCCGATTCCAATGCCAACCTGGGGTTGGAAATCTGAGTGAACCAACTGGTCTAGAATTTGATAGAGGGCTTCTAAAGCCTGATCACTATTGCAATCACTGACTTTCTGTTCTGTCCGAAGAAGGATTTCCCCTCGCAGATTACAGATTGTGCCTAAGAACCGTTCGCGGGCGAGGTCAACACCGATGATATAGCGTGAGTTTGGGATAAGGCTGAGCAGGATTGGAGATTTTCCACCTAATGACTCACCGAAACCTATTTCATGAACCAAACCTTGGTCCATTAACTCGCACACCAACTCTGAGACCGTGGTGCGGGTGAGGCCGGTGATTCGGGCAATCTCTGCGCGGCTGATGGCTTCATGATCGAAGAGGTTTCGAAGAACCAGGTCGCGGTTATGTTCCTTAGTCTGTTGTTGGGTAGCCTTGATATTTGTTTTCATGGGTGATCCAACCATCGGGATACTTTGTAAATCCACTGGACTAACAAAGTATAGTATACCTGATGAATTAAGTTTGTCAACATCCTTTTCTCTAACTTTTGTCGCAACATCAGATAGATTTCAAAAAGCCATGAAATTGCTATTGACCCCATCGGTGGAACTAAGTAGAATTCAACTATTCAATAATTGAGTAAACAATGAGTAGAAATTCACACCGATATTCCGCTGAATACATCCTGCTGGGGTTGATCCGAGAGCAGCCCATGCATGGCTATGATCTATTTAAGCTGATGAATACCGATGAAAACATCAGCCAGATCTGGTCAGTCAAGCAAGCCATGTTGTATGCAATTTTAGATAAGCTGGAAGAGAGTGGATATCTCTCATCAGAAATAATCAATGCTGGAAATTATCCCAGCAGAAAGCAATTTAGCATTACAAATCGCGGAGCAGAAGCATTCCTGGAGTGGCTCGATCAACCTGTCAGCCGTCCCGGTGAAGTAAGGCAAGAATTCTTAGCCAAGCTGTATTTCGCTTATCGACAAGACAGAAACGCTGCTCGCGAACTATTGCAAAAGCAGAAAGAAGTCTGTGAGCAATGGTTGGAATATCATCAACAACACATAGCTGAATCATCAGACGATCCATTCAACCGGTATGTCTTAGATTTCAAACAGTCGCAAATGAAGTCTATTTTTGATTGGATTGTGTCAACACTAGAAAGTATGCCAGAATGAGCCTATCCAAGAAAAGACAAAGTTCTGGTTTTCGCAGTTGGCAATTACTATCCATTCCTTTCTTACTTTTTCTATTACTGCCAATCGCCCAACTACTTTTTCGAATTGTTCCCGGTGAATTTATTGAGAGCATCCAATCCAGAGTGGTGTTGCAGGCAATTGGCTTAAGCCTTAAGACGACACTCATTACTGTTGTTGCGACCATTGTATTTGGTACACCGGTGGCGTATCTGCTGACCCATCGGAATTTACGATTAGCCAGGTTTGCAGATACGCTGGTCGATTTGCCAACTGTGTTGCCGCCGGCAGTCGCCGGGTTGGCATTGTTGATGATTTTCGGCCGGATGGGGTGGATCGGACAAATCCTCAATTTGGGCGGAATTCAGATCCCATTCACAACGACCGCGGTTGTGCTTGGCCCAGATGTTTATCGCAGCACCTTACTATATTCGTTCCACCACTATGGGATTTTCATCGATTGGATGTGAAATTAAACGCGCTGCTGCACTGGATGGCGCCAGCCGCTGGCAGGTTTTTCGCTATATTATGGTACCTATGTCGTGGATCGCGATCATCAACGGCTGTATTCTCACCTGGGCTAGAGCGTTAGGCGAATTTGGAGCCACCATCTTATTTGCCGGAAATTTATCTGGTAAGACGCAGACCATGCCGTTGGCGATTTATCTTGGTTTTGAAATCAATATGCAATCTGCCATTACCTTATCGGTTTTACTGATTGGAATATCGATCATCGTTTTGGTGATTGCAAAACGAGTCTTGAATCAAAATCATCTGGAAGAAGAGGATGATACTGAGTATTAGCCATGAAGGAACCGCATATCGAAAACAATTATATTAAATCAAATGAACCCGGCAATGACCGGGCTCTTTAGTAAGATTTATTTGTTAAAGACTAGTTTTGTTGAAATGCACCGCGTACCATATTGGCTTCAAAGAAACCATTAGTGGTTCCGTTGACCGCATACTGATAGACCGCAGCGGTGTAGATTCCGGTCAGGCTTGAATTCAGCAGTCCAGATAGGACCAGGATGGTGAACAAGAAGAAAACCAGGATGCCGAGGATCATCCAGGCCTGATTGATTGCACAGAGGATGATTAAGGGAATGAATACGACCAGGATTGCCAGGTTAAGCAGGGTAAATACTGCATTCACGCCCATGTTTCCAGCAATTTGTTCTCCCCAGGTCTTCTTGAGCAATGCTGCGCTGCGTTTGATTGCATCAATCGGTCCGACACCTTCAATGGCTAATACCGGAACCACCAGGTAGGTCGCAATGTTCCAGGCGAACCCAACCAGTGAGATAACCATTCTGCCGAAACCTTTGCCGCGTTTGCTGAGGACTTGCAAGATCACTCCAACGGTTGCTGCGATTGCAGCATATCCAAGTATGGAGACAAAGCGACTGGATGCGATTCTTAAACCATCCTGAACGGTTGGATCACCACCCTGCAGACGAATATTCGCCGCACCCACCAGGGCAGTGTTGGCAAAGAAAACAACCGTGTATTGGACCATATAAAATAGGAACAAGATCACCCAGTAGAAGGGTTGGATCTTTGCCCAGGAACACTCCATCCAAACCCTGTGCGAAGATAAACGGCAGGAAAAAAGTAGCGGTGATGATGATGGTTCCGATACCAGAGAAAATCGGGAAAATTAGTAGTTCTTTATCTGGAGCCAGGACGCCTAGGCTGGCTTTAAACAATTTCCAACTGTTACTCAGCTTTTCAATCATTCCAATCTCCTTCAGAATGCAGTCATCAATTCCATTATATTTACGTTAGAAGGATTTAGCTTTCGAGGTCAAATGCTCGCAAGGGCACATTGTTAGGTGATGTTGTTGCACCTGATTCTTACATTCTTTGCGTGGTAGGCCGGTTCAGGATACAATTATTCATCAAGCAAGTACAATCATTTCGAGTGATTTTCGTGCAAAAAATCTACTATTCCATTAAAATCATACTGGCAGAGTATCTATGACACAAGCACCTCCTGAATTACAAGAAAACTCATGGTTAGACCAACCGATATCGCGCGGTGGTTCAGATCCTTTGATCTCGAAAAAGTGATCTTCGTTATCATCCTATTCTGGCGATACTTTCGCGTTTCTATATCTTGGGGGAACGGGTCATGAGTCACGATGAGATCAACCACGTTCGTCCATCCTGGGAGCTCTCCGAAGGACAAGGGTACCGGCATGATCCTGTAACCCATGGTCCGATGCAGTTTCATCTGATGGCACTGGCGTACACACTATTCGGTGATACTGATTTCAACTCCCGTTTGCCTCAGGCTCTGTTCTCAATTGCGACAGTAATTTTCGTATGGAAGTACCGACGTTATCTTGGCCGAGTTGGCGCATTGTTCGCCGCGGGGATGATGCTGATCTCACCGTATATGCTGTATTACGGTCGTTATGCACGAAATGAAGCTTTTGTCGGATTATTCGCGGTGTAATGACTCTGTACCTAATGTTGCAGGTACCTGGAACAGCCGGAAACCAAATATTTGCTAGGTATTGCGGCGGTCTTCTCGTTTCAGTTTATTACGAAAGAAGTGTCTTTCATTTATGCTGCGCAAGCATTACTTTTCCTGGCAATTTTGTTCTTCAAGCGCATGCTTCAAATGGAATGGAAGGATCCAAAATTTATCCGCACATTTTTGATTGGATTGTTGGTTGGGGTGCTCTGCCTGGGAGCGGCAGCTCTATATGCTGGGCTCCATTAATCAGCAACGGCGAACTAACCGGAGAAGGGGAGCACCCTCACGCTGAGAAGCCGCACCACTAGTCGAGCCATCTGATACTGTTCCGGGTGTATTCAAGGTTGTTCCGATCATTGCTAGGTGTGTTTGGATTAGCAGGTATGGCGGCTGCAGGTTACTACCTGGTGCAAGGCGTTGGGCTGGATGCCATCCGTAAAGAGCGCACGTTCGATTTGTCTGATGTGATCGGAACCCTGGTACTTACCGCAGCTCACAGCATTCCCGGTGAAGTTCCTGGGATTTGATCCGCTCGATTACACAAATATTGGCTATCTTCGCACCGGGATTGTTCTGGCGTATCGTCATCCTGATATCGATTGCCGTTGGATTGTGGTGGAACTATCGCAGTCTGGTGGAAAGCAGCCGCCATTTTCTACGCTATCTATATCTTTTTCTACACAACCATGTTTACGAATGGTCTTGGTTTCTTTACCGGAATTATCGGATCACTCGGATATTGGCTTTCTCAACAAGGGGTTAATCGCGGATCACAGCCTTTATATTTTTACTCTTTGATTGCAGCTCCCGATGTATGAGTTTTTACCTGCAATTGGATCGATTTTAGGTTCATCTATGCAGTTAGACGTTGGATCATGCAGGAAACTGAAGCTGTTGTGGAAAGATATTCGCTGAGATCGGATTCACCAAAAGATAGTCCACCCTTCGAAATTGACCAACAATTACCTGTCTGGCTGCTCATATACTGGTCAATTACCTCGTTAGTAGCTTACAGCGTAGCCGGTGAGAAGATGCCCTGGTTGACGGTTCATATCGCCTGGCCGATGATCTTGCTGGCAGGTTGGTCCTTTGGTCGAATGTTCAGCGTGATTGACTGGAGAAAAACTGCTTTCTGCCCGAGGTGCAGTTTACGTTGTTGCGACAATTATGTTTGTGTTGGGCTTGCCCGAGTTATCCTGGCCTGGAATAGTGACCCCCTGCCATTTGCGGGCAATGAGTTAGATCAATTAGGTGTAACATCATCATTCCTGTTCTCGGTAGTCATGGTTTTGGCAGTCTTGGAATGCTGTTTTACCTCTCGCGGGTTGAAGAGGGTTTCCAGTACAACCGAATGGTTGCTCTGGTCGTGGTTGCATTCATGGGTGTTATCACCGTCGAGCAAGTTACCGAGCATCTTACATTCTGTATGATTCAGCCAAAGAATACCTTGTTTATGCCCACGCTGCCCGCGGACCGTTGGATATTTTAGATCAGGTCTCCGAAATTTCTGACCGAGTGACTGGCGGCAAAGCCGTTACGAGTTGGTTACGACAATTATTCCCTTTATCCCTACTGGTGGTATCTGCGTGATTACACCAATACGGATTACTTTGCAGAACAACCTTCCAAAGCAATCCAGGAAGATGATGTAGTCATGGCGGGTAATCCAAATTACGGCAAGGTCGATCCGATTCTGTCTAAGAATTTCTATAGCTTTGAATATCTTACGCTTATGGTGGCCAAATCAGGATTACTTCAACTTGGATTGGACGAGGGTCAAAGATGCACTTACCAATCCGGCGATTCGAGCCGGGATTACTGGATATCTGGCTGAACCGTGACTACACCAAATACGCTGAAGCAACAGGAAGCAGCGCCATGACGGATATCACATGGGAACCAGCCGAGCGGATCAAGTTCTATGTTCGCAAAGACCTCGCTGCCAAACTTTGGAATTATGGTGCAGCACCTGAAGTAGCTCAGGTGATCGTCGATCCATACGAAAATGGAAAGATCACGCTCGAACCGGATGTGACGATTGGTTCACAGGGAAATCAGCAAGGTCAGTTGGACGGTCCACGCGCAGTCGCAGTGGCCGCTGACGGCTCTGTCTATGTTGCAGACTCACGCAATCACCGTATTCAACACTTTAGTGCAGACGGTCAGTTTATTCAGATGTGGGGTAGTTTTGCAGATGCGACCAAGGGGGATGCTCCGGGCGGAACCTTTAATGAACCATGGGGTATTGCCGTAGCGAAGGATGGCTCTGTGTATGTTGCGGATACCTGGAATTATCGCATTCAAAAATTCTCTGCAGATGGAAAATTCATCCAGATGTGGGGTTACTTCGGTCAGGCTGAAGCTCCAGATGCTTTTTATGGCCCCCGAGCTGTTGCGGTTGATAGCGATGGACGGGTTTATGTATCGGATACTGGTAATAAACGGATTGTCGTCTTCAACGCAGATGGATCATTCGCGACATCGTTTGGTGCATACGGTTTGGATGACGGGCAATTTGATGAGCCAGTCGGGGTGGCGGTGGATACTGCAAAGAATGTCTATGTAGCTGATACCTGGAATCAACGGGTACAGGTGTTTTCTCCGGATGAACAAGGACTGAACTATACCTTTAAGACTAGTTGGCCAGTCAGTGGTTGGAATGGTCAATCACTTGAAAATAAACCGTATATCACAGTTGATGAAATTGGGAATGTGTTCGTGACCGATCCGGAAAACTATCGGGTGATTCAATTTGGCCAGAATGGCGATTTCTTGCGTACCTGGGGAGAGTACAGCCCGGATACAGATGGCTTTGGTTTGGCTTCTGCACCAGCAGCCGATATGCAAGGTGGGATTTGGGTCAGTGATGGAGTTAATGGCCGGGTACTACATTTCGGCTTCAGTAAAACCTTATTTTTTTTCAGTCGTTCAAGATCAACTCCAGTGATAACTAAGCTCTGGAGTTTTCTTTACGAAGATTTACGCAGAATTGATAGATATCTAGTTCGAGCGAATTATAATTATTCAATGTTTAGTGATTTTGCCTAGAGGATTTAAAAGCTGATGCGGTATTTATCAGATGGTGATGACATACCCGAAAATGAGCTGGACGCCTTTGATGAGTTCATTCACATCTACAAAAAAGACGATGTGTTAATGACTGAAGGACAAACAGACGACAACTCCCTTTACTTGCTCAGAAAAGGGCGGGTGGGCGTGTATCGAAATATCGATGGGAAAGAACAACTGATTTCAGAAATATTCGCGATTAATTTCTTTGGAGAGATGGAATTGATCCATGGCGGACCGAGATATTCAACCATCCGCGCCTTATCACACGAAATAATCGTTTACAAATTTCGAAAAATGAATTTGCATTATATCTTCTCAAATCCACGCCTGGCTGAAAAGCTGATTGTGCGTTTGAGTGGTGACATCAAGAATTATTCCAACATGCTGGTCGAAAAGAATGAAGAGATCAACCGAACAAATCAGAAACTGGAAGATCAGATCTATCAAAACGCGTTTATATTACTTGCACTGGAAGAAATGCAAGAGATCCATTTAAACAAGCATCAAGAAAAAACGGATACCTGGAAATTATTTGATGGTATCTTGCATCTGACCCGGCGGATTATGAAGGTTCGACTTACCAGCAGTCTATGAGACCGTGAAAGCTCTACAAGGTTATGATGCATTAAGTCGGTTCGAACGCGATGGTGTGATCACCAGCAGCATGTACCGTTTTCTTATATCCAAACCGGGGGAAGAGGCGGGTAATATTCCAGATTTGGATCTGGAAAATGAACCCATTGAAAAGAACCAAACTGATCTATTCCCTCAATAGATATTGAATTGTGCCCAGGCTGAATCCATGATTGAATCGGGCAGATCTGCGATCGGTGTTGCATCTGCATATGATAAAAAAGTCGCCCGGTAAAGCTGATTCTCACTTATGAATAGCAAATCATTGTGTGGTGTCCAGATAGGTGAGTATGCCGGGCTCTCAAATACTTTTTGCGTGTCTAATCCCATCCCGCTGGTCCATACCCCCGGAGCTTCACCCCAGGCGTCAGTCCAGGCCCAAATTGCGCCATACATGGTCACATCTTGTATTCCATTTTCTGGCGCAGTTTGCATATCTCTTCCCCAGCGATCCAGACTAAGCAGAGGCATTTCACCTCGAGTAACTTTAAAAATTGAGTCTTGATGCAGCCAATCAATATCTGCGATGTTTCCATCAACGATGACTGCACCTTTTTTCTGATCGCCAGGCACTAACCAGGCATGTTCGCCCGTCCCATATAGGATACCGCCTTCGTCGTTCACAGCAGCAGATGTGAAACATTCCTTCCGTATCATTTCCGTTTTACTATAGGCCAAATTCACCCGCCGAAGAGAATTGTATCCACACATCGGGTTCCAGCTTTGCACTACCAGCGTATCCTCTCCGCTCCAGCCCAACAATTCTTCACCGCTGCTAGATGAGAGATCAGCTACCAGTGTTGTCTGTTCAGTCCCTGTTTGGTACGCCCATAAACTGTTCATCGCAATTCCGGCGCCGGTACCAAAGGCATCCACAGTCAGAAAAGCCAACCAATTGCCATTAGAATTCCAGGATGGTTGAACTGATTGGGATGGATCTTGTTCAATTTGGATGGTTTTTCCGTTTGAATGGTCATAAACGAAAACGTTTGAGCCGGATTCTTCACTGGCTGCTGTATAGGCCAGGAGAAGACCATCCGCCGACCAAGCAATACTTGGCTGTTCTGTTATCGCCCGCATGGCTTCAAATTCAGGTGTTCCAGCTAAATCTATCGGAAGGTTTTTCGTGAGCTGATCAATCACCTGGGTGGATTCAGTAGATAAATCTACCAGGAGCAGGTTATATTCAGCGCCAGTGGTCTGGATCACCGCGAGCAGGTGACCTCCAGGTTGTATTAGTTGGTAGAGAGGTTGGGCAATCACTACATCTGAAACCAGAGTGTGAAGGTTATCACCGTTTTCATCTGTGATCAGAAGAGTATCAGCTGTGGCAAGAATCAGGTACGGCGAATCAGGATCGACCTTGATTTTTGTCGGTTCTGGGGAAAGTAGGGTTAGATCGGGTTCTGTGGTGGGGGGCAGATCAGTTGCGGTGGGGGGCAGAATTTCTGGGTAGGTGGTAGGGATGCTGGTTGGTTTAAGCCTGGATAGCAGCGAAGTTGGTGAGCAAAGGCAAGAAATTGATAAGATGATTCCCAGACAGAGAAAAAGGGCTTTGCGCTGCATTAGAACACCTCCCCAAAGAAGAGACGCTAACTGGTTTTACTTTTATTCCATTCCCACTTCGCATAGATAGAATTTGAAATCAACCGTCTTGCTGAGCTTTCGCAGGTAACCAATTCGCCCACCTCGAGTGGAGCCTGATTTTCCACGCATCATCTCGGCCATTGCACCATGCAAGGTGAGGGCAGATGATTTTATGGCATATGCGGTGAGCAAGACAAAGACCGGTTCAGCCGAAAGAATTGCTTTGCATGATTCCAATAGTGTAGGTATTAGATCAAAGAATTCCCATACTTCGCCTTTTGGTCCACGGCCAAATTTGGGCGGATCCAGGATCGATCCCTTCGTAGGTTGATCCCCGGCGGGCTTCCCGTTGAACAAATTTGAGGCGTCGTCTACGATCCATCGAATAGGTTTGGATCCGCAACCCGGATAATTCCTGGTTTTCACGAGCTGAGCTGATTGCTTTTTTACTTGCATCTACGTGGGTTACCTGTGCACCTGCTTCAGCAGCTGCAAGCGACGCCATGCCCGTATAACCAAATAAATTTAGAACTTTTACGGTTTTTGAACTCGATTTGATTAATCCGACTCATCCAATCCCAACCACTGGCTTGCTCTGGGAACACCCCCAGATGGCGGGACGCAGCAGGTTGAATCCAGCATTTTAGGTTTCCATAGCTCAAAGACCATCGTTCGGGGAGTTTGGCTGAAAATGCCCAATGTCCGCCATTCTCTTCACCGGTGGAAAGGAAAGAGGCAGACGCTTTCTTCCATATCGATTCTGGTAATGCTTTTTTCCAGATTGCCTGAGCTTCTGGGCGAATGAAAGTGAAAGAACCGAATCGTTCCAGCTTAAGTCCGTCTCCAGAATCAAGGAGTTCGTAATCTTTCCAACCGTCAGACACTGTGATTTGAATTTCTGGATACAAATAACTCATACAAAACAGTATATCAGGCTTTCATTGTGTGGTGGCTGAAAATTATGTCCGGTCAATCAATCACCGGATCGTTGATATAATCAGGCTTGAGAGGACATGGCAGACTATGGGCAAATTCAATTTTGATCAGGTAATCGACCGGACTTCAAGTGAAAGTATTAAATGGAAATTATACCCGGCTGATGTATTACCTCTGTGGGTCGCTGACATGGACTTTGTGAGCCCGCCTGCAGTATTGGATGCACTGAAAGCTAGGGCAGACCACGGAATATTTGGATATGCCGTGCCACCCACTGAACTGACCGAAGTAATCATCAAAAGAATGCAAAATCTTTATGGTTGGAATGTAACCCCAGAAATGATCGTATTCTTACCTGGAATTGTCTCGGGATTGAACCAATTCTGTCATGCATTTACCCAGCATTCAGAGGGAGTGATTGTCCAGACTCCGGTTTATCCTCCTTTTTTGTACGCACCTCGAAATGCTGGTCTTGAGATGGTCGATGCACCGCTGCAACGATCTCCATCCGGTCGTTATGGAATCGATTTTGAGGTTCTAGAGGAGCGAATGCGGGCAGGTAACCGATTATTTATCCTCTGTAACCCGCACAATCCTGTGGGCAGAGTGTTCCAAAAGGATGAATTAGCCCGGATTGCGGAGCTCTGTAACCGGTATGATGTAGTGCTTTGTTCCGATGAAATTCATTGCGATCTGCTCTTCCCTGATTACAAACACACACCAATCGCAGCTCTCGGTGAGGACATTAGCAAACGGACAATTACATTTATGGCTCCGAGTAAGACTTTCAACGTTGCCGGTTTAGACTGTGCTTTTGCGATCATTCCTGATCCGGAGATGCGGAAAAAGTTCGAAGCCGGGAACCAGGGATTGGTTCCGCACGTCAATATTATGGGATTGACTGCCGCTTTAGCCGCATTTCAATCTGGTGCGGAATGGTTATCAGAGGTGATGACGTACTTGGACGGAAACCAAAAATACTTGGTAGAGTATATTGAGCAAAAATTACCGGAACTCAAGGTACTTCCCGCTGAGGCGACCTACCTGTCGTGGATCGATTGCTCCGGGTTGAAAGTTGAAGGATCTCCCCAGGAATTCTTCCTGAAGGAATGCAAAGTTGGATTAAACCCTGGCAAAGATTTTGGACCTGGTAATCAGGCATTTGTCCGGTTGAACTTTGGATGCCCGCATGAAACCTTACGGCAAGCACTCGATAGGATGCAGGCGGGGATCCAGAAATTAAGGTGAGATGAAAAGAATTCTAACCGTTAGCAGCCTATTCATTGGGCTTGTAATCCTAACAGGGATACTCTTTCTGATTGGTGCGGCAATTTTAGGAAATTATCTGGTCATCCGCGATCCTCTGGTTGCATCAGATGCTGTAGCAGTTTTAAGCGGCGGTGGCTCAGAACGATTGGAATATGCTACCTATTTGATCAATGAAAAATATGGAAAGAAATTGATTTTTACTGAGACTGGCGATTTTGACCCGGATAATGGCGGAAAAATCAGTCAATCCATGTCGAAAGATGCAATTGATGAAGGAATACGCAAAGGCAAACAATTCTTTGCCGGTAAAGAAGTACAAAACACCAATGATGAAGCCAAAGCAGTCTTAAAACTCGCGAATGCCCATAAATGGGATAGCATCATCGTGGTGACCGACACCTTTCATTCTCGTAGATCTAAAATCATCTTTAATGATGTTTTTCAAAGATTCCGGGATAAAAATTCGGGTTGTCCCTGTGGACGTAGAAGGATATTGGTATGAACCAAATTATTGGTGGAAAGATGTTGCATCCATTCGCGCAACATTATCTGAATATGGAGGATTGATCTCGTATTATCTTGGGATCTATCCAATTGATTAACAAAAAAACCAGGCATTGCCTGGTTTTTTTTATGGGTTAGGTAATGATTAGCTTACTCAACAACGGTCACGTTTGCGGCTTGCAGACCTTTGGGGCCATCTTCAACCGCGAATTCGACTTTTTGGGCTTCGCGCAGACGTTTGTAACCGTCCATATCGATTGCGGAGAAATGAACGAAGACATCTTCGCCATCATCTCGGCCGATGAAACCATATCCCTTGGTGGCATTAAACCACTTGACAGTGCCAACAAATCTTTCGGACATACACTTTCTCCATACCAAGTAAAAAAAATTTGCGAGAGAAACCTCTCACGGGGATCAAGATTATCATGTGATTTTACTAATTGTCAAGCTATAAACTTACACAATTCTACCGATCTTCTTTGTAATCAGAGCATGTTTCTTAAATTTCAAAGCTATAATTTGTCTGATGAGTCGTCCATTAAGTTGGCTTTTATGTTGTTGTTTATTAATTTTCGCGGGTTTATTTTTGTTTTCCCCTCAACCAATCCCGATCCTGAAAGAGCAGTATTCCATAGTAGGTGTTGAAAGCCTGACAGAAGGTCAACCATATCGAGCGATCGCTTTTTTTGAACGCGTTCTTGCTTATGACTCAAACCAACCACAGGTCAGGGAAAATATTGGTCTGGCATATATTGCAGCAGGTGATGTGAACAACGGGTACCTGATTCTCGAAGGTCTTCAGGTGAACAACCAATTAAGTGATGAAGGAAGATTGGCGTTAGGCAACCTGGCATTAAAGTATGAGGAACCCCAAAAAGCAGAAGCCTATTGGATTAAAATCCGATCTGGTTCCGAGCAGTATTTATTGGCACAAGAAGCACTTAATAATTTATACATTGAGCAAGAGCGTTGGCAAGATTTAGCGAGATTATTAGAAAAACTAAGTCAGACTACTGGCGATAATAAGTACCATCAACGAGCAGTTTATAGCAAAATCTTTGAGAATCCGGCTGGTTTATCATTCATGATTCAAGCGAATCCGGGTGAAATTGCCGATGACCTCGCTAATCTATTCAAGCCATTTGATAAGGCAGATACCAGCACTAACGCACAAATAGCAACGGCCTGGATTCAGGCCGGAGATTATTTTTTCAATCAGGACGAACAGGCCTTGGCAGTGAAGGCATACCTGCGGGCTGAAAAAATCGCTCCAGCCAGTGGAATTCCTGCAGCAAAACTTGCATTAATGAGAGTATTCCCAAAGGAAGATCAACAAAATTTTGCGGCCAGGGCAATTCAAATCGAGCCAGGCAATCCTCAAGTCAATGAATTGGTTGGCTATTATTGGATGAATTCGGCCAGACCGGATATCGCATTGATCTACCTGGTAAAGGCCGATCAACTGAAACCAGGAAACTCGCAAGTATTGACATCATTGTCGAGAGTTGAGTTGGAACTAGGGAATTTAGAGCAAAGCTTATTGTATTTGGAGAAGAACGCCATCCTTTCACCAGGCGATCCGAATGGCTGGAGATTGATGGCAAGGTTTTGTCTGGATCACCAGTATCAGCTTCGAGAACGGGGATTGGAAGCTATTCGCAAGGCAGTTCTGGCAAATGAAAAAGATGTAGAAAGCCTGGATTTGGCCGGACAAATCTACTGGGAGTTGGGTGATTCGCTTACTGCCAGTGATTTTTTTCAGCGTGCGATCGAGATCGATGCCGGGTATCCTCCCGCCCAAATTCATTATGGAATGTGGTTGATCCAAATTGGAGAAGGATTAAAAGCGAAATCAATGATCGAATCAGCGATACGGAACTCAACTGACCCAGCACTTCGCCAACAAGCGATGGAGTTATTGGCGCAGATATACTGAATTTGCGTGATCTGATTGAATGAATTTGTCTGGCAGGCTCAGGTATAATGGTTTATTAGATTGACAATAAATATATGAAAACTCTGAAATGGTTTGCCCAATTTGCTTTGATCATGTGGTCATTGACTGGCTGTCAGGTATCTGACATTTATATGCGTGGTTTGATAGGCGATCAGATGAGTCAAGATTCCCGCATTCATGGATGATTTCAGCGACCATGATAATGGTTGGAAAGTAACCGTCACGGATACTGGAATAGTTCATTATGATAATGATACTTTCCGGATCATGGTGCTGGAAGAAAATGCAGACTACTGGTCTACTCCTGGAATTCAAGTTCAGGATAGCATCACAGATGTTGATGCGATCAAAGTAACCGGTCCGGGTAATAATTTGTTCGGATTAGTCTGCCGTTTGCAAGATCAGAATAATTACTACGCATTCCAGGTGAGCAGTGACGGCTACTATGGCATCATTCGCGTCCAAGATGGTGTAAGACAGGTGATTTCAGATAGCAGCCTGCAAACAACAGATCTGATTCAAAGCGAAGCCAAAGTCAATCATTTACGCGCCGATTGTAAAGGAAATCAGCTTTCATTCTATGTGAACTGGGAAAAAGTAGCAGAGGTAGAAGATAGTTCTTTCGCACAGGGCGACGTAGGCTTGATTGCCAGCAGCCTTGGCGAACCAGGCACTGATGTACGCTTTGATAATTTTATAGTATTAACTCCGTGATGGATTTATTAATGGTATGAAAGTTTTCTTAGACACGGTAGGTTGTAAACTCAACCAGAGTGAAATCGAAAGATACGCAACCCAATTCCATGCAGCCGGTCACCAGATGGTGCGGAGCATGGATGAAGCTGATATTGCAATAATCAATACTTGCGCTGTGACATCAGCCGCCGCACAAGACTCTCGCCAAAAACTCAGACAGGCATTACGCAAGAATCCAGAAGTTAAACTGGTTGCAACCGGCTGTTTAGCCAGCTTAGATGAAGATTTAATGCAGGTCATACCCGGTTTGGATCAGATTATTCCAAATCTTCAAAAAGACACATTGGTAGACATGCTGTTGGGAGAAGGTTTCTATAACCCATCCCCTTTTCGGGTTCCAGTCTCGGGAAGCCGCAGGCGGACCCGGGCATTCCTTAAATGCCAGGATGGGTGTAACCATTACTGTACATTCTGCATTACCCGCCTCGCTCGGGGAAAATCTCGCAGCATCCAGGTAGAGCAGATCTTAAATGATATCGACCAGGCCGTGCGCGCCGGAGTGAAGGAGATTGTACTGACAGGGGTGCAGCTTGGATCCTGGGGAAATGACCAGCAGCCATCACAAACTTTAAGGAATTTATTGGATGCAATTCTTTTACATTGCCCGGAAGACATCCGCATCCGGGTCTCGTCGATCGAACCATGGGATGTGAGTGAGGAACTCCTGGATACGTGGCAAGATAATAGGTTGTGCCAACATTTTCACCTACCGCTGCAATCTGGGGCTGACCGAATATTAAAACTCATGGGTAGAAAGACAACCCGGTCTGATTTTGCTGGACTTAATCGCTAGGATAAGAAGTAAGTATCCATTAGCAGCCATTACGACGGATATGATTGCAGGGTTTCCCGGAGAAACCGAAGCGGATTTTGATGAGACGGTCGGTATTCTTGAATCAATTGCAATTATCCGGCGGCCATGCATTCTCATATTCAGCCAGGCGGGGAACTCCCGCAGCTGAATTTAAAGACCAGGTACATGGGACTGAACGTCATGGGCGAAGTAACCAGCTGAGAGACCTGTTTACCCAAACTGGACGATCTTATCGGGAAAAGTGGGTGGGAAAATTCGTGGAAGTCTTGTGGGAATCTAGCAAAACCGGAAGGTTCGCAATGGATTCTCAGCGGTTGGACAAAGGAATATATTCGGGTAGAGGCAATCAGCCCGATGAAGGTATGGAATGAAATAGCCAAAGTGAAGATTGAATCAGTTACCGAGGATGGCTGTTGTGGAAGTATTAGCTGACAGACCCAGAATTACCGGATTTTTCAGCGGGGTTTTGTTCTTGGGTGGTGGTTCCAGTTGGTATGTCAACATCCGGGGAAGGTGGTTCAGCTGGTGTTGCGGCAGCTTCAGTGTCTGCAGGTGCTGAAGGCACTTTCATTGATATTGGATCAATTTTTGCTTCTGCGAGTGTAGGACGAACCAGATTATTGGTTACCTGGTTAATGCTCTGGGTCGATGCTCGGATTTCCTTGAAACTCTCATCCAAGCCGCTTTCTTTTATGATCTGGGTTTGTACCTGTCTGATTTCCTGGCTGGAATTAATGATCGATTTCCACACTGGAGATTGAACTACTTTGCGTAGAAATTCTCCAACTTCGTGAACAGATTTGACCATTCCCCTGGGTCCTAATACCAAGAGCATAATTACGAGTACAAAAACAAATTCGAGGGGTCCAACACCAAGAATATCCATATACCTCTTCTACTACATTCAAAACCAGATTAATTCGGTCTAAAACCGATTCAAAGCGTGAGTCACGTGTAATGTAACGTATTATAATCCAATAGGATTAACAAAAGCCTTCATTAGTTATGGTCGTATTGGAAAGATTGTGTAAACTGCATGGATAGACTATAATTTTGCACTTTGAGCAAACCGGCTATCTGAAAGAGCAAAATGCATAATACTGAATTGAATGATTCAACCGACAGTAATGTAATTAAACAGAATACCGAGTACACTCCTCCAAAATCACTGCAAACATGGTTGATCGGGCGTCCTCTACAGACAGCAGATGCGCCTCACCAAACTATTGGCAAACTAGTTGGGCTAGCTGTATTTGCATCAGACGCACTATCATCTACTGCTTATGCCACCCAGGAAATGTTGGTAATACTGGCAGTAGCAGGGGCAACAGCCTTTCATTTTTCCTTTAGTCTTTCGCTCGGGATTGTGGTTTTACTTACCATCCTCACGCTGTCTTACGAACAAACCATTCATGCTTATCCAAGCGGTGGTGGTGCTTATATCGTAGCTAGAGATAATCTGGGTGAGCTGCCTGCCCAGACTGCAGGAGCAGCACTTCTTACAGATTATATTTTAACCGTGGCAGTATCCATTTCTTCTGGTGTTGCCCAAATCGTCTCAGCCATGCCCGAGACTTACCCTTACCGGATATGGATAGGAGCGGTGCTGGTTATTTTTATCATGGTGATCAATTTGCGGGGAGTAAAAGAATCTGGGGTTACCTTTGCCATCCCAACATACTTCTTTGTGTTGATGATGTATATTACCGTGATCGTCGGTCTCGCCCGCTTTGCGCTTGGAAACTTAGGAGTTGTCGCTAGTCCACCAGAGATAGAGATGTTAGGCAGCTTACAACCGATCACATTTTTCTTGATCCTTAAAGGCATTTTCAAGCGGAACCACTGCTTTAACTGGTGTTGAAGCCATTTCGAATGGGATCACAGCCTTTAAGGAACCCCGTAGCTCAAATGCCGGGAAGACTTTAGTTGTAATGTCTGTCATCCTAGGAAGTTTGTTGGTTGGGATTACATTCCTCTCTGTGCAAATTCAAGCAGTCCCATCTGAAGCAGAGACAGTCATTTCACAATTAGCTCGTACAGTGTGGGGTTCAAGAGGGTTCGCATATTTAGCATCAATCATCGCAACCACGGTCATTTTAATCATGGCTGCCAATACAGCTTTTGCCGACTTTCCACGATTGAGTGCTCTTATTGCTAATGATGGCTTTTTACCACGCCAACTAACTTATCGAGGAAGCCGGCTGGTATTCTCTCGAGGAATTGCAATGCTGGCAGGAGTAGCAATTCTCTTAATCATCCTTTTCCAGGCAAGTGTTACCAAACTGATTCCTTTGTACGCAATTGGCGTGTTTCTCTCGTTTACTTTGTCGCAAGCTGGAATGGCACATCGATGGTGGAAATCTGGCCATCTAGAACCTGGTACATTCATCACTGAACCAGGCTCCATTTTGAAGCACGATGATAAATGGATCATTAAAATGATTGTAAATGGTTTAGGTGCATTTACAACGTTGATTGTGATGTTCGTGTTTGCAATTACTAAATTTAGAGATGGCGCCTGGATTGTCGTTATACTCACACCTACCCTTGTCATGATCTTCTATGGAATCCATGCCCACTACAAACAGATTGCTAAGAAGCTTTCACTTGAAAAATTTGGAGCACCTCCTAGAGTAATTCGTCATCGGGTGATTTTAACCGTCAGCGGAGTACATCGTGGTACGCTGGCTGCGTTACGTTATGCACGAATTCTATCGGATGATGTGACTGCGGTTCATGTTTCAATTGACGATGCAGAGACAGAAAAAGTAAAAGCGAAATGGGCAAATTGGGGTGATGGTTTCCGGTTAGTTATCCTTGAATCTCCATATCGATTAATGATTGAACCGTTACTGCAATATATTGAGAACATTCGAGACACTATGCAGCCAAACGAAGTATTGACGATTGTGGTTCCGCAGTTTATTCCCCGCCATTGGTGGACGAATGCGCTGCATACCCAAACGGCGTTGATGCTGAGGCTGGCACTCATTTTCAAACCTGGAATTGTGATTACTGACGTTCCTTACCAGGTAGATTAGAAAAGGATCTTTTTCCGAGGGATTATGAAGGTCATTATTGTAGGTTGTGGTAGATTGGGTGTGATATTGGCTGAAAGGCTTCTTCGCAAGAAGACCGATTTGGCGATTATTGATAACGTGCGAGCGTCCTTTAATAATCTTCCACCTGATTTTGAGGGACAAACCATCGAAGGTGAAGCTCTCAATCAGGATGTTTTGATCCGTGCCGGGATTGATAAAGCTGATGCACTCGTGGCGGTAACAAATTGTGACCCGTTGAATGCGGTAGTAGCTCACATTGCTCGAACTATATTTAATGTACCCCATGTAGTGGTCAGAAATTATGACCCGAGATGGCGCGAACTACATGAGCTCTTCGGATTTCAAGTGATCAGCTCCACAGCCTGGGGAGCTCAGCGAATAGAAGAGATGATCGAAAACGAAGACATTAAAATGGTCTACTCTGCCGGCAATGGTGAGGTGGAAATTTATGAATTCGAAATTCCAGATCATCTGACTGGCCATAAATTAGGTGAGATTATGAACTCTACCGAGTCTTTACCGGTCTCACTGACCCGGGCTGGAATTGCAATGCTACCAGATAATGACACGTTGCTTGCTAAGGATGATGTCTTACAGGTAAGTGCGACACCTGAAGGTGCTGTCCATTTACACAACCAGATTATTGCCAAGAGCTAGGAGGAAATTATGTTAGTAGTAATTGCAGGTGCAGGACGCACTGGTGCGCAATTGGCAAAATTATTGGTTGCGCAAGGTTATGACATCCGTCTAATTGATGATAGGAAAGATGTGCTTGCCAGAGTTCACCGGGAATTACCCACTGAGGTTATTTTTGAAGGTGATCCAATCGATTCGGATCTATTAGAAAAAGCAGGTATTGCTCACGCAAATGTTTTAGCTGCCTGTACTGCGAGTGATGCGATCAATCTTTCTTTATGCTACTACACACGTGAAAAATATCACGTTCCGCGAACAATTGCCCGGGTGAACAATCCCCGCAATTCCTGGATATTTGACCAAACATTCCGGGTGGATGTAGCTCTAAACCAGGCGGATATCCTTGCGCGGTTGATTGAAGAAGAAATGTCCATGGGCGATATGATGACCCTCATCAAATTACGCCGAGGCAATTACTCATTGGTAGAAGAAAAGATACCCGAAGGCGCAAAGGGCGTGGGTTTGGCGATCAAAGATCTGGGACTTCTCTGATCAATGCGTGATCGCAGGCATCATACGAAAAGGTGAGGTGATGATCCCACGCGGGATCACTGTGCTGGAAGTTGGTGATGAGGTATTAGCAGTTACCGATCCTTCTGGAGCAGATGAATTGGCAAAATTGTTCAGCGCACCAAACCCGACCAAATTCCGCCAATAAAATTGCAATATATGCGTGTATCAGGTATAATGCACAGTCTCTTATGAGCTATCTTTAGGAAATTATTGAAAGGGTTTGAGCATGACGAAGAGAACATATCAGCCACACATTCGCCGGCGCATCCGTGTTCACGGATTCCGCGCCCGCATGGCCACTGCTGATGGTCGTGAAGTATTGAAGCGCCGCCGTGCCCGTGGTCGACACAGCCTGACTGTATCGATGAACAACCACGTTAAACGCATCAGATGGTAAATCAGATAGCGCGGTCAAGATAGGAAAGTGTTTGCATCAAAAACTAATACCGGTCGGGTGTAAAGATGAAGCAATCCTCACGCCTGACCCAATCAAGCGAAATAATGCGGGTGAGGCGTCTGGGAAAGTCAAGTGCCCACCCGCTGCTTGTGTTAGTAACGCTAGCACAGCAAGCTGAAAGCCCCACCCAGTTCTGCATTATTACTGGCAAGAAAGTGGGCGGAGCAGTACAGCGGAATAGAATTAAGCGAAGACTGAGGGCAGTCATTCAATCCAATTTGTTTCGCTTAAAAACAGGTTATCTGGTAGTACTGATTGCCAGGAATGCTGTACTCGATGCTCCATTCGTCTTGCTGGAGACAACATTTCTGGATTTATGCAAAAAAACAGGTATTGTTTAATCAAATGTGCGCTTGTGAATCGGTCCGTTCAGAATATGCTTCTGAGCCTAAGTTGAAAGAGCTTCCAGTAACAGTTTTTACGTTGCCAAGATGGATCGTATTAGGATTGCTGCGCGGGTATCAGATGTTTCTGTCACCTTTGATCGCCGCAAATACTTGCAGATTTTACCCTTCTTGTTCGCACTACGGTTACCAGGCGATTTACAGGTACGGCATTCTCAAAGGTATACCACTCAGTGTTTGGAGAGTTCTCAGATGTAATCCTTTTAATGCTGGCGGATATGACCCGGTGCCATAATTTTTACAATAATTTTCTCTGGAAGGTAATGGAATCCTCTCTATGAAAAATGTTCTTTGGAAATATATTTCGATTGCGATCCTGATGAGTGTCGCTCTAACTGGATGTACTGGTGGTGCAATGGCTGCAACCAGTTGGCCAGGTATCACAGCAGCCGGAGACCAGATTTATGTGGCGTACGGACCAGAAATTTATGCTGTCAACAGTACCTCCGGTGCTATGACCTGGAAGTATCCAGAAAAAAGTAATGCAGGTATTTCATATTACGCGGCACCAGGTATCACCGCAGATGGTCAGTTGATCGTTTGCGATTATAAAGGGAAAGTCAGCGCACTAAATTCCATAACCACCGCGGTTAATTGGACCTATACAACCACCGACAGGATCATAGCAAATCCATTAGTTGTGGAAAATACAATCTATATTGCTTCTGCAGATTACTACCTTTACGCGATTGATAGTAATGGTAAAGAGCTATGGAAGCACAAGACAGATAACCACCTTTGGTCAACTCCGGTTTTTCGTGATGGTGTCATTTATCAGGCTGGTATGGACAAAAAGTTGTATGCACTATCTTCGGTTGATGGAACTTTGCTATGGTCCATTGATTTAGGTGGTGCAGCACTTGGCACTCCAGCAATTGATGATCAGGGCATCCTGTACACGAGTACACTTGGTAAAGAAATAATCGCGGTAAATCCAAAATCTCAAGCGGTCGTGTGGAAGTACAAAGCTGCTGATAGTATCTGGTCAGGTCTCGTTACAAAAGAGAATGTTCTCTATTTTGGTGATTTGAGCGGCAATTTTACCGCTTTAGATATCGCTACTCAAAAACCCTTGTGGCAATACAAAGCAGGTGGCGCAGTAGTGAGTGTGCCTCTCCTTTTAGAAGATAAAATCATCTTCACATCAGAGGATGGTAAGCTGAATGGGTTGGATTACACCGGCAAAGCGTTATTCTCCCTTTCAATGGGCGAAAAATTGTACGCGCCACCAGTTCAATCCGGAGATCTGGTATTAGTCGGTGTCACCGGTGACAAAGAAAAAATCTTCTCTGCTGTAAACCAGACAGGTGGGGTGGTCTGGTCCTTCCAGATACCCAAATAAAGGAACCGAATATTATGTGGGATTCAATAATCATTACTCCCTTTGTAAATGCGCTCCTGTTCATCTATAACCTGGTTGGGCAGAACTTTGGTCTGGCGATCATCCTGTTCACAGTATTGATCAAGCTGGTAACCTACCCATTGACTGTGTCCCAAATCAAAGGCTCACAGTCTATGCAAGCCTTACAGACAGATAAACGCTGGATTGAAGCGCAGAAAAAGTACAAAGACGATAAAGAACAACTTGCAAAAGTTCAAATGGAACTTTACAAGGAACTTGGAATTAATCCATTTGCATCTTGTTTGCCGACCATTATCCAGTTTCCAATCATCATCGGTCTGTACCAAAGCGTGATGATCACGCTAGCATCTTCACCATTGGAATTACTGAAATTGCTGCGACATGTCTATCCTGGCTTCCTGGATGTTGCGACTATCTTCCCGCTGAACAGCCACTTCTTATGGATGAATTTGGGACAACCAGAATCGCTCAAGCTGCCCTTCTTACCATTCGGGATACCAATTTTGGCAATTGTTGTTGTGGCAACAACTTACCTGCAATCCAAATTGATGACTCCCCCTAGCGCTGATCCGAAGGATCAGACTGCACAAATGTCTAAGAGCATGAACATGATGATGCCTATCATGATGGGTTGGATGGCACTCACATTCTCATCTGGTCTTTCAATTTATTTTGTTGCCAGTAACCTGGTTACGATCTTACAATACGCTCTGATGGGAAAACTCAATTTCTCTAACTTATTTCCAGGAAAGAAAACTGAAGTAGTTGTACCTACATCCAACTCAAAGACTAAGAGCAAAACGAAGTAAGGTTAAAGAGGGAATAATGGCTGAAGATCAACCAACATATGAAGTTTTTGCGACAACTGTAGAAGAAGCAATTGAACAAGGTCTGGATGATCTGAAACTATCCATTGACGATGTTGAAATTGTAACTGTCGATGAGGGTAGCAAAGGCTTCCTTGGGCTTGGAATTCGTCAGGCCAAGATCATCATCAGTTTAAAACCTGGTGTACAAACGCCTGAAAAAATGCTGCAATTAATTCCAAAACCCGAGAAGGTAGTGAAACCACGCTCAAAGAAACAACCATCCGAGCCAGTAGCGACCTTCAACGGCGAAGATCCGACATTAAGAGTTGCTCGTGAAACAGTGAGTGAATTACTGGAAAAAATGCATGTATTTGCCCAGGTAACCTCCACCTTTTCTGAGAATACGGATGAAAATGGTGAACAGGCTGTTTTAGTAGAGGTGACTGGTGACGATCTGAGCATTTTGATTGGACGAAAGACAGAGACATTAAACTCCATCCAATACGTCGCCAGCCTGATCATCGGGAAGCGTCTCGAGAAGTGGATTCCACTCACAATTGATGTGGAAGGGTATCGTGGAAGACGCGAACGGCAACTGATACAACTGGCAACTCGAATGGCGGAACAGGCAATTGCAACCGGACGGCGACAGGTATTAGAACCAATGCCAGCCAATGAGCGAAGAATTATCCACCTGGCATTAAGGGACCATCCTCAGGTCATCACCGAATCATCAGGTGAAGAACCTAACCGCAAGCTTACAATCATTTTAAAAAAGTAGTTATTTAGAGTTTCTTAGACCGCATGGAATAAACGCCATGCGGTTCTTTTTTCTTAAATGGGTCTATCCCAATTGATCGGTTCCTCCTATAATTAGATTGTCATACAATAATTAACACGATCCAATATCCAGATCTTTGATTTGTATTCAGAAGCAAAGATATTATGAGGTGAGTAATGCGAGCGATAGATGTAATCGAAAAAGTACGCGATGGGCGTGAGCTAACCAAAGAAGAGATTGATTATTTTGTGCATGGGATTGCAGATAACACAATCCCTGATTACCAGATTTCTGCCTGGGCGATGGCAGTTCTACTGAATGGGCTTACCGAACGTGAGACAACTGATTTAACGCTGGCTATGGCTAACTCAGGTGAAGTATTGGATCTGAGCGGCGTGGTAGAGATTGCGGTAGATAAACATTCCACGGGTGGGGTGGGTGATAAAACCACCCTGGTCGTAGAGCCCGTCGTGGCAGCATGTGGACTTCCGGTTGGGAAGATGTCAGGAAGAGGCCTGGGATTTTCAGGCGGTACGCTTGACAAACTTGAATCTATCCCGGGGTACCGTACCAATTTATCTAGAACTGAGTTCTTGAACCAACTGAAAACCCTCGGAATTGTTTTGACTGGTCAGACAGGCGATCTGGCTCCCGCAGATGGACGACTCTACTCCCTCAGAGATGTTACCGGGACCGTCCAATCAATTCCATTGATTGCAGCGTCAGTCATGTCTAAGAAAATCGCAGCCGGTGCGCAAGTGATCGTATTGGATGTTAAAGTTGGGCATGGCGCTTTCATGCGTGATTTGGAATCTGCCAGAGAACTTGCCCAATTGATGGTTTCGATTGGCACTTTGAGTGGTCGCAAAGTGACTGCAATCCTTTCTGATATGAATCAACCACTTGGGCACGCTGTTGGAAATGCGCTGGAAGTCAAAGAAGCGATTGAAACTCTTCACGGGAAGGGCCCAGCGGATTTCAGAGAGCATTGTTTGTTAATTGCATCCCATATGCTAACGTTGGCTGGAAAATTCCCCGATTTATTAGCTGCACGCCGCCAGGTTGAGCTAACAATTTCAAATGGAAAAGCCTGGAAAATGTTCCGTGAGCTGGTCAGAGCGCAAGGTGGGGATGTAGATTTTGTCGACCATCCAGAACGACTACCACATAGCCCGCTTTGTGAGATGGTAAATTCACCTGTGGATGGTTATATCGCTGAAATAAATGCTCAGACAGTTGGAGAAGTGTCCGTCGTTATGGGAGCAGGTAGAGCAAAGAAGGGTGATCCAATCAACTATGGGGTTGGGTTAAAGGTATTCCGGAAAGTGGGTGACTTTGTGACAAAGGGGCAACCCCTATTTGAAGTCCACGCTCAAGATTCTGCAACGATGGAATACGCAAAAGAAAAAGTGATCAATGCGATTAGTTGGTCACCTCAAGCTGTTATGCCTTTACCTTTGTTCTATGATGTCATTGGACCGGAAAGCGATTAAAACCGAGCAATAAGGAATACGGACGGATTAAGGCAATAAAACAAATATTGACGAGTGTCTCAACGTGTGGCATAATTTTTAGATCAAATGCGATGATCGAAACGAGTAAACTTGGTAAAATCTCATAGCGATCCTGAATATGGTGAAAGTCAGGAAGAAGAAACAAGTTGAAAATCCTTCGGGAGCAGCGCGTTGAACGGGGTGAAAACCCTCAGTAAGCTAGCCGGAATCGTCTCTGTTAACATGACGAAGGTATCGCCAATAGGCTGTATCTACCGAGGTGTCCACTAATTGTGGGAACCAGGGTGGTAACGCGAGTTTTCCTCTCGTCCCTGATCGGATGAGAGGTTTTTGTTTAACCAAATTTCATGGACTGGGTATTTACCTGGCTGCGATCGATTCTTGGAGGAAGTAATGTCATTCAAACCTGTATCACCGAAATTAGATGTTGTTCAGATGGAAGAACGGATGCTGCAGACATTGGAAAGTATACAATGTGTTCAAGCATACCGGCGAAATTCGGAAAGGTGGACAGGAATATGTTTTTTATGAAGGTCCTCCCACTGCCAATGGTCGACCCGGTGTACATCATGTTCTGGCACGCTCTTTCAAGGATATCTTTCCGCGTTACAAGACCATGCGTGGATACCATGTTTCGCGTCGAGGTGGATGGGATACACACGGTCTACCGGTTGAAATTGAAGTTGAGAAAAAACTTGGTTTTACCAATAAACAGCAGATTGAAGATTATGGTATCGGCAAATTTAATGAACTTTGCCGTGAATCTGCTTTTACCTACATCCAGGAATGGGAAAAATTAACTGACCGAATTGGATACTGGGTTGACCTGGAAACCGCATATGTTACCTTTACAAATAACTACATCGAATCAGTCTGGTGGATATTAAAGAATTTCTGGGAGAAAGACCTGCTCTATCAGGGTTTTAAGGTTGTTCCCTACTGCCCTCGCTGCGGTACGCCGCTTTCTGACCACGAGGTAGCCCAGGGATACAAAGAAACCAAAGATCCATCCATCTTCTTCCGGCTGCCACTAGTAGATAAGCCCGGTACCTCCCTGTTGGTTTGGACGACAACTCCCTGGACGCTACCAGCAAACGTTGCGGTGGCTGCCCATGCAGATGTAGATTATGTGACGGTAGAACGTGAAATGCCCGAAGGGGGTACGGAACGGCTCATCCTCGCAAAAGCCCTCATCGAAAAAGTCTTCCGAGGAGAAGAAGTAAAGATCGTCGATACCTTCAAAGGGAAAATCCTTAAGGGCAAGAAATATCAACCCCTCTTCACCTTTTTACCACCCGAAAAACCTGCGCATTATATTGTCAATGCTGATTTTGTAACTACTGAAGATGGTACCGGACTGGTTCACATCGCTCCCGCTTTCGGAGCTGATGATATGACGATGTCTGATGTACACGGTCTCCCAGTTTTACAGACTGTTGCACCAGATGGAACATTTATCAAAGAAGTTCGCCCGTGGAGTGGAGTCTTCGTAAAAGATGCAGATCCTTCCATCGCCAAGGATTTGGAATCAAGAGGTTTGCTATTCCGATTGGAGACCTATACACATACCTATCCATTCTGCTGGCGATGCAAAACACCGCTCTTGTACTATGCCAGGAAAACTTGGTACGTTCGGACCAGCCAGTATAAGGATAAACTGGTCGACTTGAATGGACACATCAACTGGTACCCAGGCCACATCAAAAACGGAAGATTTGGTAATTGGCTTTCGAATAATATTGATTGGGCTTTAGGACGTGAAAGATACTGGGGCACACCACTTCCAGTTTGGCAATGTGAAGGATGTAATCACCAGGAAGCGGTTGGTTCGGTAGCAGAACTTTCCGAAAAATCTGGCAGAGACCTGACGCAGCTTGATCTTCACCGTCCGCATGTGGATCAGATCCACTATCCTTGCTCTAAATGCGGTCAA
Organism: uncultured Chloroflexia bacterium; assembly: GCA_963818305.1. Lineage (GTDB taxonomy): Bacteria > Chloroflexota > Anaerolineae > Anaerolineales > Anaerolineaceae > DAIOEK01. The sequence continues at coordinate 219,958 of CAWFRQ010000012.1, forward strand.
ACTATGAATCGGGTGCCAGAATTGATCGATGTATGGTTCGATTCTGGTTCCATGCCGGTTGCGCAATGGCACTATCCTTTTGAGCATGAAGCTGAATTTAAACAACAATTCCCCGCAGACTATATCTGCGAGGCTGTTGATCAGACCCGTGGTTGGTTCTATTCTCTGCACGCCATCAGCACGCTGCTATTCGAAACGGAATGCTTTAAGAATGTGATCTGCCTCGGTCTGATTCAGGATGAGGAAGGGCAGAAAATGTCCAAGACCAAAGGGAATGTTGTTGATCCATGGGCAGTATTAAACGCACACGGGGCAGATGCATTTCGTTGGTGTCTATACACTGCCAGCCCGCCCGGACAGGAACGGCGTTTTTCGATGGATTTGGTGGGTGAGGTGATCAAAAATTTCACGCTGACCCTTTGGAACACGTATTCATTCTTTATCACGTATGCCCGTTTGGATGGTTGGCAGCCGGAACCAGATGTCATGCCCCAGTTCAGCGAATTGGATAGATGGTTGTTGTCATCGCTCAATACCCTGGTTCGGGATGTAACCAACGCTCTGGAGACATATGATGTTACCGGAGCAACCCGGCCGATCGAAGTATTTGTGGATCAACTCTCAACCTGGTATCTACGCCGATCACGCCGACGTTTTTGGAAGAGTGATGCGGATGCTGATAAACAGGCAGCGTATGCGACTTTATACACTGCACTCACCACAATCAGCAAACTTCTCGCTCCTACTATGCCATTCCTTGCTGATGAGTTGTATCAGAATCTGGTTCGATCAGTGGATGAAAACGCACCCGATTCAGTTCATCTATCTGATTGGCCAGAGTATGATGCCAGTAGGATCGATGAATCTCTAAACGCAGAGATGAGTTTGACCATGAAGTTAGCATCACTAGGGCACGCAGCCCGGAACAAAGCCAACAGAAAAGTGCGTCAACCATTAGCCGAAGTGGCATATTCGGTTGCGAACAATGATGAGAAACGTGTTCTGTTGAAATATGCAGATATTTTAGAAGAAGAACTCAATGTAAAGCAGGTACGAATTCTGGATGCAGCCGGTGAAGCAGTCTCTTTCGCCCTCAATCCGCTGCCAAAGCAGTTAGGCCAGAAATACGGCAAACTGTTCCCGGAAATCAGGAAGATTGTCGCAGAAATCCCAAGCGATGACGGCGCTAAACGTTTATTGAGCGGGCAGCCGCTGGTAATCGAAGTAGAAGGACAGATGATTGAACTCTTACCTGAAGAGATAGAAGTGCGGGCACAGGCAAAAGCAGGTTTTGCGGTTGCAGCTGAAGGAGCATATCTGGCTGCATTGGTTACCGATTTGACACCTGCCTTGGTCAAAGAAGGGCTTGCCAGAGAATTTGTACGCCGAGTACAAGATGAACGCAAGCAAATGGATTTGGATATCTCTGATCGGATCGATGTCTTCTATCATGCCTCTGAAGGATTAATGCGAGGTGTTGAAGAATTCCGCGATTACATCATGGGTGAGACATTATGTGTCAATTTGGTCCATGCACCCAAAGAATTGGAATGGACAGAAGACAGCTTTGATAATGAGAGTTCTGGCATTTAAGATTGCGAAGCACATCGCTTAGCTTCTCAACCTCCCTGCTGTAAAACAGGGAGGTTTTAATAAATCAACCAAACCAGAAGATTTGAGATCAATGGGTTACAATGATACCCATTGAAATTTGGTGGAGGAGTCCTTGAAAAACTGGGTTAACAATATTGGATATTATTCACAGTTGCGATCATTCTGATTGCACTGGATCAATGGACAAAACATCTTGTACGAACCAACATCCCCTATGGTGGAAGCTGGATGCCAATTGAATGGTTGGCGCCATACTTCAGATTTGTTCATTGGACAAATACCGGAGTTGCTTTTGGCATGTTCCAGGGGTTCGGTTATATTTTTGCGGTCCTTGCTATTGTTGTAGCCGGAGCTATCATTTACTACTATCCCCAGATACCCGAAAATGAATGGGTTATGCGGGTAGCGTTAGGAATGCAGTTAGGTGGGGCATTAGGAAACCTACTGGATCGGGTGTTTTTCAACTTCCAGGTGACTGATTTTATTTCAATGGGAAATTTCGCTGTTTACAATATTGCTGACGCCTCCATCTCAGTTGGCGTGGTTATTTTGTTAATTTGTGTTTGGGTCGAATGACCGAAAATCGAAACCCGAAACAGTAAATGTGAGCAACCTGGATGATACAGAAGATTTGAACGACGAAAGCCAAAATAGTGACTATTGAATATGAGTTTGCGTATGGAGAACTACCATTAGAGCGGTTGGATAAATTTCTGACAGCAAGTTTGGAAGGATATTCTCGTTCTCGAATTCAAAAAATTATTGATGAAGGCCATGTTACAGTCAACGGAGTAGTAGCTTTCAAAACCGGAATCATGCTTGAACCGGGCAATTTGATTCAAGTTTCCATTCCAGATCCTAAACCAACTGAGATTGTCGCTGAAGACATCCAATTGGATGTGTTGTACGAAGATGATAGCGTACTGGTCATTGATAAACCTGCTGGTCTGGTTGTACATCCTTCCATAGGTCATTCAAGTGGAACACTGGTGAACGCCGCGTTAGCCATCGCTCCAGAGATGGAAGGCATCGCAGGAGAAGGCCGACCTGGAGTTGTGCATCGCCTGGATAAGGACACCTCAGGTGTGATCTTATTTGCGAAAAATGACGCTGCACTTGGCTGGCTGCAATCACAATTTAAACAACGGAACATCCAGAAAACATATATCGCTCTAGTAGATCGGCGTCCCCCCACACCAGAAGGCAGAATTGAAGCCCCAATCGGAAGAGACCCCGGGAATAGACAAAGAATGGCAGTTGTACCGCTCGAAAAAGGACGGGAAGCGGTTAGTATCTACCATACGTCAGCCCGGTTTACGGAACATACACTATTGGAAGTCCAAATACTTACTGGACGCACCCATCAAATCAGGGTACATCTGGCTTTTGTTGGTTGTCCAGTCGCCGGAGACACCACCTATGGATTTAGAAAGTCTTCGATACCGATAGACCGGCACTTTCTCCATGCAACCAAGTTGAGTGTAATATTGCCAGGTGGTACCGTCGCGACTGAGTTTTACATCTCCGCTTCCGCAAGAATTGCAGCAGGTTTTAACACAACTCAAGTGAGAAGGTGAACCATGCATCGGATTGATCTTCGCTCGGATACTGTAACAACACCAACCGCAGAGATGCGAAAAGCAATGGCCTCAGCCGAGGTTGGTGATGATGTTTATGGCGAAGATCCAACTGTCAACCGGCTGCAGGAATTAGCTGCAGAAACCATGGGGAAGGAAGCTGGCTTGTTCGTTGCTTCTGGAACAATGGGGAACCTGGTAGCGATTCTCACCCATTGTGGCCGGGGTGATGAAGCAATTGTAGGGAACTTAAGCCACACATTCCTTTTTGAAGTGGGTGGTATCTCTGGACTGGGTGGAGTACACCCATATGTGCTGCAAAATTTATCAGATGGTACTTTAGATTTACGTGAGTGTGATGCAAGCTATCCGACGGGAAGATGTACATTATCCAACAAGTCGACTGGTAGTGATCGAAAATACGCATAATCGCTGTGGCGGTGTTGCCCTGTTAAAGAGGCATACATCCAGGAGCTCTCGAATCTTGCGCATAGCCATTCATTGTCAGTGCATATGGATGGAGCACGGATTTTTAACGCTTCGGTTGGACTAGGCCTCGAACCAAAACAGATAGCTGCACCCGTAGATAGCGTTACTTTTGTTTAAGTAAAGCATTGTGCGCACCGGTAGGGTCAGTACTATGTGGGACGCGTGAATTTATTCAAAAAGCCAGAAAAATTCGGAAGCAGGTAGGTGGTGGTATGCGTCAGGCTGGGATCCTGGCTGCCGCCGGGCTGATTGCTATTCGAACCATGAGTAACCGTTTGGGTGAAGATCACCTGCATGCGAAGAAATTAGCCAATGAATTGCGAGATGTACCATTGATTGAATTGGATCCAGAGTACTCCATATACCAATATGATTTTTGGAAACCTGAGTAATAACGCTGGTCTTAATGTACCAGAACTTGCTGACAGGCTGCATGAAGTAAATATTTATATTGGTGTGGTAAATGATCAACGCTTCAGATTGGTATTGCATCACGATATTCTCAATACTGATCTTAGTGTTGTAGTTTCTAGTATCGATAAGATCTTGAGGTCATTCTGAACCAACGGTGCTACAACTAGCATCTGCTATAATGATGTAGGTAAATAAGCTTGAAATTACCTTGTTAGTTTCAAGAATAATACTCCATAAAAGAGGATCTATCCATGGGACTTGATAGTTTTATTACGTCTTAATGAAATTGATAGTATTGACTCAGCAAATTCGTGCAAAGGTGCCATTTACATCCCCAAGGTAGGTCTCATTCTGGGGTCTGGTTTGGGCGGTCTGGCAGATTCAGTGGAAGACCGGATTACCTTTGCAAGCTCCGATCTTGATTATTGGCCAAAGTCCACAGTGCAAGGCCATGAAGGCAAACTGATTTTTGGATACATTGGAAGGTCAAAAAGTGATGGTTATACAAGGACAGAGTCCATTACTACGAAGGATATAGCATGGACCAGGTTACTTTACCAATTCGTGTAATGCAGCGTCTGGGAATTCCTTATCTTTTCGTTACCAATGCAGCAGGTGCGATCCATCCGGATTACATGCCCCGGGGATCTGATGTTGATCAACGACCATATCTCTATGATCGGGATGACCGGCAACAATCCGCTGCGCGGACCCAATTTGGATGAATTTGGACCGCGTTTCCCTGATATGAGCCAGTGTTACGACCGGCAGCTCCAGCAAATCGCCCGGCAAGGTAGCAGCAGATGCAGGATTGCAATTCGTGAAGGTGTATACGCTGGTCTTTCAGGTCCTTCTTTTGAGTCCCCGGCTGATCTACGATTTTTGCGTGTGATAGGATCTGATGCGGTTGGAATGTCTACAGTACCCGAGGTGATCGTAGCCAGGCATGGTGGGACCCGAGTGTTGGGAATTTCTGGTATCAGTAATAAAGCAAATTTGGATGGCAACACCTTAACCACTCATGAAGAAGTACTCGAAGCGGGCAACCTGATCGTTCCAAAATTAGAAAAACTGCTCAGGGGTGTATTGAGAGCGTTGTAAAGAATTGATTGTTACATGATTGAAATTTATCGTTCTCTCAAAACCGCAGAGGTTTGGATTTATATTTTTCTGGCAGTTTGCGCCGTCTTTCCGGTGCGAACTTTTGTATCCTCCATCCAGGAATACCGCAGCTCAGTCTTCGGCATGGAGAAGGACAATGCTAGAGGAAAAATATTTCCAATCCAGCAGTCTTTTTGTTTTACTCATTATCCTGGCAGTGGGTGAATTTGTATTTGTCTCTGTAGCTGACAATAAAATTTCTACCGTTGATTTACTCTCCACTCCGACCTTAAACTTGGAATCAACTCTCACGCCTCAAGGTACTGCTGTCGCTGGAGCGACCTTTACCGGGCAACTAACACAATCGACCGGCTGCACATTCGAGCGGTGAGTTTACAGGTGGATGCGCTGCCGGGAAAATTGAATGGACTTCTCCGATCAGGGTGCAGAGGTGAGTGGGATTGTAGAACTGAAGGGCTACGGTCAATATTACGAATTTTGGTATTTACAAGTACGAATACTCACAGGATAATACTCAATGGACCACAATCCAGGCAGGTAGATCCGTTGTTGTGAATGGCGTTATTGGAAATTGGGATACAAGCGTACTGACCAGTGGAGATTATTCTCTCGGCTCATTGCATCAGACAATACTGGTAAAGAGTTAGAGCCTTGCGTTTTATCGGTGAGAGTCATTCAAAAGTAGGTGGTTATGCCCAGAATTGAAGTTCGTCCAGCTGTCTTAGAAGATATCTCCAAAAATAACTGAACTTGACCATAGCTACACATACTGACTTGGTTTGGCAGTTAGATATCATCAAGGATGATCGCTATATTGGGGTCAATTTTCGATGAGAATCGTCTTCCACGATCAGTCAAGGTGGAGTATCCGACGTGTTCCCCGACAATTGATGAAAGACTGGATCCATCGAGACGCCCTTCTTGTTGCGCTGATTGATAAGCAGCCGATGGCTTATGTCAGTGTTTCGACTGATCTTGCACCATCTTCTGCCTGGATTACCGATCTGGCTGTCAAACCGACACTTCGCAGGCAGGGAATTGGCAGTGCGTTGGTAATGGCTGCAGAGGAATGGGCTTTGGAGCATGGTTTGCGGCGGATGATTGTTGATATGCAGACAAAGAATATTCCTGCCAATCGCCTGTTTGGAAAGTTGGGCTTTGAGTTCTGCGGATACAATGATCATTTTTACTCAAATCAGGATATTGCTATATTTTTCTCCCATTATTTAATTTAATCGAGGATTATTTTGGGTATTCTTAGCGGTTTAATGATTGTGATGCGAACCATCAGCCAAATATTGGCTGCTGGTATTGCCATCACCGCTTTTTCGTTGTTATTAAATACATTCAGCTTTAACTTAAAAGATCGGGTAGCACGATCTTTTACCATCATATTAATCTGTGTACTGATCATATTCAGTGCAGATGCGATCGGTAGCTCAACGACTGTTCCCGCTGAAGTGAATATTTGGATGCGGATTCAGTGGATGGGATTAATTTTTATCCCGCCGGCCTATTTCCATTTTTCTGATGCGCTTGCTCGAAACCACTGGACGTCCAAGTATGGGAAAACGAATTTGGGCGGTCCGAATTACTTACCTCGCATCAACGGTCTTTATTTTCTTGATTCCACTCACTGATTATCTGGGTTTTGCAGGGTACTTGTTGCCTGGGGCGCAACCATCTGATGACTCGGATCTTCAGCGCTCTATTTATGATTTACTACATCTCCAGTCTCATTGCCAGTTGGACTACTTACATCCGGGCATTGCGTCGAACTACCACACCTACAACCCGCCGCACGTCTGACTTATCTTGTGATCGGTGCCGTTGCCCCTGCAATAGGTTTCTTACCGTATTTGTTTGCAGGTTCTGCTTTTGCTACTGCTCATAATCTTTTTTATTGGACTGTTGTGATGTTGAGCAACCTGCTTACAGGTGCATTTATTGTCATTATGGCTTACTCTGTCGCTTTCTTTGGCGTAAACTGGCCTGATCGGGTCGTAAAACGCAGATTGCTTCAAGTGGATCATGCGTGGACCGGTGACTGCTATTGTTGCATTAGCTGTCACAACCATTCTTCGCCGGGCAGTGGTTAAATACAGTCTTGGGATTGAAGAATGGATCCCCATCAGTATGGTGCTGGTCATCATCCTGATGGAATATGCCATCACCATGTTTTCACCTGTTTGGGAACGATGGTTTTTTTATGGCAATGATCGAACTGAAATTGAATTGACCACCGATCTGGCAGACCGGTTAATGACAAGAAATGACTTGAGTGAATACCTGGAAACAATCTTATCTGCCATCAGCGACCGATTCCGGGCGAAGAATGCATTTATTGCTTCCTATGAGCAAAATGAACTTAAGCTGATCGTAAAAACTGGAAAAATGAGCATTCTGGACGATGCACAATACCGAGAATGAAGTATTACAGATGATCCCGGTTTTTGATGATGATCTTGAGCTGATTGATCTGCATAACTATCAGACTCATGCCGCTGTTTGAGGGCGAAGAGGAAACCCAGAGATTGTTAGGCATTTTGGGTATGGAGTTGAAGAATCCACTGGAAAGCACCCCGGAAAACCAGAGAGCTTTAATTGCTTTAGCCGGGAGGATTAAAACAGCTCTAAAAAGTCGAGAATTACAACGCAGCGTTTATCAACTGGTTCAGAATCTCAATCCCCAATTTGAACAATTCCAAAAACTGCGAGCTCAGACCCGATTTGCAGATGCAGATGAAATCATTGAAAAGGATTATGATATTCCGGTAGAAGTAGCAAACATGGTGAAAGACGCCCTCACTCACTTTTGGGGTGGTCCAAAATTGACCGAGAGTCCGCTCATAAAAATGGCAATCGTCCAAGAATTGCTGGTTGATGAAACTCAGACACCGGTGAATGCACTCCGAAGTGTTTTGAGAGCTGCAATCGAAAAAATAAAGCCTGAAGGTGAACGAAAGTACACAAGCGAATGGGTTTTGTACAATATTCTCGATCTAAAGTTCATCCAGGGTAAAAAAGTTCGCGAAGTAGCACTACCGTCTGGCGTTATCTGAAGCTGATCTATACCGGAAGCAACGAGTAGCGGTTGAAGCGGTTGCCAAAACTATGTTGGAGATGGAAAACGATCGTTCGATCCATTAGCGGTACTGGAGGAATCCTTGTATCAAAGTGATCTTATCAATCAAATCTGTCATATCGAATCCAGCCAGGATGAAGGATGGTGGGAGTCCTTGTTGGCGGATGAAGAAAAAGATGCGATACCACCTGAAGAAGTTGATATCGACCCCGAATTACATAAAAAAGATTTCGATCTGGATTGGGAAAAACTGGATCAAATTTACCGGGCAGATTCGATCCTTGAAATGTGGGTGAGTGGTTGTAACCGGGGGGGTATTTTGGTGCAATCAAACGCACTGCAGGGTTTTGTTCCCATCTCTCACCTGGTCAATTTATCACCGCATCTAATGAAGAGCAAAAAGAAGAAGCGCTTAAGTGTTACATAGGGCAGATGATACAACTCAAGATCATCGAATTAGTTCGTTCAGAAGAACGAATCGTCCTTTCAGAACGGGCTGCCAAAGCAGGTGCCGGAAAACGGAAGCTGATCTTTTCGAACATACAACCTGGTCAACAAATCAGCGGAATTGTGACCAATATTACTGATTTTGGAGTGTTTATTGACCTGGGTGGGATAGAAGGATTGATCCATGTCTCAGAATTATCCTGGGGCAGAGTGGAACATCCGGCAAAGATACTACAGATTGGACAAAATATTGATGCGTTAGTGCTGAATGTAAATGAAAAAGCAGCACGAATTGGGTTAAGCCTCAAACAACTCATTCAAAATCCGTGGGCTACCATTACCCAGGTTTATTCACCCGGAGACATAGTTACTGCGGTGATTACAGGGATGACCAAATTTGGAATATTTGCACGGCTATCAGAGGGTGTTGAAGGCTTGGTTCATATCTCTACACTACAATCAGGTGATTCAAGGGTGGACTTATTTAGCCAGTTCAAACGCGGAGATGCGATTCCGGTCAAAATCTTGCATATTGATCCTGAGAAGAAAAGAATCGGATTATGTATAGCGGATGGATAACTCAGGAAAATGCCAGTAAAACCAGTCGTACGTAAAAATAAGATAACACCTAAGAAAACCGAAGTTAAACGAGCGTGGCGAGATTTTAAACGTCCGTTTGTGCGGGCTTTGGATGGCCTGGTCTATTTGGTGACCCATTTCAGCCGTTATAGCCAGGATATTATCAGCGTTGGATTGATCCTCGCTTCTGCGCTATCACTCCTTGCAATTCTCAACCTGACGGAAGGGTCCATCTTATCTCCCTGGGCAGATTTCCTCTCGCGTTGGTTTGGTTGGGGAGCTCCAATTTTAGTAGTAGCTACCGGTTACATTGGCATTTCAAGTTTCCGGAAATCAAAACTCCAGGGTGGATTTGTTTTTAGACTGATCATTATTGAATCTCTGATATTCAGCTTTATCGCATTCCTTGCTTGCCTTAGCGGTTATTCAGTGCCACAAGCTGAATCCGGTCAGTACGGCGGTTTGTTAGGCTGGGGATTGGCTGATTTATTACGGAATATTTTTGGCGAGTTTTTGGCAGGGGTGTGTTGGTTTGCGTTTTTAGCGATATTTGGTGTGATCACTACCGGCTTCTTTAAGAAACCCACGACAAAACCGTTTTCACAAGCTGGCGAACAACCAAAGGCTTTCAAGCGGGTTGAAGTGAAGAGATCTTTCCCGATAACCACACCAGATATCGAACCAAAAAGAACTGAAGAAATCCGTTCCAACTCCAATCAACCTGTCCAGTCAGTTCCGGTTAAGACGGCGCAGGTTGAGTTTGAACCAATTCTGCATAAGAAGCCAAGTTTGCCTCAAAAGCTGATTAATCTAGGGACAGTTCCGACGAGTACACATTCAACGGATCCATAAACAACAACCGCATGTCAAACGAGATGGCGCTTTACCACCACTCACCCTGCTTCATGATGAACAAGTGATCCGGATGGATGAGGCAACCATAAACCAGTCTGCTGCCATTCTGGAAAAGACCTTGCTTGACTTTGGAGTACCTGCCAGAGTCATTGGGTATCGGGTTGGTCCAACCGTGACTCAATTTGCGGTTGAACCGGGCTATATTGAAAAACCAGCTCCTGATGGACAGGTACTTAAACAGAAAGTAAGAGTAAATCAGATCTCTACCCTTTCACGAGATCTAGCGTTAGCCCTCTCTTCCACTTCTATCCGAATTGAAGCACCTGTACCAGGCCGTTCGTATGTGGGTGTAGAAATACCGAATATCCGTACTGCCACCGTTCGGCTCAAGCCGATGTTAGAGAGCGAAAAATTCAATAAAGTCGGCGCACCGCTCACACTGGCATTAGGCCGAGACGTTTCAGGTAACCCGGTAGTAGCAGATCTTGGGCGTATGCCACACATGCTGATTGCCGGTACCACCGGATCAGGTAAATCAATTTGTATTGAAGCGATTGCCGCGTGCCTGGCGATGAACAATTCGCCTCAAAGTATGCGCCTGGTGATGATTGACCCGAAGATGGTTGAGCTGATCCGTTTTAACGGCCTGCCACATTTGTTGGGTAAAGTAGAAACTCAGATGGATCGTGTACAAGGGGTTTTACGTTGGGTTATCAGCGAGATGGATCAGCGTTATAAGCAATTTGCTGAGATTCACGCTCGGGACCTGGATGCATACAACCGCAAAATTGAAAAACGGGGAGATGAACCCCTGCCTCGGATCGTGGTTATTATCGATGAGTTGGCTGATTTAATGATGACAGCCGCTACGCAAACGGAACCAGCCATTGTAAGACTGGCACAATTGGCACGAGCAACCGGGATCCATCTAATTGTTGCGACGCAAAGGCCATCAACCGATGTTGTTACCGGTTTAATCAAAGCGAACTTCCCGGCCAGGATTGCTTTCGCTGTCACCTCGAATACTGATTCGCGTGTGATTCTGGATACCCCAGGTGCCGAGAATCTACTTGGACGTGGAGACATGCTTTTCTTGAATCCAGAGTCAGGTACACCGATTAGAGCCCAGGGCGTATTTGTTTCTGATGATGAGATTGATCGGATCGTGGAGCACTGGCAAAAAGAATTGCCTGACAAACTGGAAAATGGATCTCCATGGGAGCGAATTGTCGAAGAGCAGGCAAACGGTGGTGATGAACTGGTTCAGCAGGCGATTGAAGTGATCAAACAAACCGGAAAAGCGAGTGCATCTCTCTTGCAACGCCGGCTGCGTATCGGATATCCTCGAGCTGCCTCTCTCATTGATGAGTTGGAAGATATGGGAATCATTGGTCCACCACTGGGATCTGGGCGAGAACGAGAAGTTTTGATCCTTTCCGATGATGAGTTGGACGAAGAGTGATGATAGCTGTACTTAGGTTGGTCATTCTTTTCTTGACACATCTCCGTTGGCAGTGTAGCATTATCCCAACTATTTTGAACATATCGACTTGGATTACAT